>SIAO01000011.1 GCA_009691765.1 Planctomycetota bacterium | reverse complement strand
ATGGGCGTAACTGGGCTCGAACCAGTGACCTCCACAATGTCAATGTGGCACTCTAGCCAACTGAGCTATACGCCCCAGTAGACGGTCGCCATTCTGGCAAGGAGTGGGCAGAGGTCAACCCCGCGGGTGCGAAGAAGTTGTGTGGGCTCGAGCGCCACGCCCGCGCTGGCGGATACGATCAGCGCGAACCATGCGTACAGCGTTGATCACAGGCATCACAGGGCAAGACGGCTCGCATCTCGCAGATCTGCTGCTGGACAAGGGTTACCGCGTCGCAGGCATCGTGCGCCGTTCGAGTGTGGACCAGAGCGAACGCATCGGGCATTTGCTGAATCGCATCGAGATCCACCAGGCCGACTTGTTGGACGAAAGCTCGCTGGTGAAGGTGATCGACCGCGTGCGCCCCCACGAGCTCTACAACCTCGGGGCCATGAGCTTTGTGCCGGCTTCTTGGGAACAGCCTGTGCTGACGGGCGAGTTCACGGCGCTCGGGGTCACGCGCATTCTTGATGCTGTGCGCATCATTGATCCCAACATTCGTTTCTATCAGGCATCCTCTTCCGAGATGTTCGGCCGCGTGCGCCAAGTGCCGCAAACGGAAACCACGCCGTTCTATCCGCGCAGTCCGTACGGTGTCGCGAAGGCTTACGCGCATTGGATCACAGTGAACTATCGCGAGAGCTACGACATGCATGCGTCGTGCGGCATCCTCTTCAATCACGAAGGGCCGCGGCGTGGGCGCGAGTTTGTAAGCCGCAAGATCACTGACGCTGTTGCGCGCATCAAACTGGGCAAGCAGCAGAAACTCGAACTCGGAAACTTGGATGCGCGACGCGACTGGGGCTACGCCGGCGACTACGTGCGTGCGATGTGGCTGATGTTGCAACAAGACACGCCCGGCGACTACGTCATTGCCAGTGGTCGGCAGCACACCGTGCGCGAACTCTGCGAATTGGCTTTCGGTCACGTGGGCTTGGATTGGCAGCAGCACGTGGTGACCAACACAAACTTGTTGCGCCCTGCTGAAGTTGATTCGCTCTTGGGCGACGCGAGCCTCGCGCGCGAGACGTTGGGCTGGGTGCCTGAAGTCAGCTTCGAGCAGCTTGTGAGCATGATGGTGGACGCGGATCTTGTACGCGTGCGCCGCGAAATTGCGCAAGCCTGAGGAGCGAGCGCTCATGCCGCTGCCTGCACATGTGCTGGTGACTGGAGCGCGAGGGTTTGTTGGCAGACACCTCGTGCATGCCCTCGAAAACGCTGGAGCGCGCGTCAGCATCGGTTTGAGTGGCGCGGTGCTTGATGTCACTTGTCGCAGCGAAGTGGCAGCAGCCATGGCGGAACTGCGCCCTAGCGCAGTGGTACACCTCGCCGCCAAGACTTACGTGCCCGATGTGGCCGCGCAGCCACGCGCGAGTTACGCCGTGAATGTTGGTGGGACTCTGAATGTTCTCGATGAAGCCGCGGCCCTCGTGCCAGCGCCGCGCGTTCTGCATATCAGCACGTGCAGTGTCTATGGCGATCCGCGCCCCGAGGACTTACCGCTTCAAGAAACGGCGTCGCTCGACAGCACGCATCCATATGGTTTGCAGAAAATCGCTGCGGAGCATCTCTGCCGTCGAGCACGAGAACGCGGGCTCGATGTCATCGTCGCACGACCCTTCAACCACATCGGTGCTGGCATGAACCCGAAGATCTCGCTCGCGCATTTCGCGCAGCAGATTGCGAACGCAGAACGCGGTGCTGTGGCGCCTTTGCTCCGCACCGGCAACCTCGCGGCCGAGCGCGACTTCTTGCACGTGGCTGATGTCGTCGCGGCGTACATGCTCTTGTTGCAGTACACGGGGCCTGAGTGGATCTTCAACATTGCGTGCGGACGCGCGCTTTCGTTGCACGCGGCACTGCAAAGCCTGCTCGCTTTGTCGCCATTGCAGTTCCAAGTGGAAACCGACACGAGCCGTCTGCGCGCTCAAGACCCTGCGCGCATCGTTGGTTCGGCGCAGCGCTTGCGCCAAGCTACAGGCTGGAGCCCGACGCGCGAAGTGCAGCAAGCATTACGCGAGATTCTCGAACACGCCCGCAGCGTGGTTGCGTCGTGAAGCCTCACGGCACACTGACCACTGGGCCGCTGGTGCGCCAAACCTTGTTCCTTGGCGCGCCTCTGGCTCTCGGCATGTTGGCGCACGGGCTTTTCAACCTCGTGGACATGCTCATGGTCGCGCGTCTCGGCCCCGGTGCTGTCGCGAGCGTCACGATCGGCGGCATCATCTTGCCGCTGGGTTTCTTGATCTTCGACGGACTCAGCACAGCCACGGTGGAGCGTCTTTCGCGCGCTCTCGGCGCAGGGAAACACGACGAAGCTCAGTCCATCGCAGAAGAATCGCTGCGCGTCGCGGGTCTTGCTTCGCTGGTGTGCGCGCTTGTGTTCGGCCTCGGTGCGCGTCCACTCGTGCAGTTCTTCGCGATCGACAACGCAGACGTGGTCGAAGACGGCGTCGCCTACCTCGCCATCATGGGCTACGGCATGGGCGGGATGATTTTCATCTTGCAGACCACCGCGATCTTGCGCGCTGTTGGATCCGGGCGTTGGCCTCTCTACATCCTTGTTGGCGCCAACGCTGCCAATCTCGTGCTCACAGCTTGTTGCATCTACGGGCTCGCGGGATTCCCGCGGCTCGGAGTGGTCGGTGCGGCACTCGGCACCGTTGCGGCGCAAGTCATCTTTGCGGTGTTGGGTGTGATGCTGCTCGTGCGCGGAGTGCACGGCTTGCGCGTACGGCCCTGCAAGTTGATCGGTGCCATGCCCTCACTGCGCAGTCTTTTGGCGCAAGGCTTGCCAACGTCGTTGCAGCTCGCGGCGCGCGTGGTGTCGGTGTTCTTGATGCTGCGCATCGCGCGAGATCTCACTCCGGGTTCTGCCGCGGCCTTCATGGATGGCGTCGGGCTGTGCGTGCGCCTCGAAATGATGGCAGTGTTCATGGGGCTTGGCTTCGGCGCGGCAGCCACGCCCTTCGTTGCGCAAAACCTCGGGGCCGGGGCGGTGCAGCGCGCTGGGCGCGGCGTGTGGATCCTCGCTGGCGCGGCGGCCATCAGCATGGGGCTTGCCGCTGCGTTGATGTGGTGGTTGCATGAGCCAATCTTGCGCGGGCTCATGCCAGAACTGCGTGCAGAGAGCTTGGATGCAGCGCGCGCCTATCTTGCTGTGCTGTTGCCGTTTCTGCCGGGGCTCGGCGTTGGCATCGTGATCGCTCGTGGTTTGAACGGTGCTGGGAGTACCCGAACGGCCATGTTGGTGGATTTGTTTCTCTATCTCGTATTGCTGTTGCCGCTCGCGTTGCTGTTGCCGTTGAGTACTCTCCCGCGTGGCCCTTCCGCCGTCTGGTGGTGTATCGGATTGGTGCACGCACTCGGTGCAATCCTCTATGTCGTGCTGTGGCAGCGCGGACAATGGAAAACTCGGCGTCGCTGAAGTCATGCCGCAGCCGTGAGTTCTGCTTCTGCTCGGCACTGGGTTGACCGCACTCCCTTGGCGTGGATAGCATCGCGGCGCTGTTGCGGCGGTTGGCGGTTGCAGCACCCGGTGCGGTCTTCGATCCGGGGAGAGAGCGCGTTCAAGAAGGGTGTCCGATGGCAGTTGTATCTAAGCTCGAAAGATTGATGAATCTCGTAGCGGTGTTGTTGGCGTCCAAGCATCCGATTCCGTTCAGCGCCATCCGTGGGCAAGTGATTGGTTACGACGATGCGGCCAGTGCGGAAGCTCTTGAGAAGCGCTTCGAACGCGACAAGCGCGATCTGCGGCAACTTGCCATTGAGGTCGATTACACGGACCAAAATCCGGATCAACTGGGGTATGTGATCCGCAGGGAGCGCGTCACGCAGCGCGAAATGGAGTTCACCCACGAAGAAGCGGTCGTGCTCAGCATGGCTGCACGCGTGGGGCAAGTGGCTACCGGTGGTGGATTGCTCGGCGAAGCGTTGAAGAGTGCACTTCGCAAGCTGTCTGTGGACTTACCGGATGGCGACATTGCTGCGGAAATCCACGCGCTCACGAGTCTTCGCGCTCAAAGTGGTGACCCCGGTGCACAAATGACCCTTGCTGCACTCGCGCAAGCGGTGGCCGGGAGTCGGCGCGTGCGTTTCAAATATGCACCTTTAAGCGGTACAGCCGCGGTGCGGCAACTGGACCCGTACGGCATCGGCATGGTCCGCGGCGCGTGGTATGTCGTCGGACATTGTTGCCACCAGCAGGAAATCCGCACGTTCAAGCTCGCACGCATTCAAGGCGAAGTGGATCTGTGTGGTCAAGGCCAAGGACCGGACTTCGATGTTCCTGTGGAGTTCGCGTTGGCGCGTCACTTGCGCGAAGAAGGCTGGGAGCTTGGCGACAACAAGCCGCTCACAGTGCTGTTGCGTGTACCGCAGGGCGCCCCGACGCAGATCATGCCGGCTCGTGCAGCGGAAGTGAGCAGCGATGCTCGCGGAGTGCGCTTCGAATTGAGCGTTCGTCGTCCTGCGGAGCTCATTCCGTGGTTGCTTGCCAGAGGCGGCGCCGTGGTGGTGGATGCGCCGCAGTCTTTGCGTCAACAAGTCTGCGAAGCTGCGGAAGCACTGCTGCAGACCAATGCTGTCAACCACACAATTGCAACCCCTGAACAGCTCGCTGCGAGCGCTGGTTGAAATCACTCATGGCGGACAGCACTCTCGAAACTCTTAATCGTTGCCTCAGTTTGGTGCCCATCGTGTTGCAACACCAAGGCATCAGCGTTGATGAACTTGCGAAGCGTGCTTTCTCTACGCGCGAACAAGTGCTTGAAGATTTGAGCTCGACATTGCTCATGTGCGGTGTGCCGCCATACTTCCCGCACGACTACATTTGTTTTTCGCTCGAAGGCGATCGTGTGCACATGGCCTTCGCCGATCATTTCCGGCGGCCTGTCAGTCTTAATGCCATTGAAGCGCTATCTCTGAAAATCGCGTGCGAGAGCACGGCGCCTTTGGGTGAGCGGCCTAACAAGTCCATTCAGGTGCTATTGCGCAAAGTTGAGGAGAGCATGGGGCCCAAACAGCGCAGTCTGTTCCGCTCGCTCAGCAAGCGCGTTCGCCTCGCAGAAGATGCGGTCGAGTCTGGCAGCAGCATTCAGCAGCGTTTGGCGTCAGCGCTGTTTGATCGCCGCGTGATTTCGTTGGACTACGTCGCGGGGCGAGACGGTGTCGCTCGTGCGCTTGATTTGCACCCCTACGGTGGGGTGCACCGTGATGGTCACTGGTACCTCGTGGCGTTGGTGGAAGGTGAGAGCGCTCCGCGTTTCTTCCGCTTTGATCGCGTTCGGGGAATGCGTGTCTTGGATCGGCATTTCGAGATCCCGGCAAGTTTGCGTCTTGAAGAGTGGACGCGCCGACCGCTTTTGGGTTTCGAAGCACATCAGCGCGCGAAAGTGCGTTTCACGGGTGTCGCCGCACGCTGGATTCGCGAGGGTGCCGAAGCCGGCAGCGTCGAAGACGGCGCTGATGGATCTGCGCTTTGGTATCCACAGATCGCTGATGAAGAATCGCTTGCGAAGGTGCTGCTGGCCTTTGGCGGTGAGTTTGAAGTGCTCGCGCCGGAGAGTCTGCGTCAAAAGGTGCAGCGCTTGCTTCAGGCTGTACTGACGGCGCATTCCTAACCGGGTTGCGCGGGATTCGCGCATCCCGTTCAATGAGCTTCTCCCAACTCACCTATGCGTTGCACTATCGCCATTTGTCTTTGGTTTTTCGTTCAGTCTTTGCCGCTGGTTGCTCAAGACGAAGCGCATGAAGCGCGCCGCATGTTGTTGCAGGGTGGTGACGCCGCAGTGCTCAAAGCAGCGCAAGAAGCGGCTGCCAAAGGCCCGCTTGCTGCTGAGTGGCTGGAGGTCGCATTTCATGCAGCCGTGAACACGGGTGCGTTCGATTCCATGGAATCGTATTCCACCGCTTGGCTCGCGCTCTGTCCGCAAAGCGTCACAGCAACACTGGCGCGTGCGCGCATACTCCACGAGAGCGGCAAGCTTGATGCAGCAGTTGCGTTGCTCGAACCCTTCACGCGCTCCAAAGACCCTGCGCCTGCAAGCGAGCCAGCATTCGATTTGCCTGCGACAGCGCTGCTCGCTGCGGTGCGTCGTGATGCAGGTTTGCAAAGCGAGAGCGACGCTTTGCTCGAGCGCATGCTCGACGAGTCGCGCCGCGTGGTGTTGCGCGCACCGCGCGACCTCGTGGCTCTTGCCGAGGCTTATGTTGTGTTCGGTGGGCCGAAGGAAGCCGAAGCGGTGCTGGTCGAAGCGCAAAAGAGCGTCGAGAGTGCAGCGCGCGCGCACCCAGAAACGGTGGACTTGGATATTTGGATCCCCACGCTAGGCCTTGCGCGGCTTTACCTTGATCAGCATCACCTTGAAGGTGATGCGGTGGAGGAGGGCAAGGCGGCTTTGTTGTTGCGCAAAGACCTTGCGCCAGCATTGGGTTTGCTCGGACGGGCGTACGAGTCTTGGCAGAAGCAAGAAGAATCTGTGGCGGCCTACACGCGCGCGTTGAGCATTCATTCGCTCCAACCGGAAGCAACTCTGTGGAAGGCAGCACGCATGCTCGACAACGTCGAGCTCAATGCAGCCAGTGGCACGCTGACAGAGTTCATGCAGCGGCATCCGCGGGATTTGCGCGGGCTTGGATTGCTTGCGGCTCTTGCGTTGCTCGCTGATGGATCTGTCGCTGGTGAAGCGGCTCTCTCGCGTGCTGACGCGTTGCGCTCTCAGCAAGCCGTGCCGCGTTTGATGGTGGCCGAGGTGCTCTCCAATCGTCGGCGTTGGAGCGAGAGCCTGGCTTTCGCACGAGCCGCTGCTGCATTGGAGCCATCCAGCGCGCTCGCTCACGATGCTGTGGCGCGTTACGCGCTGTTTCTTGGCGAAGACAAGCTGGCAGAAGAAGCTCTGAATGCCGCTGCCGCAGCCGAAAAGTTCTCGCATGTGCGCCGCAAGAACATGAGTGAGTTTGTGCGCGTGGTCGGGCGCTACTACGAAGATGTGCCCACGCAGCATTTGCTCTTGCGTCTGGCAAAGCGTGAACGCGCCGCGCTGGAACCCGTGATCGCGCCTTTCGCGGAGCAATCGTGGGCGCTTCTGGAAAAGAAATACGGATTCAAACCGCAAGGTCTGGATGACGCAGGGCGTATGCGCGTGGAAGTGTTGATGAGCAGTGGCGATCTCACAGCGCGCACCTTTGCTTTGCCGCGCGTGGGCTTTCTTGGTTTCTGTTTCGGTCCACTCCTGACCATGTTGTCGCCAAGTGCGCTGCAACCAGGCAGTGCTTCATGGGCGCGCACTTTGCATCACGAGCTGGCGCACAGTTTCACGCTCGGGTTGTCTCGTGGCCGTGTTCCGCGGTGGCTCACCGAAGGTCTGAGCACCTACGAAGAGCGCGCGCTCTTTCCGGCGTGGGACAGGCACATGGACCTCGATCTTCATGATGCCGTGGCGGCGGGCGAGTTGATTCCCGTCCGGCAGTTCGAAGCAGCGTTCGGATCACCGCGAGTGGTGTTCGCGTATTTCCAGGCGGGGCTTGCCGCGGAATGGTTGGTGCAGGAGTACGGCATGGAACGCATGCGCGCTCTGCTGGTTGCACTTGGTGAGGACAAGGGTTTCGCGGCCGCTGCCCAAGATGTTCTCGGCTTGAGTTTGGACGAGCTCGATCGCGGTATCGCGACTGCTGCACGGGCGCGCATTGCAACGCTGAAGCGCATCCCGCGCCTTTCGGAACAGGGTTTGAAAGTGGCGACTGCGGGCGCGGCCAGCGGCACCGCTGATGCAGCCACATTGCTGAGCGCTGCTGCGACGCTGCTCGATCGCACGAGCCTTGCGGCCGCACGCTTGGCGGTGGACCAAGTGGCGGCGAAGTTGGGCGCAGGCGATCCACAGTTGCTGGCTTTGCAAGGTCGACTCGCTGCCAAAGCTGGAGACAAGGGCAGCGCACTGAAGCACCTTCAAGACGCGCGCAAAGCGGGCCTCGAAGACACTGACATCCACGCTCTGCTTGCGCGACTCTTGCTCGACTCAGGCGACACGGAAGGGGCAGAGCGAGAGATGCGCGCTGCCATCACCACTTTCCCCATGAACGCGTCGCGCACAGGCCCGCGTCGCCAGCTTGCGAAGTTGCTTTTGACTCACAATCGAAGTGAAGAAGCCATGCAAGTTCTTTCCGAACATGTTGCGCTGGATTCCGAAGATCTCGAAGCGCGTGCTGAGATCTTGAAGCTCTTGGCTGTCAAGGGGCAAAGCGAAGAAATGTTGCGGCATCTCGACGCGCAAACGCTCGTGCATCCGATCGATGCTCAACTGCATCTGCAACGTGGGCGCGTGGGCACAGAACTCAAGCGCTTCGCTGAAGCAGAAGCAGCGCTGCGCGTAGGGCTTGCGTGTCAGCCGACGACGACCGCAGAGGCCGATCTCTTGGCGGCGCTCGGCGAGGTGTTGTTGCAACTTGGACGTTCACAAGAGGCGTTGAGTGTTGCAGAAAAAGCATTGGCCCTTGTGCCCGAGCACGAGATCGCCAAGGATGTGCGCCGTCGAGCGGGGGCTCGATGATGGAGGCGACGGGCGGTTGATGGACGCGGTGATTCACAGTCGTTGTGCACGAGTGTTGGAACTCATGCGCGCCAGCATCGGGGACGCAGCTTGGAAGCTGTGGTTCGTGCGTGCTCGTTTTGTAGAACTGAAGCGTGGCACGTTGCAGCTCGGCGTGCCTAACGTGACGACCCGCGAGTGGATCACCACCAGTTTCGGCAGCCAGTTGGAGCGTCTCGTCGCTGCCGAATTCGGCGCCACGATGAAGATCGAAGTGCTGGTGCATGCCGCTGCGGTGTCTGCCAGCGCGGAGACTCAAGCCGACAAGGAACAAGCTCGGCGCAGCCGCGCGCCACGACCCGGCCGAGGATTCGAGGAATTCGCTCCTACAGCGGGCTCGGCAGCCGCCCTGAAGGCGCTGCGCCACTTCATGGAAGGGCGTCAGCCGATGCTGAACCCTTTGTTGGTCTGCGGGTCGACATCGAGCGGCAAGACGCATCTAGCGGATGCGGCGCAATCCACCATGTCGCGGGCACTCAGAGTGTTGGCTTTGAATGGCGAGAAAGTTGTGCGCGATTTCGGTTGGGCGCAGCGTTCGCGTCACATCAACGATTTCCGCGGCGGCTTCTTGCGAGCTGACTGTGTCATCCTCGACGATGTGCAAGCTCTCGTGGGCAAAGTCGCAACGCAGCGCGAGCTGAGTTTGCAGTTGAAGGAACTGTTGATGCGGCGCGGGAAACTGCTCGCGTTCTCTCAGGTTCCGCTCGCACAGTTGAGTGCTTTGGATCCCGTGTTGGCTTCGCTCTTGTGCTCCGGCATGACCGTGGGTCTTGGCACGCCAAGCCGTGCCGAGATGGCCGCCATCTTGCGGGCGCGTTTCGCATACGGACCGGCGCGCATTCCTAGTGAGGCCGTGGATCTCATCGCAGCACGCACGGATGTGTCGTTGCGCGATCTCGAGTTGCTGGTGAAGAAGACATACGCATTCGCAGGATTGAGTGGCGCTCCTGTGACCGAGGCGTTCCTTGACCAGCACCTTTCCGAGATTCAAGGACCGAGCGATCCGCGTGAGCGTCGCGTGCGCTGCATCTTCGCCGTGGTGTGCGAGCATTTCGCCGTACCGCTGGAGTCGATCCTCTCGCGCAAGAAGACGCGCACGCTCAGTCCGCCGCGTGGCGCCGCCGCGTTCTTGTTGAAAGAAATGGCCGGACTGACGTTGAAGCAGATCGGCGAACGGCTCGGTCAGCGCAGCCACACGGCCGTGCACCAAATGGTGCAGCGCGAAGCCGTGCACTTTCGCAGCAGTCCGGTCCTTGCGCGGCTATCACGCGAAGTGGACCGTCGGCTGTTTCAACCCAAGGCCTGATATGCCGCTACTGGTTCTGGAAGGCATGGACGGAGCCGGAAAAAGCGGCTGCGTTCCTGTGCTGAGGGCTTGCCTCGAGGCACGTGGTGAACAGGTCGTCTGTTTGCGCGAACCCGGCGGCACCGTGTTCGGCGAAAAGTTGCGCACCGTTTTGATCGATCCCGCGAGCGGCGCACTGAACGCGTGGACTGAGGCTTGCTTGTTCACAGCGGCTCGCTCTGAGTTGGTGCAAACCGTGATTCGTCCCGCCTTGGCGCGCGGTGAAACTGTGCTGCTCGATCGCTGGTGGTACTCCACGCTCGCGTATCAAGGTTACGCCGGAGGAGCTGATGTCGAGGCTCTGCGCGCCATGAATCTCGCCGCAACGGGAGCATTGCTGCCAGATCGCGTGCTGCTTTTCGATTTGAATCCGCAGACCGCACTCGGCAGGATTCAGCGCCAGCACGATCGCATGGAAGCGAAAGGTGTCGCGTTCTTGCAAGCCGTGCGCGACGGTTATCTGCGCGAAGCAGCGCGCGACCCAGCGCGGTTCCGCGTGCTCGATGCAACTTTGCCACCCGCACTTCTGGCCCGCGCCGCGGTGCAAGCGGTGCTCTGAGTCATGCGCGAGGATCCACTAGCGCGCGTCGTTGGTCATGCTGAAGCCTGCACTTTCTTCCGTGCCATGCTCCGTCGTGGGCGTGTGCCCAACGGCATCGTCATTACTGGCCCCGAAGGCAGCGGGCGGCGCACGCTTGCACTCGCCTTTGCGGAAGCACTGATGTTTGGAGATTCCGAAGGCCTTGTGGATTCTGCAGATCGCGCGGCGTGGCGGGCGCGACAAGGACTGCATCCTGATTTGATGCTGTTGCAACGCGAGCAGGGCAAGCGTCAGCTTGGCATCGATCACGTGCGTGCGCTGCGTAGCGAATTCAGCATGAAACCGCTGGAAGCCTCGCGGCGCGTCGCAATTGTCGTGGACGCGGAGCGGCTCACTGAAGAAGCGGCCAACGCGCTCTTGAAGCTGCTCGAAGAACCGCCGGAGGGCAGCCATCTGTTGCTCACAGCCAGCGCTTTGGGCGCGCTCATGGAAACGCTGGTTTCGCGTTGCGTGCGCGTGCGGCTCGGGCCACTCGATCGTGGCGTACTGAGTGCTTTTCTTGCGCGCGAGGGGTTCAGCGGTGTATCTGCCGATCTCGCGGCACTTGCTGCGCAAGGGGCTCCTGGACGTGCTCTCGGACTTGCGCGGGCTGACTTCGCGGGACAACTGGCGCCGGCGGTTCGTTTGCTCGAGGCACGCAGCGCTCCGTTTCTTGCGGCTCAAGAGATCTATCCGACCTTGGAACAAGACAAGAAGCAGATGGAAGACACTCGCGAGCGCTTGCGCCAGTTATTGAGAGCAGCGCTGTTTCTCTTGCGCCTGCGGAGGCGCACGCTGGAAGGTCTGGAAACACCTGCAGGATTGCCTACGAGCGCGGGACTTGAATCCATGGACGCCGTCGAGATCGACAGGCGTAGCGCAGAGCTGCTGCAGGCGCTCCAAGCGGTGGACAGTAATGTGGCAGCGCAGACGGTGCTCACGCATGTCGCCATGGGGGGCAGGGTCTCCGTTGGTGTCGTCCGGGGCTTCTGATAAGAACTCTGGCGAGATCCAGCAGGTTGCCAGCATGAGCGATGTCAACGAAGCCCTTGAGAAGGTCCGAGCCGTTGCGGAACGCGGCAAGCGTTATCGCGTAGAGGCCTATCTCTTCACGCTTGCTGCGGTGACGTTCAGCGTGCACAAACACGCCGCAGCAGGCCAGCGCAGCCACATCACGGGGCAACAGTTGCTGGCGGGCATGCGCGACATGGCGACGGAACGCTACGGCTACCTCGCGCGCACGGTTTTTGAGTTGCTCGGCGTGTACCGCACCGAGGACTTTGGAGAAATTGTCTTCGAACTCATCGAGGCCAACCTGCTTTCGAAGCAGGACACCGACACCAAACAGGATTTCAGCGGCGGCTACATCTTTCGCGACGCGTTCGAGGTGTCCTACAGCGCCTGAAGTGCAGCCTAGATGTCAGTGTCGGAGGCTTCTTCCTTGGTCGGGTCTGTTGGCTGCGGGATGTTGTCTTTCAAGAAGGCATAGGCCTCCACGTCACCAATAGTGAGGCCGAGGCGCGACAGTGCCGTATGAATGGCGCGTTGTAGCTGACGGTCTTCTTGAATGTCGGCGATGTATTCACGCCCGCGCAAGTCGGCCGCGGCCCGGCGCAACTGTGCGCGCGTGAGGCGGCGCAAGTCGTCTGGCTTCAAGGGTGTCTGAAGCGCCTCGCGCAGAGCTTCAAAGCCTGGATAGCGCAAACCGTCTTTCCCATCGGATTCAGCGAGCTCACGTGCCAAAGTCGGATTGGTCTTGGCCAGTTGGTCCACAAACTCCTCCAACTTCTTGGTCTCGAGGATGCGTGTGAACTCCTCTTCTTTCCAACCCTCATAAGGACGCTGAGAGATGATTTCATCTGGCAGCACGCCGCCCTTATCGATGACTTTGCCCTTGCGATCACGCTCCGTGTGAATGCTGCGTCCTGAGGGAAGGAAGTAGCGCGCGATGGTCATTTTCAATTCGGGGCCGCGGTCGTATTTCTTGTTGTCGTTGGCGTCCACGAACACTTCTGGACCTTGCCAGCGGCCGTCACCGTTTTGGTCGACGAAGCCTTCGGTCTCGTCTTTCACTCCGTTGCTGTTGGCGTCGGTGTATGGCTCGCCTTTGTCCCAGTCACCATTTCGAGTTGCAGCGTCCGTGTAGGATTCGCCTGCATCCCAAGCTCCGTTGTGGTTGGCGTCTTTGTAGGCCTCACCTTCATCGTGGAAACCGTTGGAGCGGCCTTCGTCTGTGAAGCTCTCGGAGGGGAAGGTCTGCAGAGGAAAGAAACGCTGCACAGAGCCTTTGCCGAAGGTGCGCTCGCCGATGAGCATGGCGCGCTTGTGATCCTGCAACGCACCGGACACGATTTCCGAGGCCGATGCGCTATAGCGATTCACAAGGACTACCAGCGGCAGGTCACGGACATGATCTTGTTCGGTGGAGTAGAGGTGACGCTTGGGTGCGAGACGCGTATTGCGCCCTTCCCACGACACCACTTCTTGCTTGCCGGACAAAAACTTGCCGGCCATGTCTTGCGCGGCCTTCAGGAAACCGCCGGAGTTGAAGCGCAGATCGAGAATGAGCGCTTTCATGCCGCGTTGCTCGAGTTCGCGCAGCGAGTTCTCGAGTTCGTTGGTGGTGGTGGCACCAAAGGTTGTCACTTGCACATAACCGAGCCCACCGGGCAGCAGATCTGCGTTGACGGTAGGAATGCGGATTTGCGCGCGAAGCAGCGAGAAGTCGCGTGGCTTGGTCCAGCCACGGCGGTGCACATTCAAAACCACATTCGTGCCTGATGGCCCCTTCATGCGACTGGTGATCTCATTGAGCTCGTGGCCCATGGTGTCCCAGCCGTCGACTTTCAAGATCTTGTCGCCGCTCTTCAGGTCGTCTTTGTACGCGGGGCCGCTGTAAATCGGGCGCACAATGAAGATGCGCCGAGAGTCGTCGAGGTTGACATAGGCACCGATGCCGCCGTAAGTGGGATTGAGATCGAATTCCCACTCTTCAAGTTCGTCTACGGGCAAGTAAGCCGAGTGTGGATCGAGCGCCATCAACAAGCCGCCTGCTGCCGCTTCCATCATCTCGCGGTCCGTCCACTTGTCGCCTTCTTGGTGCAGTTCGCGCACCATGGCTTTCACTTCATCGAGAAGATCAGGCGCCTTGCTCTGCGTGCCTTGCGCGGCGGCTTGTTCGACGAGATCTTTCAGATGGTCCGCGAACAAGTGAAGACGCGCGAGCTTGCCGCGCAAGCCTGGGTCGTCTTTGAGTGCTTCGAGCACAGGTCGCGCGGCATCGACATCGCCGATGTCCGCAAGCGCGAGGGCCGCCGCTTCCACGGTTTCACGCTCAGCGTCATTGCGCAAAGCGCGCAAGGTGCGTCGCGCTACGTCGCGATGTTGTTTGGAAGCGCCGTACAAGTCACGAGCGAGACGGGCACGCTCGGCGCCCTTGGTTCGCGTGAGGCGGTCGGCAATGGCCGTGGCGCCAGCTTCGATGGATTCATCGGCAATGAAATCTGCTGCGAGCAACGACACCGCTTCATTGCCTTCGCTACGCACCAACTCAGCCAGCACGATCGCGGCCTCTGGCGCACTGTCGATCTGCCAAAGCGCACGGGCTGCGCCATAACGCACTGTGGGTTCTGCAGCCGTCAAACCGGCCTTGAGTGCTGGGCGAGCTTGCACTCCGAGATCGACAAGATCATTCACGATGCGCCAGCAGTTCTCGGGCGACGCCGTCGCAAGGCGCATTACAAGGGCGCTGGTGTCCTGCGCGGGCTTTGGGTCTTGCGCTGGCACAAGGCCCAACGAAAGCATCAGTAATGCTGCAACGGCAACGGGCATGTTGATTCTTTCCATGAGGTGGTTCCGGGGGCCCCGATCTTATCCGTAAGCTAGGTCACTATGGGCTGCGCATTGAGCGTTGCGCCATCTGTGGCTACGTTTCTGAGCATGAGCACACCCCGCAGGAACCCCTGCGAACTTGAGATCGACCTGTTCTGCCACGGAGTGCGCATGGATGTTTCCTGCTGCATCGCCGAGGACGGTAGGCCAGTCGCTCGGACCCGTGCTGGGCTTGGCTCCGGGCTTGAAATTATCATTCCAGGAAACCTGAAAGACCTGTGGGTGAATGTGCCCGTCGAGGAAGATTTCGTGCGCTCCTCGCCCTACTTGTTGCGCAAGCGCGAGGGACGCTACGAAGTCACGGATGCTCGCAATGGCGAGGTGTATGTGTTGCGTCTCCCGACCGAACCACGCTGGTACGAAGGCACGACCTCGGCTGGCACGCGGATGCGCGAAGTTGGCGTGCTGCAAGGGACGTATCTCGGCATCTATGTTTCGAACTCGTGCATGTACTGGTACGGCGAGCCTGCGAAGAACTGCCGCTTCTGCACCACAGGGTTCAATGTCGGCGTCAACGAAGTGGCTGAGAAGTCCATCGAAGATGTGGTGGAGCTTGCGCAACGAGCCAAGGATGAATCTGGTGTCACCTTCGTGCATTTCAACACGGGGTATCAGAAAGGGCGTGGGCTGCAGCAGATCGCGCCCTATGTCAAAGCAGTGAAAGAACGCGTGGGTGCGTTGATCGGTGTTCAAGCTGTGCCACCGCGCGACAGTTCTGGACTGTGGCAATACGACTGGTTGCGCGACCTTGGCGCGGATCACTTTTCCTTTTGCTACGAGTTTCACACTCCAGAAGTGTTTGCAGAATTGTTGCCCGGCAAAGAAGAAACCGTAGGGCAACAGGCTTTTTTCCGCGCCATGGAATACTGCCAAGCGCGCATGCCCAAGGGCGCATGCAGTGGCGAGATCATCGCGGGTGTCGAACCTGTGGCAGCCACGCTCGCAGCCATCGACTACATCACGGGTGTCGGTGCGTTCCCGACGGTTTGCATCTTCCGCCCCGTGGTTGGTTCGGACATGGAGCATTACCCGTCGCCGCGCTACGAAGACATGCTGCCCATCATGCGTCACATGTATGTGGCTTGCCGCCGTGCCGGCATCCCCATCGGTGTGGCTCCCAACATCGAAGTGTCGCTCATCGTCAATCCTGATGACGCTCAGTATCTCGTGCCGCGCACACCCGCGTTCCACTTGGATCGTTTGTGGCTGCGCATGGTGAAACTGCTGGCGCAACGGCATTTCAAGCGGGCCATGCGCCCGCAACAGGTGCGCGGCACTTTGAAGCCTGCGCAACTATCGACGATGTCGCGCCCATGATTCGGACACCTGCCGGAGATTTCGCAGTACCGCCGGACGGCAATGTGGTGGCACTGCAAACTTGGCTTCACGCCTTGCAATCGAGCGCAGCGCTTTTTCACTGGCGGCAAGACCGCGCGGGAATTGACCTTGCTTGCGCGATTCCGGTCGCCGAACAGCCCAACCGTGCGCGTTTGAAATTGTTCGCGCCAGACATGGGCGTCATGGTTGCGTTCTTCTACAAAGAATCGCAGGTGCCGTTCTCCACGGACCGATTCGCCTATGGCGCAATGATCCACCGGCGTTGCGCGCCGACGGAATCTGAGTGCGCCGCGAGCGTGGTTTGGATGCTGTCGGGGCTTCATCCAGAGCAGCGCCCCGAAGGAATCAAGCGCGCGTTCCCCTTCGACATCCCGCGTTAGACCACGTCGCAGACGCAGTTCCTACTGGCACGGGATGACCGCGGTCGTCGCACACTCAGAGACTGCATGCGATTGCTTGGGACGGTGCTTGATGGCATCGAGGCCGTGGAAGTTGTGTTGGAGGCGCGTCTCGATGAGGCCTTGCGTCCATCGGAGCCGCGCATCGTTGGCATGGCGTCGACGTCGGTGCGCGAAGGGTTGCTGCGTGCGCGCTCAGCGCTGCGCGGGCAGCTCTCCCATGAACTCGCGCACCAGCCCTACGGCCTGTTGGTGAATCTCGCCCCAGCAGATGTGCCGAAGGGCGGACGAAGCCTCGACCTCGCACTCACCATCGCATGGGCTTCGGTCTTGCGTGGCACGCCGGCCGAGAAACTGCAGGGGCTCGTGTTCATCGGAGAAGTCGGACTCGAAGGTGAGGTGCGCGCCGTGCCGGGAGTGCTTGGTGCCTTGTTGGCGGCGCGCCGTGCGGGGCGGCGTGGTGTGGTCTTGCCCGTTGGCAATTTGGACGAGGCTGCGCTGGTCGATGGCATTCCTGTGCACGCCGTGGCGAGCGTTGAAGAAGCCCTGGCATTGTTCGCGTCCGAGCCGTGCGAGTTGGTGTGCAGTATTCCGGAGCAGCGGATAGCACCAGCGACGCCCGCAGCCAGCATGTTGGACATCAGCGACGTGCGCGGGCAGTACCAGTGCAAGCGCGCTCTCGAAGTGGCAGCCGCTGGTGGGCACAATGTGTTGCTTGAAGGTCCGCCGGGTTCAGGCAAGACGCTCTTAGCGCGACGGTTGCCGGGGTTGTTGCCGCCCCTAGACGACAGCACCGCTTTGGATGTCGCCTTGATCCACAGTGCTGTGCGCAGATTGGTCCCAGCACAATTCCGATGTGCGCCGTTCCGCTCGCCGCACCACACAGCTTCGGTAGCGGGCATGGTGGGTGGCGGCCAGCCACTGCGGCCGGGAGAAGTGTCCTTGGCGCATGGGGGTGTGCTCTTTCTTGACGAGTTCCCGGAGTTCGACCGCCGTGCCTTGGAAGCGTTGCGCGAACCGCTCGAGGATCATGTGGTTCATGTGGTTCGTGCCACGGGGGTGCGCTGCTTCCCAGCGCGTTTCATGTGCGCCGCGGCCATGAACCCGTGTCCGTGCGGGTTTGCAGGCATGGGCGACGGCCGTTGTCGCTGCACTCCCAAGGCAGTGACGAACTACCGCGCGCGCATCTCAGGGCCACTGCTCGATCGCTTCGACTTGCGTGTCTTTGTGCGTCCTCCCAAGGCGGAGCAGCTTTTTGACGATGGCACCGAGGAAAACAGTGCAGCAGTCCGAGCGCGGGTGAGCGCGGCACGCGAACGCATGCATCGGCGCTTCGGCGAGGGTGTCAGTAACGCCCGTGCTCCAGACGCGGCTATCCGCGCGGCCATCGCACCGGGCCCTGTGGAGCGTCGGCTCCTGACCCAGATCATGTTGAAGCATCGCTTGTCGGCCCGCGGGATGCGTCGGCTCGAGCGCGTGGCCGTGACCGTCGCGGATCTTGCTGGGGCGGAGCGCGTTGGCAGCGACCATTTGAGCGAAGCCCTTGCATTTCGCCTTCCGGAACAGGCCGAAGCGTCGTGACGCCATCACGGGCAGGGCGTTATGCTCGCGCCATGGACGCTGAGTTCTCACACTTGGACCCCAAAGGTCATGCCCGCATGGTGGATGTCGCCGCTAAGGCAGAGACGCTGCGCTCGGCGACAGCGCGTGCCACCGTTCGCTTCGGAGTCGGTGTGCGTGAGCGCGTCCTTGCGGGCGACTTGCCCAAAGGCGCCGTGTTGGAAACGGCGCGCATCGCAGCAGTGCTCGCGGCCAAGCGCACAGCAGAGCTGATCCCCATGTGCCACCCCTTGCGCCTGAGCGGGGTGGAAGTCACGTTCACTGCGGTTGGTACCGAAGAATTGCAAGTGGACGTGCGCGTACAAGCTCTTGACCGCACTGGCGTCGAGATGGAAGCCATGACGGCCGCCAGTATCGCTGCGCTCACCATCTATGACATGGTGAAAGCTGTCGATCGCTCCATGCTGGTGAGAGAGATTAGTTTGCTGCGCAAGTCCGGGGGCAAGAGCGGCGACTGGAAGCGGAGCGAGGTTTGAAACCGCTCGTGCAGTTGATCGTGGTTTCGGACCGTGCGGCTAGCGGAGTGCGCCCTGACGCGACGGCCGCTTTGCTGCTTCCTGTGGCTGAAGCGGCAGGTTTTCGAGCCGGGCACGTGCGAGTGGTCCCTGACGAAGTTTCCGAGATTGAAGCTGCGCTGCTTGAGGCGACGAAGCAGGGCGGGCTGGTCCTGACGACCGGCGGCACAGGACCCGCACTGCGCGATGTCACTCCTGAAGCGACGCGGCGCGTGATCCAGCGCGAATTGCCCGGCTTCGGCGAAGCCATGCGCATGAGGTCTTTTCAGACCATTCCAACAGCGCTCGGTTCGCGGGCGCTGGCGGGTCTTTGCGGAACGGCCCTCGTGGTGAACCTACCGGGTTCGCCCAAAGGTGCCGTGGAGTGCTTCGAGCTTGTCGCACCCGCCGCGCTGCATGTCTTGAAGGTCGCGGTTGGCGAAGGCGGCGACTGCGTCCGCGCGTAAACCCTTTGCGCAGCATGGTTCCCGGCGCTGCTTCGTTCACGCGCGTCCGTTGACCAGCCATGCTCGACGGATACAGTACGCGCCTCCCTTGGAGGCCTCGTCGAGCAGCGCGAGTCAGTTGCATGCTCAGCAGGTTGGAAAAGAGCGATGGACCACAAAGAAATCAAGCAGCTCATCAAGCTCATGGAGCGACATGGGCTGGCCAAACTCGAAATCGAAGAAGGTGGGCACCGCTGCCTGCTCGAGAAGGCGTCGCCTCAAGGCGCGACGATGCCTATGGCTTCCGCCTTTGGAATGGGTACGGCCCATAGCGTTGGGCTCGCTGGACCAGCCGCGCCGCTGGCCGGCGCTGCTTCCGTAGCGCGCGCCGAGGGCACGGTCACCTTCAATTCTCCGATGGTGGGCACGTACTTTTCCTGTTCGAGCCCTGAATTGCCCCCTTTCATCAAGGTCGGTGACCGAGTCGATGCTGACACCACTCTCTGTCTGATCGAAGCGATGAAGGTGTTCAACGAGATCAAGGCCGAGCGCAGCGGGATCATCGTGGAGGTCCTGGCCGAGAACCACGAGGCGGTGGAGTACAACCAGCCTCTGTTTCTGATCAGGCCGCTGTGACGCCATGCTCAAGCGCATCCTGATCGCCAACCGCGGCGAGATTGCTCTGCGGATCATTCGCGCCTGCAAGGAACTCGGCATCGAGACGGTGGCTGTGTACTCCGAGGTGGACGAAGACGCACTACATTTGCGCTTTGCTGACGAGACCGTGTGCATCGGGCCAGGCCCGAGTCGGCAGTCCTACCTCGACATTCCGCGCATCATCGCAGCCGCCGAGATTACGGATGTTGACGCCATTCATCCGGGTTACGGATTCTTGTCCGAGAATCCGCGCTTCGCCCAAGTGTGCCGCGATTGCAAGATCGGGTTCATCGGCCCATCGCCAGAAGCCATGCTCGCCGTCGGGGACAAGGCTCGCGCGCGTGCTTTGGCCGTGAGCGCAGGGGTGCCTGTGGTGCCCGGCAGCGAAGGCGTGCTGAAGGATGTTGATGAGGCGTTTGAGATCGCGGAACGCCTCGGCTATCCGCTGATGATCAAGGCGGTCGCTGGCGGGGGCGGGCGCGGCATGCGACTCGCTCGCGATGCCGAACAGCTACGCAGCGGATTTGCCCAGGCTAGCGCAGAGGCGCTGGCGGCTTTTAAGAACGGCGATGTCTACATCGAGCGCTACGTCGAGAATCCACGACATGTCGAGATTCAGATTTTCGCAGACTCGCAGGGCAATTTCGTGCACTTGGGCGAGCGCGATTGCTCCGTGCAGCGCAGGCATCAGAAGTTGATTGAAGAGTCACCGAGCCCCGTTTTGGAGGCGCGCACCCGTGTCGCCATGGGTGAGGCCGCCATCGCGCTTGCTCGTGCGGCTGTTTATGAGAACGCCGGAACAGTCGAATTCCTGTTGGATCCGCAGGGGCGCTTCTATTTCATGGAGATGAATGCTCGCATCCAAGTCGAGCATCCAGTGACCGAGTTGGTGACGGGCACCGATCTTGTTCAAACGCAAATCCTCGTTGCCGGAGGCGAGCCGTTGCCATTCACCCAGTCGCAACTTCAGCCACGGGGGCATGCCATCGAATGCCGCGTCAATGCGGAAGACCCTGCGCACGGATTCCGGCCTTCGCCTGGCAAGGTGGCCACTTGGGTGCCGCCGGGTGGACACTCGGTGCGCGTGGACTCGCACCTCTACTCCGGCTACCGCATCCCGCCGGACTACGACTCTTTGATCGCCAAGTTCGTGGTGCATCGACCAACTCGCGCAGAAGCCATCGCCACCATGCTCCGCGCTCTCGATGAGACGGTCGTGGAAGGTGTGCGCACCACCATTCCGTTGCACAAAAAGATCCTCACTGACGCAGAATTTACGTCCGGTGCTGTTGACACTTCATGGTTGGATCGCAATCTTTTGCGCTTGATGGGTTCTGACCGAAAGGGCTAAACACGAGTGCCTCTGCTGACTTGAGGCGGCGTCCGCAAGGGGTCTGCGCATATAGGCAGAGCGGGGTAGAGTTGCTGGAAACTTCGGCGCTATAGAAAAGGGCACATGGCACGAGTCCTCATCACTGGTGGAGCCGGCTTCTTGGGGTCGCACCTCTCCGAGCTCATGCTCTCACGTGGGCATGAAGTGGTCTGCATGGACAACTTCATCACTGGGGACCCCGCCAATATTGCGCACTTGCTTGGGCGGCCCGACTTCACGTTCATCAAGCACGATGTCACCAACTTCATCTATGTCGCTGGACCGCTGGATTTCATCTTGCACTTTGCTTCTCCGGCCAGCCCCATCGACTACCTGCAGCTTCCGATCCAGACTTTGAAGGTCGGTTCGCTTGGTACGCACAAAGTTCTCGGGCTTGCCAAGGCCAAGGGAGCCGTGTTCTTGTTGGCCAGCACCAGCGAGGTTTATGGCGATCCGTTGATTCATCCACAGCGCGAAGACTACTGGGGCAATGTGAATCCTGTGGGGCCGCGTGGCGTCTATGACGAAGCCAAGCGGTTCGCGGAGGCCATGACCATGGCCTATCACCGCTTCCATGGCGTGCAGACTCGCATCGTGCGCATCTTCAACACCTATGGACCGCGCATGCGCTTGAATGACGGTCGCGCGCTGCCAGCGTTCATGGGTCAAGCTCTGCGAGGCGAAGACGTCACAGTGTTTGGCGACGGCAGTCAGACGCGTTCTTTCTGCTATGTGTCAGACTTGTGCGAAGGCATCTATCGCTTGATGCTCTCGAATGAAGTCATGCCCGTGAATATCGGCAACCCCACGGAAATCACTATCCGCGAGTTCGCTGAGCGCGTTGTGAAGATGGTCGGAAGCAGTGTGAAAGTCGTATTCCGTCCATTGCCCGAAGACGATCCCAAGGTGCGGCAGCCGGACATCACACGTGCTCGTGCCATCCTAGGCTGGGAAGCTCAAGTGTGCCTTGAAGAAGGGCTCGCTTGGACGCTGGAAGACTTTCGCCGTCGCATTGCTGGAGGGGCCTAAAACATGTGCGGCATTGTTGGATGCACAGCGCAGGGTGGCGAAGTTGTCGCAGGCCTCGTCGAGTCATTGAAACGGTTGGAGTACCGCGGCTATGACTCATCTGGCATCGCGGCGCAGACTGTCCAAGGAATCGGCATCGTTCGACGTGTTGGCAAGATTCGCGAGCTTGAAGCGCAATTGCAACAGGAACCGCTGATAGCGAGCACTGCCATTGGACACACACGTTGGGCCACGCACGGTCGGCCCACAGAAGCCAACGCGCATCCTCACCGCTGCGGGAAATTGGTGGTGGTGCACAACGGCATCATCGAGAACTACCTCGAACTGCGCCAAGAACTCGGAGCATCCGGCGCGGTGTTTCAAAGCGAGACGGATACGGAAGTGGTGGCGCATCTTGTTGCAAGCTTGTGGCAGGGTGACCTTGCCGCGGCGGTGCGTGCGGCAGTGGGGCGTCTCGAAGGATCTTTCGCACTGGCGCTGATGCATGAAGATACGCCGGAAGTGATCGTGGCTGCGCGTCGCGATAGTCCGCTAGTCCTTGGCGTTGGTGAAGGTGCGCATTGGTTGGCGAGCGACGTGGCGGCACTGCTGCCATGGACGCGCCGTGTGATCTACCTCGAAGATGGCGACGTTGCAGAGCTGCACCCCACAGCGCTTTCTGTGACTGATATGGCTGGGAAGAAGCAGCACCGACCTGTCGTGGAGATCTCTTGGTCTGCTGAGATGGCAGAGAAGGGCGGTTACGCCCACTTCATGCTGAAGGAGATTCACGAACAGCCCACGACGGTCGCAAACGCACTGCTCGGGCGCATCGCGGAAAAATCCGGGACGATTACGCTCGATGGATTCAACATCGATGACGACACGCTGCGTTCGCTGCGGCGCGTGAGCATCGTTGCGTGCGGGACTTCCTGGCATGCGGGGCAAGTGGGACGCTTCCTCATCGAACAAGATGCCGGCTTGCCTGTGGAAGTGGACTACGCTTCGGAGGCCATTTACCGCGAGCCAATGCTGGGCAAGGACGACCTGCTCATCGCCATCTCGCAGTCGGGTGAAACCGCGGACACGCGCGCTGCGTTGCGTCGCGGACGCGAAGCTGGTGCGCACACGTTGGTGATTTCCAATGTAGCCGGATCGTCGATGGCTCGTGATGCTCAAAGCGTCTTGCTCACCTATGCAGGGCCTGAGATTGGCGTGGCATCTACCAAAGCCTTCATGGGACAGCTCACTGTGTTGTCCTTGTTGGCGCTGAAACTGGGTGCGGTGCGCGGCAAGTTGACGAATGGCGAGTTACGCCGGCGTTTGCATGAACTGAAGTTGTTGCCCCACGCGATCGAGGCTGCCTTGCATTCGTCTGATGCAGCCAAAGACATCGCAGCGGAACTTGCGGCTGCGCGCGACGCTTTATTCATCGGCCGCGGCGTGAATTACCCCATAGCGCTCGAAGGAGCCTTGAAGCTGAAAGAAATCAGCTACATCCATGCGGAGGGTTATCCCGCAGGCGAAATGAAGCACGGTCCCATCGCGCTCATCGATGCAAGTATGCCGGTGATTGCCATTGCGACGCACGCTGCCACCTATGCCGTGATCGCCGGCAATGTGGAAGAAGCGAAGGCGCGCGGTGCGCGCATCATCGCCTTGGTATCGCAAGGAGACGATCGCGTTGCGAAATCCGCGTGGCGCACCATTGTGCTGCCTGCCGTTCCTGAAAACCTCTCACCTCTCGTAAATATCGTTCCGCTGCAGCTGCTCGCGTACTGGACCGCTGTGGCCAGAAACGCCGATGTGGATCAGCCGCGCAACCTTGCAAAAACTGTCACCGTTCAATGAACACACTCGCACCCTCTACTGTGGCAGCGTCGCTGCAAAAGAAACTCGAAGACCGCACGGCAGTCGTCGCCGTGATCGGGCTTGGCTATGTTGGCTTGCCGCTTTGCGTCGAATTTGCGCGCGCCGGTTATCAAGTCCTTGGTGTGGATGTCGATCAGCGTCGCGTGGATGCCGTGAACCGCGGCGATTCCTACATTGGTGACATTCCCACAGCGGAACTCGGCCTGTTGGTGAAGGCGGGCAAGTTGCGTGCCGTGCTGCCCGGAGTGGAACTCGAAACGGCGGATTGTATTTCCATCTGTGTGCCGACGCCTTTGCGTAAGACACGCGATCCGGACATCAGCTACATCAATTCGGCGACAGCCATGGTGAAAGCCACACTGCGCCGTGGGCAATTAGTGGTGCTTGAGAGCACGACGTATCCAGGGACGACGGAAGAAGTGATCTTGCCGCGACTCGCGGAAACCGGATTGAAAGCGGGAGAGGATTTCTTCCTCGCGTTCTCGCCGGAGCGCGTCGATCCTGGCAACCCTAAGTTCAACACGCGAAACACCCCCAAAGTGGTTGGCGGCCACACTCCGTTATGTGCGCAGTTGGCGGCGTTGCTTTATAGCGCAGCCGTTGACCGCGTGGTGCCTGTGAATTCCTGCGCAGCAGCCGAAATGGTGAAGTTGCTCGAGAACACTTTTCGCAGCGTCAACATCGGTTTGGTCAACGAAATGGCCATCATGTGCCGCAAACTCAATGTGGACGTGTGGGAAGTCATCGCCGCCGCTGCCACGAAGCCTTTCGGATTCATGCCGTTCTGGCCAGGGCCTGGGCTCGGCGGACATTGCATTCCGATCGATCCCCATTATCTCTCGTGGAAACTGCGAGCCCTGAATTACAACGCGCGCTTCATCGAGATGGCCGGCGAGATTAACTCGCACATGCCGGAGTATGTGCTGGATCTGTGCGCGCAAAGCCTGAACACGGACACTAAGCCGTTGAAGGGCTCGCGCGTCCTCGTGTTAGGTGTTGCCTACAAGCGCGACGTGGATGATTGCCGCGAGTCGCCAGGCTTGGACATCATCACTATGCTGCAACAGGCTGGATCGCGCGTGGAATACGCAGACCCGCATGTGCCCAAGATCGACTTTCATGGATTGGATATGCGCGCGGTGCCATGCGACAAGGCGCAGCTTGCGGCGGCAGACCTCGTGATTGTGGTCACGGACCACACCGCGTTCGATATCGCGCTCATTGCAGAACATGCGCGACTCATCGTGGACACACGCAACTTGATGAAGGGCCGCTCTGTGAAGGGCCGCCTCGTGAGACTCTGATTTGCGCGTGCTGGTGACAGGTGGTGCTGGATTCATTGGTTCGCATGTGGCCGAAGCGCTCATGCAACGTGGGGACAGCGTCTCGGTGTTGGACAACTTCGATGTGGCCTACGCGCCGGAATTGAAGCGAGCCAACATCGAAGCGTTGCACCGCAAGGGCACTATGAGCTTGATCGAAGGGGACATCAACGACGCAGTGTTGTTGCAGCGCGTCTTTCACAATGGGAGTTTTGACGCGGTGATCCACTTGGCGGCTCGCGCTGGAGTGCGGCCATCATTGCTCGATCCTGCTTTGTATGCTCACGTCAATGTTACGGGTACAGCAGAAGTGCTACATGCCTGTGTTGCTGCAGGCGTCCCGCATTGTGTGCTTGCGAGTTCTTCGAGCGTGTACGGAAACTCGACGCGCACACCCTTTCGTGAGGACGATCCAGCGGATCTGCCTCTGAGCCCCTATGCCGCCACGAAACGAGCTGCTGAGTTACTGGGGGCGAGCTTCACTCAGACAACCTCATTGCAGGTGAGCGCACTGCGCTTCTTCACGGTTTACGGACCAAGGCAGCGCCCGGAAATGGCCATTCGGCTTTTTGCCAGCAACATGCTCGCAGGTCGGGAAGTGGTGATCTTCGGCGATGGAAGTATGCGCCGTGATTACACATGGATCGGCGATATCACGCGCGGTGTGCTTGCTGCGTTGGACTCACCGTCGGGGTACCGCCTCATAAACCTCGGTGGCAGCAAGACGACTTCGCTCACGGAGCTGGTGAAGTTGTTGGCCGCGGCTTTGAAAATGGATCCGCGTCTGCGCTATGAGGATGTGCCAGCCGGAGATGTGAGGGAGACTTGGGCCGATGACACGCGTGCTAAAGCGCTTCTCGGTTGGGAGCCCTTGGTCTCCATGAGCGAAGGCATCGCGCAGTTTTGCACGTGGATGAAAGCTGGGGCGCAGCCATGAGCCACACTCTCGACATCATTAGCGTTGCCGGCGCGCGGCCGAATTTCATGAAGATTGCGCCTCTTGCGCAGGTTTTTGCAGAAGAACCGCGCATTCGGCATCGCATCGTGCACACCGGTCAGCATTACGACGCGAGCATGTCGGCGAGTTTTTTCAGTGAACTCAACATTCCCGAGCCTTGGCGCAACCTCGGCGTTGGGTCGCTTGGGCACGCTGCGCAAACAGCGGAGATCCTCACGCGCTTCGATGCACTTCTTGCAGAAGCGCCGAGCCAAGTGGTGCTCGTCGTGGGCGACGTGAACAGCACAATTGCTTGCGCGCTCGCAGCTGCGAAGCGTGGCATTCCCGTGGCCCATGTTGAAGCTGGCCTGCGCTCCTTTGATCGCAGCATGCCGGAAGAAATCAATCGCGTGCTCACGGACGCCATCAGTGATGTGCTTTATGTCAGCGAGCCCTCCGGTTGCACAAACCTCGCCCGTGAAGGCGTGGATCCCGCTCGCGTCGTCTTGAGCGGCAATGTCATGATCGACACATTGCTCGCGCAGCTTCCGGCCGCACGCGCTGCGGGCACTCTCGAGCGTCAGCAGTTGCAGCGCGGCGGCTATGGGCTCGTGACGCTGCATCGTCCCTCTAATGTCGATGACCCCGCTACATTGCGCATGTTGCTTGGTGTGTTGGAGCGACTCGCGAGGCGCCTGCCCTTGCTTTTCCCGCTGCATCCGCGCACCGCAGCTCGCTTGCAAAGTCTTGGATTAGGCACAGCGCCGCATGGTGTGCGTTTCCTTGAACCTCAGGGCTATCACGATTTTCTTGCCTTGATGGAAGCGTCCGCGTTGATCCTCACGGATAGCGGCGGCATTCAAGAAGAAGCGTGCATTTTGCGTGTTCCGTGTCTCACTTTGCGCGAGAACACGGAACGTCCGATCACGGTCGAAGTTGGCGGCAACAGACTTGTCGGGCGCGATCCCGCGTTGATTGAATCTGCTGCGATCGAGGTGCTCGAAGGGCGCGCGCCGCCTGCGCGCATTCCCGATTTGTGGGATGGACGTGCTGCACAGCGCATCTGTGCCGATCTCTTATTGCGTTATGGAGGAAAACCATGAAAGTGCTGGTGACAGGGGGAGCGGGATTCATCGGCTCCAACATTGTGGACGCACTTGTGGCGCGCGGTGACAGCGTGCGTGTGTTGGACAATCTGAGCACGGGTCATGAGGCCAATCTCGCAGACGTTGCCGAGCGTATCGAGTTCTTGAAAACCGATCTGCGCGACGCCGCAGCAGTGATGAGCGCGTGCAAGGGCGTGGATCTCGTGTTTCACGAAGGCGCGCTGCCGTCTGTGCCGCGCAGTGTGGACGATCCTGCCACATCATTTGCAGTCAACGCCCTGGGCACGTTGAATGTGCTCTTGGCTGCGAAGGAGTGCGGTGTGAAACGCGTGGTGTACGCCGCGAGCAGCAGCGCCTATGGCGACACGGCTGTCTTGCCCAAGCGTGAAGACATGTTGCAGCAACCGCAGAGCCCCTATGCTGCGGACAAAGTGCACGGCGAAAACCTCTGCCGCGTGTTTACGCGGGTCTACGGACTTGAGTGCGTGGCGTTGCGCTACTTCAATGTGTTTGGTCCGCGCCAGCGTCCAGATTCGGCCTACGCCGCAGTCATTCCAAAGTTTGTGGATGCGCTTTTGCGTGGTGAGGCCGTGCATATTCATGGCGATGGCAAGCAAAGCCGTGATTTCACCTATATCAGTGATGTCGTGAAGGCGAATCTGCTGGCGGCAGAAGCGGCAAGCGCTCCGGGCCAGGTGCTCAATATTGGAGCTGGTGGCCGCACCGATCTACTCACGCTGTTGCATGAGATCGCTGCTTGCCTCGGAGTGCCTGCAAACGCGGTGCACGGACCTGATCGCGCCGGCGACGTGCGCGACAGTCAAGCGGACATTGGGCTTGCTCAACGTATTCTCGGTTACAACCCCAATACGCCGTTGTCCACAGGCATTGCAGCCACAGTGAAGTGGTTCCGTGCGCAACATGCTGCGAACGCACGGGAAAGGAAGTTGTCATGAAGGGTGTCATTCTCGCTGGTGGTCTCGGTAGTCGCCTACACCCATTGACTCGCATCACCAACAAGCATCTGCTGCCCGTATGGGACAAGCCGATGATCTATTACCCCATCCAGTGTTTGGTGAACGCTGGTATACGCGACATTTTGGTCGTAACAGGCGGCAACAGCGCCGGTGATTTCCTGAAGCTGCTCGGCAACGGTGAAGAGTTTGGTTTGCAGCGTGTGAATTACGCCTACCAGAAGGGGGAGGGCGGCATTGCGGACGCGCTCAAGCTGGCCGAACACTTTGCGGAAGGCGAGAAGATCTGTGTGGTGCTTGGCGACAACATCATTGAACGCAACATTGCCAAGGCTGTCAGAGATTTCGAACATGTGGAGCGCGGAGCCAAGATCATCCTCAAGGAGGTTCACGACCCGGAGCGTTTCGGTGTCGCAGAGCTCGATGGCAAACGTGTCGTTGGGATCGAGGAGAAACCTACGAACCCCAAGAGCAATCTCGCAGTCATTGGCATTTACCTCTATGACTCCAACGTCTTTGAAATTGCCAAGACGCTGAAACCCAGTCGGCGCGGCGAGCTCGAAATCACAGATGTCAACAATGCCTACATCGCACAAGGCACCATGAGTTGCGAGGTTTTGGATGGATGGTGGACTGACGCCGGGACGTTTGAATCGCTGTACCGTGCATCCCAGTTGGTGCACGACGGCGGTGCGAACCGCATGGACTGAGGTAGCTGTGGCGCGAGTGCTTATCACTGGGGCTTTGGGAATGCTCGGTCAGCGCATGACTGAAGCGTTCTCCGTGGCGCATGAAGTGCTAGCTACAGCGAGGAATGCTGGCTCTGGCGCGCAGGCGCTAGACATCACGGATGAGGCTGCATTGGCCGAGTGTGTCGC
Source organism: Planctomycetota bacterium (assembly GCA_009691765.1). Lineage (GTDB taxonomy): Bacteria > Planctomycetota > SXUL01. The sequence continues at coordinate 51,544 of SIAO01000011.1, read as the reverse complement.
TGTGTTCAAACCAGATTGGATCGTGAACTGCGCGGCCTACACCGCGGTGGACAAAGCCGAAGTGGAAGAAGCGCAAGCCTTTCGCAGCAACGCACACGGCGCGGCCGCACTTGCTCGTGCTTCCGCCGCAAGCGGCGCAGTGCTGCTGCATGTGAGCACGGACTTTGTGTTTTCAGGCGCGCACGCGGCTCCCTGTGATGAAACGCAGGCGGTCGCTCCAGTTGGGGTGTACGCGTGTTCCAAGGAAGCCGGCGAACGCGAAGTGCGCCGCATTGCTCCGGAACATGTGATTCTGCGTGTGGCTTGGTTGTTCGGCCCAGGCGGCAAGAACTTCGTGGACACGATTTTGAAGGTTGCGCGAACACGCGGTGCACTGCGAGTGGTGGTGGATCAATTCGGGAGCCCGACTTTCACGTGCGATGCGGCGCAGGCAGCATTGAAGGCACTCGAAGCAGGCTTGCGTGGCACCGTGCATGCTGCGAACCGGGGCGTGGTGTCGTGGTATGGGTTTGCTGTTGAGGCCTGCAGGCTTGCAGGAATCAAAGTCGAGATTACACCGATTAGTACGAGCGATTGGCCCACGCCAGCGCAACGCCCTGAGTACTCGGCCTTGCACAACCGTGTGCTGGAGGAGAGGCTGGGGCTATTCCAGCGGACTTGGCAAGAAGCACTGGCGGAGCATGTGGCTCTGCATGGAGATGCGCGGTGAAGACAATTCTCGTAACGGGTGGTGCTGGGTTCATCGGCAGCAACTACATTCGCCTTGTCTTGCAGCAACACAGCGACGTGCAGGTGTTGAATCTCGATGCGCTGACCTACGCGGGCAATCTCGAGAATCTGAGCGCAGTTGAGCGTGCTCCGCGCTACACGTTCTTGAAAGCAGACATCTGCGATGCAGCTGCTTTGGATGCTATTACTGCGAGCGTGGATGAGATTGTCCACTTCGCGGCTGAGTCACATGTGGACCGCTCCATCGAGGATGCGGCGACATTCTTGCGCACCAATGTTCTAGGCACGCAGACGCTTTTGGATTTCGCGCGTCGTCGCGGCGTGGCGCGTTTTGTTCATGTCTCTACAGATGAGGTTTATGGGTCGCTCGGCCCGACAGACCCGGCTTTCAGCGAAACTACGCCTCTTGCGCCCAACAGCCCATACGCTGCGAGCAAAGCTGGCAGCGACTTGCTCGCGCGCGCTGCGTTCCACACGCACAGCATGCCTGTGCTCATCACACGCTGTTCCAACAACTACGGTCCGTATCAATTCCCCGAAAAATTGATTCCGCTCATGATCGCGAATGCCATGGAGGGCAAGCAGCTGCCCGTATATGGCGACGGCATGAACGTGCGCGATTGGATTCACGTGGAAGACCATTGCCGTGCGGTGGATTTGGTACGCCGCGATGGTCGCGTCGGCGAGGTCTACAACGTTGGAGGCCGGAGCGAGCGCCGAAATATCGATGTCGTACGCACGATTCTGCGTGCGCTCGGACACGGCGAGGAATTGATTCGATATGTGAAGGATCGGCTCGGGCACGATCGGCGTTACGCCATCAATGACGAGAAGATCCGCGCAGAACTCGGCTATGCCACGCTGCACAATTTCGAAGATGGCCTCGCTGCAACTGTCGCTTGGTATCAACAACAGCGTCCGTGGTGGGAGCGAGTGCGTTCGGGGGACTACCGTGGCTATTACGAGCGCATGTACGGCTCGCGTCTGGCGCAACCTTGACTCTACTGAGCATCGTCATTCCTGTTTTCAATGAAGTCGCCACCGTCGAGCGCTGCGTGCGTCGTGTGCTTGCTGCCGCGCTGCCACAAGGCGTACAACTCGAAATCGTGGCAGTGGATGATGCCAGCACTGATGGTTCTGCTGAAGTGCTTTCGAAGCTCGTTGCACAGTGGCCTGGTGTTTCGGTGGTGCGTCACAGCAAGAACTCGGGGAAGGGTGCTGCGTTGCGCACCGGGTTTGCCGCTGCGCGTGGCGACATTGTCCTCGTGCAGGATGCAGATCTTGAGTACGACCCCAGTGACTATCTCGTGCTGCTCGCGCCATTGCTCGACGGACGAGCTGATGTGGTTTTCGGTTCGCGCTTTCGTGGTGGGACACACCGCGTCCATTTGTTCGCGCACTACATGGGGAATCGTTTCCTGACGTTGGTCTCAAACCTGTGTACGGGGCTGAACCTCACGGACATGGAGACGTGCTACAAAGTCATGCGGCGCAGCGTAGTAGAGCGGCTTGAGCTGTGCGCCAACCGCTTTGACGTCGAGCCCGAGATCACCGCCAAGGTGGCCCGCATGGGGGCCAAGGTCTATGAGGTGCCTGTCTCATACAGCGGCCGTGACTTCGACGAAGGCAAGAAGATCCGCTGGTTTGATGGCTTCTCAGCACTTTGGGCCATCGCACGCTTCAATTTCCTCAGCGCCGCCCCGAAGCGTCTTCCACGGCAGCAGCGTCAAGACTAGTTACGCGCTCAGTTTCGTTTTTTAGGACTTTGTTGAGATCTAAGCGCATTGTCGTAACTTGTTGCGGCATTCATCTATAGGTTGCTCGTGAAGCAACAATGATGGTAGGGATGTGCCTTCGGTACTGGTGGGAACGGCCGTAAACAGTGCTCCACGGCTATGATGGCTCAACCCAGAAGGCAAGCGCTGCCGATGGGTGGGTGAACCAGGTTGCATCCGATTCCCAGGTGCAGCTAGGCGAAGGGAATGACGCGCAGTGGTTTGCACTCGCCAAGGGGTAGGGATCATGACAGCAAAGGCCCGACGGGCACTGAAACTCGTGTGCGTGCTCATTGCCGCGACAGGATTCCTGCTGCTGCAAGCGTGCAGCAACGGGCCTGGGTCTACTTTTGACGAGCTCGGTGCCGACGGCAATACCCGCGGCTTTGGGCGCAAGTATTCACAAGATCCTGAAGAGAACGAGTTTGTGTTCGGTGTCGGCGATGAGGTGCTGATTGAAGTTCCGGATGAACCGAAGCTCAGCGGGCGCTTCGCGATTCGCAATGACGGCAACTTCAGCTTCGCTTGGATGGGCGACATCTTGGGCGCAGGCCTGACACCTTCGCAATTGAAGAAGAAAGTCACTGGCCGCCTCGCTCTGTATCTCAAAGATCCGGAAGTGGTTCTTGGTGTCGGGGAGGTGCAGAGCAAGCGCTACTACATCGCTGCCCCGGACATTCGGCTGGGCGGATCCATCATCAAGTCCATGGAGTTTCGCGGTGACGTGGTGCTCTTCGATGTCTTTGTGCAGATGGGGGCACCCTCCTCGCTGCTCGATGATGACAAGCACGTGAAAATCATTCGCGGTGATCCGCGCCAACCGCGCGTTCTCACTGTGAACGTGACAGAGATTTACAAGAAGGGGCTGACGGGCGGCAACATTCAGATTCGCCCAGACGACATTATTTACGTGCCGCCGACTTGGATCGGGCATGTGAACAGCGCCATTGCGGGAATCTCGGCGCCATTCCAGAGCTTGTTCACAATTAGTAGGGCCGTCGTCAGTGTGAACTACTCAGTGCGCATTCTCTCCGGGGATGCGACCTTTGCGATGGGCGGGGCGTTCTAAGGATCACCATGGCGGAAAACGAGCAACAAACTTTTGTCGGGATCGGCGGCGGCGACATTCTGCCGTTGCTCCGCAGGCGCAAATGGGTGCTGCTCGCGCCCTTTGGCGTGCTTTTGGTAGGCGCAGTGCTGCTGGCGCTTGTGCTGCCACCTCAGTTTCAAGCGTCAGCGACAATCGAAGCCGTTGACCGGCAGTTGCTAGACAAGTTCTTTCAGCAGATGGATTTCACTCTGCCGCACAAGCCGTTCTTGACCACCATCGCGGAAGTCATCAAGAGCCCGACGTTTCTTCGTGATGTGATCACGCGTTTGAACATCACGGAAGGCTTCGATCCCGATGATCCCAAGGGGCGTGCGCGCCTGGTGCAACGAGTGCTGGACAGCACGACCGTGAAGCTTACTGAGCAGAAGATCGGCCCGGACTTGCTCGAAATCGGGTACCGCGGTCGCGATGCCCGCAAGGTCATCTCTTTCGTAAATGCTGTGGTCCAGAAATACAAGGACTACGTGCTTGAGGTGTATCGCGGCGAGATTGCTCGTGCGCGCCGAAGCTTGGTCGCGCGTCGCGATGCCGCCAAGACGGGTGCAGACACAGCGCTCAGCGCCTATGAGTCTTTTCAGAAGAACAACGACTTCCAGTTGATCGGCGAGAACGTGCTCACTTCGCGGCTTACTGAGTTGGCGCGTCAGCGTGAGCAACTTGCTGACGAAGAAGTCCTGGAACAAGGTTTGATTGAGAAGCTCGAACGCTTGCGCAGCAGCGTGTCCGTCACGCCGGTCGAAACTGTGAAGCGCACGCAGAAGCGCAATCCTGAATACGAGGAGCAGCGTCGGCGTGTGTCGGAAGCGAGCCTTGCCATCGAGGCTCTCAAGAAGCGCGGCACCGAACGCCACCCCGATTACAAAAAGCTAATCGCCTTAGTTGAAATCGAACAAGCGAAGCTCGCCGCCGTTCCAGAGTTGATTGATGTGGAACGTACCAGCGATCCAAGCAAAAAATTCGATGATCTTGATGTACGCCGTACTGAGGTCGATGCGGAATTGCAAGCCGTTCGTGCCCGGATCACTCGTTTGCGCGCATCATCGGCAAACTTGGAGACAGTCTGCAAAGGGATTCCTGGGCTGAACAAGCAGGCTTGGAATCTGAGGATTGATCGCGACCACGCAGCAGAAACGATGTCGCGCCTTTCTGACAGTTTGATATCAGCCAACGGGTTGTGGGACCGCGTCAATGGAGACGCCGGCGAGTTCTTCCGTGATCTACGCATGCCAGTGGTTGAAGAAGCGAGCACCCTTGATCCGGTGTTCCCCAGCGTGCCGTTGTTCGGCGCAGTGGGTGCTTTCGTCGGGCTCCTTCTCGGTGGTGCGCTTGTGTTCTTCTCTGAATTCGCGAATAGCTCGTACACGAGCAGCGCCGAAGTCCGCCGCGCGTTGAGTGTGCCTCTTCTCGCAAGCGTTGAGAGCGTCATTTCATCCGGTACACAGCAGAAGTCGCGCAAGCGGCGCAAGACAGTGACCATTGTGCTGCTGGTTCTGGTCGCGCTCGTAGCGCTGCTTCATGTGTGCTTCTTTGTGCACTCGCTCCAAAGCGTCTTGCCGCCGGCATTGTTCGATCTCATGGCGCGTTTCTACAAGGTGGGGTAAGCGTGTACGAGTCGTACTTCGGACTTTCCAAATCCCCCTTCGACAATGTTCCGGATACCAGTTTCTTTTTCGGATCCGCGCAACACAACGAGGCCTTGGCGCAGCTATTGCACTGCGTGGAGAGCCGCCGCGGATTCGCGCTTCTGAGTGGTGAAATCGGCGCTGGCAAGACCACGGTCACCCGCGCACTCTTGAAGCGTCTGAATCCACGCACCGCCACTGCCATCATTACCAACAGCCGCCTCACTGGTGTGCAGTTGTTGCAGACGGTGGCACGGGAATTCGGCCTCGAGGGAGTGAAGCCCAGCAGGCCGGAGCTCCTCGAAGCCATCAATCGGTTTCTCATTGATTGCCTTGCTCAAGATCGCAATGTCGTGTTGCTTGTGGATGAAGCTCAAGACCTGCCAAGGTCGACCTTGGAAGAATTGCGCTTGATTTCCAACCTTGAAACGGAGCGCGAAAAACTGGTGCAGATCGTACTGGTGGGACAGCCAGAGTTGCGCCGAAGCGTGGACCATCCAGATTTGCGTCAGTTGCGTCAGCGCATCACGCTGAGGTTTCATTTGCAGGGTTTGGACATGGCAGAGACGCAGCATTACATTAATCACCGTTTGCAATGCGCCGGCGCTAGTGGATCGGTGCGCTTCAGCGATCGTGCCGTCGCTACTGTGTGGCGTTATTCGCGAGGTATTCCGCGTCTCGTGAACCTCGCTTGCGATAAGTCGTTACTCGTGGCGTTCACAGAGAATCAGCGCAAGTTGGAACAAGCGACTGTGATGGCCGGATTGCGTGAGATCGAGGGGCAGGATTTCGATTTTCGTTCGCGTGAACGCGAAGAAGCTGCGGCCCGAGGTGGGCCAAGGCGTACATTCATCAAACTCCCGTTTTTCGGGGGCCAGCGTTGAGGACTAAGCATGGGCCGGATGCATGACGCGTTGAACAAAGCTGCCGCTGAGCGGGAACAAACCCGAGCTGACAGCGGTGCGCCAGCGGGCGCCAGCCCAGTGGCTGCCGTGAACGAGCGCGCTGCGTGGCGCGTCGATGAACGCTTGATTGCGTTTAGTGCGCCGCACGATCCTCGTTGCGAGGAGTTTCGTCGCTTGCGTACGGCGCTACAGCGCATGAATCCGCAACCCAAGGTTGTGGTGTTCGCAGGGATCAACGACAGCGAACAATCCGCGCTGCTCGTGGCCAATATGGCTGCGACTTTCGCAGAGGGTGGTGCAGGCAGTGTGCTCGTGCTGGATGGCGATCTTAGGGCCGGGCGCCTTGATGCCATGCTGGCAGCACGTCGCAGCCCAGGCTTTGCAGAAGCTCTTGGCGCCAGTTTCGATCGCGGTGCGGTGCAACCCAGCGCTGTCCCTGGAGTGGATTTTCTTCCAGCTGGTGATCAAAATCGTGTGCAAGGCGGATCTGTGCGCTCTGCGCCGACTACGGCGCTCTTTGCACAAGCGAAGGCCGGATGGGATTTGGTCTTAGTAGCGGCACCAGCGCTCAATGCTTCTGCCGACTCAGAAGTTCTTGGTGCATGTGCCGACGGTTTGGTGCTGGTCATCGAGGTTGGACGTGACCCACGCCAGAAGGCCGAACAGGCGATCGAGCGGCTCACCCGAAGCGGTGTGAGTGTCCTCGGTGCCGTTTCCGTGAATAGCCGCGCCTGACGCGCAGGGAGAATCCTGCGGTGGCACGCCTGAAGATCCTCTTTCTCTCGCACCGGATCCCATATCCACCTAACAAGGGGGACAAGATCCGTTCTTGGCATCTGCTGAACTTATGCACCCGCATCGGTGATGTCGACCTTGTCAGCCACGCCGATGATCCAAGAGACTTGCGGCACTGTGAACATCTGCGTGAATCTTGCCGCAGCGTGTATGTCGAAGCGTTGCACAGCATGACGGGGCGATTGCGCGCGACGGTAGCGCTTTTCAGTGCACAGCCACTCTCTGTAGCGTGGATGACTCGCGCACGGGTCAAATCGCGTGTCGAACAAATGATCGCGTCGCAGGACTACGATTTGATCGTTGCGTTTTCATCGCAGGTAGTGGCCTATATTCCTCGCGACTGCACAGTGCCTGTCATGCTGGATGCGGTGGATGTCGACAGCGAAAAATGGGCGGATTACAGCCGCACTGGCGGAGTACGACGCTGGTTGTCTGGGCTGGAAGCGGTGCGCATGCGGCGTTTCGAACGAAACTGTGGCAACCGCGCCGATCGTGTGATTTTATGCACCCCGCGCGAAGTTGCGTTATGGCGCGAAGCCGTTCAGTCAGGATCTGCAGTTCATATAGGCAATGGCGTCGCTTTTCCAAATGAAGTGCCGCCGGCAGCAGCGCGCGAATCCGACCTCATGGTGTTTAGCGGAGCGATGGATTATGCGCCTAATGTCGAGGCTGCCGAATTGGGCGCGCGCGTCATCCTGCCAGCGGTGCGAGCGCAACGACCTCAAGCGCGCTTGCGCATTGTCGGGCGAAATCCAACAGGCAGTGTCCGCGCACTCGCGGTGTTGCCGGGTGTCGAAGTCACAGGTGAAGTTGTGAGTATTGCTCCTCACCTTGCGGCGGCGTCATTGGCACTCGTGCCCTTGATCATCGCGCGCGGCATTCAAAACAAGGTTTTGGAGGCACTGGCGCACGGATTACCGGTGCTCACGACGCCTGGGGTGGCCTTGTCGCTGCAAGACGGTGGTGCAGGCGGCGTCTTGGCGTGTACTCCGGAAGGCATGGCATCGGCGGCATGCGCTCTGCTCGGCGATAGTGCAGAGCGGGAGCGCATGGCGCAGCTTGGGCGCCGTTTTGTGCAACGCAATCACTGCTGGTCGCAATTCGACACGGCCTTTGAGCACATCGTTGGCAGTCTTACGCGCGGCGCGCATGCTGCGCCGAAGTCGGGGATGCCATGTCCCTGAGATTCGCCTTCATGCTTGTGGCGACTCCTGCGGCATGCCTGCTCGGTGTGTTCAGGCCATTCTGGGGATTGCTCTGCCTCGTGTTTTTGTATTACTTTCGCCCAGACATTTGGGAGGCACCAGATTGGTTCCGCCCTTTGATGTGGATCACTGTTTCCGTGGCGGTGGGTTGGGCATTGCAGGTGCGTACCTTCCGCACGCATTTACTCTTAGCGTTCTCGGTCGCTGTGCTGATAGGCCATTTGATCTCCGCGCTGAATGCGGTCGCAAGCGTTGAGGATTCCTTGAACCTCGTCAATGTGTTGGCGAAGCTCATCATTGTCCAATTCCTAACCATGCAGCTGGTGGATACGCCACGCAAACTCAATGTGTTTCTGTGGATGAACATCTTGGGCATGGTCTGGAACATCAAGACCATTCTGTACCTCGGGTTCATCGGTGGTGGCGTGACGGAAGACTTGCGCGTGGACGTAGGCGTCGGGCAGGGTGGTGGCGCCAATTATCTCGCCATGATTCTCGTCATGATGCTGCCCTTCTTGTTCATGAAGTTCCAGACGGGGCGCGCTCGCGAACGCACGGTTTCGCTGGTGCTCATTCCGTTGGTCTTGCTTTGCATTGTGCTCACCGGCTCACGCGCCGGGTATCTCGCCATGGGACTCACAGTGTTGGTGATGACGTTGCTCACCAACCGCAAGGTGCTTGGGTTGCTGACAGCAGGCATTGCGGCTGTCGTGCTCTTGCTTGCCATGCCCAGCGCTCAGTGGGATCGACTACAAAAGGGCATTGGGCCAGAGGAGCAGCGAGATTTTGCAGCTCAGAGCCGCGTGCTGCTCTGGGAAGCTGCGCTCGAGATGTGGTCAGACCATTCCATGTTGGGAGTCGGGCCTGATAATTTCTCCTTGCTGTCGCCGCGCTACGCAGGTTTCTATGCGGGGCGCAACATGGAAACCTACACACCGGGAGTAGCGCGCTCCGGTTTCGTGGCCCATAGCACTTGGCTTCAGACTCTCGCTGAGGGCGGTTTGCTCTCAGCCATCCCATTCCTACTTCTATTCCCGGCGGCCATGCTCTATCTCTGGCGCTGTCGGCGGATGGCAAGGTCCGATCCTGATGGCTCATTGATTGCTACGCACGCTACAGCCATGATGGGAATGTGGGTAGCATTCATCGTTGGATCATCTTTCGGGTCCCATATCAAACTCGACTTCCTGTGGTGGTACATGGGCTGCGTTTCGGCACTCGATCTCATGGTGCAACGGCGCTCACTGATGCGTCACAGGACACAGCATGTGCCACGACGCGCCGAGGTCGAAGGGTTTCAGGGTGTCGGCGCAACCTAACAGCATGAACATGGCACTTGAGGGATCGGCGAGCGCGGGCGTGAGAGACATCACGCGCCCACAGGCTCGACGGATTTTATTGCTAGTGCTTTTGCTCGCGCTTGGTGTGCGCATTCTCGGTTGCTTCGATGGGGGGCTGCCTTGGACCTTCTACAAGGACGAGGAAAACAACGTAGAGCGCGCGTTGCGTTTTGCTGCCGAGGGCACAATGAACCCGAAGTGGTTCAACAAGCCAGCCTTGGGCTATTACATCCTGTTGGGTGAATACGGCGCCTACTATGGCGTTGGCCGCCTGCTTGGGCGTTTCACAGGGCCTGACGACTTTGCGGTGCAGTGGTTTCGAGACCCGCAACCTTTGCTGATCATTGGGCGCATCAATGCGGCCATCTTTGGCACTCTCGGGATTTGGCTGACCTACCTTTTGGCACGGCGCATGCTGAGTCGCAGACTCGCGCTTGCTGCAGCAGCGGCTTTGGCTGCAATGATGGGCCACGTTGCCAGTTCACAAGAGGTCAAGAAGGACGTTGTGGCTGCTGCCTTTGCCATCGCCGCATCCATCAGCATGTTTGACATGCTGCGCTTTGGTCGCGTTCGTGACTATGTGCGTTGCGGATTGCTGGCCGGTTTGTCGATGGCCACGAAGTACTACGCAGTGGCCCTATTCGTTCCGTTCCTGTGCGCTCACCTATTTAGGTCGGATCAAGCGAAAATCCTTGAATCGCGTGCATTCAACGCGCCGCGACTCTGGTGGGGCATGTTCCTTTTCTGGGTCGGTTTTTTCTGTGGCAGTCCGTGGAACTTCATTTCTGCACAGTTCTGGAACGAGCGCGTGTTGCCGCAATTTCGTTTCATGCTTTCGCGTTTGCATCTCGACCAACTGTGGCAGGGTGCTGCTGGTCCTGGCGCAGGCATCGTGGATCCGGCTGCGCATTCACTCTTGGATTCAGCGCTCTACACAGCGGAACGCTGTTTTTCTGCACAAGGCATGGGCGTCGTCCTGGCAGCGCTCATGGTTTTCGGTGCGTTCGCAGCGCTGCAGCGTTCAAGGCGCTTGCGCCAGGGAGACAATGGTGCACTTTGGCTCTTGCTCGTCACGTGTGTCTGCGTTGGTGCTGCGGCCGCATTCGCCAACATCCAGTTCAGCGAACCTCGTCACTTGAACACGCTGTATCCCTTCGCTGCCATTCTCGTGGCCTGCGGAATCGCAGCACTTGCTGATGCGCTTTGTCGCATTGGCGGTCGCGAGACTTGGCGTGGGCGTGGCGCACTCATGGCGCTGTGTTTGATCGTGCTCGTGCCTCTGCCGCAGTTTCCGGCGCTAGTGATTGTTCAACGGACGATTGCTCGGCGCAACGAGGATCCAAGGGTTTCAGCGTTGCGCTGGATGGAGCACAATGTCGCGGCTGGCAGTGTCGTGCTGAACGACCGCGATTGGGTTCCGTTGCAGCCCTCTGCAGCGCGCTGCGAGAAGGTACTAGAACAAATCGGTAGGTTGCGTGACGATGCAGAGCGTCATCGCAGCAGCGCGGAAATGGAACTGGATCCGACGGTGCGATCGCGGCGACTTACACAAGCGCTGGCTTCGATTCAGGCGTGTGAGGGTTATCAGCGGCGCTGGCAGTTGCTGAAACGCGCTGCGGGAGAAGCACCTAATGCAACCTGGGATGTGATTTCGCTGGATCAAGATTGGTACACCGAAGATTTGAACAATCGCCTTCAAGGCGCTTCCGGATACAGCCCGCTGCCACTACGATCGCCACTTGGACATGTGATGCGCGAAGTGCTGGTGGAGGCATCCGCCAGCGTGGCTGGCGTGAACTCGACTTGGATTTGGGCACATGTTGATCAGCACCTCACGGATCTGTTGCGCCGCGATGCAACGCAAATTGTGGCTGCGCTGAAGCCGTTGCCTGATGATCCGCAAGCCGCTATTGCGGAGCGGGTTGAGCAAGCACGAATTCGATTCGGACTTGGCTCGAGTACTCCAAATCTCGCGTTGCTGTGGAGTAGGGCTTCGCCCGTATCGGCTCGTTGGTTGACGCGCAACACGGATCCTGCTGCGCGCAATGCACTGCGTGGTGCAGCGTGGTTGGTGACGTGCCAGCACAACTATGAAGCCTTCGGGAATGCAAACGCCGCGCGCAAAGCCGCGAATTTCCCAGACTGGGCTGCATTTTACGCCGACGTAGCAGCTCACTACGACGCTTGGGAGTTTGGCACTGGATCCAGCGATAATCGCCGCATCATCCGAATCTACGATTTGCGCACTCGAACCGACGCGCCGCAGGTGCGTCACCCCTGATGTTGACGGTGCTTGCAGCTTTTGGTGTGGTGATTCTCTGCGCACACAATCTTGGACCTTGGTTGCTGCTGCGTTGGGATGAAGAAGCAGGAGCTTTCAGCCACGGTCCGCTTGTGGTTGCTGCTGCCATTCCGTGGCTGCTATTTGCAGCACGTCGTGTTCCGCGCTCGCGTGGCATCCTCGCGGCAGTGTTTCTCGCACTTCCAGCGGCGTTTTTTCTGTGGATGCTCGCTGCTCGCGGCAGCGGTTCTGCTGGAGCCCTAGGAGCATGGTTGGCGTTGCTGGCCTTGATTGCTGCAGGCGGCGGAACAGCCATGTTGCGGCACTTGTTTCCCGCGCTGGGGTTTCTGTTCTTTGCGCTGCCATGGCCGCTCAAGCTCGTCGATGATCTGAGCTTGCCTTTGCGTGATTTTGCTTTGCAGGGTGGGTTGCTTTTGGCACCGGATGGTGTTGTGCGCGAAGGCGAAGGAGCGCGCCTCATCGTGGGCGCGGGTCGCTTGTTAGTGGGCGAGGTGTGCTCAGGGTTGCGGAGTAGCGTGACCTTGCTAGCTGTTGCATGGATGTTCGCTGCGCTCACGAAGTTGAAACCGTGGCGCTTTGCAGTGTGTGTGCTGGCGGCACCACTGTGTGCTGTGTTCGCCAACGCATTGCGCGTTGCGTTCCTCATTCATGTGGCGCAACGGAGCGGCATCGATGCTGCTGCGCCTGGCACTTTGGCCCATGACGGTTCAGGCATCGTGGCCTTCATTGTGGCGAGTGCACTGATGCTCTGGACCACCCGTGGCGGATCAGCGTCATCAACTGGAGCTGTGCCAACGGGCGCACCGCCTGCGAGGATCTGGTTTGTGTCGCTCGCGGCCGTTTTCGTGATCGCGGCTTTCTTCGTCGGCGTTGCGGCACCTGTTTCAGTGCCCGCGGACCTTGGAAGACTGTTGCCAAAAGAGCTACGCCTTGAGAGCGTTCAGGTCTTGACGAGTCGGGAGGTCGAGCTCGAGCCTTCGACGCTCAAACTCCTTCAACCCAGGGGCTGGGTCTACAGGACCTTTGGCGTCGGTGATCGGTTCAGCATTTGCGTGGTTTACGGTGCTGGTCCGGAAGTTCGCATCCACGCTCCGGAAATCTGCTACCGGGGGAATGGCTACGAAGTCCAAGGGATGCAGATGCTGCCCTGCCCTGATGATTTTCCCGAATCGCCAGTAGGGCTCCACGAGGTTCTGCTCTTGAAGGGCACGGAAAAACGTCTGAGTTGGAGCTTCTACCGCGCTGGCCGACAGTCCATGGCTGAATACAACTCCTTTGCTTGGAGGGTTCTATTGAGACCAAGTGAGCCACAGGCTTTGGTGTTACTGAGCACGCCTTTGGTCGCGGGCGATGTAGACCGGGCACGACAGGAACTGCGCTGGTTCTTGAGAGAAATGGCACCGGGTCTTAGCGCAATTCTGGCGCAGCTTTGATGCACAACTCGAAAAGTGACAACGAGTACTGGAAGGCCAGAAATATCTTGCTCCCTGGCGGATCGCGGAATAACTTCCTCTTGTTCAAGCCGTTCACCCCGACCTTGGCCGTGTTGAATACACCCGCTTTGCGCTAGATTCACCAAAGTTTGATAGCTGTTTCATGGAGTCCGGAGATTATACTACGGACAGTTTTTGAGAACTCCCACAACAATGCCCCTTGCTTCGCTGGTACTTCGCGCACGATTCGACCTGCTAAAGGACTTTCTCGACCGGTTTTTGGCCGGGCTTGGTCTCCTCATGCTCCTGCCGGTCCTGGCACTGCTTGCTCTGGCGATCAAACTTGGCAGCCGCGGCCCAGTCTTTTTCGTTCAGGAGCGCGTTGGCAGGGGCGGCAAGAACTTTGGAATCATCAAACTGCGCACCATGGTCATGAACGCCGAAGCGGATACTGGCCCCATTTGGGCACGGGTCAACGACCCGCGTATTACGCGCTTGGGACGTTTCCTCAGGGCCACGCATTTGGACGAAGCGCCACAACTGATCAATATCCTGCGCGGCGAGATGAGTCTCGTGGGGCCGAGGCCCGAGCGGCCGTTCTTTGTCGATCAGTTCAAAGTGCAAGTGCAGGATTACGAGAAGCGCCTTGACGTGAAGCCTGGCATCACTGGGCTGGCACAGGTTTCAGGCCACTACGACGAAACGGTGCGCGATGTCGAGCGCAAATTGCGCTACGACCTTCTGTACATCAAGCGCATGTGTCTGATGACAGATGTCGCGATTATCTTCCTCACCGTTCGCTGCCTCACTGGCCGCGGCACGCGCTGATACGCTCCCAAGCACGGGGGCTCTTCGCTTGCTCAACGCGCTTAGCGTCGATGTGGAGGACTACTACCAAGTCCTGAATTTTGCACGTGGATTGCCGCGCTCGGAGTGGGCTCGTCAGGAGTCACGTGTCGTGCCAAACACCCGCAGACTTCTTGCTCTCTTCGCAGAGCACCAAGTGCACGCGACATTCTTCGTACTCGGTTGTGTAGCTGCGCAACATCCGGAGCTTGTGCGCGAAATCGCCGCAGCGGGGCACGAAGTTGGCAGTCACGGCATGAGTCACGCGGTCATCACGAGCATGACTCGTGCTGAGTTTCGTGCAGAGGCTCGCGAATCGAAGGCGCTCCTCGAGGACTTGAGCGGGCAGCCAGTGCACGGTTTTCGAGCGCCATCTTTCAGCATCATGGAGAAAACGCTTTGGGCGCTCGATGAGCTCTTGGATGCAGGGTACACCTACGACAGCTCCATTTTCCCAGTGAGACACCCCGATTACGGCATGCCCTCCGTGGGCGATGTAGCGCACACGATTCGCAGCAATGGAAGCCACAGCCTCGTGGAACTGCCCATGTCCGTTGCGCGCTGTTGCGGCGTGGCAATACCGGTTTCTGGTGGCGGCTACTTCCGACTGCTGCCTTGGTGGCTGACACGCTGGGGTTTGAACCGCATTCAGAAGCAGCGCCCATTTGTATTTTACTTGCATCCGTGGGAGACAGACCAAGAGCAACCGAACTTGCGCCGATTCACCAGCCGCGCAGGTGCATTTCGCCACTATGTCGGGCTGAAGCACACCATGCCGCGCCTCGAGTGTCTGCTACGAGAGTTCAAACTCGGGACCATTCGAGACACACTGCGCGCTGCTGGCTATCCGCTCAACACGCAGTGAAATGACGACGGCGGAGTGCGTCAGCTAGCGCTTGCTCTTGCGTAATTTGCCACCCTGGTCGATGAAACTCAGGGCGTCATTCAGTGCTGTCTGCAGCTCGGGCAGGCACTGGTATTGGCGCAGCAGTAGCGCGCAGCGGGCCATTCCTGCGGTTTTCCACGGCTGCGCCGCGAGCGCTTGATGAACCAACGTTTCGGCAAGCAGGTCATCACCAGCAGCCGCGGCGGCCTCAACGGCAAAAAGCAGTTCCGTTGCGTCAAGCACTGGCTTGCCTGCGAGTGCGCGCTTCAGCGCCTCAATGCCCTCGCCGGGAGCACCACTGCGTGCCAAGGCAGTAGCACGCAGGAGTCGTGCTGCTCGCGGCACGCCAGAGTCCTCTTTGATGCGCAGCACCACTGATGCAACCTTGTCAGGAGCGCAAACAGCCAAGTCCAAGGCGAGCGAAGCAAGATCGGAATCTTCCGGTGAAGCCAAGCGCGAGAGGAGGGCCGCGGCGCTGGCGTGATCTCCTGCACTACGGGCCAATTCAGCCAGTTCGCGCGCAAGGAGTGCAGGCACTGCTGCATTGAGTCCGGCACCTTCCAGGACCTTCAGCATGTTCGCGGGACCAGCATTCAGCATTGCTGCGCGGGCAGCAATGGCTAGCTCGAAGAGTGTTGGGTTGTCAGCTTCGAGGCGCGGGGCGGCGATACGCGCTGCGGCAGTCCCATCACCAGCCTGCATACGCAGCAGTGCGCGCCAGAGTTCGAGGGGTTTCGTTTCAGATTCCAGCACCTTGCGCGCTTCGTCAAGAGCATTCACGCCGGCGTTAGCCAGCATTGGCTCGTCCATGAGTGCCAAGGCAAGTGTGAAGTGACGCATGAACAGAACGGTTTCATCTGGGTGCGCTTTTAAGCGCAGCGATAGCGTTGAAAGCGGATCTCTCCATGTGAGCGGAACATCACGCAATTGTGCTGCACATGCGGCTGCCTCAGCAAACCGGCGTTGCAACAAGTGAGCGCAGTATTCACCAGTGCTGCCCTTCAAGGTTGGGCTTTCGGCCAACGCCAATGCCAACGCAGCAAGGGTGCGAGAGCGCTCATGGCCAAGGGGAGCGAGTAGGGCCGCAGCTTCACGAGGGCGCTGCCGTAGCAGCTCGACGCGCGCCTGAAGGCGCACAATGTCGTCACGGTTCTTCGACAGTTTGGCTGCTTCTGCGAGTAGCGCCGCTGCTTCATCGTAATTGCGCGCTCGCAATGCGGTTCTTGCGCCCTGTTCCCGCAAGTGCACTGAGTCGGGAGCATCTCTCAACCACTGAACGAGCTGTGCCGCGACGGCTGCATCGCCGTCGTTTGCGATGGAGGAATCAGCAAGAGCCTCAACCGCGTCGCGCTTGACTGCAGCATTGCCGTTAACAAAGGCGAGCTCCAACAACTTTGCAGATTGGTCGTGTTGCCCATCGTGGGAGAGCAATCGCGCTCTCAGCACGAGATCTGGGAGTTGATAGGCGGGGTTCTTTTTGGCGCAAAGTTCTGCCACACGCCGCGCTGAAACCCAATTCTCTGTCAGCATGAGCGCGCGCAAAGCGTCGCTGATCACTTCTTGGCTGAGGGCCTTTTCTTCTAAAGCAATCTCAGCGCAGTGCGCAGCTTCGGCATAGGCCCTTTGTTTCAACGCAGCCGGAATAAACAGCGTTGCTGCAGCGCTATGGTCGCTCGCACGCCGTAAACCTACGAGTGCCGTGCATGCATCCAGCCAGTGCCCAGCAGCTATGTGGCAGCGTGCGGCGATGGCCAAGCCCGCGATGAGCTCAGGACCCTTCGGAAGCGTCGGCAAGGTGTCCTTCGCAAGCGTTGCGGCTTCGAGCGCCGCTCCAGCTTCAATCAAGATCTCGGCGAGTGCCATCCGTGAAAAGGGCGGGCAGTTCTTGTCAGTCGTGAGCCGCATGGCATGCGGTATTGCAACAGCGTTGCGTCCACTGCGCACAAGGGCACGCACCAGCAGCAAAGTGAAATCGCTGTCGTTAGCGCCGGCCTTTTCAGCACGCATCAAGAAATCGACCGCCTTGTCATTGAGACGCAGTTGTTGCGCTGCGTTCCCGACAAGGGTGAGCAGTCCCGCGCTTTCGCCCGCGCGTTTGAGGAGCTCTTCGCCAATCTCAAGCGCTTCTCGTGGCCTTTTGTCTTCGAGCGAGGCTTGCACAAGCACCAAGGCTGGTCCGAGCGTGGTTGGGTCGCGTTCCAGCGCTATCCCTGCGTAATGGCGTGCACGCCCTGTGTTTTTCTGAGCCAAGGCTGCACGAGCTTGTAGCCAAGCGACGGAGGCATCATTGGGCAACAGACGATTGAGGCGCTCGAGCATCAGAGCGGTTGATGCATTGTCTTTCATGAGCAGCGCGGTTTCAGCACCAAGCCGCCAGCCATCAGCCAAGGTCGGGTGGTCATCTTGAACGTCGCGGCAGAGTTGCAACGCGGTGCGTTCATCGCCGCCATCGAGTTCGAGCTGAGCCAGACGCAAAGTGATGTAAGCGTTGCCGCGGTCTTCGCGATGCAGCGTGCGTGCCTCTTCGAGATTGTCGATGGCGTGACCGGCGTTTTTGTAATAGCGCAGCAGGGTGTCCTGCAGTTTCTTGTGCTCCTCCGAAAGCGGATTCGGGAAGCGCACTTTCATGCCGTCGCGCAAAAGTGCGCGCGCACGAGTGCTATCGCCAAGCGCTTGCATGGTGTCGGCCCAGCCCACAATGGACTCGGCATCCAGTGGACCGTTTTCAGCAGACATGGCGAATAGCGGTGCAGCTCGAGCGTGATTTCCGAGTTTGGCGAAATTGATGGCAGCCATCAGATTGAAAGCCTGCGTCGTGGAGTTCAGTCCGCGGGCGCGCTCGAGATAGTTGGCGGCCTCCTCGTAACGCGCGAGGCGGAAAAGCACATACCCGCGATAGAAGGAGGCGAGCAAGTTGCGGCCGTCGGCCTTCAACCAGCGTTGTGCAATGACATCAAGCTTTTCAACATCACCAGCGATGTAGTAGAGCCGCGCGAGTTTTTCGTCGAGGATGAGCGGGTTGGCGAAGCAGGGTGCAGCGGCCTCCAGCGCAACCACGGCTTCAGGAATGCGCCTTGCAGTTTCGAAGGCCTGCGTGACATGGCCTGCAGCCTCTAAGCGTCTTGCTTCGAGAAATCCGCGCCGCTCTTCGGCACTCACTTCCGCTGGTTTCAGGTGCAGAATTCTCACAGCTTGTTGCAGCACGAGATCTGGTTCCACACGGTGCTTTGCAGATTCGATGAGGCGAACGATGGCTTCAAACGCTGCCGGATCGGCCGTTGCGGCTGCCGTAGCGCTGGCTTCCATACGCGCTGCGGCGGTGCGTGCTGCTTCGAGCGACGGCATGATGACACTGGCTTCAGTCAGCGCGCATTCCAGAGCGATAGCTTGCAGCAGACTGATTTCGGTTGGAGTCGTCTCCTTCGCGAATAGGAGGCGTGAAATGCGTCCCTCTTGCTTTGTTACGGAAGGCGCGCCGCCGTAGCGCATAAGCATGGACTCGAACTGACGCCGCGCACCTGAATAGTCTGCTTCGGTTAGGCGGAACGAAGCCATTGTGGTGCATGGATGGTTCGGCCAGCGTGTGGCTGCCGCGGCAACCATGCGACGCACATCGTCAAGCCGCGCATCGTTGACAGCAGCTTCAACGCACAGCAGCGTTGCGCGTGGGCCGTATTGCTCGTCTGACATGAGGGGTTCGAGCACGGCACTGGCTTCGCCGACGCGTTTGAGGCGTGCGAGCGACGCTCCCCACATGAAGCGGCTAGCGGCGGGAGCATTGCCATCGCGCACGGCTACCGACAACATGCGTTCGGCGACCTTAAATTCGCCGCGAGCGAATGCCTCGTGCCCTTCTTTGGCGTAATCACCGCCGCAAGCGGTCAAGATCAGGCACAAAAGTGCGAGGCTGTAGAGGTTGCGGTTGGGCATACTGAATCCGTACTGTGTTGTCGGCATACTACTGCACAATGATGGCAGATCTTCAAACTTGGCTGGGCGTCGACGGTGGTGGAAGTGGCACGCGCACAGGCATTTTTGATGCGCAAGGGAGCGTGTTGGCTCGTGGTAACGCGAGTGCGTCGAATCCGCACCGCGTTGGCGTAGAGGCAGCGGTCTCTGCGATTCAGCTTGGCGTGCAAGAAGCACTGCATGACCTTGCTTCGGCAACGCCTGCAGCGGCTTTAAGGGTCTTTGATCACGGATTTGCAGGAATTGCTGTTGGATTGGCGGGGCGGAGCCATCCTGCCGCTGGAGAAGTGCTGCGCGCCGCGCTTCGAGAGTGGCCAGAGGCTCGGATCCGGGTGCTGATTGATGACGGTGAACTTGCGCGAGCAGCCGCCTTTGCAGCGGGTCACGGTGTGCTGCTCGCGGCAGGTACAGGAAGTGCCGCTTGGGGTCGAGGACCACTTGGCGACCATCGCTGTGGCGGGCTCGGGCCGAGCGTTGGAGATGAAGGCAGCGGACATGCGCTGGGCATGGCAGCGCTGCGCGTGGTGGCCGAGCAGTGGGACGCGGGAGAGGCGCTGCCGGAGTGGCTGCGTGGTCATGTGCCTGAGTCTCCGCGCACGTGGGAGCGTCATTTGCGCGAGAGCTCGTTTCGAGCGTGCGATCTCGCGCCGCTGATCGTTGAGGCGGCGGCACATGACGACCTAGCGAGGCTTCTGTGTGTTGGAGCTGCAGAGGACCTCGCGCGGCTCGCGGCGGCATGTGTTGAGCGTTGCGGGATCAATATTGATGCTGCGCGCGAACCTTGCGTGGCGACGAGCGGCAGCGTGGCTTTGGCGTTGCGCCCTTGGCTTGAGCCACTACTCGCTGATGCGCTTGGTGCCCATGTGACAGATGCGCTGCCCGGAGCGTTCGCCCTGCTTGCAAAGGCTGACGGACCTGTTCATGGTTGGTGAGTGCGCTGGGTTTCCATGCTCGCACCCGCAGTGTCATGAGAATCGCAGCGCTCGCCGCGCTGTCCCCCCTGAATGGTAGGACGCACCGCGGGGAGGCCTCCGCAGCGGGGCAAGGCTCCTCACACGCATGGTGGAGCGCTTTCTTCAACAACTCAGAACAGACCGTGGTTTCGCGAGTCGCATCGCGCATTGGCATGTCGATCCCGCTGTGGAAGGCTGCAGTGCAGACTTTCCCGACGCGCTCCATACGTTTCTCGTGCAGAGTCTGCGGCAGCGCGGTGTGATGCAGCTTTACAGCCACCAACGTGAGGCTTTCGAGTCGATTCTTGCAGGGCGCAATACCGTGGTGGCGACGCCCACAGCGAGCGGAAAAAGCCACTGCTACAACCTGCCGATTCTCTCAGCGATGCTCGCTGCCTCAGAGAGCCGCTCGCTGGGTTTGTCCGGCACGGGGCATGTCGTTCCCGCGAGGACGCGTCCCTCGGCGCTGTATCTGTTTCCAACCAAGGCGTTG
The DNA here is from genome assembly GCA_009691765.1 of Planctomycetota bacterium. Classification (GTDB taxonomy): domain Bacteria; phylum Planctomycetota; genus SXUL01. The sequence continues at coordinate 31,180 of SIAO01000011.1, read as the reverse complement.
TCACAAGATCAGGCCAGCGCGCTGAATGACACGTTGCGCGCAACTGGAGAATCCGGTCCTGGTGAGAAGTTGCAGCACTTGCTCGATCCCGAACGCTTGCGTGCGGCTGGCATTGCGCCAGTGGGGGCATGGACCTACGACGGAGACACGCCACCGGATGTGCGCAGGCGCGTGCGCGAATCCGCAGACATCATCATCACCAATCCTTCGATGCTACATGTTGCGATTCTCCCGAATCACCCGCGCTGGGCAGACTTTTTTCGGCGGTTGCGTTTCATCGTGGTGGACGAAGTGCACCATTACCAAGGTGTGTTTGGCGCCAGCATGGCCAATGTGTTGCGTCGGTTGCAACGCATCGCGCGGCATTACGGTGCGGCACCTGTGTTTGTTTTTTGTTCAGCGACCATCGCCAACGCACGCGAACATTGTGAGCGCTTGGTGGAACAGCCCGTGCATTTGGTGGATCGCAGCGGCGCGCCGCGCGGCGAACGACACCATGTGCTCTTGAATCCGCCGGTGGTGAACGTGCCATTGGGTTTGCGGGCGAGAGCGCTGGATGAAGCACGCAATGTGGCGCGTGAGTTGTTGCGCCTTGGAGTGCCCGGCGTGGTCTTTGGACGATCTCGCTCACGTGTCGAAGTGCTCACGAAGTATTTGAAAGATGCTGCGGCGGACTTGCAGATCAACCCGGATCGTGTGGTGGGTTACCGCGGTGGCTATTTGCCGGACTTGCGGCGCAGCATCGAACACGGTTTGCGCGAAGGGAAGATCGCGTTGGTGGCGGCTACAAACGCGCTCGAATTGGGTGTCGATATTGGGTCCCTCGATGCCGTCGTGATGGCGGGGTATCCGGGGTCGGTGGCCAGTTACCACCAGCAAAGTGGCCGTGCCGGGCGCCGACTCGGGCCTTCCGTGACAGTGATGGTGGCGTCGTCTTTACCGTTGGACCAATACGTGTTGCAGGCGCCAGAGCATTTGTTCGCGCATTTGGCGGGTCCGGCGGCGGTCACCAACCCAGACAACTTGGTGATCGCGACCAATCACCTGAAGTGCGCAGCCTTCGAGCTCCCCTTCACGGCCGGAGAGAACTTCGGAAAGTTTCCCCACACAGCGGAGGTGTTGGAGGCGCTCTGCACTCCCGGTGGGCCTTTGCTCAGCAAGGCTGGGCGCACTTACTGGATGGACGAGGCGTATCCCGCGGAAGATGTCAGTTTGGATCGCGGCGATAACGATACTTTTCTTGTTGTGGAGATGCCGTCAGGCCGCAGCCTCGGTCATGTGGACCGATCTTCGGTGATGACGACATTGCATCCTCAGGCCATCTATCAGCATCAAGGCGCGCAGTTTGTCATTACGAAATTGGATTGGGAGGGACGGCGGGCTCACGCGGAGCGCGTGAAGGTGGATTATTGGACAGACGCCGAAACGAAAACTGAAGTGCAGGTGCTCTCGGAAGATGTCATAGAGACGCGGAAGCACGTTGCGTTTGGAAGTGGCGATGTGCATGTCACGCGCATTGCGAGTTTGTGGAAACGCGTGCGTTTCTACACCAACGAGAACTTGGAGACTGGGCCCATCGACTTGCCGCCGGAAGAAATGGACACCACCGCGTGTTGGTTGGCGCTCGGGCCGACGGCTGTAGCGCGTTTGCGCTTGGACGACACGGCGCGGGCCGGCACCTTGGAAGGCACAGCTGCGTTACTTCGTGCGGTAGTGCCGGCCCTGTGTCAGCAGGGGCGTTCTGAAGTGCGTGGTCTGGGGCTTGGTTATCACGCGCATTTCTTGGGGCCTGTGGTGTTGCTGCTCGACACCGTTCCTGGCGGCATCGGTTTGGCGGAGCAGCTCTACGCAAAGCGCGATGGTCTCTTGCGTTGTGCGCAGCGCGTGATCAGCGCTTGCCCTTGTTTGCATGGCTGTCCAGCGTGCATCGGAGTGGGGCTGGCTCGTGGCCCCGATGCCAAGCGCGCTGTGCGCGAGCTTCTTGAATTGGCGTTGCAGCATGTTGATGCGGCGCGGGCCATTGCGCCTGATCCTGTGGCGCGAGAGGTTTGCGCATGATGCCTTCGTCGTTGCAAGCACGGCTGCGAAGGCTGGGTGTGTTGCATGCTCCGAGTGCGCCGGTGTTGCGGAGTGATGTTGGCATTTCAGATTTGCCTGGACACGAAATCGAAACCCCTCATGGCCCATGTTGGTTTCGCGAATGGCGCGTCGCACCAGGCACAGAGGGTGTTGCGTTGTTGCCGAACTGCGAAGCGTCTGAGGCTGAGCGCTCGGTGCTGCATCGTCGTCCGCCACGCTCTGGCGCGCGAGTTGCCTTTGACACCGAAACCACCAGTCTCAATTCTGGCGCCGGAGTGCACGTGTTTCTTATGGGGTTTGCTGCTTGGGACGGCGCAGTCGTGTGCGTGCGCCAGTTCCTCATGCGCTCGCCATTGGAAGAAGCAGCCATGCTGCATGCGGTGCAACAGGAACTTCACAGGTACGGCGCCATGCTCAGCTTCTGTGGTCGGGGTTTCGATGTGCCGCGCACCAAAGACCGTCTGTCGCTCGCGGGTTTCAGTCGCAGCTTGCCAGTGTTTCCGCACGACGACTTGGCGCCCGTGGCGCGGCGCTTCTTGAAAGGGCGCTATTCCGATTGCCGCCTCAAAACTCTCGAGTCCCAATTTCTCGGCTTCCAGCGCGTGGACGACTTGCCCGGTGCCGAGTGCCCTCGCGAGTGGTTTGCCTTGCAGCGTGGCCAGCCTCACCGCATGGCCGCCGTCATGCACCACAACGCGCTCGACCTCCTCAGTCTGTTCTCCCTCGAACACGGATTGCTCCGAGAACTGGCCAATCCCACCACGCCCAGCGCCATGATTGCCGCCGCCACCTGCTTGCGTGAGGCGGGGGTAGTGCCAAGAGACTGAGAGCGCGGTGCTCAATGTTTCCCCGGGGACTCGCTACCCATCGGGGTGGGGCATGGACTAAACTCATTGGCGATGCGCAGCAGCCTCGTTCTTTTCGTTTTTGCGTTGCCAATGATGGCACAGGCGGTGACGCAATCGGACGCCTTGGGAAGTGACGAGTTCGAGCGCCATGTGCGGCCGCTGCTGGCCCGCAGTTGTTATGGCTGCCACAGCGAGAAGTCGGGGAAGTCCAAGGGCGGATTGCTGCTGGATAGCGTTGAAGGGTTGCGCAAGGGTGGAAGCACTGGGCCTCTTTTTGTTGCTGGCCGTCCTGATGAAAGTCTCATCGTGGAGGTGCTGGGCCACGAGGGCGAGATCCGGATGCCGCCGAAGGAGCGCTTGCCAGCTTCAGAAGTGGCGCGTGTGCGTGATTGGATTCTGCATGGCGCTGTGTTGCCGACGCAACAGGCAGTGCTTGATGCTGCTGCTGCCTCGGTGAAGCACTGGGCCTTCCAAACACCGCCGTCTGTCATTGTGCCCGCCGGACTGGGGCATGAACTGGATCGGTTGCTTGCAGCGCATCAAGGTGCGCAGCATGTGCCCGTTTCGCCGCGCGCGGACAAGGAGACGCTGCTGCGGCGTGTCACGCTCACTCTTCACGGGTTGCCACCGACTCCAGAGGAGCTCAGCGCGTTTCTTGCAGACACGAGCATCAACGCTTTCGCCAAAGTTGTTGATCGACTCTTGGCTTCACCGCGCTACGGCGAGCACATGGCACGTTACTGGTTGGACATCGCGCGCTATGCCGACAGCAATGGTGCTGACGAAAACCACGCCATGGCGGAAGCGTGGCGTTATCGCGATTGGGTGGTGCGTGCCTTCAATGCTGACATGCCCTACAACCAGTTCATCACCGAGCAGGTGGCTGGCGACTTGCTCCCTGAGGACGGTGATTCTGCTGCTACTGCGGAGCGGCTGCTCGCGACAGGGTTCCTCGTCTTGGGTCCAAAGATGTTGGCGGAGCAAGACAAAGACAAGATGTTGCTCGACGTCGTGGACGAGCAAATGGATGTGCTCTTTCGCAGCACGCTGGGTGTTGGGACTTCTTGCGCACGCTGCCACGATCACAAGTTCGATCCGCTGCCCACTCGGGACTACTACGCTTTGGCTGGGATGTTTGCGAGCACACGCACCTTTCAGCACACCAACTTCGTATCGCGCTGGATGGAACGACCATTAGGCCTCGGCGCTGAGATCGCGGAGCGGCAAGCGCACACCGAAAAACTCAACGCGGCAGTGAAGACGCAGGAGCAAGTTGCCGACAACGCGGAGCAAACAGCGCGCCAATCTTTGGCGACACATTTCGCAGACTATCTTCTTGCTGCCGACAACGCCTCTCGCAGCGTGCTGAGTGTCGAGGCTGAGGACTTCGCTTCAAGCAACCTCGGGCTTAACGATCACCAGTGGGGCGACAAGCGCTCCACAGTTATCCACACGGTCGCGGCAGGAACGCAACAATTCGCGGAGTACGAATTCGAGCGCTCTGGTCGTCATGCTCTCTTACTGCGTTACGCGGCAGAAGAATCACGCCCGGTGCGAGTGCTGTTGGACGGCGCGGTCTTGTGCAATAAAGCGCTCGGCAAAGTCACCGGCACTTGGCAGGTCGCGGGGCAACGCTGGGAGGAAATCGCGCGAGTCGATCTATCGCCGGGGCGACATCGTCTGCGTTTTGAAAGCGATTCGTACTGGCCGCATGTCGACAAACTGCGCCTCGTACCGGTTGATGGCGATGCCGCACCGTTTGCGTCACTCACGCCAAGTGGGTTGGATCCTGTGGTTTTGCGAGCTGCGGTGGATGCACTCGAAGCAGCGCGACGCACTGACGATCCGCGCTTCGCTGTGTGGCACGACTTTGCAGCGCTCGCTGCGGATGCAGATGAAACTGCGGTGGCTTCCGCGATGCAACACACCCGCGAACGCTCAAAAGGCCGCGGTCCCATGCAAGAGTTGGCGGTGGTGCTCGAAGGGCCACCGCTGCGTGATCGGCGCGAATTGGCTGGACGGCTTCAAGCACTGTGTTTGGCGGCGTTGCAGCAAGCCAAGCCAGCCGATTTCGAACCGAAGGCGGCGCGCGGGGCTGCACTGGCTTTGGTTGCTGGTGCAGAAGGCCTGTTCTGGCTACGCGCGGAAGAACTCCGCGCGCTGTGGAGTGCAGAGCAAGTGGCCGCGCACGACAGCGCGAAGGCTCAAGTCGCAGAACTGAAACGCACCGCACCGCCGCCGTTGTCGCATGGCCTTGCGGTTGAAGCGGCGCCTTTGAAACGACTTCAGGTGATGCCACGCGGCGATCATCTTGCTCCGGTTGGCGAACCTGTGCCGGCAGGAACGCCTCTGAGCATGAGCGGAACAGTGCCCGCACTCGTCGTGCCTGAAGGCGCGTCTGGGCGACTCGAGCTCGCGCACTGGATGACAGACCCGCAACATCCTCTGACCGCACGCGTGATGGCAAATCGGTTGTGGCTGTGGTTGTTCGGCGAAGGACTGGTGCGCACGCCATCGGACTTCGGCATTCGTGGCGATACGCCGGCAATGCCTGATGTTCTGGATTGGAGCGCAGGGGAATTGGTGCGCGGTGATTGGTCTGTGAAATCCATGGTGCGCAACCTTCTGCTGAGCGAAGCATGGCAGCGCAGCAGCGCGTCCGTGCCAGGGCAAACCGAAACCGATCCCGAGAACCGCACTTTTGCGCGAGGCTGGCGACGCAGATTGCGCGCAGAAGAAGTGCGCGACGGTGTACTGGCCGTTGTCGGCACACTCGACCTCACGCCATTTGGTGCGCCCTTCAAGGTTGGCAACGGTCAAATCGTGACGAGCGATCAGTCTGTGAATCTCGCCAAATATGACACACCGCGCCGTTCGCTTTGGTTGCCAGTGGTGCGCAACGCGATGTACGAAGTGTTCACTGTGTTCGATTACGTGGATGCCAGCGGCCCCATGGAGCGACGCGGCCAATCGGTGCAACCGCAGCAAGTACTCTTCTTCATGAATAGTGCGTTGGTGCGCGATGCCTGTGCGCACTTGGGACGCACGCTGGCGGCTGAGAGCGGTACTGAGGACGAACGCCTCCAACGCGTGTGGACGCGCTTCATGTTGCGCATTCCCGAGCCCGAGCAATTGATCCCGTTGCGTCAACTCTTGGTGCAGACGAAAACCGCTGGGCTCGATGCGGCAGCCTCTTGGGCTGCTGTGTGTCAGACCTTATTTGCGAGTAATGGGTGGCTGCATGTGGACTGAGCGCTCGAACACAGGAGCGCTCTCGCTGCCGCATCGCCGCGCTGTTTTGCAAGGCGCTGCACTCGGGTTCGGCGCCATCGCGATGCGTGGATTGCTGGATGAAGAGCAGCAGCGTCTGTTGCCAGCGTCGCTGGCGCAACGCATTCCGGCACGAGCGAAGCGTGTGATCTTCTTATTCATGCACGGCGGCCCAAGTCAGATAGACACCTTTGACTACAAGCCGCTGTTGCAACGCGACGACGGTAAGCCGTTTCCGGGACAGCGTCCGCGAGTGAACTTTGCCAAGACGGAAACGCTGATGGCATCGCCATGGAAGTTTGCGCAGCACGGGCAAAGCGGCGCCTGGGTGAGTGCGCTCTTCCCGGAAGTGGCGCAAGTCGCCGATCGGCTTTGTTTCGTGAAGTCGCTGCATGGAACGAATCCAGCGCATGGTGGAGCGCTGTTGGCATTGCACACAGGCTCCGACACATTTGTGCGCCCCAGCATGGGTTCGTGGATCACCTATGGCCTCGGCACGGAGAATCAGAGTTTGCCGGGGTTCATCACGATCTGTCCGACACTTGGGCATGGTGGTGTCGCGAATTGGTCGAATGCATTTTTGCCAGCGCAGTTTGCTGGTGTTCCACTTGGCCACGCAGGGTTGAAGGCGCAAGACGCAAAGATTGCATTCGTCGATGGCGGCGATGAAAAACTTCAACCGCTTCAACTTGAAGCGTTGAAAGCCATCAATGCGCAACATGTGGCGACGCGGCCCGAGGAGGGCGCTCTCGCAGCGCGCATCGCCGCGTTGGAAACTGGGTTTCGTATGCAGCGCACCGCTGCCGACCTCACGGATCTTTCCGGCGAATCAGCTGCGACTCTCGCGCTGTATGGTGTCGATGAAGCGAAGACGGAGAAGTTTGGACGGCAGTGCCTTTTGGCGCGGCGCAGCGCCGAAGCGGGCGTGCGCTTCATTCAATGCACGCACAGCTACAAGTGGGATCAGCACGAGCAACTCAAGGGATTGCATGAATCCAATGCCGCTGAGGTGGACAAGCCCATCGCGGGTTTGATCAAAGATCTCGCTGCGCACGGATTGCTTGACGACACTTTGGTGCTGTGGGCTGGAGAGTTCGGACGCACACCAACGCGCCAAGGGGCCATGGGCGAGGCCGCCGGGCGCGATCACAATCCGCATGGCTTCACGGTGTTCATGGCTGGCGGAGGCGTAAAGCCTGGTTGCAGCTACGGCGCCACCGACGACTACGGTTGGTTCGCTGCCGAAAACAAGGTTCATGTGCACGACCTCCACGCCACTCTTTTGCACATCCTCGGCATCGACCACGAAAAACTCACCTTCCGCCATGCCGGCCGCGACTTCCGTCTCACCGACACCGCCGGCAACGTCATTCACGACATCTTGGCGTGAGGTTCGGTTAGTGCAGCAACTGCGTGATGACGCGAGGGAGGAGCGCGAGCTCGGCGCTGAAGACGCGAGCGGCGAGGGAGGTGGGCGTGTCGTCGTGGAGTACTGTGACTCGTGCTTGGGCGATGATCGAGCCGGAGTCGTATTCGGCGCTCACGTAATGCACGGTGCAGCCGCTGGTGGTTTCGTGGTTGGCGATGACGGCTTCGTGCACGTGGTGGCCGTAGAAACCCTTGCCACCGTAGGCGGGCAGCAATGCAGGATGAATGTTGATGGCGCGGCGTTCCCAGTGCGCTGGGATGGGCCAACGTTTCAAGTAGCCAGCGAGGACTGCGAGGTCGATGTGCTCCGCGTCGAGCGCGGCTGTGATTTGATCCGGCCTGAGGACTTGAAACGGAATGCGGTTGGCCTGCGCGTGTTCGATGGCGCCGATGTTTGGAGCGGAGGCTAGCAGCAATGCGATTTCACAAGGCAGTTCGCCGCGTTGTTGGCACTGAATGAGATTCAAGAAAGAGCGGCCGCCGCCAGACGCCAGCACCGCGATGCGTTTCATGCACCGTCACCGGTCGCGCGCACAGCAATGTGGGCCGTGATGCCGTCGAGGTCTACGTGCACTGCGTCCGACGGTGCTTCGTCCGCGCAGGTGAGATCCAAGGCGAGCGTTTCTGCGGCGATGCGGCTCCCGTGCTCGCGAACAGCGGCCTGCACCTGCGCATCACCACTTATGCACAGCGTAATGCGCGTAGTCACTTTGAGCCCAAGCGCTTTTCTCTGCGTTTGAATGCGGTTGATGAGTTCGCGCGCAAGTCCTTCGCATTCGAGTTCAGGAGTGACAGTGGTGTCGAGCGCCGCCATAAATCCAGCAGCGGACGCGACTGCAAAACCTTCGCGACCTTTACGCTCCACGAGCAGTTCCGCAGTGTTGAACGTGATTGGGCCGTCGCCGAGATCGAGGATCAATTCGCCGCGTTCTTCGAGGCCTGCCACCTGAGCTTCGCTGAGTTGGGTGAGGGCCGTCTTGAGAGCGCTGAGGCGTTTGCCAAGTTTCGGCCCTAGCACAGGCAGGTGTGGTTTCACATTGATGGTGCAATAGGGTCCGCTGCGTTCCGCAACGAGGAGTTCCTTCACATTCAGCTCCTCGCGCACTTCGCGAGCGAGGTCTTCGTCTTTCAAGCCCTGGAGCGCCACAACATCCGGGCCCGAGGCGATGAGGCGCAGCAAGGGTTGGCGCACTTTCAAACGAGCACTCTCGCGGGCTGCGCGACCGAGGCTGACCACCGTCATCACTGCGGCCATGCGCTGTTCGAGCGTCGTGTCGATGCACGCAGCATCGCAACGCGGTAGGTCACCGAGATGCACGCTGACGAGGCCATCGGCGCAGCGCAATTCGCGATGCAAATGGTGCGCTGACATTGGTGCGATGGGCGCAAGCAAGAAAGCCACTGTGCGCAGCGCTTCGTGCAGCGTGGCATAGGCAGCGTTTTTGTCGGCGGGATCTTTGGACTTCCAGAACCGGGCGCGATTGCGGCGGATGTACCAATTAGAAAGCTCGTCCGTAATGAACGTGCCCAAGAGGCGCGTCGCTTTCATCGGGTCGAACTCATCCATGGCAGCGCGATAGTCGCGCGTCACGGAGTGCAAACGCGAACACAACCAGCGATCGAGCGCTGGGCGCAGTGGTGCCGCAGGCGAAGGTGTTGCCGGAGTCCAGCTATCCACATCGGCGTACAGCCTGAAGAATGAGAGACATGGCCACAGAGTGCCGAAGATGCGGCGCTCCACTTCAGCAATGCCGTCTGCATCGAAGGACTTGGATTGCCATGGCGGCGAGCTTGCGAGCAGATACCAGCGCAACGGATCGGCGCCGTGCTTCGGAATGACATCCCACGGGTTCACCGTGTTGCCGACAGACTTGCTCATCTTGCGACCTTGCTTGTCGTTGACGAGGCCATTCACAATGACGCTCTTGTACGGCGCCTTGTCGAAGAGCAGTGTGCCAAGCGCAAGCATCGAATAGAACCAGCCGCGGGTTTGGTCGAGACCCTCGCAGATGTAATCCGCGGGGAATGTCTGTTCGAAGAGCTCGCGGTTCTCGAAGGGATAATGCCGCTGCGCAAACGGCATGGCGCCGCTGTCGTACCAGCAGTCGATGACTTCAGGCGCGCGCCGAAAAACACCTTCGCTGCCCGGCTTCGTCCATGTGATGGCGTCAATCCATGGTTTGTGCACGCGGAAGTGTGAGGACAGCGTTGGGTCTGCGGCACGCGCTGCTTCAAAGGCGTCGAACGCGTGAGCGTTTCGATCGAGGATGTCTTGCACCGAACCGATGACATCCACTTCACCAGTGACATCATTCACCCAAATCGGCAGTGGCGTGCCCCAGAAGCGCTCGCGGGAAAGTGCCCAATCCACATTGTTGCGCAGGAAGTCGCCGAAGCGCCCGTCACGAATGTGTTCTGGGTGCCAATCAATGGCGCTATTGAGAGCGAGCAGCCGCTCCTTGGCTGCTGTAGTGCGCACGAACCAACTACGACGTGCATATTGGATCAACGGGTCGTCCGGCGCGCGCCAGCAAAAGGGATATTCGTGGCGGACTTGCCCGCTCGAGAACACCAGCCCACGCGTTTTCAGATCACGAAGAATATCTTTGTCAGCCTCTTTGATCGGCTGGCCAGCGAACGGGCCCGTGCATGGCGACATGGTGCCATCGGGCTCCACCAATTGCAGAAAGCCGATGCCGTTTTCGCGCGCAACACGAGTGTCGTCTTCACCAAACCCTGGCGCGAGATGCACGCAGCCGGTACCTGTGGAGATGTCGACGAAATCTGCGTGGATAACCTCGTGCGCTCGCCCGCCTTCCGGCAGCGCAAAGCTGAAGAGCGGCTCATAGTTGAGCCCCACGAGGGCAGCGCCATCGAATTCGCGCAGTACCGAGTGCGGATGCGCTTCGAGCAGTTTGTCCTTGAGTGAACTCGCCACAATGACGCACTCGGCGCCAAGGTCGCAGAGTGAGTATTTGATCTTGGCCCCCACGGCGAGGCCGCAATTGGAAGGCAATGTCCAAGGCGTCGTTGTCCACGCGAGAAGCGCCACATGCTTGCCAGAAGCAGCGCTGAAAATGTCAGCAGTACTTGCTGCATCGCCAGCCCTCGGTGAACGCAATACAAAGCGCGCCACCACACTCGGGTCTGTCGTCTCGCGGTAGCCAAGCCCTACTTCAGCGGAGGACAACGCAGTCCCGCCGCGCGGCCACCACCAGATCACCTTGTGGCTTTGATACAGCAGACCCTTCTTGTGCAGTTCTTTCAGCGACCACCACACCGACTCCACGTAGTTCTCGTGATAGGTGACGTAGGGGGAATCCAGATCCAGCCAATAGCCGATGCGCTCCGTCAACTTCTCCCATTCGCCGACATATTGAAACACCGAATCCATGCAGTGCCGCGTGAAGCCCTCAATGCCGTAATCACAAATGGCCTGCTTGCCGTGGATCTTCAACTTCTTTTCAACTTCAACTTCCACGGGCAATCCGTGCGTGTCCCAACCGGCTTTGCGCTCGACCAGTTTTCCATCGAGATCGTGATAACGGCAGATGACATCTTTCAGCGCACGCGCCAGAACATGGTGAATGCCAGGACGGCCGTTCGCTGTTGGCGGGCCTTCGTAGAAAGTGAAACGCGGTGCGTCGGCGCGGCGCTTCTGCGCAGCGCGGAACAAGTCGAGTTCGCGCCACTGCTGCAAGGCGGCCTCTTCAAGCCGTACCTGGGAGTTCGGAGCATCCTTCTCAGAACTCGAGTCTTGCACGACTTCGCTCATCGCTTCGCGGCCTTCAGGCGGCGGAGTACGCCGCGCACAATGCTGTTCATTTTTGGTTCAGCGGAAGCAGCGCGCGCGAGAATGTCGGAGAGTGCGGTGGCTTGCAACGCATCGGGGAAACAGGCGTCGGTCATGACCGAGAAACCGAGCACGCGCATCCCTGCGTGAATCGCGACCACAACTTCCGGCACCGTGCTCATGCCCACGACGTCAGCACCCATGGCGCGCAACATGCGGTACTCAGCACGTGTTTCGAGGTTCGGCCCAAGCACGGCCACGTACACGCCTTTTTCCAAACGGATCTTCTCGTCGGCAGCCGCACGCAACGCCAAGGCCATTAGCTTTGCGTCATAAGGCGCGGACATGTCGGGAAAGCGCGGGCCGAGAGTGTCGTTGTTGCGCCCCACCAACGGATTGCCACCCATGAGGTTGATGTGGTCTTCGATCAGCATCACTTCACCCACCGACCATTGTGGATTCATGAGGCCGCAAGCGTTGCTCACAATGAGTATCTCGACGCCGAGCGCTTTCATGACACGCACGGGATACGTGACTTCGTCGAAGCTGTAGCCCTCGTAGGCGTGAAAGCGTCCGCGCATCGCCACCACGCTGTGCCCTTCGAGCTTGCCGAAGAGCAATTCGCCGGGATGGCTTTCCACGGTGCTGCGCACAAAATGAGGAATCTGCGCGTAGGGGATGGTGAGCGTGTTGGTGAAGTCTTTGCGCAGCGAGGACAAGCCTGTGCCAAAGATGATGCCGATTTTTGGCGCGGCCTTGGGCGCCTTCGCGCGGATGGCGGCAACAGAAGTGGCAATCATGTCTTGTGTCGGTTGCATGCTGATCTCCGCGGGCACAATACCCCTGCATCAAGCACTGTCCAACGCTGCGAGGCGAGCTTAGTCGTGCGTTTAGCGGGCATCGCCGCGGGTGTTGAGGACGCCAACGACGGTGTCTGCGAAGGATTTCAAGAACCGCTCAATACGCGGCAGCAGTTGCAGCCATGCGCGTGGATCGGTGTTGGCTTGCTTTTCGAGCTCGCGGATGGAAACGAGGAGTTTCACAGCTTCGCATTCTTGCGCTGCACGTTCTTTGAGTGCGGCGACAGGTGCGCTTGTGTCCGTGTCAGCGGACAACAAAGCAACTGCGTCATCCGGCAACCCAGCGCGCAAGGCGAAGACGGCAGCGTCGCGCCGCAGCGCCGCACTGTCGGGCATGCGCGTTTTGAAGACCTGTTCGAACAGCACCGCGGGCTTCAACTCGTCCCAGAGGAACTTGCGCGGCTCGCTATTGCCGATTTTCGCGGAGAAGCCAGTGGCATCAGCGCCGAGCCAATTCCATGTGACCAAGCGCGCGGGATCGCGATCGGAGGGCATGCGTAGCGGCGGATTTTTCAGGCCCATGCCGAGTTCTGCTGTGATCGCCTGCTTGAACCTCTCCAAGGCTTCGATGTCAGAGAGCATCGCGTTGACTGCGGCGGCCGTAGCGTTGGTGCGCCCTTGCGCTCGTGCTGCTTCCAACTGTGCACGCGGTGCGGTGAGATCGAACTTTGCGTGGAGTTGCAGCGTGACGCCGCGCATCGTTTCGCGCAGCAGCTTGCTGTCGTGCGCATCATCGGTCGCGACTTTCGCTGCATGAGCCGCACGCAACGCATTCGCCTCGGTTTCGAGATTGGTGGCCAAACTGTGCACGGGTTGCAATGTTTCCGTGCTGCCCAAGCCTTCACGCAGTTGTGTTGCGCGTGTGCTGAGCATCGAAACGGCCGCTTCAATATTCGCGTTGCCGCGCGCTTGTTGCAACAGGGTCGTGCAATCGGATTGCAGCGCAATCAAGATGGCCGTCGCACGCGTCTTGAGTTCAACGGCGTGCGGCGAACCCACAATTTCCGGTGTCAATGCCGCGGCTTCGAGCGCCGTGAGCGCAGAGCCATGCTTGCCAAGCGCGACAGCTTCATCAGCCGTGCGCAAGGCCACCGTCTTGCGCATTTGCGCTGTCTTCTCTTGCTCGGCAATCGCGTTGGTGCGGGCCATTTCATTCGTGGCGCGCGTTGCGATCTCTTTATCCAAGGTGGCCACGAGGTTGGCCACATCGGCCGCCGCAGGGGTGTTTGCAAAAGTCGTTGCAAACGCTTCGTAACGCGCCTTCAAATCGGCGAGTTTCTCTGCGGTGCGCGTTTCTGCTTGGAGCTGCGTGTCTTCAATGCGCAACTCCGCAAGGCGTTCACGTGCTTCGGCGGCGCGCACTTTGGCGGCAGCCTCCGCCTCGCGCGCTCGCGTGCCGGAGTCGTCGACTGGCACAACAATGCGCGTGGGCACCACCGTGTTTGGATCGGTTTCGGGCGGCTGCGATGCGAACCAGATTCCCGCGGCTGCACCGCCCAAGAGCACGATGCCAGCGAGCACCAGTGCCCCGCGATTTTTCGCACCACCTTCGACGCGCCGTTGCACCTGTTCCAAATCCAGCACCAACTGCGCCGCCGTCTGAGGACGCTCCGTCGCGTCCTTCTTCAACATGCGCATGGTGAGTTCATCGAGCGCCGCAGGCACCTCAGGCACTGTCTCGCGGATGGGGCGTGGCAGTTCTTCGATTTGTTTCTGAATGATTTCGCGGATGTTGGCGCCTTGGAATGGCGTGGTGCCAGCCAGTAAGCGGTACAGCGTGGCACCAAGCGAATAGATGTCGGAACGAATATCTACTGCCGCGCCGCGTGCTTGCTCTGGTGAAATGAAATGCGGCGTGCCGAAGATGCCGTCTTCACCAGCGGTGCCTTGCTCGGCGGCCCGAGAGAGCTCGCCGGCGTCGCGCGCCAAGCCCATGTCGGAAATCTTCACAACACCGTCGGCGTTCACCATCAAGTTGTCGGGTTTGATGTCGCGGTGAACGATGCCGCGTTTCTCGGCGTACTCGAGACCGCGTGCAGCATCGAGAATGATGGACAAAGCCAATTCCGAATCGAGCTTGCCTTCCTTGGTGACGAGATCCTGCACCGAGCCGTTCTCGATGTACTCCATGGAATAGAAATGAAGCTCACGATCGGAGGAAGTTTCGTGAACGTGCACGATGTTTTGGTGATTCAGCTTGGCGGCGGCGCGCGCCTCGTTGATGAAGCGTGTGACTTCGCGCGGGTTGCTGGAGAGCCGTGGCGAGAGAATCTTCAGTGCAACTACGCGGTCGAGACTGATCTGATTGGCTTTGTAGACCGTGCCCATGGCACCGCGTCCGAGGCGTTCAATGATCTGGTAGCCACCAACGACCTTGCCAACGAGGCCGCGGCTGGCATCAGCAGCTTCGTTGCTTTCTTGTGCGACGCTCATGCGTGTTTCGCCAGCTTGAATGCTGTCGCCCGGTTGCAGAGCCAATTCCGTGATGCGTTTTTCGTTGACGTACGTGCCATTGCTGGAGCCCAAATCGCGCACCACAAACTTGCCATTCTCGTTGCAGATTTCAAAGTGGCGTCTTGAGCAGAGTTGATCTTCGAGCGGAACCTGAGCCTGTGCATCACGTCCCACCACCAACTTGGTGCCGGGTGGGAGTTCAAAGCGTTGGCCACGGAGGCTCCCATTCTCAACCACGAGGCAGGGCATGGAGCCTATCCTACCCGCGCCGACGAGCTCGCTCATCATGCGTCTTGAAGCCCTTCATACAGCGCTGAGCCAATCCGAACGATGGTGGCTCCCTCTTCGATAGCGAGCTCAAAGTCGCCAGACATGCCCATGCTGAGTTCCTTGAGGGGCAGAGCGGCGGTGACGTGCGCGTCGCGCAAGTGTCGCAGGGCGGCAAAGGTCGCGCGTGTCGTCGGTGCGGCTGCATCGAGTGGGGCCATGCTCATGAACCCTTGAACTTGCAGGTGTGGACATGACTGCGCAGCCGCGAGCAGGGCTCGGATGTGTGCGGGATCAAGACCTTGCTTGCTGGTCTCGGCCGCTACGTTGATTTGCAGCAGCACAGGTACGACACGCTCTAGTTCGGCAGCCCGAGCCTCAAGGCGCTGCATGAGTTCGGCTGAATGCACGGAATGAACGCATGTCGCCAACGGCAAAGCATCGCGGATCTTGCGGCCTTGAATGTGGCCAATCAGATGCCAGCGCGGGCGGCAACTGACGGGGAAGGTGCAAGCCAGCTCGGTCAATCGCTCTGCGCGGTTCTCGCCGTGGTCCAAGAGGCCGAGATCCAAAAGGCCTTGGATAACGGGTGGCGACACCGCTTTGGTGACAGGAAGAAGCAAGACATCGGCCGGATTGCGGCCAACACGAGCAGCAGCAACGGCAATACGGCTTTGGACCGTGGCAACATTGGCGGCGAGCCTGGCTTTATCCGCGGCCGAGAGAGTCATGGGGCGCGTGATCCTATCCTGCCGCCGCCGCACGAGTTTGGGCCATTCTTGACAGCGCAATGCCTCTGCGTACATTGGGAACCCTGTTTGGGGAAAAAAGCTGGGCTACGCAAGCCCATCCGGAGAACTCTCATCATGCCGACGGTGTTCCGAGGCCTTGCCCTCGCTAGCCTCTTTGCTGTCTTGTTTGTTGCTTGCCAGACCGCGGATTGCTGCTCCTCAGCTGCACCTTCGGAACAATGTCCACTTCTGCTTGACCCCGCTAAGGCGTCGTGCGCGGGGGACTCTTGCGCCGCCAAGGATGCCAGTTGTGAGGCTACGGCCTCGTGCACCAAGGGCGCCGACTGCAAGGCTGAAGGCACTACATGCCCGATGACGGGCGCTAAGTCCGACTGTGGTTCGTGCCCCTCTGAAAAGGGCGGTAAGGACGACTGCGATTCTTGCCCCTCCGAAAAGGGCGGCAAAGACGACTGTGGTTCGTGCCCCTCTGAGAAAGCACCAGCGGGTTTGCTCAGCACGCTCGCGGCCTGCGGCGCCACCGAAGTGTGGTCTGCCAAACGCTTTGATGGTTGCTGCGTGATCGACATGTTTGCCGCCGACAACGAGCTATTCGCTCTCGTGGCTGGCCCAGATGGCTACGAAGTGCATTGCATCGATTTGTTGACCGGCGTGCCGCGTTGGCTGACCAACATTGGCGCCATCGGTTTGCGCACGCGTCTCACCGTTGGCGACGCTTTGGTGGTGTGCTTGCTCGAAGACGGCGCCGGCATGGTCGTGATGAAGCGCCGCAACGGCTCGATCACAGAACGCCGTAGCGTGCCGATGAAACTTGTGCCTATGGGTGGCGCGGCTTCCAGCACCTCAACCGTTTATGTGGCCTCGCTCGGCGACAATGCCGTGCACGCCATCAACCCCGCGGACGGACTCGACGGTTGGCGTTGGCGCACTGAAGGTCGCTTGTTCGGGGCTCCTGTGATGACGCCCGCAACACCCCGTCGTCTTGTGGTCTTGGCCGCGGATAACGGCGAAGTCGTCGCTCTACCCACATCAGGTTGGGATGAAGGTCGTCCGGCCCAAGCTGCCTGGTCGCGCAAACTCCTTGGCCCGATGGGCGGACCTGTGGCCACTTACGGTTCGGTGACGAAGTCCGGTTCTTCCACCGTGGTGATTGCACCCTGCGAAGATCACGGGCTCTACTGTCTCGATGGAGCGTCTGGCGAATCGCGCTGGGTGCACCGCACGGATTCCGCATTCCGCTCGCAGCCCCAGGCCGCCGGCGGCAAGGTTTTCGCAGTGAACGCCTCTGGCATGCAAGTGGTCGATATCGCTACGGGTGCCGAACTCTGGACCGACGCTGCCAAAGCTCCAGGTCAGACATTCCGTCAAGCCAAGCGCATGCTCGCGGCGAACGCCACCACCGTCTATATGACGTGTGGCAAAGGTGTTGGTCGTCTCGATGCCAAGACAGGCAAGCTCCTCGGCTGCACCGACCTGTTAGGCGTTGATTTCGTCGTGGAGACTGGCGACGCTGGTTTGCTCGTGGGCGCGACGCGCTGCGGTCAGATCTCCGTGCTGCGCTGATTCCAATTCAGCAGTGTGCAACGCGCGCCGCTCCGATCACTCGCTGATCGAGGGCGGCGTTGCTGCTTTTTTGCAGGCCAGAAGTTTTTGAGTGGGGCCTGTGCAAATCACTTGCCAAGCCGGAGCGTGGAGCACGCGCGCTCGCTCGGCGGGCACAAGGCCTGGGCCCCACAAGACTCCGAGGTGATCCGCAATCAGCGGCCAGAGCGCGCGCACAGGCTCTGGGACCCCGCGCTCACGCAGCGCGTCGCTGAGCAGTCTGCGGCCGGGTGCACCGAGTGGGGCGTAGCGTTCGCCGCGGCGTGGCGTGCGTAGTCGATCGGGCATGGTGGACAACACCGCGCAACACGGATTGGTGCGGGCGGCCTTCAGCGCGCGCTCTACTTGCCCAGATTGCGTGAGACGACGAACCGTGAGCACGCCAAGGCGAGACGCGAAGTGTTTAGTCTTCTTTGCGGTGTCGTTGACGAGCGCTACGTCTTCCAACGGCAGGTGCGTGCCACCATGGAATGCAAAAAACCAATCGTCTGCGATACGCAGGCGCACGGAACGAAGGAGGTCGGCGGCACCGTGGCCTGCTCGCACCATACGCGTGAACGAGGCGTAGGCTCGGCGAGGTAGTACTGTTTCTTCTGGCAGCAGGCGTGCGAGCAAAGCACCGTGAAGTTCTTCCGGTGCGCGTTGCAACAGCGAGAGAGGAACTGCTGTCATGCCCTCGCAACGCAGCAACGATTTTTCCGGCAAGAGTTTTCGTGCTGCGCGCTGTTGCGTTGTGTGGGCACGCGCAGCATCGCGTCCAAGCTGCAGCAACTCTCGGCGACGGTGCGGTGTGCTTGCGAGTTCCTTGCGCAAAACATTGCGGCGGCTGACAGGCAGCGCGTTAGTGGCATCTTCGCGATGGGTTGCACCAAGCTCGCTCAACGCTGCGCGCAACTGCGCTCGCGAGAGATGCAAGAACGGTCGCAGGATCACAATTCCTTGAGTGAGCGCGCGCACTGCTGGCACGCCGCGCAGGCCTCTGGTGCCACTGCCACGCTCCAGACGCAGCGCGACGGTTTCGGCTTGGTCATCGGCGTGATGAGCGAGCAACAAGTGTGTGGTGCCGTGAGTCGCAGCGAGGCGCTCGAACGCGGCGTAGCGCGCGGCGCGAGCACGGGCTTCGAAGCCGGGGCCGGATCTGAGGCGCAGGCGTGCGCAATGAAAATCGAGATTCAAGCGCTCGGATTCAGTGCGCACGAAGCGGGCATCCTCAGCCGAAGCGCCAGTGCGCGTTCCGTGGTCCACATGAAGCACCTGCATATGCGGCCACACGGTGCGGGCCACATGCAGGAGCGCCATGGAATCGGCCCCGCCAGAGCAGGCCACGCCCACCCGCGCAGAAATGGGCAGGTGGAGGCGCCGCAAAGCGGCATGGAGCGGGCGCACAGCGGGTGGCATGGGCCTATTGTGGCGCTAAAGCCCGTGCTCTGCATCGTTGAGGATTCCGCGGAGCATCCGTATCATCGGCTCCGGATTCCCGTGGTGGTCGCCGCGCCTTCGTGGTGGCTTGTCGAGTCCCTTTTCAGGAGAGCCCTTCGATGGCTATTCGCGTTGGCATTAATGGCTTCGGCCGTATCGGCAGGAATGTCTTCCGCATCCTCAGCAAAGACCCGCGCTTTGAAGTGGTTGCCATCAACGACCTCGGCCCAGCAGACACGCTGGCCTACTTGCTCAAGTACGACACCGTCCACGGACGGTTCGACGGCACAGTGAGTCACGGCGAAGGTTGCCTCATCGTCAACGGCAAGACCATCAAGGTTTGCGCTGAGCGCGATCCAGCCAAGCTGCCTTGGAAGGAATTGGCCGTGGACTTCGCCCTCGAATCCACGGGCATCTTCACAGGCAAGGCCGATTGCCAGAAGCACATCGATGCCGGGGCCAAACGCGTGTTGCTGACCGTGCCTGCCAAGGACGAAATCGACGCGACGATTGTGTTGGGCGTCAATGACAACGACTTGAAGGCCGAGCACAAGATTCTGTCCAATGCGTCGTGCACCACGAATTGTCTCGCGCCGATGGCACGCGTGCTCAACGATGCGTTTGGCATCGAGCACGGTCTGATGACCACAGTTCATGCCTACACCAACGACCAAGGTGTGTTGGATGTGCTGCACAAGGACAAGCGCCGCGCTCGCGCCGCCGCCAGCAACATCATCCCGACCACGACCGGCGCTGCCAAAGCTGTCGGCCTCGTCATTCCGGCGCTGAAGGGCAAGTTGCACGGGCTCGCGCTGCGTGTGCCGGTACCGGACGGTTCGGTGACCGACCTTGTGGTGCGCGTTAGTCGCGATGTGACGCGCGAGGAAGTGAACGCCGCGTTGAAGGCTGCAGCGGAAGGCCCCATGAAGGGAATCTTGGAATTCACGCTGGACCCCATCGTGTCGAGCGACATCATCGGCAACCCGCATTCTTCTGTCATCGATGGCGACAGCACCATGGTGATGGAAAAGCGCATGGTGAAAGTGGTGTCTTGGTACGACAACGAGTGGGGTTACTCCAACCGTTGTCGCGACCTGATGCTGAAAGCAGCTTCTCTCGGCTGAACCAGAGTGCTGCTGGATGGCGCGTCCACTCCGGGCGCGTCATCACGATCTGACGCCAAGTTCAGGAGTGTTCGCATGCTCAAACGCAGCGTGAACGAAGTGGCTTTGGCAGGGCGGCGTGTGTTGATGCGCGCGGATTTCAATGTGCCCGTGCAGCATGGCGTGGTGGGGGATCAGACGCGTATCACTGCGAGTCTGCCTACCATTCGCCTGATTCTCGCTGCTGGCGCAAAACTGGTGCTCACGTCACATCTCGGACGCCCGAAGGAGGGCAAGCCGGATGCTGAATCCAGTTTGCGGCCTATCGCTGCGATTCTGTCGCAGCATTTAGGTTTCGAAGTCGGCATGATCGCTGATCCGCGCACGGATGCGGCGTTGGCTGCTGTCGAGGCGCTGCCAGCGGGGCGCGCTCTGTTGGTGGAGAATGTGCGCTTCTTCGCTGGCGAGAGCACGAATGATGCGGCGCTTGGCGCGGCCTACGCACGTCTCGCCGATGTGTTTGTGAACGATGCGTTCGGCTCGTCGCATCGCGCACACGCTTCTGTGGTGGGTGCTGCCGCGCACATTCCAGCCGTCGCAGGCTTGTTGGTCGAGAAAGAACTTGCGGCGTTCGACGCGGTGTTGGGCACAGCGAAGCGGCCATTTGTGGCGATCCTCGGCGGTGCAAAGGTCTCCGACAAGATCGCAGTCATTGACAATCTGATGGAGCGTGTCGATGCGCTCATCATCGGCGGCGGCATGGCTTACACATTCCTTGCAGCCAAGGGGATTGATGTGGGTGCATCTCTGCTCGAGAAAGACCGCGTCGTGTTCGCGCGCTCGTTGCTCGACAAGGCCGCAGCGCGCGGCATGAAGATATATCTTCCGACGGACCATGTGATTGCAGATCGCTTCGCGGCAGATGCGCAGCGTAAGATCGTGAGCGGTGCGATTCCTCATGGCTGGATGGCGCTGGACATCGGCCCCGAAAGTGCCGCAGAATTTTCGGCAGTGATTCGCGCAGCGGGCACAGTGCTTTGGAATGGCCCGATGGGTGTGTTTGAAATGGCGCCGTTTGCGGCTGGCACCCAAGCTGTGGCGCGCGCTGCCGCCGAGTGCAGCGGCGTGACCGTTGTTGGTGGCGGCGATAGCGCAGCTGCGGTGAATCACTTCGGGCTTAGCGAGCGCATGACACATGTCAGCACAGGTGGCGGTGCCAGCCTCGAGTTGCTCGAAGGGCGCGGACTTCCTGGCGTCGCCGCACTACAGGATCGCGGGTAGCATGCCGCTGCATAGGAATTGTCGGTGATCAAAATTCTGCCGTCACTACTTTCAGCCGATTTCACACGCCTCGCATTCGAAGTCGAAAGCGTCGAGCGCGGCGGCGCGGACATGCTGCACTTGGATGTGATGGATGGGCACTTCGTGCCCAATCTCACTTTTGGGCCGCCGCTGGTAGCCAGCGTCAACAAGTGCACCAACATGGCATTGGATTGCCACTTGATGATCTCGCATCCGCTGCGCTACGTCGATGCGTTTGCCAAAGCCGGTGCAGATTGGATTAGCTTCCACATCGAAGCTCAAGACGAGCCGGGAAAAGTCTTGGATGCGCTCGAACGCCTTGGTGTGAAGGCGGGCATCGCGATCAATCCTGACACCACGCTGTACCGCTTGCGGCCCTTGTTGCCGCGCTTGCAAATGGTTTTGGTGATGAGCGTGTTTCCCGGCTTCGGCGGGCAGAAGTTCATTCCGGAAGTCGTGCCGCGCATCAAGGAATTGCGCGAGATGGGGTTCACGGGCGAAATCGAAGTGGATGGCGGCATTGATGTGACGACGGCGCCAATCGTGGCCGCAGCCGGAGCCACCATGCTTGTTGCTGGCAGCGCGGTGTTCAAACCGCAAGATCGCGCGGCAGCCATCACGGCGATTCGTGCGGCGGCTTGCGGAGCGCAGGTCTGACATGGGCTGGGAACGCTTCCGCAAAAAACGCGATGTGCCCGAGGGCCTTTGGCTCAAGTGCAAGAAGTGCAATGAGACACTGTTCAAGAAAGATCTTGAAGCTGCGTTGTCGGTGTGCGTGCATTGTGGGTACCACTTCACGCTGAACGCGCGTGAGCGCATCGCGACGCTGCTCGATCCAGATTCGTTCACAGAAATGTGGGCTGACTTGCGCGCCATCGACCGCCTAGGTTTTGTGGACAAAGAGCCTTATCCCACCAAGATGGTGAAGGCTGAGGAGAAGAGCGGCAGCACTGAAGCGGCCATGGCCGGTGCGGGACTGATCGACGGCTTGCGTGTTTCCGTTTGCGTGCTGGACTTTTCGTACATGGGCGGTTCCATGGGCACCGTCGTGGGAGAAAAAGTCACTTGCGCTTTGGAGCTCGCCGCTGAAGAAGGCATTCCCTGCATCACGGTGGCGTGTTCGGGCGGAGCGCGCATGCACGAAGGCGCTTTGTCGCTGATGCAAATGGCCAAGACATCTGGCGCTATTCAACGTTTGCACGAGCGCGGCGGTTTGTTCATTTCCCTGCTCACCAATCCGACGACGGGTGGTGTCACGGCGTCTTTTGCAGCACTCGGCGATGTCATTTATGCGGAGCCCGAAGCGCTGATTGGTTTCGCCGGGCCGCGTGTGATTCAGGAGACTTTGCGCACGGAATTGCCCGAGGGCTTTCAACGCAGCGAGTTTCTCTTGGAGCGCGGTTTCATCGATCGCATCGTGGCTCGCAAAGACTTGCGCGCCACCATCGTCCAAACCATCCGTCTGCTTGCCCCGCAAGGTTGAGCCGCAGAGCTTGGGTGATTGCTGTAGTGTGCAGGCTCTCTGATGGAGGTCGTATGCTTCGAAAATACAGATTGATGGTTGTTCGATCCGTGAGCGTGGCGCTGGCGTTCGGTGGGCTGCTCGGTGCGAGCGTGCTTTGCGCGCAAGAGGTGACGCCGGCTGCTGTGTTGGAAACGGCCGCTAAGCCAACATCAGAATTGGTTGCGCCCATCATGCTGCAAGCAGGCGGAAAACCGATCGAAGTCGACATTGGCCACGCAGCTCCGTTGCACTATGACTTTGATGGCGACGGTGTGCGCGATTTGCTTGTGGGCCAGTTTGGCGGCGGCAAGCTCAACATCTATCGCAACACGGGCACTGAATCTTCGCCGATCTTTGCTGCTGGTGTGTTCCTGCAAGCGGGAGGGGCGGACGCATCCGTCCCGGCGAGTTGATGCATCGGGTTTGGTCCGCAGTTTGCGGACCTCAATTCCGACGGCTTGCGTGAGATCACTTCCGGTTCCTATTGGCCCGGGGATGTCTACATCATTCGTGAGACATCGAGGGGTGTGTTTGCCAAGTCAGAAGTGCTCAAGAACAAAGACGGCAAGGCCGTGAATGCCGGGCCCGTGTGGAAGAGCGAGAAAGCGCCCGAGATGGACAGTCTCGCTTCAGCGCCCTGGTTGGTGGATCACGATGGTGATGGCGACTTGGATATCTACATCGGCAATATCGCTGGGCGCGTGATGCTCGTGGTGAACGAAGGCGACTCAAAGAACCCAGCGTTTGCTGCGAAGGCCACTGCACTGCAAGCAGGTGGCAAAGATATTCAAGTGCCGGGCGGTGACGCCGGCCCCTGCGTCGCGGATTGGGATGGCGATGGGCGCGCAGATTTGCTCGTCGGTGCCGGCGACGGTTCGGTGACTCTCTTCAAAAACACGGCGGCCAAAAGTGCGGCTGAATATGCGGCAGGTGTGACGTTGTTGCCAACATTGAATCCTAATTGGGATAAGAGCGTGGCGTGGCAAGCGCAGCCAAGTGGCCCAGGCGCGAGAGTCAAACTGTGCGTCACCGACTGGAATATGGATGGGCGCCCAGACCTTTTGGTGGGCGATGCCTTCCAACGTCTGGGCAAGCCGCGCGAACTCCTTGTGGAGCAGTTGAAAAAGCGAGATGAGCTGCACGCCGAGCGCGATGGCCTCTACAAAGAAATGACACCTGAATGTTCGGCTGAGCGCAACGAAGTCATACAGGCTCGGCTCGGCAAGATCTACGAAGAGCTCGAGCCCCTAGAGGAGGAGCAAATCATGACAGGCACCGTCTGGCTGTATTTGCGCGAGCCGGCCAAGAGTTAATGCGAAGCAATCGCTGCGATTAACACGCTGTGCGCTGGGTAGCAGGCCGCCGCACAGCGATGCCGTATCCTGCAAGCATGATCCACCTGCAAGTGGAAGGGCTGACCTGTGCTTCCTGCGTAGCCAGCGCTGAGGCTGCGCTGGCCGCAGTGCCCGGTGTGAGTTCTGCGGCGGTGAGTCTTGCCGAACAAGCGGCCTTCGTTGAAGGCAATCCGGATTCCGCTGCGTTGATCGCTGCGTTGCGCCGTGCAGGGCATGCTGCGCGTTTGGCGGACAGCATTGGTGTGCCTCATGGTGATGCGGGTGTGGTCGGCGGGCGCTCTCGACCGCGCCCTTGGTTCTGGTTGTGGATTGCGCTCGGATTCGTGGTGGCTGCGCTCGGCATGAGTGAAATGACAGGCCTGCGCGCTGGCTCGCTGTGGTCTGCATGGTTGCAGTGCGCTCTCACAGTGGCGCTCTTGAGTGCGGCCATGCGTCCCGTTTTGTTGCCGGGAGCGCGCGCGTTGCTGCGCTTGCGTCCGGAAATGAATGCGCTCGTGGGTATCGGCATGGCCACGGCGTTCACCGTGTCCTTGGCGCAGCTCTTGCGTGGGCACGTCGAGCATCTGCATTTTGAGTCTGCGGCCTTGATCATCGCTTTCGTGCTGCTCGGACGCGCTTTGGAATCACGTGCCAGTGCAGCGGGAGCGGCGGCGTTTCGCGCTTTGAGCCGTCAGTTGCCGACGGAAGCGCAGGTGATTCGTGGTGGGCAACGAGTGACGGTTGTCGCGAACGAATTGCATGTGCGTGATTTGTTGTGTGTGCGCGCTGGCGAGAGCATTGCAGCGGATGGCACGATCGAATCTGGCCGCAGCAGCGTGGATGAAGCTTGGCTCACGGGCGAAAGTCTGCCGCGCGACTGCGGCCCCGGTGATGCTGTGCGTGCCGGCAGCGTGAATCAACTTGGAGAGCTGCGCGTACGCGTCAGCGCGATTGGCGGCGAGAGCCATCTGGGGCGAGTGATCGAAGCGTTGCGCACCGCTGGGCGGCGCAAGACTCCGATCGAACGCACTTGCGACAGAGTGGCGGCAGTGTTCACACCGTTGGTCTTGCTGCTTGCGCTGGGCACGCTTGTGGTTTGGTGGGTGTTGCGAGATGCGTCCGTCGCCATGGAGCACATGGTTGCGGTCCTGCTTGTGGCGTGTCCGTGTTCGCTTGGCCTTGCCACACCCGCAGCGGTGACGGCGGCGCTCGGACGCGCGGCGCGCCTTGGCTTGATCGTGCGCGATCCCGCGGCGTTTGAAGCCGCTGCTGTTGCGCGGCATGTGGTGCTAGACAAGACCGGAACTCTCACCACCGGTTTGCCTGTGGTCGAGCGCGTCGTGGCGACCTCAGGCAGCAGTGAAACAGAAGTCCTCGCGCTTGCCGCTGCGCTGGAGGCTGGGTCGTTGCATCCGTACGGCGTTGCAGTTTGCGCTGCTGCTGCTGCTGCATTGGCAACAAAATCACTCCCTTCCGCGAGTGAAGTCGTGACACATCCAGGGAACGGCGTCGAGGGCACGATCGAAGGGCGCAAGTTGCGTTTGGGGCGGGGTGCTTGGGCGCGTGGCGTTGAATCCGCTTCGCTGTTGGATGCCGCTGCTTCGGAGCTTGCGCAACGTGGCTTGGGCCTTGCATGGTTGCAGAGCGACGGGCAAGTGTTGGGGCTTGTGAGCTTTCAGGCAGCGCTGCGCAACGACGCGGTTGAAACGGTGTCGCGTTTGCATGCCTCAGGATTACAAGTGCATCTGCTCTCAGGCGATCACGCCGCGGCGGTGCGGCATGTTGCATCAGCGGTAGGCATTCGTGATTCGCAAGCGGGACTCGCACCAGAAGCGAAGCTCGCGGCGCTGCGTGGGCTGGCTGGCGGCGCCATCATGGTGGGTGATGGCATCAATGACGGGCCTGCGCTCGCGGCAGCCAGTGTTGGTGTTGCGGTCCATGGTTCAGCAGACGTTGCCCGCGCGGCTGGTGCAGTGATCTGCTTGCGGCCTGGATTGCTGGTGGTGCCTCAGTTTGTCGAGCTTTCGCGTGCGACGCGGCGCGTGATCCGCCAGAATCTCGTAGGTGCTTTTGCCTACAATTTGTTGGCCCTACCGACAGCTATGGGTGTTTGGGGTTTCGTGCTCTCGCCAGCGCTCGCTGCTTTGGCCATGAGCGGTTCGTGCTTGTTCCTGCTAGGGAACTCGTTACGGCTTGCGCGCTGGCGCTGAGTGGCGCAGCCGCGAACGCGGGCTGCACAGCCCTTAGTGGCGCGGGATGCGGCGGTCGGATCGGCGCGGGAAAAAGACAGACAGCGCCATTCCGAGGCCGCTGATGAGCATGACGCTG
Source organism: Planctomycetota bacterium (assembly GCA_009691765.1). Lineage (GTDB taxonomy): Bacteria > Planctomycetota > SXUL01. The sequence continues at coordinate 4,840 of SIAO01000011.1, read as the reverse complement.
ATGCAATGACCCATGACCATGATGGTGGGGGCAATGAACAGAAACCAGCAGAGTCCAATCCCGAACCCGCCATGAAGTTCTGTGCCAAGGACCGGCAGCGTGCCACCAGTGAAGGCGATGATCGTGGACCACACACACACAACAGCGGTGCTGATCCAAGCCAGCCATCCAAGCGCAAGGATGGGGGTTTGAACATCGGAGGACAGTTGGTCCAGTTCCGTGTGCATCAGGGGTGTCAGGACTCTCCCACGCGCTCTGATTCTTGTCTATACATTGGCCTTGAATTTTTCTTGGCGAATTGATCCGCTTGTTTTCATGCAGGCACAAATCTCCGTCACAAGCGTGTCGCCAAGGCCATGCACGAGAATCCGCCGCAGCCTCGGCCATCGAAGTCACCTACGCGGCGGTCTTGAGTCTCGGCCCGGCCCCTCTAAGATTCCCCCCGTCGATGTGCCGAAAGGTGCGTTGGCTGATGCCCGATAGCTCAACGGTAGAGTAGGCGGCTGTTAACCGCTTGGTTGTAGGTTCGAATCCTACTCGGGCAGTTCTTCTTCAATGCGCCACGAATAATGCTGGCGCCATCAGCGCAGGTCATACAAGACCCCACGACCAGTGCCGTGTTGCTGCAGCGTGGCGCGTTCGATCTTCTTCTCCAGCCGCTTGACGTGTTCGTTCAAGGAGCGCAAGTGGCACGGCGAGAGGCTGACTACGGGCCCTCGGTGCTGGCGCTTTCGTCGTTGTGAAACACTTCCCAGTGGTGGCCGTCGGGGTCGAAGAAGCTGCGGCCATAGCAGGTGCCGTGAAGGAACGGTGGTTGGGCAGGGGTGCCGCCGTTGGCGAGGGCAGTTTCGACCATGCTGTCGACTGCGGCGCGGCTCTCGGCGGAGAGCGCTGGGATCATCTCGGTGTGCGTGGAAGAGTCGTTTGCTGAAGAACGCAGCGCTGCACATCAGTGACAGCGAGGTTCAAGTAGAGCTTGTGCGTGGCGGACATGGGTGGTGGTGAGCCGTGTGTCGATCAGCGGAGCGCAGCGCTAGCAAGTTGCGCGCGTTCGAGACGGCGGTTGACTTCGTCCCACTGGATGTTGGCGAAGAAGGTGTCGATGTACTTGGCGTGCGCGGCGCCGAAATCCATTTGGTAGGCGTGCTCGTACATGTCCATGACGAGGAGTGGCACGGAGGACGCGAGGGATTGAGTGTGGTTGCTCGACCACGCCGTGCGCAGTGTGCCCGTGAACAACTCCCAAGAGAGGACGACCCAGCCGCTGCCGCCACCGAGGCAGAGGCCAGTGGCGCGGAAGTGTGTTTCCCAAGTTGCGAGCGATGAGTAGGCCGCGGAGAGTGCACTCTCGATGGCGCCGCTGCGTTTGCCGTCTCCGCCGAGGTTGGCGAAATAGGCTTCGTGCAGCGTCTTGGAATTGCGGAACATCAGCTCCCGCTCACGCAGCCCGGCCACGAGGAATGGTGGAGTTTCGGCACTCACTTTGAGCAACTCGCCTTCGACCTTGTTCAAGTTTTTCACGGCGGCGCCGTAGTTGTTCTCGTGATGCGAAGTGATGAGTTTCGCTGAGATGCCGTTCAGTTTCGTGGCATCGAAGGGCAGCGGGACCAGCGCATGTTGTCCAGCAAATGCGGGCGGCCTCGCGGTGTCTTGCAGTGCGTGAGGCAACATTGCGCCATTCCCATGGATGGGGCAGTCGCAGGGCGCTGCGGCGTTCGTATTCGAACCTATTCCTGTGCCTACCGCTGCAGCCCCCACTGCAATGCCCGCCAATGCTTGCCGCCGCGTAAAGGGATTGTTGCTCTTGCTGTCCATGTTGATTCCTCCTTTGCGAATGTGCTGCTGCGCGAACGTGCGCACACTATCCGAGAAGCAGGCAGCGTGCTGCGCGATTCACGCCACAACAGCCGCGAGGACCGCATAGATGTCGCCTGGGAGCGGGTGTTTCAGTTTCCAAGTGATGGACATGGGCCGCTCGCCCTCATGCCGTACATAGGTCGCTGGACCGAGGAAGTGATAAGTCTTGTCGGCTGTGTCGCGCCGCGAGAAGACCATGATGCTGCTGCCCAATTTCACGTGATCTCTGTAGCGTCGTCCGGTTGGGCTTTCGCTGCTCGTGGAGTTCTGACTTTGCCAATGAATCGTTGAGAAGTTCGTGGCGTAGTCGTGATAGCTCGTCGTCGGCGAGAAATGGCCGCTGGTCTTATCGCGTGTGAAGGGCAGAATGTCGACGGCTGCGGATTCGGCCCAATACACGCCTTCGCGCCAGTCGGGCGTGCGCGCCGCATCGCCGATGCCGATGCCGAAAGCCGCAAGGATTTCGATGCGGGAGTAGCGCGCATGCACTTGGAGCGGCACTACAGGGTGTGAATCCAGCGGCGCAGTGAGGTGCTGGATTGTGGATCGAAGCACTGCGAACAGTTCACGGAGTTCTGCGAGCACTTGCGGGTGTTGCCACAAGATGTCGCAAGCCTCCTGCATCGTGGTGTCCTTGGCAGTCTTCAGGGGCGATTGCATGAGGGAGGCGACCAACATGCGCAACAACCTAGACTCTCTATATGCGAGTGATGCGACTTGCGGAGCCAGTTCAGGCTGCACCATTTGGGCCCAGGTGTCGAGGCGCACGAGATCATCCACATGACGGAGGCGACCACATGCGTGGCGTAGTGCGTCTTCATGAGGTCCGCTTTCATGGCAACGCACTCCGGCGGCAGCACACAGATCAGACCAACTCTTGTCGCCCGCGTACACATCTGTGACTTCAAGTCCAGTCTCTTGCAGGAACTGCGCCAAACTTGGCTGCGCGTTCTCTGCGTTCATCAGACCGCGTAGGGCGTCAACTTTGGCGTTCCAGTGAGAGGGAATGGCGTCTTTCAGACTGCGTAGGACGATTTCGCTGGCAACAGGATCCAGTTGCAGGCTGCATCCAGCGGGAAGGTACGGGAAGCCAGTTTTGATGCTCTTCTCGAGCTCAGCGCGAGTGCAGCCGAGCAACGCATTGAAGCGCACATCGAAGCGATATTCCTTGCGGTGCTGGCCCACGAAGTCCAGCACAGTGCAGGCCGATTTCCCAGGCGCTCGTCTCAGCCCTCGGCCGAGTTGCTGGAGAAACAGAGTGGCGCTGTCGGTCGGACGCAGCAGTAGGAGTGTGTCGACCGGCGGAAGGTCTACGCCTTCGTTGAAAAGGTCCACTGCAAACAAGACGTTGATGCGTCCGGCTTTGAGATCTTCGAGTGCTTTGCTGCGCTCCTGCCAGGGCGTGGCTCCAGAGACAGCCATAGCGCGTACACCTTCAGTAAGGAACACGCGCGCCATGAACTCGGCATGAGCCACACTCGCGCAAAACGCCAACGCACGCACTTTGTGGACATCACCGGCGAAGCGTTCGACGGATTGCAATACCGTCCGCGCGTAGGGCTCGTTCGCGCACAAGACTCTGCTGAGTTGTTCGGTGTCATAGCCGTGGCCGCGACGCCACTTCACTGCGCGCAAATCGGTGCCATCGGCAATGCCAAAGTACAGAAACGGCACCAAGCGGTGTTGGTCGATGGCATCCCACAGGCGCATCTCCGCAGCAATGCGTCCATCAAACCAATGCAGAATCGGAAGTCCGTCGCCGCGTTCTGGCGTCGCGGTCAGCCCCAACAGCTCTACGGGGTTCACTTTGTCGAGAAGAGCAGCGTAGGTTGGCGCGGCGGCGTGATGAAACTCGTCAACGATCACCATGTGGAAGTGCTTGGCTTCAAGGTGATCGAGCACATTGGCGCTCAGCGTTTGGATAGACGCGAAAACATGATCGAATCGCGTTGGTCGTTTGGAGCCCACCCAGAGTTCGCCGAAGTCAGGGCGGCGCAGTGCTTGGCGGAAGGTCGCCAGTGCTTGCGCGAGAATTTCTTCGCGATGCGCCACGAACAACAGTCGCGCACCGGGACTGCGTTCGAGGAAGCGCGCGAAGTCCACCGCGGCCATCACAGTCTTGCCTGTGCCCGTTGCTGCGACTAAGAGATTGCGATGGCGCCCTTGTTCGCGCGCCAAAGCGATTTGTTCGAGCAAGCGCTCTTGGAACGGTTCGAGGCGAACTTCCAAGGGGCTCAGTTGCAAGCTGCGTGATGCGTCGCTCGTTAACGGTTGCTGTGCGTCAAACTCCTCGCGCGAGTAGCGGCGGAAGTCGCCACCTTCCCAGTAGCCATCAAACACGCAGCCCATCTTGCGCAACACCGCGAGGTTGCGCGCCTCAGACAAGCGCAGATTCCATTCGAGCCCTGTGACCTGCGCGCTGTGCGTGAGGTTCGATGAACCGATGTAGGCCGTCGAGAACCCACTGTCGCGGTGAAACAGCCACGCTTTGGCGTGCAGGCGCGTTGTGCTGAGGTCGTACGAAACGCGCACTTCGGCGCCGAGCGCAACCAACGCATCGAGTGCGCGGGCTTCGGTGGTTCCTGTGTAGGTCGTGGTCAGGATGCGCAAACGACGCCCTGCCGCGCAATGCGTTTTCAGCGTCTCCAACAACGGTGCGATGCCGCTGTAGCGGATGAAGGCCATCACCACATCCACGCGGTCGGAGGAACCGATTTCCGTTTCCACTTGTTTGCCAACGCGCGGTTCGCCGGGTGCGTTCGTCAACAACGCAGTATCGAGAAGTGGAATCAGTGGCCTAGGAATCTCCTCCACGCTGCCGTCAGGCATGGTGAGTTCGAGTGCCTTGAGCACGGAGCCATTTTTGTCCGGTTGATCACCTGCGGTGTCGAAGTCGGGGACAAACTCTGTGATGGCGTCGAGTAGGCGTTTTGTGAGTGCGATGCCCGTTGCCACGCGATTCCCTTCGCCCAAACCCGCGACG
>SIAO01000024.1 GCA_009691765.1 Planctomycetota bacterium | reverse complement strand
AAGAACGAATCCGCCATGAAGATCCTTGCTCTCGCATTCCTGCTGGCCCTGACCGTCTCGTGCGCGACCCACCGCTACGGTCGGGAGATGCCACTGACTGACGCCGAGCGTGTGGTGCTGACGTGCAAGCAGCTCGATGTGGAGATTGCAAAGACCGAAGCGTTCTGGGCCCAAGTGAATCAAGGAGCGCCAGCAGGCGCAGCGACCCTCGGATTTCTTGGGGACTTCGGCATCGGGAACGCGATGGAGAAAACGGAGGCACTGAAGTCTGGCGAGCGCCGCCTTTTCGATCTGCAAGAGCAACGATTCGCGAAGGGCTGTCCCGGAGCCGTGAAGCCTGTCCTGCCCGCCAGCATGTCGCCCCGCGAGATTAGCAGGCCGTTGAACAAGTAATGTCGCGGCGCGATCGCCCGTCCTGTGAGGGCGAACATCTCATAGCGTTTTCTGGCGGCGGCCGGAATTTTTTCCCGTCTTGCCAGGCCAAGCGCTCCGCACTCTTCGCCGAGAAACTCCGGGAGAAGATCCGCGCACCCGTCCTACACCGACATCTCGTGTTCACACTTCCGAAGGAGCTTCGGGGACTCTTCGAGCGCGACCGGCGTCTCCTTGGCCTCCTCGCGCGCTGCGGTCACGCCACCATGCCCACAGCAGGATCACAGCCACAGGCGTGAGCACCGCTGCACACACCAGCAACATGTCCATCCATATCCATGGCAGAGCGCCGGCGACGACCGGAGCGGCTGTCGCAATGTACAGGGGCACGCGCCGCACGCCGTCATCAGCAGCGCCTGTGCCACGCGCGCGCCACGCATGTTGGCGCCACAGCATCGCCCTAACGCTCACATTGCAATCCAATAAATCCGCCGCCGCGCCCAAGCAATCAGCGAGAACAAGCGAACACAATCCACCCTCGGAGTCGAGCAGCACTATGTGCCGCACAGCACGCACAGCAGTGTTGGGATCGGCTGCGCCCGGAAGCAGCACGCTGGCATCCGACACCACGCGACCGCGCAGACTGCGCACAGCGAGCGCGCCGCCTTTGTTCGTGCCGTCCGCAGTAGGCGGCGCATTCGCTCCAAGACTGAGCGCATGTCCTATCGCTTGCGAGAACAGCGCATCATCCAACACCGATTGGTCGGGTGTGTTTGCTGCGGCTTCGCGCGCACAGGCGGATAGCGCACTTTCATCTCCGGCGACGATGAAGACGGGTTGGGCTGTGCGCCCCCGCAGCGGCTCAGCACTCGAGTCCAAGAGGTACGTTGCCCAAGGTGGGCTGTCCACAGCACTCGTGGACTGCACTGCCGACGTCGCGCGCCGGTCCAGCAAGACCCACAGCACGACCACGCCCACTGTGAGCAACACAAGCCGCGAGACAAGACGCCGTCCAGAAACCGGCTTCGTCCGCGACCCGCGCATATCAGGCTTCCACGCGAAGATGTTCATGGGTTTGCGTTCACCAAACCAAGGGTGCGCACAGGCCATTCGTGGCTTCCGCTCTCCGAGCGCCATTCTATGCTGCTCGCGTGAGCGCCTCGCCCCAACAGCCAAGCAGCCCTACGCGCTTTGATAGCGCCTTGGAATGGCTTGCCACCTTCACGGATTGGGAGCAGCTTCGAAGCACCGACAGCAAGCCCGCTCGCTTCGGTCTCGAGCGCATGCAGCACTTGATGCTTGCTCTCGGCAATCCAGAACGCGAACGCAGAGCGCTGCACATCACCGGCACAAAGGGAAAAAGCAGCACGGCCTGCTACGCCACGGCAATCTTGCAAGCGCACGGTGTCAGCACGCTGCGTTACATGTCGCCACATGTGGAGCGCTTGAACGAACGCTTCAATCTCAATGGCAAAGACATCTGTGGCGACGACTTCGCGTTGCTCGCAGATCAACTGCGCCCCCACGTTGAACGCACGCGCACCATGCAGCCGGAGTTATTGCCAACATTCTTCGAAGCCACCACTGCGATGGCTTTCTTGCATGCGCTGCGTGCGGAATGCTCGGTGCTCGAAGTAGGCCTCGGAGGCCGCCTCGATGCCACCAATGTGGTGCACCCCGTGGTGACGGTCATCACCAGCATCGGGCTCGATCACACACAGCTACTCGGCGACACTCACGCTAAAGTCGCCACCGAGAAAGCCGGGATCATCAAGGCCGAGATCCCTGTGCTCACGGGGCTCACTCCAGCCGATCCCGGATTCAGCAGCATTGCTGGTCGAGCCGCTGCGCTGCGCGCTCCCCTCTTGCACGCTGGCAAGCACTTCCAACTCCGCAACTGCGAACCTGTCATCCTCGCGGACGGCGCCCCGGGGCTGCGCTTCGCGGGCGATGCTGCCGGCGTCACGCTCGACAACATGGAGCTTCAAGCGGGTTCCGCGCATCAAGCCATGAATGCGCTGCTCGCCGTCGCGGCCGCAGGGTTGATGCTCTCTCAACTCAGCAAACGCCTCGATTGCGACAAAGTGCGCCAGGCACTTCGTACCGCGTGCCTCCCAGCGAGGGCGGAGTGGTTCGACGGGGTTCCGCCTATCCTGCTCGACGGAGCCCACACTGCGGAAAGCGTCGCGGCTGTCATGGCCGTGGCGCAGCGCCTCGCCGCCGGACGACCCATCGACGCGCTCGTCGGCCTCACAGCGGAGCGCAATCCGGGCACTGTTTTCGCGTCCCTAGGCGCCTGCCGCAACATCACAACGACCAATATCCCAAGCCCACGGGCCATGCCTGCAGACGCCCTTGCTGCGGCGCTGCATGGACACTCCATCGCCACGCCAATGGCAGCCTTGAACCACGCTCGGGCCACGGCCGCTGACGGTTTGCTACTGATCGTCGGGTCCCTTTATCTCGCTGGGGCCGTACGAGGCGCACTGACGCAAACAGGGTCCCATCCGGTATCCTGAAAGCCCAAGGCCAGCCGCCCGCATTCCCTATGTCACGACAACTCGCCGAAATCGAATCCGAGGTAGCGAACTTCCGCAGCGACCTCGAGGAACTCAGCAACACTCTCGCCGAAGTGGTGGTGGGGCAAGAGGCCGTGATCCGCCATGTTGTGACCGCACTCGTGGCCGGAGGCCATGTCTTGCTGGAAGGTGCGCCTGGCCTCGGCAAGACCCTCTTGGTGCGCACTTTGGCCGAAGCGCTGCACTTGCAGTTCTCGCGCGTGCAGTTCACTCCCGACTTGATGCCAGCGGACATCACCGGCACGAACATTGTGGTGGAAGAGAGTGGGCAGCGGGCGTTCCGTTTCCAACGTGGCCCCGTATTCACCAACATCCTGCTAGCGGACGAAATCAACCGCGCGACTCCTAAGACGCAATCCGCATTGCTCGAAGCCATGCAGGAAAGTGGCGTCACCGTAGCGGGCCAGCGCCATGCCCTGCCGGATCCGTTCTTCGTGTTGGCGACACAAAACCCCATCGAAATGGAAGGCACCTATCCGCTGCCTGAAGCCCAGCTCGACCGCTTCTTGCTCAAGGTCTTGGTTCCTTTCCCCAAGCAAGAAGACCTCGCGCGCATCATCGACCAAACCACGGGACGCTCCGCTCCGCGCAAGGCTGCGCAACTCGATGGCAAGCGCCTGTTGGAACTGCGCGCCTTGGCCCGCGAAGTGATCGTGGCGCCAGAAGTGCGCGACCGAGCCGCAGCGCTCGTCCTTGCGACGCACCCACGCGAAGCCAAAGCGCCAGAAAGCGTGAAGCGTTACGTGCGCTACGGAGCCTCGCCGCGTGCCGGTCAAGCGCTGGTGCTTTGCGCAAAAGTCATCGCGCTACGGCAAGGGCGCGGCCATGTGGATTTCGGAGACCTCGCCACCTGTGCTCATCCAACCTTGCGTCACCGTTTGATCCTCAACTTCGAAGGCGAAGCAGCGGGCATCACCCCCGACCGACTTGTCGACGACGCTTTGAAGGGTCTGGGGCTCACGCCGCCGTAGCAGGAGAGAGCCATGTCCGCAGGGTCACAGATGTTGTTTCTCCTTTGCGCGCTGTTGCTCGTCGCAGCGCCACTCGCCCCGGCTCAGAATGTGCCGAAGCTCTCCTGCGGCACTTGCAAGGGCACTGGCCTCCTGCCCTGTCCTGGCAAAGAACACGACCCGAAAAAGATGTGCGGCATGACGACGCCACACCACTGCGATGTGGTCTACCGCGCTCCCTGCTGCGCGGGCACCATGAAGATTCCTTGCGAGCGCTGCAAAGACGCGAATGCCTTTGCCACCCTCGAAGCCGAGAAATCCTTCCGCCATCAGTGGGTAGAAACGCAATCTGCGTTCGGCAAAGACTGCGCCATCCAATTCGTGAATGTCGAAACCGATCACTTCCTTGTGCGCTGGTCGATTCCACGCTGGCGCGTCGGCAACGAAACCATGGGGCGCAACAAGGCCTCGCATGTGTTCATCAAGCGCTGCGAAGAAGTCGCCACCAAGTTTGAAAAAATCACGGGCATCCTGCCGGCACAGAAACAATCCCTCTACTTCACCGACAGCGGCGAAGAGAACATGAAAGTGACTTTGGTGAAAATGGGTGGCGGCAGGCGCAGCACCTTCCGCTTCTACGGTATGGCCGGACAAGTGGTGCAATGGCCCGATCCGATTGGCGGCATGGATAGCGACGATGGCTATCACGCCCACACCGTGCACAACACCGGTCACCTCCTCGTGCAATCCGCCATCGCCTTTCAAATGAAACTGGCGCCTTGGCTGGACGAAGGCATGGCGCATTGGTTAGAGCGCGAGCAATTCGGCAAGCAACGCACCTACTGTTTCCAAGAAGTGCAAGCCAAAGACTCTTGGATGGACGCCGACTGGAAGAAGAAGATGTACGGCGAAGTGTTTGGCCGCGACGAAGACAACTTCGCCTCTGTTTCGATGCGCGATCTCGATCGACTCACCTACCGCGACCGCGCGCACGGCTGGTCCTTCGTCGATTACCTCATCAAGAATGAGCCCGAGAAGTTCAAGACATTTTTCAGTGTGATGAAGCGCAAGAACGACACCAAAGCGGCGCTGGATGAGGCCTACGGGATTTCCATGGCTGTTTTCCACGAAAACTGGCGCGCGTGGGTGCTGAAGAATTACGTCACCAAATGAAGCACCAACTCATAGTCCTCGCGCTGGCTTTACTTGGCCTTGGCTGCAACGTTGGTGCTCAAGTGAAGAAGCCGGAAGACCCCGTGCTGGTCGAATTCCGGCAGTACATTGGCGATGCCGATGCTTTGGTGCGCGCCGAACAAGTGGAGCGCCTTGGTCGCTCGCAAACAGCCGACTCTGTCAATCTTTTGATCAACAGAGGCTTGCTCGACGGTGATTCGCGCGTGCGCGACCGCGCCGTGCGCACCGTAGGCAAGTACGAATCCGCCGAAGCGCGCGGAGCACTCCTCGCTGCGCTCCAACACAACAAGCCAGAGATACGCGCTGGAGTCGTGCTCGGACTGTCCGGTCAGAAAAGCTGGAGCGATTTCCCTCACGGAAAGCTCATCGCCATGTTGGCGCTCGATCGCGACGCCGACGTGCGCAGTGCCTGCGCAGAGACTCTCTCGCAGCTAGGACACAAAGAAGCCATCCCTGCTCTCGGCAAAGCGCTCAGCGACAAGAATGGCGACGTGGCCATTGCCGCTGCAGACGCCTTGAGCGTGATGGCTGCTGGCGCCGAAGTCGTGCCCGCGTTGGCGCCACTCTTGGATTCCCCCAACTGGCGTTTGCAAGTAGCCGCCGTGAACGCCTTGGGCCGCGGACGCACCAAAGAGTCCGTGCCTTTCCTCATCGACTACCTCGGCAAGTCCGAAGGCAGACCGCAGTTTGAATGCAAACGAGTGCTGACAGCCACGACAGACCAAGAGTTCGAGCTGGATGCTGTGAAGTGGAAAGAATGGTGGGACCGCGTCAACGCCACTTGGACAGCACCGCCTCCGAAAAATGCGAAGGCTGAAGCCACCAAGGCTGCGAAGGATGGCTACGGGCGCAAAGTCCCCGAGTACCACAGCATTCCGACCCCCAGCAAGAACATCCTCTTTGTGATCGATGTGTCTTCATCCATGGAAACGCCCATCCTGTTGAAAGCCGGCAAGAATCGTGCTGGCAGCGATGTGCACAGCGGTGGCACACCGAAACTCGCCGTAGCGCGCGAAGAGCTTGCAGCTTGTCTGCGCAGCCTCGACGACAACACCAAGATCAACATCATCGCGTTTGAATCCGATGTGCGCGTGTGGCAACCGGAACCCGTCACTGCCAGCCCTGGCAATGTGCAGTTGGCGATCCGCTGGATCCAAGGACAAAAGTCTCGCAAGGCGGGGCAATTGGCGAGTGACGGCACCATGACAGGCCGCACGAACACCTACGCCGCGCTGCGCGTCGCCTACGGCTTGGTTTCAAAGCGACCGGTGGTTCTTGGAGCCACCACGGCAGGTGGACACAACAGCGGGCCCAAACCGGGCTGGGACACTTGCTTCTTCCTCTCCGATGGCGCGCCCACCGAAGGACAGATCACTGACATCCCCACCATCCTCGAAGAGGTGGAGAAGTGGAACAAGAGCGCCAAGATGGTGGTGAATGCCATCGGCATGGAAGAAGAGCAAGGGCTCGCCATCTTGATGACAGGCTTGGCGCGCGTCACTGGCGGCAAGTGCGTGTTCGTGGGCAAATGAAAGCCGCCGTCACCGCGCTGCTGCTGCTCTGCAGCTTCGTTGCGTGCGGTGACGACGCCGCGCAAACCACTTCGCAGAGCAGCGCTACCGCAGCGTCTGACTCATCGTCTTCGAACGCCGCACCTGCGCGAATCACCAGCACTGCGGCCGTCATGCTGTTCACAGAGATCCCAGCGCAAACGAGTGGTCTCACCCTCGTGAATGTCTCTGGCAACAAGACCAAGCTGGCTATCCCCGAAAACATCGGGCAGGGCGCAGCGGCTTTCGACTACGACAGTGACGGCGACTTGGATCTCTACTTTGCCAACGGCAATGTTTTGCCGGGCAACACCCCGCACTCGACCCTTGGTTCGCGGCTTTATCGCAATGAAGGCGGGTTCCGTTTCCGTGATGTGACGAGCGAAGCAGGTTGTGTCACCAACGCTTGGGTTCACGGAGCATGGGCTGTGGACTTCGACGCCGACGGCGACCGTGATCTGTATCTCACAGTCTTCGGTGGCGCCAACATTTGGTTCGAAAACTTGGGCAACAGCAAGTTCGCAGACGCCACGCTGCGTTGGGGCGGCGCTGATACAGGGCCATCCACTGCGGCAGCGTTCTTCGACGCCGATGGCGACAACGATTTAGATCTGTATGTCGGCAACTACGTGGACTACGACACGGCGAAGCCACCGAACAACGGACAACCCTGCATTTGGCGTGGATTGGCTGTTTCGTGTGGGCCATTGGGCACGACGGCAGCACCAGACCACTTCTACGAGAATCGTGATGGGCACTTGGTGGAGGCCACTGCGGCCTTCGGCTTCACTGCCCCTGCCAGCTACGCGCTCGGCACTTTGGCTGCGGACCTCGACGGCGACGCCGACACTGACCTCATCGTAGTGAATGACTCGATGGCCAACTTCTTGTTCCAGAACGAAGGCGGCGGAAAGTTCACCGAGTGTGCGCTCGAATGCGGCACAGACCGCAACGAAGATGGCCGCGCGCAATCGGGCATGGGCGTGGATGCAGGCGATGTGGACAACGACGGACGCTTCGATTTCTTCATCACGAACTTCAGTCACGACACCAACACCATGCGCCGCGGAAGCCGCACCGCAGACGGCCGCCTCTTCTTCACCGACACAACATTCTCGATGAAACTGGGCACGCCGAGCTACTCCAAGCTCTCTTGGGGCACACGCATGTTGGACCTCGATCGCGACGGCGACGAAGACATCGTGGTGGTTTCAGGGCATGTCTATCCACAAGTGGACGGCGCTGATGTCAGCACCACTTACGCGCAAGAAAACCAAGTGTTCGAAAACCTCGGGCCCATCGGCCCGCGCGGCACGACGCAATTCGCTGAACGGCAATCACCGCCGGGCGATGCGTTCTTGAAGCGCGCTTGCAGCCGCGGCTTGGTCGCGGCGGACTTCGACGACGACGGCGATCACGATTTGTTGGTGACGGAAATGGACTCGCTTCCCACCCTCATTCGCAACGACACTCGCGCAGATGGCGCGTGGATCGGCTTCAGTCTGCGCGGTCCCGGCGGCAACCGCGAGGCGATTGGCACACTGGTCACACTCACGGATTCGAGCGGCATCGTGCGCGTGCGACAACGCTCGTGGGGCGGCGGGTTCCTCTCAACCTCGGATCCGCGCCTGCATTTCGGCCTCGGCGCGGCCAAGGGCGCTTGCAACGCGCGCGTCACATGGCCTGACGGTGCCAGCACAGAAGTTCGCGACTTGCAACCCGGCCGGTATCACGCTGTCGCAGCGTCGAACGCGCGCTGAGCGCACTTTTGCAGCTCAGGGCAGCAGCAATGTCGCAAGGCCTTCCGTGGGCTGCGGCTCGTCCGGAGGAATGCGCTCAAAGAACTCGCGAACCCCGGGCGCGCCACTCGCGCCGACTTGCTCGAGTGTGCCTTGCGCAATCACTCGGCCGCCCGCCAACATGATGCAATGATCTGCGATGGCGTGGATGCTGGGCAGTTCGTGCGTGACAACGACGATGGTCGTGCCCAAGCGATTGCGGATTCCGAGAATCATGCGATCCAGCCCCGCGGACGTCGTCGGATCGAGGCCGGCTCCGGGTTCATCAAGGAACAGAATCGCTGGATCGCGCACCAGCGCTCGCGCGATGCCGCAACGCTTGCGCATGCCACCGCTGACTTCTGCAGGCAGGAAATGCGCGTAGGGCGCGAGCCCCACAAGGGCCAGCTTCAAGCGCGCTGTTTCCGTGGCTATGGCTTCATCCAGCTCTGTGAGTTCGAGCAGCGGAAACGCCACATTCTCGAGCAAGGTGAGGCTGTTGAACAAGGCGGCGCCTTGAAACAACACACCGACACTGCGCCTAAGCACCTGCAAGCGAGCGTTGTCGCAGCAGCACATATCGTCAGCGCCGATATAAATCGAACCGCCCATGGCCGGTTCCAGCATCAACAGCGTTTTCAGCAGTGTGCTCTTGCCGCATCCGCTGCCGCCAAGAACACAGGTGATGCGCCCCTGCGGCACAGCAATGTTGACATCCTGCAACACGACGCGACCGTCGTAGCCGCAGGATAAACCCGTCGTGCGGATCGCGATTGGTGCTGTGCCGTTGGTCGTGCTCACAGAGCGAGACTCGTATCAACCGCTGTGTAGATGGCATCCACGACGATGATCCACAGGATGGAATAGACCACGGAGCGTGTCGTGCTGCGGCCAACGCCGCTGGCGCCACCGCTCGCGGCAAACCCCTGCCAAGCACTGACCGTGACAATCACGATGCCGAAGAGCGCGGCCTTCACCAAGCCACCAAACACATCGTTGATGGGCACCTGCTCCAGCGTCTGGTTGATGTACTGCTGTGGCGCAATGTCCAGCACCGTGGTGCCGATAAAGAAGCCGCCCATCATGCCAAGGACATCACCCATCAGAGTCACGAGCGGTAATGCGAGCAACATGGCGCGCATGCGAGGCGCTACGAGAACACCGACAGGATCCACGCCCATGACGGTCATGGCGTCCAATTCGTCGTTCAACTTCATGGTGCCGATTTCGGCGGCCAAGGCGCTACCACTGCGCCCAGCAACGAGCACCGCCGTGAGCAACGGGCCGATCTCCTTGCACATCGACAAGCCCACGAGGTCCGCCACGCGGAGCTCTTGGCCCCACATGCGCAAGATGGGCGCCGACTGAAGCGCAAGGATCAACCCAAGCATCGACGAGATCAACGCCACGAGCGGAATGGCGTCGAAACCGATCTGTGTGATCTGCGAGAGCATGCGTCCATCGTCGCGCCCACGCGGCCGCAGTGTTTGGATGAGCGAATGCTTCAGTGTGTTGCGCAGCAGCCACGCGGATTCAATCGCCGCCTCATGAAGCGAGAGCAAGCCGCGGAGCACGCGATCCAACCCGCGAGACCGATCCGCCACGAGGGGTTCCGGCACAACGCCGCCGAGTGCGCCGAGGATGCGCCCTTGGTCTGCGTCAGCCTTCAAACGCACTTCCAGCCCACGCGCTTCGAGCGTCTTCACGCAACGTTGCAGCAAAACCACGCCGAGGGTTTGCAGTGCTCCAGCACCTCGCAAGTCGATGACTACGCGGCCCGTAGCTTCTGCAGGGACCACAGCGCTCAGCGCCGCAGCGTCCCCGGCCTCTTCAGACAAAGCGTCCGCGGAGGGACACAACGTCCAAACCCCGTCCGCGTTACGTTCACAGACTGCCAGCCCGCTCATGGGCGAGAAGATAACCGCTGGACGCAGTGCCTTGCACGCTTCCCCGGCGGCACGCCGGACTGTATCCTGCGTGCGTGAAGAAGCTCGAGCGTGGCGAACGCCGACAGGCCCTGTTTTTCCTCAGCGCTGGGATACTCCTTGTCATTGGGGTCATCACTGCATTCGTAGGTCTGCCTTTCGGCGACGACAAGGTTGAATACACATTGAAGTTCACCGAGTCGATCATCGGCATCGATGTGGGTTCGCCGGTCCGCTACAAAGGCGTGCGCTACGGCAGCATCAGGCATATCGCGGTGGATCCCACGGACGCAGAAAACATCATCGTGACTCTGGCCGTGGAGCCCGACACACCGATCACCCTGTCAACTCAAGCGCGCATCGCTTCGGCCACCTTCCTCGGACCGTATTACATCGAGCTCACGGGCACGATCCCCGGGTCTCCTGCACTGCCACCAGGTTCTGGCATTCCTGCTGACCCTTCCACGCTCAGCAAAATCTTGAAGGGCAGCGAGTCGCTCGTCGCAAACATCGACACGCTCGTAATGCAGCTCACCAATTTCCTCTCCGAGGAGCGCCAAACTCTGCTGTGGCAAACCGTCGACGACCTCGATGCGCTGCTTGTGACCGGCCGCGACACACTCGAACAAACTGGGTCCGACGCTCACGCTGCACTTGCAGCGTGGCAAGACCTCGGTGAGCGCGTGAACAAGTTGCTCGAGCGCCGCGAGCAATCCATTCTGCGCATGATCGACTCGTTGGATCAGGCGAGCGCACGCGCCAATCAGTTCCTGCAAAGCGGACGCTTGGAAGAGCTCTCGGATGAAGCACAGGCGCTGATGAAAAAACTCGGCACAGAAGTCGAACGCGATGGCGCGGCTGTGCGCAAGTATCTCGTCGATAATCCGCTGAAACCTTCTTTGGATGCAGCGATCGTGCAACTGGAGGTCTTGCAAAAAAGCGTCACCAGTTTCGCAGATCTTGCGGCTGCAGAGCTCTTGCGCGTGAACCAGGGCGACCTCTCTCCGCTCGTGTCGGAATTGCGTTCTGCCAGCTCCGCGCTCGATGACTTGTTGCGCATGCTGCGCCGCAATCCTCGCGCCTTGCTCTTTGGTGAGAAGCCACCCGAAGTGAGCGTGCCGGAGCCAATCAAATGAAACGCCTCGCCGCGAGTGTTTGTTTTTTCATGTGCGCTGCCTGCACAGCCAGCGTTGAGCAGGAGCAGGACTACATGTTGCGTCCGCCGCTCCTGCCAGCACCCACGGAGATCGCGCACGGAGCACCATCGCTCGCAATTGCATCGCCCTCGGTGGCAGAACACATCGAAGGCATCACGCTCGTGCGCATGGATGGCCGCGTTGATCACTTGCATTGGTCGCGCTTCGCGACGCCTGTTGGGCAAATGGTCGCGGACTGGATGACAGAGCTGATCAATGCCTCAGGCAAAGTGCGCTTCGCACTGCCACCGGGCGTGCAAGGTCAAACGGACCTCACGTTGAAACTGCGCGTAGCGCGCTTCGAGTTGGAAGAGACACCCCCTGAAGCTGGCGGCCTGCGCAGCGCAGTGCTGCTCGAAGCCTCACTCTTGCGCGGCAGCGGTCGCGAAGTGCTCTGGACCACGCGCAAGCAAGGCGGCGCCGTCGCCGCGGGTTCGACGCCGGCTCAGTTGATTGCGGCGCTCGGAGAAGCCCTGCGCCAAGCAGCCGAAAGCCTCAACCAAGAACTGCAATCCATTTTGCCGGGATTTTCCTCGGCACCCACCAAGAACTGAGCGCGGAGCAACTATGGCCGCTGAGCCCTTCTTCGATTTGTCAAAAATGGACCTCAATCGAGTCATCTACGGACCCGACGAAATCCGTAAGCGCAATCCACACCGCTTCGAGCTGGAGCTGCTCGACGCCATCGTGCATTTCGATCCGCAAACAATGGACTGCGTGGGCTATCACGACCTGCGCGAAGACGCCTTCTGGGTGCGTGGTCATGTACCTGGAATGCCACTCTTCCCCGGTGCGCTCATGATCGAAGCCGCTGCGCAACTGAGTTCGTTCAGCTACCACGAAAAGTTCGGCAACGATCCGAACAGCATGTTTGGGTTCGGAGGCATCGAGCGTGTGAAGTTCCGGCAACAAGGACGCCCGGGGCAGCGCTTTTACCTGCTGTGCAAGGACCTGCTCTTCAATCGCCGCCTGTCGCGCTTCGCGGTGCAAGGCGTGCTGAACGGTCGCATGGCTTTCGAAGCTGAGATCGTAGGTGTGACCATCGCACGGCCGAACGCTTCGCAGCAGAGCGCCGACACCTGAACCCTTCAGAGCGCAGCGGCTTGCTGTTGATGGCCGCATCAGCTTTCTGCTTCGCATTGATGGCAGCACTCATCAAACTGCTGCTGCCGCAAGCCGCACCGCAAGTCATCGTCTTTTGGCGTGGCGCCGGCATGGCCTTGATCTTTGCTGCGGTGGCGCAAAGGCGCGGCGTGTCTTTGCTCGGGCACAACCGGCGCACCTTGCTACTCCGTGGCGTCGTGGGCTACCTCGCCGTCAGTTGCTACTTCGCGTCAGTGCAACATCTGAAACTCGGCGATGCGGTGTTGTTGCAGTACAGCAATCCGCTGTTCGTCGCGCTGCTTGCACCGCTCTTCATGGCCGAGCCCTCCGGGCGCGCGCATTGGGCCCTTGTCGGCATCGCTTTTGCTGGCCTCGGCCTCGTTGTCGGCGCGGAAGGCTCTTTGGATTCCGGAGTCGCGCTCGGCCTGACGGGATCGCTCGGTTCGGGCATTGCATACATGTCGGTGCGTCACCTCACTCGCACGGATCACGCGCTCACGATCATGTTCTGGTTCCCTGCCGTCAGCGTACTGGGCTCACTCGCCATGTGCCTCGCGGATGGCACCACCCTGTGGCCAGCAACACTGCAAGAATCGCTCGGGCTTGCGGCCGTCATGTTGACGGGACTCGCAGGGCAAGTCGTGCTCACGCTTGGGCTGGCACGCACTCAAGCGGCGCGCGCTACGGCCATCACCATGACAGGCCCGGTCTTCGGTTTGATCTTCGGCTGGCTGTTCTTCCAGCAAGCACCGCTGCTTTTATCGAGCCTCGGTGCGCTGGTCGTCATCACCGCGCTGTGCATGCTTGCTTTGCGCAAACCTGCACAGAGCGCGGTGGACGCTTAGTACGCAGCTGGTTGCAGGCGCGGCATGACAGGATCTGGTAGGGCCACTTCGTCGCCCTCCACTTCCTGACGACGATGCACGTACACCGAGGCTGGCGGAATGCCATCCTTGGTGAGATCACCGAAGTTCACCTGACCCATGTAGTTCAAGAACAGTCCGTGGCCGCGGCGCAGGACTGCTTCGAGTCGGCAGCCATCCTGCTCGGTGCTCGCATTGCATTCGCGCAGCAAAGGCGTTGGATTGCTCTCGAGAATCGAAATGACCTCAGCAACGGTGAGTAACTGTGGGTCGCGAGCCATGCGCACGCCGCCTTTGCGACCGCGCACAGCTTTCACGAGACCAAGAGTCTGCAACCGCCGGATCACTCGTCCCAGATGGGCCGAAGAGATTTGGAAGTACGCAGCAATCTCGTCGGTGGTGCTGTTGCCGCCGTTTTTGGCGGACATGAACATGATCGCTCGGAGTGCATAGTCAGTCTGTAGCTTGAATCTCACGGATGATCTCCCCGCCGGTGCGCAGGCATTTGATGCATGCGGTCAAAGGCGTACATGGGATCTGTATTTCCCACGCCTCCTTTCGGCATGAAACGCGCTACTACTGAGCCCTTCTTGTTTCGGCCACGGGGTCTCCATCACTTTGAGTCGCCTGAGATGCACGGCCGCAACGCACCTATACTGGGTGCCCTCGGAGCCCTTATGCGCAGATCTACGGCAATGCTGCTTCAGTGTGTCGGATTAATCCTCAGCTTGGCCTGCACTGCGGTGGCGCAAAACGCGCCACCGACCCTGCGGGTGAGCACCACACAGGAAGGGATGCACGCCATCGGCTGGAATGAACTGGCTCCGCATGGAGACCCCGCGCGCATCCGCACCGAACGCATCGCCTTGAGCCTCGAAGGCCGTCCCGTGCCGGCAGTGCTCGAGGGCCTCTCCGACCGCACCTTCGATCGAGGCGACGTCATCGTGTTCCACGCCCCGGCCCCCGCAACGCTTGGCCGCAAGTCCCTCGACTTCGTCTTGAGTTGGCAGAGCGCGGGTCCGCTCATAGGAATCGCTGCGGCCCCTGCGGAAAACGCAACACGCCTTGAAGAAGCCGCAATGCTCCACGAGTTGGGCGCGCCCGCCGTGTACGCCGCGGTCGAGAGCATCAGTTCGACGTTCAACGCTCTTGACGCCCCGTTGCCTCACTGGGTGCGTGGGCAGGTCATGGCGCCACGTGCGAAGGGCAACGCTGGTGCCACCGACACCATCTGCGGATTCCAAGTGGAGTTGGATCCACCGCCACTGCCCGGCACAGAAGCGCTGCTACGCCTCAGCGTCGTAAGCCCGCCCGTCGCAGATCTGAAGCAACATGTGGCTGTGCTTGTCAACGGCAAAGAGGAAGGCCGCATCGAGTGGAGCGCACAAGGCCGCCATGAACTGCAACTTCGCTTGCCGCCAGGCGCGGTGCGCAGCCGCAATTCCGTAGCAGTGCAGAATGTGTCCGAGCAAGCGCGCTATGCCGAACCCGGCAACGAACTCGCTAGCTCAGAGCGCTCTTTCGTCTTGATCACAGGCGCAACTCTCGAAACCACCGCACTGCTGTATGGCCCGGGGAATCCGGAAGAGCAGATCGTGTTCCACATCGCTCCGCGCCCGCAAGAGCGTGTGCTGCAAGTGAAGCAGCGTGGACGCAATCTGTGGAAGCTCTACGACGTCACGCGTGGCAATGTGTGCCCTGACCAAGTGGTGCACGTGCCTGCAGCAACAGCGCTCACGCTTGTGGCTGCAAACATGCGCAGCATGAAAGCTCCGCTCGCTGTGGCGCCGCTCGTCAATCTTGCCGCCTTGCTGCCGCGCGAACCCGTTGACTGGGTGTGTGTCACCACTTCGCGTTTTCGCATTCATGCCGATGCCTTAGCGCAACACCGCAGCAGTACTGGGCTGAAGACCCTTGTCGTCGAAGCACGCGCGCTCTACGACGGCTTGTGCACAGGAGTGACGCGTGCTGATGCACCGCGCTTGCTGTTGCAGCGTCTTGCACAGCTCACAGGCAAGGCACCACGATTCTTGTTGCTTCTTGGCGACGCAGACCGCGATGCGGATTGGGTGTCTGAACGCGAGACCATCCCCGCGCTGCAAGTGCCGACGCTTTACAACGGTGCCACAGCCGCCGACGCACTGCTCGGTGATCTTGATGCCGACGGACTGCCTGAAGTTGCGGTGGGACGCATCCCCGCGCGCACGCCGGACGCGCTGCGCGATTTGATCACGCGCATCATTCGTTTGGAAACCGCACCTGCCGCAGGAGTTTGGCGCGGGCAACTCGCTTTTTGCTCTGGCGTGCCCGGTTTTAATCCCATCGTTGACGCCGCGCTCAAAAAAATCGCCACGGCGGTGCTGAGCAAGGCGGTGCCTCCACGCCTCGCGCTGTCAGTCCTTGATGCAGACAGCCCCATGGACAATGTGGCTTTCGGGTTAGCGCTGGTGCAACGCCTTGAAACAGGAGCGCTCCTTTTCGCCTACGCAGGACACGCTGGGCCCGACGCCCTCGCGCCACGCAAGAATGAAAGAGGCTCTGTGCGCATGTTGAAGGCCCAAGACGCCGCAACGTTGCACACAGGTGGGCGCACACCCGCCGTGATTCTCTTGGCTTGTTCTGCAGGTGCGTTCGATATGCCTGAGAAAGACTGCCTCGCCGAGCAAATGTTGCTTGGGGCCGATGGCCCTGTGGCACTCATCGCTTCAACACGCGTCTCGCACCCGTTCCCTAACGCGCTCCTCGGCAAAGCGCTGCCAAGCGCGTTGTTCAACGCGGGCACACTGGGCGAAGGCCTGCTGCTCGCCAAGAAAGCCATGCTGGATGAAGCACATGGACCGATGGGCGGACTGGCGGCACCGTTCCTCTCCAAGGCTGTCGATGCAAAGCGTTTGGTGCGTGATCACGTGGCGCTCTATGCGCTCTTGGGCGATCCCGCCACGCGCTTGCCTGTGCCCGAAGACCTCGGCGCACTGACACTGGTGGGCGCGGCGAAGAGTGGCACGGATTTGGTCGTGACAGCACAGGCCACACAGGCTGGCACGCTCACCGCAATCTTCCGCGCCAAGCCCACCGTTGCTAATCCGAATCCACCCATGCTGGTCTCCGCGGTGCTGAAAGTTGAAGGCGCCTTCAGTGCGACTCTCCCACTCCCTGCGGCGTTGCCTGCGGGGGCCTATCAAGTGCACTTATTCGTTGAGGGCACTGGCACATGGTCCGCGTGCGGAATGTTGCAAGTCACGCTCACCGATGGCTGAAATTAGGATCAGCGCAGCGCTCGCGGCGAACGGTTACATGTTGCGGCGATACTCGCCGCCAACCGAGAAGAGCGCTTCGCTGATCTGACCCAGCGATGCCACGCGCACGGTCTGCATGAGCTCGCCAAAGATGTTGCCGCCGCTGAGAGCCACAGCCTGCAAGCGCGCAAGCGCCGCTGGAGTGGCCGCTGCGTGCGTGCTTTGGAAGCGCTGCAAATCTACGATGCGTTGGTCTTTCTCAGCGTTGGTGCAGCGCGTGAGTTGGATGGAATCGGCGGAGCGCGCGTGGTCTGCGTGCTCATCGACGAAAGTGTTCACGCCCACCACCGGCAATTCGCCACTATGCTTGCGGCGCTCATAGAGCAGCGACTCTTCTTGGATGCGCCCGCGCTGATACTCCGTCTCCATCGCACCGAGCACGCCGCCGCGTTCCGCGATGCGCTCAAACTCGTCGAGCACGGCAGTTTCCACGAGATCCGTCAGTTGCTCGATGATGAACGAGCCTTGCAGCGCGTTTTCGTTGGCGCTGATGCCATATTCGCGCGTGATGATGTACTGGATGGCCATGGCGCGACGCACGGATTCTTCCGTGGGCGTGGTAACGGCCTCGTCATAGGCGTTGGTGTGCAAACTGTTGCACGAATCTTGCAACGCCAGCAACGCTTGCAACGTGGTGCGAATGTCGTTGAAGGCCATCTCCTGCGCATGCAGCGAGCGACCTGATGTTTGGATGTGGTACTTCAGCTTTTGCGCGCGTTCGCCTGCGCCGTACATGTCGCGCAGCGCCACAGCCCAAATGCGCCGTGCCACACGGCCGATCACCGCATACTCCGCGTCCAAGCCATTCGAGAAAAAGAATGAGAGGTTTTGAGCGAACTCATCGACCTTCAGGCCGCGAGCTTTCCATGCTTCCACGTAGGTAAAACCGTTGGCGAGCGTGAAAGCCAGTTGGGTGACAGGATTCGCTCCAGCTTCGGCGATGTGATATCCCGAAATACTCACGGAGTAATAGTTCTTCACCTGATTGCTGATGAAGAACTCCTGCACGTCGCCCATCATGCGCAGCGCGAACTCGGTGCTGAAGATGCAAGTGTTTTGCGCTTGATCTTCTTTGAGAATGTCGGCCTGCACTGTGCCTCGCACCGTGGAAAGCGTGCGGGCCGCAAGAGCACTGTCTTCTTCCTGTGTCGGTTCGCGTCTTTCACGCTCTTTGAACTGCGCGCGCTGCTGATCGATAGCAGCGTTCATGAAGCAGGCAAGGATAATCGGTGCGGGCCCGTTGATCGTCATGCTCACACTGGTCAACGCTGAACAGAGATCGAAGCCTTCAAACAGACGCTTCATGTCGTCCAGCGTGCAAATGCTGACGCCGGATTCACCGATCTTGCCGTAGATATCTGGGCGGCGCTCAGGATCGCGCCCATACAGCGTGACGGAATCGAAAGCCGTAGAAAGGCGTTTGGCGTTTTCACCTTTGCACAGCAAGTGAAAGCGCGCGTTGGTGCGTGCCGGTGCGCCCTCACCTGCGAACATGCGCTTCGGGTCTTCGTCTTTGCGCTTCAGATCGAACACGCCCGCGGTGAAGGGGAATTGTCCCGGCACGTTCTCGGACATGAGCCAGCGCAGCAACGCGCCGGGTTCGTCGCCCGCGGGCAGAGCTACACGTGGAATGGATGTGCCAGCGAGCGTTTCCACGCGCAACGGTTGACGCAGTTCACGGTCGCGCACACGGCTAATGAGTTCAGGCGCCGAATAGGCTTTTTGAATGGCAGGCCACCCGGCGAGGAGTTGACGTGCTTCATCCGACAGCGCCGCAGCAGAGGCGGCCTTCGCTGCAAGCTCAGTGCGCGCAACTGGATCCATGAAGGGACTCACGCGCTCGACACTGCCTTGCAAGCACGCCGCCGCGCTCTGACGCTCGACGCTTTCGCGACGTGCACGCACCGCGCGCGATATTTCTGCCAAGTACTGCGTGCGCCCCGGAGGAATCATGGTGCTGCGTGGTGGTGCGGGAAGATCCGCCGCGGTAACCGCTGCGAACTTGGTGCCGCACTTTCGATCCACAATGCCCAAGAGTGCCGTGAACGCTGCGGTGACTCCGGCATCGTTGAACTGCGCCGACACCGTGCCAAACACTGGCAAGGCTTCATCGGCAGCATCGAACAAGTTGCGCCCACGTCGAAATTGCTTGCGCACGGCGCGCAACGCGTCTGCGGCGCCACGACGATCGGATTTGTTCACCACGACGAGGTCGGCCAAATCCAACATGTCGATCTTCTCGAGCTGGCTCGAAGCGCCGTATTCCGGCGTCATCACATAGACACTCACATCGACGAGATCCACCACAGCGCTGCTGCCTTGGCCGATGCCAGAGGTCTCAAGGAGGATCAAGTCAAAGCCGCTACGCCGCATGAGGCGCAGCACCGAACTCACGGCTGCGGACAGCTCGGTTCCTTGAGCCCGCGTGGCTAACGAACGCATGAACACGCGCGGGTGGCTGGCGCTATTCATGCGGATGCGATCGCCAAGCAGGGCGCCGCCCGTACGCCGCCGCGTTGGATCCACCGCCAACACCGCTACGCGCAATTCCGGATAGGTGCGCAACAAGCGCAGCACGAGTTCGTCTGTAAACGAAGATTTTCCAGCGCCACCTGGGCCTGTGATCCCAACGATGGGCACGCAAAGACCTGCCTGGGCCTCGGCGCTGACCTCAGGTGTTCCGGATTCCTGCGGCGCAGCCTCGATGCGCGAGATCATGCGCGGCAAACCGAATTCGCCTTCGCTGATGCCTTCTGCACGCGGAGTCTTGCGGCAACGCTCCACCATGTCGCGGATCATGCCTTCCAAACCCATGCGCCGACCGTCTTCAGGGCTATAGATGCGCTCGATGCCTTCGCTCTCGAGAACGGCGATTTCGCGCGGCACGATGGTGCCTCCGCCTCCACCGAAGATCTTCACGTGGCGTCCGCCGCGGCTATCCAAAAGCTCGCGCATGTAGCGAAAGAACTCCATGTGGCCACCTTGGTACGAAGACACCGCAATGCCGTCGGCATCCTCTTGGATGGCCGCGGTCACGATTTCGTGCGCCGAGCGGTTATGGCCGAGATGGATGGTCTCGCAGCCAGCTTCGAGCAGCAGGCGGCGAATCACATTGATGGCTGCGTCGTGCCCGTCAAAAAGCGAGGCTGCTGTGACGAAACGCACTCCAGAGGTGGCGCAGGTGGTGGTCTTCATGGGCAAGGCGAACCCGGCATGTTGGCCGTCCCGGCACCGTAGCAGCAGCGACGAATGGCGGCAAAACCAGCATCAATTCTCGCGCGGCCGTTCGCTGCCGTTCCCAAGGCGGGAGGCGAAGAAAGTGGTTGGGGCGAGGCCGAGGTCCGGCGTGAGTTCAGTGAAGTGTGTGAAAATTGTGTGTCGTTTACCGTTCGAATGAAGGAGTGAGGCTTGAACCTCTGGCCCCGCACCCTAACCACTATATATGTGCTTTCGCCTGATCAAAACGGCGACAAATTCCGTGGCCCAGTCGCATCTCTACTTCCGGCGACGCTTCCAGGCTGCAAACCGGGCTTCGAGCCCTTCGGCCTTCAAAAACTCCTTGAGCTTCCCGGCCTCGGTTTCATCTTGTTCCAGCAACCGCCCAGCTTCGTTGAGCCAAAAAGCATCCCGCCCGCGTTGCACGGCTTTGGTGGCGATGGCGGCTCGGAGCAGACGGTCTTGCTCGAGAGCTCCGAGGCCCAACACCTTGGCCATTTCGCAGATGGACTCCCCTGCTGGGACGAATCCGCCATTCACCATGAGATTGAAGTGATTCGAGGAACGACCCACGAGGGCGCTGAAGCCGCGACCTGACAGCGTTCGTCCTTCCCTCGCTTGCCATGCTGCGACGCATGCGAGGAATTCACGCTGGAACGGATTGAGGGAGCGCGCTGCGGCGGCGGCCTTGCGCTGAATACGTTTCATCGGGAATCCCCCACACCAAGAGACCCGTTGCGCAGTCGCAGGAACAGCGCAACCACGACCTTTGCCGCGGCGCCTCTTTGAGGACCACATCGTAGCCTGAACGAAACAACGCACGACCTGCGCCATCGGAACAGTGCAAGACGCAGAGCGCCGAGCCTGCGCCGTTTGCTCCCGCCTGATCACAGGCAAGCCGCTCCGCTACGATGCGGCCCATGAGCACAGCCCTACGCTTCGCAATTGCTGCATTCCTTCTGCTCTCCACACCTGTCTTGAGCGTCGCCCAAGAGGTGGCACCCAAACGCATGGGGCTGGACCAAGTCTTGTCGCGCCGCGGCATGACGCAGTTCAGTACGCATCTTCCGCGTGCGTGGCAGTTCGTAGAAGGCACCAACCTGATTCATGCGCCTGATCAGCGACGACAACGCCCTGGCACCGACGTGCTGTCGTGGAACGTCGACTTAGCAACGCTTCAAAGAGCAGCCAAACCTGAATCCGTGCAAGGCCCGAAGCCGCTCCGCGCGAGCATGCTGGACGCGCTCAAAGCCGCTGGTGGCGAAGTGCCCGCTTCCGCTTTCGAAGGTGGGCCCGTGATGAGCACGCTCCCACGTACGCCGACACCGCATCCAGGTTTCGTCGCATCCGACGATGGCAACGCAGGCCTCGTGCTGCACGAAGGCAAACTGGTGCTGTACCGTCGCGACACGAAACCTGTGATCAGCGAAGCGCGTTTTGCCCAAGCGCGACAACTCAGCCTCAGCGCCAACGGCACCACGGCCTCTGCCCTCCTCGCCGACGGAAACCTCGCCGTGTTCAACGCCAATGGCACGCTGCATGTGCTCACGACGGACGCGTGCGAAAGCATCTTCGAAGGCGAGTTGGATTGGGTGTATCAAGAGGAAGTTTATGGGCGTTACGATTTCCGCGGTTCGTGGCTCTCGGCAGATGGCAGCCACATTGCATGGATGCGCATCGATGAAGCAGCCGTTCCCGATTTCGAAATCGTGGACCAAGTTCCGGTCACACAAGTCATTGAGCACCTTCGTTATCCGAAAGCGGGTCAAGGCAATCCAGTGGCCACGCTGCATGTCGCGGACTGCGTCAGCGGAAAACAACAAGCAGTAGACCTCTCGGAATACAAGCCCGAAGAAGAAATCCTGATCGTGCGCGTCGGCTGGGACCCTGCGGGACGCCTCTTGTTCATGGTGCAAAATCGCGAGCAGCAGTGGCTGGATCTGATGCGTGCCGACCCGACGAGCGGCAAGGCCACGCGTTTGCTGCGCGAGAACAGCAAAACTTGGGTGAACATCCTCTCCATGCCGCGTTTCCTTGCTGATGGCAGCTTCCTTTGGGAGAGCGAACGCAGCGGCTACCGCCATGTGTTCCACTATGGCGCCAATGGCGGCGAAGGGCGCGCGATCACCAATGGCGAATGGCAAGTGACAGAAATCCAGCATGTCGATGAAACGCGTGGCTTCATGGATGTTGCTGCCACCAAAGACGGCGCAATCAACAAGAACCTGTACCGAGTCCGCCTCAATGGCTCGGGGATGACGCGTTTGACTGAGGGTCCGGGCAGCCATGATGTGGAGTTCTCTGCCGACCGGACTTGGCTTCTGGACACTGTGAGCAGCGTTTCGCAGCCACCAGAGCAGCGCTTGTGCAAAGACGACGGCAGCGTGGTGAAAGTGCTGGAGAAGGCAGCGGCGCCCGCAGGTCAAGCGGACGGCACGATGTCCATGCCGGAATTGGTGCAGATCACGGCGCGCGATGGCTGCGTGTTGGATGCGCGTTTGACGCGCCCATTGTGGGTCAAGCCCGGCGAGAAGTGTGCGGTGTGGATGCAAACCTACGCGGGTCCAGACACGCCCACGGTTCACAATCGCTTTCAACCCGATTTGTTTGCGCAGTTCCTCGCGCACCAAGGCATCGGTGTCTTGGACATCAATGTGCGCACCGCTTCAGGCCGCGGCCAAGCCTTCACGCAGCTCTGCTATGGGCAGTTTGGCGTGCAAGAATTGCTGGATCTTGAAGACGCAGCGCGCTGGGTCGGGTCGCAAGATTGGGCCGACGCCGGACGCATCGGCATGACAGGCTGGAGCTACGGCGGCTACATCACGGCCTACGCTCTCACCCATTCAAAGCTGTGGAAGGTGGGCATTGCAGGCGGCGGTGTTTATCAGTGGGAAGATTACGACACCATTTACACCGAGCGCTACATGAAGACTCCGCAGCACAACGCGGAAGGCTATAAGACTTCATCGGTCCTCGCCGCAGCAAGCAATCTCTCAGGGCACCTGCTCATTCTGCACGGGCTCATGGATGACAATGTGCATGCGCAAAACGCAATCCAGCTCATCTACGCGTTGCAAGGCGCCGGCAAACAATTCGACATGATGCTGTACCCCCAACAGCGCCACGGCGTGTCCGATCCGCGCCTCTCGCGCCACATGCGCGAGCTGATGTGGAACACCATCCGCGCGAAACTGTGAGCCGCGTGCGACCTCGCGCGCAGGGCACGCGAGGCGCATTCGGAGCATCCAAACTCAGTTGAACTGGAAGGACATCGGAGTGGAGAGGCGGAAGCTGGACATGTCCAGCGCTTGGAAGACGATGACGGGTGGCGGGCTCATTGGCAATGTGCCGGGTGGCACCAACAACGTGAGGTCCAAGTCGAAGCACGAATCGCCATTGTTCATGCCGTTCTGAGGGTCAGTCCAAGTCGTGATGGGATTCATGCCACCGTTAAACACTGCCTGCAGGAACGGGATCTGGCAACCCGTGTTGAAAGGCGGGCTCGCCGGAGCCAACACGCAAGCTGGATCAGCAATGCCGAAGGGATCCACGTACAGGTCGGGATAGCCAAGCACGCCATAAGGGCTGACGTCATAACGCGAAATCCAACCACCTGCGGGCACAACATCAATACGGCCAAAGATGGCGATCTGCGCGCCGGGCGAAGCATTCGAGATGTAGCCAGTGATCCTGCCGCTCCAAGAGAGCGCATTGGTGGAAAGCAGGGCGTTCGTGGGATAGGCATCCAAATGCAACGGACGGCCCAGCGTCGCGGGCAGCACGGGTGTGTGCATCACCACATCGAGTGCATCCAAGGGGCCAGCCCAGAAAGCCGGATTGAAAGAGAGATTGCGCATACCTGAAGCCGCGGCGTTGCTCATGGTGATGCCGTTGAGTTGAGCGAAGGTGCCACCGCCAAGCGAGCTATAGATTGCTGGAGCAGAAGTGATCGCAGGACCGATCGCAGCACCACCCGAAACGTCCATCGTGAAATAGAGAGCTGGAGCCGAGAAGCCGCTGGACGCATTCACCGTGGCGTTGCTCAAGTCCATATCCAGTGAATACACATTAGGAACTGTGGCAGTCCCAGGGTTGCCTCCAGCAGCAAGCACCATGTTCTTCGCATCGAGCGCGGTGTAAATGCGCTCCGCGAAACCGGAGAGCGGTGCGGAAACAATGCTGTAGGGGCCAACCGGTGTGTAGGCCGTTCCGGGAATACGGATGATGTCGCCGCGCGTGATGGTGATCGCCACCGCCGCAGTGGCTGGCGCAATCTTCACCATAGCCAAGGGAATGCCTACCGTGCCGTCAAAACTCACATAGATGTCTCCATTGGATTGATCCACGGCGAAGGCATCGACATCGATGGTGTTGTTGGGCGCGAGTAGGCCGAAGAATGCCTCCCAGTGGCTCTGACGCACGAAGAACACCGGCGCCGCAGGAGTGCTGGGCATGGGATACACATTGGGCGCGCGAGGCAGCATCACCATATCGGCTTCAGTGATGTTCACGCCGATGAAACCCGAAGCGCCCACCGAATCTGTGTGCGACGAGACAAACATCTCGTGAATGGTGTTGGGGCGTCCATTGGCTGCCGTTGGAATCCAAATGGCATCTACACCTGGGAAGTTGGTGCTCTCATCCATGATGCCGTCAGCATCAAGGTCGCCGATGAGAATGTTGAACTGCGGGAAGTTGATCATCTCGACATAATCGGTGACCACATTGGCAGGCAGCGAAAGCGGCACCGTCGCGTTCAGCACGCCAGGCTGCACATAAGAAATGCCGGGTGAGTTGGCGATGGCCGATTCAATGATGAACTGGGTGCCAAAAAATAACTGCGGCCCACAAGGCGCGGTGAGACTGTTTTGATCTCCTGCCCTCCCGGACGCGGGGCATTCCGTGAAGCGTGTCGAGAAATAAACCGTCTCGCCTTGAGCAGCGAGACCACCACAAAACATAAGCAGCAGCAAAGCGGTCAACGACTTCATGGGGGTTCTCCGGAGAGACGCCTTCTGGGCGCCGAAAAACCGTACAGCACCATCCCTACGATACAACAGAGAATTGCTGAAGGCGCTGTAAAGCGCCGCGTGCCGCTTTCAGAATCCGGCCAGCATGAGCAACGCACACAGCACCACGAGGCTTGCGGCGCAAATCCGCGCACGCTGCGGACCGACACGCGTCAAGAATGGTCGTGCAACGCCGACGGCGCAAAGTGTTGCTATCAGCATGGTTGCGATAGTTGCCAGCGAAAATGACAACGACACCACCCACAGGCCTTGCGGCCCATAGCGCGCAGCAGCCGCCATCGCCGCCGGGATCAGCCATTCGCAAGGGCCAAGCACAAACACGACCAATAACCACCACACGAGCCGCCCACCTCGCGGTGCAGCCAACGCCGCATCGGCGCGGGTGGGCGCAAACATGGCCACTCCTAAAGACAGTAAGGCCAATCCCGCCAACACGCCGCGCGCTTCAGTGAGTTGCAAGAAAGCCGTCAAACTCGCGCCAGCGACGGTGCCGAGCGCTGCAATCGCAACGCTCGCTAGGCAGTGCAACAGGCCACACAGAAGTACGACCGGGACGAGGCGGCGCAGTCCGTAGTTGGGTTGACGCCCCAGCGCGACGAATGGCAGCCAGTGGTCTGGTCCGAGCAGCGTGTGCATAACGCCGACGCCCGCCGCAACCGCCGCAGCGCCAATCAGGCCAGCGCTGTCTTGAATCTCAATGACGCTCATAGCCAGATCACCAATTGATGTGCAGTGGCATCTCGATGTCAGAGCGCAAACTCTGCTTCACGGGGCAACCTTCAGCAGCCGCCACGAACACCGACCGTAATTCCACTGGGATCCCCGGCGGCATCGTGAGTTCCATACGCAGCGCGGCGATGCGGCGCTCAGGCTTCGCGGCCATTTCTTTCACCACGCGGAGCGTCGCGCCCTTGATGTCGATGCCACGGCGCTCGGCCACGATGCCAATGAGCGTGAGCGTGCAGGCACCCAACGCCGCACCCACAAGGTCCGTGGGCGAAAACGCCTCGCCTTTCCCTTGATTGTCCTTGGGCGCATCCGTGGTGATGCTCGAACCGCTCGGCCCGTGTGTTGCGACCGTGTGCAGGCCGCCCTCATATACGACAGTTGTTTCAACCATGATGGCCCGATAGTACCGAGAGTCCGCGCTTCCGCAGCGGCTGCGTCGTCGCCCTCGCGGCCAACGTGAGCGCGAGTGGAGCATGGTCCTGTGGGGTAGTGCATTTTGTTCGCCGAGGCAAAAGTAAGCGCGGGCGGAGCGCGGCTGAGGGGGTGACCGAGCAAGATCGTTGGAGTGCATCCGACCGACCTGCGAGGCGCCCCCTCCCGCGCGCAGCCGGCGCGAACCACCGTGCAAGCGGGCCTACAATCGCGCTCATGCGACGAGCACTGATGATCCTGATGGTGTTGGTGCCATGGACGATGGCGCAGGAGAGCGTGGTGTTTGTGCGTGAAACGCCGGAGCAGCGGCACGGAGCGCTGGTATTGCTGGAGCGCGGACGCGAACGCGTGCTGGTTGAAGATCGCGTGAGCATGCCTTGCCTCGCACCGGACGCGCGCAGCGTGGCCTTCCTCGATCACAGTGGTGCCGAGACCTACCCCAAACTCACCCTGCTTGAAATCGAAAGCGGCACACGGCGCACGCTCGCCACGCGCATGCCACCACAGGCTGTGCGCTATTCGCCGGATTCACGCACGCTCCTCTTTGCTGGCTGGGAAGAGAGCATGTTGGCCGAGATCTACACCGTGCCTTGCACCGGTGGAACACCAAAGCGCTTGACCAGCACGACGGGCAGGTCGCCCGTGTTTTCTCCAGATGGTGCGTGGATCGCCTATATGGCCTTCGGCGAAGGTGGCCATGACGGATTGTGCGAGATGCGCGCCGATGGAACCGAGTGGCGCCGCCTCGCTCCGGCGCGCGCACGGGATTCGCGCCCCGACTTCTCCCACGACGGCCGCTGGTTGGTTTGTCAAGATTATGAAGATGCGGATGACAAGGCGCTGCGCGGCGTGGTGTGGCTTATTGATCGACAGGGTGGAACACCGCGGCGC
>SIAO01000023.1 GCA_009691765.1 Planctomycetota bacterium | reverse complement strand
AGCAGGGCCGCTGGGAAGCAGGTGGCTGCCGCGAAGAGGTGCGTGGCTGCGTGCCAGTCGGCTATCAGCAAGTCGCTTTGCTTGAGGCGCACTGCCTCCAAGCGTTTTTCCAACGAGGCTGGAACTCTTGTGCGCAGCAGAGCCAAGTTGGCCGCGGCGATTTCATGGCGCGCTACGGATAACTCTATGCCGAGCGAGACGGCAACAGGGTGCAGCATGGCCACGGCGAGCGGGATCAACCCTGTTCCTGAGCCGAGGTCCGCAAACACCGATCCGCCTTGAACGCCGAGGGCTTGCGCCAGCGCCGCCATGCCGGAGGGCAGTACCTCGCCGTAGGTCGCAGACTTCGCGCCTGCACAGGCTTCGACCGCAGCACGATCTGCTGCCGTGACCTCGAACCCTGATGGACACTCTTGACGCAACGCTTCGATGTGGCCGATCACGCTTGCGAGGCTGAAGTCATGCGCGCGTTCGGAGGTCATGCCCTACGATGTTCGCATGATTCAGAGCATTCGTCCGTGGCTGTCCTTTTGCTTGGCGTTGGTGCTTGCGACGCTCTGTAGGTCCAGCAGTGAAACCGAAATGGAACGCAGCGCGCGTGGCTTGATCGAAGCGTTGACGCCTGAGCTTCGCAGCAAGCTGTGTTTCGATTTCGAAACAGAGGCACGTGTGCAGTGGAGTTACCTGCCTGGCAATCGTGCAGGGCTGCGCTTGAAAGACATGAACGTGGAGCAGCGTCAGGCAGCCCATGCGTTGTTGCGCGCGTTGCTCTCGTCGCAAGGTTACATGAAGGTGAATGGCATCATGGCGCTCGAGCCCGTGCTCGCGCAACTTGAGCGTGCTGCCGGTGGCAACGGGGCCACGCGCGACGCGGAGCAGTACAGCTTTGCCATGTTTGGTGAGCCTTCCCCAGCGAAGCCCTGGGGTTGGCGCATGGAAGGACATCACGTGGTGTTGACCTTCACCAGCATCGTGGATGCAGGTATGGCTGTGACTCCGATGTTTCTCGGCACGCATCCGGCTGAAGTCACGCAAGGACCTTCCGCTGGGTTGCGTGTGCTCGCAGCAGAGGAAGATCTCGCGCTCGCTTTCATGCGTCAGTTGGATGAAGCAGAACGCAATGCAGCGGTGATTCCGGGCGCCGTGCCAGGCGATGTTCTCGCGGGTCCTGCACGAACGGCTGCCAGTATTGAAGCCCAAGGTGTCCCGCTCTCGGAACTTGAAGCTACAGACATGGCGCTGTTGCGGAGTCTCGTGGCAGAGTTCACGGGGAACTTTCATGCGCCGACAGCGGTCGCGGCACAGGCGCGCATTTTCGAAGGCGATTTGGCGCAGATGCGGTTTGCGTGGTGGGGAGCTTTGGAGCCACGCACCGCTCACGCGTGGCGTTTGGTGACGGCCACCAGCGTGCTTGAGTTCGACAATCGTGAGAGCGGTAGCGGTCACGTGCATCTGGTTTGGCGTGACGCCACGCGTGATCATGGAGCCGATTTGCTCCAGCAGCATTTGCGTGAGCGCCACGGGAAAAACAAATGATCCGAGTTTCACGACGCCACTTCCTCGCGGCCGGATTGGCGGGCGCTGCTGCGCTCAGCTTTCCAAGTTTCTTGCGCTTCCCACGGGGCGACAAACTGCGTTTGGGTGTTATCGGCGTTGGTAATCGTGGCGCCGACAATCTCGCGGGCGTGGAACACGAGCACATTGCAGCCTTGTGCGACGTGGATGCGAACTTCCTGAATGGTGCAGCAAAGCGGCATCCTGACGCAAAGCTCTATCGCGACTGGCGCCACATGTTGGCGGAGCAAAAACTCGATGGCGTGGTGATCAGCACACCAGATCACACGCACGCCGCGCCGACGCTTTGGGCTTTGCGCAGGAAGATCCCGGTGTACTTGGAAAAACCTCTGACGCATACGGTGGCGGAGTGTCGCGCTGTGATGGCGGCCGCAGCAGTTGCCGCTGTCGCGACGCAGATGGGCACACAGATTCACGCTGGCGAGAATTATCACGCTGTGGTGGATCTATTGCGCGCCGGAGCCATCGGCAAAATCACGCGCGTCACGGCATGGGTCGGCACAGATTGGTCGGCTACGGGTACACCTGCCGCGAGCAGCGTGCCTGCGAATCTGAATTACGACCTATGGCTTGGGCCTGAAGCGGAAGTGCCATTTTCAGCGGCCTATCATCCCGCTGCGTGGCGGCGTTACTGGCATTTCGGTGGCGGCGGTTTGGCGGACATGGCGTGCCACTGGTTGGATCTGGCGTGGTGGGCACTCGAATTGGGATCGCCCCACAGCATCAGCGCTGCGGGTCCGTTGCCGGATGCTGCGGGTGCGCCTGCTTGGACACGTTGCGAATGGCGCGTTCATGGCCGCGAAAGCGAAGTGACAGTGCTATGGCACGGCGGCAGCGATCGCCCCACGCCGCGCCTGCGTGCAATCAGTTGCGACGATTTCGACAATGGCATTCTCTTCGAAGGCGACAAAGGCATGTTGGTCGCAGACTACGGGCGCTATCGCGTACTGCCTGAAGCCGTGAGCAAGAACATCGTGATCCCCGCGCCGCACGTGCCGCGCTCGCCGGGCCATCACAAAGAGTGGTTGGAGGCCATCCGCACTGGCGCCGTCACGAGTTGCCCTTTCTCGTACTCCGGCAAACTGACGGAAGCCGTGTTGCTAGCTAACGTTGCTTTCCGCACGCAGCGCACGCTTGCATGGGACGCCGTTGCTGGTCGTTGCCGCGACGATGATGAAGCCAATGCGTTGCTCTCGCGCCCAGTTCGCTCCGGCTGGAGGGAATGATCCAATGTTGGATCCTCAAGGTGATCTTCTTTCGTTGCTCGTGTGTCCCGAGAGCAAGGCGCCGCTAGTGCTCAAGGACGGCAGTCTGCAAACTGCTGGGGGTCGTCAGTATCCTCTACTTGATGGCGTGCCTATCTTGATGGATGAATCCATCGGAGAGATTCGCCATGAAGGCGAGCTCTTGGCGTGGCCGGGTTACGAACCAGCCATCGCGTTCATGCTCGACTCGCTGCCTTTGGATGAAGTTGTCTTGGACCTCGGTTCGGGCAACCGCGCCCTGAACCACCCGCGCATCATCCGCTCAGACATCTGCCTCACGCGTCATGTGGATGTCGTTGCGGACGCGCATGCTCTGCCGTTTCGCGACAACAGCATCGGGATGGTCTATGCCACAGCAGTGTTCGAGCATCTGCATTCGCCTTGGGTTGCCGCAGAAGAGATTTGGCGCGTGTTGAAACCGGGTGGCTACGCGCTCGTGGATTGCAACTTCGTATTCCCGTTTCACGGATATCCGGCGGTTTATTTCAACGCATCCGCGGAAGGCATGCGGCGGTTGTTTCGCCAGTTCACGGAATTGGAAGTGATAGCAGCTCCTTGGCAGATGCCGTCTTTCGCATTGAGAGCACTCATCGGGGAGTACTTGCATTTCTTTAAGCCCATGAGCGCCGAGGAACACAGTTTCGCTGTTGCACTGAAGGCTTTGGATGGCCACGCTATCCAAAGTTTCGATACCCGCTTCGTGCAGAAGGAAGCGCAACGCATCGCCGCGGCGGTCACCTACATGGGCATCAAGCAGTCTCTGGGGCATGAGACGCTCCTGCCAGAACCTCTGTTGCAAATGTGGCAGCGCGATGCGGAGTTGCAGGCACGCTTTCCCAAGCCAGCCGCATTGTTGCCAGCGCCTGTCGGCCCGCTGCAAAACCTGCTGCATTGGGCGGCTGTCACTGGGCGGCACCAAGACTCAGCATTGGATGAATGGTTCCGCACGCGCGTGCCCTTCTGCAAGGAGCGCAGCGCACCGGAGAGTTAGTTCGGGCGCTTCTTTTCTTCGCCGAACAGGCGCATCCACTCGTCCATTTCCGTTTTGGTGCGCACGCCACTCGGACGCGCGGGATCTGAAGTTGCGCCGGTCTTCGTGCGGCGCGGTTTCCCGCGCGCTTGCATGTACTCGCCACAGCTGCACACCTGCGCCCCGAGTTGGCGGCAACGGTTGGTGAGTTCGCGGTCGTTAGTCACCACGGTGATGTTCTTGCCGTCGGTTGTGCGCAAATCCGACACGATGCGATCGTCTGCGCTGGCGCCGGCGCTGTAGATCACGTCCACGCCCGCACGGCGTTCGCTGCCGCCAGCGCATTTCGCATCGAAGTAGAGGCGGACATTCGCGCCGCTCACGAGGCCCACCACGCGCGAACGGGCCTGTTCGAGAGAGCACCCTTGATCGAGTTTGAGGTGGCAGAGGAGGTTGTAGCCGTCAATCCAATGCTGCATGAAGAGCGCTCTGTACGGGCGGCATCATGCTGCGCTCCTCGCGTGTTGTCTACGACCAAGAGCGAACAGGCCTACAGAGACATCTCGTATGACAAGCGATCGGTTTCAATCACCATGGGCGTGAAGGGCGGCAAATTGCCGCTGTCGAAAGTGGTGTCGTAGCTCCAATTGCGGTTCGGAGCGGAGTAGTACGCGCCACCATAGACCCAAGCACCGATAGCAATCTGCGAGCGCCACGCGTTGACGAACGAGCCCACGATGGTGGCGCTCTTGCCCGTCCAGTTTTCGTGGAAGCGCGGCAAATTTTCGAAGCCGCCGTTGTAGGCACCGACCGTCGTGGATTTGTTGCCCGTGATCATGGCGAGGTTGTAGGTGGTGTTGCTTGCGGTGACGGTTTGATTAGGGCCTTTGGTGAAATTCCAAGAGTTGCTCAAGAGGCTGATCGTGTCAGTGATGACGGAGCTCGGCTTCTTGTTGACGGTGTTGAAATTTCCGTGCACATACACAGGGCAATTGCTCACCACAGTGATGCCCACGTTCTCCGCAGGCCCAAAGGCGTAGGCCCCTGCCGGAGCTGCGCCCGGATACGTCGGGTTCGAGCCGCCGTAGTTGTTGCTGTTCCAGATATCGGGAATGTTGATCTGACTACCAGCGCTGATAGTGATGCCGTTGGGTGTGCTGCTCGTGGCTTCGGTGCGCGTCGCGTAGATCAATCCGTTTATGGGGCGATATGGCGAGGGATCGAGGGTGGTGCTGACACCATCCATGTCCCAGAGCCGCGACATGTTCAGACGCGTGGTGGTGGACCATTTGCCTTCGCGCTGATCCCACACCGTCTGTGTGGTGCGAAAAGTCGCTGGCATGAGCGCTGTGATGTTGTTGCCGTTGGTGTCGTAGACATTGTTGCCGATGACGACCAAGCCCGCGTTGTCATGGAAGTAGCCCTCGCGGTGGGTGCCTGTCCCCGCAGGAACAGGCAGATACTGCCCGGCGATGGGCCCGGCCACGAAATTGCCACCCACGAAGGACTCGTAGGGTTGGAGCGAACCGACTTGCGGATGCGCGATGGGGAACACGCCGTGTTCTCCGCTCTGCACTGAACCGTTGAAGATCTGCATGACTTCCGACTTGAATGGGTCCATCTCGCCCGGCAAGTTGAAGACGAAATCGCCGTTGATGTCCCAGCCGGTGAAACGGCTGTCGAGGCCATTGATGCTGCCGATGCCCATGCCGGTGAGATCGGACTTCGACCACAGTGTGTCGAGCGGGCCGCCTACTGCGGCGTCGCGCACACGGATCCAACCGGTGGGTAACGCGGTGGAGTCTTTGCGCTTTTTATACAGCGCTCCGGCTGTGCGCAGGTACTTGCTGTCAATGGTGAGGCTGGTGCCGGGAGCGAGGAACATGTCCCCGTTGCTGTGCACGCGCCCATTCAAGCTCATGGCGGGGCCCGGCAGGATTTCAAGGTCATCGTCGTAGAACGCGAGGAACTGGAAGATGGGGATCTTGTTCACTCTCACTTGGCGCGACACGCGCACTCGGCTGGTTCGGTGCTGCACGATGGATTCGATTTCGTAGTACTCGAGGATGCGCGTGAGGCCAGAGATTGGATCCACTTCAGTGCCGCTGGGCACTGGCACAGTGTTGCCGTTCACGATCATGGTGGCGCGAGAGACATCCCAAGCGCCTTCGATGTTGCCGACGGTGTAGCTGCCTGTGAGGACAAGCCATGGTTTGTTCGCGGGCGGTGTGACAAACGGAATGAAGTTGGCGAGCGCGTGCACCAACCCCTGTTCGCCGATATCCGAGAGGCCATCCGCGATCTTCAAAGCTTGGGCGCGATCGAAGTCGATGTTGACGCCGCGACCTTCTTGCACCACGGTGGTGAGAACGGTGACGGAGAACACTGTGACGACGGTGAGCGAAACCAGTGCGACAATCATGGCCGCACCACGCTCATGGAATCGGGCTCTGTTCATTGGCTATTCCTCATCACCATGGTTGTTGTGAGGTGCAAGCGCTGCACGCGGCCGCGCACGTCTTGGCGCTTCAGGTGCAAGTGCACTTCAATGGCGTCCATGGGCAGAATGTTCTTGGTCTCCACCGAGTCAAAGGTGAGTGCTTCCACGTCGGTGCAAATGGTTGTTTCACGCACCACATGTTGAGCGCTGACGGAACGGCGGACCAAAGTCAGAGTGTCACTGTGGTTGGGGCGCATGATGTAACCCAAGGTGCTCGTGCCCCATTCGATGGTGTGGTTTGCTGCCAACAGCCGTCCATCACCATTCAAATCCTCCGGCACGCGAAAGATGATTTCGCGGATGCCCATCGGCGTGAGCTCGAAGCCCGGCGCAACGAACGGTGGCGGATTAACGGGCTCAGGTGGTGGCGGTGGTCCTGGAGGGAATGTCGCAGCGATTGCTGTGAGTTCGTCAACGTTATGTTGCCAGTTGTTCGCCAGCACGGCTTCCGGCTGCCCGTTCTTGAACACGTGAGGAAACGGGATGCCAGTCACGGCGTCGATAAAGTTGCCCGTGCGAGTGAGGTCGCGAGCGATGCTCTCGAGTGTGCGTCGCCCAATCTCGTGCAAGCTGGCGCCGCCGATGTTCGAGGCCGAGAACTCCACACTGTCCACGACGGCCGCTGCGTAGGTTCCGAAGATCAACATGGTGAACACGAGGCTCACCGTGACTTCGACAAGGGAGAATCCACGTTGATGTCGGCGTAGTGCAGTCATCGTGCGCGCACTCCTTTCAGAATCATGTGGGCTTGGCGGCCCTCCATGCTGCTCCAATTGCTCACCACTTCGTAGGCGAGGGGCACCGCTTCCGGATCGCCATTGGCATAAAGCACCTTCACTCGCTGGTCGCGCACATGCAGGTCGTTGAATTCTGGGATCCATGTGTCATGCGGAAACACGTCGCCGAGATTCATGATGGGGATCGTGGCCATTTGTTCCAGCAGCGCGCGAGAATCCTGCAACGCTCTGTGGCGGTCCTTGTTCACCGTGCTTTGGACCTGGCTAGTGAGCAGACAGGCGTACAAGATGATCATGGACACGAAAAACACCGTCATGGCCAGCAGGGACTCGACCAAAGTTGTGCCGCGTTGGCGCTTTGCGGCGCGGCAACGAGCCGACATAGCGGGGGCGTGCTGCTCCATGGAGAGGTCTTGAACTACCGTGGTGATTGTCATGGACTGGGGACGGCCGCTACATCCGGTCGGACCTGGCGTGCGGTTTTGGTACTTTTTCTATCGGATCGCCAGCCGGGAATGATTAGCCGTCCTTAAGCTTCGGTTTGCGTGTTGAGATTCCCGCAAGCTGAGCGCAAAGAAAGACACACTTTGAACCGCGTTCTCTGGATCCTCTCCGTCATCCTTGGCATCGCACTTGTTGCCAGTGCTTGGAACATGCTGCCTGAGCCCGGCCCCGCAGAGAACACCGAAGGCGTCGCAGGATCTCTGGATGCTGAAGCCGATCCCGCCGCTGCGGGAAGAGGCATTGCCACGAGCAGGTTTCGAGAAGCGACGGAGTCACGTCGCATTGGGGAAGGGCTGACGCTGCGAGTGGTGGGCGCAGACCAGCGTGTGGTTGAAGCCGCAGAAGTGCGCTTCATGGCGTCCGACCCCGATGGCGAGCAATTGCTACGCGAAGCGATGCTGGCCTATGGCTGGGATCGCATCCCCTTGTTGGAGCGTCACGGCGAGAAGTTGCTGACAGACGCTGCTGGCGAAGTGCGCTTGCCGCGCTTTCACAGTGTGGCGAGTGTTGCCGCGAGGCATGGCGATTTGTGGAGCATGTTGGACTTGCGCGAAGGCATGGAAGGCCCCGTGCTCTTGGTCTTGCGAGCGAGCCCCGCACTGAAGATTGAAGTTGTGGATGCTGCCGGCAAACCAGCCAGCCATGTGCCTGTGACGCTGCGTTCCGTGCAGGGGACTGAAGGCATGGACTTGTGGCGTGGCACGAGTGATGCCAACGGAGTGGCCGTGATTCAGCATGTGGCCGATGTTGCCCAACAGGATCGTCTCGAGGGAACACTGCTGCTCGCTCCCGGGTTTCCATGCGGCGCTGAGTTTGCGCGCACAGTGGACTTGCGCACGGATTTGGCCAAGCCAGTGCGCCTGACCGTGCCGCCACTTGGCAGTTTGACAGTCCGAGTCGAAAGCAACGATGGCTCGGCCTTGCCGCGCGGCAGCTTCGTAACAGTTACAGGTGTTGACGGCGTCGATGGAGAAGTGTCGGCGCAGGTCATCGACAACGTCGCCCACATCTCCGCGCTCGCGGTGGGTGTCGCTGTTCAGTTGCGCGGGCACACCTCCGAACGCTGGCGTCCTTGCCTCGGAAATCACGCAGGCCCTTCGCTCCCCGGAGAAGTGGCCAATGCTGCGCTGCGCTTCGATGCTGAATGGCCAGCGCTCAGCGCGCAGTTGGTGGAAGAAAACGGAACGCCTGCTGCGACGCAGTCCTTCAACGCCCACTTGCTCAGCGAGTTGGGCCTACCCCTGCGCAGCTTTGGTGTGCGTACAGATGCCGTAGGGAAGTTTCGTTGTGACTTGCCCTCGTTTGGCGGTGTGCGCTGCTCTCGTTTGGAAGTGACTCGTGTCGAGCGCGACACGGGCAGCGTGCATTCGATGGCCTTTGCGCCCTTGTCGCAGCACCACCCTGACGGCGTGACGTTGCTCGGCACTCTCATCCTTCAGCCTGCACCTCGCGTGGTTTCTGGCACCGTCGTGGACACCGACGGCTTGCCGTTGCGTGGCACTTTGGTGGAAGTGGAATTGCGCACGCCAACCGGCGTGTGGTTGCAGTCTCACGAATTGCGTTGTGAATCCGGGGTGCAAGGCGCCTACGAAATTCGTGGCCCTGTGCCCGCGGCACCGCTGCGCTTACGCGTGCAACGCGAACGCTGGCGGCTACTCGACGCTGTGCCCTTCACGCCGGGAAGTTCTGGAGTGCGGCTCGTACTCGAGCGCCTGAGTTCTGTCGTGGGCCAAGTCATTGTTGATGCGATAGTGGATCCACGGCAAATCGAAGTGGCATTGGAGCCGCGCGGTGGTGGCGTTCCGGTCGCTGTGGGTCGGCCTGGTGTGGATGGACGGTTTTTCATCGAGTATGTGCCGCAAGGCACATGGCGTTGCACGGTGACTGCAGAAGGCGGGCATAGTGAAATCGTAGTGATCCCCGATGTGGTGGTGCGCGTGGGCGGCGACGATCCGCGCCTATCTTGCATCGACCTGCGTGGGCGTTGCCGCGGCATCGCTGTTGATGTTGTGGACGAAGCCGGACAGGCCATTGATGAAGCGTGGGTCCATGTCGCCGCAGCAGGGCGTGGCGCATGGCGGCGAGCTCGCGATGGTCACCTTGAAGTGGTCTTGGGCGCAGCGCCGCTGACATTGACAGCACAGGCGCCGGGCTTGCGCACCGTGCGCACGGAATCCGTCATTGGCGATACGCGTATGGTGTTGCCGCGTGGCGTGCGTGTGCGGCTTGAGCTGGCGGACCTCCCGCCGAAAGGCACGCGCCTCCATGCCACCCTCGTTGCCGTCGATGCTGGAGTTTGGCCGCAGCGCGCCAGTGCTGGTGGAATCAACGCTCCTGCGTTCGATGCCGCAGGCGTGTTGCACGTTGCGTTGGCACACCCTGGACGCTGGCGAGCGCGTTTCACGCTCACACGTCCGGGAAGTGATGCCGCGGTGGGCTTGCGCGCCTCAGCCTTCGAGCCCTTCGAAGTGCATGACACCAAGGCAGAGCAAGTGATCCGCATTCGCTTGTCTGCTGAGATGCTCGGAGAGGCCGAGCGCGAATTGCTCCAACGACCCTGACCGAGCGCGGCGCGAGCTGGGTTGCAACCAAATCGCGCGCGCAAGAATCTCGTGATCAGGGAAGCGTCAACGCAGCCTTGTGCACCATGTAGCCCAGAGCTTTCGCGCGCATGTAGTTCTCTGAGATGGCCATGTTGCCCTTCCAGCGCCACCGTTTTTCGCCGCCGGAGTCTTTCACGAGGTACCAGCGTTTGCCATCCGTGTCGCGCAGCAAGCCCACGACATGCATCAAGTGGTCGTCGGTTGTGCGTCCGTCTTGAAACATGTCTTCGCGCATCTTGGGCGTAATCGCGCCTATCTTTTCTTCTTCATCCGACAGCTTGGCAACCCCGCCCGGGCCGAAGCCCTTCTCGCTGACATCAATATCGAGCGCCACGGTGTAGCCCGCGCGCAGCGCCCGGTCCATGGAGTCG
Source organism: Planctomycetota bacterium (assembly GCA_009691765.1). Taxonomy (GTDB): domain Bacteria; phylum Planctomycetota; genus SXUL01. The sequence continues at coordinate 21,410 of SIAO01000023.1, read as the reverse complement.
ACCATCGCGTCCAAATCCATGTTCAAGTAGTCCGTGCACTCCATCCAGTTGTCGGGCACTTTCAAGTTTCCGCGTGCGCCCACAGGCATGCTCGTGGTGGACATCACTTCGACGTAGTCCGCGAAGGGGAGCTTGAGCTTCTCGGTGTAGCTCTTGCGATCCGCAGCATCAGCTTTGGCACTTCCGAGGTGAGTGTCGAGGATCGCAACGAGTTCTTTTTCGCGTAGGGGCGTCAGTTCGACGCCTTCTTTCAGCCAAGCGTCAACGACTTTGTGCATGTCGGCCCAGAGCTTGGCGTGATTGTGGCGTTTGGCTTCGCCGGCGAGCCCGGGGAACGCCGCTGCTGACTGTGCTCCATGTCGCTCGACGATGAAGACCACATCGTGGCAAAGGCCGCCTTGGTCGAAACGAGTGCGCCCCTTAGTGGAAAGATGACGTCGCGCCTTCTCAATTGCCGCTGCGCGCATGAACCACATTTCTGAAAGGTCCACGTCCTGCTTGTTGATGCGTTTGAATTCAGATTCGAAGAACGACGTTGTGGCAAAGGACCAGCAGGTGCCTGTGCCGCCTTGATCGAGCGCAGGCCGCCGCCAGTGCTCGAGTTCAAGCTTGTAAGGTGCGTACGGGCCCGCCCCGGCTGTCGGTGCCACTACAGGCGCGGCTTCTTGAGCAAAGACTGCGCCGAACAAGAACAGGACGCAAAGGGCTGTGGTTTTGTGTTGCATAGTGGTGTCTCGTCGGGGGCAGATCGTACACCGCGGAACTTGACGACCCTCATAGAGGTGCGTACAAAGCCGAACCCCGGGCGACTAGCTCAGTTGGTTAGAGCGCCGTTCTCACACAGCGGAGGTCACTGGTTCGAGCCCAGTGTCGCCCAACCCCGGACGCGGCCGCCATTTCGGCGGCCGCTCGTATTTGCGGAGCTGCTCCCATGGCTGATGAAGCATCCGCTCCTGCAACAACTCGCGGCTCTCGCGTTCCAGTGCTCCTCGCGGGCTTCGATGCGCGCGGTCGTCCTATGGGGCATTTGCAACCACCGTGGGACGCCGATCAACGCGTCGTGATCCTCGATGCGGGCAGTCCGGGGGATCTCGTGGAAGCCGAATTGCTGCGTCGTCGGCGAGGCCAGTGGGAGGCGCGACGACTTGCCACGCTTTCCGCAGGTCCGACGAAAGTTGTCGCTCCGTGCACGCATTTTGGAGTTTGTGGCGGATGTCGTTGGCAAGACACCTCGTACCCAGCACAGCTTGGGGCTAAGGAGGCGGCACTGCGCACGATCATCAGCGGCGCGGGGCTGACGGTGGCTGAGATGCGCAGTGTGCCTGCGCCTTCAAGCGAGCGTTACCGCAACCGCGTGGAGTTCTCGTTTGGCGCTCGGCGTTGGGTGTTGCCTGATGAACCTGACGGCGTGGACCGTAGTTTCGCGCTTGGTTTGCATCCAGCAGGCCGCTTCGATCGCATCCTCGATCTCGATGCATGTTTGCTGGCATTCCCTGAAGCCGACGACCTTTTGCGTGTGGTGCGTGAGGCGGCGCGACGTCACGGAGCGAGCGCGCACGACCCGGTGCGTCACGAAGGATTGCTGCGACTTCTCTTGTTGCGCAAAGGCTTCAACACGGGAGAGATCCTCGTCGAGCTGGTGAGCGACGGCAGCGCCGATGCGTTGGTTCAGCAAGTTGCTGACGATGTGCATCTCGCCTGTCCGTGGATTACGACGCTCACTCATGTGACGCATCAAGGGCACAACGACGCCGTGAACGAAGGCGCGCAGCGCACGGTGCTGTGGGGAAGCGGCGTCATCAGCGAGCGCGTGGCGGGAGTGAACTTTCGCATTCAGCCGCGCTCGTTCTTCCAAGTGAACACAGCTCAAGCGGAAGTGTTGGCGCAACTGGTTTGTTCGGCCGCAGCGGAAATCGGCGCGCAGCATGTGCAGGATTGGTGTTGTGGTGCTGGCTTCTTTGCGCTGGTGTTGGCAAGGGCCGGAGTGAAGCGCGTGCTCGGCATCGAGCTTTCTGCAGCGGCGGTGGAGGATGCGCAATGGAACGCGCGCGCCAACGGATTGAATGCCGAGTTCATCAGTGGCGACATCAAGGTCGTCAGTGCGGAATTGCGGGAGACACCGGACATGCTAGTGCTGGATCCGCCACGCGCAGGGTTGCCAGCCGCGGCACTGGACGCGGCGCTGCGTAGCGGAGCTCGACGCATCGTCTACGTTGCATGCGCCTTGGACGCGAGTGTGGCGCAAGTGAAAACCCTAGTCGCGGGAGGTTGGCGCCTGACGCGCGTCACCTTGGTGGATCAGTTTCCGCACACCGCGCACATGGAAGTGCTGCTCGTGCTCGATCGCACAGAGCCTAGTTGTCCGCAGGCGAACGGACCGTGACGCCTTCGTCCAGTTTGAACTGCGGCCGGCCTTCGTAGAGGCGCAGCGTGCCCGTGATCATTACGATGTCGCCCTCGAGCGCGATCAGCGCGTGCTTCTCAAGGTCGCTGTGTTTCCCGACCAACAAGAAATCGCTTTGGTTGCGATGGCCGAAGGGCAAGAGGCCAAGTCCCTTGCCCGCATGGCGCAGTTTCCCAACGCTACCGATCACCGTGACTTGTTGGCCTTCAGCACCACAAGCCTGAGTCCATTCGCGGTCGAGACCGAGGAGCACCAACGTTGGCGTGGCCTTCTCCAAAGCTATGGCCTTTTGAATCGCGACGTCGCGCTGCTGCCACCACCGGAGGCGGATGGGGTAGTCGGGGTACGCGGCGTGACGTGGTGGCTCGCCCCAGATGCCGAGCTTGTTCGTCTTCGCTTCTTGTTCGGCAGCGACGAACGCTGCGTGGTGGCGGAACGTGCGTCCGTATTTCACGAAGTAGGGCGAGAGGCCTTGGCGCACCACTTCAACATTGAAGTTCACCCATCCTGTGGACTTCTGCACCAAGACATGTGAGAGGCGGCGTCCGTAGTAGTCGATGCCGCGCTCAATGTCATCGAGCTCCACCCGCAGCACCTTCACATCTTTGAAGAAATGCTGTGCGAAACTGCGCGCTGCTTCGCCCATGGGGCTCGCGTACTTGGGGGGCCGATTGGGGTTGGCGCCCGCTGTGACCGTTTTTATGTACTCCGGCCAGTTTTTTTCTGCGAGCGCCTGCTCACCTTTGTCTTTGAAAGTTTCTTCGGTGTCGAGACCCACCAAACGCAGCGACTGACGGTTGCCGGCCACGCGCAGTGTGTCGCCATCAACGACGTGTCGGTTGTTCTCTGCTGGCGGAAACTCGCCGACGAGGAGCTCCGCCGACTCCGTGGGTTTCACGAATGAAACAGCGTTTTCAGGCAACGCTTCGCCGGGCCATTCGATGGCAGCGAAATCCACGGCAGCGACGGGCACATCTTGAGCCCAACTCAGAAGGGCCAACAGAAATAGGCAAATGGTCAAGCGCATGGCAGGAGTCTACCGATTGCCCGCTCACCTACAGCAACTCCAAAACCTCATTGGGGTCAGGAGAAGACGCCGAAACCGAACGGATCGGTTTCCGTGCCTACGCCTTCTGCAGGTGCCGCCGACTGAGATTCATCATCCTCGTCGGTGTCGTTATCACCATCGTCGTCGCCGTCGTCGTTGGATCCGTCATCCTTCTGGTCGGCAGCGACAGTGCTTGCAGTAGCGTCCAGCCCGTCTTCGGCAGGCCACTCCATGAGGTCGGCGCTCTCGACGGCAGTCGTTCCGATGGTCTCAGCGGCAGGTGTTTCACCGTTGTCCGTGGTTTCTTCTTCGTCGGCCTCGTCGTCATCCCACTCGGACTGATTGAGGGCTTCTTCGAGGTTCGCGGATTCCGAGTCGTTCGCTGAAGTCTCGGCGACGCGCGGATCTTCCGAGTGCAACTCGGCGAGGCCGGGCCAGTCGCGGCCCGTGAGGCGCTGATGCAGGTCGATGGCACCGCACTGCGCAGCAAACAAGACGGCATCTTCATCCAAAGTCTGGAGTTTGCCGTGGCGGATGACGAAGCGCCCGTTGGCGATGACTGAATCGATCTGCGCTGAGCGCAGCCCTTCGAGCACATGCTCCGCCACCGTTGCTGCGGTGAGCGGCATGCCCGGCGTGTAGCGCCACAGCACAAAATCCGCGACGCTGCCCGGAGCGAAACTACCGAACGGCAATCCGAACACGCGAGAAGCCACGCGATGGCCTTCGCTAATCATCGCGAGGGCGGCAGCACCGCTGATCGGAGCGCCGCGACCGCGCGCCAAAGCCACACCCATGCGCGCGGCGGCAAGCACATCTGCCGTGCCGCAACCTGAACCCAAGCCTGCGCCTTCGAGAGGCACTGCGGCCAAGGCCCGGCCTGCAGCGAGATCCTCTTGAGGAATATGCACTAATGCGACGCCCGCTTCGCGCAGCACTGCTGCTTGAGCTGCATCCAGTCCGCCACCGACGGCGACGATGGTGCGAGCGTTGTCCAATCCAGCGGCTTTGAGCGCAGCCACGGCTTCTTGGCCGTTGCCACTGATTCCAGCTTCACCGAAGAAGGCCACTTGGCAGCGCTCGGACAACGCGCCTAGCTCTTGCAGCAATGCTCCGGCACTGGCGGCGTCGCCGCAGCCCACCGCCATGCGCAATTGTTCGCCACCGCCATAAAGCGCGGCGTCGCGGCTGGCAGCAGCGGCTCCTTCACGGCCTGCTTCGGCTTTGTAGGCCAGCACACCGCGGAGCCCGAGAGTGAGCAGCACTTCTCGCAAGCGCGGCAATGCTCCGAGCGTGAAGCCCGGCGCGCTTTGCATCGCAAACACGCAAGTCGTGCCCGCGCGCAGTGCTCGCAAGCCTGCGGTGAACCCGGACCAGATGACGGCCTCTTCGCCCATGCTCGGGCGTGCTTGAGCGTTGAGTTCGGGGAAGCCCGGCAACGGCTCGCTGAGCAGATCCGCGCGCAAGTCCACGAAACCAGGCATCAGGAACATGCCTGACGCGTCCATCACGTCGCTATTCAGCGGCGCTTTGATGTCGGTGCCTGTAGCAGTAACCAACCCATTGCTGATCATCACATCTTGGCGAGTGACGGATGGCGGATCGAAGGTGACGAGGCGCGCACCGCGCAACACGATGGTGTCGGTGAAGCGCACCGGGGGCGCTACGGCGGTAAGCACTTGCGGGCGCGATCGTGGATCTTCGCGTTGCGGCCCACGATTGCGGTCGCGGCCATCGAAGCGGCGTCCGTCACGGCGAAACTGCGGCCCTTGGGGGCGCGGATCGCGATGGCGCTGCTGTGGTCCTTGCTGCGGATGCTGGCGTGGGCCTTGGCCATGATCGCCTTCGCGAGGCCCGTTGTCTTGGCGCGGCCCGTCTTGGCGCGGCCCGTCTTGGGGGCGTTGCATTGGCCCGGTCTGGTTTTCGCCAGGATGCTCTGCCCCGTTCGGGCCGATGCGACGACGTCTGCGTTGGCGTGCTATGGAAGTGCTCCGCTGCGCTCGAAGCGGTGTCATGCGGGTGTTTGCCCGTGCTCCCGCTGGAGGTTTGTGGTGTTTTTTGCCCTGCCAGCGCGGCAAGGTGGCGCGAGTATAGCAACGCATCCTGCAGCTCTTGGCGCGCATACGATGGAGCCATGGGCGCCGTCATCGTTTCTCCGCCGCAGCAATTCTTGAATCTCGCGCTGCATGCGCCCGTGAGCAAGAGCCATGCACTCCGTGGCCTCGTTCTCGCAGCCACAAGCGCGGGCGCGGAGCTGCAAGTGGGGGAGGCGCTGCCGACGGATGTGCTCGTGATGGTGGATGCGCTGCGTGTGCTGGGTGCGCACATTGAGCACAGCGCTGGCATGCTCAACGTGACGCGGCCCGTGGATGTCGCGATTTCCGAGCCGGTCACACTGGATGCTGGTGAAGGCGGGGCACCTGCACGTTTCTTGTTGGCGCTCGCGGCTGGGCTTCGCCGTCCTGTGACCATCACGGGTCATGGCCGTTTACCGCAGAGGCCATTTGCTGCGCTGATTCATGCCTTGCGCGCTTTGGGGGCGTGCGTGGATGGCGAAGACGGGCTGCCGCTCACAGTGCGTGGTCCGGCACTCGGTGGCGCGGTGCGTTTGGATGCGAGTGCCAGTTCTCAGTTCATCTCGGCGTTGCTGTTGGCTGCGCCGCTCTATTCACGCGGAGTGACCGTGCAGATCGCAGGCCCTTGTGGCAGCCAACCCTATGTGTCGTTGACTTGCGGCGTCATGCGTGAGTTTGGCTTGGACGTCGGCGTTCGCTCGGACGCTTGGCACGTTGCAGCTGGCCAGCGCCCTCGCGGTGGGGTGTGGCGCTGTGAGAGTGATTGGTCGGGAGCCGCGGTGCTGTTGTCTGCGGCGGCACTGACGGGAGGCAGGGTGCATGTGAGCGGGGTCTCGGCGGCCAGCCTTCAGCCGGACGCAGCGATCTGCGGCATCCTCGAAGCTGCTGGATGCTTCGTTCAGCACGACGTGCAAGGAGTGACTTGCTCCGGAGCAATGCAGCGTGGATTGGATCTGGACTTGCGCCACACTCCGGACCTTGCGCCGCCGCTTGCGGCGTTGGCTGCAGGACGCCCATATTCATCACGCCTTTCTGGCCTTGGGGCTCTACGCCACAAGGAAAGCGACCGACTCGAGGGGTTGCGGGCCATGCTGCAGGCAGTGGATGTGCCCTGTCACATTGCGTCGGACGCGTTGCTCATCCAAGGAGGCATGGTGCCCGGGCCCCGTGTCCCTCTGGAGGTTCAGAGGGACCATCGTCTGGCCATGGCCGCAGCGTTATTTGGGCTTGCGCGGGAAGTGGCCATCGACGACGCTGGATGTGTGCAGAAGTCCTTCCCAGATTTTTTCCACCAGTGGCCGTGCGTGGAGCTTCTGTGATGCGCGCTCGGCCTCTCGTTTTTGCTCATCGTGGTGGCGCCGCGGAAGCACCGGAGAACAGTCTCGCTGCGTTTCGCCGCGCAGCAGCGCTGGGCGTCGATGGCATCGAAACCGACTTGCGCGCCACTTCCGATGGCTTGGTCGTTTTGCATCACAATGCGGATCTTGTTTTGCCTGACGGCCGCATCCTGCCCATCAGCGCCATGGAAAGCGAAGAGCTGGTGGTGTCGCGTCCGGATGTCCCCACGCTGTCGGCAGCGCTGGCAGCGGTGCGTGGAAACTTTCTTTGGATCTTGGAACTCAAACCTGTGCCGCATCCCCGCGCGCTCTTGGCAGGGTTGCAGACGGCGCTGCGGCATCAGGATGCCAAGGTCGCGTTGGCGAGTTTCTCTGCTTCACTGCTACGCCAAGCGGCTGCGGTTTTGCCGGGGCTGCCGTTGGTGGCTGTGGTTTCCACGCCTGCCGACCTCGAAGCATTCTCAGGAATCTCTTTGCGTGCCGTTGCAGCGGCGAAAGCTTGTGCAGCTACGCTCGTTGCTCCGCACCGTGAAGTGTGGGCTTGGACCACGCACATGACGGCTGAAGCCAGCGCGTTACGCGCGGCAGGTGTCGAGGGGCTGATCACAGACACTCCCCGCGCCACGCTTCACGCTTTCGGGGCAGCGGCTGCTGCTGAAGCCTGAACTGATTCGGTTTCGCCGCGTCCAAGGGGCTGTCCGGTGGCGTTCCCGCCGGATTTCGAAAGGACACTGCATGCGCTCGTTGCGAACTTCCATAGCGGTCTTGGTGTGTTCCACAGTTTTGGTGGGTTTGTCGTTCGGTCTGTTTGCTGACGAACACGAACAAGCGCTGCGCAAGGCCCGAGAGCAGATGGCGGGGCGAACCTACGCTGCGGCCATCGAGACTCTGGCAGGCATTCAAGGCGATGTACGCGTGTCTGAGAGCGTGCTGGAAGCGCGCCTGCTTCAGTCACGGGCGCAGTTCCTTGACGGCAAAGGGGAGCAGTCGGCCGAGTCGGCTCGCGTGCTTGCGGATGCGCTCCCGGCGGACCATGCAGGCAAGGGGCGCGCCCACGCGTTGCTTTCGGAAGCGCTGTTGCAGTCTGGTCAGCGTGAAGCCGCGGCGCGCATTTACGGCGACATGGCGCGAGGCGTTCTTTCCGATGCGCACAAGCAGCGCGTTGCTGGCTACTACTTGTTGGTTGCGAAGTCGCTTGCGGATGGCGAGATCAGTGCCGACCCGTTGAAGCCCGGCAAGGCCAAGGATCCTCGCGGTGCCGCCGAGTTGCAGCGTCGTGCGCTCGAAGTGCTGAGCGGAGGTAAACCGATTGCGGCAGTGACGCTTGCACGAGCGCGCAATCTGATTGACGCCGGCGAGCATGGCACTGCTGCTGCTGAACTCGGCGCGCTGATAGAGCAAAAAGGCCTCAAAGAAAGAGACATGGCCGAGGCGCATACCCTGCGCGCACGCGCACAACGCGATGGCCAGGATTACGCTGCGGCACGCACGAGCCTCGATCAGTTGTTGGCGCTGCCTTCGGTGGACGAAACGCCTTACGCCGTCGAAGGGCGCATGTTGCTCGGCCAAGTGCTGACACGGCTCGGGAGCACGGAGAGTTTTCGCCAAGGCATTGCAGCGTGGCGTTTGATTCTCGAGCGCTATGCAGATCACGAACAGTGCCCGCAAGTGCGCCTCGCCATCGCGGAAGCTCTGTTTGGTGCAGGCTTGGCGCAGGAATCTATTGCGGCGCTGAAGTTGGTGGCAGAGGACACGAAGTTGCCGGCCGACAAGCGCGCCGGGGCCTCTTTCAACATGGGTTTGTGTGAACGGCAACTCGAAAACCACACGGCCGCGCGCGCCGCGTTGGTGAAGTTCATCGCCGCGTGGCCCGACGATGTGAAAGTGCCGGAAGCTCAGGCGTTGTTGCCGCAGTTGCTGGTCGAGCAAGCAGAAGCGCTCCACCGCAAGAAGGATGACTCCGGCGCCGTCGCGGCGTTGAAGACTTGCTTGGACGAATATCCACTTGCAGGCGAAGCCGCGAACGTGGCTGTGCAACTCGGCATTCTGTTGCGCGGGATGAAACAATTCGATGATGCAGTTGCAGCGCTCACCGCCGCGCGCGATCGCTACCGCGAACACGACACGGAAACCGCCGCACGGGCCGGCTGGCTCTTGGGCGCCGTGCATGAAGAAGATCGTCACGACTTCGAAGCTGCGGTGGCTGCGTGGAAAGACGTCGTGGGTCGTTTCGGCGGCACCGCGGCTGCGCAAGAAGCAGCACGGCGCATCGCGCAGTTGGAGAACCTCGAATTGACGCTGCAAGCGCCCCGATTGTTTGCGCCCGGCGAGACGCCCGAAGCGCTCTTCACTTCGCGCAACATTCGTAACGCGACCTTCCGCATGGTGCGCCTCGATGCGAAGGAGTTCTTCTTGCGACGCGGCACGCTTGTTGGCGCCGAAAACCTCGAAGTCGAGTTGGTGAAAGCCGAACACAGTTTCACTTTCGATGTGCCGGATTGGAAACGCTATGTGAAGACGGGTTTGCCCTTGGTGCTGAAAGATGCAGCGGGCAAGCCGCTCGGCGAAGGTGCTTGGTTGCTCTCGGTGGAAGCTGAAGAGCGACGCAGTGTGGTGTTGGTGCTGGTGAGTTCGGTGCGCGTGGTGGTGAAAGAGTCGCCCACAGAGGTTTTCTGCTGGGCGGTCGATGCCGTGACTGGCGCTCCGCGTGAAGGCGTCGAGATTCTCGTGCGCAGCGACGAACCGGTGCGCATCCTGACAACGGATGCGCAAGGTGTGGCACGTTGCGCTCATGCCAAACCGAAAGGTCGCTGCGAAGTGTTGGCCGTGGCTGGCGCGTCTGTGGCGCCGGGCATGCCCGCAGATCCTGCGTCGCGCACCAAAGCGCAGCTCGCGCCACGTGCCTCATTCTTGCTCGATCGTCCGGTCTACCGCAGCGGTAGCGAAGTGCGCTGGCGTGCGGTGGTGCGCGAAGTCAAAGATGGTTGCTTCGTCACGCCGGATGGCGCGAAGGGCGTCGTGCGCATGTTGGACCCGCGCGGGCGCGTGCTGGGTGAGCAAGACGTTGTGCTTGGCAACTACGGCACATGCCACGGTAGTTTCATGCTGCCGCCAGAAGGTGGCACGGGCGAACACCGCCTCGAGCTGTATCTCAACAATCAAACCTACGGCGAGAAGTTTTCCGTCGAGGAGTACAAGAAACCAGAGTTCATCATCAGCGCGAAGCCCAAGCAACGCGTGGTGCGTCCTGGTGAAGCACTCGACTTCAGCGTCGAAGTGGCCTATTTCTTCGGTGGTCGTCCGCAACATGTGCCTTTTGAGTGGCGCGCGTGGCGTGAAGACTGGGTGCCGGACACGCAGCGCTATTTGGCGCATTCGTGGTACTTGCGCGCGGTCGAGTCGGCGCAGCCTGTGCGTCCCAACAAGTCGATGCAGCCGTTGGGTAACGGAGCAGGCCAATTGGATGAGAAGGGGCGCGCAAACTTCACACTGCGCACGCCTGCTGATGGGCGCAACTCGCGCATCGTGGTGCAAGTGTTCGTGAAAGACACCACGGGCAACTGGGCGACGGGCACAGGCCTCGCCTGGAGTGCGCCGGTGGATCGTTTCGCCGTGGTGTTGTCGTCGCAGAAGACTTGGCGTGCTGGAGACGAAGCGGAAGCGCGCGTCATCACGGCCGATGCGGGTTATGACGGCGTGACCACGCAAGGCACGCTCACAGCATTCAGAGTGGTGCGTGCTGCGGGCAGCGTCACTTATGAACCAGAAACCAAAGCGACGGTGGACACTGGTACGGCTGGTGAAGCCACAGTGCGTTTGAAGTTGACGCGAGCCGGGGATTATCTTCTGCGCTTCGAAGGCGGTGATAGTCGTGGAGCGCCGGTGGTTGGTGAGTGCGCCACAACGGTGACGGGTGAGCGTCCGGACTTGGCCAAGGAAGCACTGCTCCGCTTCGAGCGCGAGACAGCGCTTGGCGGTGAATCGGCCAATGTGCATTTGTCGTTGCCCGCGGGCGGGCGCCCTGTGCTGCTGACAGTGGAAGGTGAGCAGGTGCTGGATTGGTTCGTGCTCACGCCGACAGCAGCGCAAAGCGTGTTGCCTGTGCTGATGAAAGAGTCGTATGCGCCGAACATCACGTTGTGCGTGGCGGCGCCATCTGGCGACAAGCTGTTGACCAGTGAAGACAGCATTCTGGTGCTGGCGTATCTCTCGGTGGTTGTGACGCCAGAGAAAACCAGTGCAGCGCCGCGCGAAAAAGTTGGCGTGCAGTTGGCGACGCGCGATCAGCTGGGTCGGCCGGTGGCTGCGAATGTGGCCTTGCGTGTGGTGGATCAGGCGCTGAGCGAGTTCGGTGCCGCGGCGCAAGATCCGCGCGCCGTGTTCAACCGCGATTTGCGCGAGCACTTGGTGCGCACGGGTTCCAGCTTCGCGTGGAGTTCGCTGGGGGAGACGCGTTTCCTCGATCCGGATTTGTTGAAGCTCGCGAAAGAAGTGCAACTCAAGCAAGAAGTCGTGTTTGTGGCCGCGTCGCTGTCACCAATGTCCCCGGGCCCGAAACCGCTGCCAGCATTGAGCGCGCGCCCGCGGCTTGGTGAACTCTTGCGCGAATCGGAGCCCAGTGGGGGCGATGATGCCGAGAGCGCAGACAAGCTCAGAGATGAGAGCGGAAACAGCGAAGGCAAACACGATGCGCCTGGTGAGAAATCCAAAGATGCGTTTGGCCTCGTGGGCGGTGTTGGTGCCGGCGCGGGAGGTGGCGCCAAGGTGGGGCGTGCGCTCGGAGGGCGTCGTGCGCAGACGCGTGTTGGCGAACAGCCTCCTGCTGCCTCAGATGGTCTCTACAAGGATTCATTGAGCGGCAAAGGGCGCGGTGTTGCCGAAGAATTGCTGGAGCGCCGTAAACATCTCGCTGATGCCAAGAAGTCGGGCGAGGATCGCTCGGTTTATCGTCTTGCTTGGGGTGACAAGTCTCTGAAAGACATGGTTGAAGGCGACGAGCTGCGCGACATGGAGCAATCACAGCGCAACAGTTACGGCTTCATGTTCGAGACAGCCTTGGTCACGCCGACCATGCGTGATCGGTTTCTCGAAGTTGCCGCCTTCTGGCAAGATGTTGTGACCACAGCCGACGGCACAGTGCGCGTGGAACTTGACCTCCCTGACAACCTCACCAATTGGGATTTCGCTGCAAGTGGCATGGCGACCGGCATCGTGTGTGGCGCAGGCTCGGCTCGCTTGACGGTGACCAAACCCGCGATCGTGCGCTTGGAAACCACGCGCTTCCTTAGCACTGGCGACGAAGCTGTGGTGCCGGTGGAAGTGCGCAACAACCTTGAACAGCCTGCGGACTTCCGCCTGGAAACTGGAACTGGCGATGCGGCTGTGCTCCGTCAATCGGGGCAATTGGTTGTTGACATGAAAGTGCCGGGTTTCGGCGCGGCGCAACGCAGCTTCCACTTCTCCGCGCTCGCGCGTGGCGAAGGCCGGCTCAACGCACGTGCGCTCTCCACAGTGGCGAGCGATGGCATCGAAAAGGGTTTGCCCATCATCGCGTTTGGCCGCGCATGGACCGATGCACGCACGCAGAACTTCACAGATCGCACAACGCTGCGCACCGAAGTGCCTGACGGGCTCGTGCCCGGAACGCTTGGAGGCACGGTGCTGGTGCATGCCGGCATGGATGCAGAACTCCTCGACGGCTTGCAGTACTTGGCGAGCGGTGGCTATGGCTGCTTGGAGCAAAGCCTCTGGCGCTTCTTGAGTGCTGCAGAGTTGCAAGCGGCGTTCGTCGCTGCTGGTCGTCCAGCACCACTTGAAGCCGCGCAACTGCGTCGTGATGTGCAGCAGGGTTTTGTGAAACTGCTCGCGCACCAGCGGGACGATGGCACTTTCTCCTACTGGCCCGGTGGCGCCGCTGATGCGTTCAGCACCGCGCAAGCACTGGAAGGCATCGCGCGCTTGGAAGCGCTGCACTACACAGCGCCCATAGGCCTACGCCAAAGCGCAGTGAGCGGGGCGATGCAATTGCTTGCAAAGGGCAACCCGGAACCGGATGCGCGCGCGGCTTTGGTGCTCGCATTGTTCACAGCCGGCGTCGCGCAAGACGCGCCCTTCAATGCGCTCTATCGCGAACGCGCGGCGCTGAGTGTTCCGGGGCTCGCTCGTCTCACGCTTGCGGCGCGGCGCTCTAGCAATCCGGCGTTGACGAGCGGCCTCTTCGCCGAATTGAAGGCACGCCGCAGCTCGGATGCGAAGGCGCCTTTCAGCGGACGTGGCTCGGGGCACTGGCACAACTCTGCGCTCGAAGCCAACGCGCTGGCGTTGTTGGCGTTCCGTGGCGCGAACGCAGGTCCTGCCGACACCGAACCGTTGTCCAAAGCGGTGCGCGAAGGATTGCTGCATCGTCTTGGTGGCACTAAAGCCGTGGCTGTGGCGCTCGAAGCTCTCGGTGCAGAAATCCGTGATGCTGGCGGCCTCGCGGCGCATGGTCGCGTCGAGCTGCTGCTGGACGGCAAGGTGGTTGCAGATTCCACACTGACCGCGGCCAAACCCATGGCGCTGCTCAGCATTCCCGTGGCACTGCTCACTACCGGACAACACGAAGTGACCGTGGTGCGCACCGGCGCAGGCAACGCTATCGCGCGCTTCTTGTTCCGCGCCGTGGGCGTGGCTGAAGGCGTGGACCCTTCAGGCAACGTGCTCGAAGTATCGCGGCGCATCACAGAATGGCAGGAGAGCGACGCGGCTACTGCAGAGTTCCGCGCTGGTTGGACCGTCGTGCGCCCTGAAGAGCGCCCGAAGAACGCGCCGTTGCCGCAACTGCGCCAAGCGGTGCTTGGCCAGAAGGTGAGCGTGGAGTTGCGCGTCAAAGCGCGCGAAGATTGCACCCACTTGGTCATCGAAGATCCGTTGCTCGCGACGCTCGAGCCCATTGAGAGTGGCATTTCCGGCGCGGTCGAGCGTCACGAGCGGCGCGACACGCGCTTGCTGTTCTTCCGCAATCGCTTGCGCCGCGGCGAAGAATTGGTCTTGCGTTATCCCGCATACCTCGTGAGCGAAGGCAAGTTTCGTTGCATGCCTGCGCGTGTGGAAGAGCTGTATGAACCAGCGCGCTTTGGTTCCGGCGCTTCCGGAACGCTGGAAGTGGTCGCGTCGCGCGAGCTCTTGGCCGCGTTGCCGGCGCTGCAGTTGACGCCTGATGAAATCTGGGCAGAGGTGCGCCGTGATTTCAACGAAGGGCGCCATGCCGAAGCGGGCGACGCCGCCGCGCAGCTACTGACCAACTGGAAGTTGGTGGACGATGTGCATGACGCAGCGCTCGAACTTTTGCTGCGCTCCAAATTGCGCACGGGTGAAGCTCGCGCCGCAGTGAAGGCGCGCGAAGACTTGCAGTTGCGCGCACCGGGCCGATTGAATCTCGGAGTGGAAGAGCGCGAGAAGTTGGCTGGCGCCTACCTTGAAGTGGGCGATCCGGCTGCAGCGCGTGAACTCTGGCAGCAGGTCATTCTCGAAGGTTTCTCCACCGAGATGCAAGTGGCGCGCACTTGGCGCGAAATGGGGCTGGCGCTGCCGGCCTTGCAGCAACTGCGTTTGACACTGTTGCGTTACCCGGCCGTGGGCGAAGTCATCAGCGAGCAGCGTTTGCTGGCCGACTGGCAGCTCGACACGACGGATCCGCGTGCTGCGGCAAATACGGGCAGTGCGTTGCGCCGCGTGCTCTGGCAGCAGGCCTTGGACACTTGGCTCGATCTCATGGCTTGGCATCCGGCAGGCGCCATCGCTGAAGACGCTGCGTGGCGTCGTGTGATGCTCTACGGACAACTTGGCGCACTGGAAGTGCTCGTGGCCGAAGCCGGGCGTTATCGCGCGACGTTTATGGAGTTTGGGCGCGCCGATGAAATTGCGCTGATGGAAGCGCAAGCGCTCTTTGCTCAGAAGCGTTTTGACGAAGCGCAGAAGTTGGCGCTGCAAGTGCAGGAACAGCCTTGGCCGCGGCGTCAGGGCAACGGCAGTTTGCGTCCTGAGGCGTCGCCTTCACGGCATCTCGCAGGTTTCCTCTTGGGCCAACTCGCGCATGTTGCGGGGGACTACACGGCGGCGGTGGAGTGGTACGGCAAGGTGAAAGAGCATGTGGCTGGGGCGCGCGAGAGCCATGCGTTCCTCACGCAATCCGAGCTGATGGTGGCGCCGATGGCGCGCGGGCGTCCGGGAACGGATTGCACGCTCACGGTGACGGCCAAGAACATGCCGGTGTTGACGGCGCGTTTGCATCCGGTGGATTTGTTGGTGCTCTTCGCAGTGAAGAAAGACTTCGCCGCAGTGGCCGCAGCAGAACTCCCCGGGATTGCAGCCGCTGCGAAGGTGGAAGAGCAGATCAAGCTCAAGCCTTACACCCGTGGTGAAGTGGAACTCGATCTGGGAAGGCGCGAAGCTGGCGCGTGGTTGGTGGTGCTCGAAGGTGGCGGACGCACGGCTTCAACGCTGCTCTTGGTGAGCGACGCGAATCTCGTGGTGCAACGCGATGCGGGCACGGTGCGTTTGCAGTTCACTGGAACCGATGGCAAGCCGGTGGCTGGTGCGCGCGTGAAGATGGGCCACAAGGGCCGGATTGTGCAGAGCGGCGAAACAGACCTGCGCGGGATGTTGGATTTGTCTGATCCCGGCAGCGGAGAAATCACGGTGGTTGCCGAGCGCGGTGCGGATGTGGGTGTGGCCCGGCAGTAAAGTGCCGATAGAGCGTTTGCGGGGAGCGGTTCGTGCTTTGATGCACGCCTGCGACTCGCTATGGTGACGCCAACCCGGAGTGCTCCCATGGCTGATAAGTCGAACAAGTTCGCTGACAACGTCGTTGGCAAGTTTTACGTGGACAAGGAGTGCATCCTCTGTTCGCTCTGCGTGGACATCGCGCCTGATCAGTTCAAAGAGAGCGACGAAGGCGATCACGATTTCGTCTACGCGCAGCCCACCACGCAAGAAGACATCGAGAAGTGCCTCGATGCTTTGAAGCAGTGCCCCGTCGACGCCATCGGCGAAGACGGCTGAGTTCCCACGCGGCGTTATTGCCTAATTCAGCGTGGTGGCCAGCATTACGAGGCCCGCGAGACTGCCCACCTGCGTGAGCTCCTGTAGCTCGTTACGGTTCTTCGGTCAGTGCCGTCGCTGCCAAACACTTAGCCTCAGTTGCGGCGCGGAGCGCTTGCCGCCGCATCGAATTGTTGGGCTGTCTGCCCCTTGCTCTTCCGGCGCACGATGATTGGGATCACGGTCCCTGCCACGGCGCCCGACACTGGGCAATGATCCTTGTCCGTTAGTTTCTGCCATTGTCCATTCCCCTAGGTTTCACAACTCAACAGCAGCAAATCATCAACTGGCCTAACGCTGTGCGTTACCCGCAGCGAGCGCGCAATGCTCGCATCGTATCGATCAGGGCACCGCCGATCATGAGAACCAGAAACACGAGTTCCGCGTACATGATCGCATCCGACGACGAAAAGCCTTCAAATGCCTTGGGAGCAGTGTGAAATGCAGCAAAGACTGCGAAGGCTCCTTGGCAGCCGAGCGTGAAAGGGGAGAACCAGCCCTTCAGCTTCGACTTTTCACTGCGGGTTCTCCAGAGGGCGATGTAGTCGATACATGCGAGCAGGATTAGAACAACAAAACATGCGGCCCAGAACGTGGTCTTTATTCCCTAGTCCTCGTCTCGTTTCTGTGATGTCGTTGGTGATCTGGCACTTCCGTTCTCCCAGCTAGCGCTCGGCATCGGCCGCGGCGCGCAGCGCCGGCCGCCGCCGTGGACAACTCTGCACCTTCTGCAATCCGCCCGGATTCCATTTATGAATTGGGGAGTGTTGTCCAAACAAGCGGAGCCACCTCTTTTGGCAACGTGTACGGTTTCTCCGACGGCCAGCCGCGCCAGAAGGAAGTGACTCGAGGTCTGGAAGATTAGCATGTCCCGCCATTAAGAACCCCACGGGTGCCGTCAGCGCAAGGATCCTGTGGCCGGGCAGGAACGGAACATTGACGGCGGGCGGGCCCAAATGCTGGAACCGCCGGCGCCGCTGCTTACGGC
This sequence comes from Planctomycetota bacterium, assembly GCA_009691765.1. Classification (GTDB taxonomy): domain Bacteria; phylum Planctomycetota; genus SXUL01. Next base: position 4,477 of record SIAO01000023.1, on the reverse strand, counting down.
CCTCTACGACCGCCGCCACCGACGACAATCTGCCGCCCGGCGCACCGGAAACCACGCTGCTGCCGCAAGAGGTGGTCGAACAGCACGGCGTCCGGTGCCATCAGGCGGGCGCGGAGGCCGGGGGCGGCCTCGTGCCGGCCGTGAGCCTCAAGATACTCACCGACCTCAAGCCCTACTTCTACGCCAAGCGCCTCGATCCCGTGACGCCGGAGATCCTCGCGGTCTCGACGCACGCGCCGACCGCGTCTTGGTCTCCTCAACCTTCCGGGACTTCGGCGTCGCGCCTGAGAGCATCGTGGCACTGCGCCGAGTTGCGCATCTAACTGCGACGCGTCACAATCGCCATCGATGGAGTGGACCAGTATGTCCATAGAGTTCTTCGGTCGTGAGGATGAAATCAAATGGTTGCGCGCGCAATTCGAAGCGTGCGCGGCGCGGGATGTGGATGGCAAGTTCGTCGGCCCGCGTATGGCGTTCATCATCGCGGAGAGTGGACTCGGCAAGACGCGGCTTGTGCAAGAGCTGTACTTGCAACTCTCCAACGATGACACATGGGATCCGCCGCAGTTCAACTACTGGCCCGATGCGTTTCGTGCTGACGGCGATCAAATGCGCACCGTGCCCAACATGGACGGTCATGTTGCGAAGGGTCCGCCGCGTTTCGCGTGGCTCGGCGCGCGTTGGACCGCGACGGATGTCCGCAACCCAGTTGAACGCGAGAGGATTCTTCCGAAGCTGAAGTCATCGATCATGGTGCACGCGGCGATCTTGAATCAATACGGATCGATCTGGAGTGACGCGGCAGCACGCGCAGTGCACACGCTGAAACTGGAGAGTCTCGGCGAAGTTAGCGGGGAAGCGCTCGGACGGGTGATCGCATTGGCCGTCACTGAAGTTCCATTCGCGGGGCTCATCTGGAAGCTCGGAACTGTGGGCGTGAAACTCGGCATGGAGCGCGTTCGAGGCCCGAAGTCGGTCGAAGCGATGGAGGATCAAGAACAGAAGACCGAAGTCGAGGAAGTGATCGATTGCATGCAGCACTTGCTCGGCGGCAAGGGCGCGCTCCCGACGGTGTTGTGGCTTGATGACGCGCAGTGGATCGATGAACTGACGCTGGAGTTTGTGGACAAACTTTGGCGGAGCGCCACGTCGCAGAAATGGCCACTGCTCATCGTCTTCACACACTGGGAGCAAGAGTGGAATCTACTCGCGCATGCGAAAACAACGCAGCCAAAGCAAGCGCCGTTGGATAGCTATAAAGATGACGCTCGGATTGAACATTTGGGCTTAAAAAACGCAACCAAAGACGCGCTCGCACAGTGCGTGACTGATCGTTTGCCAGGACTGACTGCGCGGCAGCGCGCGCTCATGGTGGAGAAAGCCAACGGCAACTTTCTCACGATGATTGAGAACATCGGTGAGCTGGTCCGAACGCGCTCGCATTTTGTAGAGCACGATGTCACGGGTCCGCTCGCGCCGGTGGGCGAACGCAAAGTGAACGAATGGGAGTTTCATCGCGAGAAGCGCGTGAAGCAACGCTTCGAGAGTCTTGATGAACCGATTCGACATCTGCTCGGTTGGAGCAGCCAACAGGGCGTGAAGTTCTTGCGCGATGTCGTGAGCGATGCTGCGGTGGCAATCAGTGCCAACCGTGATGCTGCAGTGTTGATTGAACGGTGCGTCGATCCGTACGTGGTGCTATGCCGACCGACCGAGCACATGCGCGAGTTCCGCGACAAGATCTTTCACATCGTCGCATCGCGCCACTTCGAAGATTACAGCAGTCAGCATCGCGCTGTGCTGGAAGCGACATTGCGCCGTCATCTCACGGAGTGGGTGAACAATAGTTTTGACGCGGAGGGCGACGAGATCTGGCCAAACGAAGAGACAGGTATCGCACCGCCTGAGCGAAGTGCGACAGCGCTCGAGGATGAGGAGCGTCGCGATTTGCTGGGGATGGCGTTGCGTGAGTTGCCGATTCCGAGCGAGCCGAATTGGGAGTTGCCTGAACATGTCGCGGCGGTGCGTGCGGTCTATCTCTTGGTGATTACGGACTGGAGAGAGATCCTTTGGGATCAGGTCCGCGCGTGTTGCAGGCGCTTCGACAACATCGATTGGTCCACCGTGCCTCAATCGGTCATCTCGATTTCGAATCGCGACTGGCTGTCGGATCAAGCGGCGACGGCGGGTGCGTTCGATACTTGTGAGTCGCTGCGGCGTGATGGATTACGCATCGCTCGTGCGCTCGCGCAGGAACTCAACACGCCACAGAGTCGGCGCGATGTGAGCTGGAGTTTGAACAAGGTCGCCGACATCGAGGAGGAGCGCGGCGACCTCGACAGCGCGTTGGCGAAGTACGAGGAGAGCCTCGGCATCCGACGCGCGCTCGTGCAGGAACTCAACACGCCCGAGATTCGGCGCGATGTAATCGTCAGTTTGCATCGAATCGCCGGCATCGAGCAGGAGCGCGGCGACCTCGACAGCGCGTTGGCGAAGTACGAGGAGAGCCTCGGCATCGCTCGCGCGCTCGCGCAGGAACTCAACACGCCCGAGAGTCGGCGCGATGTGAGCGTGAGTTTGGGACAGGTCGCCGGCATCGAGGAGGCGCGCGGCGACCTCGACAGCGCGTTGGCGAAGTACGAGGAGAGCCTCGGCATCGATCGCGCGCTCGCGCAGGAAATCAACACGCCCGAGAGTCGGCGCGATGTAATCGTCAGTTTGCATCGAATCGCCGACATCGAGAAGGAGCGCGGCGACCTCGACAGCGCGTTGGCGAAGTACGAGGAGAGCCTCGGTATTGCGCGCGACTTGTTTCAGGCATCATGCGAGACGATTGACTTGAACGGAGTCGTCTGGTCACTTCATCTTTGCGCGGGCTGTCTTCATGCGCTTAGTCGTTCGCAAGCAGCAGCAGCCCTTCTCGCCGCCGACGAACCGCTCGCCCGCACACTCGAAGCAGTAGCCGAAGGCGAGGCTGACATTCTCGACACCTGCGCAGTCTTCTGGGAATCCTTCGCACTCGTCTGCGCTGCCACAGCGCAACTCGCTGCGAGCAGCACGCACGCGCGCCATGCTGCCGGTCTTCGAAAACAAATCGCGGATACCAAAGCGACCAACGATCAATGACCAGCTCCGACGCGTCAACCACACCGTCCGCGTCACGCGCCGACCGCGTCTTGGTCTCCTCAACCTTCCGGGACTTCGGCGTCGCGCCTGATCTCCTCATGAAGCGCGTGTTCCCAGAACTTCGCCGGCGCGCGAACGATTTGTTGAAGTCATTGGCATCGATTTGCGTTGGGGCATCACCGAAGAAGAATCACAGAAGGGCGAGACGCTTCCGATTTTTCTGCGCGAGATCGAGCGCTCGCGGCCGTACTTCATTGGGCTTCTCGGCGAGCGTTACGGATGGACGCCTGCGCGGACTGTCGAAGTGGTGAGCCGTTCGTTGGAGGAACTCACCTGTGCGATTCCTGTGGCGTTTTCTGCGTTGTCTCAGCGCCTGTCGAGCGAAGGCAAGTTCGCGGTCATTGTGATTGACGGGATCAAGAGCTTCACGCATCGCCGCATGCGACATGGCTTCCGCACTACCTGCCGCCATGCATCCATGTCGTGCTCACATGCGCTCCAAGCGAATGTTTCACTTCGTTGTGCACGCGAGAGATCGACTGTCTATAAATCTCGCCGCTCAGTTCATCGACGCGAGAACTCCGACTTGACGAAGTGCTCACTTCGGGTGGCAAGCGGCTCACTCGAGCTTTGAGCGAGCACGTAACGCGTTTGAACGCAACTGGGAACCCAGCATTTCTCGCGTTTCTTGGAGAAGAACTCTGCGTCTCAGCGACATATGAAACTTTGAGCGCTCGCATTCAAGAACTCTCGCAATCCGCATCGGTTGACCAACTCTTGGAATGAGTTCTCGTTCGAGTCGAGCACGATCTTGGCAGCGACCTTGTGCAGTCTCTGCTGATTCCGCTTTGGGCGAGCCGCTCTGGACTCACAATCACAGAGTTACTCGCGCAAGCTGATGCTCAACCGATCAGTTGGGCGCATCTTGAGCTTTCGATTGGAACGATGATCTACGAATCTACGGGGCTTCTGCGATTGAATGGGCCCGCGGTGCGTCTGGCGATAGAGAACCGAGTGTGATTTCAAGATAAGAAGATCGCTGCAGTGCATGCGCGCAGCGCAGAATGGTTGCATCTCGGCCGCGGCGCGCGGACCGCGGCTCACGGTTTTCGTCGCTCATTTCTGACCGGATGCGGCCTGGAACTCGGCGACGGTACGCAGCGGCTTTCCGGGGGGAGCGGCTTTGATCTTCTCGACGAGCGCCGCGAGCGCGGGCTTCATCTTGCCCTCGTCCTTTCCGGAGATCGGTCGCGTTTCCTTCTCGAGCCGCGGCAGGACGGCCTTGGCTGCAGCCCCGTACACGAGCACGGCGCGCGCCGCGCGGTCGAAGTCACGGCCCCATTCATTCTCG
>SIAO01000010.1 GCA_009691765.1 Planctomycetota bacterium | reverse complement strand
CTTGGCCCATCCCGCATAGAGCGACGGATGCCATGTTGTGCCAGACGGTGCCCACATTGCTGCGAAGTCGAGTCCCCACGAATGAAGTCGATTCAGGCCTTCGCTACCGTGCAGCACAGCGCCATCGCCCCACAGAACCCAATCCGTCGGCGCGCAGCATTGGTGCGTTTGCCCCACGCCAATAAAAAGACCGACCAGCAAAGACATGCTGGTCGGCATCAGTCAGGTTTCCCTGCAAGGCCCGTCGGCCTTAGGAGGGACACCTCCGCGATTCACAAAATTTCAATCATCACCTCCTTTCCTGCGACCGGCGCGCCGCACCGCGTCAAGCGCGGAGCCACGCGGGGTCTGGGCCAACTTCCGATGCCAAAATAAGCGCGTCGGAAGCACTCCAGTCCCGATGTTGCCGGGCGACCCCAGCAACATCACGGCCCCCTCATCAGGGGCATGAACAACATACAGCGCCGATTCGTGCTCTGCAGCAGAATCGTTCTGATTTCTTGCGAATCTTGAGAAATCAGCAAGGACTGTTGCGTGCCGTCGGCAACAAATGTGCCGCACGCACCACGGGCACCCCGCGCTTGATCACCGTGTCAACACGGTTCTCACCGAAGTGATACGGAAGAGAAGCGAGGTTGGCGAGGTTGAAGGCGGTGATGTCGGCGAAGAATCCTGGCGCGATGGCGCCGATGCGTCCGCCGCGTCCGATGGCGTGTGCGGCGTTCCATGTTGCGGCGCCCAGAGCTTGCGCCGCGCTCATGCCGTACTTGATGCAGGCGAGCGAGAGCACCAACGACATATTGCGCGTGGGCGAGGAACCCGGATTAAAATCTGTGGCCAACGCTGGTGCGAGACCAAGCTCGAGCATGCTGCGCCCCGGTGCGTCTTGCGGCAGATTCAAAAACAGCGATGTGGCAGGCAGCAATACCGCCACCACACCTGCGTCACGCATGGCTTCGAGATCGCGCTGTGACGCCACCACGAGATGATCGGCGCTGAGCGCGTGCAGTTCGGCCGCGAGCCCTGCGCCGCCAATCGGGCGAATTTCGTCGGCGTGTAATTTCAGTTGCAAACCGAGGGCGCGTGCGGCGAGCAAGATGCGTCGCGCTTCTTCCACGCTGAACACATGGGCTTCGCAAAACACATCGCAGGCCTCAGCGAGACCTTCGCGCGCGATCTGCGGCAACATCTCGTCAATCAACAAACGAATGTAGCCTTCGCGATCACTGCGGTATTCATCTGGGATTTCGTGCGCGCCAAGGAATGTCGGCACGAAGTCAAGCGCATGGGCGCTTTGCGCATCACGGATGGCGCGGAGCGATGCGAGTTCGGATTCGAGCGAAAGCCCGTAGCCACTCTTGGCTTCGATGGTTGTCGTGCCGTGCAAGAGGAAGCTATCGGCGCGCTCCAGCACAGCGGCGAGCATTTGCTTCGGCGGCACATTGCGTAACTTGCGCGCGCTGTTGCGGATGCCACCGCCGCGCCGCGCAATCTCCTCGTAGCTCACGCCGCGGCAGCGCAGTTCGAATTCGTCTTCGCGGGTGGCGGCAAACACAGGGTGGGTATGCGGGTCCACGAAACCCGGCGTGACCAACAGGTCGCCGAGATCAATCAGCGGCAGGTGCGGAAGCGCGCGCGGCCATTCATCCGGCTCGCCGACGGCGATGACCACACCGTCACGCACATGCACGCTGGCACCATGACGAAGCCCGGCATCAGCCAACTGCGTTGCGTTACGCGGGCCAGCAACGCCGGTGTCAAGCGTCGCCCACTCCCCAGTGCCGCGGATGACAACTTCCATGCCTTGACACTATCGGCGCAGGGCCCGGATTGACAAGCGTCGTGCACAAGGGAGGATTCGTCCATGCATGACGGACTCGCAGCACCGTTAGTCGTGAAAACCCAGGGCTTGAGCCGTGAGTTTGGAGGCAAACCTGCGGTGTTGCCGTTGGACTTGGAAGTGCGCGCTGGAGAGTTCTTTGGGTTTCTTGGGCCCAATGGAGCGGGGAAGTCCACCACGCTTCGCATGCTCTGCGGGCTCTTGAAGCCCACATCGGGAAGCGCGCAGGTGCTCGGCCTCGATTGCACCCGAGAAACGATGGAGCTGCGTCGCCGCATCGGTGTGCTGCCTGAAGAGCCTGCGCTGTACGAGCGCCTGACGCCGCGCGAAATGCTGGCTCTGGTGGCGCGCTTGCACGGACTGGTCCCTGACGAGGGTCGCCGCCGCACAGAAGCCCTGTTTGAGTTGATGGAACTGGCTCAAGCCGATCGCTCACGCCTGTTGATGGATTTTTCCATGGGCATGCGCAAGAAAGTGGCGTTGGCGGCAGCCTTGCTGCATGGGCCCAAACTCTTGTTCCTCGATGAACCCTTTAACGGCATCGATGCGGTGACGGTGCGCGCCATCCGCGGGGTGCTCACGGACGCGGTGAACCGTGGCGTCACGGTGTTCTTCTCGTCGCACGTGCTGGAGTTGGTGGAAAAGCTCTGCACACGCATCGCGATCATCACGGAAGGGCGCTTGCGCGTGTGTGGCACGCTGACCGAAGTGCGCATGCAATCGGGCCTCGGCGAACAAGCCAGCCTCGAAGATGTGTTCGTGCATCTCGCTGGCGGCACACGCACGGCGCACAATGGGGTGGACTTCCTGTGATCCACGCCCCCAGCGCGTTGCAGCGCTGTCAGATTCTGCTTGGGCTACGGCTGCGCTTGTTGTTTCGCTCGCGCTCGGCGAAGCCTGTGGCGTTCGCATTCACACTGGCCGTGAATTTTGTGTTGCTCCTAGTCGCGGCGCTTTTCGCAGTCGGCACAGCGTTTGGTGTGAGTCGCAACCCAGAGTTGGGCGATTCACTGCTTGCCAGCGCTTTCGGTTCGATCTTCATTGCGCAGTGTGTGCTGACGCTCGTGGGCATGGCGGTGTCTGAGTTCTTTGATGTCGGGCGCATCATGCACCTTCCGGTTGCTGCGAAAGAAGTTTTCGCGGCCATGCTGCTTGCAGGGATGATCTCGGTGATGACGCCGCTTTACGCCGCTTCGCCTTTGGGAGTCATGGTGGCGCAGGGTGGCGGTGCGTTCGTGATGCTCGGGCGCTTGTTGTGTGTGTTCGCGGCGCTGGCTCTCGGGCATCTCGTCTCTCTCGCGATCTTCTTCTTGATGTCTACCGCCATGACGCGTCGTCGTATGCGCGATTTCGCCGTGGTGCTCGGTAGTTTCGTTGGCATCAGCGCCTACGTTGGATTTCGCTTGCTCGATGTGAACTACATCGAACCAGGGCGCATGCAGGAGTTGGCGCAAATGAAAGCGCCAGCATTCTTCACATGGTTGCCCACCGCCGGCTTGCTCGACATCTGGCGCGGCGAGTTCGGTGGCTTGGCATCCTTGCGCATTGGATTCACGCTGCTGACCGGTGTGCTGGCGTTCCGCTTCGGTGCTGCACGCTTGCAACGCATGCTGGACGGCGAAGCAGAACCGCCATCGACCGCGCCGGTGATGAACTCGGAGTCCGTCGAAGTTCCATTCCTATCTCCGATCGTTGGCGCCGGTTTCTTGTTGCATCTGCGCCTGCTTTGGCGCGACCCACAATTGCGCATGCAGTGGTTGCAACAAGTGGTGTTCATCTGCTTGCCGTGGGTATTCATGGGCGTGCGCACCGATGGTGACGAACAGAATCCTTGGTTCGTCTGGTGGCTGCCTGCGATGTTCGTGTTGGCACGCGCAGGGTTTCACCATGGGCTTTTCGGAGCCGACGGCAAAGGACTCACATTGCTCATGCTGTCGCCTGCGCCGCGAACGCAACTTGTAGCTGGTCGCATGTTGGCCGTGCTCGGGATGTGTATTCCGATTGATCTCGTGCTTGCTGCGCTGTTGTTGTTGCTGCTGGGCACTCTTGGTGGCGATCCGTTGTGCATGCTGTATGCCTGGCCCGCAGTGGCTTTGGGTGTGGTGATCTTTCACACGCTGGCCGTGGCAGTTGGAGCAGTGTTTTCCACGCGTTGGCCGTACCCCATTGCGAGTGCCGATCGCAAACGCGCCGTGAAAGCCGGACAGGGCCAAGGTTGCGTCACGACTTTTGTGAAGCTCTTCTGCTTTCTTCCTGAGCTTGCGGTGTCAGGTTTGTTGACGGCGCTCGCACTCGCACCACTGATGGATTTCCCTTGGGTTGGTCGCTTGTTGCCGTCGTGGTCCTTCGCGTTGACACTGCCAGCGGTGCTCGCAGTGTGTGCGCTCTTGGCCGTAGCCGGTTGCATCATTGGCGCGCGAACGTTGGAACAACGCGAAGAGCAGTTCCTTCAGGCCTTGCGCGAAACGGGCGACTGAGCCGCGATCAGCACGCAGCCGGCGGCGAGGAGCGGCAATGCAGTGCCGCTGAGCAAGGTCATGCGCACCCCAACGCCATCGAGCAACCAGTACGTTGGCGCCAGCGTGCCGAGGATGGAACCAAGGGTTCCGGCGGCCAACACTTGTCCGGCGGCACTGCCTGCGTCGCGCTGCGGCGTTTCGCGTAAGCGTGCACAGATCGGTGCCACTGCGGCGAGGCACGCGGCGGAAGGCATGAAGAGCAAAGCCACGACGAGGAGACAAGCGCGCGAGCCATCATCGACAACGAGGAGTTGCGCGAGCGGCACAGGCGCGGGCAACAACAAGCGGCCGACGGGCGCCACCAGAAACGCTGCGGGCACAGCCAAGAGGCCGGAGGCGGTCAAGAGTGTCGCGAGGCGTCGCAGCGTGACGCGTTCCGGGCGTGTGCGCGCTGCGAGGTAGTAGCCGAGCGCCATGGCCAGCATGGTGCCAGCGATGATGGTCACCCAGATGCGCCAGCTAGTGCCGAACAGTGGGGCCACCGCACGCGGCGCAGTCATTTCCGCGAGCATCACGGCTGCGCCTGCTGCGAACGCGGCGAAGAGCACGCTCGACTGTCCTAACCTCTCCTGCATGGCGCGCGAGAGTAGCACGCGCTTTCGGCACGGCGCTCTCGCGCTATCGTCGCCGCATGGCTGAATACGTCTATGTGTTGCGGGAATTGAACAAGAGCTACGACCGCCAACAGGTGTTGCGCGATATCACTCTGGCCTTTGTGCCGGGGGCGAAGATCGGCGTCATCGGCCATAACGGCGCGGGCAAGAGCAGTTTGCTGCGCATCATGAGCGGCTTGGACAAGCAGTACGAGGGCTTCGCGCAGCTCGCCGAAGGGTGCACGGTGGGTTACGTGCCTCAAGAACCGAAGCTGGACCCAACGCTGGACGTGCGCGGTAATCTCGAGCAAGCGGTGAAGCCGGTGCGCGACTTGTTGCACCATTGGGAGCAACTGAACGAAAAGCTCGCGACCGAACTCACGCAGGGCGAAATGGAGCGCGTGATGGAGGAACTCTCCCGCGTGCAGGACCGCATCGACGCGCGCAATGCGTGGGAGCTGGACCGCGAACTGGATCTGGCCATGCACGCGCTCAATCTGCCGCCCGGCGATGCCGATGTCACCAAGTTGTCCGGCGGCGAGCAGCGCCGCGTGGCTTTGTGCAAAGTGCTGATGGAGCAACCCGATGTGTTGTTGCTCGATGAGCCCACCAACCATCTCGATGCCGACACCGTGGCGTGGTTGGAACAACACCTGAAGGAGTATCCGGGCTGCGTGATCTTGATCACGCACGATCGCTACTTCTTGGACAACGTGGTGGGTTGGATGTTGGAGCTGGATCGTGGCCGTGCCACGCCCTATGAAGGCAACTACTCGGAGTACCTGCGCAAGCGCGCAGAACGGTTGCGCGTGGAAGAGCGTGCTGACGATGGTGTGCGGCGCATGATTGAGCGCGAGCTGGAGTGGATTCGGCAGTCGCCGCGGGCACGCGTGGCGAAGAACAAGGCGCGCATCCGCAACTATGAACAGCTGGAAGCGCGTGAGAGCGAAGTGCGCGAGGGCTCTATCGAGCTCGTGATTCCGCATGGCCAACGCCTCGGCGATCGCGTCATCACCTTCAACAATGTCAGCAAGAGCTATGGCGACAACCAATTGGTGAAGGACTTGAGCATCGACATTCCGCCCGGCGCAGTGGTGGGTGTCATCGGCAAAAACGGCACTGGCAAGACAACGGTGTTGCGGATGATCGCGGGGCAAGAGAAGCCGGACGAAGGCGGTGTGTCCATCGGCAGCACCGTCGACCTTTGCTATGTGGATCAGATGCGCGACACGCTGGATCCCGCAAACACGGTGTTTCAGGAAATCACTGGCGGCAAAGACCTGATGATGATTGGCAAGCGCGAAGTGAACTCACGCGCCTATGTCGCGCGCTTCAATTTCCGAGGCACCGACCAGCAGAAGCTGGTGGGCGAATGCAGCGGTGGGCAACGCAACCGTATTCAGATGGCGAAGTTGCTGCGGCGCGGCGGCAATGTGTTGCTGTTGGACGAGCCCACGAACGACTTGGATGTGGAAACGCTGCGCATCCTTGAAGAGGCACTGCAGGAGTTCCCGGGCTGTGCGGTGGTGGTTTCCCACGATCGGTATTTCCTCAATCGACTCGCCACGCACATTCTTGCTTTCGAAGGCGACGGCAAGGTTCGTTTGTTCGAGGGCGACTACGGCGCCTATGTGGAGCGTCTCGCGGAAGAACGCGGCGGCAAGACTGATTCCAGCGCCGCCAAGTACCGCAAGCTCAAGGGATAGCACGGCTTGATGCGGGTGCCTCGCGTTTGGCGCAACCCGACCATTCAGATTTTCTTGACACAAGGCGCCATGAATATGGATGATGCTTGCGCCCGTCACTTGCGCTGTCAACTTTGGACAGACCGTGACCATCGCTGTGTCCGGCGCACCTGCCGGCAGCATGGTTCTTGTCGCGGCTCCTGCTGGCACAACTCTGCCAACCATTCCCAGCATGACACTGCAGTGTCAGTCGGTGGCCATCGGCTTCCCGTCCTTCACTGGCGGAGGACTTGGCGGCGGCACTCTGCCGACCCTCACATTCTGCACGAGCAATGTCGCTTCGCTGCAAGTGTTCTGAGCAAACTCGGTTCACGCGCCGCGGGTGCAACCTCAAAGGGTTGCGCCCGCGTTGTCGTTCTATAAAAGTCGCGGTGTTGTCTTCGAGGCATTTGTCTTGACAGGCCGCTCGTCGTCTACGTGCTCGATGGCGCGGCGTTGCGCGTGACGATTGCGGGCAAGACCTACAACCCAGAGCTACCTCACTCACAGCATTGAGTTGCAGCCTTGGTCATTCGACGCGCCTTGGCTCTAAAAACTGAGGCCGTTGGAGAAGGCGAGGCTGAAGGTCGCGCCCGGGTCAACGATGGCCCACTGCACTACGGCGCTGCCTGCGGCGTTGGGAATTGTGATGCTGAAGGCGCCGATGGCGTCGGTGAGGAATGGGCCGAGCACGCTCAGTGGCGTCGGCAAGACGGTGCCGCCGGCGATGTTCAGGAAGCCAGAGCTTGATCCGATGCCCACATAGATGAGTGCTGCGGGTGCAGCATCGGTGAGCGCGAGGGTGACAGGCGCTCCAACAGCAGTGGAGCCACAGGCGGCGAAGCGCGGGAACAGCAGATTGCCACCGAGCTTGGCGAAGCCGAGATCGAGGGCCGCAGTGTTGCAGGCGAGCGGCCGCGGCAAGATGAGGTCCATGATCACGGGACGGTGATCTGAGGCGGTGTTGCTCATGGAAGAGATGGTGCCGGGGTAACCGATCAGTGCCGGCGGAATGGAGGCTCCATTCAGGCTGGCTGCGTTGAACACGAGCGCTCGCCGCCGTGCCGCCACGCTGTCTTGATAGGCGAGGTAATCGTATTTGCTGCCGAACCCAGTGACAGTGCTGCCCGTGAATACATCTTGCGCACCATCGAGCAGCATATCGGTGCGATTGCGATCAGTCCCGTCGCTGCCGCTCGCGCTGTCTGGGGTGAGTGCTTCCGTGAGCCATGTCGCTGGGCCTACGGTTCCGTTGGTCACTTCATCCTCGTTCCAGTCGCCGCCAAGCACCACGGCCGTGTTGGGATTCAGAATGCTCGTCGCGGCGGGCGCATCGGCGATCTTCGCGAAGGGGTCTGGCAATCCCGTGCCTGCGCCATTCAGCATGTGATCGATGTAGTACGCCACGTTGCACGCGGCATTCACTCGTTGTGTGTGGTCCGCGGCGGTGCCGCCAGCTTTCAAGTGTGCGTTGCCTACAACTAAGTCACCTGCGTAGTTGGCGTTGGGCAGACTAATCTCGGCAAACATGAATCCGCGAATGCCGCCCGTGCCACCACCGGCGTACAGGTGCGCTGTCACACTGGGAATGTCGCTCTGCGTGGATTTCGTGTCGCCATTCAAGTCGGTAAACGCCCAGCGCGACAAAATGATGTTGCGGTTGTAGTTGTCGTTGGAGGTGCTGACGAAAATGTACGGCAGGTCGTAGCCGGGTGCGTAGAGCTGCACATAGGCGCTGACTGCCGGGCTCCCTGCCGTGAACGTGTCTGTGCCGCCATGCAGGAACAGGTTGAGCGTGGTCGTCATGTTGGCCACGCTGTCCATGCCGCTGCCGGTTCCGTTGCCGCTGTTGTCGGCGCACTCCTGCAAGATCAATACATCTGGTTTGAGTGCCGCAACGATGCGCGCGAGCGCCGTCCAGTTGTTGGCTCCAGACTGCTTGGTGTTGGTCGAGCACAGCCCGTCCTGCACATTCCAAGTCATGATGCGCACATCGTCAGGGGAGGTCTTGCTCCACTGGCCGACTTGCGGGTTCCATTGGGCGGGCAACGCAGCGGCAAGAAAAAGCAGGGCGCAAAAGCAGGCAGAGCGCATGGGGCCCATCATAGGCTGCCACGCGCTCTGAGCGCCACGAGATCTCGTCAGAGAATGATCTGAATGGCGGGCGAGAACCCATTGAGCGTTGCAGTCATGGAGTTGTAGTCCACGGTGACCACTTCAATGATGATTCCGCTGGGGATAGGGAAAGGCCCAAAGGTCATGGCGCAGTTGTCCGCCAAGAAATGGAAAGGCGCGAACCCAAGCGGCGTGGTGAGTTGAGGCAAGACATCGCCCAAGCTTAGGAAGCAGAGACCAAGGAATGCGCCAGTGCCGGTGCCACCGGGGCAGGGCTGCCAGCTATAGATGTTCCAAATCTCGTGTCCCGGCATGAGATTGGTGTTGAACAGAGTGAGGTCGGTGAAGCCCGGGTTGGCACTGCTGGGAACCGCGGTGGCCGTGATCACAGGAGGAATCGTCGCGCCCGTGAACACATAGTGCACATCCAGCAGCAGGTGCACGTTGGGGAATCCGATGCCTGCGAATGGCGTGGGCACGGTTATCCCGCAGCCGGGAGCGGACAAGTAACCGGGCGAAGTTTGACCGAGGTTGTTGGAACCCGGGAACAATACGTTTTGTCCAGCCAGACCGTCCGGCAGATAGAGCTCCACCACCAATAGGTCGTTTGGATTCACAGTGACCGTGGTGGCCATCCCGCGAGTGATGATCTTATTGGCAGCACCGTTGATGTCGCCTTGTGAGATCAACTGTGTGTGCGTGATGGCGGGGACGGTGCCTGGGAACTGTGCGGCCGTCATGTTGGTGCCCTTGCGTAGGCGGATCTCGATGGGTTGCTGCAGCGCTGGTGCTGCCAAAGCGCCTGCGAGGGCGAACTCCACACCGTAGGTGATGCAGGTGACATCGATCGGCAGGTTGATGCCCATCGCTGACGGACTGAAGGCGCGCCAGAAGCTGTTTTGCACGTGGTATTGCGGCGGCGTAGCACCGGTATTGCATGTGACCATGCCGGGCGTGACCACGGTGTTGTTCGTCAGTTGGGTCATGACGCCGCCCTGTGCTGAGAGGGATGCGGCGAGTACGAATAGACAAACGCTTAGGTTCAAGGTGCGCATAAAAGCGTCTCCGTGGGGAAATCGTCTTGGAAGGCGTGGTGGATACTTTGGGATCATGGCCTACGGGGCGTGCTTGCGTCAAGGAAATATGATGGGGCTGTGAAAACCATGCGACCACCGCTTGCAAGGCTGGCTCTGTAGAATCGCGATTGCGACCCTATGAAGCACCTTGGCCTTGCACTGCTCTTCATCACAAGTCTTGCTCAGGCGCAAGTTGCGGCGCTTTGGGAGCGCGCGCGGCCAGTCATCGAACGCCATTGCGTGCGTTGTCATATGCCCGCAAAGCTGCGGGGCGGCTTGGATCTGAGCAGTCGCGAAGCCTTGTTGCGCGGGGGCAAGCATGGACAAGTGGTGGATCTCGCAGCCCCACAGAGCAGCCGTCTGCTTGCCAGCGTTCGCGCTGAGCAACAGCCGCGCATGCCCTACAAAGAAGACGCGCTCGGACCCGAGAGCATTGCTGCCCTCGAAGCGTGGGTTGCTGCCGGCGTACCGATGGACCCCGCGCCGCGTTTGCCGCGCGACCCGGGCAGTGTGTCGGACGAGGATCGCGCGTTCTGGTCTTTCGGCCCGCTGCGCAAGGTGCAGCCACCGCCGGACACTGCCGCGAAGAATCCGGTGGATGCTTTTTTGTTGGCCGAGTTGCAGCGCAATGGGTTGAGCTTCGCAGCGCCAGCTCCGCCGACCATGCTGCTGCGGCGCGCACACTTGTTGCTCACAGGATTGCCTCCTGCACCAGAAGAAGTGCTCGCCTTTGCAGCGGACACCGACGCGCAGGCGTGGCCGAAACTGATCGAGCGTTTGCTCGCTCGCCCGCAGTTTGGTGAACGCATGGCGCGGCATTGGTTGGATGTGGCGCGCTACGCCGACAGCAACGGCTACGAGTTCGATGAGGAGCGCGCGCACGCTTGGCCCTATCGCGACTTTGTTGTGAAGGCCTTCAATGACGACATGCCCGCCGATCAGTTCGTGCGTTGGCAATTGGCGGGCGATGAGCTCGATCCTGCGAATCGCTGGGCGCGCGCAGCAACAGGCTTCCTCGCAGCAGGGCCTGTCAATTCCAACGAGGAGAATGAAGGCACGCGCTACACCGAGCTCGACGATGTGCTCTCCACCACGTGTAGCGCTTTTCTTGGGCTCAGCATGGCCTGCGCGCGCTGTCACGATCACAAGTTCGATCCGTTGCCGACGGCGGATTACTACGGCATGTTGGCTGCGTTCGTCACAGCACGGCGCGTGGAATCAGTGTTTGCAGAGACCGCCCTGGAGCAAGCGCATGCGGCCGCGGTGTCCAAGCATGAAGCGGCCGTGAAATCTCAGACCGAAGAGCTGCGCGCGTATTTGGAAGAAGCTCGCGCACGTCCACAGAATCCAACCGCGCGTGGTGGTGAAGAACTGTGGCGCTACACCTTCGAGGAACCCAGCGCCGAATGGTTGTTGCCAGACTTCGATGACAGCGGGTGGAAAACTGGCCCCGGTGGCTTCGGTACGGCAGGCACGCCGGGGGCCCTCATCGGAACGGAATGGAACGGAGCGCGCATCTGGATGCGGCGCGCGTTCGTGTGGGATGGACCTGCTGAAGAACTCGCTCTCGTGGCGCATCACGACGACAGCGTACATGTGTACTTGAACGGAACGCTGGCTGGCGATGCACGCGGCTACAGCACGGATTACAAGCAACTCTCTGTCACAGATTTCGGGCGCGAGAAGTTGCGTCAAGGCAGCAATGTGCTGGCGGTGTTTTGCACGCAAGACGCTGGTGGGCAGTTCATTGATGTGCGCCCTGTGCGTCATAGCCGTCTGAAGACGCGCAGTGCTCGCGAGCTGGCATTGGAAGGACGTGCTACAGATCCCGATGCTGGTTTGAGCGACGCACAGCTTGCTCGGCGTGATGCCTTGGTGGCGAAACTGGAACGCACCAAGGAATCTGCACCAAGAGCCCCAGCGCGCGTGCAGCACTTCCAAGATCATTCTGCGCAACCTGATAAGGCTTGGCTGTTGCGGCGTGGCAATCCTGAAGACAAGGTTGAAGAGATCGCTTTTCTTTTGCCGCGTGTCTTGCCCGGTGGCGGAGCAACGGAACTGTGGATGCAGCAGCAAATCGCATCCAAGCAAGACAGCCGTCCGAGCAACGGCGTTGTTGCGGAGAGCACAGGGCGTCGTGCAGCCATGGCCGCGTGGATCACCGACACCGAGCATGGAGCAGGAGCGCTGCTAGCGCGCGTCATGGTGAACCGCGTTTGGCAATGGCATTTCGGTGTGGGCCTCGTGGCCACCTCCAACGACTTTGGTCTTCAAGGCGCGCGGCCTTCGCATCCTGAATTGCTGGAGTGGCTGGCGGGGGAATTGGTGCGTAGCCACTGGAGCCTGAAGCACATCCACCGCCTGTTATCGAACAGCATGGCTTGGCGTCAGAGCGGCACGCCTTCAACGGCTGCCGCGGCGCAGGATTCGGATGGCTCCTTGCTTTCGCACCGTCGTTTGTTGCGTCTGGACGGCGAAGCGTTGCGCGATTGTGTGCTCGCAGTGTCAGCGTCGCTAAATCTGCGCATGGGCGGCCCCGCCGTGAAGCCGTGGGTGCACAGCGACGCTATCGCCACAGGGTCTACCGAGAAATGGCCGAAGGCTGTGAAGGATGGCCCCGAAACATGGCGCCGCAGCGTGTATGTGTTCATGCGCCGTTCGGTGCGCTTTCCTTTTTTCGAGTGCTTCGATGCACCTGACGCGCAAGCGAGTTGTGGGGTGCGTGTGCCCACCGTGACACCGCTGCAATCACTGGCGCTGATGAACAACGAGTTCATCCGCGAGCAAGCGCGTTTGTTTGCGCGACGCGTCGAACGTGAAGCCGGCGCGGACGCGGCGCTCTTCGTGGAGCGCGCGTTCTTGATGGCTTTCGCACGCAGTCCCACAGAGCCAGAGCGCCAGCGTGCGTTGGAATTCTTGCGCTCAGAGGGTTCTGCCACAGAGCTGCGCGCGTCTTTGTGCCAAGCGCTCTTCGGCGCCAATGCGTTTCTGTATGTGGAGTGACACTATGCAGCCTCGAACGCCACACGACCCAACGCTGCGCTTGGATGCGAATGCTCCGAGTCACTTCACGCCGTCACGCCGCGATTTCCTGAGTTGCAGCGGCGGGGGACTCGGCTTGCTCGCGCTCGGTTCACTTCTCGGCGAAGAGCGGTTGCGATTGGCAACGCAAGGCGCTGTCGCCGTGCCGCCACTGCAGGGCCCGGCCAAGGCTGTGATCTGGTTGTTCCTCTATGGCGGCCCGAGCGCCATGGATTTGTTCGACCCCAAACCGAAGCTCGATGCGTTGCATGGCAAGAAGCCGCCTGAAGGCATCAAGACATTTTTCAAAGACAACGGCAACTTGATGCGTTCGCCGTACACGTTTGCGCGTCACGGGCAGTGTGGCCAGTGGGTGAGCAACAAGCAGCCGGCGCTCGCGAAGTGCGTCGATGACATGGCCTTCTTGAAGGCGGTGCATTGCGAATCGAACAATCATGCGCCTGCGTTGTTCCACTTGAACACAGGCATGTCGCGCGTTGGTTTTCCGAGTGCTGGTTCGTGGGTGCAATATGGTCTTGGCACTGGCGCAAAGAACTTGCCCGGCTTCGTGGTGATGTACGACCCGCGTGGTGGGCCCATCGGTGGTCCGCAAAACTGGAGCAGCGGCTTCTTGCCCTCGAGCTTGCAGGGTGTGCCCTTTCGCTCGAAGGGCGTGCCCATCTTGGATCTCGCGCGGCCTGAGGGCGTCAGTGCAGAAGCGCAACGAGCGCAACTGGATTTGTTGCACGACTTGAACAAGGCTCACGGCGAAGCGCATCCTGCTGCTGCTGAACTTGAAGCGCGCATTCGCAGCTACGAATTGGCGTACGCCATGCAGAGCGCGGCGCCTGAAGCGACGGACCTCGGCGGCGAGAGCGAAGCCACGAAGCAGTTGTACGGGCTCGATCAAGAACGCACGCGCACGGTGGGCACGCAGTGTTTGGTGGCGCGCAGGCTCGTGGAACGCGGTGTGCGCTTCATCCAGATCTACTCAGGCGGCGGACACCAGCAAGACAGTTGGGACGCACACTATGGTTTGCGCGAAAACCACGACTTGCATTGCGCAGAAACCGATGTGCCTTTCGCGGGCTTGCTCACGGACTTGAAGCAGCGCGGCCTCTTGGACAGCACGCTGGTGGTTTGGGGCGGCGAGTTCGGGCGCATGCCCATGTCCCAAGGCACCAACGGCGGGCGCGATCACAATCCTGATGGTTTCTTGATGTGGTTGGCAGGCGGCGGTGTGAAGGGTGGCGTCAGTCACGGCGAGACGGATGACATTGGTTGGAAAGCGGAGGAGGGCGCGGTGTCGGTGAACGACTTGCACGCCACGCTTTTGCATTGTGTTGGGCTCGATCACACGAAGCTCACGTATTTTCACAACGGACGCAATTACCGTTTGACAGATGTGGCTGGAGAAGTGATCCGCCCGATCTTGCGCAGCGGTTGAAGCCTCGCGGCCGTGTGTCACGCAGTGCGAGCGGGCCAGCGACGCGCAACATAAGCGTCCACCATCGCTACAAAATCGTCCGCAAGCGCGGGGCCGTGCAGCGTCTTGACGAGTTTTCCATCGACATAGACCGGCGCGCGCGGCACTTCGCCTGTGCCAGGCAGTGAGATGCCGAGATGCGCAGCGCGGCTTTCGCCAGGCCCATTCACGACGCAACCCATCACCGCCACTTGCAACTCTTCCACTCCAGGGTGCACGCCCTTCCACTGTTCCATGCGTGCGCTCAAGTGTTTCTCGATGCGCTGCGCCAATTCTTGAAACACGGTGCTGGTGGTGCGGCCGCAGCCGGGGCAGGCTGTCACTTGCGGCATGAATGGACGGATGCCCATGCTCTGCAACAGTTGCTGGCACACGCGCACTTCGAGACTGCGATCGCCGCCGGGTTCGGGCGTCAGGCTGGCGCGGATGGTGTCGCCGATGCCGGCTTGCAAGAGCACGGCCAACGCAGCGCTGGTGGCGACAATGCCTTTCGCGCCCATGCCCGCTTCGGTGAGACCGAGATGCAAAGGCCAATCGCAACGCAACGACAGGTCGCGGTACACAGCGAGCATGTCTTGCACGCGGCTGAGTTTGCACGAGAGGATGATGGCGTCATGCGCGAGGCCGGTTGTTTCGGCGAGTTCTGCGGAACGCAGCGCGCTCAGCACCATGGCTTCGTTGAACACAGCCTCCGCCGCACGTGGTGAGCGGAGTCGTGCGTTGGCATCCATCAGTTCGTCGAGCAGTGCTGGGTCCAGAGAACCGCCGTTCACGCCGATGCGCACGGGCCGGTTGTGCTCCATGGCGACTTGCACCATGGTGACGAAGTTTTCGTCGTGCTTGCTGCCGCGGCCCACATTGCCAGGGTTGATGCGGTATTTGGCCAAGGCCTTCGCGCACTCCGGCACTTCGCGCAGCAGTTTGTGCCCGTTGAAATGGAAGTCGCCGACGAGCGGCACGTTGACTCCAGCGTCACACACGCGCTTGCGCACTTCATCGACGGCCTGCGCAGCCGCCAAAGTGTTCACTGTAATGCGTACGAGTTCCGAGCCCGCTTTGGCGAGTTGCACCACTTGCTCCGCCGTGGCGACGGCGTTCTCGGTGTCGGTGTTGGTCATGGACTGGATGACCACCGGATGGCCGCCGCCGACGGCAACGCCGCCGACGGAGCAACACACGGTGTTCTTGCGTGGAATCATGGTGCTCACGGCGGGACTATAGCCGCCCATCGCGCAGCATCCTGCACGCTTCCGGCAGCCTCGTGGCGCGCTAAGCTCGTGCGCTTCGGAGAACTTCATGAGCTTCCATCGCGCGTACATTCCCTATGGTTGCGGCTGGTCTACGCCCTTCGTGAAATGGCAAGGCAGCATGGCCAATCTGCATCCGCTGAAGTTCGCAGCGCAGTGCGCCATGAGCGCTTTGCGTCGTGCGAAAGTGGATGCCGGCAGCCTCGATGGCATGGTGCTCGGCTGGACCGTGCCGTCCACGCAGTCGTTCTATGGCGCACCTTGGGTGGCGGCGCTGCTCGGCGCACCGGGCATTGGTGGCCCCACAGTGATGCAGGCTTGCGCCACCGGCGCGCGCGCGATTGCCACGGCAGCCTCCATGCTGGACGCGGGCTCGAATGCGCGCGTGCTCGTGCTGACTGCGGATCGCTGCTCGAATGGGCCGCATCTTTATTATCCCGATTCTGCGGCGCCCGGTGGCACCGGCCAGGCTGAGAACTGGGTGATGGACAACTTCGGCAAAGACCCGTGGGCCGGCGGCGCGATGATTGCCACGGCTGAGAATGTGGCGAAAGAAGCAGGCATCGACCGCGCCGCACAAGACGCGATGACGCTGCTGCGTTACGCGCAGTACGAGGAAGCGCTCAAAGATGACGCCGCTTTCTTGCGTCGCTTCATGTTGTTGCCGTTGGAGATCAATCCTTCTGGCAAGAAAGTGCTGGCTACGGTGCGCGGTGACGAAGGCGTGTTCGCAACCACAGCGGAAGGCCTCGCGGGACTCCGGCCAGTACTGCCTGAGGGCACGGTCACATTTGGTTCGCAAACGCATCCTGCCGACGGGAACGCAGGGTTGTTGGTGACGGGCGTGGATGAAGCGCGCGAACTCGCTACGGACAAAGCTGTCACCATCCGCATCGTTTCGAGCGGCGAAGCGCGCGTGAAGAAAGGCTTCATGGCGATGGCCACGGTGCCTGCTGCGGGAAAAGCACTCGCGGCGGCCGGCTGGTCGTTTGCCGATTGCAACGCCATCAAGACGCACAACCCGTTCGCTGTGAACGATGTGTATTTCAGCCGCGAGACGGGAGTGCCCGCGGAGCAAGTGAACCGCTTTGGTTCGTCGCTGATCTTCGGGCATCCGCAAGGTCCGACCGGCACGCGTCTCGTGCTGGAACTGATCGAAGAACTCGTGCTGCGCGGTGGTGGTCGCGGTTTGTTCGTGGGTTGCGCCGCAGGAGACTGCGCGATGGCGCTGTGTGTCGAAGTGCGCGTGGCCTAAAGCGCCAAGAAGGAAAACACCATGGCTTTCACATTTCGCGGACGCACACTCGAACGGATCGGAGTGATTGGTTCGGGACAGATTGGCCCGGACATTGCGTTGTATTTCGCAAAGACGCTTGCGAGCAGCGGCGTCACGATTGTGGTGGTGGACATCAGCGAGGCAGCGCTCGCGAAGGGCCGCGCCAAGTTTGAAAAGAAGATCGACAAGGGCGTCGAAGCCAAGGCTTTCAAACAGGCCGAAGCGGAGGCGATGAAAGCGGCGGTGCAGTGGAGCAGCGATTACGCGTCGCTGAGTGGAGCCATGTTCGTTGTGGAAGCCGCCACGGAAAGCGCGGCCATCAAGGCCAAGATTTTTGCACAGCTCGAGCAGGTGTGCGCGCCGGATGCAATTCTCGCGAGCAACTCCAGCCACCTCGAACCGGAAGTGATTGGTGCTGGGCTCACGCACAAGAATCGTTCGCTGGTGGTGCACTACTTCTTTCCGGCTGAACGCAATTACATGGTCGAGATCGTGCCTGGGGCCGACACCGATCCGCGCGTGGCGGTTTGGGTGCGCGACTTTTATGAGCGCATCGGCAAAGTACCCGTGTGCGTGAAGAGCCGCTACGGCTACGCGCTGGACCCTGTGTTTGAAGGTTTGTTTCTTGCAGCCGCGTTGTGCGTCGAGCAAGGTCTGGGCACGACGAAGGAAGTTGATGCGGTTGCGGTGAAGGCGCTGGGTTTGGGCGTGGGCCCTTTCACAGCCATGAACCTCACGGGCGGCAATGCCATCACAGGGCCCGGCCTCGCGAAAGAAGGCGAGAAGATCATGCCTTGGTTCCGCACGCCGCAGATTCTGAAAGATGCGTTGGCGAACGGCACGGCTTGGGAAGTCCCCGCTCGTGGCGAGAAGATTGAGGTTCCCGCAGAGCGCAAGCTCGCGATCACGGCACAGTTGCAAGGCGCGTTCCTTGGTTTGTGCGACGAGATTCTGAGTGCAGGTTTGATCTCGCTCGCCGATTTTGAAATGGCCATCGAGATGGGCTTGGTCATGAAAGGCCCCGCGCGGCTTGCGAATGAGCTTGGATTGAAAGAAGCGTTGGCGCTCGCCACGAATTACGCCACGAGCAATCCTGGTTTTGCACAGCCGCATTGGCTGGCGCAGTGTGCCCAGTCGGGCAAGCCCATCGATGTGCCGGTGGTCTTGCGCAAAGACGAAGATGGCGTGGCGGTGCTCACCATCCGTCGTCCGGGTTCGTTGAACTCACTGGACGAGGCAGCCTTCCGCCAGATTGGCGAACATTGCCGCTCCATTCGCGATGACGCGACTGTGAAGGCCATGGTGTTGACGGCTTACGGCACCAAAGCGTTTGTCTCGGGCGCTGACGTGAAGTTTCTTGCGCGCGCGACCACGCCGGAACAAGGCATGAAGGACTCACGCGATGCGCAGAGTTTGACGCTCTTGATCGAAGGCTTGGGTAAGCCGGTCGTGTGCGCGATGAACGGTCTCGCTTTCGGTGGCGGGCTCGAATTGGCGATGGCTTGCTGCGCGCGTGTCGCAGTTAGCGGATTGAAGGTGCTCTGCGCTCAGCCCGAAGTGAAGTTGGGAATCATTCCCGGTGCCGGTGGTACGCAGCGATTGCCGCGCCTGATCGGGCTCGGCCGCGCTGCAATCTTCTTGCGCACCGGACGCCCCATCACCAGTATCGAAGCGAGGGATTTCGGTTTGGTGACACAGCTTTGCACCCTCGATGAACTGCTGCCGAACGCTGTGAAACTGGCACGCAGCTATGCCGACGGCAGCGTGAAAGTGCAGCCCAAGTTGAAGGGCGCTTTGCTCGATGTGCCCGAGGAATTGCCGGCTACAGACATTGGTTCGCTCTCCAAAGCTGTAGACGCAATTCTTTGTAAGGCGATTCTCGCAGGGGCACGCACTACACTTGCCGATGGTCTCACAATTGAAAACCTGTGCTTCGGCGATGTGTGCCGGACGCAGGACATGAAGATCGGGATCGATAACTTCCTAAAGAATGGGCCCCGTGCGGAGGCAACTTTCGTGCACGCCTGAGGTGAAGTCATGCGCCTATCCATCATGTTGGTTTTGTTCGCAGGTGTTTGCTGCGTAGGGCAGCAGGTGGCAGCGAAGACCACTCCCGATCCTGCGATGGGCGGAGGTGTCGTCACGCTGACGATCCAAGCCACCAGCGGCACGGTCCATCTTCCAAGCTCGCAGGGCTACACCAGTGTGCGTCAGGGCAGCCCCACCGGGCCTATCGTTCCCGGCGGCAGCTTCTGGCTGCCCGTGATCGTCACTCTCGCGCCCTGCATGACCTACGCGCCAACATGGATTGCGCCCGCGGTGCTGCTTCCTGAGACATTCTGGTTCGAAGTGATGTACTTCGATGCCAATTGGATTCAGCACACGGAGTTCTTTCCGGTCACGGTGAATGTCGTAGCGGGTCCGGTGCTGAATGAGTTTTTTCCCGCGCAACGGGGTGCGTGGTGGCAGTTAGCTCTTGGCGCGCCCTTGATGCCGGGGAGTCCCTACGTTGCGGCTATCTCCTTCACCACCAACACTGGGATCGCTGCACCGGGCATTGGCTTCATCGCGCTTGACAATGACTTGCTCTTTCAGCTCTCACTCGCGAACGCACTGCCGACCGCGAGCACAAACATGCAAGGCATCCTAGGTATGGGCGGTGCTTCTGCACCCATCACTATTTTCATTCCGCAGGTGCCGCAACTCGCGTGCATGCCCTTGCATATGCAGGCAGCCGTCATGGGCGCTTCCGGCACAGTGTTTCTCACGCAGTGCCACGACACCTGGATTCTCTGATTCGCTACGCCGCTGCTCTGGCTCTGCTGCAAGGCGTCGATGAACTTGTAGCCTGCGAAGAGTCTTGAACTCACAGCGGCCTAGTAGCGCGTTGGTTTGCCACTGTGAATCGCGGCGCTTCCAGGGGCGGCGCCCGCTGCGAAAGTGTCCTCGCGCCATTGACCATCGGCGCGCAGCAAGCGATGCACCACGCCGTCAGCAAAGATCAACGTGGCGCTGTCGCCATCGGTGCTCCATGTGCCGAGCACTGTGTCAGTGCCGCAAGAGCGTGCGGTCATGCCGTCGCCGCGTAGCGCGAGATGCACGGCCTTTCCTGGCTTGGAAGCGCACGAGAGCCAC
Organism: Planctomycetota bacterium; assembly: GCA_009691765.1. Lineage (GTDB taxonomy): Bacteria > Planctomycetota > SXUL01. The sequence goes on along the minus strand of SIAO01000010.1, from coordinate 75,471 downwards.
ACTCCGATGAAAGGCACAAGCGGCCCAGCGGCGCGATGCACGGGCGCAGCGTCCAAGGGAGCGTTGATTTCGAGGCGCCCTGGGTCCCACGATTGACGAATCAGGCCGAGTTTGCTGTGCCCGATGACATCCAGCCAACCATCGGTCCAACGCAGGCGCAGTTTATCGCCGCGGATTTCCCATGTGCCCACTTCGCCGACGGCACCTTCCGCGCCTTTCCACCAAGTCGAAACGCACTTGCCATTGGGATGAACCAAAACATTGAAGAGCTCGTTGTCTTGGTCCGACATTGCCCAAGTGCCGAGCGCATCAGTGGGAGAGAGTGAGTAGGGCGTCGAGCAAGCCGTGCAGAAGAGCGCCAGAGCCATGAAGCCGAGTGCGATGTGGTTGCGCATGGGAGCATCGTAGACGCAGTTTGCGTGCAGATCCCAATGACTGCACCAGTGGATAGGATGCGCGCGCGGAGGAATCGCCAGTGTCCGAAATGCCGTGCCCTCAGTGCAAGAAGCCGCTTGGGCGCCAGAACACCACTTGGGGTCTCGCCTTTCGTTGCCAAGTTTGCAGCGGTTGGCTGATGGCGGCTCCTGTGTTGCGCAGAGCCGCGAGCGAGGATGCGGTGCAGCGCTTGTGGATCGCGGCGCAGCAGTGCGCGTTCAACCGCGGCCGCATGTGTTCGGTGTGCGGCATCTCGATGCGGCTGGTGCCACGAACGGTGTCTGGCGCTCCATGCGACTTTGATGTGTGCGTGCGCTGCCAAGTCGTGTGGCTCGACAGCGGTGAATTGGAATTGCTACCGAAGGAAGGCGCGCCGGCGGCAACCGAGGCGCCGCAGTTCACGAACACACAGCCAAACTCTCCGTGGAACGCAGAGATGCAGTCCGGAGGTGCGCGCGGGGCCTACAACCCGCTCGGTGGCTGGCGCTTCATGGGCGCCATGCTGGGCATGCCCGTGGAGATGGATCAACCCACGGCGGGGCCGAAGCCGGTGTTCACATGGATGACCATTGGCATCACCTCGCTCGTGAGCCTTCTCGCGTTCGGCAATCTCGAAGCCGTGATCCAGGCGTGGGCATTTTTCCCCGCAGAACCATGGCGCAACGGCGGCCTGACTTTGCTCACGCCCTTCTTCATCCATGGCGGCTTCATGCACCTCGTCGGCAATATGCTCTTCTTGTTTGCCTTTGGCGACAATGTTGAGCATCGCATCGGGCCTATGCGTTTGCTGTTGCTGCTGGTTGTCGCGACCGTGGCAGGCAACTTGGCGCAGATGGCTTTGAACCCAGCATCGATGATTCCTTTGGTGGGTGCGAGCGGCGGGATCAGCGGAGTCTTGGTGTATTACGCACTGGCATTCCCCAAAGCGCGTTTGGGCATGTTCATCTTCTTCCATCTCATGCCCGTGAACATCATGATCTACCTGCTCTTTTGGGTGGGCATGCAGTTCATGACAGCGGCACAACAGAGTGGTCACGAAGGCGGCGGTGTGGCTTGGATGGCTCACCTCGGCGGCGCTGGCGCGGGGTTGGTGTTTTTCGCGCTGACGAGGCCGCAACCGCGGGCATGAACGAGCTTGGTTGCAGCGTGGCAGCAGCAGCAATCGCGGATAACTTGGACTCCATGATGCAGCCTGCGGAATGGACACGGCACGACGCTGTTTGGCTGGCTTGGCCGAGTCACGAAGACTTGTGGCTGGAGCAACTCGTGCCCGTGCAGAACGCCTTTGTCGCTTTCTGCGAAGCCATTGTGGCGCGCGCGGCTACGAACAACGAACCTGCGGAGCGTTTGGAAATCTTGTGCCCGCAGCGCAGGCATGCTGAGGCGCATAAGCGCCTCGGTCACTTGAGCCCGCGTTTTCATGAAGTGCCGTTCGGTGACATTTGGTTGCGAGATACTGCGCCGATCTTCGTGCATGACGCTACGGGTGCGGTGTGCGCTGCGTCCTTCCGCTTCAACGGTTGGGGAGGCAAGTACGAACTCGATGGTGATGGCGATTTGTCGCAAGCGCTGGCGGTTGTGTCGGGATTGCCGACGCAGCGTCACAGTTTCGTGCTTGAAGGCGGCGCTATCGAAACCGATGGACAAGGCACGGTGCTGACGACCGAGCAGTGCCTGCTCAATCCCAACCGCAATCCGGGCATGACGCGCAGTGATGTCGAGCAGCGCCTCCACAGCGCTCTCGGCGCTCGCAAAGTGCTGTGGCTCCGCCGCGGTTTGCAGAACGATCACACAGACGGTCACGTGGACACCTTGGTTCGTTTCATCGCGCCCGGTCGCGTGCTTGCGATGGAACCGAACGGGCGCAACGATCCCAATGCGGAAGCGCTGCTTGAAGTCTTAGACGACTTGTCGCGCATGCGCGCTGCCGACGGCGAAGAGCTTGAGATCATCAGCATTCCGTCGCCGGGCGTGGTGCATGATTCGGAAGGGCGCTTGATGGCCGCGTCGTATGTCAACTTCTACATCAGCAATCGTGGTGTCGCTGTGCCAACCTACGGCGTGCCTGCAGATCAAGACGCGGTGGACGCCATCGCGAGTTTGTTCCCGGGCCGATTGACCGTGGGCGTGCGCGCTCGCGAGCTCTTGGCCGGCGGCGGAGCGTTTCATTGCATTTCGCAGCAACAGCCTGCAGCGCGGAGTCGGGCATGAAAGAACGCAAAGTGGTGCTGGCGGCGGTGCAATGCAGTTTTAGCGACAACGCCGAGCAAGATGTCGCGCAAGTTGCAGCCCTTGTGCGCGAAGCTGCTGCGCAGGGTGCTCAGGTGGTGTGCACGCCGGAGTTGTTTGAAGGCCACTACTTCTGTCATCACCAAGATGAGGCAGAGTTTGCACGCGCCAAACCGCTCGAAGGCCATCCGGTCATCACGCGCTTCCGCGAGCTTGCGCGCGAATGCCATGTCGTCGTGCCCGTCTCGTTCTTTGAGCGCGATGGTCACTGTTTCTACAACAGCATCGCGTTGATCGACGCCACGGGTGCTGTGCTGGGCCTCTATCGCAAGAGCCACATTCCCGACGGGCCTGGCTACCAAGAGAAGTTTTATTTCCGTCCGGGCAACACAGGCTTCCGCGCTTTCAGCAGCACGCACGGCATGGTGGGTGTGGGCATCTGCTGGGATCAGTGGTTTCCAGAGGCCGCGCGCAGCATGGCCATTTTAGGCGCCGAGATGTTGCTCTATCCGACGGCCATCGGCACAGAACCTCACAACAAGAACCTGGACACCAGCAAGCCTTGGCAGCGAGTGATGATTGGCCATGCGGTGGCCAACGGATTGCCAGTGGTCGCTGCGAATCGTGTGGGCCGCGAATCATCCCAAGAGTTCTATGGCCACAGTTTCATCTGCGATCAGCGTGGCGAGATTCTCGCGGAGATGGATGCATGCAAGACAGGCGTGATCACAGCGACGATTGATTTCGGCGAGGTGGCGCGTTGGCGCTCTGCCTTTGGTTTCTTCCGCGACCGTCGCCCCGATTTGTACGACCACTTACGCGGATGACCCCGCGCACGCTGACATTGCACCTCGTACTGGTGGCCGCGTTTTGCAGCGCAGGCTTGAAGGCGCAAGAGACAACATCTCTCGCGCAAGCTGTGCGTCTGGTGCAAGACGGTGAGGAATCTCTCGCTGCGCTCGACGAGGCGAAGCGCGTTGAAGTGCTGCTCTTGGCACTCAAAGCCGCCGACGACAGCGTCGCTCGTCAGGCGGCGGCCCGTCTGCATTACCTGCATCTTGATGCAGCGCAGTGCGAGCGCGTGGCCACATTGTTGTTCCCTGCGGTGCTCAGCGGTGAAGGCGGCGTTGACATGGAACAGTGGCGTTCGCTGCTCGGCAGTGTGGAAGCGGGCGCAATCTTGCGCGCATGGAAAGAGTGGCCGCGAGGTGCGGGCATAGACCTCGTTGGCTTCTTCGGCATTCTGCACCGCGCGATTCGCGCCGAACACATTCCTTTGCTGCTTGAGATTGCGAAAGACAAGGCTGATCCAGACATGGCGGAGGCCGCCTTGCGCGAGATGTGCGCAGCAGTGTTGCCGCACACGGACCGGCAGCGCACTGCGATTGCACGTGTCCTGCTGATTCACGCGGGCGTCATGCCACCGGCAGGAGGCAATGGCAGCGGGCTTGATCCACTGCTGCGTGCACTGCTGGAGTTGGTGCACAACAAAGGACCAGATTCTCTGCCGCGCGGATGCGCTGGATGGTTGTGCCGCTGGTTGCTCGAAAGTGAGGGAGCAAGTCTTGCAGACTTGGCGGCGCTGCAACATGTGGCTGCCATGGCTCAAGTGGAGCCAAAGTTGGGATTGATGCTGGCGTTGGCCTGTGTGCGTGCCGCGGCGGGCATCAAGGAAGCGAAAGCAAGCGCATGGCTGGAATCGCTCGTCGCGAATGAAGGACTCCTTGGCACACAGGCTTTGGCGAGTCTCGCGCAGCGCGGCGATTCAGGAGCCAGCACGGCGTTGATGCGTCGTGCGACCGACGATGCTGGAGCTCTCGCGTGGCTGTGTGCCGCGACGCCTGATGCAGCGCGTCAGTTGCTCGCGCGCATAGCGAGCCCCGCCGATGCAACGCAAGCCAAAGCTGCGGCACAACAACTCGCCGCGCTGGCGGAAGCGTGCGAAGACCTATCGTTGCCGAGCGCCGCCGCGCTGGTAGCGACAGCCGTTGCTCCACTCTTCGCGGCGCAGCGTCATGGCGCGTTGCTCGCTCGTGTTGGAAGCGCGTTTCCAGAATGTGCGACACGGCCCTTGGCCCTTGCGGCCATCGCTGCGCTGCTGCGTGAAGGCGCGCCGCGCGAAGACCCTTTAGATTTTGCGGAAAGCACCGCAGATTTTGCGTTTCTGGAATGCCGCGTGCGCGACGAGCTCGTCGCATTGCTGCGAGGGTGGTCACAGCTTCCGAAGTGCAAGGCCATGGCCGTGCGCATGTTGGTGCGCATGGGCGAGGGCACGAGCGCGGAAGTTTTGCTGGCCAGCAACGATGACGTGAGTGAGGCTGCACTACGCTCGTTGTCTGCTGACGAAACTATAGAGTTGCGAACGAATCTGATAGCCAGCCTCAACGCTGAATTCGCGGGTTCCGAGGCGCTTGGCCGCGCTATGCGCTGGCTGGCAGTTCTTGGTGGTGTCACCAACCGCCTTGCTTCAGCCATGGCCGATTGCGAGCGCTCGGAAGAAACGGATGTGCTCGTGCGTGGTGCGCTCGCCGAAGGGCGCGTCGTGGATGCCGTCGTGGCGCTGTTGCCTCACTTGCGTGCTGCGAGTTTGGCAGATCTCGGTTTGGTGCAAGATGCGCGCGTGCAGAACTTCTTGTGCGGGCTGCGCGACCAGCGCGAGACGAAGTTTCATGCCATCGCGGTGGGTGAGTTGGCGCGTGGTGGCGATGTTGCAGCTCAAGCTGAATTGCGTTCTGTCATCCTCGCGGGGCGTTATCGCTGGTTGGATAACGAAGAGGGCTTTGTGCTTTCGCTCGGGTTGGATGTGCGCGAAGCGGCGTGGTGGATGCAAGAGCTGGAATCCAATTGCTGCCGAACGGTGGTGGCGCGACGCGTCTTGAAAGATCTCTTTGGTTGGGATTTGCCAGCTCTCGCCGAGTGCGTCACGACAGACGCAGCCTTGGTGCGTCGTCGTTTCGCAGCCGCTTCAGGCCGTTTCTCATGGAGTGCCATTGCTGGGCATCTCTTGCCCGCACCGTGATTTCGAGCGCAGCTTTGCCAGCTCGCTTTCGCCGTGACTAGAACAATGCTTGAGCTGTCGGCAACGGAGCCGTGGCGATGCGCAGTGGGCGATGCAGGCCACCGGCACCTTGCCAGTCGAGCACGCGAATGGCGAGTGTGAAGGGCGTGCCCGCTTGCACCGGCAGGCGTAGAGATTGCGGTGTCGAGAAAGCGGTGGTGCGCGTTGCTGGGTCGCCACCGCGGCCAACGAGCAGGCCATCCATAAACACTTCGTAGCTGTCGTCAGCGCCTTCGATTTGCAGCCACACTTCGCGCCCCGCGAACTCCGTCGGCAAGGTGATGTTGCGGCGATACCACGCATGGCCATCAAGCGCAGGGAAACCTTGGCCTTCCCACGCGCTGCCGACACGAATCTCGGTCCATGCGCTGTCGTCGAAACTGGCCGCCGCCTCTGATTTGTCGGACGTGGCTGCGAGAGTGACGGGCGCGAACTTCCAACCTGGTCCAGTGAGATCGAACTCTGCAAGTCCACAACGCCGCCGCATATCTTGCAGTGCCTCGGGCGGCAGCATGGCGCGTGGTGCGGGCCCATGTGCGAGGTGGCTGAGCATTTCTGTGAGCAGCCAAGCGCCGGCTGGATTGTCACCGCGATGATTGAGGGCCGAAACCAACAGGCGGCCTGCGCCCACGCGGGTTTCTGCAATCAGCGCGTGAAGCTGCACATCGCTGCGATCGTGAGCGTCCCAGAGCAACAAAGCTGGGTCTGTTGCGCTCAGCCATGTTGGCGCGGGCATGACGCGCGCCGCGAGGTCGAAGTGTTGCAAGTCCACGATGAAATTGCGCGGCCATGCAGCGCTCAGAGGGTGTTGCGGCAGGAGCGGGCCACCGCGCAGAAACCAATGATCGGCGATCTTCGGTGCTGTGCGCGATCCATCGGGAAGCAAGAGCACGTTGGCTCCGCGAGCGAGCGCATCGAGCAATGGGGCATCACAGTGCTCCGCCACAATGACGCGGTCGATGGCCTTGCCATCCCAGCGCGGCGTAATGCCAAGCGGCAGCAATTCATCCGTCGCGCTCTGGTGCCGCGCCGCCGCCATGGCTGCACCGGAGTCTGCGGAGGGCATGGCCCACAAGTCCCAAGTGTTGCGCGCGCGTTGCGCACTGCCCTCGAAGAGACGCAGCTCAAGTTGCAACAGCTCCGGCTGGCGAACGCTCGGCACAGAAAGATTGAGCGTGCCGATGCGAGTGAGCGCTCCTGCGCGTTGTTCGCGCAGCTCTTGCTTCTGAATCAGTACGCCGTTCAGGCGCGCTTCGAAACTTAGTTGGCGCAACGGCGCGCGACCGAAGTGCGAGAGCATCACTTCAGCGCGACATTCGCCTGCGGCGAGCGAGCGCGCATCATTCGGTGTGCGCAGCAGCAGCATGGTGTCGCCGTGGAATGCCCAATCCGTCGCGGGCCACTTCATGTCTCCTGCACTGTCGAGAAGGCCCATGCTCGCTTTGGGGAAGTCGCGCAGGACGGAGAGCACATACGCTCCAGCGGGAACTTCACGACGGTACGCTTCAATTTGAAATTTGCGCATCAGCATGGCGGAGCGCAGGGAATCGGGACGCAAGCGATCCAGCGAAGTCTGCGCGTCTTGCAACGACAGCCCATCTTCAAGCGCGCTGATGGCGGGAAAGGCCTCGAGCACAGGCCATGCCGCATCTGCGGCCCGCAGGCGAGCCAACAGAGTGGTGTCGGGCCATGTGTCTGCCGCGATGGCTTCACCGAGCGCCAAGGGTTGCACGCCTGCAGCACTGATGTGGTCTTTGAGGCGTGTCAGTTCGCGCACCCAAGTGTGATTGTTGCCGTAGGGGTGGTCGTCCCAGAAGTCATGGATGCGATTCCACTGAATCCACGAGGAGTCGTCTTCCACGAGCGCGCCCGGGATCATGGATTTGCACTTCTCAAAGATGCCGCGCATGACGGCGAGGTCAGCGCCGGGCCCTGTCTCGCACGTGAGGCTGCGCAACGCCACGCAAGGGTGATTCCTGTCGTGCGCAAAAAACTCGGTGTACTCGGCGCCGAGTGCCGCAGCGTGAGCGGCATCCCAGGGCGCATGCCAAGTCGGGTACTCCACCCATGCATACATCCCGAGTTCGTCGCAGAGTTCGAGAAAACGGCGCGGCGGCAGCCACAAACAAAACTTGATCATGTTCGCGCCCATGGCGCGTGCAGCGGCGATTTCGGCGCGTATGTGCGCTTCGCTCAGTGAAGGTCGATTGGATGGCGGTGCGTAGCCCCAATGCAGTACGCCGCGCAGTGACACAGGGCGCCCATTCCACAGAAAGCGTGAGCCCGAAGTGCTGCTCGTGCGGAAGCCGCAGCGCGTGCGCACGATGTCGCCGCGCCCGTGCATCGGTTGAAACAGAATCTCGACGCCGTAAAGCACAGGGCTGTCCGCACTCCACAAGCGTGGGCGCTCCAGCGGCACGCGCAGCAGCACTCGCGACTCTGGGTCGCAGTTCTCGCTGACGAGGCAGGCTTCTTCTGCCACGAGCGTGCCGTCAGGGTCGATCACGCGCACGCGCAATTGATCGCCGAGGGCAATGTCTTGCCCGCGCAGAGGAACGCGCAGTTCTATCTCGCTGCGTGCGGCGTCGGCAGAGACCAGCAGATTCGCGTCATCAATCCAGCGCGAAGGCACATGAAGCAGGCGCACAGATTGCCAGAGTCCACCAAAGTGTGGCGCGACCACAGGCAAGAAACCATCGGTGGCGTGGCCGGTGATCTCGCGAACCTCGAGCGAGAGTTCATCCGCGACTTCCGCCCTTCCATGCAGAGCTTCGGTGATGTCGCAACGAAAGCGGGTCCACGGTCCAACATGCCTCGCGAGTTCACGCCCATTCACGCGCACACTGCACTCCGTTGCTGCGGCGTCGCATTCCAGCAACCAGCGGCTGCCGGCATCGGTGGCGAGACGCGGCAAAGTGCGCGTGTAGGTTCCAGCGCCGTTGAAGGAAAGCTCCTCGTGATCCTCGAACCCGCTAGGCACTTGCACTTCGCGGTTGCTCGCGGAGCCTGTCACGGTGAAGTTCCAAGTTCCATCGAGGCTAAGGATTTCCCGCGCCGGCGGCCCTTGGGCGAGGGCGACGAGTGTGAGGAGGATCAGGGCTGATAACCAGCGCATGGGCCTCGAAATCTTATGGGCAGCGGCGGATCACTGCAGCGGCCAGTCGTCGCTGCGGAAGCTCGATGCGGGGAAGCCTGCTTTGTTCAAGAAATTAGGCTGATCTGCCGCACCAAAGGCGTAGCGCACAGCTACTGGTTCCGGCACGGCTGCGGCACGCACACGCACGTTGGCGCCGTCGATGCGCGCGGTGGCCGCGTGAAACACTTTGTCCGCACCCGCCACTTCAAAGCAGGTGAGGGGCAGCCCGTCACGCGCGCAGAGCGCAGAGCCACCGTCATCCATGCGCAGCACGAACTCTTTGCCTTCGCGAGCGCTGCTGAGCAAGCGCGGCCCGCGCCACGGGAGTTTTTTCCCGTAGGCCTGCACCATGGCGGCGGCTGCGAGACGACGGCCAACATCTTGCTTGTTCGAAGGATGGATGTCGTCGGGGTTGCCGATGTCCATCGTGACGGCCATGCCCGTGTTTGCAATGCGTTCCGCTGTGAAGAGCTGTGCCTCGCGCAAACGCGCGGCTTCGCCACGATCGTCTTTGTATTTGAAAGGCGCGATCTGCACGAACAGGAAGGGGAACTCACTGCCGCCGAAGCCTGCACGCCAGTCAGCAATCATGGCGGGGAAGAGTGAGCGGTATTGCTCCCAGCGTTCGCGGTTGGATTCGCCTTGATAGAAAATCGCGCCACGGATGGCGTAGGGCTGTAACGGAGCGAGCATCGCGTTCCAGAGAGACGACGGCGTGTCCGGCCCATATTCCGCATCGGCGGCGCCGTGTTCCATGGCGTCCAAGGAAGCGTCGAACCCGCCATGACGACGCAAAGTCGCACCGGTGGTCCAGCTTTCAGCAGGTGTTCCGCCCCAAGTGGACACGATGAGGCCCACCGGTTTGTTCGTCGCGGCTTGCACTTCTTTGGCGAAGTACCAAGCCACAGCGCTCCACTTGCTCACTTGAGGACCATCACCTTTTTCCCAGTGTCCGCCACACGTGGTTTGCGGCCGCGCTGCAGTGGTGTTGGGCACATCGAAAAGTCGGATGCGCGGATGCTTCGCTGCTGCAACTTCCGCTGCAAAGTTCAGCGTGCCTTGGCCCACGCCCGGACCCAGCGTCCATTCCATGTTCGACTGACCACCACACAGCCAGACTTCGCCGCACAGCACGTCGTTGATGACACGTTCTTCACTTCCCTTGATGCGCAAGGTCCATGGGCCTTCTTTGACTGGCGTTTGCAGCACCGCGCGCCACGCGCCGCTGGCGTCTGCCGTAGCGCGTGTGCCGGGGCCCCAACTGCCTGCAACGGATACGGAAGCGCCAGGCGCATCTGTGCCCCAGAAAGTAACGGCGCTGTCAGCTTGCAGCACCATGCCGTCCGCGAACAACGACGGCAAACTGAACTGTGCTTGCAGTGAGCCGCAGCACAGGAGTAAGAACGAAGCGAGCGTTGCGTTGCGCATGGCGCGCATGATAGACGCAACGCTCGCGGTGTGGGACGGTCACTGACCGTCGATGAGGCCCTGCAACGCTTTGGTGAGGCCTTCGTTGTCCTTGACCAATGGCAGCGCCTTGGCTGCGTACTTCTTGGCCGCTTCGTCGTTCTTCAGAAAGCGCTTGTTCCAGAAGGCTGCATTGGCATAGAGCTGCAGTGCTGCTTCTGAATCCTTGATGGGACCGAGGGCATCCAAGTCCTCGATGGCCTTAAACGCGACCTTCAGCGCTTCCTCCGAATCGACGCTGTTGGATTGCATCACGACGCACACTTCGAGCAAGCCTTGCTCGTTCTTCGGGTCCAACTCTTTGGCTGCTGCGACGAGGGCAGGGTCGCTGTCACCACTCTTGAGCAGTGCCTTCACGGCCTTGAGTTTCAATCCGAGCTTGTTGTCGGCGTCGATGGTCAACGCTTCCTTGGCAACGGCTTTCAACTTCGCTGCCGCAGGGGAGTCGGCATCAAGTTTTTCCAGAGCCGCAAGCACCTTGCCCAGCACCGCAGGCTTCTCTGTGGGTTTGGCTTTCGCAACTTGAGCAAGCAGACCCGCCACAGTGGCAATCGCTTCGCGACCCTTGGCTGCGATCTCTTCGAGGTGCTTCACATACGCCTCGGGGCCACCCGGTTGGTAGCCCGTCTGCGCATAGACATCGCCTTGCGCATCCATCAGCAAGATGGAGGGGAACCCGCGGACTTCGTACTTCTTCTGCAGTTCTTCATTGCGCTTTGGGTTCGGCACCTTGGCCTTCACCTCTTCGCCTTGGGGGAAGTCCAACGCCACCAAGATGTACTTGGCTTGCGCCGCCTTCAGGAAGGCCTCGTGGGCGAACACTTCCTTGTCCAGCTTCACGCACCAGCCACACCAATCGGACCCGGTGAAGTCCACCAACAGGTCTTTCTTGGTGGTTTTGGCCATTTCCACGGCCTTATCGAAATCGCCAATCCAAACGGGGGCGGCGGGCTCTTGAGCCACGACCGGCAGCAACATCGCGCACACGAGAATCCAGCGCAGCATAAAAAGCTCCTTGAGGCTCCCGGGAGCAATGGATTCCAGCGCGTCTTGCGCCGGATGCGACACGAGCGCCGCGGGGCTGGGCAGGGTAGCAATGCGGCACGCCACATACGAAACAGCGCTTGGCGGGCTACTGCCCCGCGTGCGATGATGCCGCGCGGAGGTTCGCCCATGAAACTGTCGATGCTCAGTGCTTTGGGTTTGTTGCTGGCGTTCAGCGCTGTGACGCTGACGGCACAACAACCCGAGGAGAAGGAAACGGTGTGGGTGCTCACCTACACCAACGGCGGCGGCTGAGGAGCCGCAGTGAAGGCCAATCAGGTCCGTGAGACTCTGACAAAGCTGGCCGGTGTGAGTGATCTCGTCGTGGATTCCACGGCTACAGTCACCTTCAAAGCCAAGGAGAAGGCGCCGACGAAAGAAGACATCGGCACCGCCTTCAAAGTGCTGAAGTGGGAACCTGCGGTACACACCTATGCCTCCGTGGAGCGGCTCAAGCCCAAGGGAGGTTTCGACATCGTCATCGACGGCGTTGGATGAGCCGAAACTTGCGCGAAGATCCGTGAGATCTTCAAGATAGTGGATGGAGTCGTAGCGGTGTATCCCTTTGGCGATACCAGCACGGTCACCGTGCTCACCGCGTCGGCGGACGGCTTGAGCGAAGGCATCGTGAAAAAGCTGCTCGAAGGCAACAAGGAGTTCACGCTCACCAAGTTCGGCAAGAAAGCCTGATCCAGACGAGCGCAGTCGGTGCGGTTTTTCGCGGCCCCTAAGATGGTGCCGGAGATTCCCCCATGAAGACTGCGCTCGCTCTTTTGCTCCTTGGCCTCACGCTTGTTGCCCAGTCCGCGGAAGCTGGTGCTGCGAAAGATCAGCGCATGGCTTGGTTCCGCGAAGCACGCTTCGGCATGTTTATTCACTGGGGGCTGTACGCAATTCCCGCTGGCACATGGCAGGGCAAGGAGATTAGCGGTACCGGCGAGTGGATCATGCGCAATGGCAAGATCACGCCCGCAGACTACGAGCCTCTGCGCGAGCAATGGAACCCGGTGAAGTTCGATGCCAAGGCGTGGGCCAAGGTCGCGAAGGCCGCGGGCATGAAATATGTGGTGATCACGACCAAGCACCACGACGGTTTTGCACTGTTCGATTCCGCGGTGTCGGATTGGGACGTGGGTTCCACACCCAACAAGACCGACATCATGATGGAGATCGCCACGGCGTTCCGCGCCGAAGGCCTGCGCATCGGCTGGTACCACTCCATTCTTGATTGGCACCACCCCGATTACCTGCCACGCCGCGATGTGGACAAGCGCCCCGCAAGCGAAGCCGACTTCGATCGCTTCGTCGTTTATCTGAAAGCGCAGTTGCAGGAGATCCTGACGCGTTACGGCACCATCGACATGCTCTGGTTCGACGGCGAGTGGGAGAGTTCGTGGAATCGCGAACGCGGCTGGGACCTCTACAACCACTGTCGTGCGCTTTCGCCGAGCACGATCATCAACAACCGCGTAGGTGGCGGGCGCAATGACATGCAAGGCTTGGACAAGGGCGCCGGTTTTGCAGGCGACTTCGGCACTCCGGAGCAGGAGATTCCATCCGGTGGGCTTCCCGGCGTGGACTGGGAGTCGTGCATGACCATGAACAACACATGGGGCTGGCGCAGCGACGACAAGAATTGGAAGAGCGTTGAAGAGTTGGTGCACAATTTGGTGGACTGCGCGAGCAAGGGCGGAAATTATTTACTGAACGTTGGGCCCACACCCGAGGGCGAGATCCCGCAGCCAAGCGTCGAGCGTCTTGCCGCCATGGGGCAGTGGATGGACCGCAACAGCGCAAGCATTCGAGGCACGACGGTTGGGCCATTTCTGAAGCCGCTGCCCTATGGTCGTTGCACGGCGCGCAAAACTGAAAACGGCATTCGCCTGTATGTGCATGTCTTCGACTGGCCTGTTGACGGCAAGTTGTTGTTGTCAGGCTTGCAAGCGACGCCACAAGGTGCGCATCTGTTGGTGGGTGGAACGCCGGTCGGCGTGGCCATTTCCGCGGATGGAGTGCGTCTCGCGGTTCCGAAGGTTTGCCCTGATGCGCTCGACACCGTGGTGGTGCTGGATTGCGTCGGCACGGTGAGCGTGAAACGGTGGCACGCTGCGCCGGCGGCGGACGGCAGTGTGCTGTTGCCTGCGGCGGAAGCAGAGTTGCACGGCTCGCTACGCCACGAAAACAGCGGAACCAGTATCGGGTTTTGGACGAACGCCAAAGACACTTTGAGCTGGCCGTTGCGCGTGGAAAAGGCCGGGCGCTACAGCGTGGAAGTGGAACTCGCAGTGGACCCCAGCCACGGCGGTGGCGAATACGCCGTAGCGTTGGGCGTAGGCCGCATCACGGCGAAACCAGAGACGACCGGCGCCTGGAATCAGTGGCGCACGGATGTGATTGGCACGTTGGAGTTGTCTGCAGGGGAGCACGAACTGACGGTGAGCATCGTCACCAAACCTCATGCTGCGGTGATGAACGTGCGCCGCATCGTGTTGAAGCCGCTGCCTTGAGTCACTCCAGTTGATGGCCGAGCGCGCTATCGTGCGCCCATGCTGCCGTTCACGGCCACAGCTTTGCTCGCGCCCATGGAAGGGGTCACCGACCCGTCTTTCCGTAGCGTCATGCTTGGGTTGCACACGCCGCAAACTCTTGGCGGCAGCACGACCGAGTTTGTACGCGTTGTGCAACACGCTGTGCCGTTGCACAAGTTGGCGAGCGAGCTCGGCCCATGCACCGGCCCGATCCCCGTCGGCATTCAGCTCATGGGTAACAACGCGGAGGCGCTTCGCGCGACCGCGGCTCTTGTCGAAAGCACTTGGGCAGCGCTCGTCGATTTGAACTTTGGTTGCCCCGCCAAAGGCACGCTGCATGGATGCGCGGGCGCCGCTGTCTTGCGCGACCCACGTGAAGTGGAGCGGTTGGTGGCGGCCACCGTGGCAGGTGTGCAGCGCTTGCCCGTGACGGCCAAGATTCGCGCCGGGTGGGATTCCGCAAACCAACTTGAAGTTCTTGCGCGCGCCGCAGAGCAAGGCGGCGCAGCCATGCTTACGGTGCATTGCCGCACACGCGCCGAAGGCTACTGCGAAGAAGTGGATTGGAGTCGCATCGCACGAGCAGTCGCAGCAGTGCGCATTCCGGTGTGCGGCAACGGTGGCGTGCTGTGCCACGCAGACATCGAACGCATGCAACGCGAAACCGGCTGCAAGCACGTGATGATCGGTCGGGCCGCGCTCGCCGACCCGTGGATTTTCAGTGGCTATGCCGCTAGCGTGAGCGAAGTCTTCGCGTTCATCCAACGCTATGTGAGTGTGATGCGCGAGCGCGCACCGCAAGCCGAGCGCTACTTCGCAGGACGTGTGAAGCAGCTTGTGAGTTATTTGCATCCGCGCTTCTTGAATGAAATGACACGTGCCGCGTTGCTGCGCGAAGCCGATCCAAGTGCGCTGCACGCATGGATCGAGGCGCAAGCTGCAGGAGACTCAGCGAAGGCGCCAAGTTTCGAAGCGAAACGCAGTGCTGTGCCGGGCGTCGGCGGCGTGCTCGATCACTGATTCGCGTTGCCACTGCGTCCAGTCCACTTGCGGAAAGCGCGTGTCACCTCGCACGTGCGTGTTCACGATGGTGAGTTCGAGGCGTGTGGTGTGTGGCAAGAACAGCGCATACACCTCGGCGCCACCGATGATGCAAACCTGCGCACCCTCGGCTGCGGCGAGTGCCGCTTCCACGCTCTGCGCACGCAGCGCTCCCGGTGCGGCGAAAGTGGCACTGCGCGACAGCACAATGTTGGTGCGCTGCGGCAACGGTTTGGCGCCGATGCTCTCCCACGTCTTCCGTCCCATGATGACGGGCTTGCCGCGCGTGAGTTCTTTGAAGTGCTTCAGGTCGTCGGGCAAGTGCCACGGGAGTTTGCCCTGCACGCCGATCCAGCCATCAAGATCCATTGCTGCGAGGGCCACGACTTCCATAGCTTGGCTCAAACAGCGATTGGCGCTTTCAGCGCAGGATGAGATTGATAGCCCGTCACGGTGATGTGCTCGAAACGGAAATCGTCGATGCACTTCACGCTTGGGTCCAGCACCAACTGCGGCAACGGCAGCGGCGTGCGTGCAAGTTGTTCGTCAGCTTGATCGACATGATTCAAGTAGAGATGCGCATCGCCGAAGGTGTGCACGAAGTCGCCAACTTGCAGGCCCGTGGTTTGCGCGATCATGTGCGTGAGCAGTGCGTAGGAAGCAATGTTGAAGGGCACGCCCAAGAAGATGTCGGCGCTGCGTTGATAGAGCTGGCACGACAAGCGGCCGCCGGCAACGTGAAACTGAAACAATGCATGGCAAGGCGGTAGCGCCATGCGTTCAACATCGGCGGGGTTCCAAGCGCTCACCATGAGACGGCGTGAATCCGGATTGGTGCGGATGGCTTCAATCACAGCTGCGATCTGGTCGATGCTGCCGCCGTCACGCTGTGGCCACGAGCGCCACTGCGCGCCGTACACCGGACCGAGGTTGCCTTCCGCATCGGCCCATGCGTCCCAAATGCTGACGCCGTTGGCTTTCAGATATGCGATGTTGGTGTCGCCACTCAAGAACCACAGCAGCTCATGGATGATGGCCTTGAGGTGCACCTTCTTGGTGGTGACCAGCGGGAAACCCTCGGCAAGGTTGAAGCGCAGTTGGTGTCCGAAGATGCTGAGAGTGCCGGTGCCGGTGCGATCTTGGCGCCGCACTCCTTGTGTTTTCACCAGCTTGAGCAGGTCCAAATATTGCCGCATTTCAAGCGCTCCAGCGTGATCGTAGCAGCGCTGCTTACATCGGCGTCTCGCGGTGGTGCCATGCAGGACGCGTGCGTATCGTGCACCCCGTGGGCACCCGAGCCCCGGAGCAAACATGCCTCTCGATTTCGCTACGCATCATTCCGAAGACTTGTTGGTGTCCACGATGGCCGCCGGCCTCAAGGGCTCCGAGATTCTGAAAATTGCGGGGGAAGTGCGCGAGTTGAAAGCCCAAGGGCGCACGTTGCTCGATCTGACGGTGGGAGATTTCTCGTCGAAGCAGTTTCGTATTCCGGCGCGGCTCGAAGAACTGATCGCCGAGGCCTACAGCAACGGTGAAAGCAACTATCCACCCAGCAACGGCATGCCGGAGTTGCGCGAAGCAGTGCGTCGACTGCTCGCTCGCGAGCTGAATCTCGATTATCCGCTGCCCGCCGTCATTGTGGCCGGTGGCGCGCGTCCGCTGATTTACGCCACCTACCGCGCCATCGTGAATCCTGGTGAGACGGTGGTGTATCCGGTGCCTTCGTGGAACAACAACCACTATTGCCACAAGCTCGGTGCGAAGAGCGTTGCGGTGCCCGTCGGCCCTGAGCAGCACTTCTTGCCGTCGGCGAAAGACCTTGCACCGCATCTCGCAAGCGCGCGTCTCTTGGCGTTGTGCTCGCCACTCAACCCCACGGGCACGGCGTTCAGCGCTGAAGCGCTCGGCGAAATCTGCGACCTCGTGCTTGCAGAAAATGCACGCCGTGGGCCAACGGAACGTCCGCTGTACGTGATGTACGACCAGGTCTATTGGATGCTCACCTTTGGCAAGGTGCGTCATGTGAACCCCGTCAGCTTGCGCCCAGCGATGGCGCCCTTCACGGTGTTCGTAGACGGTGCCTCGAAATCACTAGCGGCTACAGGACTCCGCGTCGGCTGGGGCTTCGGACCGCCGCGCGTCATTCAGCGCATGTCCGACATTATCGGACACGTTGGTGCGTGGGCGCCGCGCCCCGAGCAAGTGGCGACCGCGCGTTTTCTCGACGACACCTCTGCACTCAGCACTTTCCGTAACGGTTTCCTCGCCGATGTGCGCGCGCGCTTGGACATGTTGCACGCGGGTTTCCAGCGCATGAAGGCTGCGGGATTGCCTGTCGACAGTATCGAGCCCATGGGCGCCATTTACCTGACGCTCAAACTGAACGCTCACGGCAGCACCACAGCGGATGGCACTGTATTGCGCACCAACGACGAAGTGCGCCGCTGGCTCCTGGATGCAGCAAGCTGCGCGCTCGTGCCTTTCCAAGCATTCGCTTTCGCAGGCGATACAGGTTGGTTCCGCGCATCTGTTGGTGCAGTGTCTACCGCCGACATCGAAGACGGCTTGCCGCGTATTGAAGCGGCGCTGCGCACGTTGCGCTAGTCCAGCACGAGGCGGACAGCGCTACGTTCCTCGTCATTCATGCCTTCAAAGACTCGTGCTGTCGTCCCATCAGGCTTACACAGCAGTACGCCAAACGCAGCATCACTCACGAAAGCATGATCAAGCTCCTGCTGCAGACTCAATTCAATGCCGAGGCGATTCGCGAAACCCGTAAGTGCGTCGATGCGGGAGAGGGCGTTGATGTCCGGCGCTTCGATTCGGCGGTGTAGTAGTTGCGCAGGTCCAGTTCGATAAGCCGCGCGAATTCCTCCAGACTCTTGTCGCAGAACTGGTTGGATTGAGGCGATGCAATCCAGAGAGCTGCAGTTGGGAGCAGCCCGTTCGACCGGATTGGCGCACAGCAAACCGAACGGAATGTCGGCCAGCCGGTCACCAGGGGATTACTCATGAAACGCGGATCCGCTATGGCAGCGTCGATGCGCACTGGTCGACCTTCGCGGGAACACAACATTGCAAATGGCGCGAAATGGAGGCCCAAGTGCTCTGGCTCTGGTTCGTCGTTTTTGTGCCAGAGATAATCCGTCTCCGGAAGTGTCAGGCACAGCATGGTGCAATGCAGCATTGTGCGTGCAAGGCGTGCTAAGCGATCGAATCGATTTCTTGGCGCGGGTGCAATCGTCATTACGGCCCCCCATCGCGGAGTGCTGGGCGGGTGCGATATTCAACCCGCATTGCGGCCCTACGACTAACCACGCTCTCGCGCTCAGTGATGAAGCGTCACTGGCACGCTGTGCAAAGAATGGCCAGCAATTTGGCAGCAGTCATGCGTGTTAATTCACGTCAACGTGCCGGCATGCTGCCTATAGCAGTGGTGCGAACAAAGCCGCGACTCGTTCCATGAACAAGGTCAACAGCGGCGCGCGCGTGGTCGGCAGTTCTCGCGCCCGCGCGAGATCAACCTCAAGCGTTTTTCGCAACTGCTGCGCGAAATCGCGCGAAGCTACGGCAATATCCAGTTCGAAGTTCAAGAACAGCGAACGATTGTCCAGGTTGCTGGATCCGAGCAAGGCGACTTCACCATCGAGGATGGCCGCTTTGATGTGTTGCATCGGGCCAGGGACGATCAGCACTGTCACTCCTAATTCTCGGGCGAGAGGCCGCAGCTCGGTCATGCGCGCTTTGTTCACGAGTGGACTGTCACAGCGTTCCGGCACAAGAAGCGTCAAGCGCACACCACGATTCACTGCGGTGCGCAGGGCCATGCGCAAGGTGGCGTCGGGAATGAAGTAGGGCGTGCACAGCAGGATCTCGTTGCGCGAGTGGTGGATGGCAGAGACGAGGCTCGTGAGAAACACCGGGTCGGTGTGAAACGGGCCGCCCTCTAACACTTGCACCGCATGAGTGCCTGCGTTCGGTGGCAAGGCCACAACTTCTTGTTCGGCTTCTTCGTCGGTGGCGAAGAGCCATTCGCGCTCGTAGGCGAGGCGCAACTGTTCCAGCACCGGCCCACCAATTTCGACACACAAGTCATGACTGCTGAAACATGGTCCATTGCGCAAATGGCGCGCGCCAATGTTGAGCGAAGAAACGAAACCCGTGCGGTCGTCGACCAACAGCATCTTGCGATGGTCGCGGAAGTTCAAACGCCAAGCTTGTAGGCGCGGAAAAAACTCCTGCACGCGTCCGCCAGCAGCGCGCAGCGGTTCAAAGAACCGTGAACGCGTGCCGCTGGAACCCACCGCGTCGTAGAGCATGCGTACGCGAACGCCACGCCGTGCCGCGCTCGTGAGCGCTTCAAGAAAAGCCAACCCCATGGGGTCGGCGCCGCTGCCGGTGCAGCGTCTGCTGTCGAAAATGTAGCTGGCCATCACCACGCTGCGCTGCGCGGCGTTGATGGCTTGCAGCATGGCGGGGTAGGCCTCGTCACCGTCCACATGAAGGCACAGTGAATTCCCGCTGAGGAAAGGATTTCCGCCGAGCCCCGCGAGCCCAGCACGCACCGCCAACGCGTTTTCCGCGACGGCTTCGGCGGGCATTGCTGGCACCAAGGCTGCTTGTTCTGCGCTGCGTTGTTCCGCGCGCGCACGGCGGCGGCGGAGTACGCGGCGCTGAACTCGCTCGGCTCCGAGCGTGACGTAAGCAAAGGAGCCGAGCACCGGAATGAACACACACACCACCATCCAACTCGCGGCCGATGTTGGGTTGCGTCTCTTGCGATAGACCGCATGCAGCGCACAAGCACAAGCCGCGAGGCGCTCTGCAGCAAACAAACTGAATGCGAACCAACCGGAGAAAGGATCCATCAGGGAAAGATTCCGAGTTGCTCGTAGCTGGCCAGAACTTTGCGGATGGCCACCACGTAACTGGCGAGGCGCGCATCCTTCGGGCGTTTACCGGCCAGCATTTCTTGAAGGATTTCGCGCCACGCGTCTTCCATGGTGCCCTTCAAACCAGAACGCACGAGATCCACTTCGTCGGGGCCTGCTGTGAGTATGTCGCGCTCGGCGCCGATGAGTTTGCGGCCGGTGAGTCGTTCCGTGGCATCGAGCGAAAGTGTTTCGCGTGACGACTGGAATTGCTTGGCGAGGCGCCCAAAGCGCATGTGCGAGAGGTTCTTCACCCACTCGAAATAGGACACCGTGACGCCACCGGCGTTCAACCAGATGTCGGGCAGAACATGGATGCCGCGGCGCAGCAACGAGGCTTCAGCGGCCGGAGTCGTAGGACCGTTGGCGCCTTCTGCCACCAACTTGGCCTTCACGCGACGCACATTGGCCAAAGTGATTTGGTTTTCGAGCGCCGCCGGAATGAGCACATCGCACTCCACGCCAAGAACCGCGTGAGGGTCTTTCGAAGACGTGGTGCCAGGGAAGCCATGGATCGTGCCGTGTTCTTTCTGCCAGCGCTTGAGCGCAACAGGGTCGATGCCCTTGCTGTTGAACACGCAGCCGTCCCATTCGCCGACGGCTACGAGTTTCGCGCTGCCTTCGGCACACATGATGCAAGACGCGTGGAACCCGACATTGCCGAAGCCCTGCACGGCGAAACGCTTGCCCGCGAGCCCGGCCTTCATGCCGAAGTGCTTGAGCGATGCCTTGTTGTTCAGCACTTCGTTGATGCCGTAGAAGATGCCACGCCCCGTGGCTTCCGTGCGGCCTTGGATGCCGCCTTGCGACACCGGTTTGCCCGTGACGCAAGCGAAAGCGTTGACATCAGAGGTGTGTAGCGCGCTGTAGGTGTCCGCGATCCACGCCATCTCGCGCTCGCCCGTGCCCATGTCTGGTGCTGGCACATTGACGCCGGGCCCGATGAAGTTTTTGTGGCACAGCTCGAAGGTGTAGCGCCGAGTGATGGCTTCGAGATCTTCGACGCTCGTGGTGCGCGGGTCGACTTTCACGGCGCCTTTGGAACCGCCGAAAGGCACGTTCACGATGGCGCATTTGTAGGTCATCAGCGCTGCGAGAGCTGCAACCTCATCCGAATCCACATGCATGGAGTAACGAATGCCGCCCTTCAGCGGCCGTTTGTGGTGGCTGTGTTCCGCGCGCCAGCCTTCCATCATGCGCACGCCGTTTCGCGTTCGCACGGGGAAGGTGAATGTGTAAATGTTGTTGCAACACTTGATCTGATCCAGCAGTCCTGGTGCAGCCTCCAAGTGCTCTGCTGCACGGTCGAATTGACTGTCCACAATGTGTTTGAAGTTGAGGTCTTCCTTGGTTCGCTTCAGTTTGCTTGGCGCCATGGGGTCTTCCTTTGACCGGATTCTAAGCGCAGCCGTAGGGGGCAAGCGCTGTAGACTGCTGCCGCCATGGTGGAGTCAGGAGCAAACGCTGAAAAAGCAGCAGTGGAGGCTTTCCTCGACGAGTTCCTCGCGGATCTCGCGCAAGGCACACCCAAATCTCTGGAGCACTACACATCACGGGCCCCGCAGCACGCTGCCGCCATCCACGCGGAGTATGTGCCGCTCATGGCGAACGCCGAGGATTTCCGCGTGTCTTCGCCAGGCGCCGGAACTTCCACGCATCAGGAACACCCTCGCGCTGGCACTTTTCATGAGCGCTTCGCTGGCACGGCCAAGGAGGGCGTGCCCGAACGCACTGGTGTTGCGCTGCCGCAACCCGAACAGATTATCGCGCACTATCGCATCCAAGAAGAAATCGGCCGCGGCGGCATGGGCGTTGTTTATCGCGCTGTTGATAGCCATCTGGGTCGCAGCGTTGCGCTGAAAGTGTTGGCCGTGCCCGTGAGGCACGACACCTTCGAAGTGCTGCTGCGCTTTCGCCGCGAAGCAGAAGTGACATCGCGCCTTGATCACCCGGCGATCTGTCCGGTCTATGAAGCGGGAGTTGACGAAGGGTTGTCGTGGATTGCGATGCGTTGGGTGGACGGTGTGCCCTTGGCGCGAGTCTTGGCTCAGTCGCGCGCCGTGGTGGGTCACAGTCGCATTGGTCATGTGGACTTGGACGCTGTTACCGCTGCGAGCACAGGCACCTTGAGTGCTGACGCGCCGCGCACAGAAGCGCAACTGCGTAAGACATTGCTCAGCGCGATGCGTTTGATGGAAAAAACTGCGCTGGCGCTGCATGCCGCACACGAGGCGGGCATCGTGCATCGCGATGTGAAGCCCGCGAACATCATGGTGACGCGCGATGGTGAGCCCGTGTTGCTTGATTTCGGTGTGGCGCGGCTGGAGAGTGATGACGAACAGAACCTGACGCAGCAAGGCGATCGTGTGGGCACGCCGGCCTACATGTCGCCGGAACAATTGCTTGGTGATCCGAGCGCGGTGGACCGCCGTTGCGATGTGTGGGCCTTGGGCGTGACGCTTTATGAACTGACCACGCTGCAGCAACCTTTCCAAGGCACCACACGCGAGCAACTCGCGCACGCCATTCGCGAGCAAGAGCCCGAAGAGCCGCGCCGTTTGAATCGTCACATTCCGCGCGACCTGGCCGTGGTGATTCAGACAGCGTTGCAAAAAGACAAACGCCAGCGCTATCACACCGCGCAGAAATTCGCGGAAGACTTGCGGCGCATTCGCGAGCACGAGCCCATCCACGCGCGTCCGGTGCCGCCCTTGGTGCGCTTGCTGCGCTGGACACAGCGCAATCCAGCGACGGCCATCGCGCTCGGGGCGATCATCATCTTCCTTGCGGCGGGGTTCATCACCACTTCTGTGTTCCTCAGTAACGAACAAGAGCACGCGGGCCTCCTGCAACGTGAGAACACGCGGTATGAGGAGATGGCCGACATCAAGCGTGTCAGTGATTTGTTGTTGCGCGCCAAGACGCATTGGACCGCGAATCCTGCAAACCTTGATGGCGCAGACGGCATGTCGCGGTGGCTTCAAAGGGCGCAAGGATTGCTGACGCGCCGTGGTTTGCATCAACAAGCAGTGCGAGATTTGCAAGCGACACACCAGACGGCGGGGGTGCCTGCGAGTTCGGTGGCCGCGTGGCGCGAAGCTGCGTTGCGTGCGTTGCTCGACGACTTGACGCAACTCGAACAGGTGCAGCCTCGAGTGGCGGCGTTAGAGCAGTTCACGCGCGAGATCGAGCAGCGCACATTGCGCGCGGAGAGTGCGGCGTGGCAATCCGCGGCGTTACGCATGCAGCGCAATCCATGTTATGTAGGCACTGCTGCGTTGCAGCCACAGTTGGGCTTGGTGCCGCTTGGTCCAGATCCAGCGAGCACCTTGGAGGAGTTTGCGCATCTGCAAAGTGGACGTGTGCCGCAACGGGATTCTGTGACTGGCAAGTTGGAGCGTGATGAAGCGTGCGGGATGGTCTTGGTGCTGCTCGGCGTATCCGAATTCGTCATGGGCGCGGAGCGCGTGGAGAGTGCTACGGCGTTGGATGGAGCCAATATCGATGCAGCCGCGAGTGGCCTCGAAGAGCCGGCGCATCGCGTGCAGTTGGCGCCGTACTTCATCGGCAAGAATGAGATGACGCAGGTGCAGTGGCAGCGTGCGACCGGCGCCAACCCGAGCATGCACCATGCGGGAGTGCCGGATCGCAGTGGTTATCGCCCGACGCTCGCGCATCCTGTGGAAAATGTGACGCCGCTCGAATGCGATCAAGTGTTGCACTTGCTTTCGTTGGAATTGCCGACCGAGGCGCAGTGGGAAAACGCCGCGCGTGGCCGTTCAGATAGCCGCGCAGCAGCGCCGTGGTGGTGTGGATCGCGGGAGGCGTTAGCGGCTGCGGCCAATCTCGCGGATTTGACCTTGAAGGAAAACGGTGGCCCGGCGATTGCCTACGAAGACTGGCACGACGGTTACGTGGTCCACGCTCCGGTCGGATTGCGTTCGGCGAATGGCTTCGGACTGCACGACATCCTCGGCAATGTGTGGGAGTGGTGCGCGGACCCCGTGGCGTCCTACACATTCCCTTGCGAAGCTGGCACCGGGCGGCGTCTCGTCGCCACAACCAACGCAGCCTCAACGGGTAAGGTTTATCCTGGTCGCGCTTGCCGCGGCGGCGGCTTCCTGAGCACGGCGGAGCGGGCGCGGGTTACTGCTCGCGAATACAAGGCGGAAGACCAGCGCGAGAAATTTGTGGGTGTAAGAGTGGCGCGGAAACTCTATTGAGTCTTGGTATGCACTGCCCGTTGGCGATACGCTCACTCGCGTCGCAATGTGTCCCCGTTCTTCCAAACCGGAGTCCCGCAAGTCATGAGGCCCAGCGTCTGTACAGCTCTTGCACTCGCCCTGCTGCTTCTCGCAGCGGTGCCTGCGCTCGCGCAAACCAGCGAGGACATGTCTTTTGTGAATCGCACAGGAGTCAGCCGTAATGGGCTGAGTTTGCGTTTCGCCTTGCCCGTCGCCAGCGCAGCGCCCCAGCCCGTGATTTACAATTCCGGCGCTTTGCCCGTGGTCGGCGGCACAGCGGCTCCGTTGGCTACTACGACATTCCCGACCACTGACACGGTGTATCTCACGGGTGGCAATGTGTTGCAGGATGGGCGTTTGCCCGCCACTCTCGCGCAGTACATGCGTTTCACGGGCACGGCCGGACCGAGCGGCGTGTTGGATGTCGTGCAGGCCGCGTGGATGCAGAACTCCGTGGCGTCGCACACTGTCGTGCGCTTCCGCGCTACCAACACACTCGGTGTGCCTGCGAACCAAATCACCATTACGCTCATGGACGCGTTCGGTGCGCCGCTGTCGATCACGGACATTCTCATTTCTAACGATCTGGGTTTTCAGCCCTATGGTTGCGGCTACTCGCTGATCGGCGCGTTGCCTTCGACGAGCCCAACGATTGGGTTCAATTGCGACATCGGCGGTTACGAATCCGAAATCGGCACCATTCAGCTCACATGCAGCGATGCGCGGGCCGTGTCGCAGATCCTCGTGCGGTGGGCCACTTCAGGCACCAAAGTTGGTTCTTCGGCATCGCGTGTTGTCGACAACGACAGCGGCGGCGAGGACAACCCCGTGGATACAGCTCTTGGCGTGCGATTGAGTGCTAACCAAAACATCGACCGCGTGTGGCCGCGCCGGGGCACGATGAGCCAACTCACGGGCGTGACCTCCAAGAACCTTTATTTGTGCGGTGGCGCTGTGCCCGAAGGTGCGCTGGCTCTTGAGCGCGGTTGGGTGACGGTCGGCTCGCTGGACACCGGGCCAACCGACATCACGTTCCTCACGGAGCGCTGGTATCGCCCCGCTGGCGGCGCCATACCCGAACGCATCTACTACGAGTTCAACGAACTTGCTGGAACCGTCACCTTCAATGCGGCTTCAACACCGGCGGGCAGTGTGACTGCTCCGGTGAATGGGCATTCGCTCGGCACAAGCGCCGGACAGTTCCACAAGGGTCTGAAGTGCAATGGCACAAGCGCGTTCGTGAATACAGGCTGGGCGCCCAATCTCGGTGCGAGTGGCTATTCCGTCAGCTTCTGGTTGAAGCGCAGTGGCGCGGCGTCGCTCACGCAACTCTCAGGCGGACTCATGGGGGCTTCGGGATTGCCGGTGAGCATTGTGTTGGTTCCGGCAACAATTGCTGGCGCGCCGCCAAAGGTTGTGCTGACTGTTGGTGCAAGCACCTGCATTGTGGATGTCCCAAGCCCGTTCATCGACGATGGCGTCGTGCTCAGTTTCACGCGTGATGCACTGAATGTGATCCGCGGTTATCGCAACGGAACGCTGTACGCGCAAGTGAGTGCTGCGTCTCACAACTTCACCGCCAGCTCGCCGTTGCACGTGGGCAGCAGCACGGGGATCCCAGCAGCGAGCAATGTGGTGATGGATGAGTTCAGGCTGTACTCACGCGCGTTGAGCGCCGTTGAAGTGGGCTTGACCTACACCAGTGCCCTTGCATCGCCTACGTCGCAGGCGCAGTTTCAAACGCAAGGCAGCACGATCTTCTTCAGGATCGACAACCTCGTCGGCACCGGGTTCCAGCCCGTGGACATTTATCGCCCAGTTGGTTCCACCGTGGCGCTTGCGCTGTTTTCACAAATCACAGGTGCCGTCGGCGACGTGCTTCTGACAGCCAACAACGACACCATGCGTCCACAGGAAGCGCTGCAATTCGCTTCGCCGCTCAGCACGCTGGTGCTGAACTTGGACATCACCGCACCGACGTTTGCCAGCTTCTTTGGTCTCGGCTTCAACACACCACTGCCGAACATTCCTTCGGGAACAGGTCTCGTGTTGAGCAATGTCACCAACTTGAGTCTGCAAGCCTTGCTTGTGGTTCCCACGGCGCCGGGCGGTTTCGAGGCCTCGCAACCCATCGGCATACATGTCGTCAACACCGGCAGCGGCGCGGTGCAGCAAGGCCCAGTCGCGGACGATTCCTTTGTGGTGGTGCAGCCGGGCGGCGCGTTGCACTGTGGCCCGCAAACGGTGCCGTTCTACGGCACGAGCTACACGCAGTTCTGGGTGAACGCCAACGGCAATATCACTTTCAGTGCGGGCGATACCGACTTCACGCCCACGGCCACGGAGTTGATGAGCGGTGCCCCGCGCATTGCAGCACTCTGGTCAAACATGGGCCCGCAAGTGAGCGGGCAAGTGACCATCACGACGGTTGGGGGAGCCGTCATCGTGCGCTGGGATGAAGTGCCCGGCACGGCCAGTGGTGGTATGCCGCCACTGTTCTCACCAGCCACGGTGCATGTGGCTTTCCAGCCCGGGGGCAGCCTGAGCATTGGCGAGTACACACCGCCGCGCGTGTGGCGCAGCACTTCCAACCATTCCCTCGTGGGCATTTCTCCCGGTGGCGGCGCAGGCATCGGTTTCCCATTGTTGTGGTCCAACTTCGCTGGACTCGGTTTGCAAACCACGACCTCGCCATTGCTGGCGCCCTTCCAGTTGGCTGTGGCTGGCGTCCCTTCCGGCTTCAGCGAGATTGAGTTCCCCAACTCGAACGGCGCGTTGTTTCGCGTGTGGTGATTGGCGCTTGGTTCGCCAAGGCAAAAGTGAGCGCAGGTGGAGCATGGTCCTGTGGGGGTGGAGCATTTCGTTCGAGGCATCCGAGCTGAAATGCGGAATCCCTTCAGGACATGCGGAACCCGCGCGAACCACCGTGCATGCGAAAGGCTCAACGGATCCAGCGGCCGGCCCACGAACGCACCGTGTTGCCGTTGAGAATGTGCATGCGGCGCAGGCGCTGTAGTTGAGTTGTGGGGAATGCCGTGAGTGGCAAGTGCACAATGTGTTTGCCGAGGCGCGCGGCTTCGGCTTCGATGCGGCGTGATGGGGGTTGTTCGCTCACATGCACCACGAACTTGTCTTGGGACCAATAGACCGCGGCGCGCAACAGGCGCTCGGCACTGGTGCGTGATTGCTCGAAGCGCAAGTCGTCCCAGATGTCGGGAATGGGTAGAGGCGGATAGAGGAACATTGCGCCGCCGTAATGAGATAGCGCAACGCCCGGGCCCACGGGCGTCGCGAGCGGGTTCGTGGCGTAGAACGCGAGCGTGGATTCCCAGGGCTTTTCGGCGTACCAAGTGCTGCGGTAAGGGAAGCGGTCGCCTTGCGGGTCATCTTCAAAGATGAGCACAAAGGCGCCGACGCCACCGGGCACGCGCGGGTCTTCACGCACATGCAGGCGCAAGAGCGGGTCGCGCAGTGTGGCGCGCAGATCCAAGCCATCGAGGAGCGACGCGCTGAAGGGTTCGGTGCGGCGGCGATCGAGACCGGCGAGTGCGAGGGCATTGCCGCACACGTGTCGACGGAACGCTTCGATGGTTGCGTCTTCAGGCAGCCACGAGCACGCGCGCGTTGGGTCCCATGCGCGGCGCCAACGTTGGCGCAACTCTGGTGGTGGTTCTCGGCGGAGTCGCAGAGGTTTCATTTCCCGCGCTTCACCGGGAGTGCGCGGCCACATGCGCACACTGGTGCCTTCAACGACCGCGTGATCTTTGTGGAGTCGCAACCCATCAGCGGGGTTCGCGGTGTACTGCTCCGCGGTCTCTAACAACGCCAACGCATAGTCGTTCCCCACGCAACCGCGAGCGGCCACACCCAACGTCCACGCATCCGGCAACAAGCGTCCAGAACGCACTGTCAATTTGCGTGCGAAATCAACGAGCGTCGCCAAGCGCGCGGGTGTTGGGCGTTCCAAAGTGTCGCCGTGTTTGCGTTCAAAGGCGTCGCGAGCCGCAAGCAACAAGTGTGGGATCTGCGCTGCGAGTTCGAAGTTCGCTGTTGGGGTGCGGCGGCGGTGGCGCTCCCAGCGCGCGGCCATCCAAGGCAGTTCGGCCATGGCTTGAGGCAGCGAGAAACGCGCGAGAGTGTGCAGCTCGACGCGTTCGGGCACTTCGCCTGGGTCTTCGCACAGCACATTGGCGGATTGCAAGAGCGTACGAATGGGGCCCCAGTGGGCGAGGCCGCAGAGGAACAAGATTCGCGCCGACGCGCCGCGCTCGCGTTGAACGCGTTGCAACACGGCGGCCATGTGCTGCTCGCGCTGCGCATCTTGTTCGTCGCGCGGGTGCTTGGCGAGCAAGGGTTGCAGTGAATGCCACCACGCCTCAGCACCGAGGGTCTGCAACGCCGCAGCATCCGGGAGAATTGTGGGCTTGGGCACGAAGTCGCGCACTTCGCGATCGGCGTAGTGCACGCTCAAGTTCATATTGGTGGCTAAACGCAATGCTTCGACCATGGCATCGCACGGATCCACGGGCACATACCAGCGCGCGGCGTTGTGTCCATCGAAATCGGCGTCGTGGCGATAGACCAACGCGGAGATGCGCGGCAGCAATTCAAGTCCGCTCTCCATAGTGCTTTGGAGTGATGGTGGAAGCTCCACCACCAAGTCGGTCCAAGAAGCGCTTTGCAGAAGGCGGCGGGCTTCCAAGGCGCAAGCGAGCCGCCCGTGAACCACGGGGAGCGCTGTGATATCGCCATGCCGCAACTGCGCCACGTCAGCCCTTGTCGTCGGAGGTGTCGTCAGCCTCCGAGTCGAACAGATCATCGGCTTCATCGTCGTCCGCGTCAGGATCGTCGCTGCCCGCAACAGGCGCGCGCGCTGCGAAATCGCCGGCTCCGGTGCCGAGCACCGCTTCCATGGCGAAGACGAACACTTGTGTAGTGTCGGCCATCACGCCGCGGTGTTGCAGCTTCAAGGCGTAGCGCATGATGTTGATGCCGTCGCGCGTGGTGTAGCCCAAGTGATGTTTGTGTGCGCCGCTCAAAAAGTCTGCGGTCATGGTGAGCAAGGCATCGGGCGCGAAGTCAACATTCCAACGCAAGATGGCCAGTTCTTCATCACGCGTGGGGAAATCCACTTCGATCATGGGCTGCAAGCGCGAGAGGATGTACTCGGGCACTTCATAGGTGGAGCTGTCTTCGTTCATGGTGACGCAAGCGCGGAAATCTGGATGCGCGTCAATGCGCACACCAGCGATGCTGCTTTCCACATAGCGCCGCGCGTCCAAGAGTGGCGCGAGACTGGCCCACGACTTCTCACTCATGCGGTTGGCTTCATCCAAGATCACGGTGCCGCCGTCGAGCAGCGCCGTGACCAGTGCGGAGGCGTGATAGGTGATGCGCCCAGAGTCTGCGATGACGGGCAGGATCAAAAGATCCTCAGGGCGTGTGTCCATGGTGCATTGGAAAATGTGCACAGGCGTGCCCAAGGCTGCCCCGGCTGCTTGAGCGAGCGTGGTCTTGCCCATGCCAGGTCGCCCGACGATGCGCGGGCAGAGCGCGCGATCCGCATCATTCACGAGCGTCCAGCAGGCCAGCACCTGCTCGATCAAGTCTTCGCGGCCCACCCATGCGGTCTTCGACGGCACGGGCTCGGCCAACACCAATTCCACAGATCCAATCCTGCGTGTGCGCATGGCAGCAGTATAGGCACAGCTTGTGAGCACACTGAAGCCTCGCTATTTGGAGCGCCAACCGGAGTCTTTCAACGTGCCCAAGAAAAAGAAAATTGCCCGCCCTGCTCTCAGTGCTCGTAGCGCCGATCGCCACAAGCTCTATCAACGTGCGGTGCAGACTCCGGACGCGGATGTGAACTTCATCACGCGCACTTTCACTTCACTGCGTGGGCGCAAGCCTTTGAGCCTGCGCGAGGATTTTTGCGGCACTGCGCATTTCTGCGCCACGTGGGTGGCCAGCCACCGCGACCGTAACGCCATCGGCGTGGACTTAGACGAAAAGGTCCAGGCGTGGGGGATGCAGTACAACGTCGCGCCGCTCGGCGACGATTCCGCGCGCGTGAAACTCATCCCCGGCGATGTGTTGCACACAAAGACATCCCGCGTGGATGTGAACGCAGCCTTCAACTTCTCATTCTGGGTGTTCAAGACCCGCGAAGCGTTGCTGGCCTATTTCCGCGCAGCGCGACGCAATCTGAAAAAAGACGGGCTCTTCTACATCGACATGCACGGTGGCTCCGAG
This sequence comes from Planctomycetota bacterium, assembly GCA_009691765.1. Classification (GTDB taxonomy): domain Bacteria; phylum Planctomycetota; genus SXUL01. The sequence continues at coordinate 45,106 of SIAO01000010.1, read as the reverse complement.
TCCATGGACCCGCTGGTAGAGCGCAAATCGTTGCCGGGCTACCGCTATGTGTGGGAGCACAAGAGCTTCGACATTGTGAACCACGACGTGGAGTGCGCTATCCACTTCGAGTTTCCGGACGGCACGCACATGACCAACGCCTTCACATACAGTTGGCGTTTCTGGACATTGCCAGAAGTCATTGAGCTCTTGCGCGCTGCCGGCTTCAAAGAAGTGAAGTGCTACTTCGAAGGCACCGAGCGCGGCACCACGCGTGGCAATGGTGTGTTCTCCTTGAAGGACAGTTGCAGCAACGATCCTTCGTGGATTGCCTACGTGGTAGCGGCGCCCTAAGGGCAGCGGGTCACTTCGCCACTTCGAACGACACCTTCAGTTCCAATGTCTGTGTGCCGCGTTTCACTGAAACCGCTTGCGTGGTGCCGCCGTCGCGCAGCGCTTGGCGCATATCGAAGCGGTTCTTCACTTCCTTGCCGCCGATCTTCAAGATGACATCGCCGGTTTTCAGTCCGGCCTTGGCGCCGGGGCCATCCGCTTCAACTCCGGCCACATCCAAGCTGTCACCTTCTTCGGCGAGTTGAATGCCCAGCGTGCGCCGTGGACCGCGCGTGACTTCTGTCGCAGAGCGCAGCCCGTCGCGGGGCAGCATGTCCGGCAAGTTTGCGACCGCCAAGGCGCCGATAGCCACCACCGTTGAAGTGTGGCTCTGGTACTCGGCAATCGCAGCGTCGAAGGTGTCGTGTTGCGTGTGATGCGTGCGCGTGTAGTTGGCTTTCCCGGCCTGCGACCAGAAGAAACCGGGCACGCCCGCTTGCACATAGGTGTCGTGATCGGAACCAATGCCCATGGGCAAGCTCTTCACGGGGCGCACGTTGAACTTCAGCTCGCCTTGCATCGAACTTAAGGGTTCGAAGATCTTCGCGAAGATGGGTTCCATGGCGGCGGTGGCGCTGATGCCGCTGACATAATTGGTGCCGCCGTCGTGTACGAGCACGGCCGAGATGCGCGCGTTCTCTTCAGGATGCGCTTGGGCGTAGGCGCGCGAACCGAGCAAGCCTTGTTCTTCGCCACTCCACAACATGAAACGAATCGTGCGGCGCGGTTTTGCCCCCGCAGCCATCAGCAAGCGTGCTGCTTCGATGGTGGTTGCGGTGCCCGTGCCGTTGTCAGTGGTGCCGCGCGCGCCGTCCCAAGAGTCGATGTGGCCGCCGACGATGACCAGCTCATTCGGCTTTTCCGTGCCCGGGATTTCCGCCAGCACGTTGTAGAGCTTGATTGGCCCTTGGACGAACTTTTGATCGAGATTGAACTCCGCTTCGACTTCCTTGCCTTCTTCGAGCATCTTGGCGATGGTTTTGTATTGCGAAGCGATGAGGATGACGCGCGTGTCTGTGGGTCGTGTTTCCCAAGTGATGTTGTGGTTGCCATCGGTGATGACCAAATCTCCGGGGGCACTAGTGATGCTGCCCAGCAAGCCGAGGCGGGTATAGGCTTCGCTGCGCTCCTTGCCGCGCAAGCCTTTCACGCTGCCGAGCAGCCAGGTGCCCTTGAGCTTGGCGCCCATGGCATCCAGATCGGCGAGGCTGCTAGGAGCGGCCACAACGCGCCCACGCGCGGCTCCGTTGGTGCCGGGGGTCCAGCAGGGCGTGGTGAATTGCAAAACCATTTCTTCGGGCGAGACGATGCGGCCGGACATGCTCGTGCGGTCGAAGCCGACCGGAAACGTGCCCCATTCCTCGGTGCGCGCTGAGGCAATTCCGAAGCTCCTGAACTTATCGCGCGCCCATTCACACGCTTGGGTGAGCTGCGTCGAGGAGGTGAGCCGCGGCCCAATGCCATCGACGAGGTCCTTGAGAATGACCTGAACCTGCGGGTTTTGGACCTCTTCCTTGCGAATGGCCTCAATGACATCGGCAGGGGCTTGGGCCACGAGTGGGAGCAGCAGGAACAGCAGGACGGCGACATAACGCATGGTGAGAACCTCCAAGGAGCAACAACACCGGTTTCGTTCACTCGATTCCCAGACCAGTGCATCCGTGCGGAGCTCTTCTGGAAATGGACTTCGGAAAGGTACCTCGGCGTGCCGAAAGTACCCGAGGTGGCCGAGAGTGACAGGGCCTCCGGAGGCTCTCCATGGTTCTGACCGCCACGCCACGCACCTTCAAACCACAGCCTGTGCTCGAGCATCTGGCGGGTCTTTTGCAGGGTCGGCTGCCGGAACTCCAAGTGTTCATGGAATCCAGCGGTGGCGAACGAGCCCTAGCCGCACGCGCTTTCTTCCTCACTCGTGCCATCGACGATTTGGCGGCACTGAAGTTGATGGAATCCGTCGCACACTTGCTGCTCGACTGTCATGAAAAGGCGTTTACCGCGGCGCACGATGCTTGGACGACAGTGGCCGGACGCAGCAACGGGCATCTCCAAGCCCTCGTACTTACGCAGTTAGCAGCCACCGCGGCGCGCCGGGGTGATGGACGTGGCGCCGTGCGCGCCGTCCGTCGTGCTGAAGCCTTGATCGTGGCGGAGGCTGGTGAAGACACGCCGCAAGCGCTGGCCGTGCGCGCCCAACTCGTGGCGTTGCAAGCCGCGCGGGGCGAAGACATCACTGCAGCCGAGACGCGCCGCCAACGCAGCTTTGACTTGATGCAACAAACCATGGCCGCGCAACCCGCGCGCGTGCAGCGTTACGCCGACACCTTCAGCGGGAATCAACCGCCAAGCTGGGCGCTCTGCTACTGCCTCCGCTGGCGCTTCTAAGCGCGGGTGGTGGTGAGCGCGGGTTCCGTATGTCCTGAAGGGATTCCGCATTTCGGCTCGGAGGCACTCCAACGGATTGCTCCGCCCACTTTGGACCGTGCTCCGCCCTCGCTCACTCTTGCCCCGGCTCACGGCTAAGCTCGCAGTGCTGTTATGCAAATTGCGAAATCAGAGTTATCGCCGCGCCGTCGGTTCATGTTCCGTTTGCTCGCGTTGTTGCTAGCGCTCGCTGGCTGTTGTTGATCGAGGTGAGCCTGCGCCTCATTGGCGGTTATCGCGTGTTCGCGTTCACGCTGCAACGGCACACAGCAGAAGTGGAAAGTGCTGGAGCCGACCTCGCTCTGCTCGCGCAGCAGTTGACGGCTGGCAACGGACGCACCGACTTGGACCCGCAGTGGATGATGCAAGTGTCCGCGCCGCCGCAGCGTGGCAGCGTCGATCCAATCCTGCGTGAGCGTGAAGCCAAGCATCGCACCTGGGCGGTGCATTATGTGTTCAATGCCGCGCGAGTGTGTGAAGCGCAGCGCGTGCGTCGGTGCCAGCACCACCGTCAGTAATCACAACCAAGACAGGAGCTGGACGCAGCTCCTCGAACATTGGCTCAACCTCTGGGCGCAGCGTCACAACAATCCGTTGCGCTACGAAGTGTTGAATCTCGGGCGTGAAGGCATCACTTCAGATGACATTGCTGCGATCGTGCGCACCGAAGCGTTGCCGTTTTCGCCGGATTTCATCGTATACATGGAAGGCGCGAATCAGTTTGCGCCGGACAGCGTGGTGCGCAGGGATGGTGCAGAGAAGTTTCGCGCGCCGCCGCCCGGCTTGCTGGAAGCGGCTGGTGGTGTGTCGCGTGAAGGTGCGTTGCAGGGTGCGGCGTCTTGGAGTGCGTTGGCGCGACGCATCAGCGGAATTGGCGCGCAGACTTCTGTGTTGGCGGAACCAGCCAAGCCGCTGCAACGTTTCGTGTTGCCTGCGGGTTTGGAGGAAACGAATCCAGATTCTGCGATCGTGAGCGAGCGCAACGTGCTTGGCATGCGGCCGATCCTCGCGGACTGGGAGCGCATCGAGGTCGAGTCACGCGCTGCGGGTTCGCAGTTGCTGTTGGCCACTTTCCCTTGGGTCGTGCGCGAAGGCATGAGCTTGCATCCGCAGCGCCACGCCGAGATCTTCAATGACTTGAACATCATGACGTCGCCGCTGAGCACCGCAATGCTCTGCCGCGCTGTCGCGTTGCAGCAGGCTGTGTTTCGCACATGGGCGGAAGCTCATGCGGTGCTCGTCTTGGACATCGCTGCGCGCATGCCACGCGAGCCGGACTTGTTCATCGACGGCATTCACGACAACCAATTCGGTTGGATGGCCCGCGCGTGGTGTTTCTTGGAAGCGCTCACGCCGATTCTCGAAGCGCAGCGATTGTCGCAGCGTTTCGTCAAAGCGCCGGCGTTGCCTGCCTCGATGCTTGGTCCGGCGCAACGCTTGCAATTGCGCTGATGGTCAGCGCCGCGGGATGCAGATTGCTGCTGCTGCTGCGAAGCCCGCAGAGAGCATGCACGCGCCTGTGAACGAGCCCCAAGGCAACGCGGCAGCGAGTCCTACGGCTGTGCCAAGTTGTAGAACCAGACCGCGCAGCGCGAGGAACGCGCGCCGTTCTCCGACAGGCACGGCGGTGGCCATCAGCCCAGCAAGGCCGGTGCGGCGTACGGTTTCAATGCCGAGAATCACGGGCAACAACAAGGCTGCCGTCAACGGATCGTGGAGTGCGCCGGCGAGGAGCAAGATGGCTGGCAGCAAGATCCATGTGGCTCCGCGCGCCAGCACGGCAAAAGAGCGGCCCGCGAAGATCTGACGACGCAGCAGCACCACCAACATCGGTCCGAGCGCGCTGAACGACAGCAACATGCCGGTGTCGTAGAGGTCCAAGTTGCCGCCGCTCTGCGATTGCAACACCGCGGGAGTGAATGCCACTGGAGCTGCCAGCGCAGCGGCGGAAAGCAGGGCTGCGAAGAGCAAGCGCCGTTCGCGCGGATTCGCTTGCGCCGCCGCATCTTCAGCAGAGGCGCTCACATGCAGGTCTTTTTCATCGGGCAAGCAATGCGCCGCGGGAATGAATGCGCAAAGCGCGAGCCCTGAGTACACCGAGGCCACGCCATCAATGTCGATGAGTGCGCCGAGCCAAGCGTCGAGAGGCATGAACAAAGCGATGCCCGCAACGAAGGCGCCTGATTGAGCCAGCACAGCTCCGCGTCCTTGGCGCGCCGCGACATCGAGCAACGCCGTTGAGAGCACACCGGAGGCAGCACCCACTAAAGCGCGCGCTGCCAAGGCCACGCCGAACGGAGGCAGCATGGCAAACATGCCATTGGCGAGCGCGAGCGCGATGAGAGCGCCCATCGCAGCGTGATTCGCCGCGAGCCGTGGGAATGTCTGGAACAACCACAGCGGTGCGAGCGCTGCGCCGAGTGCGTAACTCAAGAGCAACAAGCGCGCATCGGCATCGGGCCAGATCGCGCTCAACTGCGGCAGCATCAGCGTCATGGACTGCTGCTCACCCACCTGAAGCAAGGTGACAGCGGCAATCCAGAGCGCGGTGCGATTCAGAGACACAGGAGGGAGATCAGGAGACGGTCCAAGTGTCTCCGGAGTGCAGCAACTTCTTCAAATCGCCGTCCCCGTGCTTGGCACGGGCTTCTGCGATCTGAGCGTGCACCGCCTGTTCGTAATTAGCGCGTTCGACATCGCGGAACACGCCGATGGGTGTGGGCATCTCGCGTTCGTTGAGCTGCGCCATCGCGAACGCGAGGCCCGGATTTGGCGTCGCTGGATTCCAGACGATGCAGTCATCCACGCCGCCTTCGCTGCCGATGTTGAACTTCTCGACATCGAAACCGCGCAAACGCAGGCCGAGGTTCTGTTCTTTGCCGAACTGCAACGGCTTCCCTGCTCGCAGTTCAACGACGTTGTCGTCCTTCACACCCTTCTCGGTGACGTGCTCCCAAGCGCCGTCGTTGAAGATGTTGCAGTTTTGCAAGATCTCGACGAATGCCGAGCCTTTGACGCCGGCTGCGGCGCGGATGGTGTCTTGCAAGTGCTTGCCGAAGATATCGACGCTGCGGGCCACGAAGGCTGCGCCTGCACCGAGCGCGACACTCACCGGAGTGAACGGGTTGTCGAGCGCACCACTGGGCGAAGACTTGGTCACAGCGCCCACAAGCGAAGTCGGCGAGTACTGGCCTTTGGTCAGTCCGTAAATGCGGTTGTTGAACAGCATCACTTTCAATCCCACGTTGCGGCGCAACGCATGGATGAAATGGTTGCCGCCGATGCTCAGCCCGTCGCCGTCGCCAGTGACGACCCACACATCGAGATCCGGATTCGCCAACTTGATGCCCGTGGCCACTGCAGGTGCACGGCCGTGGATGGTGTGGAAACCGTACGTGCTCATGTAATAGGGGAAGCGCGACGAGCAGCCGATGCCGGAGACGATCACCGTCTTGGCGCGGTCCATCTGCAACTCGGCGAATACGCCCTGCACGGCATTCAGAATGGCGTAGTCCCCGCAGCCTGGGCACCAGCGCACTTCTTGATCGCTCTTGTAGTCCTTCTTGGTGAGTGTGGTCGTGCTCATGGCTCAGCCTAATTCCTTTTCGATGGCCTCGATGACTTCGCTGGTCATGAAGGGACGCCCTTGAATCTTGTTGTACGGGATCGCAGGCACCACGAACTGGTCGCGGATCATGCGTACGAGTTGTCCGAGGTTCAGTTCAGGCACCAGCACTTTGTCGAAGCGCTTGATGATCTCGCCGAGATTGCGTGGGAACGGGTTCAAGTGTCGCAGGTGCACCCAACCGACGCTCTGTTTTTTCTTCTCACAGCTTTCCAACGCGGCAGCCACGCTGCCGTAGGTGCCGCCCCACGAGAGCACCAACACTTTTCCTGACTGCACACCCTTCACCGTCGCTTCAGGGATGAAGTTGGCGATGCGCGCCACCTTGTCGGCGCGAGTCCGGCACATGAACTCGTGGTTGGTTGGGTCGTAGGAAATGTTGCCACTGCCGTCAGCCTTTTCGATGCCGCCGATGCGGTGTTCGAGGCCGGGCGTGCCAGGCTTCACCCACGGGCGGGCCAGGGTGTCAGGATTGCGCGAGTAGGGCTGGAAACCCTCAGGTTGCGTGCGGAACTCCGCCTTGATTGGCTTCAGCGAGTCCATGGCTGGCAGCAGCCAAGGTTCTGCACCGTTCGCGATGTAGCCATCGGTGAGCAAGATGACCGGCGTCATGTGCTCGACCGCGATGCGGCAAGCTTCGACAGCGGCATCGAAGCAATCGCTGGGGCTGCGCGCCGCGATGACGCACAGCGGCGCTTCTGAATTGCGCCCATACACCGCTTGCAACAAGTCGGCTTGTTCCGTCTTGGTGGGCAGGCCGGTGGACGGCCCGCCGCGCTGCACATCGATGATGACGACGGGCAGCTCGGTCATCACAGCGAGGCCGATGGCTTCACCTTTTAGCGCAAGCCCAGGGCCTGAAGTGGCGGTGACTGCGAGGTTGCCTGCGTAAGCCGCGCCCACAGCCGCGCAAGCCGCTGCGATTTCGTCTTCCGCTTGGAAAGTCACCACGCCGTACTGCTTGTACTTCGAGAGATCGTGCAGCACATCGCTCGCAGGCGTGATGGGGTACGAACCCAAGAAGAGTTGCAAATTCGCCAAACGCGCGGCGGCCACGAGACCAAGCGCTGTCGCTTGGTTGCCCATGATGTTTCTGTACTTGCCAGGCGTGAGCGGCGCAGGCGGCACTTCGTAGCGCGACTGAAACACGCCGGTGATGTCGCACCAGTTGTAGCCAGCTTTCAGTGCGCGCTGATTGGCTTCAATCAGCTCAGGGCGCTTCTTGAATTGTGTTTCCATCCACTTGAGCGTGGGCTCGATCGGACGGCTGTAGACCCAGTAGGTCATGCCGAGCGCGAAGAAATTCTTGCAGCGCAGCGTGGTCTTGGTGTCGAGGCCGAGTCCGGCGAGCGCTTCCTTCGTGAGCTTGTTCAAATCGACGCGCACGACTTGATAGCCATCGAGATCGCTGGATTCGAGCGGGTTGTAGGCGTAGGTGGCCTTGGCCAAATCCGACGGCCCGAAGTTGCCTTCGTTGACGATGATCAGCCCGCCCTTCTTGAGCTCCTTCAAGTTCACCTTGAGGGCCGCGGGGTTCATGGCCACGAGTGCATCGGGCGCATCGCCGGGCGAGTGGATGTCGGTGGAGGAGAAGCGCACTTGGAAGGCGCTCACTCCGGGCAGCGTGCCGACAGGCGCGCGGATTTCCGCGGGGTAGTCCGGGAAGGTCGCGAGATCGTTGCCAACCAGCGCACTGGTGGTCGTGAACTGCGTGCCCGTCAGCTGCATGCCGTCGCCGGAGTCACCCGCGAAACGGATGACCACTTCTTCAACGACCTGAACCTTGACGCCACCTGCGGATTGTCCGGTACTCATACTGGTCCTTCAGAGGGATGGGTGCTCGGAAAGGCGGCCCGCGAAGGCCTCCGAACCAGCGATTCCAACCGGTTGTACAACGCGACCCGGATTGGATCGGCAGTCCATGGTAGGCAACTCGATAGATCTCTCCAGACCCCAGTCATGCTTCGACCTTGACCACGATTAGGGCGCTAATCCAGTTCCGCTCACCGGTTTCAAATCCATGCGCTCCAATGGCTTAAGTTAGATTGGCCATGAGCCGATGTCACGGGTGGCGCCAGCCGGAGTCCATTATCTATGCGAACAGCAGTTGCCATGTTGGCCGTTTTCCTCGGTCTCTCCGAGGTTCAGGCTGGATCGCCCCAAATCCCGTTCCATTTCTTCGTGACGTCCGCGGAGCGCATCGTGGAAGCGCGAGTTGGCGCACTCGAGACGCGCTGGCAAGGCCAGTTGCTGGTCACCGACGTGGCCTTGCAGCCGCAAAAGAATCTGAAGGGCGCAGGAATGGAACCGTTCATCGTCACCATTCCTGGCGGCACCATCGGCGAGACCACACTGCATGTCTCCAAAGTGCCAGTTTTCCGCGTCGGTGAAGACGTGGTTCTGTTCTTGCGCCAAAACGCTTGGTGCCCGGTGCTCGGTTGGGAGCGCGGCAAGCTCACGGTGGTCGACGGCAAAGTTGCAGAACTCAACGGGCTCGCTCTCGAGTTGCTGGAAGCCGACATCGCCCAAGAACTGAAGGGAAAGTGATCCGATGAGCACCACGCACCCACTGCGTCGCTATTTGTTTCCATCGATCGCGACGCTCGCGCTCGTCCTCGTGGCGGGATGGCCTACGGATGAAGCGGCCGCCTACGCGGTCACGGGTTCGAAGTTCAACAGCCCTACGGTGAACTTCCGCATCAATCCGAGTTTCATTGATGCCAGTGCGGGCAACGCAAACGCTCAAGTCGCTGCGATTCGCGCAGGTGCCGACGAATGGCGTGTGAGCGGCCAAGGCAACTTCACTTTCAACTACGCCGGTGAAACCGCCGTGGCTACCGTCGCCGCCGATGGCGTGAACACCGTCTACTACAGCAACACCGACGGCAACGGTCCGCTCGCGGCCTGCTACTGGTGGTCGCTCGGCGGCAGCATCACCAACTTCGACATTGTGTTTTTCGATCGCATGGTGGGCTACGACTTTGTGTGGGCCACATCACCAGCGTGGAATCAGTTCGACATTCAGTCCGTGGCGTGCCACGAGCTCGGCCATGCGCTCGGGCTGGATCACAGCGCAGTGGCCGGCGCCACGATGGCTCCGACCGTCTCCGCCGGTTCCATCGCGAATCGCAGTGTCCATAACGACGACGCTGCCGGTATGCAGTTTCTGTACGGGCAAGTCGGTCCGCTGGTTCCTGTAGTGAGCAACCTCGCTGCCAACCACGGGTTCTTGGATGGCGGCGGTACTGTTCAAATTGCAGGCAGCAATTTCCCGTCGTCGGGGTGCGCTGTGAAGTTTGGTGGCGTGTCTGCGACCAATGTGGTGTGGAAAACGCCTTCGTTGCTGTCATGCACTGTGCCTGCAGCCGGGAACGGTGGTCCGGTGAGTGTTGCGGTGAGCGTGGGTGCCGTCACGGGCACAACGCCTGCGGCTTACATCTACGATCATTGCCGCTTCGGCAACACGCCTGCGCAAGGCTCTTGGAACTGGGTGCAGTGCCGTGCGCCTGGCGATGCGGGTTTGCCCTTCCTCGCAATGCTGTCGTTCAGCAGCGGAAGCATTCCGTTGTCCAGTTTCGGCGCACCTTCAGACCCCCGCGTTGTGAGCCTCGGTTACGACGACATTCTTGCCACCGTCGTGCTCTACGGCACGCAGATGCCTCAGTGGCTGAACAACCCACTCGGATTCTTGGATGCCAGTGCCAACACCACGTTCGGTTTCTTCGTCCCGCCAACTCCGTCGCTTGCAGGTCTCACGCTGCACGTGGGTTTCCTGAGCGGCGATGCGGCTGCGCTGAGTGGCATACGCACAGTTTCTGGCACCATCAGCGCGACACTGTAGGCCGCGCGTAAGCAGCGCTCATTCGCGCGTGAGCGTGAGCAGCGTTGCAGCGATGCGCGCCGAGGCATCTGGCACTGCTGCGACGAGCGCCGCCGCGCGCATGCGTTCCATGGCCACTTGGTCAGCTATGAGCGCACGCACTTCATTCACCAGTTGCGCTGGCTTTGTGGCGACGCGTCCGAAGCCACGCTCTTGTGCTAAGCGCACATTGCCGATCTCTTGCCCCGGGATCCAGTCGTAGACAATCATCGGAAGGCCCGCAGCGCAGCCTTCCATGAGGGAGCCTGGCCCGCCCTTGGTGACTAGGAGATCGCTGGCGGCCATCCACTCTGGTAAGTCCTTCACGAAGCCAAGCACAGTGACGTTCGGCCCGAGGTTGGCGTTATCCAACTCAGTTTTCAGAGCTGCATTGCGCGCGCAAACCACCACGATGCGGATGCCGAGTTGCGCGGCTGCAAGTGCTCGCGCGAAAGTGCCGAGGCCTCCGGTGCCATCGCCACCGCCAAGCAGCAAGACGGTGGGTTGCGTCAAACCGCGTTCTGCACGCAGCGATTCACGTTGCGCGCGCAGCGCCGCAAGGCGCGCTGCCACAGGCTGACCGCACACATGGATCTTCGCGCCAGCGATGCCGCCGCTCACCATCACAGTCTTGGCGCCTTCAGTCGGCACGCAGAAGAGATCCACGCCGCTCTCGTACCAAGTCCAGTGCCCCGAGACGAGATCGGTGACCACGACAGCGAACGGTGGCCTGTTGCCATTGGCATTCAGCGCGTGCAGCACTTGGCGCGTGAGCAATGGATGCGTGCTGACCACAAGGTCTGCGGGATGGTCGCGCAAAACGCGGCGTAGTCCGCGAGCGTTGAAGGGATAGCCGAGATCTGAAGAAATGCGCGCTCTCCACGGCCCGTTGCTGAGATGGAAAAACAGCGCCCACATCCAGCGCAAGTGTTTCATGGCGAAGGCATAGATCTGTGGCGCGCGCCGCAGTGGCCACGGGCAGCCTTCGACCAGCGCATCGACGATTTCGATGGTGACATTCGGACGCGCAAGGCGCAGTGCTTCAGCGATGGCATTGGCAGCGGCGCGGTGTCCGCCGCCTGTGTCGCTAATCAAGAACAGAATACGCATGCAAGTCTCAGAGGTCTTCGCTCTTGCTCGTGCGCATCATGAGAGTGCGGAGTGCGTCTTCGGGTTTCTTGCCTTCGAAGAGGATGGCGTGCACTTCGGTGCAGATGGGCATTTCCACATTGTGACGACGAGCAAGTGTCACGACGGAACGCGCGGTGTTGACGCCTTCAGAGACACCCGCGAAGCTAGCGAGCACTTCTTGCAGCGACTTGCCCGAGGCGAGGCCGATGCCTACGGCGCGATTGCGCCCGTGTTCGGAGAAAGACGTGGTGATGAGATCGCCGATGCCTGCGAGGCCGAAGAATGTGCTGCCCTTGGCGCCCATGCGCATGGCGAGGCGGCGCATCTCTACGATGCCGCGAGTCACGAGCGCGGCTTTGGTGTTGTCGCCGTAGCCGAGGCCATCGACTAGTCCTGCAGCGATGGCGATCACATTCTTCAACGCTCCGCCGAGTTCCACACCAATGGGATCGGGGTTGGAGTAAACGCGGAAATGCGGCGTGCCGAAGGCCTTTTGCAAGCGTCGAGTGAAATCGCGCGATGTGCCGGCGGCAACCACCGAACTTGGCACGCGCCGCGCCACTTCTTCTGCGTGGCTGGGTCCGGAGATCACGGCGACGGAGCGTCTGGGGAAAATCTCGCGGATGACTTGTGAGGGACGCAGAAGTGTCTTTGGTTCGATGCCCTTCACCAAGGACACGAGTGCTGCGCGGCGCGGCAACATGCCTCGGAAGTTTTCGAGAGTTTCGCGCAACCATGCCGTGGGCACCGCGATAACGACCAGTGCGGCATCCTCTACGGCTTCACCTTGATGGTGCGTGAATTTCAAACCCGGAGGCAGCAACACACCAGGCAGATAGCGGCGGTTCACGCGTTCCTCGCGGACCCGGTCGATGGTGTCTTCGTCGTGGCCCCAAATGGTCACTTCGAATTGATTCTCGAGCAGCAGCAGCGCCATCGCCGTTCCGAAGCCGCCATTGCCGATCACCGCGACTCGTGTCATGTCTTCGGGCCCCTGCCCAACTTGGGCTCTTCGCCACGCACGATGCGTTCCATGTTTTTCCGGTGCATGACGAGGATGAGAGTCATCATGAGCAACAGTAGTGTGAGCACCGCGGCACCGCGCCCTTCAAGCGCATGGCGCCGTTCTAGGGCCAACCATGCGATTGGCAAGGCGAGCCCACCTAACATGCTGCCGACGGAGATCATGCGTGTGGTGGCCAGCGCAAGGCCGAACACCAGCATGGCGATACCAAACACTCCGGGGCAGAGCCCCGCGAGTACGCCGGAAGTTGTGGCGACGCCTTTGCCGCCGCGGAAGCCTTCCATGACAGGCAAGCAATGGCCGACGATCGTGGCTGCTCCCACCAAGATAGAGAGGGGCAAGACGAACGCGTCTGTGACCGACTCATCGCCCACGGATCGTGCGGCGAAAACGGGCCCGAGTCCTTTCGCACAATCGAGGGCGTAAATAAAAAGTCCCCAACGGCGCCCAAGTACGCGGCCTGCATTCGTGGCGCCGAGATTGCCACTGCCGACCGTGCGCAGATCGACGCCGGATTTTATGCGCGTGATCAAACGCGCAAACGAAACGCTGCCGAGCAGGTAGGACCCGACCAACCAGAATGCGAGAGTGGTGTTGCTCAGCGGAGCCTCCATGGGAGACATGAATCCTCGAGTCGCTGCTGCCAAGGGGCGCTCATCGCGGCGGATGTTAGCAACCAATATGAAGAAGTGATGCAGACGCCTTCCGCTGCGCTACGCTTGGGGCCATGCCGAGTCCGCAGCCGCCCAATGCTCCTGCGCCCAAGCGTAGCTGGCCGCTGATGTTGTTGCTCGCCACCGCTGGCGTCTTCATGCTGATCTCGGTTTGGAGTCTCGTGCGCCGCACAGGCGACGACAGCGAACTCACCGGTCCCTTCAGCGTTGCCGAGCGCTTCATTTCGCGGCTGAAGCATGGCGAAGACACGTTCCCGGAACGCGACGCTAGGGAACGCATGGGCTACGCCGCAGCGCACGAGCTACTTTCGGACGCCGCTCGCGAACACCTGTCTTTCGAGGATTTCTATCAACTGTTCTTGATGCGGCAGAACGACCACGGACTCATTTTGAACTCTCGTTTGACCGGCAAGGGCGTGCAGCGTGGTGGACGCGATGCGTGGGTGGAGTATCAGTTGAGCTTCGGTCGCGAAGAGCAGCGCGCAGGCAGTCTGCATCAAGAGACACTGCGCCTCGGGCTTGCGCGCGTGCAAGGGGTTTGGTGCGTGAGCGAATGCGCGTTCGTATCTGCTGGAACTGAGGGCCGCTGAGCGTGCTGCGCGTCGCGGTCGATACCGGCGGGACTTTCACCGATGCCGTGTGCTCTGACGGTCGTGTGAGCAAGGTGCCGAGTTGTCCTGCGGATCCATCCAATGCGTTGACGGCAGCGATTGCTGCATTCAAGTTGAAGGGTGCATTTGAGGTGATCCACGGCACGACGGTGGGCACCAACGCATTGCTCACGGGTTCGTTGCCGCCGACAGGGCTCATCACTAACGAAGGATTCGAACATCTGCTGCTCATTGGCCGGCAAGCGCGGCCAGAACTGTACGCCCTTGCGCCGTGCAAAGCATGGTTGCCACTACGCCGCGAGCATTGTGTCGGTGTCGCCGGCCGCTTGGATGCCGCTGGCCATGTGTTGCAAGCTTTCGACGCAGCAGCGTGCCGCCGCGCGGGACGCAAGCTTGTGGATGCTGGCGCCCAGGCCATCGCGGTGGTGCTCTTGCATTCATGGCGAAACCCTGCGCACGAGCAAGCGGTGCTTCGCGCGCTTGCGGATCTCGGCGTGCCTCTCACAGGCTCCAGTGATTTGCAGCGTGAGTTTCGCGAAGTGGAACGTGGCACCGCGGCGTTGTTGAACGCTGCGTTACGGCCTGTGCTTGAACCGTATCTCTTGGCGTTGCAAGAACGCCTCGCCAAGTCGGTGCGCTTGCGCATCATGACGAGTGCTGGAGGCACGGTGGCGCCAGAGGTTGCGGCGCAGCAGCCCGTGCGCTTGTTGCTGTCCGGCCCTGCAGGCGGCGTCGTAGCGGTTGCTGCTCTCGCGCGCGAGCACCGTTTGGGCGAAGTGCTGTCGCTCGACATGGGCGGAACTTCTGCGGATGTCGCCTACTGCGCCGGTGAATTGCCGCGCCAGAGCGAGATGCGCATTGCGGGTTTAAGCGTGCGCACGCCCACGCTGGCCATTCATACGGTCGGTGCGGGTGGTGGCAGCATCGCGAGCATCGACGCCGGCGGCCTCTTGAAAGTTGGTCCCGCCAGCGCAGGTGCAGACCCAGGCCCGGCGTGCTTTGGCAATGGTGGCCCATTCACTGTCACCGATGCGCATTTGTTGCTGGGCACTCTGGCCCCCGAGTTTTTTCCAGAAGGCGCCACAGACTTGGACCGAGGCGCTGCCGAAAGCGCATTGCGGCCGCTCGCAAAGAAGTTGCGGATGAGCCCTCGCGATTGCGCGCGAGGGGTGTTGCGTTTGGCGGATTCCGGCATGGTGCGTGCGTTGCGGTTCATTGGCGCGGAACAGGGGAGAGACCCGCGCGGTGCGACGCTGTTGCCTTTTGGTGGTGCTGGCGGATTGCACGGCAGTTCGCTCGCTCGTGCGTTGCGCATGAAACGCATGTTGTTGCCAAGCGCGGCGGGGGCAATGTCCGCACGCGGTTTGTTGTTGGCGCCGCTGTCGTGCACGCGCAGCCGCACGCTTCTTGCGCCTCTGCGTCCGCAAGACTCTGCGAGAAACAAGGTGGTGCGTGAGTTGCGCGCAGAAGCGCTGGCGGAATTGCTGCAAGCCGGCGCTGCGCGCAATCGAGTGAACGCGGCGCTCAGTTTCGAGCTGCGTTATCGCGGCCAGTCTTTTGAAATTGAAGTGCCAGACAACGCCAATCTCGAACGCGCTTTTCACCGTTTGCATTTGCGTCGCGCAGGCTTCGCAGATCCAACGCGAGACGTGGAGTGCGTTGGTGTGCGCGTGCGTCTCGAGTGCCCTGTGCCCTTCGCGCGTTGTGCCGCGCTCCCGGCCGCTCGCAGGTTGCTCGCGCGTCCGGTAGGGCGCACTCTCGCGACGCTTGGTGGCACTGGAACACCGATCTACGACCGCGAATTGTTCTTGCGTGGTCAGCGAATCGAAGGGCCTGCGTTGCTGTGCGAGCGCACCTCGTCTGCGTTGCTCCAAGCGGGGGACCGAGGCCTCGTGCAGGCCGATGGTTCCGTGCTTGTCGTTGTGGGAGGACCGCGATGAAGCGCCGCTTTACGAAAGCCCGACGCCCAGACTTGTTGGAGTTGCGCTTGTTCCAAGATCTTCTCGCAGCAATCCCTGAAGAGATGGGCGTGCGCCTGCGCCGCGCCGCGTTTTCGCCGAACATCAAAGAGCGTTTGGATTTTTCGTGCGCGCTGACCGGACGTGATGGCGGATTGGTGGCGCAGGCCAGTCACATTCCTGTGCATCTGGGAAGTGCGCACCTCACGGCGCGCCACTTGTTGGAGGCGCTCGAGTTTGAACCGGGTGACATGGTGTTGCTCAACGATCCGTGGGCCGGCGGGACGCATTTGCCCGACATCACATTGTTCGCGCCGGTGTTTGTGGGCCGCGAAAAGACAGCGGCCTTCGGAGTGTTGGTGCGCGCGCATCACGCAGACATTGGCGGCGCTACGCCCGGCAGCATGGGACCGGCGCTGGATCTCTTTGGCGAAGGGCTCGTGATTCCACCAGTGAAACTGCTGCGTCGTGGGCGCTTGCAGGATGATGTGTTGCAGTTCGTGTTGGCGAACACGCGCACGCCCGAAGAGCGGCGCGGCGATTTGTTGGCGCAGATGGCTGCGGTGACTCACGGGGTGGACCGCCTGCGCGAGTTAGTCGAAGACCATGGGACTGCGGTGTTGGATGCTGCTGTGGCTGCGCTGCGTTCTCATGCAGCTCGAAGCACGCGCACTTTGCTGCGGCGGCTCCGTCCCGGGTGCCACGAAGCCACATTGTTGCTCGATGGCATAGGTTCGCCACGGCTGTGGGTGCGTTTGCAACGCGTCGGCGGCAAACTGCGCGTCGATTTCACGGGGACGGACGCTCAAATCGCGGCACCGCTGAACGCCAATCGCGCGATCACTGTGTCGTGCCTGTTCTATGTGCTGCGCTTGCTTCTTGACCACGGGTTGCCGACGAACGCAGGATGCTTGGACCCCGTGGAAATCGTCTTGCCTGAAGGGTCGCTCTTGAATGCGCGACGGCCCGCGGCGGTGGCAGGAGGCAATGTGGAAACCTCGCAGCGCGTGGTGGACTTGTTGCTGCTTGCGTTCGCAAAGGCGTTGCCAGGCGAGATCGCGGCGTGTTCGCAAGGCACCATGAACAACCTCACCGTGGGTGGATTGCGCAGCGACGGCAGTGCATGGACTTTTTACGAGACGCTGGGCGGTGGCGCCGGCGCTTCAGCGGATGGTCCCGGTGCCGATGGTCTGCAAGTGCACATGACCAACACGCTCAACACTCCGGTGGAAGCGTTGGAAGCGGCATTCCCAGTACGAGTGACGCGCTACCACTTGCGCGATGGCAGCGGGGGCGACGGGTTGCATCACGGTGGCGAAGGTCTCGTGCGCGAAATGGAAATGCTTGAGCCTGCGCAAGTCACGATTTTGGCCACGCGCCGGAAGAGTGGAGCGCCCGGTTTGGCTGGTGGCGGCGTTGGCAAGCCTGGGCGCGACACGCTGCTGCGCCAGTCTGGACAAGCGACGAGTCTCGATGGATCGGTGCACTTGGAGGCTGGCGAAAGCGTGCGCATCGAAACACCCGGAGGCGGTGGTTATGGCAAGCCCATTCCGCGCCGCGCGCGCAAGCCGTAATATGCGCCGCAATAGGGAGATTCTCGTGCCGCGCTTGCTTCTCATGATTTTGCTCGCCGCTTGTGCTTGCACCGGCTGCATCGTGAATCCGAACGACTACGTGCCACAGCCCTCGCCTGAGGAAGTTGCTCGCGTGCAGCGCGACATCGTGCCGTTGATCCGCTCTGTGCCGGGTGCTGACCGAGCGCTGCTCTGGACCGCTACGCGTGGCTACATGGATCGCATCTTCGTGCCGGAAGCCATCAGACTGCGCGACGAAACGAAGCAGGTGATGGAAACGCATTTGCTCGAGACTGTGGACAACGGACAGAGCGCGCGGACGGTGGTCACGGTGCAAGTGGGCGACGACCCTGCGATGCCGGGTGCCGCACGCTTGGGCGTCATCGCGCAGCGCATCGACGCACGCATGGATTTCGGCGCGGCTCTCGATCAACGCCCTGTGCCGACCGCGTGGATTTTGATTGGCAATGACGACGTCGTGGCTGGCGCAATCGCCGACGCGATCTTGCAGCGTTACTTGTTGCTGCGCTCGGGCCGCGACCCCGATGTAGAACTGCCAGCGCCTCACCGCATTGGTGTTTTGCCATCGGGCGGCGCGCCCACAGGCACGCTGCCGCAAGGCGGTTGAGACTGCGGCCAGTGGCCAAGCGTCGCGCGTTGCATGCGGCCGTCTCGTTCGTGCAGGACTAATGCCGTCACGCGCAAGAGGCGCGCCAATGCCGCACGCTCTGCTTCTGGCGTGACACACAACGCGGTCGCTGCTGCATCTGCGACCAGCCCTTCTTGAGCGATCACGCATACGGCGACGCGCTGGGTGAGTGGTTCTCTGCTACGCGGATCCAAGATGTGCGACAACCGTTTGCCGTTGCTGTCCATGTGCTGGAAGTCGTCGCCAGACGTGGAGATTGCACAGTGCGCGAGCCATAGGGCATCGGATTGCGCTTCGTCTTGCATGGGGTGTGGCACGACGCGCCAACCGAGTTCACCGGGTGGAGGAGCGCCGAGCGCGATATCGCCAGCGATGGCCACCATGTGCTGATCGCAGCCTGCATTGCGCAGCACGCGTGAGGCTTCCGAAGCCGCATGACCTTTGGCGATGCCGCCGAAATCGAGACGCGCGCCTGGCCGCAAAAGCGCGGCGCGTTGTCCGGCCATGTCGAGAACGATGGACTTCCAGCCGATAGTGGCGGCCGCAGCGCGCAACGCGGTGGCATCGGCGGGAACGCCCGAACGCCGTGCTTGGCGCCACAGCCGCGTGAGTGCGCCGCATGTTGGGTCGAAGGCGCCGGAACTCTGTTGTGCGATGGTTCGTGCTGCGCTTAGAACTTGAAGCAAGTCTGGCGACACGGGGCGCAGTGTTCCGTCGCCACAACCAGCGGCGAGCAATTCCGATTCACTGCTGGGGTCGTAATCCGAGAGAGTGTGCTCGAGCGCTTTCATGCGGCTGAAGGCTGCCTTGGCCAGAGTGCGGGCGGCCTCCGCATCAGGAGCAAACAGCACCACGCGAGCTGCGCAACCCATGACGGGTTGTTCGAACTCGTGGCGCGTAGTTGTCTGGGCGCAGACGAAGCCTGCCCCTACAATCGCACACCATGCAGCTATCAAGAGTTTCATCGCGGGTGCTCACCTTCAGGTTACTCGCTCTCAGTTTGGCGGTGCTGCCGTGGGCCGGCGTCTGCGCGCAACAGCCTGCGTCACCGACGTCGACGAATACGCCGCCTGCACCAGTTGCGGCTGTTGCGTCCCCGACTGCGCATGGGAGTCCGAGCACTGATCCCTTCACGGCGTACACACAGGTGATTTCCGGGACGACCGTGGAGTTCCGCATGGTGCCCATCAAGGGCGGCGAGTTCCTCATGGGTAGCGCTGAGAATGAAGGCGAGCGGCATGCCGACGAAGGTCCGCAGCGGCGCGTACGTGTGGCGTCCTTTTGGATGGGAGCGTGTGAAGTCACGTGGGACGAATATGAACTTTGGCAGTTCAGTCTCGAAATGCAGCGGCGTGCCGCGGGGCAAGCGTTGACTGATGCAGACCGCTTGGCCGATGCTGTGACGCGGCCCACCAAGCCCTACACCGACATGACTTTCGGCATGGGCAAAGAAGGCTGGCCCGCGATTTGCATGACGCGACTGGCGGCCATCACGTATTGCGAGTGGCTCACGGCACGCACTGGGCGCTGGCATCGGCTGCCGACCGAAGCAGAATGGGAATTTGCAGCGCGCGGGGGCAGCACGACGCGCTACAGCTTCGGAGACGATGCTGGAAAGCTCGGCGAACATGCTTGGTTCGTAGACAACAGTGGCGGCGTGACACACAAAGTCGGCCAGAAGTTGCCCAACCCTTTCGGGCTCTTCGACATGCACGGCAATGTGATGGAGCTGTGCATGGATCAGTATGCGGCGTACGCTCCCGCTGAAGGTGGTGTCGCGATCGAGAATCCGATGGTGCCGCCGAAAACGGTTTATCCCACAGTGGCGCGTGGTGGTGCGTGGGTGACGCCAACCGCGGGCCTGCGTTGTGCGCAGCGCGTGGGGTCGGCGCGCGCGTGGAAGCAGAAGGATCCGCAGATTCCACAGAGTCGTTGGTACTTCACTGACGCACTGTTCGTTGGGTTCCGCGTGGTGCGTCCGCAAGTGGAACCCGCAGCCGAAGAGAAGGCGCGCTTTCGCTGATTCACAAGAAGCACTGGCACTTTCGCCGCGGTGGCTGGTAGAGTCCGCGTCGGTCGCAGGAGCATGCCACTGAGCGTGGTGCGCAACTGCGTTCGTGCGCGTTCCTAATGACACCAGCGGAGTGACTCGATGCTGCACCCTCATTCCCGGAGGGATTTCTTGCGCTATGGATCTGCTTCCATGGCGGCTTACGGCGTTCTCGGAAACAGCGGCGGCATGCGCGTGCACAACGGCAATGAAGCGCCGCTGAAAGTTGGGCTCATCGGTTGCGGCGGTCGCGGCACGGGCGCTGCCGTGCAAGCGCTCTCCACGCAAGGCCCCGTGGAATTGGTCGCCATGGCCGATGCATTTCCGGACAGGCTCAAGGACGCGTTGCACCAGTTGAAAGACAAGGACCACGGTGTGGAAGCGAGAGTGAAGGTGACGCCCGAGCGTTGCTACACCGGCTTTGATGCCGCGCAGAAACTCATTGATAGCGATGTGGATGTGGTGTTGCTCTGCACGCCGCCGCATTTCCGCCCGCAACATTTCGAAGCTGCAGTGGCCGCAGGCAAGCATGTGTTCTTTGAGAAGCCGGTGGCTGTTGATGGCTTCGGTGTGCGCAAGGTGCTGGCGGCGGCAGCGGTTGCGCGTGAGAAGAAGCTCTCGGTGGTGTGTGGCTTGCAGCGGCATCACCAGAAGGGCTATCTCGAAACTATGCAGCGTGTGCAGGACGGCGCTATCGGCGACATCGTGGCCGCGCGCTGCGCTTGGAACATGGGATTCCTCTGGAGTCGCGAGCGCAAGGAAAACTGGAGCGACATGGAGTGGCAGTTGCGCAATTGGTTGTACTTCGTGTGGTTGTCCGGCGATCACATCGTGGAACAGCACGTGCATAATCTCGATGTCGTCAATTGGGCGAAGGGCATGCACCCAAAGCGCGCGCTGGGCATGGGCGGGCGGCAAGTGCGCACTGCGCCGCAATTTGGAAATATCTTCGACCACCATGCGGTGCAATTTGAATATCCCGATGGCACTTGGATGTTCAGTGAATGCCGCCAGATTGAAGGTTGCCGCAACGACGTCAGCGAGCACTTACTTGGCAGCAAAGGCCAAGTGCACATGGACGGCGAGCGCTGGTCCATCGAAGGTGCGACGCCGTGGAAATACACTGGCGAGCAGAACAACCCCTATCAGAGCGAGCACGATGCGCTCTTCGACTCCATCCGCAACGGCAAAGCGCACAACGAGGCGGTGTATGTGGCGGAAAGCACGCTGACGGCCATCATGGGTCGTATGGCCACCTATTCGGGGAGCGAAATCTCGTGGGACGACGCGCTCAATGCTTCGGCAGCGCCTCCCGGATTGACGGAATACACATGGGGCGCTGTGTCTGTGCCTCCGGTGCCTGTGCCGGGCAGCAAAACCTGATTGGAGCTTTTGAAATGAACATGGCGAATGATGGTGTGGATCGCAGGATGTTTCTTGGCGCTACTGGCGCCGTGGCGATGGGCGGATTGCTTAGCGCGAGTCCGCTGTCGGCGATGGGCGCGCGCTCGCGCGATGAATTGCGTGTTGGCCTCGTCGGTTGTGGCGGGCGCGGCACAGGCGCTGCAGTGAATGCGCTGAATGCAGATCCGAATGTGCGCCTCGTTGCGTTGGGAGACATGTTTCCAGAGCGCGTCGAGCGTGCGTTGGCAGGTTTGCTCGCTGAAGATGAAACGCCGGCGGCGCCGGGCGCACCAGCACCGATCAGCACGCGCGTCGATGTTCCGCCAGAACGGCGCTTCTCTGGCTTCGACGCTATCGACAAGGTGTTGGCCGCGGGCATTGACATTGTCATCTTGGCTACGCCGCCAGGCTTCCGCCCTGATCACATCGAACGCGCTGTGAAAGCGGGGAAGCACATGTTTGTGGAGAAGCCTGTGGCGGTGGACACGCCGGGCCTCATCCGCGTGCGCAAAGCGTGTAAAGACGCTGCTGCAAAAGGACTTGTGGTCGTCAGCGGTCTTTGCTGGCGCTACGACAACGGCATGCGCGCCACCTTTGAAAAGGTTCACGCTGGTGGCATCGGCACCTTGCGAGCAATGCAGTGCGCGTACCTCACAGGGAGTTTGTGGCATCACGGACGCAAGCCTGAATGGAGCGAAGCGGATTACCAGATTCGCAACTGGCTCTACTTCAACTGGCTCTCTGGCGATCATTTGAACGAACAAGCGATTCACTCACTGGACAAACTTTTGTGGGCGCAGCAAAATGTGGCGCCAGCGAAGGTCATCGGCATGGGCGGACGCCAAGTTCGCACCGATGCGAAGTTCGGCCATATCTACGACCACTTCTCTTTGGTCTACACATGGCCCGATGGAGTGAAAGGCTTCTTTTGGTGCCGACAGATGGATGGATGCGCGAATGATGTGTCCGATCATCTCTTCGGTTCCGAAGGTGTGTGCGATGTGTTCAAGCACAGCATCGATGGTGCGCATGCGTGGAAGTACACCGGCCCAAGCAACAACATGTATCAAACCGAGTGGGATGAACTCGTTGCTGCCGTGCGTGCCGGAAAAACAATCAACAATGGTGATTACATGGTGAAAAGCACCATGATGGCGATCATGGGCCGCATGGCTGCCTACACCGGGGGGACGATCACTTGGGAGCAGGCTTGGGAATCGCAGGAGGATTTGACTCCTGCGGGTCTGCGCTCTGGTGATGCATTGATGCCGCCCGTGGCCATGCCGGGAATCACAAAATTCGTGTAGGCCCCACCTGAAAGTCGTTTGTGTCGCAAAGACCCCCGGAGCAGAGCGGCTGTTTCGGGGGCCTTTTCTTGGCGCTATGGCAAACGCCATGTCGCTGAACATGGGCTGGTCAGTTTGCGCAGTGCCAAGTTCGTTGCGTGCCGTAATATCGCGGTGATGAAGACCAATATTGTTGCGCTTGTGGTGGGCTTGATGATGGCGCTGCCGGTGGCGGCGTGCGGGCCGCAAGAAGTGGCGAGTCTTGATGGCCCGTGGAATGGAGCAATCTTGCTCGCGCCCGGCATGCAGCTGAAGATTGAAGTGCGCTTCACTCCGGTGGAGTCGGGTTTCAAGGCAGAGATCGATATTCCCGAGCAAGGGGCCAAGGCGCTCGCGCTTGAAGCGGTGCGCTACGAACACCCCACGGTGTATTTCGAATTGCCCGCAGGCATTGGTAGAGCGAAGTTCGATGGCCAGCGTGATGGCGAAAAAATTGCTGGCGAGTTTCTGCAAGGCGCTGTGAAAGCGAAGTTCAAACTGGCGCGCGGTCCACTGCAAGCGGCTGTGAGTGTCGCGCTGCCCGGTGTGCACACGGAAGTGCGCATCACGCGCGAAGGCTATGAGCTTGCGGGCACGTTCTCGCTGCCGGAAGGCACGGGCCCATTCCCCGCGCTCATCATGGTGACGGGCTCTGGCGGGCAAACCCGCGATGAGGAAGTGGCAGGCTTCCCGCTGTTCCGTTATCTCGCCGAGGATTTGCTCGCGAAAGGTATTGCGGTGTTGCGCTGTGATGACCGCGGCGTGGGCGCTTCGACGGGCAGTCAGGCCACGGTTACGACAGCTACTAACGCGGACGATGCCGAAGCTTGCTTCAACTTTCTGCGCACGCAAAAGTCTGTGGACCCCGCACGTTGCGGCATCTTCGGACATAGCGAAGGCGGCATGATTGCGCCCATCGTTGCGGTGCGCAACGAATCTGTAGCGTTCACCATTCTGTTGGCTCCGAGCTGCGTGCGCGGCGACGAACTGCTGTTCCGCCAAGGGGAACTGTTGCTGCGCGCTGGTGGTGGCAGCGAGAAGGCGGCGAAAGCCAAACGCAAACTCCAAGAAGCCATCTTCCATTGGATGCGCACTACGGAAAGCTTGGATGCCGTGCACGCACTGGTGGACGAAGAAGCGACGGCGGCTTTCGCACTCATGCCGAAAGACAGCCGTGGCGATGAAGCGGAATTTCTCAAGCTCTATCGCAGCCAGGCCCGCGCAACTTTCGACAATCCGTGGATGCGCTTCTTCATCGACTACGACCCGGCAGCCACTCTCAGCAAAGTGCGTTGCCCCACACTTGCGCTGTTCGGTGCGCGCGACTTGCAAGTGCCCCCTTCAATGAACAAGCCCGCCATTGAAGCTGCGTTCGCTGATCGCCCTGCGTTGCTGCAAGCGCTGACACTGCCGCAAGCGAATCACTTGTTTCAGCGCTCTTACACCGGCGGCGTGCAGGAGTACGGCATGTTGGCCAAAGCATGTGTCGATGGACTTCGCGAAAATCTGAGCGCCTTCGTGTTGGCGCTGCCGCAGAAAAACTGAGGGCGCGTCACACTGCGAAAGGATCTGCCGCCGCCAACAAGTCGAGCGGTTGTGTTGGCCCCAGCACTCCTTGCCCGACCTTGCGCGCCGCAACAACTTTCCCGTTGTGTTCGAGGCGCCACTCGAGTTCGGCGTAACGCGCGTCTTGTGGACTCATGAGCAGCAGCGCTTTCAACGACCAGCACAGCGCCAACTCGTAGTTTTGCGTCGTGGCCTTGGTTTCCATGCGTCGCAGCGGCACGAACTCCTCGGCGCCATTCAAATCGACGAGCAGTTCCGCGCTCGGCAACTTCTCCCAGCGCACGCTCACATGCACAACATCGACGTGCACTGCGCTCAACCCCACAGCACTGCGCCACCTGGCCACCAATAGAGAATCAGCATGTGGCCGTGCTCTACGCGTGGTGCGTGACGCGAGCCAACAGGCAGCACCATCCATGTGGCGTTGCGGCCTTCGAAAGTGACTTGCGCGTCGTCTGGGAAGCACAAACACACTTCGCCTTTGACGTGAGTGTGAAACGGCCCTTCGGTGTCGGTCATGGAAACGGCGTCGATGGAGCAACGGCCCGGATCATTCTCGGCCTTCGCAAGCCGCGAGTACTTCAGGGCGCCTTCACCCTTGTTGCAAATCGAGCCCGCTGCCACTGCAGCCTCGGCCGCCGCACGCAGTGCAGCCACTTGCGGCCCACGCGCCGGGAAACGTGCTTCGAGCGCCGCTTCCGCTGCTGCTGGTTGCGTGAGGTCCAAGGTCGGCACGAAAATCGAAACCTCCGCGAGCAGTGTGTTCAGATCAGACATGAGTGGCTCCTCAAACCTCGAAGCGCGCTGGCATCTCTGGTGGCGGCACTTGCCCCGGAGGATGGCCGCATGCGTGCAAGCGCTCGTAGGTGTAAATGCCGGTGGAGTGCCCATCGTTGAAGTGCAAGCGCAGCGCGTAGGTGCCTACTTCTTCCAGACTCGTGATGCCAATGCCCTCGAAGGCGCCACGCGGCGCGCGTGCTGCGCCAGGCTCGGGGTTGCAGGGAGCGCACGGACAGTTGGCACGCAGGTCATCCAGCGCGTACCAAAGCGTCGGGCCATCGGACCAACGCAGCACCAAGGTGTGCTCGCCTTCGAGGTCGGCACTGACAGGAACCGGCGTGCTCATGGTGGGCTCAGTGAGGCGCGTAGTACGGGTTCGTGCCGGCTGCGTGATCTGTGGTGTCGAGAATGTCCACGACTTCCGGCACCTTTGCGCGCACAGCTTGTTCCACGCCTTGCTTGAGAGTTGCGGTGGACGACGCGCAACCATGGCAACCGCCGCCCATGCGCACGTAGACGATGCCGTTCTGCACATCGAGAATCGAAATGGTGCCGCCGTGCATCGCGACGGCAGGATTGATCTCTTCGTCGAGGATGCGTTGCACGCGCACGCGAATGGACTGGTCCAGTTGACTGCCACCGAGTGCGGCTGGCGCCACGCACATTTCACCACTTTGAAGTTGAACGCGGATCGCAGATCCGACGGCTTTGGCCAGCGTGATCCATTCCACATCCGCCGTGCGGGTGACTGTGACCATGGTCCCGCGGATCAGGAGGCTCTGCACCCCTTGCAGCGCGAAGAGTTTCTCGGCGAGAGGTGAACCTGCTGCGGCGCCCTGGTCGCCAAACCACACAGTTCCCTCCACCACAGGCCGATCTACTTCAAAATCGCACTTGAGCGGGCTGGGTTGGGGGCGAGCGATGATGCGAATGTCATTAGTTCCCTGCATTTTCAAGCGGTTCCCAAGGCGCCCATGCTACCGAGGCTTGCCCTCGGGCGCACGCAGCCGCTGCATCTCGGAGGTTCCCAAACCACGAACTTTTGCCTTTTGAACAAAATTTCCAGTTTTCTTGTCACGTTTTCTCTTGGCGCGACATCTATAGGTGAACTTGGAGTTCCTGCCCCTACCGCAAGTCATGCTTGCGGCCATAGGGGCGAGGGGCCGGAAGCGGCACCCGAAAGTTCAACCCATGGCGCCGGGTCGTCCCGGAGCTGTGGCGGAGCAGACAACAGGCGTGGAAGTGCGGTTCGCCGCACTGGGTTTGTGAGGGTTGCGGGTTGGATCCGGCGGGGTCCACACCGAAAAGTAGGGGCCCGAGGCGCGTTGCACTTTGGGCCCCGGTTTTTTGCACCCGCGGATTACTGAATCGGCGTCATCATTATTGCTTAGTCAGATAGCGCAGGACCGCGGCGCGGGCTTCTGGGTTGAGGCCGGCGCGAGGGCCGTACCGCTCCACGTAGGTGGGCCACTCGGCAGTGGGGTAATCCTGCCGCTCGAAAGTGTCGTGGCACGTGCTGCAGCGGCGTTGGTAGAGGCGTTCGCCATCCAACGTGCCGTCAGCGAAGCGGTAGTCGTCCAAGGTGACGCAGGCGGCCAGCACGAGGGGGAGCAGCGCAAGCCACCAGAGCAGGTGTGGTTTCATGATGCGGTCCTAAAAGTAGGTGGCGAAAGAAGCCACGACGCGGTCGTTGTCGACGTCGGGAATGCCAGCGGGCTCGAGGAACCACTGGTACTCAAACTTCACGACGGACTGCGGCGTCGGGCGGAAGTTGAGCCCAAGAGTGAGGCGACGGCGGTCATCGCGGTAGGCGTCGCCGCGCGAGAGCAGTGGGTTGCCGACGGTGGCGAAGTCCACCGCCACGCCTGCGGTGTCGGAATCGACTTGGTCGTAGCGCCCGATGAGGGTGAAGGTGCTCTTGGGCCCGAACAAGCCTGCGCCGCGCCATGACTCGGGGAAGAAGCGGTAGCGCGCTTCGAGGTACCAACCGTCCATGCCTTGGGGCACAGGAAGCGTTGGTGGTGTTGGGCTGATCTCACCTGGCCCGCGCTCCAAACTCAGCTTGGCGAACTCGCCGACGATCTCGAACGGGCCTTTGCGCACTTTCCAATCGAATCCAATCATCGACGCTTGCTGCCGGTTTTCGTCGTCGTATTTGCCGAGCATTCCACTGACGCCGAAGCCGAGGGCATCAAGAAACGCGACATCGAAGCCGAATCCAACGCGCCCTACAAGCGTCTTGTTGTCGTTGTTGTCTCTGCGGAACGATGCGCGAGCGTTGCGCGTGCCATCCACCGCGTTGATGCGTTCGGTGAGGCCATTCACGAGCACGATGTCGTAGTCGATGGTGGCGAAGGACGGATGAAACGCGCCGTAGATGCCGATGCCGGAATCATTCCAAGTCGTGGGCACCACGCGGCGGTCCACCAGCGGGCGGTCGGTGAGCTCTTGCAGTGGCGCATCGTGCTCGTAGTTGAAACGATTGAACGGCACCAACAGCGATCCTGTTTTGAAATTGATCGCGTCGCTGATCGCCACGTGTGCTTCGGCGAACTCGATGAGAATCTGGTTGCCAGTGAGGGTGTTGCCGCTGCCTGAGACAAAGCCACCACCTTCGAACTCGATCTCGCTGCGGAAGCTCACTGGTCCGCCGATGTCCGACTCGAGCTGCAACACCAAGCGGTGCTGATCGAAAGTGTCGTTCTGCGCGCCGGCGTGATCCACGCGAAACTCGGTGTCGAAGTAGCCCCCGAGAGCGAGGCGCTTGGCGTCGCGGGTTGCCCAACCACCGATCTTGGTCACACCGAAACCGATTTCACTTTCGAGAGCAGCGCCTTCTTGGGTTGCGAGCAGTGCTTGCAGCGCTTTCATTTTTTCTGCGGCGCCAGCTCCGGCAGCTTTGGCGAGCTCGACTTCCGCACGCAGCGCGTTCACGGTGGCGCGCAGTTCAGCGACTTCGCGACGGAGAGTTTCTGTGGGTTCTTGGGCTGCGAGACGCTGTGGGGACACGAGCAAAGAGAGGAGTGCGAGGAGGGCGAACGATCCGATGGCGTTGGTGCGCATGGCCTCACCATACGATCATGAGAATCTGTATCAAGATTTACGGAAAGTCAAGGATTTCAGCCCCAAATGGGGTGGTTGGAGATTGGGACGCTCCCCCGGAGTCAGGGCGCGCGGAGTAGGCGGTCGAGCTGGCGCTGGTGCAGCCGGGCGAGAATCATGAACACGAAGATGGCGCCGCAGAAGGCGCAGAGTATGTCGGCTTGCGCATCCCACTCGTCGCCCTGCATGCCCAAGAAAGCTTCAGCGCTTTGGCCGAGAGTCACCGCCGCTAACCACTCGCCGAGTTCGTAGAGCGCAGACACCGCAAGCGCAAGCGAGATGCCCAGCGTGAGCAGCCAAGCGCCATTGCGGAGCGGCGATGTGCGCAGCAGAAGCTCGCGCCCGAGCAGCGCGGGTGTGATGCCTTGGAAACAGTGCCCGAGGCGGTCGAAGGGGTTGCGTTCCAGTTCCAGCACATCGCGCATCCAGAAACCGAACGGCACTTCGGCATAGGTGTAGTGCGCGCCTACCGCGAGGATGATCGCGTGCAACGCCAAGACACCGCAAGCGAGCGGCGTCAACGAAAAGCGGCGCCACGTTGCGGCGAGCACCACGAGGCCGATCCACGTGGGCACTGTTTCCAGCACCCACGTCATGAAATCCGTGCACGAGATTGCCGACGCTGTAGTCAGCAAGCAGACCGCCCACCAAAGTGGAGCGGCCCAATGTTGCTGTGGCGTGATGGTTGCGTTCAGACGAAGCGACTCATGGCCCCGCGACGGGGAACTCTGGTGTTGTGGGTGTCGACGGTGGTTGCGGAGCGGCTTGTGCTTCTGCTTGCGGCTGCGCAGGTGTGTCATGTCGCGGCGGATGATCCTTGCCGCGTCCGACGAGGCCGGCTTGCGCTAACGCGAGCCCGAGATTCCCAAGGCCACGCGCCTGACTCACGCGCGGCGTTGTGTCTTCTGGAGCGTTTTCGTCGCGCTGACGCGGCCCTCGATCGCCTTCAGGACGAGGTCCACGATCGCCGTAGGGACGGCCTTGGCCGGGGCCACCGCCGTCGCGGGGACCACGAGGGCCACCGGAACCGGGACCGCCACCGGGGCCACGAGGTCCACGTTCACCACCGCCGGGTCCACGATCGCCGTAAGGCCGACCTTGGCCGGGACCACCACCGTCGCGTGGTCCACGCGGGCCGCGATCGCCGTAGGGCCGACCATTGCCGGGGCCGCCTTCGCGCGGACCACGAGGTCCGCGGTCTCCGCCTTCCTGACGGCGCGCGCCACCATCACTGGGTACGCCACCGCCTTCTGCCGGAGCGCCACCTTCGGCACCTCCTGGCGCACCACCTTCCGGAGCTTGACCTTCGGGGCCACCACCTTGGAAGCGGTTGTCGCGTCCGCGTTGTGGCCGTGGACCACGGCGGTCGTTGCGTTGACCGCGGCCAAAGCGCCCTTCCATGGCGTCGCGCGCACGCACGGCGCGCAGATCGATGCTCTGTTGCACCGCCAACTCGAAGGGCAGCAATTCCGGCAGGCGTGCAAACGCGCCGTTGTGCAGCAGCGCGCCGACCATTTCGACTGCGCGACCAACTTCGTGATCTTCGTCCTTCAACTGTCCTGCGCGCACTGTCGTGGGGCTGGTGTTCACATAGCGATTACGCGCCATGGCGATGAGCGGCCACACAATGTCGAGCGGCGCAAGCTGACTGGCGATCGACGGTGTGCTGAGCACGAACGACGCCACATCGCGCGGACGCACTTGCTGTGCGCCACCGCTGCCGGGCACATCCATCCACGCTTCGGCTGCTCTGCGACCGTAGGCCTCGAGGCACGCCGACATCATGGTGTCGCGCAAATGCAACGCCGCCAGCGGCAAGTTGCCTTGGCGCATCGATTGCACTGCCAACACGAATTGCTTCGAGCTGGGTGCAGCGTCCGAGACGAACGGCCGCAGCGCGTGTTGCAGTACCGGATCGAACAAGCGGAAAGGATGCGTTGAAGGAAGGCGGCGGAGAGACCGGCGCTTTTCCTCGACGAGCTTGGCGCCTTCGATCACTTCGGACAACGCACCAAAGCGTTGGCCGCGTTGGAAGCGCACATAAGGCCCCGCGAGGCGATTCAGCCAGCGGTCGCGCATGAAAGTCGTGTGCAGCGCTTGCGGCGCGCGTCCATCGACGAGTGCTTCGAACAATCCCATCCAGTGCATCAATTCGTCGGCGCCATCCAAGCTGTTCACCGGCACGATGCCGGCTTCGTCGGCGTGTTCAGGAGCGGCCATGAACACACTGCCCGTGCGCACATCTGGACGAAAGCGGCGCAGATACTGAATGGCGAGGAACGCGGCCACCGGCAGTGAGCGCGGCCCAAAGCTGACATCCATGTGCACTTCGTCGCCATCGTCGGGCAACTCAGAAAGAGTGCGCAGAGCGTGCATGGTGGCGCGCGGACTGGTGGGGTCAGAGATCAGGAGGCACTCCACATGCTGCATGTGGAGCGCGACAGCGAGGCGTTTGGCCAAAGCGTTGAGTGCAGCCGCGTCGGGACGCCCCGTGCGCGCTTGCGTCACGAGCCGCTCGGTGAGCGAGCGGGTGTCGGGAACATGCACTTTGCGCGGCACGCTTGGCGCTGCGGCTGGCGCGGCGTCCGTTGCATCTGCGACAGCCGGCGTTGCTGCCGGAGCTGCGGCGGCATCGCTGCCGGAAACATCGCTTGCAGCGGCATCAACGCTGGTCGCGCATTCTGAAGTTGCACATGCCTCGGCGGCTGCGGCGCTTTCACAAGCTGCCTGCTCGTCGCTTGCAGCATCGACGTCTTCATCATCGCTTGGCGAAGCCGCGTCGTCATCGTCGTTCGCAGCGGTCGTGTCTGCGTCGTCGGATGCGTCTTCGGTCAGCGGTGCTGCCTCGGGCTCGTCGGCGACTTCCTCAACATGGGCTTCTTGCGCCTCGGCGACGGGAGCCGCAGCGGCTTCCGGAGGCAACAAGTAAGCGAGCTGATCGAAGAACGCAGTTGTGGTGCCTACGAAGCAAATCTTCGAGGCCTGCAACGCTCTCGCCAGTTCGAGGCCAAGGTGTTGAGTTTCAACGATGCGCTCGGCGCCGGGGAGGCGGTAACGAGCGCGGAGGTGGCCATGGCGAGCTTCGTCGCGTCCGGCGCTGCCGAGGGTTGTGATGAGTAGCGTGGTCATGGGTTTTGAGTCCGGATCATGTCCGGGATTCAGCACTCTAGGCTGGGAATAGCGAGCTGTCTAACAGCATCAAGCCGCAGTGGCTTGGCGCCGCCTTAGGAGGAGCAGGGTACCGAGAATCATCATGGCAGTGCAAAGCACTTGTCCCATGGAAAGAGGACCAAGCACGGTGCCGAGATGCTGGTCGGGTTCGCGGGCAAATTCGATGATGAAGCGTCCTGCACCATAGAGCAGCAAAAACAGGCCAAAGAGGGCACCCTGAATTGAGGCGAGTTTGGTCTTTCGTGCATTCCAAAGCACGACAAACATCAAGGCGCCTTCAAAGGCTGCTTCGTAAAGCTGTGAAGGATGGCGCGGCACGCCTCCGGCTTCAGCGGTGGGAAAGACCATGGCCCAAGGCACATCCGAAGGGCGACCCCACAGCTCGCCGTTAATGAAATTGGCGAGGCGTACGCACAAGATGCCCGGAGTGACCACGAGAGCCGCCGCATCAAGAATCTGTGCGATGGCCACGCCACGCTTGCGTGCGAACAGCGCGAGAGCCGCAATCACTCCGATCAGCCCACCGTGGAAGGAAAGCCCACCGCGCCACACTTGCAGCACTTCTGCTGGGTGCTCGAAGTAATACGAGAACTTGTAGAACAGGATGTAGCCCAAGCGCCCGCCGACAATGGTGCCGATCATGGCGAAGAAGATGAAATCGCCGACATCGCGCTCGCTGAGGGGCAGGAGTTTCTCTCTCGCGAGCCGTCTCAGCAGCCACTGGGCTAGCAGGAAAGCCGCAACATAGGCAATGCCGTACCAGCGGATCTCAAAGCCGAAGACGGTAAACGCAACAGGATCGATGTTGGGGAAGGGGATTTCAGCGAGATTCAGGGGCATGTGGTTTCAGGATTCCTTACGCGTGGGTGCACTCGCGGTGCAGCAACGCTCCAATGTATGGCGGACATCAAAGCGAGTTCTGTTCCGGGTCTCCGCTCGCTTTGTTGTCGCGGGGCACGAATGCAGGGCCATGTGGCCAGGCCGTGCCTCTTTCTGTTTCAGGGGGCAACTCCTGTGGCTTTGCGCAGCTCCTCATCACTCAGCAAATGGTCGGCAGCTTTCGCCGCCGCGAACACGCGTTCGATCAGCGCTTCGTTGGCAGCGTCGTAGCCATGTTGCTCCAGCCACCAGATCACGTTGGATTTTCCGCTCATCGGACCCACGGAGACACGCTGTTGCTCGCCGAAGTCCGCAGCCGGTACGCCGGAATACACGCGGTCCGCCAGCCATGGATCGCCTTTGCGCATGGCTTTGATCACGGCGGCGGCATGCACGCCCGTGCCGGTCAAGAAAGCGTCGTTGCCAAAGATGGGGTAGTTGTGCGGGATGGGCACGCGCAAATGCTTGGCGCAAGTGCGCACGTAGTTGCCGAGGCTACTCAAGTCGCGGTCGATCCAGCCCAGCAGTTTGAAGTTGGCGAGCAGCAGATCCATCGGCGCGTTGCCGGCACGTTCGCCGACGCCCAAGGCCGAACCGTGCACTTCATTGACTCCGGCTTCCACCGCGGCCATGCAGTTCGCGAGGTCCAAATTGCGATCGCGGTGTCCGTGCCAGTCGATGCCGACATCTCTGCCCTTGCGCTCCACAATGCGTTTCACGAAAGACACGAGATTGCGCACACCGTCTGGCGTCGCGTGGCCGCACGTGTCGCAAATGCAGATGCGCTCGGCGCCGAGGTCAATCGCGAGGCTGTAAAGCGCTTCAATGTGGTCGGGATGCGCGCGCGTCGTGTCTTCGGTGACAAAC
The DNA here is from genome assembly GCA_009691765.1 of Planctomycetota bacterium. Classification (GTDB taxonomy): domain Bacteria; phylum Planctomycetota; genus SXUL01. Next base: position 12,064 of record SIAO01000010.1, on the reverse strand, counting down.
ATCACTGGGATCTGGTGATCGCGCGCGTAGCTCAGACTTTTTTCGACATGCCCGAGGAGCGTGTCGAGCGTCCAGTTTTCGGTGTATTGGCGGATCGGCGAGCTACCGATGAAGCAGCAGGCCAGCACCGAGAGTCCCGTGGCGTCCATGATGGCGCGTACAGGCTCGATGTCTCCCACTACCGTGCGGCAGGCCACATTGGGGCGGATGGGGAGCTTGTTCTTGGCGATGTGCTGCGCCATCGCGAGGATGTCTTTGCGGTGGGATTCCCCCGCGCCTGGCAACCCGAGATTGGCGGTTTCGATCCCGATCGCTGCCATGCAGTCCAGGATTTCGAACTTTGCCGCCACTGGCGGATCGAACACCGAGGGCGACTGCAGCCCGTCGCGCAGCGTTTCATCGTCAAACGTGATGGTCTTGGCGGGCTTGAATGTGCCGCCTTGAAGGTTCCAGTCGTGGATGAGTTCGTGCTTTGCGAAATTCATGGGAGTTGCCCGGAGATTGGCCGTGCATTGTAGGGGTGCGGTGGAGTGCATCAAGAAACGCAACCCAAGGTCAAGGTCGCAGCGCTTGCTTCGGGCGCCCGCCTCCCGCACCATGGCGCCGAGGAGCGTCTGATGTCTCGCAAGGTCGACAGCAAGTTTGTGTGGATGGACGGCAAGATCGTCACCGCCGACGAGGCCAAGGTCTCCTTCTTTTCCCACGCGGTGCATTATGGAACCGGCGTTTTTGAGGGCGTGCGCTGTTACGACGGCGCGCTCGGCCCGGCTGTGTTCCGTCTTCCTGAGCACCTCGAGCGCCTGCGGCGATCGGCACGTGGCTACTTCATGGAATACCTATGGACCGACGCCGAGCTCACCAAGGCCATCGCAGAACTCATCAAGCTGCACGGTTTCCGCGAGTGCTACATCCGCCCGCTGGTGCAGACCGGCGAAGGACGCATGGGAGTCCGGCCACGTGAGTGTGAGATCAACGCGTTCATCGCCGTGTGGTCTTGGGGTGCTTACCTCGGCCCCGAGGCGCTCGAAAAGGGCATCCACGCTGCCATCGTTGAGCAACGCAAATATCTCCCGAGTGCACTGGACCCCACCATCAAGGCTTGCGGCCATTATCTGAACTCGGTGCTTGCCACCAAGGAAGCGGCGGCGCGTGGCTACGACGAAGCGATTCTGCTGAACGGTCATGATCGCGTTGCCGAAGGCGCAGGCGAAAATGTTTTCGTGGTTCATGGCGACACGCTTATTACCAATGGTCCCGAAGAATCGCTGCTGCCAGGGATCACGCGCGACTCGGTGCTCAGCATCGCGCACCATCTCGGCATTCCGGTGCGCATCGCACCCATGACGGTGGAAGATCTCTTAGGCGCGGACGAGGTGTTCATGACCGGTACTGCGGCAGAAGTCACGCCTGTCGGGCAGATCAATGGTCGCACTATCGGGCGCGGCGGGCGCGGGCCCATCACGCTCCAGCTTCAAACCAACTACCTCGATGCCGTGCGTGGGCGCTTAGAACGCTTCGTGCACTGGCTCACACCGGTGGTTTGATGCCGCGGCGCGCGTTGCATCGCGCGCACTACGCCACTCACCGGCAAAAAGGCATCGCGCTCAGCTCGTCTGAGTCCAGAAGTTCGCCGGCTTGTGCCAGAGCGAAGTAGCGCTCGATGGTCGGATTCATGCGCTCTTGGCAAGCATCCACATCCGCGGTGTCCATGTCGTCGTCTTCGGCGGTGTCGCCAGGACCAGGTGCCACGAGAGCGCGCTTGTACGCATCGATGGCATCCAAGAAGTCGTGCTCAAGGTGGCACGCCCAGCCACGGTGCATGTGGAAGTGCTTCAGCGGTTGGGCATCGGCCCAGTAGCGAATGCTGTTACCGGCGGCACGCCAAGCCTCTGAGGCTTCCTTAAAGCGCTTTGCACCAAAGAGCGCATAGCCAAGGAAATACAGATCGTTTTCGTCGAAGCACTCGGGCTTCAGTCCCGAGCTGTCGAGTTCGGCGCAGGCTTCGAGCTCGTGCACTGCTTCCATCCACTTGTGGGCGCGGATGAGCGCTTTGGCGAAGCCGAGTCGATGTGGGCCCCACTCTGCATTGAGCGTGCGTGCTTTTTCCCAAGTCAGCAGTGTGCGCGGTCCATCGCCTTTCATCGCGAAGTACTCGGCGACGGCTGCCCAGATTCGGTCCTCATGCTCTGAGGGATACAGCGCACGGTATTCTGCAAACTTTACGTAGGCCTTCTCGTCTCTGGGCGTCATGGGCGCTTTTCTACCCGCTAGCACCGCGTTGCGCTATGCCCTGCATCACAGCCTGCGATAGAAGTCGCCGCTGTCTTTCAGTTGCGCAAGATAAGCGTGGAAACGTTGGCGTTCTTTCGTGCTGGCTGGCCCTGCGTCGGGGGCTGGCAGCAGCAGTTCTCGGGCAGATTTTCCGAGCAGCACCGGCGCTTGCGGATCCATCGGGTCCGTGTCGACTTCGACATCGACCAACAGGCGACTGCGTAACAGCCCTGCGGGTTCGAGCACGGGGCGCTTGAGCAGAACTTCACGTGCGTCCGCGCTCGCAAGGCGCACGAGATCGCCAAGTCCGAACGGCGGCAGAGCTGTAAAAACTGCATGAGTGGCCAGCGTTGCGAGGAGCAGTTCTTCGTCACCGAGTGGTGCGAGAGCGTGTTCCTTGCGGAAGACCAGCCATGGCAGTCGTGCTACCGGAGTTTTGGATTCGCGCAGTAAAATGCGTGTGCGAACGCGCTCGATGCTGTGTTGCAGAAGTTCGGCATCGATCACGGGCTCGGGATGCACATCGCGCCAGCAAGACCACGGGAACACCAGCGCAGCGCGCAGCTCGTGCAACAGGCCCCACTCGCGCAAGGCGAGCAGGTGATCCACCGCATCTTTGAAGGGCCCGACCGAACCACGCTGCACTCGCGTGCTGCAACTCTTGCGCAGTTGCGCGAACAAGTGCTCGTGCACACGGAAGCGCCCATCCAGACCATCGCCATTGGCGCTGATAAGAGCTGCACGCAAGAGCGGCGCGCCACGACACAGCGTTGTTTCGAGGGTCAACAGCTCGGCGCTGCTGGCTCCGAGCATCTGCAACAGTTCGCGACCACTCATCGACGGCTCGGTGGCGGCGATGCGTCGTTCGAGCAGCACCGCCAAAATCATGAGGTCCGTTGGAGTCAGAGTTGTGCGTGTGGCGAGGCGGGCCAAGGGCGCAGGCAACTGGCGCAGCGCCGGGCGCGTGATGCGAGCGCGCAGTTGGCGCAGCAAGGCCCCGCGCCGTAGGCGTTTCCGCCGTGCCGTGCTGTCATCAACATGCAGTTCCGCAAGCTCCTGAGTGATGTCCAGCAAGCGTCGGAGTGCATTCCATTTCGTGTCGGTAAGCATGGCTAAATCACTCCCCGGGGGTGCCGGGGTGACAGTCACTCATACGGCGCGGACAGCCCTCGGGCCAAGAAGTTCCGCTGCAGGATCGCCCCCTCTGGCGCAAAGGCCGTGGAGTAAGGCACTTGGGGTTGGCTTGAGGGCACAAAAACTTGGTACGGACCGTGATTTCTTGGCTATCCTGCCGGACAGTTGAAGGGATGAATCGTGCTGAAAAATGTCAAGAATCGTAGTTTGAAGGTCCGCGCGCTGCGCTGGGTGCTGCTGATTGTCGGCTTGGCGTTGTGTGCGCTCATCGCAGGGCTGCTGTTCGCAGAGAACCTCTTGCGTGGCGCTCTCAGCGACGCGCTCGGCAGCCCGGTGCAACTCGAACACTTGTCGCTTGCATGGAACGAGCCCATCACGCTGCAGCGCGTTGTGCTGCCTGATGCACAGGGTCGTGGTGCTCTGCTCGAACTGCAAGAACTGAGTTTGAGCGGAGGGTTGGCGGGGCTCGTGTTCTCCAACGACGCGCTGTCGCTCACAGCGCAACAGTGCCGTGTGCATCTGCGCAAAGAGGCTTCAGGTGCCACCAACATCGATCAGTTTCTTGGTGGTGCAAGCGGCGACGGAAAAACAGCGCCTGTCGCCGTGCCACGCCGCGTGGAGTTAGCGATTCATGAGGGGCAACTAAGTGTGGACAATGCGGCAGTGTGCAGCTTCACACTCTCGGCCAGCGCCGAAGGCACACCGTTGCGAGGACGCGCACGCGTAGAACTTCAGCCGCAAGGTGGCGGCACGCTCACCTGCGCATTGCTCTTGCGCAGTGGCGCGGCGGCCGAGAGTGGGTGTGATGTTGAACTGCGCGGTGAGGGCGTCGATTTGGCGGTGTTTGCTCCACTGCTGCGCTTGTGGGTTGATGTGATTCCAGCAGGCAAGGTCCAGCGTCTTGCGTGTGCTGCCACCTTCGAGGGCACGAGCCCGCAGGATGTGAGCGTCGATTTTGAAGTCACAGAGTTTGCGCTGGGCACTCAAGTCGTGAACGCGCGACCATTGCCGTTCGTGAAGGTGAATGCGAAGGCGCACTGCGTTGACGGTGTTCCTGAGACCTTGCGTGCGACGTTGGAAACCACCGCCGCGCGCGTCGAACTCGAAGCGCCTCGTTTGCAGCTTGCTGGGCAGCTTGTACGCGGGTCGTGCAAGTTCAACGGAACGGTGAACGATGCTGCGTTGCTCGCCGACGCGCTGCCGGCTGTGCTGCCTCTGGGAGTGCGCCCCGCGGGCAGTCTTGGTTTCAATGTGCAAGCCGAAGGGCAATGGGACTTGCAGGCACAAGACTGGATGGCTCAGGTTTCAGCGCTTCAAGGCACCGCGCAGTTGCGTCTCGCGCAATTGAGCACGCCGTCGGTGGCGCTCACCGACATCGTTGCAGCGGTGACTCTGGACAAGGGCGTGCTGCACGTTTCGGATTTCTCTGCTGTGGACGAGGCCGCGAGCATCAGCGGAGAGTTCACTCTGCCGTTGCTCGGTGGAACGGTTGCTGGTGCGTTGAACATTCGCGGAGCACTGCCGCTTCATTTCGATGGAGGCGGAGTGCGTTGCACGAGTGCGATCACGGGCGGAGTGCGCTTCTCGGGAACGATAGAGCAGTGCGAGGCCAGCTTTGACCTGAAGGCGGATGAGTGCGCGCTGGAGTGGCCCGGAGGCACACCCGTGGTGCTCAAGCGTGTCTCCCTCAACGGCAGCGCGTTTGCGGAACAACGCTTTCGCAGTTTGCGCTTGCAACAGACGGCGCTGCTCTCGGAAGGACTCTCGTTGGAACTTGCGAGCGCACGCTTCGACACAGAGAGCCACGCTGGTGGTGCGAAGTTCGAGGCACGGATCCCTGGCCGCGTGCTGCGTCCGTGGCTGCCGGTGGATTGTGTTCTCGAGGGCAACGCACAGTTGCGCGGCGAGCTGAGTGTGGCGGCGCTTGAGCTGCGAAACTGCACTGCGCAGTGGAGCGTTACGCTGCCACGAATCTCATGGCGCGATGAATCGCTCTCGCAAGTACAAGCCGAGCTACGGTTGCATGAAAGCAAGTTGCAGATCGACAAGTGCAGCGCGTCCTATGCTGGCGGGAGATTGAATCTCGCAGGTACGGTGGATTTGGGAGCCGCGCCGTGGAATGCGAGCGGCACCCTAGCGTGCAGCGATATCAAGCTCGAGCGCGATGTTGCGGCGGCAGGACGCGTTGTTGGCGTTTGTTCCGGTCAATGGAATGTCAGCGCTACAGGCGTAGGCGATTTCGGCGTTCAAGGCACAGGGAGCGTTCCGCAACTGCTCTTGCAGCAAGATGACGGGCGCACGCTCGCGCTCAACAACGTGGTGTTGGCGGTTCATGCACAGCGTCAGGGGCAGGAATGGACTGTGTCAGACACGAATCTTGCGGCCACCGAAGGCTGGATCAAAGTGCGCAGCGCGCAGGCTTCTGCCGAAGCGCGCAACTTGCGCGCGGACATGGCGTGGTCTGTCGATGGCGCTTGGTTGAGCACCATTGCCGAAGCGTTCTCACCCGGGATGCTTCGCATTGAAGGTGCAAGCACAGGAAGTGTCGTGGCCCAGTGCTCTGATCCGCTGGATGCGACAACATGGAGCGCTGACGTGAAGGCGACGCTGCAGAGCGTGAGCGTTTCTGGTTTGGAGTTTCGTGGACTGCAAGCCGATGGCGCGCTCAACGCTGGGCGCTTGAACGTGCGCGAGCTGCGTGCTGGCCACTCGGGCGGCGTGTTGATAGCGCGAGGGGATTTCGGCGTCGATGCGACGAGTCGCAAAGCGAGCGATCACCTCGTGCTGACTTTGCAGGATCTTCCTGTGGAGCATGTGGGTCTCGTGGAGACGCCAAACTCGAAGGGCGAGGCGCTGACGACGCTGCGCGTCTCCGGAACGGTTGAAGCGCGGAGCTCTGCTGCGCTTGAGGCTCAGTTGAGCGTGGATCTCAAGCTCTCGGGCCTAGCACGCTCGCTCCGCGACAAAACGAAGGTGCTGAAGACTGTGAAACTCCCTGATCTACAGGTTCAAGGAGAGGGGAGTCTGCGCAGCGCGGGAATGGAATTCAGTCTCTTGCGTGTGAACGGTGAGGGAGTGGCTTTCGAAGCGGCTAGGGTTTTGTGCACGGCAGAGCGGCTCGTTGTGAAGGACTTTGCGCTGAAACTGCCGCCGGTGTTCATGGAAGCGCTGCTCGTGAGCCCCGAAGCGCCGCTAGCGGTGCAGCATGGCGAAATGCAGGTCGCGGGCACACTGGATGCGCCCTGCGTAGCTTGGATTCCAGATGTTTTTCGCGGTGTCGGAACTTGCACGGCCAATCTCGATGCGTTGGCCTTCGACACCTTGACGTTGCAAGGGTTGCGTTGCGCGGCAGAACTGCGTGGTGGCGCACTCGAAGTGCGCGAAGCGACGGCGACACTCGGTGGCGGAAGCCTCCGCGTTGATCCCGGCGCACGAGCAGCGTTGGTCGATGGAAGCTGGAGTGTGAACGCGAAGGTGCATGCGACGGGCGTTGACATTGCTCGTGTGCCCAACAAGCAACTCTCCATTCTCAGTCCACTTTTTTTCCTCGGCGAGCAGCCTGATGAGAAGGCCACCGTGGCCGGCCTCATGGATCTCGATGTGGATGTTCGCCTGCAACACGGCGGCAAGGTGCTGTGGTCGAAAAGCGCTGTCGCAGATGGGCGTTTGCAGATTGTTGGGCTCCGTCTCAGCTCGACGGTCATGTTTTTGGATGTGATGGCGAAACTGCCAGCGCTGTTTGGAGCTCGTTTGCCGACTATCGCTGGTTTTGATGTGCAGGCCGCACTCGGCACTGTGCAAGCTGCGATGGCGCAGGGCGTGAGCATGGACAAACTCACAACTTCTCTCCAGATTCGCGAAGGGCGCGTGAGCCTCGACAAGGGGCTCAAATTGCCCATGGCGGGTTTGATGTTGACGTTGGATGGATGGACGACACTCGACGGCATGGTGAACTGTCGCATCGGCACCGACGTCATGGAGAAACTGGCTGCGAGAGTCACCGGCGGCCAAGGCGGCGTCTCGTTGCTCGGCGCGTTGCTGTCTGGCACCGGCTTGTTGAAGCGCATGAATCTCGGCATCGAGATTCGCGGCAACCTGATACAGACGGAAGGGCGTCGTGCCTTGGATATTCAGCCCGTACTTGGAGGAGGATGAGATGAAAATGGCGGTGGGAATGTCTCTTGCGCTGCTTCTCGGCGCGCCGTCGTCGCTGGAGCAACAAATGCTCGAGCGCTTCGATTGCCGGAGCCCCGCGCAGTGAATACCGGAGTGGTGGCTGCAGACCATCTCATCACCGATGCCGCCGGCGTGCTGTCTCCAGGCTGGATGGAGATCAGTGACGGGCGCATTGTCGCGTTGCATCAAGGGCGACCGCAGCAAGAGGCTCCGTTGCTGTGCGAAGCGGGCGGTGTGGTGATGCCAGCCTTTGTCAACGCGCACGCGCATCTCGCACTTGGCAGCTTCGGTGGCATCGGTGACGACTTGCCTTTCGCGGAGTGGCTGCGGCACGCGATGATTCCAGCCATTGAACGTGGAACCGCCGATCGTGAGATCTTTGCGAGTGGCGCGGCGCAGAGCATTGCCATGCTCGTAGCAGGCGGTGTCGGCTGTGTGGCTGACAGTTTTCTTGACCCAGCAAGCGTGCCGCTCTTGGCGGGCAGTGGGATGCGAGCGTTCTTCGGCCTTGAAGTGTTTGGAAGCCGTGCCGAAAGCGAAGATGCGTTCATTGCCGAGTTTGAAGAAGGCCACGAACTTCCTGAATTGGGTGCGCCGCTCATGCAGTTGGGCCACGCGCCACACACACTTTTCACTTGCCCACCTAAAGTGCTGACTGCGGTGATGGCGCACGCGCGGCGCCGAGGCTTGCGTTGCACGCTGCATGTGGATGAAAGCGTTGAGGAGCACGAGTTCTTCACGCGCGGCACGGGTCCATTGGCAGAGCACTATCGCCGCGAAGGTGTGCTCGGACGCTATCGCTGTAATGCAAGTCCTGTGCGCCAGTTGGCGGATCTCGGTTTGCTTGGGCCCGACTTGTTGGCCGTGCATGTCGTGCAAGCTGATGCCGACGACATCGCGCTCTTGGCCGCCTCGCACACGCCGGTGGTGCATTGCCCGCGCTCGAACTTGATGCTCGCTTGCGGTATCGCACCTGTGGCCGAAATGCTCGCGGCCGGAGTCACGCTGGCTCTGGGCACGGACAGTCTTGCGAGTGTGCCGACGTTGGACATGTTTGAAGAGATGCGCACATTGCTGCTGGTGCAACGCGGGCAATCGCGCTCAACAACAGGTCTCGGTGCTATCGATGCTTTTCACGCTGCGACGCTTGGTGGTGCTCGGGCACTCGGACTCGACAAACAGATCGGCACTCTCGAAGCGGGCAAGCGCGCAGATTTCGTGCGCCTCGAATTGCCGGTGGTCATCAACGAGCGCAGGGATCCGGTGTCGCGCGTGGTTTGGGAAGGCCAAGTGGAGCAGGTGACACACACGTTTGTGGACGGGCGCGACCTTCTGGCGGAATTGTCCGAGTGAGCGAAGTTGTAGTGACACAGCGCAGCCGTTGGCGGCGCAGGCTGCTCTGGCTCGGGGCCTGCGTAGCCCTGATTCTGTTGCTGCGGAGCAGCGTGTGCGATGTGCTTCTCGTTGTAGAGCGCAGCATGTGGCCCACTCTGGAAGGTGGGCGCGATCGCGTCTTGCTGAACCGCCTTGCGACAACTCCGCAACGTTTTGAAGTTTGGGCCTATCGCTGCGAAGCCGACGATGGCAGCACGGACACGCGCATCAAGCGTGTCGTCGCCTTGCCCGGAGAGACGTTGGCTCTGCAAGCCGGCGATGTCTTTGTTGGCCAGAGCGCGAGTGCGTTGCAGCGCGCGCAGCGCACGCCCGAGTTGCGCGAATCCATGCGCGTGACGCTTCCAGGACCGCATGTTGCGCGCCCTGAGCGCTGGCAAGTCCAACAAGGATCACTGCAGCCCATGGAGCAAGGCGCAGTGCTGTTGCGAGCAGAAAACGGGGCTTTCAAGGCGCGCATCCTCGGCAGCATGGGGCCGGGCGCGGAATCGGTCATGGATGATTGCATCGGGTCGGGAGGCCTCGTGCATCCTGGACGCCATGTGGTGCCCGACACGCGACTCGCGCTACGCGTGTTTCCTGTGCAAGGAAGGCTCAGCGTGCTGCATGAACTGGCGGACGATGTGCGTGGTCTTGTGATCGAAGCGGATCGACTGAGTCTGCACAATAAGGCAGGCATCGCTACGGAACTCGCCCGCATACCACCAACGGGACTGGATGTGCAAGTCGAAACTCTGGATGGCTCTTTTTCCATCAGCACAGGCACCGATGCTCAGACGCGCGTTTGTCATGAATCCGCGCGCGATACGGTGAGCGGGCGCAGCTTGTCTCTGTGGCGAGTGCACTGCACCGCGCAAGAAGCGCGACTGCACCCCGTTGACCTCTCGCGCGATGTCCACTATTTTTTCGGTAGCGGCCTCGGATCCTTGGCTGCGTATCAGGTCGGAGCCGAATCATGTTTTGCCGTTGGGGACAACCAACCGATCAGCGCGGACAGCCGCATGCATGGGCCCGTGCCGTACTGCCGTTTGCTCGGGCGCGCGGAGCGCATCTTGCTCCCCAGAGTTCGCGCCCGCTCGCTAAACTGAGGCTGGCATGAAAACTTGGCTGTCTCAGTTGCATGCAGATCCCATTCCGTGGCTTCTGCAATATGGTTGCGCTCCCATCCGCTATCGCACGCTCACGGAAATCGCGGGTCGCGCTGAGACAGACCCCGAGGTGGCAGCCGCACGCCAAGATTGCGACCGATATGCGCCGTCAGTTCAAGTTTTGCAACAGCAGCAACTCAATGGGCGTTGGTTGGACAAGCTGTTGGACTACGAGGCCCCCAACAAGAGTCGCCATCGCGGACCGGGATTGGTGAATCAATTCCTGTTCCTCGTGGAGCGTGGCTGGAGTCGCGAGCATCCGGTCATCCATCGCACCGCACAGGAGTGCTTGTTGGAGCTGGCGCGCGAAGCACCGGGAAGCGACTTGTGTGAACTGAAGGGTTATGCCGGCAGCGACCCTGCCGCGCTCAAGTTTGTGCGTCGCATCATGGCGGACATCGCAGCAGCAGCGTTGTCGCGCGCGGCGTTCAATGATGCCGCGGAAGTGCAGGCTGTGGGCAAGCGCATAGCGGCAGAGCTGGCACATCACCACAAGGAGGATGGTGCTGGTCGCTTCGACGGCATTGTCGAAGTGCCGGAAGACGCGGTGTACCGCAGGCTTCGCCCTGACTGGTGCACCCCAGACATGTTTATTTTCTACATTCTGGCGTTCAACGCCGAGTGTTGCCGCGAGGCAGAGAAGAACGGAGGGCTGGATTGGCTGGCGGCGCAGCTTGGCAATATCGACGCCACGCCGCGGCGTGTGCGAGAAGTGCGCGGCAAGAAGTTCTTGAAACTCAAAGACCTCCACATTGCGGTCTGGAGCAAAGACGAGTTCGCGGCGGGGCGTGTCGGTTTTCTGTTGCATGACTTGGAGTTGCTCGCGCGTACAGGGCTGCTGACGCGGATGCCCAAGGCTGTGGAGTTGTTGACGTGGTTGCTCTCGCTGCGCAAGAACCCAGATGATGGGTTTTTCGATGTAGAAACGACGGTGGATCGGCACCCCACGCGGAGCCAGTACCACTACTTTCCACTCGAAGAGTCTTGGCGCGGAAAAAACCGAAAATCTACCGACTTTGTGTTCCGGTTGGCATTGATTCTCTCGATTCTGGACCGCAGCAAGACTCCGCTGACCCCGCTGTAGGGCATGAGGTTGCAACAGATCGCAACCTTGCGGCTGGTCAGTTGTTAGAGGGTTGCATGCCGGTGTTTCCTGACGACCCAGATGTGCGCTCCATGTTGGCTCTTAAGGCCGGCAGAGAGAACGCCATGGATGAACTGGTGCAGCGCCACGCCGAGAGGCTCGTGGGCTTCTTGCGCCATTACATCAATTCGCACACGGACGCTGAGGATCTCGCCCAAGAGACTTTTGCGAGCGTCTGGCGTGTGCGCGCCAGCTATCAGCCGGTCGCGCGTTTCAGCACCTAGCTCTATCGCATCGCCGTGAACCACGCCGTGAAAAACTACGGCAGCGTGAGCGATGGCCGTGAAGACGCCGCAGCACAGTTTGTGCGAACGGAAGCGATCGCTCGTGTGCGCGCAGCAGTGGATGAGCTTCCGCCGCAGCAACGCACGGTCATTTTGTTGCGCTGCTACGAGGGCTTCGCCGACTGCGACTTGTGCGAAGCGATGGATCTCAGCCTCGAAGCTGTGAAGAGTGTTCTCTTTCGTGCGCGCCAGAATCTCGAGCTCGCGTTGCAGGACGACATCGAACTTGTTCTGGTTTTCATCGACCCCGGACGCACCCGGAAGGATTTGCCCGCATGAACACCCCAAACCCACACTCTGTGTCCCCAGAAGAGTTGATGGCCTTCTGCGCTGGCGAATTGCCAGCGTCGCGTTGCGCCGAGATTGAGACGGCTCTGGCCAGCGATGCGGCTTTGCGTGGAGAACTCGCTCGACTGAAGGCCTTGGACCAACTGCTTGCGGTGAGCCTCGGCCGCGAAACCGCGAGCGGAGTCACGCAGCGCGTTGCTGCTTCCGTGCGCAACCGTGTTGGCGCG
>SIAO01000022.1 GCA_009691765.1 Planctomycetota bacterium | reverse complement strand
GTCCAGCACTTGCGCAAAGCGCGCTTGTTCCGAAGGCGCGAGTTCACGCACCTTGAATCTGATGGTTGACGGAGCGCTCACAGCCAATTCAACAGCGATAGCTGCTGCACGCGCGCGGCCATCATCAAGGAGGCGTTATAGAGGCCTTCATGCTGTTTCATTTTCACCATGACTTCGGCCATGTCCACATCAGCTTCAGCGCTGCGCAGACTTGCCAAAGTGACATCGAGATCTGCGAGGCGTTCGCCAGCGCGGTCGATTTGAGAGGAGCGACCACCCAAGCGTGCGATGGCGGAACTGAGTGAGTCCGCGCCGCGATCCAAGTCGGCCATGGCGGCGTTCAAGCGCGCGCTGGCTTCCGCCGGCGTGAGGCTGCCGTTGGACAGCGTGTCGCGAATGGCGATGAGCGAGTCGAAGAGGTTCGAACTGGTGCCGTAGCGCACAGCGACGCTGCCGCTTTTCGTGATGCCGCGAGCATCCACATGCAGCACCGCGCCGGTTTCACTATCCACCACTTGTTGTGCGCCGTTGGTGAAGTCGATGGCCACGCTGCTCAGCCCACCGTCGGTGGAGAGGCTGCCGCGCCCGTTGACGCTCACTGAAGCACCGCTGAGATTGGTTGCGAGCGTGGACACGTCCACGAACAGTTTCTCGCCGCCTAACCCAGTGACTTCGAAGTTGGTTTCTGTGCCGCTGAAAGTGAGTGCGGGGCCGCCGTTCAAGCTGATGCTGCCGGCGCCTGTTGCGTCAGTGGTGAGCACAATGCTGGATGCTGTGCCCAACACGGTGTCTGCGGCTACAGAGGATGTGCCCGGTCGCAAACCCGTGAGCGGATCGACACCGCCTGCAGTAGGTGTTGCGCCGAACAGCGTCTGCAGATGGCGCAACATCAACACATCGTTGCCGTGACCGGAATCTGAGCCGGCTCCGGGCAGTGCGCCAGTCAAGCTGTTGAAGGTCGTGGCTGAGCGAGGCCCGGCGGCGAACACTTCGCTGCCCGGCAAGGTCAAATCATGAAACACGGATGGCGCAACTTCCACGGCATAGCTGTTGTTGTCGCCGGCGTAATCCACGCGCTGCACACCGTCGGTGCCAGTGACGAGGTTGTAAGGCAAAGTTGTGCTGCGCGTTCCTGCGAAGAGGTGGCGCCCGTCCAGTTGGATGTTCGCTGCTGAGATGACATTGCCGAGGATGGCGTCGAGCTCTGCTGCGATTGCGGAGCGATCGTTAGCACTCAGCGTGCCGTTGGCACCTTGCACCGCAAGTTCGCGGGCGCGCGCCAGAGAATCTGTGATGTCGGTGAGCGCACCGGTAGAACTGTTCAAGTACGCCTGACCGCGTTCGCCCGCGGAGATGTGGCGTGAGATGGCTTCGCGTTGCGCGGTGAGATCCATCACGCGGCGTGTTGCAGCCGGGTCATCGGAAGGCCGTTGCAAGCGCTGCCCGGTGGTGAGCTGCGTTTGGCTCTTGAACATTAGGTTGTAGTTGCGAAACACCGAGCTGCGCAACTGGCCAAGAACTTCATTGAGTGAGATGCGTTCCATGATCAGCGCGCCATGTCGAGCAGGGTGTCATTGACCTCCTGCATGGTTTGCAGGTAGCGCCCGGCTACCTGGTAAAGCTGTTGGAACTGCTCCATCAGAAGCAGTTCTTCATCGAGGTTCACGCCCGATTCGCTTTCGCGTTTGGCCTCGAGAGATTCCATCACAAGACTTTGTGTTTCGAGTGCGCTCGCCGAACGCGCCGATTCTCCGCCGAGCTCGGTGATGAGGCTGCGGTAGAAAGAACCTGCGCTGGCATTGCCGAGGCCTTCCATTTCCAGATCTTGCACAGCCATCATGCGCAAGAGGTTGCCGTTGTTGCTGCTGCCGACATCCAGCCCGGCGGCGAACAGCATTGGGTCGGCTTCGAGCGCAGCGTTGACGCCGATGTTGCTGGCGTCATTGCCCGTGAAGAACGAGTTCATGCCTATCGCGGCGAGGACATCGGCGCTGTCGCCGTCGTCGATGAGAGCGACACTGAACGTCTCGCCGGAGGCGCGGTCGAGCTGGCCCGCGCTGAAGCTGATCTTCGCGCCGTCGATCAAGGAGATGTCGCTGCCCGGTGTGTAGCCTTGACCAACATCGAGGATGCCCACGACTTGTCCGGTGACGGCGTCACGTGCTTCCACTTGCAGACCAGGCGTGACACCGATGGTGCCGCTGCCGAGCGGCACGAACTTGAGGGTGCGTGCCGCGCCGGCGTAGGTGCCAGACATGCCGACATTCACGCTGTGATCTGAACCGGTTTCGAGGGTCGTGGACAAGCCGAGTGCTGCTGCGGGCATTCCCGCGCCGTCAGTCACTTGTAGTGAAGATGTTGTGCCCGTGGAGTTGGAGCGCAGTACGAGGCGACCATCCACAACCGAAGCGCCTGCGCCCGCGACTTGTGCGTTGATGGCTGCGGCAACTTCTTGCACCGTTGCTGCTGCGGCGACAGCGAAACTGCCGGGCGCGAAGTTGATGGTCTGTGGTGCGTTGCCATCGACCGCCACCGTCATGCTGCCAGCGGCGGAAAAATTGAATGGGCCAGAGCCTGCAACGATCGAGGCTTCGGCGGCGCCGAAAGTGCGCCCGAGATTTTCCTTGGGTAGAACGCGATTGCTGAAATCGAAACGCGTACCGCTAGCGGATTGCAGTCGCATGGTGCCGGTCGGGTCCACCACAGCGTCGAGGCCGGGAATGTTGTCGAGCGCCGTGCGCAGATCGCCCACCGTCATCGTTGTCGGGTCGATGGCGATGCGCGTGCGCGTCACTACGCCGGTGGCAGTGTTGGTCGTGTTGACGACCAGTTCCCCGGAGCTGATGTCAAAGGGCAAGCCCGCTTCGAACAAGCGGTCGTCGCTGACATTGCCCGAGCCATTGACATCGACGAAAGGCGAGGTGCTTGTGAGTTGCGTGAAGCCACCAGCAGGCGGCAGCCCGGTGGAGTGCCGTCGGTTGAACTCGAAGATCATGTTGCCCGCGAGCTTGTTGAGAGATTGCAGGCGCTCTGGAGTCGATTGCTTCGCGAGGTCCATGAGCGCGCGTAGTTTCCCGCTCTTGGGGCGGAAGTCGGCGCTGCCACGCAAGGCTTTGACTCTGAATCCGTCGCTGGCAAGGCCGGTGTCTTGCACTTCCAAGTCCACCACGCCGCGCGGGCTGACTAACAACAAGCTGCCGGTCACCACATTGAGTCTTCCGGAAGCATCGCGCGATGCCTGCACATCCACATGCGACGAGAGTTCGCGTAACAACGCTTCTTGGTGATCGAGCAACCCCGGCGGGATTTCGCCATTGATGCGATTGGCTGCAATTTCATTGTTCACGCCTGCGAGTTCATGCGCGAGGTTGTTGATGGCATTGACTTCGGCGTCTACGGCACTTTCAAACGAGGCGCCGACGCCTGTGAGTTGCTGTTGCAACAGTTGGAAAGAATCCGCGAGGCCGCGTCCACCTTGCAGTACCGCAGTGCGCAAACCGGAATCGTCGGGGTCGCTGCTCAGTGCCGAAAGCGAGCCGTGGAATTGCGCCATCACACTGGCGAGCCCGTTCGGGCCGGGCTCTTGAAACACACTTTCAAGTTCCATCAGGTGTGCGCGCACTGTGCCTTGGCGGCTCACTTCGCTGCCTTGAGCGCGGATGCGTCCGAGCAAGAGGTCATCGGTAACGCGCTCGATGGCGGTGAGGCCCACACCGCGGCCGATCCAGAGGTTGCCGCTGCTGGTCGTGGGAGCGAGAGCGCTCAACTGAACGCGTTGACGCGTGTAGCCTGGTGTCGCGGCGTTGGTGAGGTTGTGCCCAATCACTTGCAACGCACGTTGCGCTGTCGTGATAGCGGAGAGTGCTGTTTGGAATCCCATGCTCATGTCAGATCTCCGTGCTCAGCACGCGCTTGATGGACGGCAAGCTGCTGCTCTTCGCGTTGCGGGTGTAAGTGACGGGCTCGACGCCGCCGCCGAAGACGGTTTGCACAATGGCGCGGTGTAGATCCAAACCGCAACGAACGACCGCCGAGTTGGCGCGGTTGACAATACGGATGGACTCGAGCACGGCCACGAAGTTTGCGCGCGCGACGCTGAAGCGGGCGCGGTCTTCTTCGAGCGTCATACCTTCAAGCTGTGTGAGGCGAATGCGGTCGGCGCCCATGTTCAAGCGCTTGCCCACGGAAGTGAACACGCGCAATCTGCGGCGGGTCATTTCTTCGAGCCTGCTGAGCAAGGGAGCGGCGCCCTTGAGGCACGCTTCGAGCGCAGGCAAATCTTGTACGCGCAGTGCTTCGCGTTGGGTCTCTAAGACGACTAAGAGCTCTTGCTGGAGCGCAGTCTCGTCTTCCATCCACGCCACGAGCAGGTCGATTTCGATGTTGCTGAGTGTGGTTGGGACGACACCGATCACCGGCCGTGTTTGACTGCTCAGCATTTGGCAGGCTCCTTCATTTCGTCGCCCGCCATGGTCTGCAGAATCGCTTCACGCAATCCTGTGCCGCCGCCTTCGCAAAGCTGTTGTCCAAGGTGTTCGTCGAACAAGCCTTCGTAGACAGCGGCACCAGGGCCGCCACCAAAGAGGCCTTCCGGCAAGCTCTGGCGCATCTCTTTCACGAGGAGCGAAAGGAAAACGCTCTCCATCTGCTCCGCAGCTTGCTCGCGGTCCATGCCCGCTGCGGCACTGCGCGACGGATCGATGCTCAAAGGTTGCATGATCATTGGACGATTAACTCCGCTTGCAAGGCGCCTTGCTCTTTCAACATCTGAAAGATGGTGATGAGGTCGAGCGGAGAGACACCCAGCGTTTTCAGCGCTGCCGCGAGTTCGCCCGCGCCAACGGCGCCGGGCAACATGCGGATGGGCGTGCTGTTTTCGGTGATGGTGAGATCACTCTTGGGAATCACTTCGGTGCTGCCCGAGTTGTTGAACGGACTCGGCTGCGAGACATCGAAGGCCTCTTTGACCGAGATCGAGAGATTGGAGTGGGTGATGGCCACTGGCAGCACCACCACATCGCCGCCGGCCACGATGGTGCCGCTGCGCTCATTGATGATGACGCTCGCGCGCGGTGCCACGCGCACTTTCAATTCGCCGAGGCGAGCGAGGAAGCCAACGGTGTCGCGGCGTTCAGCTTCTCCCAACTTGATTTCGACAGCCAAACCGTCCAGCGCGCGTGCGGCGCCAGGTAGGACTTTGTTGATCTCGTCAGCGAGGTTTTTCGCGGTCTCGTAGCTGGCTTTGCGCAGGTGCATCACGACGCGGCCATCGGGCGCCAGCATCTTTTGTGGCACTTCCATTTCTACGATGGCGCCGCCGGGAATGCGTCCAGCGGTGGGGTGATTGATGGTTTCCTTGCTGCCCGTGGCGCCGCTCGCAGACACAGCGCCAGTCAGCACTGGGCCTTCTGCGATGGCGTACACAGTGCGGTTGTCGAAACCTACGAGCTGCGTGGCGACAAGTTGCCCGCCGCGCAAACTGGTGGAGTCGCCCATGCTGGCCACCGTGACATCGATGCGCCCACCCGTGCGCGCGAAGGGCGGCAAGGTAGCCGTGACCAACACTACGCCGAGGTTGTCCGGATTGATCTGCGCCGGCAAGAAATTGTTGCCGAGGCGCTTGAGCAAGTTCGCCGCTAGCTGTTTCGCAGCAATGCTGCGATCGCCAGTGCCGTTCAGCCCAACGACGAGGCCGATGCCGCGGATCTGGTTGTCGCGGACGCCCGAAATCTCCACGATGTCGCGGAGTCGAGCTTGCGCGCCAAGCGTGGCGCAGAACACAAGAAGCAGTGCTGGGATTGCAAGGCGCATAGTGTGTTTCTCAGAAAGGCCAGACATGGTCCACCAGCTCCGAGAGCCAGCCCTTGTTGGTGGCGCGAGTGAGTGGGCCGTCGCCTTCGTAGACAATCGAGGCATTCGCGATGTTCTCGCTCATGACGCTGTTGGCGCCGCTGATGTCGAAGGGCCGCACCACGCCTGTGATGCGCACAGTCTTCTTCTCTTTGTCCATCAGCACTTGGCGGCGGCCTTCGATGATCAAGTTGCCGTTGGGCTGCACGTCGATCACCACGACGGCCAAACGCGTCTGAAAACTGCCTTCCTTGTCGTACTGGCCGTTGCCGCTGAACTCGCGAGCGTGCTCGGCGCTTAGGCCGGGCAATGTGCCGAACATGCCCGGCAGCACATCGAAACTGGTGAGTGCGGCATTCAACGAACCAGCTTTGCCGTAATCCACTTGTTCTTTGTTCTTGATGGTCTGCTTCTCAGAGATCATCACGGTGAGCAAGTCGCCCACCTGACGCGCGATGGCATCGCTGGTGAGCGGTGGCATGGGCCGCGTGGCATTCCACAGCGACTGTGCCGAAAGCGTGGCGGCCAACAGAGTGAGGGCTGCAATCATCTTCATCGCGAGTTCTCCTGCACGGACAGGCGCACACGCACGGTGCGCGCGTCGATGACTTCAGCGGTCAGCATCTTGTTGCCAGGCCGCGTCTTGACTTGGACTTGTTCGCCGCTGGCGCCGTCCATTTGGACCACGCCTTCGCCACGCACAGTGAGTGGACCGTTGATGACCTCCACAATCACCGGATCGCCGCGCACGACGACAGGCAGGCGGCGAAAATCGGAGAGTTGCAGCACGCGCCCGGCTTCGATGCGGCCCTTCGGCAGCAAGCCCAAGACGGGTTCAGGTCCTGCGAGCGCAGCTTGTGGCAAGGCTGCAGAAGGCAGCACCGCGAGTTTCACGTCAGCAGCGCTGAGCGCGCGGCCTGTCATGAGTGTGTGAGCTGCCACGAGCACACGCACTTCAGTGGCTACGAACACTTCCACGTCCACAGCGGGACCAGGAGCGCCGTCCACGGTTGCGCGCACCGTCACGCGCACGCGAGCAGGCAGCGGATCGGCGTTGATGAGCGTGGCGTCGAAACTGGTGTTGAAGCGGCCAGCAGGGGAACGCAAAACCGGCGCGGCGCGCGCGAGCGAAATGCGCGCTGAAAGGGCTTCGGTGCCAAGGCGCTGCGCCACGGCGCGTCGTGCGAGCAATCCAACTTCTTCGGACGAGAGGCGCACTTCGTCAGCCTGTACGCGGCATGCTTCTGCGCCCATGAGACGCACGCGCAGACTCGGTGCAGCATGCTGCAAGAGCGCGCTCACGGTGGCACGAGTGAGGATGCGTCCTTCGCCGGGCGCCGGCGCCGCACCTAGGACTATGGACGCAGCGCTCAGCATGCGTTCGTGGTTGTCGGTGTCGATGTCGGCGATGTCGCAGAGACGCATTTGCAAACCGCGCGCGTTGGCATCAGCTCGCAAATGCACCACGAGATCGTCCGAGACGGGGCTCATGAAGCACGCGAGAGTTCCGAGGATGAGTGTGATGTGGGGCATGCTTCAACGGCTCAGGTTGTTGGAGGTGTTCAGCATCTCGTCGGCGACCTTGATGGCTTTGGAGTTCGTTTCGAAAGCGCGCTGGGCGAGGATCAACGAAATGAGTTCACTGGCAACGTCAACATTGGAGCGCTCGGTGTAGCCGTGCATCAGCGTGCCTGCGCCTTGGGTGCCAGGCTGAATGGTTTGCGGTTCGCCTGAATTGGCAGTGATCTGGTAAAGGTTGCCGCCGACGGACGAAAGCCCTGCCGGGTTCACGAAGCGCGTCAATTGCAAATTGCCGATTTGGGTTGTGGCATCGCCTTGTTGGTAGCTCACGGTGCCATCTGCAGTGATGTCGATGCGCACGGCTGCCTGTGGAATGTTGATGCCCGGGACCATCTTCAGTCCTTGCGCGGTGACGAGATCGCCGTTGGCGTCTTTGAAGAAGCGCCCGTCACGCGTGAAGAGGCGTTCACCTCCAAGTCCTTGCAGCTCGAAGAAGCCCTCGCCTTGAATGGCGATGTCGAAGTTGCCTCCGGTTTGCGCCATGGCACCCGGTGTGAACACTTTGGTGGTGCTCACGAGACGACTGCCGCTGCCCACTTGAGCGCCGGCCATGCCGGAGCCGTTGGCGTTCATCGCGCCGGGTTGCTGCAGCGTTACATACAGCAAGTCCTCGAAGTGAGTCATGCTGCGCTTGAATCCCGATGTCTGCACGTTCGCCAAGTTGTTGGCGATGACGTCCAGCTCGGTCTGCTGCGCCTGCATTCCAGAAGCAGCTGTGTACATGGCTTTGATCATGATTTGGTTCCTTTGCGCGCTCAGCCGCGGTTGATCAACTTCTCGTAGCTCTTGTTCAACACGCTGATGACGCGTTGAGCCGATTCGAATTCGCGGTTGGCCGCGATCATTCCCACCAAGCCGGCGACGCCGCGCTCTGCAGGAAGCTCCAACATGCGACCCTTGACATTGGGCTCGTTCACATCGGTGCTGGGAGCGCCAGTGGGGTTCAAGAACAGGGTGTCGCCAGCGCGCTCGAGGACGGACTTGTCCGCCACATCTGCGATACGCAAAGTGCCGAGCAACTGGCCGTCTTGGACGATGCTGCCGCCATCACGAATCTCGACCGGCCCGCCATTGGGTTCGGCGCGCAGTGCGCCAGAAGCTCCTTGCACGGCATAGCCCGCTCGTGTCACGAGCGTTCCGCCGGCGTCCAACATGAAGTCGCCGTTGCGTGTGAAGGCTTCGCCTTGAGGCGTGTCCACGACAAAGAACCCATCTCCGGAAATCGCCGCGGTGAGTGGCGACTTGGAACTGGTCATGATGCCGTTCTGAAAGGAAGTGTGTTCTTGGACTTGCACCAAGGAGGCCTCTTGTCCGAGTTCGCGGTCAAGCGCCGTTTCGAAAGGCCGCAACGCCATGCCGCGTGGGATGTAGCCAGGCGTGTTCGCATTCACTGCGTTGGAGGTGGCGATCTCCAGTTGCGTCATGCAGGCGGCCATGCTTGAAGCTGCTGCGTGAAAACCGTCGTTCATGGTGCTCTCCTGGCCTTTGTCGAAAGGGCCTTGGCCTTCACAGACGCAACTGGAGTGCCGTGGAACGGACGCAATCGGCGTTGCGGGCGCAAGTCGTTGCTGCAACTGGGTTGCGTGAATTTGCCTCGTGCGCGCCAGTACGAGAAGTGCCGTATTCCTCGACAGTTCCGAGCAGTTGCATGCTGTGCGCCCGCGTCTTGTGTATGTCGCATTCCGCCACAAGCGTCCAGCAGTTGGCACTGTGAGTGCAGCACGCCACGGCTCCTATGCTCCGCCGAGAGAGCACTTGTCGAGGACAGGGTCGAACGGTTTCACCAGCAAGGTGTTCAAATCCACTTGGGTGCCGTAGGCCAAGGCTGGGTCGATGTTCCACTTGCGTTTGAACACTTCCCAGTTTTCCAGCAGCAACTTGTTGTAGTCGATGTTGGCCGTCTTCGAGGTGCGGCTTCCCAGATGGCGCACGAAGCAGTCTTTCGCGATGCGCAATTGCCAGCCGGCACGGCGTGCGCGGATGCAGTAGTCGTCGTCTTCGAAGCCCCAGCGCCCGTAGCGTTCGTCGATGCCACCGATTTGGTTGATGACTTCGCGGCGGCACAACATGAAGAACAGAATGAGTCGCGAGGTGTAAGCGTGTTCGCCTTTGCGCGCTGTGTGAAAGCTGGTGGAGAACGCATCGAGCGTGGTCTGCTTGCCGGGGAGCAGATTCGATTTCTGTCCGCCGCTCACGTAGTCGCTCATCGGGCCGACGATGCCCACGTCTTTCCAGGCGCCGAGATGCGCCAAGAGGATCTCGCGCCAATTGGGCGTGAAGATCACGTCGTTGTCGCAGAACAGCACGGTTTCTCCGCGGATGTTCTCGAGCGCACGATTGCGCGCTGCTGGGGCACCCACATTGCGCCCCATTTCCATCAAGCGAATGTCTTTCTGTTGGCGCAGCCATTGCAAACTGCCGTCGGTACTGCCGTTGTCGACAATGATGGTTTCGAACGGGCCGGTGGTGTGCTTGCGCAGAGACGACAGCGCTTCTTTGAGATGCGGGAAACCGTTCAAGTTTGGAATCACCACGCTGGTCAGCTTGGTGTTCAAGTCAGTGTCGCCACGTGCTTCCGCTGCGGTGAATCCGTGCTCTGCGGCCAACTGTCCGCGCAGGCATTCGTGCGTACTGATGCGTTGCACCTTGCTACCAAGGTCGCGCAAGAAGTTGTCAGCAGCTTCGCGTGATGCGGGGAGCGGCGCTGCTTGTGCGAGGCGCACCTGCGCCACGAGTTCCGTGATGACCGGTTCGTCGTTTTCCACGCGTTGCCGGACCGTGCTCCAAAACGCTGCATCTGGTGCGGTGGGCCGATAGATCAAGCGCGGCTCACCGTGCTTGCGATACATGCGGTGGGTGTTCAGACCTAACAGGAATTGGCGCTTCACGTAGCGGTCGATGTCCATGTCGTGGTCGTGATGCGCCACGATCAATGGGTCGAAGAATACGCGCAGGTCGCATTGCTTTTGCAAACGCCAGCCGAGTTCAGTGTCTTCGCAGATCGCGTGAGGGAAGTTGGCGTCGAAACCGCCGACGGCATCAAGGCAGCGCCGGGGAATCGACATGTTGCAGGTGTAGAAAAAGCGCCAGTCATTGAGCGCGTTGGGTTTCATCAACGTGTATTCGAACATCAAGTTTGTGCGCTGCATCAACTGAGTGAAGGGATGCGCCAACTTCTCTGGGAGGAAATCGAAGCGGCCAAGCACGGCGATGTCTTGGTCGCTTTGCAATTGGCGTGTCAAGTGCCGGCGCAGCACATCGGGCGCAGGCACGGCGTCGTCATTGAAAATCAGAATCCACGGCGCCTTGGCGCGAGTGAGTGCGAGGTTGCGCGCCGCGGCAGGCCCAGCATTGGGCTGGTGAAGAACTTCGAGCTTGAAGGGATAGCGATTCGCCGCGAGGGACAGCGGAGTCGCCGAACCGTCATCCACCACAATCACTTCAAACGCTGAGGGGCTGAGATCCTGGCTGACGAGGGAGTTCAGCAGGTTGTTCACAACCGTGGCGCGTTCGTAGGTGGGCACGATGACGGAAAGGAATGGGTCTGCATCGCTGCGCGCAACGCCGCGCAAGGTTGCGTCGCACTGCGCCAGTGTCTCTGCGAGGTTGCTGAGCGCATCCGAGTCGTTCGGATCCAACTTCAATGCTGTGCGAAACGCCGTGACGGCGTCGTCGATGCGTCCCATGGTCCAAGCCACAGCGCCGAGGTCGTTCCATGCACGACTCCACTCTGGATCGGCTTCTACAGCCGCCAGAAAATGGCGCATGGATTCCTCGAGATTGTCCGCCCTGAATGCAGCTTCGCCTTCGGCGGCGCAGGCTGTTGCGATTGTGCGTTGGTCCATAGTTTTTCCGTTGTGCGTTGCGGGAAGCGACACGGCGCCGCTAGGGCGGGCGGTTACGGCGCCGGTCAGGCTTCCTCAAGGATTAGACGAGATTGACGAGCTCCTGCAAGATTTCGTCGGTGGTAGAAATGATGCGTGCGTTCGCCTGGAAGCCACGTTGCGCTTCAATGAGGCGCACGAACTCTTCAGCGATGTCGACATTGGAGCCTTCCAACGTGCCGGCCACGATGCTGCCGGCGGAAGCGGTCTGCGCGTTGGTGATGAAGGGATCGCCGCTGTTGCCGCTGAGCTGCCACAGGCTGTCGCCGGCGGAAGTCAGACCGGCGCTGTTCTTGAACAGCGCGACGCCGATGTTGTCGAGGTCGAGGATCTGACCATTGGTGTAGAAGCCCTCGATGATGCCGTCACCGCGCACAGCGACGGACGAGAGTGAACCAGCGGTGTAGCCGTCGGCCACACCGAACACCGAACCAGGCAGACCGAATTGCGTCATGCCGTTGGTTTGGCCTGCAGAACCGAAGTTCAAGTTGAGGTTCTGCACACCAGGCACCGTGTTCCACTGCACTTGCAGCAGATTCGGTGGCACCATGTTCAGCGTGCCGTTTTGATCGAAGCCGAGGCCGCTAATCGTGCCGGAGAGCACCGTGCCTTCCAGCGGATCGACGGAGGCGGTCACGTCCCAAGTGCCGTCATCGCGGCGCGCAAACTCGAAACTGACTGCGTGGGCTTGGCCAGCGCTGTCATAGACCGTTGTGGTCACAGCTTCGGTGTCGGGGTTCGCGCCTTGCGTGATGGTGCGGAAGAAGTGGCTGGACCAGTTGCTGCGCCCCGTGGATGCGGGCAAATCTTGGATGGTCACGGTGAGCGCTGCTTCACCTGTTGCGTTCGAGAGCAGGCTGATGGTGCCGTCAGTGTTGAGCGTTGCGGTTGCGCCGCCAGTGGCGGAATTGAACATGGTGTTCATCTTGGCCATCAGTGCGCCGAGAGTAGTGCCGTCTTGGCCCGGAGCAGTGCCGAACACGAAGATGCCGGTCACCGGCGTGCCGTCAGGCCGTGAGCCCGTGATGCGAATCTGATCGCCAGCAATGTAGTTCACGGTGTTGGCGGAGAGGTCGCTAAGCAGCGTGGTGGCGTTGGCGGTGGTTTCTGTGCCGACGGCCGCCACACCAATGTTTGCAGGCGCGAAGATCGCCGCCGCGCCAGTAGACAGCGGATCAATGAACACATTCTGATTCGCGCCGGAGCCGTTGGTCTGCAACACGAGGCTGCCCGCGTTGTTCACTGCGTTGACACCGGTGGCTTGCGCGTTGATGGCCGCAGAGATTTCCGCCGCGGTCATGGCGCCTGGCACGGCCGGCACTGGCAGCGTGATGGTTTGCGTGATGCCGAAGTTCGCACGCAACAGGAGCGTCTCGCCGCCGTTCAGCGCGTAGGGCCCGGCATTGCCGTTGATGCGCGCGGGTTGAAAATCCTTGAAGGGCTGATCGGTTTGCAGCAGTTCGGAGAGCGGCCCGGAAACCACCGCAGGGAGATTGCCTTGCAATTCCACGTTAGTGCTGGCTTCCGCAGGGATCACCGTGTTCAACTGGATCGTGATGTCGGTGCCATTGCTGTTCTGAACGCGGTAGCCGGTGCGCAGATCGACGAAGTTGTCATTGGCGTCCACGCCGAAAGCGCCGACGCGCGTGTAGAAGTTTTGATTGCCATCGCTCACGACGAAGAAGCCTTCGCCCTGAATGCCGAGGTCCAAATTGCGCCCGGTGTTGAGCAAGCTGCCTTGCACCATGCGCACGTCGACGCTGCCGATGCCGGCGCCGGATCCGATCTCGGACGGGTTTCTGCCGCCAGTCAGGCCCGTGGGGCCTGAGGCGGGCCGATACGCTTGACCGAACAGATCGACGAACGAAACACGCGAGGCTCTGAAGCCGTTGGTGTTCGCGTTCGCCAAGTTGTTACCGATCACGTCCAAGTATTTCTGGTTCACGCGCAAACCCGATAGGGCTGAAACAAGTGCATTTTGCATGGAAGTCTCTGTCTCCTTTTCTCTCTCGAAATATTGGTCAGTTCGCTACCGCGTCGTTCACGGAGAGCGATGGATTCGTGGGTGTCGCAGTCGATCCTGCGCCACCGTTGCTTGAGTTGTTGTTGCCGCCACCGGAGCCAGTGCTGCCGCCGGTTCCCGTGCTCGGGATGGGCGTGCTGATGATCACGATGTTGCCGGCTGGGACGATGTTGCCGTCCACTTCCACCATCACTCCGTTTTCGGTGAAGAAAACGCTTTGCACCGTGCCACGCACCTGGTTTCCCGTGGTGGTGTCGATGTACTCCACCGTTTTGCCCACGAGCGCTGCGCCTTGCGAGAGTCCACCGAGCACGAGCTGCGCTTCCTGTGCTGCAAGGATGTTGCGCAACAGCCCGCTGCTGGATTGCTGCTCTTCCAGTTGGCTGAAAGTTGCGAGTTGCGCGAGGAACTGTTCATTCTTCACGGGCTCGAAAGGGTCTTGCGCTTTCAATTGGCTGACGAGCATTTGCAAGAACTGTGTCTTGTTCACGTCGGCAGCGCCGATGGCCTGCGAGATGGGGTTGGAGCCACTGTTGATGGGTTGGATTGGCATGGGTGTTCCTCAGATCACCAGGTTCAAGCCTGATGTGATTTCCTGTTGCTTCTGTTTGACGGCGCTTGCGCGCTCCGTCACTGCGTTGCGTTGTGCGGCTGTCGCTGCACGGCGGTCACCTTCGCTGCGCTGTTGCTGCGGATTCGCTTCGCGCTGTGCGGAAGCGCTGTTGTCGCGCGTGTGCTGTTGCGCGCTCATGTCGTCGCGCGAACGGATATCCACATGCACCACACTCAAACCGGCCTCTTGGAGTGCGCTTCGCAAACCATGCATGTCTTGACGGAGTGCGTTGGCGACATCGGAGTTGCGCGCAGTGATCTTGGCGTGCAGTTCGCCTTGGTGCAGTGACATGCGTACATGCACTTCCCCGAGAGCTGGCGGGTCCAGGATGATGGTCACTTCGGGGCGCGCTTCCGCGAGGTGCACGCGTACCTGAGCGATGGCTTCGGCGCGCTCTTGCGCATTCAATGCTGCCGGCTCCGTGAGCGCGAGTGTTCCTGCGGCCATGACAGGTTTCACTCCTGGCATCGCGGCGAGGCTTGCGTGCGCCATGGAGCTCACGCTGCTGATCGCGTTGCCTTGCGGACGCGGGGCACTGCTGTCGCCATGAATGGAACTGTGGCTCTCGGGCAAAGTGCTGACGCCTGTGCCCACAAACGAAGTTGAATCAGCGTCGTGTCCCGCGCTGAATACGTTTTGTCTGCTGAGCGGAGCCGCGTCGAGGGGCGCAACGGCTGCGGTTGGCGTGGTCGGCGCAGTGGTGGTGCCTACGAGAGCTGTCGTTACGAGAGGTTGCTCCGTGCTGTTGCTGTCTGCGGTCGCAACGACGGTTGAGGAACTCACACGGGCATTCGTGATGGCTGCCGCAGCGGCGCGGCGTTGTGCGTTGTCACTCGATTGCGTGCGTGCTGGCGGAGCAGAGCGCACAGGCGTCGCGAGCTCGGGAAAAGTCTTCCCAGCGGTGCTGAGTGCTGGACGCGCAGCCACGGTGAGTGCGGCGTTCATCGACATCGCGGGGTTGGTGCCTTGGGTGACAGCGGCGGTGTTCGGTGTAGACGCTGATAGATCTGCGCTCGTCACAGTGTTTGTTGCGCGCGGTGCCTTGTCGGGTTGAGCATCGACACTGGGAACCGAAGGTGCACTTTCAATGGCGCTCTCAGTGCTCGGCCTCGTCGCGACGATGGGTTTGGCGACGCGGTCAGCACTGGCTGCCGTGAACTGGGCCTCAAGTGGCACTGTCGTTGCTGGTGCAACCAGTTCGAAACTTGTCGCTGCGCCTGCCGCTGCCAGCGCAGCCGAATTCATGGACATGGCACTTGTGCCACTCAACTGAGTGGCGTTCGCGAATGCACTCGAGGTCGAGTGGCTGCCGCCGTCGGTGTCGGGTGAGGGCGATGCAACTTGCACTGACGCGGCAGCCACGTCGTCGTCCTGTACGTCCGGCATAGGTGCGACAGACTCTTGCTGTGTGGCGAGTTCGCCGGCGAAACCGGCGCTCTCTTCGCGAGGGTCCGCGGGCTTCGTGGTCTTCCGTGCCTGGGCGGGCATTGGGCGTGCCGGGGCCTCGGTGCGTTCTAGTGCGGTTTCCGCTGGCGAAGCCTGAAGCAGAGTTGGAGTGGTGACTCGCATCACCAGTCTCCCTTGCACGTAGCGTGCCGTGGCGTGCCCGAGCCGCGCACAACCAGCACCCATGCCGTTGACGAACAATGCAAAGCCAAGCATTGCAATAACTTGCGGCAATCCACGCTTGCCAGTCAATCTGCGTGATGGGCCCTAAACCTGCGCCTAGGCGCCTTTGAACTCAGGAAAACCTTTCCTTTGGGCCGATACCGTGGGAAGAGGTTTCCTTGCTTCTGTCGTGCGGCAGACAATTCTTTGAGAAGTGGTTCAAGCGGGGGAGGCTGGTTCCGAACATGGAACAGTGAGTCTGGAATCTCACCTGCCGTCGAGGGACGGTGACGTGGGTTCTGGCGAGGTGAATGAACATGGATATTGCGAACATCTCTGCGAACGGAGCCGCCATGATGGGTGGCAGTGCAAGTGTCCCGCCCGAAGCGGCGCAAGCAGCGCGTGCGGGTTCCAGTGCCAAGGCCCAAGTCGGCGAAGACAGCTACGCCCCTTCGGTCGCATCCCAAGGAGTGGCAGCGAAAGTCGCGCAACTCCGTGCGGATTCGAGCAACGAGGTCCGTGAAGACCTCGTTGTGAAGTTCCGCGCGCTGATGGGATTGGGCGCGCTCGACACGCCGGAAGCCGCAGACCGCGCCGCTACCGGCATGCTCAGCGACTGAGTTTCAACACAATCTGTGCAGCTCTTGCGAGCGCGTCCTGCGCGCTTGCGGAGCCATGAGCTGGACCCATTCGGGCCCGGCTCGCTGCATTTCACCGCTGAATAACTGTCTTGCCCCGCGATGCGTTGGCTTCTATCGAAAAACCAGCGTCCAGGCGCGCCTTCAGGTGTCGGAAAGCGCGACAGTTTCTGTTCAAGCCAAATCGTCACGTGCCCGATACTCACGCATGGCTGGGGCGGTGCTGTGGTCCGCTTGGACCGAGCTAGTGTCCCCTTGGAATCGGTAACTGGAAGGAGTGTCTCACATGGGTTTACGCATCGGAACGAACGTGTCCTCTTTGACTGCGCAGCGCAACCTCGCTCGCGCCTCTGAGGCTTTGAATCGCAACTACACGCACTTGTCCACTGGCAAGCGCGTCGCCAGTGCATCAGATGATGCCGCTGGTTTGTCCATTTCTTCGCGCTTGTCAGCGCAGATTCGCGGCCTCGACCAGGCAGCGCGTAATGCGAACGACGGCATGTCGATGGTGCAGACGGCGGAAGGCGGTCTCGCTGAGATCGACAACGCCCTTAGCCGCATGCGCGAACTGAGCGTCCAAGGCAACAACGGCACCCTGTCTGCCGCTGACAAGGACAACCTGCAGGCCGAGTTCTCGCAGCTCGCCAGCTTGGTTGACCAAGTCGCGAACAGCACCACCTTCAACGGCATCGCCCTGTTGAATGTGGCTGCGTCCGTGACTCTGCAAGTCGGCGCTGGAACCACTACCGGCGTGGACACCATGAACGTGTCCACCGTGTCATCGACCGCGAGCAGCTTGGGTATCAGCACTCTCGACATCGGCTCCACCGGCGACGCGGCAGCGGCCATCACGGCTCTCGACACCGCCCTGCAGTCGGTCAGCAGCTCGCGCAGTCAGTTCGGCGCGTTCCAGAACCGTCTCTCTGCCGTAGTGAGCTCGCTCGCCGTGCGCGGCGAGAACCTGAGCGCTGCCCACAGCCGCATCATGGATGTGGACGTGGCTCGCGAAACCGCCGAGCTGACCAAGAACAGCATCCTGCAACAGTCCGCTATCAGCGTGCTGGCACAGGCCAACGCACAACCTCAGGTGGCTCTCCGCCTGATTGGTTGATGTGAGCATTGCATGATCGCCCGCCTCGAATGAGGCGGGCGCCCCTCTCCTCGAGAAATCGCCATGGAACCAGGGCCTTGTCGGCCCTGGTTCACTTTGTTTTGCACGAAGCGTTGCGCGCTGCGAAGTTCAGTCGATCACAGTGATGCGCAGGCCGCGGCTTAGCCACGTCGCGCACAAACTTGGGCTGTGGTATCCGAATTGCAACCAAGCTTTCACACCGACGAGGCTCGTAGGCGTCGCGGGGATTGAGAGTGCGAGCGTCGCGGTTGGCGTGGCGGCGCTCACCACGAAGGGCAACATGAGATCCATCCCCGTGAGCAGCACATTTTGTGTGAGTGGACCTGACAAAGCACACGGCGGGATCAAGAGCGGAGAGGAGATCGGAGCAGGCGCCGAGAAATCCAACCACATGAGGCCGATGCCATCGGCAGGGAAGGTGCCGACACCTTTGATGCCCACACCAAAGTTCGTGTTGCCCAAGGTTGGGAGCGACCACGCGTTCGGTGTTGCGTTCGCGAGGTCCCAGCCGATGGTGAAGTTTGCTGGCGCGAGGCTGGATGTGGCGAGTCCGAAACTGCTTGGGTTTTCCGCGACCGCGATGCCGCTGATGACACCCCAGCCGCCACCTAGGCCACCAGACAATCGCGACTCTGTGCCGTTGGCGGCGCGGTGCATCATTTCCATCGTGGGCGGAGTTCCATAAGCCTCGCGCTGCGCAAAGGTGTTCCCGGTGAAGCGTTCGATGGCCACGGCGTTGCGGGCATAGCTGGCACCGTTTAAGTACGACACATTGCCAGCAGGCACCGTCACTACAGCGTAGTTCTGCGCTGTGGTGCCGCTGGGGCCGAGCAGCCCAGCGAGCAGCGAGCCATCGTTGCGGGTGGCCAAGGACAGAATGTAGTGAGGCACCGTGGCCACGAGTGTCGGTATCGCTGCAGCAACCTGGGGCAGAGTGGTTGGCAGCGGCACGCTATAGATGCGCGACTGGCCCACAGCAGGCGAGTTGATCATTGCGATGTAGGCGGTCGTGAAATCGGGGCTCACTGTGAGAGCGTTGATAGCGCCGACGGGCACCGCAGTGAGTGTGATCGGATGCAGGTACGGTGCGTAGTCGGTGTAAAAACCGAGTGGAGTGCCGCTGACGGAGAAGCCATTGCCATTCACGCCGCGGATGCTGAACAACAAGCGGTGCTGTGTCGCGGCGGCGAGTGGATCGGGGACCACTGCGATTTGATCGATGCTTCCGAACGGTGTGCTGGTGCCGTTGCCGACGGCTGTGCCGACGCTGACCGGAAATGAAGTTGCTGCTGTGCCGCTCAGCGACACGATGTGCAATTGCACCGGCGAGCCGATGGGGCTGATTTCTCCGAGCGCAAAACCACCACTGGGCAAGAGCGGACTGTTAGGCATCCACACGATGCTGTTGGCACCGATGCGTGTTTCCGTCGAACCAATGCCGGTGATGCTGGCGGGCAGTCCCGTGATGGGGAAGGGCACTTGATTGGTGTCGCGCGGATGCAGCATCCAAACGCCGCCGTTGCCAGTGAATGGTGCCGCTGTGCTGGGCAAGCCATTCACTTTGAAGCTGCTCACGGCGACCCAACCGTCCCAAGTAGTCGGAGGCTGCGCGGTCAGTGTTGTGAAGAGAACGAGCAGCAAAGACAAGATCCGCATGATGCGCGGATCATACCCGCGGGCCCCATGCTGCTCAGATTCGGCAGAGAACGCTGCGTATCACCAAGTGGCGACCATGCGAGCACAGGCGTAGGCCGTGAAGCGTGCTGGCGAGAGCAGAATTGTGCGCCAACCGTTCATGGTGTCGGCCGCGTGGTCGAGGCTGGTGTCATGCCAATTGTGCACATCCGCGGCACAGCGCGCGTCGCTGGCATCGAACAGTGCACTGGTGGACCAGACGATGTCGCCTGCTCCGGTGGACACGAGATTGAGCTGCATTCCGAGGAGCATGGGTTCGTAGGCGCGGTAGCGCGTCACGACGCCATAGAGGACGGCGTCGGCATGATGCTCTTGCGACACGCGCACGAGTGCTTCCTTGTCGATAGTGCCGGAATGCAAATAGCGATCTTCTTCTTCGTTGCTGAGGGTCTTGGAGTCGGCGTGAAAAATCTCGAAGGGCTGCCGGCGTTGAATCTCGTCCACCACGCCTTGCATGATGGCGCGCGCTTCTATTGGGTGGCCTGAGAGATCTTGGAACGGCACCACCACGACGCGGCGGATCTTGTGCCCATCGATGGTCGGGCTGCGCCAAGCCGCCGGAATGCGTTCAGCGTCGGGCGTGGGTTCGTCACCGCCAAGTGCAACGCAACCTGCGGCGCCGAGTGCCAATAGGAGCAGCACTGACAGACGCATCACTTGGAGTCGCCTCCGCGTGCCAGTTCCGCCAACTTCAGACGCAGCATGTCTTGTTCCAGTTTCAAGCGGGCGATGCGCGCCTTCACCACTTCTTCTGTGAGCGCTTTCTGTTCGGTGACTGAGCGTTCGAGCAGAGCGCGCAATTGCATCAGCTCCGCGTCGTTGAGTTTCGAGAGTGCGTCAGCGGCTGTTGCGCGCGCCTCAGATTCCGCCAGGCTCTTTTCCATGTCAGCAAGCCGCGTTTTCAGTGTGCCGTTCTCGCGGGCTTTCTCGTCCAAGAGTTGCAACGTCGTGGGTTGCGAGCTACGGGCAGTGTCGGCGAGGCCGACGGTGGGGCCGTCTTTCAAGTAGTCCGTACCGTGCACGTCACCGAGGGTGACGCCCAGAGGCAGTGCGTCCACTTCGGGCGTGCTGCTGCAAGCCACGAACGCCAACATCGAAACCGTAAGTGAGCAGTGAATGAGTGTTTTCATGGCAAGGGTTCTTCCGCGACTTCGTTGCCGCCGTAGAGGCACTCCAAGCGCGTGACGCGCCCACAGGCACAAGTGATCTCGACGCCTTCGACGAGGTCGCCGTTGCGCACGAAGCGCACAGCGGGGCTTGAACTTGAAGAAGCGCAGCTATCAAGAGTGGCTGCGCCAGCGTTGGTGAATGCAGGCACAGCACTTGCCAGGCGCACGGCAGAGGCTTTCACGATATTGCGCGCCATAGGTCAGGCCTCGGCGCACAACTCTTGTGCGTTCTTGCGTGGAGGAGCGCTGCGCGGAGTTGCGTTGCGCGCCGCCGGTTTCGTGATGCTCGCGACGCTCGCGGGCTTGTCGGACAGTCTGCTGTTCAACAAGGCGAGCGCACGCGAGTGAATCTGACTCACGCGCGATTCGGTGATGCCGAGCACCGCGCCGATCTCTTTCAAACGCAGTTCTTCGGCGTAGTAGAGCACGATGACGCGGCGTTCGCGTTCTGGAAGTTGAGTGATTGCCGCAGCGAGTTGCAGTTTCAGTTCGTTCTGTGCAGCTTCGTTCGCAGGGTCGGGAGACGAAGGCAGGCTGACGCAATCCATGAGGCGCGTCGAACTGTCGTCGCCACCGCCAGACGAGGAGCTGTCTTCGAGCGAGAGCATGGCCATGCCATGCGCGTTCACCAAAGATTCATCAACTTGTTCGATGCTCAGTCCGGTTTCTTGCGCGAGCTCTTCAGGAGTCGCGCGACGGCCAAGGCGTTCTTCAACAGCGCGTTCGGCGCGGTCAAGCTGTTTCACTCGGTCGCGACGGCTGCGCGGCACCACATCATGTTTGCGCAATTCGTCGAGAATGGCCCCACGGATATTCACGAAGGCATGAGTCTTGAATGAAGCACCGCGTGTAGGGCTGTAACTGGCGGCAGCGTTCATGAGTCCGAGCACGCCAACATCGAAGAGGTCGTCGCGGTCTAGAGTTGTTGGAAGGCGCAACGGCAAGCGGCCGAGCACATGGTGCACCAGCGGCAAAAAGTCTGTGATCAGCGCATCGCGCTGTTCGCGAGTGAGCGCGACGGTGGCGCCGTAGGCTTCGAGAGCTTTGGCGTTCATCGATTAGCTCTCGGCGTGGATTCGCGCACGAGCACTGGTGCGAGATGGCGCCCGATGAAACTCCCAATCCAGCGTCCGAGCACGAGGCCCGCAACGCATGCAATGCCACCGCGAAGCAGCGCTGTCGGCGCTTCAACGCCGGTGCACACACCCAGCAAGAACACGATTGTCAGCGCCAAAGTTCCGCACCAAAGCGAGCAGAGCTTGCCAATGGCGGCACTCACCGGAGCTGCGGAGTCATGTTTGTGGACGGTGTCAGTCATTGGACGGCCACGCGTTGGCTTGTGGGCCTTCGCGCTCTGCTACTCCATCGGACAGAAAAGGTGTGCGGCATGAGGTCATTTCAGGCAGGGATAGGGATGGCGCGGCGAACCGGCACGGTTTGACGGGTGGGGTTGGCGGCTGTAACCGGCTCTTGAGCTTGGATTTGCACCACTCCGACGGCGTCCACGCCGGGCGCAGAAACGACTTCGCCATAAGACAGCACCGGGATGGGAGGTTTGAGGTGCACGAAGATGCCGGCGAGATGACGGCGGAGCGGCGCGCGCACCACCAGCACCGGATCGCGGCCTTGCGCTTGGGCCTCGCTATAGCGAGCGATGACGCCGTCTTGTAGTTGTTGAAGCCCAACAGCGCCGAGTCCGGAGGCGTCGCCACCGAACGCTTCCATCAACATCTGTTCCGTCTGCGGCGCAATGGTGATGGCTTCGATGCGCCCGTTGGTGCGGCCGTAGATCTCGCACAGCGTGCGAGCGATGCGGGCGCGCACGAGTTCGGTGAGTTGATCCGGGTCCTTCACTGTGCGGCCATGATCGGCGAGCACTTCGAGCACCTGCGGAAGTTGACGGATGGGCACGCGCTCTTTCAAGAGGCCGGCGAGCACGCGCTGGATCTGTCCGACATTCATGATGTCGGGCACCAGTTCGGCCACGACGGTTGGATTCGATTCTTTGACGCGATCCACCGCAGCCTGCACATCTTCGCGCGAGAGGATTTCGTGCGCGTGGTCTTTGATGATTTCGGTGAGGTGCGTGACCAGTACCGATTCTGGGTCCACCACGGTGTAGCCCAGCATCTCGGCGTCGCTCTTGCGTGAAACGGGAATCCACGTGGCTGGCAATCCGAAGGTTGGGTCTTTGGTGATGATGCCTTGCAACTTCTCGCGCACATGCCCGGGGTTCATGGCCAGCACATGTTCGGGATACAGCTCGCCACGGCCCACTTCTTGGCCACCGACGAGCACGCGGTAGCGATTGGGTTCGAGCGTCAAGTTGTCGCGCATGCGGATTGGCGGCACGACGAACCCGTGCTGTTGCGCGAATTGTTTGCGCACCATCGCAATGTGGTCGAGCAGATTGCCGCGACGCTGTTCATTCACCAGCGGAATCAAGCGATAGCCAATCTCGATGCCCATGCGATCGACTTTGAGCAAGTCTTGCAACGCTTCTGGCGTGAGTTCCGCAGCGTTTTCTGGCTCGGCCTTCTCTGGCGCAGGTTTGGGCGCAGCGGCGGCTTTCATGGCCTTGTCGGAATACGACGCCACCACGAACAGCGCGCCGGCGAGCATGATGAAGGGGATCAGCGGGATGCCTGGAACGAGGCCGACGAGCAGTATCAAAGTGGCGGTGAGGCGCATCGCTGCCGGGTGCACGAGGAACTGATCCACCATTTCTACGGAGAGCTTTTCTTTGGTGCGCGCCTTGGTCACCAACAAACCAGAAGCGATGGAAATAATGAGCGCAGGGATTTGCGTGACGAGCCCGTCACCGATGGTGAGGATGGCGTACTTGTGCAGTGCGTCCATCACGCCCATGTCTTTGGAAATGCCGATGCCGATACCACCGAGAATGTTGACGGCGATGATGATGAGTCCGGCCACGGCATCGCCGCGTACGAATTTTCCGGCACCATCCATGGCGCCATAGAACTCTGCTTCGGCGCTCACCGCTTCGCGGCGCGTGCGTGCTTGGGTTTCGTCGATCAAACCGGCATTCAGATCGGCATCGATGGCCATCTGCTTGCCTGGCATCGCGTCCAAGGTGAAGCGCGCGGCCACTTCGCTAATGCGGTTACTACCCTTCGTGATGACCACGAATTGCACCACCATCAAGATCGCGAAGATCACGACACCAATGAGGAGATTGCCGCCGACGACGAAATCGCCGAAGGCCTGAATGACATCGCCGGCTTTGCCTTGCATCAAAATGAGGCGCGTGCTGGCCACATTGAGCGACAAACGAAACAGCGTCAAAAACAGCAACAACGATGGGAAAGTGCTGAACTCGAGCGGTTGCTTCAGCGTCAGTGTCATCAGCAGCACCATGAGTGATGCTGCGAGGTTGAAAGTGATGGCGACGTCCAGCAAGAACTGGGGCAGCGGCACCAACAACACAAACAACAAGACGATCATGCCGAAGGCCAGCAGTTTGTCTGCGTGGCGCGTGATCGGCAGCGGACCCATCAGGGGGGGAGTTGTGCTCATGATGCGACTCCAGCAGCGGAGCGGCGAGCCCCGCGCTTGCGATAAACCCACGCCAAGACTTTCGCCACGGCGCGGAAGAGTTCTTCAGGGATGGTGCGGCCGACTTTCACGCTGCGGTAAAGCTGGCGCGCCAAAGGCGGCTCGCTCTTCACCGGCACACCGGCCTTGGTGGCGATGTCGATGATCTTCAAGGCCATGAAGTCCATGCCTTTGGCCACGACGCGTGGCGCATTGTCTTTGCCGTTCTCGTAGCGCAGCGCCACGGCATAGTGCGTCGGATTACGCACGACGACGGTGGCTGTCTTCACATCCGTCAACATGCGGCTGCGCGCCATTTGGCGCTGGATTTGGCGAATGCGCGCTTTGATCTTGGGATCGCCTTCCATCTGCTTGCGTTCCTCTTTGACTTCCTCTTTGGTCATCATGAGGTCTTTCGCGTGGCGGAAGCGCTGCCAGAACACATCGAAGAGGGCGAGTGCGAGCAAGAAGGCTGCAGTGCGCAGGCCGAGATCAAGTGTGGTTTCGGCCACGAAGGATGCTTGCGCGCCAATGCCCGCTTCGGTTGCAAATTGAGCATCGACCAACAAGGTGTCGAGCGCCGACCAGCACACCGCGACCAAGGCTGCGCACTTCAATACCGAAAGCGCAACCGAAACCACGCTGCGCATCGAGAACAGACGGCTGAACCCTGCGATGGGGTTGATCTTGTTGAAGTCTGGTGTGATGCGCTCCATGTTCATGGAGAAGCCCACTTGCATGTGCGCGGCCACGAGAGATGCGGCGACCACAGTGAGCAACACGGGCAGCAAGACTGTGATCCCGGTTCCAAAACTGTCGGCGAGTACGAATCCGATGTTGGTCGGATTCACTGAGCGGAAGGCTTGCAACGAAAATGTGCGCTCGAACAAGGCGCTGAGTTGTGTGGCAGCATTTTCGCCGCCGAGTTTGAGTGAGCCCAAGACCAACAGCAGCAAGAGTGCGCCGCCGAGTTCTTTGGAGTAGGCGATCTGTCCCTTATCCGCGGCTTCTTCCAGCCGTTTGAATGTGGCTTCTTCTGACTTTTCGGCGGAGATATCGCTCATCAGACGGCGCCTCCGGCTAGAGTCATCAAGTGTTCGCCCGCATGGTCGAGGAACACTCCGAAGCTGGCGGCAAAGTCAGGCAGAAACATGAACATGAGTGCGAAGCCCGCGAGCAGACGGATGGGGTAACTCGCTTCGAGCATGTGCAACGCTGGCGCCACTTTGGCCAGAAGCGCAATGCACGCGGTGGTGATCATCAGAATCAAGAGCGCGGGGCCTGCCATGCGAAACGCAGCGGCAATCATGTCGCTACTGAAAGCCATGAGCCCTTCGGCGAGGCTTTGCGTGAAGACAAAACTGCCTGGCGGAACGTGTTCGTACGAGTGCAGCAGCGCAGCGAGGACCAGCTTGTGACCTCCGGCGGAGAAAAAGAGCACGAAGGCCATGGATTGCCACAAGTTCGCCACGGGCGATTGTTGTGCGCGCGTTAGCGGATCTAACTGCGACGCCATGTTCAAGCCCATTTCGCTGGCGACGAGGCCACCGGCGAGGCGCACGGCTTCGAACACCATGCCCATGCTGAATCCGAGCAGCAAACCGTAAAGCACTTCTCGAGCCACCAACAAGGTTGCGCTGAAAACATCTTGCGGCAGCGCGGGCGCAGCGATATCGGCGCGTGCGGCGGCGGCAGAGAATCCGAGCACAGCCGCGAGTCCGAGTTTGATGAAGCGCGCACCGGCACCTTGGCCAAACACCGGCAGCACCCAGAAAACCGCCAACGCCCGCAGCACATGCAGCAGCGGGCCTGCAAGCAGGCGTTCCAGATCGGCTTCGTTGCTCAGCATTTCCATGCGTTGCTTTACAGGTTGCCCATCTGGGCGAAAGTCGAGCGCGTGAAACCAAGAATGGTTTCGATCATCCAAGGCATCAGCAGCACAAGTGTGAGCGCAACGGCGAGCATCTTGGGGATCTGTGAGAGCGTTTGCTCTTGCACAGAAGTGACGGCTTGCACGATGGCGACGATGAGGCCCACGACGAGCCCCACGATTAGCACCGGCGCTGCGAGCAGCATGGCTGTCCACAGTGTTTCGCGCGCAATGCCTACAACAGATTCAGGTGTCATCGTTCTTGTCTTTCAGCTCTGGAAGCTCATGAAGAGCGAGCGCACCACGAGGTCCCATCCGTCCACCAGAACGAACAGCAAGATCTTGAAGGGGGTTGAGATAATTACGGGCGGCAGCATGAACATGCCCATGCTGAGCAGCACGCTGGACACCACGAGATCCACGATGAGGAAGGGCAGATACACGAGGAAGCCCATTTGGAATGCCGTGCGCAGTTCGGACAACGCGTAGGCAGGGATCAAGACGCGCAGCGGCAAATCGTTCGCGGTTTCCGGCGTGGGTGTCTGCGTGAGCTCCACCATCATCAGCAAGTCTTCGTCGCGTGTTTGCGCAGACAAGAATTGCGCCAACTCACCGCCCGCAATGTCAGCGGCGGCGGAGAGTTTCATTTCCTTCGCGAGGTAGGGCTGCAGAGCCTTGTCGTTCACGGCTTGCATCACCGGGTTCATGATCACGAGCGTCAAGAAGAACGAGAGTCCGAGCAATACTTGATTCGGCGGAAGTTCTGGCACGCTCAGCGCGCGTCGCACAAACGACAGCACGATGATGATGCGCGTGAAACAAGTGACAGTCATCAGCAATGCGGGCGCCATGGCCAGCAGCGTCAAGACCAACGCGATTTGCACGGGTGGAGAGAGGTCGTCGAGGACGTCGCCGCCGGTGTTGAGGGAATCAGCCGCTTCCATCATGGCGCTGAGTGGTGAAGTGTTGGGTGCTCCGGGGAGAACGCTGGTCGTTGCTGGTGCTGGGCTTGGTAGCGCTGACGTGGTTGCTTCTTGCGCGACAACACAACTGACACTGAGCAGCAGCAATGCGAGAGTGCGGTGCAGCATGATCAGGCCTCCATTTCCACGCTTTGCGCGCGTTCGAGTAAGTGACGGAATGCAGGTGGCACGCGTTCAGGGCGCGTTGCGGCGGCGGTCGAGATGGCGCGAGCTGGTGCTGTGCTGCGCTTCGTAGCGACACTCGGTGCGTTCGTGGTGATGACTGAGGCGTTGGTGGCCTGGCTGCTTTCGGGCTCGTCTTCTGCCGCCGTGTTGATCGCGACAGTGGGCGTGCTGATGGCGGGCGCTGTCACGCTTTCAACGCCCAGTTCTTCGGCGCTGTAATCCGCGATGAGGCTCACGCCTTCGCCAGCAGCAGAGATGAGCAATGTGCGGCCTTCAAAGCCCACGACATACAGCGCCTTCTTGGGCCCGAGCGAAAGCACATCTTGCAATTTCAACTGTTGCTTGCGGCTGGAAGGCAACATGCGCGCTTTGCGCATGAACTTCGCGGCGATGAACAACACAGCCACCAGCGCACCGAGCAACGCAATGCCAATGAGCAATGCGCCAAGGGGCGAAGTGCTCGCTTCGGAGCTGTTGGTTTTGCTTGCAGCCTTGGGGAACGGGCGTGCGGATCCGGTGATCGTCGTCGGGCTCGTTGCAGGATTGGTGGTTCCGCTACTGACGCCGTTCGCTGGGCTGGTCGTTGCGTTGGCATCGGTCGCCGCGGTGCTCTTGGCGGTCTGATTGGCTTCGCCGGAGCCATTCAGGCTGCGCATGGCAAAGGTGACCAGAACCAAGAGCAGCGCCATGGCGCCAAAACCGAGCAGCATCTTGGGCATAGCGCCGCGCAATGCGATGCGGCCGGCGATGCGATTTGTAAAAGAGGGCATGTCCATGCTCGCGTAGGAAGCAATCACCGTGCCGGAGCATTTTTTTCTCTGCACTGTCGGGAATTGCGACAGCAAGGTGTCTTCTTGCGTGTCTGTGCAGACTTCGTGGTGCTGCGGCTCGGAACACTCACGCGCCCGGAGTGTCGCGATTTACAACACTGCCGCATCTGGCAACGCTCAGCGGCGCGCCGTCGTGGAATGCAGCAGTTCGAGCACGCATCACAACTTCCGGCGCACACCATTTCAGGCGAATCGAGCCACCGCCCGATGAATGCGACATGCCGGATCCCACGCCACAATTTGAGCCACCACGCCAGTGGATTGGTGTGCTCTTTGAATGCTGCGGAATCTATGCGCGGCTTTGGCGCACGCCCGAGCAGCAGGAGTACCGCGGTTGCTGCCCACGTTGCACTCGCCGGGTGCACTTGAGTGTGGCCCCCGGCGGCAGCGCCGCGCGCATCTTTCGCGCAAACTGAATTAGCCCAGTCGTTCCCAAGGGATGTACGGCGGAATCAGCGCAAGATCGACGTGGCCAAGCCCCGGCCGCAGGCAACGCCAAACCGGGCGGTGATAGAGCGGCAGCACAATGGCTTCACGCTCGAGGAGAGCTTCGAACTCTTCGTAAAGCTCTTGCCGCGTGAGCGCATCGGGCTCGCTGCGTGCGGCGGCGAGAATGCGTTCCAACTCGGCGTTCTGCACGAACGGCGCAAGCAATCCAGTGCTCGGCAAGAACA
Source organism: Planctomycetota bacterium (assembly GCA_009691765.1). Classification (GTDB taxonomy): domain Bacteria; phylum Planctomycetota; genus SXUL01. The sequence goes on along the minus strand of SIAO01000022.1, from coordinate 6,229 downwards.
AGCCGTGCGCGAAACTCTCTGGATCTGGGTACTCCGCCAGCCAACGACCAAGCACGAGGTCGGCACTGCCTTCGTGCAGCAGGCGGAAAAACTCACTCGCGGTTGGTTCCACCAAACGCACGCGCACACCTTGCGCACGCAGTGCGCCGAACAATGTCCCAGCGACCGATTTCAATTGCCCATCGGGAAGCGGCGCCACGAGGGCAGACAGTTCTTGTTGCAACAGAACTTCTGGGACTTCTGCGGCCTCCATGGGTGGAGCCACATGTTGCGGCGTCGCGCCCGACATGCCTGGAGGAATGATCCCGAACGCGCGTACGGCACGGCGAGGGACAATTTGCGCGATCACTCCCGGCACCGACACCATGCGCAACAAGGCGCGGCGTGCGCCGAGTTGTGCGAGCGGCCCGCTGCGCGAGTTCGCGAGCAAGAACACAGTGTTCAGCCCTGGCACTTCGTGAAAGCTCGCGGCCGTCGCGGCGTCGGTACGCAGTTGTTCGGCCTCTGCGTGCCCGAGGTTTGAAACCATGGCCCAAGCGCCGCTGCGAAATCCGTCCAAGGCATCTTGCGCGCGCACGCCGAAACGAAATTCGATGCCTTGCACGCCGGGAACGTCGCGACGCCAACCCGTGTGTGCCGCCAATTCCAACATGCGCCCTGCTTCCCAAGCGCGCACTCGGAATGGGCCGGTTCCAACGGGGAGAAACGAACGCGTTGGTGTTTGCGTGTGCTCCGGCAGAATGGCTGTGGAAATGTGTGTGAGCAACACGGGGAAGTGCGGCACGGGTTGAGTGAGGTCCAAAATGAATTCGTGATCGGACAGCAACAGCATGCCAGCAAGGGTGCGATGCTTTCCTTGCATGCAGTCTTGCGCGCCGCGCACGGTATCGAGCAAGCAGCCAGATTCTTTCGAGGCCGCAAGCAACCTCTCGAAGCTGGCGCGCACGTCGCGACTTGTCAGACTGCGTCCGTCATGGAAGCGCACATCGTTGCGTAGCGTGATGCGCCAGCGTTGGCCGCCGTGCAGAGGTTCGATGCTGCGCGCAAGGTGCGGACCAACAGCAGCACCCCAATGCACGCGCGTGAGTGTGTCGTAAATGCAGGGCAGCACTTCGAGCGCTGCGAGGCCGCGCGCCACAGCGGGGTCGAGCGAGGAGAGTTTTTGCGGCAGTGGCGCTGCGATGCGCGCGCTGCGGCGGCGCACGAGCGTGGAGGAAGACCCTTCAGCAGCTTTCCATGTGCGGCTGTAGTCGAGATTGCTGCCACGTAAACGCAACCCGCGCACCATGGCGCCCGACACCAACAATGTGCTGCCGTGAAACAGTGGCGCGACGAAAGCCTCGCGGCGCAGCGCATCTTCGAAGCTGGCGTAGGTGCGGCTGCGCTCGCTGGCGTCATGCAAACTGCGGCCTTTGGCGATGAGCGCATCGAGGGCCCTGCTGCTGCACCAAGCGCGCAACAGGCCACGCTCGGAACTGAACAAGCTGCCGGCAAAAGTGTCGGGGTCGTCGTGATCGGCCACCCAGCGGCGCAAGACGAGATCAAAGTGCGTGGGCGAGTCCATGGCTTTCAAGTAGCCAGCCATGTCGCGCGTACCCACATGCACTTCGAATCCGGCAGCCTTCCAGTGAGCCAGTAAGCCTTCGAGCAAGGGGCGATGCTGATCCAGCCACAAAGGATGCACTGCCGCGCGCAGCTTCACGGGCAGTGCGTATCCGCCATCGACAAGCACACTGCGCACGGTGGCGGGATCTAAGGTGAGGCTGCGCCGGTTTTGGTCGTAGCCGAGGAAACCCGGCGGCATAATGCCACCGGCTGGTAGCAGCTTGCCGTTGGTCGTGCCGGATTGAAGCGCGTTGACATCGGTGGCGCTCAAGAAATGGCGGCGCAGTTCGCCATTGGCGAAGACTCCGCTGTTGCCGCGCAGTGCCACAAACCAAGTTGAACGATCGCTGCTTTCGAGCGTGCGTACTCCGAGGCGCGGATGCGTGAGCACACCGGCGAGATCTGCATTGGACAACTCTCGCACGACGTCGAGGTCGCCTGCTTTTAGGCCTTGAGCCATGCTCGCTGAGGACATGCCAGTGCGGAACTCCAGCGCTTCCAACAGAGGCTTCTGTTCACCCCAGTGGTTCTCGTTATGCGTGAGGCAAATGCAGTTCTCTTGCCATGAGCGCAATTGGAACTTGCCAGTGCCGGTGAAGCCCTTGCCGTCAGTGTTCGGGAGCGCGATGCCCAAATCTGGTCCCGCGAGCAACGCAGGCAGAATCGGCAGTGGTGCTTTCAGTCGGATGACCACAAGGTCGGGCGAAGGCGCTTCGATGGCGCCTGATCCGATCACTTCGAGTTCTGCGCGAATCCAACCGTCGGAGTTCGCGATGGCGCGTTCGAGTGAGGCTTTGACAGATGCTGAATCCATTAGGCGGCCATCATGAAAGCGCACCCCAGTGCGCAACATGATTTCGTAGCAAAGGTTGTCCGCCGACACAGCGAAGCCAAGCGCAAGGTTGGGCTGCGCGCGGCCAAGATCGCCGGGAAGGAAGAGCGTCTCGTAGATGTGGGACAACACTTCAGAGTTGTCGCGGGTGCGAGCGAGCGCCGGGTCTGGCGATAAGTCGGGTGAGGACAGCGCGACGACCAGCGTGCCGCCGTGGCGCGTTTCTTCGAGGCTTTCCGTGTTGCTCGTGCTCGCGCTTGCAGCGCTGCCACGCAAGATCCCGAGGTTGGAAGCGAGGCGTTCGAGGCGCGCTGACAAGGACTTCACTTTTTCTTGATCGGCTTGTGCGAGAGCCGCGCGGCCGCGCCCCACAGAGGCTTCGACTTCTTCCATGCGTCGCAGCACAAAGGCGCTCTCTGCGCGAAGCAGTTCCGCTTCGGCGCGTGTTTCAGGAGGCCCAGACCCCAACAAACGAACGCAATCTTGCGCCGCTTCGAATGCCGCTGTGTCGTCGCCATCTGCGTGGGCCGAGCGCGCGAGCAGCAACAGTGCGCGAGTCTTGCGCGTGTCGTCGCCGTGCAGGGCACTGGTGGTGACCAACGCTTGCGCAGCGCGGCGCGCGTTCGCGGCGTGCCCGAGGCGCAGTTCAGCTTCTGCATATTTCTCGGCGCGGCGTAGCAGTACGCCCGTGGCTTGGCCTGCGATGGCATGATTCACGACGAGAGCAAGTGTGTCCGTGGTGGGTTCGCCAGCGCGACCATCAAGCTGTTCCGCGGCGCGTTGATGAATCTGGCGGCGGCGGCGTAGCGGCAAGCCCGCTTCGAGCACGGAGCGCATCACCGAGGAAGGCACGACCAGCCAATCCTCGCCATTGCGAGCGATTTCTTGCACGAGCCCGCGGTCGATCAATGTTGCGAGAGTTTGATCGGCAGGCTCGGCGCCCAAAACGGCGATCAGCGTGTCGAGTGGAAACTCGCGCCCAAGCACCGCTGCGGCTTGCAGCAGGTCGCGGGCTTCAGGCGCAAGGTCGCTGAGCCGCTGCTCCACAACGTGGCGCACACTCAGCGGCCAGTCTTGGGGCGTTACTTCGCTGCTGGCTACGAAATGCCCAGCGGCGTTGCGCACGAGGGCGCTGTTCTCGAGCTGCGTGCGCAAGATCTCCAGAGTGAAGAACGGGTTGCCATCGGTGACAACGTAAAGCCGCTCGATGAAGGTCGCATTCTCGACATGGGCGCCGAGAAAGCCCTCGACGAGCAAGCGATAGCTGCCGCGGTCCATCGGCCCGAGGCGCAGCGTGACGAAATTGGTTTTGCCCGCGAAGCCTGCGAGCAAGCGCGCGGCGAGCGTGCGCGGGTCGCGGCCGCATTCGATCACAGAGGCGATGAGTAGCACGCTTTGGTGCGTCAGCCGCAGCATCAGGCTGCTGAAAACATCTGTGGCGAGCGGTGCGGTGTGGCAATCATCGAGGTGCAGCACCAAAGGCATGTTGGCCAAAGCGAATAAGCGCCCGAGCGCTTCTGCAAGTGGCACTTGCGAACTGTTGCCAGCCCCCGCTGGGCCGTTGGTGTTTTGGTCGTCACCGGTGTCCGACCAATCGAGCGATGGCAACGCAGCGCGTAGCGTGGGGCCGAGGGCGCGGATTTGAGCGTCTGCGGCGGGGCGCAGCGCGCGCAGTTCTTGCACGAAGTTGCGCACGAGTTGCGCCCACGCGGCTTCAGCGTCGCCGCTGAAACGAGTTTCTGCGAACAGTGCTTTGCGCGTACGCACTTGCTCGGCGAACTCTGTCACCAAGCGCGAGCGGCCGGTGCCGGGGTCGCCGCTGAGCAGGCAAAGTTGTGCGCTTCCGCTACACGCCGCATCAAAAGCTGATGCGAGGATGGTGTATTCCTTTTCGCGGCCGACAAAAACGCCGGATGCGTGGGCTTCCGTAGCGAGTTGGCGCGGGCGCGGCAAGACTTGGGACGACAGCGCGTCGCCGCTCAAGCGTTGTTGCGCGGCGCGCAATCCGCTGGCAATGAGCGCGGCACTGGCAGGGCGGTCTTCCTTGCGTTTGGCCAAGCAAGCGAGGATGAGTTGCTCGAGTTCATGATCGAGGCTCAAGCCGGAGCGCGCGAACGAGCGTGGAGTTTCGTGAAGGATGCGGTGCAGCACAGCGTCTTGGTCGCCACGAAAAGGTGGGCGCCCAAGGATCGCTTCGTAGAGCAACACGCCCATGGAATAAAGGTCGGCGCTAGCGTCCACTTCTTCGCCACGCACTTGCTCTGGCGAGAGGTAGGCGAGGGTGCCGATCATGAAACCCGTGCGCGTGATGTGCGCGTCGCCACGGCTGCGCGCGAGGCCGAAGTCCATCACGCGGGCGCGCAGGCGGCCGCCTTCTTCGCGCGAGATCATGACATTGCCGGGTTTGAGGTCGCGATGCAGCACTCCGTGCACATGGCAGTAGGCCACCGCTTCAGCGACTTGGATGCCCGCTTCGATCACGTCGCCTAAGGCAAGGTCGCCGTTTTTCACATGGTCGCGGAGCGTGGTGCCCGGCAGCAATGGCATCACGAACCACACGCCTTCGTCGTCCTTGCCCATATCGTGGACGGGCACGATGCCGCTGTGGTCCATTCGCGCGACGGTGCGCGCTTCCCGCAACATGCGCTCTTCGGAGTCCGCGTTCAGCGCTGTGCGCGGCACGATCTTGACCGCGATATCGCGCTCGAGAAGTAGGTCCTTCGCGGCATAGACTACGCCCATGCCGCCGCGGCCGATCTCGGCCACCATTCTGTAGCGTCCCTGAAGTGTCCGTCCGATCATGGCATTGCGCGGGCGCATCCTCCCGGTTTCGTGCGCATCATGTCAAGCGCAGTGCTCGCACGCAGGGCCAAGATTGTTTTCACTTGTCATAGTTTCTTGCGGCTTGCAGCAGTAGACGCGCAATTCCTTGCACTGGGACATAGGAGATTTCGCCATGCGTAACCACGTTGCTTCATGCTCGTCGCCAAGCGGTTTCATGCTGCTCACGGTTGCACTGTTGTCTGCGCTTGCAATGGGGCAGGCGTGCCCGCCATCGTCGGTGATCAGTGCCGGTGGGTATCACACGCTCATTGTCCAGCAGAACGGAACGGTGCTGTCGTCCGGGTACAACAACAAGGGTCACGGCCTCGGAGATCTGCTCAACCGGAGCACGCCTGAACGAATCTTTGCGAACGCCATGTCTGGTGTGATTTCAGTGTCCGCTAACAGTCATTACCACAGCCTAGCACTCAAGAATGACGGAACGGTGATCGCGTGGGGTCTGAATGACCTAGGTCAGCTCGGTATTGGCAACACCACCAACCAAAGCGCTCCGCAGCCAATTGCTGCCGGCGTACTGTCAAGCGTCGTTGCGCTCCGAAACAACGGCACAGTGATGGCATGGGGCTACAACGGGTTTGGCCAGATCGGCAACGGAACCAATACTCTGCAGACCATTCCTATGCAGGTTTCGCCGCTGCTTGTGTCGAGCGTTATTGCTGTTGCGGCAGGTTCTCATCCACAGCCTCGCGTTGAAGAGCGACGGCACGCTGATGGCGTGGGGCTACAACGACTACGGCCAACTCGGCCTTGGTAACAACACGCATCAAAACACCCCTCAGCAGATTCCGGGCCTCACGCCTGCCCCCGCAGATTTGCAGCTTACGGCAGCTGCGACCGCGACCCTTGGCACGCAGTGGTTGATGTCGCTGACAAGAAACTACGCCGGTGTCTCGCACACATATGTCATGGACGCTTCCTTCGGCGGGACATGGCCTGGCATTGTGGTGC
>SIAO01000021.1 GCA_009691765.1 Planctomycetota bacterium | reverse complement strand
AAGCCGCATTGCAGGGATCGAAGCGCTTGGGTTTCCACACAGCGCGCAGCGCTCGAGGGCCGCAAGCACACGTTCCTTCATAGGGCCGAGCAGGGCCGCGGCGAAGCGCCGATTCAACGCAAACACCGGGTCGTGAATCCCACCGAACAAACGCCATGCGGCTGTCGTTAACTGTTCACTCGAAGCCGATTCGATGTCGGCAAGAAGCTTCTCGAGCTCCATGAACTCGCCAGTTTCAGGGGCGGCCGCCGCAATGGCATTCATGAGCGCCTGTAGCCATGCGCGCCGCTCTGGCAGGTGCGCGGCGATGTTGGTTTGTTCCTTCGGGTCCTTGGCGAGGTCGTACAGCTCGATCGCGTTGAGATTCGTATCCACGATGAGTTTGTGGTCGCCTTCGACAATCATGCGGCGACCACCGCTGCTGAGCTGCTGGCTTGCTTGCAGTTCTGCATAGGCACTACGCGGCCCGGCATCCGAGCCGAGCATCGCAGGCACCAAAGTCGTGCCATGGCGCGACTCCGGGTCGCGGAGCGCCAGCAGATCCAGCAGCGTTGGCATGAGATCCATCACGGATGCCGGTTCCGCGATGCGGCGTGCTGCGAGGCCGGGCACCAAGATGAACATCGGGACGCGCACTTGCTCCTCGTAGAGCGTTGTGCCGTGGAAGCGGTGACCATGCTCGCCGAATTCTTCGCCGTGATCGCCCATGACCACGATGATGGTGTCGTTGCCGCGCCCCATTCCGCGGAGCAGCGTCACGAAGCGCCGAATCTGTTCGTCGCAATAGCGCACCTCGGCGTCGTAGTTGGCTTCTGGCGAAGTGCCTGCCATCGCGCCATCACGAACCTTGTACGGAGCGTGTGGATCCAGAAGATGCAACCACAGCATGAAGCGCTGTTGCGTGATGCGCGGAAGCGCGGCGCAGGCAGCGTCCACGAGGTCTGCTCCGTCCCACGCCACGATGCGCCGTTCTGGGTTGAAGATGCTGAACCCATGCGTGAGGTGGCCAAACGCATCCTCGCGAGCAATGCATTCAGCGTTGAATGCGCTGAACGCCGCTGTTTCGAATCCGTTCTTGGTGAGGAGTTCCGCCAACGCCAGCGATCCACCCCAGTTTGCGTTTTGTCCGCGGCTCAACATCCCTGCTGGGCTCAAAGAGGGGATCAGCCCCGTGAACATAGAGGAATAGGCGAAGCTCGAAAGCGGGTAGTTGGTGTAGGCGCGTTCGCACACCGACGACTGCGCCGCGAGTTCGTCGAGGAACGGCGCACTGCTTGCCTTTGCGCCGTAGGCGGCGAGGCGATCGGCACGCAGTGTGTCCACGCTGATGATCACTAGATTCATGCGCCGTCGTTGTGGGAGCAGTGCATCGAGCACTTTGGCGGCTTGCGAATCCGGCGTGGCGCGTCGTGAGCGCTGCGAAATCCACGAGGCCGCACTGGACCGGTGTTTCATCCACGCATCATCTGCGTCCGCGGGCGCAAACATTGCTACGAGCTTCGATTGCAATGGCCCTGCCGCGATGAAGTGCGAGCGCAGCACAATGTCGGAATGCAGCGCTGTCCCAGCGACGAGACCCGCGCCGAGAGCAACTGCACCCAGTGCGCGCGCGAGGCGCACAGACGGGTTGGGACAGAGCAACCACACCATCGCCATCAAACTCAGTGCACATGCGAGTTCCAGCGAAGCATGCATACTGGGATAAAGCCCCGGCAGAATACGCGCATCCATCCACGCCGCGCACGCTGCGGCTGCTGCGGCGCCTGCGGCCAGCCAGCACACTCGCTGACGGCTTTGCGTGGCCGTGTGAAGCAGGTGCAGCGCCCCCCATGCACAGAGGAGCACGAGAAGCAGCGCCAGATACTGCACAAGCGGTGCCCAAGAGCGTTCACGCACCCACGCGCCAGAGAATGTGTCTTGATTCAGCAGGGCAACGCCGGCTACGAGGACAACGGTGCCTACGAGGACACCTGGACTACGCCAGAGAGCGGTGCCTGCATGGATCGGGATGCGCCGACTTAGGCTTGCAGCCAAAATGGCGCCCAGCGCCAGTGCCAAACCAAGCATGGCACCGAGACCGATGGCCGCGAGGGCGCTCGTCAGACTGTGCGTGCCGGAGTGCAGGAGCACTTCGAGCAAGGCGGATCCGACACCACCAGCGATCCCGGAAATGAAGAAACGAACAGGTTGTTGTGACAAGAATCGGCTTTTGAGATGAGGCCTGATGTTCGGCGGGTGCTGGGTGGGTACAACTTATCAACTGCCGGGTGCCGCAAGTCAAGCACATGGTGCGTAGGAGCCTCGGAATGGCCTTCTGCGCACAGCATCGCGCATCAAGGATGATGGTCAGCGCGGCAGCATTGCTTGGCACGAAGTTGAAGGGGTTTAGCGGGTTCGTGCTGGCGAAAGCGTGGTGCAATTGAAGCGGCGCACGCAGGATTTCCGGTGCTGAGGGCAACACCGCTGCAGCCGATGCAAAGCCGAGAGCGTCAAACGTCCCGAAGGAAGGGGCCACGGTACTGCCGGGATTTTCGAGCAGGAAGAAGAAGTACGCATCCGGATTCAACGGCAGCACGCGCCCGCCGGGCAGCGCCACGCCAGGCATCGTGCCGCTCGCGGATCCTGTCAACAGGACGAGGCTCGATCTCCAAACCACGGTTTCGTGGCGCACCGGGTTGCTGTTGAGTGCGAAGCCGCAGATGGTGCTGCTGCCGTCGGCGCCGATGGCAAGGTCGCGTGCTGCCGAGCTCGTGTAGTTGCTGGGCAAGAAGCTGTGCAGATCGATGCAGGATGCGGCGGTACCAGACCACAGCGCGGCGTGCCATCCAGAGCGATGCGCGGCTGTTGCGGTGCCAACGACAATTCATCGACAAGCCCGTAACCACAAGCACGCGTGCCGTCGGTGTCGAGGGCGTAACTAATCTCGTGCCCGCTCCAGCCGTACGAAGTGAACTGCGCAGTAGCTACGTTCCATGCCGCAGCGCGCGCGCTGAGAAGCGCAGTCTTGATTCGCACTCAGCGCCATCACCTATGATGCCGCCCATCATGGAATCAGGCTCTTGCGTGTGAAAGTCGGTTGGAGAGGCCTCGCCATCGGGGTGCTCGCCGCATTGTGCACGGCGTGGCTGCCAGTGCTGTTAGTGCCCGGGGACGCGAGCGTGCGCAGCGCTGCCGCCAGCGGCGCTGTGGCCGTGCTCATGATTGCGTGGTGGTGCTCCGAGTGTCTGCCCATCGCGCTCACTTCTTGCATTCCGCTCGCTGCTTGGCCGCTCATGGGCGTGAGCGGCAAGGGTTTTGTCGCCGACATCGACATCGCAGCAAGCCCGTTCTTCGACGCGTACTCATGGCTCTACCTTGGCGGCATGAGCATCGGTGTGGCGATGGAAAGCACAGGGTTGCACAGGCGCATCGCTTTGCGTGTGATGGCAGGCATCGGCACTTCGCCGCGCCGTTTGTTGTTGGGCGTCCTTGTCGCCACTGCGCTCGTCTCTGCCTGGATTTCGAATACCGCGACGGCGGTGATGATGTTGCCGATCGCTCTGGCACTCGTGCATCAGTTGGAATCCACGGGCACACATGGCAGATTGCCGCGCTTCGGCGCCGCAGCACTTTTGGCCGTTGCCTACGGCAGCAATGTTGGCGGTATCGCCACCAAAATCGGCAGCGCCACCAACTCCATCTTCGCCGGGCATTACGAGCGCGTGACGGGAACTCCGCTCGGATTCCTCGAGTACTCGCTCGCCGCGGTGCCGTTCCTGGTGGTTTTTTTGCCGCTAGTGTGGTGGGTGCTGTGGCGCACTGCGCGTCGCGACAAGATTGACGCTCCTGCGGTCGAAGGAGCTCTGCGTCAGCAGCTCGCGTTGCTTGGACCCATGAATGTCTGTGAACGGCGCACGGCCGTGGTTTTTGGTTCCGCGTGTGTTTTATGGGTGAGCGGCGACGCTGTGAGGCCATGGTTGAATTACGCCATGGATTGGTCTTTGGCGTCCAAACACTACGAAGCGACGGTGTCGGTTCTCGCGGGTGTTGTGCTGATCCTGATGCGCTGCGTGTCTTGGAAGCTGTTCCGCAGCATGCCGTTCAGCGCGCTGCTTTTGCTTGGTGGCAGTTTCTCCATGGCGGCTGGTTTGAAAGCTGGTGGCGCCACGGAGGTGTTGGGAAAGGTGTTCGCGGGTTGGTTGGATACGACAGCATCGCTGCAGATCCTAGTAGCCGCTACGGCCGCAGTGTTGCTTTCCGCGCTCGCTAGCAACACGGCCACCATCACGCTCTTGGTGAATGTGTTGCCGACCAAGCTTCCATTGTTGCTGGTAGCCACGATCGGTAGCTCGTGCGACTTCATGTTGCCAGCGGGCACTCCCCCGAACGCCATCGTTTATGGCACTGGGCGAATTCCTCTGCGCACCATGCTTGCTTGCGGCTGGCAGCTCGACGTCCTCGCCATTCTCTTGCTTTGGGGTTACGGCGTGGTGTTTCTTGTGCCTTGCTTCGGCTGACGCAATTTAGCGGCGCAACGTAGCGCGTAAACCGGTGGCCTTGGTCCAGACTTCGGCAAGGGCGGTCAATGCGGCCGCAGTGACCTCTGCAGTTGCTCCGGCGCCTTGCACGACGAACTCTGCGCATCCCTTGCGCTCGCGCAGGAAGGGCGAGGCTGCACGCAACAGGTTCCACGGCAGCTCGACGGAGCCATCCAAGAGTTCTGCCGGCTCGCATTCGTGGATCGCTTGGTCGGTCGGACGCAGCACCACGAGCAGATAGTCGATGCCGCCGTGCGCGAGGATGACACTGGTGATCAGTGACCGTGGCCCGACATCAAGCCCAACGCTCGCTGCAAAGGCATCGCGGTCGCGGAAGGTCTCCGCCAACTGTGCCGCAGCTTTGCTGTCAGGCAGCGCGAAAAACACATGATCGCCGACGACGGTGTTGGCGAGAGCTTCATCGCGCGCGGTCTCTTCATCTGGAGCAACGATCACGCAGGCGCGGGGTGTGTTCATGGCCTCAGTTCTCCAACGGGAGTTGCAGGATCCAGAAGTCTGTGCCCCATTGAACCACGCGCAGCGGGCCCAGAGGCGTGAGCCCACGACGTGACGCTTCTTCGCGCAAGTCATGGGGCCGACTGAGAATGTCTGCCATGTCTTTGCCAGTCATGAGCAAGCGCAAGTGGCGGGAGCGCGGTTGCAGGCAAGCCATCACCGCATCCTCAGCGAGAGGGCCGCAAAACGGCTCAGGCAGAACCGTGATTCCAAGCGACATGCTCGTGATCTTGCCCTCCATGCACTCAGCCACCATAGGGCCTGCGCGTTCAACACCCGAGCGGTGCAAGAAATCATCCAGGGCCGCTGCGCCTTGCGCCCAATCTTGCGTCGTCACACGGAGCGTCGGGGCTGCGCTCAACGTGCCTTCATGAATCGCTGGAGGGGCGAGCACTGGGGCTGTGTAGATTCCAGCGTCGATCGCGATGGAGTGCTCGAGCGTGGTTACACAGTTCGTAGCGGTTTCTACGCCGTCATGAAACCAGCGGGCCAACCAAGGAGTTTTCACAAGACCTGCATTGCGGTAGTCGCTGAAGCGCAACTCGGTGGTGCGGCCTGCGCTATCAGGCTGCAAGATGATGGCCGCGAGTAGGCCGGTGAGCGGATCGAAGCTCATGCGCCATGGTCCGCCAGGACCCTTGCGTGGCCGCGATTGGATGTGCAACAACCCTGGCGGGCCTTCGCTCGTGCTGATGGTGTAGTGCGCAGCATCACCGAAGCGCACGAGGAAATCTGGACGCAGCAACAAGCTCTGCTCTTGGAGTGTTGCGCGCTCGGCGTCGGATAGCGGCACCAAAGTTCCATCGAGGGCCGCCCACACAACATTGCCATCGCAGCCATGCGTGATGACCACATCGCCTGTGTCGATGCGTTGCAGAAAGCAACCAGGGAGGCTGAAGTGCACTTCGGATTCCCAGCCATGCACGCCGCGACTGAGGAGCGAACGCACATGCAGGCTGGTGACGGCCGTCAAGGCGGCGGCTCCGCCGTGCGCTTGTTGTGCCTTGGCGAGAATCGCCGCGGCCGTTGGCGGCGGCGTGGCTTTCAAAGCGGTCGCAGGAGCGGCGTTTTCAGGGCAGGCGCAGAGCAGCATGCTGGCCAGCAGCACAATGGATCCATGAATCATGTTGCGGAAGCGAGGCATGGTGACGCCCAAGGCGCGAATCTACAGCTCACCGCGCAGGCGGGCAAGAACTTCGGTGGGAGTGGCGCGGACCACCGCTTCAAGCGCAGCGGGCATGGTCAGCAACGCGGCCTGAGCTGGCATTGGCATCGGTGCGTGCACGTCGGCGAGCGTGCCGCCAGCGTCGACAAAGGTGCTGACACGCGGCAGCAGCACCGCCGTTGAGGGCTTGGGGGTGTTCGCGCCGCAGACCATCAAGAGTTGGTCTACTGCGACGAAATCACAGAACGAGTTGCCCTCGGCAACCAGAATGCAAGGGTTGGTGAAATGTGCGAGCACGGCCCGCATTCCAGTTGCGACGCTTTGTGGATTGGTGACGAGCCAACGCACCTGCGTCGCACCGGCCTCGACATAACGCCCCGTGTCTTTGCCACGCATCGCGAGCGTGCGCGCATCGCTGACGATGCGGAAACTCGAGCCTGCTGTGCTGCACACGAGGCACGAGCTATCGCCGATGGGGCATTCGCCATCGTGTGCGCGGGTGACTTTCAATGCGGCCACGGGCAGGCCTTGCTGCGCCAATGCCAGAATCAAGGCCTCGGCGAATGTGGTCTTGCCGGAATTGCTGCCAGTGCCTGCGATGCCCACAACATGAAGCAGCGAAGGGAAGTCGCTGCGCACATTGAGGCGTTGCTCTGCAGAGCAGGTAGGTGGTGCAATTTGCTGCGACGTTGGACGGCTCACGGGTGCAAGATAGCTTCTCACGCCGAGCCTCACCCATGCCACCCGCCCATCACCAAGGACTGAATCCGCAGCAGCTCGCCGCAGTGCGCCAAACCGAGGGCCCGTTGTTGGTATTGGCGGGCGCGGGCACGGGCAAGACCCGCGTGGTCATTTGCCGTATTGCAGAGTTGCTCGAGCGTGGCGCCACTCCTGGGCAGATTCTCGCGGTGACCTTCACCAACAAGGCTGCGCGCGAGATGAAAGAGCGTGTGCAGAAGTTGTTGAAAGGGCGAGATCTGGGCGGCATGGTGATCAGCACGTTTCACAGCCTCGGACTGCGACTCTTGCGGGGGCATGCCTCACGCAATGGCACTCCGACGGTGGAAATTGCCGACGAAGCCGATCAAGCGGAAATGACCTCGGATGCGCTGCGTGAATGTGGTGTGCGTCGCGATGTGGTGAATCCGCGCTGGGCACGCTTCCGCATCTCGCTGTGGAAGAACGCGGCTATTGGGCCAGATGCGGCGCTGGAAGAATCCAATGACGCTATGGAAGAAGGCGCGGCGCGCGCGTTCGAGCGCTACGAAGATTTGCTGCAACGGCGTCGGTTGGTGGATTTCGATGACCTCATTTTGAAACCGCTGCATCTCATGGAGAACGACGCTGCGCTCCGCGCTGAATTGCAGCAGCGTTGGCAGTGGCTGCTCGTGGATGAGTATCAAGACACCAACGCTTGTCAGTACCGCATGTTGCGTGCCATGGCGGGAACGCGCCGCAATTTGTGTGTGGTCGGCGATGATGATCAATCAATCTATGGATGGCGCGGCGCCGACCCGAGTCGCATTCTGAGTTTCCAGAAAGATTTTCCCGGAGCGAAAGTGATCGCGCTGGAACAGAACTACCGTTCCACTGGTGCCATCTTGCAGGCGGCCAATGCTGTGATCGCCAACAACACGCAGCGCCGCGGGAAGAAGTTGTGGAGTGCTGCAGGGGAGGGCGAGAAGCCGCAACTGTATCGCGCTGAAGACGAGAAGGACGAAACCGATTTCATTGCCAGCCGCATTGGAGCTTTGGTGCGCGCTGGGCAGCAGTATGAAGATCTGGCGGTGCTCTTTCGCGCCAACGTGCAGTGTCGCCCGCTTGAGCAGGCGTTGCGCACGCGACAGATTCCCTATCACGTGGTGGGCACGCGTTCGTTCTTTGACCGCCGCGAAGTGCGCGATCTTTTGTGCCATTTCCGCCTGCTGCGCAATCCTGTGGATGACGCCGCGTTTTTGCGCGTGATTAATACGCCAGCGCGTGGCTTCGGGCGTAGCAGTGTTGAGAAACTTGCCGAATACGCTGCTGCAGAGCGCACGGGGCTTTTGGCGGCTTTGCGTACACATGGCGCGGAATTGTCAGGAACGGCGCGTGAAGGTGGGCGCACATTTCTTGGATTGCTCGCTGAGTTGGAAACACGCAGCCTCACGGGTCTTGGGGCCGCGCTCGAATACCTCGTGGATCAGACCGCCTATCGGCATCACTTGAAAATGGTGACTGAAGACGCGCGCGAGCTGGCGACACGCGATCAGGTGGTGGATGAAGTGATTCAACTTGGGCGCGAGCATGGCACCGCGGACATTGGTGCATTTCTCGATGCGATCGCGCTCGGGGATGAACAGCGCAAAGATGACAAGGACGACAAGAAGCGCGGTGTGACCCTGCTCACTATGCACGGTGCCAAGGGCCTCGAATATCCGGTTGTGTTCCTCGTGGGACTCGAAGAGGGGCTGCTGCCGCATGGCCGCACTGTGGCGGAAGAGGAAGATGCCTTGGAGGACAATCCTGGGCACACAAGTAACGCTATCGAAGAAGAGCGGCGCCTCTTCTATGTGGGCATCACACGCGCGCGCCGCACGCTCTATTTGTCGCACACTCTGCAGCGCACTCGACGTGGACGCGTCATCCCCTCGAAACCCAGCCGCTTCCTCGAAGAATTGGGTGACGACTTGATCGAACCCGTGGCTGACGACCGCCAGACTCCCGCAGCCGACGACGTAGCCAAGTCCTTCGCTGCCACCATTCGCGCCAAATTGAAGGGCCCAAGCGCGACTTGATGCATTCGTTGCTCCTGCGTTGTGCGGGCGCTACGTTGTGGCGGCCCCCGAGGACCTACGCATGAGCATCGAGCGCATCGTTGAGTGTGTGCCCAATTTTTCCGAAGGTCGCGAGCGCAGCATTATTGACGCCATCGCCAAGGCGTTGGATAGCGTTGCTGGCGCGCGGGTGCTGGATGTGGATCCGGGCGCTGCCACCAACCGCACGGTCATGACTTTGGTCGGGGCTCCTGAGGCCGTGCTTGAAGCCGCATTCCAAGGAATCCGCGTCGCGCAGCAACTCATCGACATGCGTCAGCACAAAGGCGAGCATGCGCGCATTGGCGCCACCGATGTCTGCCCCTTCATTCCTGTGAGCGGCGTCAGTATGGAGGAATGTGCGGAACTCGCGCGACGCCTCGGCAAGCGCGTGGGCAACGAATTGGGCATATCTGTGTATCTGTACGAAGCGGCTGCGGCCACTGCTCAGCGTCGCAATCTCGCTGATGTCCGCGCTGGTGAATACGAGGGGCTCGCAGCGAAGCTCGCCGACCCTGCCTGGAAGCCAGATTATGGGCCGGCGCAGTTCAACGCGCAAAGTGGTGCCAGCGTGATCGGCGCGCGCCCGTTCCTCATCGCATTCAATGTGAATCTGAATACTCGTGCGAAGAAGCTGGCTTCAGATGTAGCCAACGCCATTCGCGAGCAGGGGACACCACAGCGCGGAGCCGACGGCAAACTTCTGAAGGACGCTCAAGGGCGCACGTTGACCACGCCGGGGAGGCTGAAGAGCGTGAAGGCCGTGGGCTGGATCATCGAGGAATACGCTCGTGCACAAGTGTCGGTGAATGTGTGCGACTTCAATACCACTGGCGTCGAAGCGGTGTTCGATGCGGCAGAGGAAGAAGCTCGCGCCCTCGGCGCCCGCGTGACTGGCTCGGAATTGGTGGGGCTTGTGCCACTGGCGGCATTGCTGCAAGCCGGAAGGCATTATCTGAAACGCCAAGGTCAGTGCTCTGGCCAGAGTGATGGGCGTTTGATCGAAGTGGCCGTGCAAAGTCTGGGCCTCGCCGAACTGAAACCCTTCGTGCCGACGCAGTCGATTATTGAATACCGCTTGCGCGCGGAGACCAAGACCCTCGCGGGCCTTTCCTTGGAGGCCTTCGCGGATGAACTCGCCAGTGCATCACCTGCGCCAGGGGGCGGCAGCGTGGCGGCTCTCGTGGCGAGCCTCGCGGCAGCGTTGTGTTCCATGGTGGCGAACCTCACGGTGGGCAAGAAGGGTTATGAGCAGCACGATCAAGACAACAACCGCATCGCTGAAACTTCACAGAGCTTGAAGGGCGTATTCCTGCGAGCGATCGATGAAGACACCGCGGCCTTCGATGCCTACATGGCTGCAATGCGCTTGCCCAAGACCAGTCCTGTTGAGGCGGCGACCAGAGCTGCCGCGATGGATGTGGCCACTCGTGGGGCCGTGGCAGTGCCCATGAGCGTCTTGGAGCGCATACCTTCGGTGTTGGCCATAGCCAGTGAGGTGCTGCAAAAGGGCAATCGCAACGCCGCCAGTGATGCGGCGACGGCGGCGGCTTGCGCGCTCGCAGCGGCGGAAGGGGCACTTTACAACGTGCTCACTAATATCCATGAGTTGGATCAATCTGTGGCATGGGTTGCTCAGGCTCGGGCGCAAGCTGCACGGGCCATGGCTTCTATCCGTCCCGCCGCAGCGTCTGTCCAAAGTTCCTTTCTCAGCCGTATGGAAGCGTGACCCCGTCACGGTAAGCTGGAATTGGTCATCATGTCAGACCAAGCAGGAAACAAGCCCTTTGAAGAGCAAGGCGACGAAACAGCGCTGATGCTGGCCGCCGCGGCTGGGTCGGAGGCTGCGTATTTCTTGTTGGTGCGTCGTTTGCAGCGCCCCTTGTTGAACCTCTACATGCGCCTCGGCGCTCATCATGACGAAGCGGAAGATGCTGCGCAGGATACTTTTTTGCGTTTGCTGCAAGCAGCGCCGCGCTACAAACCCATGGCTCCCTTTCGCGCTTTCTTCTTTCGCATCGCACGCAACGCGTGGATGGACTTCTGTCGTAGCCGCCAACGCCGTGAGAAGCATGTGTCAGCGCCGGGCGGCCTCGAGACTTCGTGCCACTTCCGCGCCAGCCTCGCGCAAGCTGAACGGATGGAGTTGACGGAAGCGCTGTCCGCACTGAGCGATGCCCACCGGCAAGTCCTAGTGTTCAGCATTTACGGCGGCCTGTCCTATTCCGAGATAGCCGCGGTCATGACCATTCCGGAAGGCACTGTGAAGTCGCGTGCATTTCATGCGTTGCGCCAACTTCGCGCTTCGATGGGTGCTCATGACACAGCCATCTCCTTCTGAGTTCTGCCCACGCGCGGCGGAATTGCCGGACCTTGTTCATGGCGGTCTAAACCCGCAGCACGCTGCGGAACTGACCACTCATGTGGCCGCATGCCCCGATTGTCGAGAGGACCTCACGGTCTTGCGTAGCCTGCAACGGCGCTGGGGTGACGAGGGCACTGCAGGCGGGGCGTTCGAGCGCCGGCTGCGCGGGCAGATTCCATCGGGTGCATTTCGAGAACCACCAAGGTCCGGGCGCACAGGGTTGCTGATTGGCGTGGTGATTACGGGGCTGTTGCTGACGCTGCTTGTCATCCTGTATCCCTATATCGCGCCAAGGCCTCGCGAGCGCGCTGTGGAACTCACGCGCCTGCACGACGATGCCCTCGCGCACATACTTGATGCCCAAGCCGCCGACGGCTCCATCTGTGGCGGTGGCGAATCCGCGCAACGCTATGCAGTAGGTATTACAGGATTGAGCATGCAGGCCTTGCTGACGGTGTGCGAGCGTCCGGACTGTGCTCAGACCCTGTTGCGGGCGAGCGAGTATGTGCTGCGCCAACAGGATGCGGATGGCCTTTTCGGCCCACCATTGAGTGACGCCATGTATAACCACGCGCCAGCTCTCACGGCTCTATTGCAATGCCCCAAGGAGGCTGGCGGGCGCCGCTTTGATGGGCCCATTCGCAAGGGATTGTCCGCGTTGCTGGCCCGCCAAAAGGATGACGGCGGGTTTGGTTACAGCGATTCCCTGACTGGAAATAGTGTCATTTCCATTTGGCCTCTGGAAACGCTGCTTGTAGCCCAGCGCGCGCATCATGCCGGGCTGGAAGGGCCTATTGAGCGGTTGCGCGCATTCTTATCCCTTTGCAGAGCGGAGGGTCCTATGCTCTATGCACCAGGAAGTCGTGCGGCCTCGACGGACCCGCTCGCGGCTATTGATGCATACCGTGAGAAACTCATCCATGGAGAGGTGGCGCTTACAGTACTTCCACCAGGACAGAATGAGGCTTTCGCCTTGTCTTTCTATGGGCGCAGCGGCTCGTTGACGGCGCTGGAACGGATGCTCGAATGCACTCAAAATGGCGCCGGCACGAGTTTCAATTCCGCGTATTGCAGCGTCACCCGCGATGCCGTGGCATCCGCAGCTCTTTCTGTGCTGGCATTGACTGCTTATCCAGCCGTCCTTGTTAAGCGCTAATAGAGCGCGGCTTGCTCATTTATAGGCCCTTGGCGCCCGGTCGGGCGGTGATATTCTCCGCTCACTATTCCTCCCATCCGGGAGGCGTCCCCCAAGGAGAAATCAACAATGCAAAAGAAAACTGTATCTCGTGAAGAGACCGTGAACTTCGTCGCTGCCATTCTTGGAAAGAACTCTGCTGCTACCGCCGCTGAGATCACCAAGGCCGGCAAAGCTAAGGGCCTGAATATTTATCCACTCATCTTCGGGCTCGCTCGCAAGCAGCTCGGCATTGGGCCCAAGGTGGCCAGTGGTCGCGGCCCAGGTCGTCCGCGCAAGATTGTGCTCGGCGCAGCATCAGGGGCATTCAAGGCAGCAGCATCTGTCGCTCGCAAAGTGGCAGCACCGAAGCTGACCGTGTCGCGCTCGACCACCTCGATGTCGGGTGACATCAGGGGCGTGATCGATCACATCAGCAGCCTCGACGCTGAAGTGACTCGCCTGCGCGGTTTGCTCAACCAGATCAGCTCCATCGCCGGAGTCTGAACTTCGCAATAGCGGAGTCACACACGCAGCCCACGCTTCACGGCGTGGGCGCTGTCGTTTCTGGTTCGAGCTCGACGGGTGCGTGCAGGGCTTCATCAACCGCGTGCAACATCTGTTGCATGAGTCTGCGGGTTTGAACACTTCCGGCGGCGCGCCGATCCAAGGCCACGAAGTAATTCATGAGGCCTTCGAGCGGATCTGCTTCAGTGCCTGCGCCGGTGGGCGTGCTGATATTCGGGCGGGTGAGAATGACGCTTTGCGTGACGGGCGCAGCGCTTGCATATGTCGCGGCGGGTGCTGGTGCCGCTGCGGGTGCTGCAGCTGGAACCGCTCTGGTGGGTGCTTCGACGATTCCGACGATGGCTTGGGCGCGGCCGAATGTCGTCGGATAAACCGTGAACCCGAATTCTTCGGCGGCGGTTTCCACTTCAGCGAAGTTGGCGTCGCGGCTGACTTGTTGCAGATAACCCACCATGAATTCCACGGGGTTGCGCGCCTGCTTCAGGATTTCTGGCAATTCTTTTTCGCGTGGCGCTTTGGTTGGTGCGTGGCTCGCTGGGGCGCGCCAAGTGTCGTCCGTGGGAGTCGAACCTGTTGGCGTTTGAGGCATGGCCCAAGCCGGACGTCTGCGCGGTGGCTGACTTGCGGGCGAAGTGTCGCGCGAAGGTGGTGCGGAGTCAGGGCCTGATTCTTGCCAACGCGGGCGTGGCGCTGCTGGGCGTGCATTCCAGCCCAAGGATTGGTGCGTTGGCGCTTCGGGACGCAGCGCAGGCCGCGCGTCGCGTTCGCCAGTTTCCTCACCGGGTTCTTCGTCGCCCTTCAGACCAAGCTGCTGGCGAGCGAGAGTCCATACATGGCGTTTGAGCGTGAGGCCCTTGTCAGCGCGCGCGGCACGACGCACTTCCTTGTAATGCGCGTCGGGATCGTCCCGCAGCACTCCAAGGCAGTACTCCATTGCTTTTTGATCTAACGGATCCAAGTCTTGTTCGCTCATGGCGGCATTCGTCTCGCAGGAGAGGCAGTTTCACCTGCTGGAGCCCCAGAATCAACCCGGCTCACTTCGCATCCAGACGTGCCCCTCTGGCTTGAGCTGAGAGC
The DNA here is from genome assembly GCA_009691765.1 of Planctomycetota bacterium. Lineage (GTDB taxonomy): Bacteria > Planctomycetota > SXUL01. The sequence continues at coordinate 22,520 of SIAO01000021.1, read as the reverse complement.
CTGATAGACTGTCCGCGCCGCAATGAAACTGATCCAGAGGCAACTGCTGAAGGAACTCGCGGCCAATGCCGTGCTCACCATAGCCGTGTTGGTGTGCATTTTTTTTGTGATCTCGCTGGCTTTGGTGCTGGGCTCCAGCCGCGGTGAAGGTGTGCCCTTTGTTGTGCTGCTGCGCCACACGGGCCTGAACATCGTTGCCAATCTGCATTTGCTGTTGCCTCTTGCAGTGCTCACCGCAACGCTTTTCGCCTATGGGCGTTTTCGTGGCGAGGGCGAATACACCGCCGTGCGTGTGGCCGGCGTGCGCCCATGGCATGTGCTCGCGCCAGCGGTGCTGTTTGGCGCGGCTGCATCATGCTTGCTGGCCGGTCTCTTGGACGAGCAAGTGCCTCGCGCTCACCACATGGGCCGCGTTGAATTGGCGCAAGACCTGCTGCGCAATGTGGAGAGCGTGTTGCTCTCGGACACCGTGGTGCGTGAACGCAACTTTCAAGCGCATTGGCAGCGCCGTGGTGTTGATGCGCAAGGCCGTTTGATTTTGCATTCCATCGAGGTTTTGGAGTTTGATGGTGAGGCGCACGTTCGCGCGCACACTGTGGCTTCACGAGCTTTGCCGCACTTCGATGCGCGCACTGGTGTGTTGCATCTGAACCTCAGCGCTGTCCGTCGTTGGAGTCGCGAGCAAGGCACTTCAGCAGCAGCAGAGTTGCGAATGGACCTGCCTCTCGAGGAATTCTCGGACCGCGAGGCCGTGCCACGCAAGAATGCAGGGCGCAGCGCGGCGAACCTCGTCGCCATGGCGTTGCGCGCCGACGCCGAGGCTTCTCGTTCAAGCGGCGAGGCAGCGGCCGAAGCCCAACGCACAGCACTTCAAGCCCGTGACGAACGTGGCTTCAGAATGGCTTTCGCTTTTGCTCCGCTGTGCTTCGCCATCTTCGGAGCCGGACTGGGGTTGCTGCGCGGCAACGCCAATCGTCTCATCGTCTTCCTGATTGGGTTCCTCCTTGTCGCAGGCGCCTACTACCCGTTGGCGATGCTCAGCCGTTGGCTCTATACGCATGGCGCAGTCCCTTCGATAGCGGTGCATGCCCTTGGCGACGTGCTGCTGCTTCTCGCGAGCCTGTTGTTTTTGCGCAGGCTGGAACGCCCATGAAGCAACTCGATCGCTTCGTAGCTATGTCTTTCCTTGTGGCCAGCGCGGTGGCATTGGCGTTTTTCACAGGGCTCTATCTCCTGCTCCATTTTTTCAATCGCATCGGCAATTTTGACGCGGCCTCGGCGGCCTTCTCAGGCGAAGGACTCGGCGTGCTGGCAGGATTCTGCCGCTACTACGCTGTCAATTTGCCATTCTTACTCTGCGAGATGGCGCCCTATGCGTTCCTGATGGGCGCGATGTGGACCGTGCAGCAGATGGGGCGGCGCAATGAACTGGTGATGGTGGTTACTTCTGGCATTTCTTTGCGTCGCATGGCGGTGCCGATCCTGTTGCTCGGATTCCTCTTGGCACTCGCTTTCTCGGTGGTGCGTGAAGAAGTGCTGCCGCGGTTAGCCGAAGAGCGTCATCGTCTCGAGCGCATGCACCGCGGACAACGCGACGATTCCCTTTCGAGCTTGCCCATGATGCGCGGCGGCGACGGCTTCGTGCTGGCCATGAGCAGCTACAGCCCGCGCACGGAGTCTGCACACAGAGTTGCGATTGTGCGCGAAGGTCGCCCGGAAGTGCCGCCTGTTTTCGTGGATGAACTCGTGTGGCGTGGCGATGGCTGGGTGCCCGCAGCAGGTGCCCGTGTCGAAGGTGTTGTGAAGTTTCCGCTCGCCAAGGAACTTCGACCACGGGACATCGAGATGCGTTCCAAGGGCTTGTTCATGCTCTCGGCGGCAGAGCTCAAGACCGAACTTGTGCGTTATCCAACGCACAACACATTGCGCCTCCTACTCCACGGCCACTATGCCTATCCCATGCGAACCTTGGTGCTGTTGCTCCTCGGCTTGCCGCTGGTGCTGAGTGCCCGTCGCCGCAGTCCGTGGATGGCCGTGGGGCTTGCACTCCTGCTGAGTGTTGCGTTCTTCGCACTGCAGAGCATCTGCTTCGAACTCGCGCGGCGCGACGAATTGGATCCACTGCTCGGCACGTGGTTGCCGGTCGGAGTTTTCGGCGGTATCGGACTGCTTTGCTACGAACTCACGCCGACGTGATTGCGTTCAGCGTGGCTTCGCGAGTTGCGCTCGCGCTTTGGAGGCTTCAGGTTCCATCCCAGAATCGGCAATCGCACGCAAGAGCAGGGCGGCGGCTGGCCGGTCACCTGCGGCCAATAGTCGAGCAGCCTCTTCACTCCGATTGCGCAGCAGTTTCTGCCATGCTTCGGAAATGGTTTCACGACGCTGAGCGATACGCCGCGCCATGACGCGCCCAAGATCAGCGTTGGCTTCCGCTTTGTTCAAGACTTGAAGTGCGGCGCGGTGGTCCTGGGCATCGACGAGGCGGTTGCTGTCATCCAAGACGGCTTGCCACGTGCGCTGCAATCCTGTGCCCGCCAGCAACAGCTTGTCGAGACGTTGCTCAAGATCTGCGAGGGCCTTTGTGCCGACACACGTGCGGCGCATGCGTTCCACAGCTTGGTCGAGCACCTCGAGGTCTTCCGGACCGTTCTTCAACACGGCGACAATGCGTGCATGCTCGCCTGTCGCTTGGCTGTTCATGTCTTGCCACGCGAGGCGTGCATGTTCGCGTTCCGCGTTGGCGCGTGTTTCGCGCAGCGTGCGCGCATCGAAGTCGTCGGGTGCGATGTTTGAGAGCAGCTTCAGCGCCTCTTGCGTGGAGCGCACGGTGCCTTCGCGGATGAGCTTTTCAGCTTCGGCGAAAGTGCGCCGCGCCTTGTCTTTGTGCGATGCGCTTTCCCCGAGTTTCAAAATGAGCACACCAATGCCGAGCAGTACGATGGCTGAAACCACGACGAGGAGCATGGAAGGCCCGCGTCGCGGGGCATCGTGCCGGTAGAAGCGGCGGACTTCACCACTGTCATCGACGGGAAGTCTGCGTAGCGGCGCTGCTGGCTGCGCAGCGGCTCCGGGCTTCGGGTTGTCACCGCGGAATTCCAACTGCGCTGCGCCGACGGTGACAATGTCTCCATCTCGCAACATGCATTGATTCACAGCGCGTCCGTTCACGCTGGTGCCGCTAGCCGTTTCGAGATCGACCAGTTTGAAACCGTTTTGGCTGCGGCGCACCTCGCAGTGCTGCGCGGCACAAGCGTTGTCGCGCAAGCGTAGTGTGGCGCTAGTGTCGGTGCCGACGAGTGTGACGTCGTCACAGATTTCAAAGAGGCGCTCGCGCCCCGCATCGCGCACGAGAAATCGACCTTGCATGAATGTCCTCAGCGTCCGGCTTCTTCAGCCGGAGCGCGGTCGCGGATCGAGAAGTTTTGACACCAGTGAGACCCGCTGTTGCCAGGCCCCATGAGGCGCCACGCTGGCATCAGGATGTTGCGGTGATGCCCCGGCGAGCGAATCCACGCTGAATGGGCTGCTGCCGCACCAGCGCTGATAGCGATGTTCTCACTCATGCCTTCAGGTTGCATTCCTGTGAGCAACACGCGGTCCATGGGCGAACTCTTTCCTGGGACGGGGGAATCGTGTGCGAAGAAACCGAGGCGCGTCATGTCGGCGCAGTGGCCGCGACTGGCGCGAGTGAGGCGGTCGTAAAGCCGCAGCGCCCAGCCGCCCATCATCAGCCGATACTCGTTCGTGATGCGGCACTGCTCGCGTTCACCGGGTGTTGCGATGCCTGGCGACGACTGATTCAGTCGCAGTGCTTCGGTTCCGCTGTCGATGCGCTCGCGGTCCTTCGGATTCAAAGCGATGGTGGTGAGGCTGACCTCGCGACCTTCCGGCAGCAGGGAGAGCCACGCGAACTCATCTTCAAAATCGATCTCAGCTCTCGCCGCCATCGCACCGTACTCATCGAGGCGAGTGACCAATTTGCGTAGCGCCGGCGCCAAGGCCACCGCTTCAGCCTTGCCCCATATGTCGCTCACAACCTTCACGCGGCGTGCTACTTCAGGTTGGTTCTCGCGGTAGTTCAATTGTGCCGCAGCGTCGGCTTCCGGTGGCCGGTATGGGTAGGGATAGCGCGTAGTGTCGAAAATCAGTTCCAGCGCGTGTGCGCGGTGCGTGTCCAGTTCGAGGCGCTGTGCCGCCAAGCGCTCCACCTGTTCAAACCCGCTCACCTTGCGCAGCTCGATCAGCACAGTGGCGCGTGCTTGCAGCAATCCACGGCGTAACGACGCCTTCGACAAATTGCCGAGGGCAAGCAAGCGCTCGAAAGCAGGATCGCGCACTTCGGCTTTGCTGCTGGCAAGCAAGCCTGCGTCCTTGTCCATGTCCTCGCGACGAGTGCGTCGAGCCGCATCATTCGCCGTGATCCACGCGCCGCTCAACCACACGAATCCGCCCGTTGGCACTTCGGCCAGATCAAGTCCGTCGGCAAGTGTCCGGTCGACTCTGGGTCGCAAGGCGGCATCGCGTTGCAGCGCTTTGGAAAGCAGTTCATCAGCAGCCGCTGCATGACCGAGCTCTCGCAGGACACGCGCTGCTGCAACTTGCGCAGCGGGATCGAGACCTGCCGCTTGTACAGCGGCGGCCATGAGATCTGCGCTCACGACTTTCCAAGGCAATTCAGAAACACCGGCTGCGTTTTGCGCTGCAAGACCTGCGCGGCTGGAGCGCAATGCGGCCGCACCGCTCTGGCCGGGCCAGCGTCGCTCGGGAACCTTGGACAGACCTGCTGAGAGGGCGTCGGCCAAGAGTTCATGATCTTCCACGCAGCGAAGGACGCGCTCTGCAGCTCGACGAACGGCAGGTGTCGAGCGCCCAGCGATGATGGTGCCTGCAAGACGCCGCGCGGATTGAAGGTCGCGCTGTTGCCAAGCGCTCGCGGCGGCGGCAGCGTCTTCGGTCGTGGCAGCGCCGGTTGCGATGATTGCTGGAGGCGCTCCAGTTTCCGGCTTTGTCTCGGGCTTGGCGGCTTCTGTCTGCGCCACGTCCTTTGAAGCCTGTTGCTCTGCGAGTTCTTCAGACCGGAGCGTGTAGCGGTGTGCTTCCGCTTCGAGCTCGCGACGGCTGAACGAGCCGCGCGGCAATGTGGCCGAAGCACTGCGGAGGTGAGCCGCAGCAAGCGCAGGGGTGCTGTTTTGCGCCATGGACTCGGCATCCTGCTTCAGATCGCGCACCAAGGTCGTCAACGCAGCTCGCAGCTTCGTAGCAAGATCTGCTGGTGCCTGAGGGCTCAGTGCGAGGCTTTCGGCTTCCTCGTAGCGCGCCGCTGCAAGTGCTTCCATGAAGGCCGCTGCGCAATGTTGCCGTCCAGATTGCGAAGCATCGGGAGGCACGAGTTCTTCGAGAGAGGCTTCTCCGGTTTCACCAGCGTCGCGAGAGTTGTTGGTGGTGCGTTCCAGATTCGCGAGAACACCGGATTCCCAAAGTCCCCAAGCACCTGCTGCGAGCAGGCAGCAACCGAGAAGCACTGGTACGAGGCTGCGGTTGCGAGTGGCCTTGCGAATGCGTTTGCTGCCGGGAGTCGGCGCGATGTTGTTGTTCGCTGATTCACTCTCCCGCGACAGTGCTGCAGCGGGCGCAGGCGTCACATGAAACGCTTCGTCGTGCTCGCCCACGCGGATTTCGACGGGGCCAACATGCACGCGGTCTCCAGACAGTAGACGCGTACGACCCAGCAATGTTGAACCATTGCGCAATGTGCCGTTGGCGCTTCCGAGATCCGTGAGGAATGTGCCTTCGGGAGTGCATTCGATCTCAGCATGGCGGCGCGAAATGCGCGGATGCTGAATCGGAACGCCGCAGCTCATGTCACGCCCGATCGTTTGCACGCCCGCATGCAGTGGGCAACAACGCCACGCATCGGCATCAAAAACCCAAATAGTGTGAGGACGAAGATCAGACAAAGGCGCGCTCCCAACGGGCCGCTATTGTCGCCTAGATGGCCTCGGACTCCAAGGGACATGTGTTGCTGCGCTGTGTGCTGGCTGTGCGAATTGCCAATTGCGTACGCCCCGCGTCAAGCGCGGTTTACGGACGTCCGTGGCGTTTACGGCCTTGGTCCACGAACAGGCCCAGCCCGAACAAGCGAATCTTCTGATCCAGTGTGGGTCGCGAGATACCGAGGCGCCTCGCGGCTTCCGATTTCAAGAAAGCGGCCTCTTCGAGCGCCCGCTGAATGATGTCGCGTTCCATGTGATTGGTGGCCACGCGGACAGCATCTTTCATGGGGCCTGGTGTGTTGTGAGTGCCCCCTACGGGCTTGCATTCGCGCACATGTTGCGAGAGATCGTCGGCGCCAATGACGGCGCCCGAGAGGGCCACCGCGCGCTGAATCTCGTTCTGCAATTCGCGCACGTTGCCAGGCCAGTGCCAAGCGCGCAGGTGCCGCATGGCGAGAGGGTCAAGGCGCTTGATTTCCGCGTTCATTCGCGCTGCGGTGAGTTTCAAGAAGTGCTGCACCAGCAAAGGCAGGTCTTCCATGCGGTCGCGCAATGGCGGCGGCGTGATGTTCACCACATTCAGGCGGAAATAAAGGTCTTCGCGGAAACTGCCTTCACGCACCATCTGCTGCAGATCGCGGTTGCTGGCTGTGACGATCCGCACGTCGACACGGCGGACTTCGGTGCTGCCGACGGGACGGATCTCGCCGTTCTCGAGCACGCGCAGGAGCTTGGCCTGCATCTCAAGGCTCATCTCGCCGATCTCATCCAACATGATCGTGCCGCCGTGTGCTTCCTCGAAGAGCCCGCGTCGGTCTGCGACAGCGCCGGTGAAGGAGCCGCGCTTGTGCCCGAACAGTTCGCTTTCGAGCAACGACTCTGGGATGGCGGCGCAGTTCTCGCGCAGGAACGGCTTGTCTTTGCGCGAGCTATTGCGATGCACCGCAGCAGCCACGAGTTCTTTGCCTGTGCCGCTTTCACCGGTGATCAGGACCGGCAAGTCGGTTCCCACCACGCGGTCGAGAACACGCAGCATGGCGAGGAGCGCTGGGCTTTCGCCGATGAGCGCCGTGTAATCATGGGTGAGCTCGCCTCGCGAGGTGGGCGCGGCGCGTGGATTTGCAATTCCTGAAGCCGCTTGCGCGCGAGCATTCACGACGTCGGCTAATTCGTCGAGGTCGCGCTGACGTTGTTCGAGACAGGCTTGCTTCTGGATGTTCTCTTCGAGCAAGCGTGCGTTTTCGAGAGCCACCGCAGCTTGGTCCGCAAAAGTCTCGAGCAGGCGCAATTCGCGCTCGCCATAGTTGCCTTCTTTGAAGCGGTTGTCCAAATACAGCGTGCCGATGACCTTGTCGCGAAAAAGCAGCGGCAGACAAATGACGGAACGCAGTTTCAAACCGCTGATGGACTCGAACCCGACGAGGCGCTCGTCGGTCTGTGCGTTCACAGCAATGACAGGCTTGCCGGAGCGCGCTACTTGCTCTGCGAGATTGCGTGAGATCTTGTTTTCTGGAGCCTTCACGCTCTCATGATCGAAGTTGCGAGCGCAACGCACGCGCCACGCACCTTGCGCATCGCGCAGCACGAGGAAGCCGCGCTCAGAGTGCGTGAGTTCTGTGGCTGCATCCATGATGAGTTGCAAAGTGCGTTCGAAATCGCTGCTCGTCGCGATGCTGCGTGAGAGCGCCATGAGCTTTGCGGCATCGAGGGATTGCTGGAAAGCAGGTCGCGGGAACACCCGACCACTCGCTTCGAGCAGTGCATGTTCGAGTTCAGCAAGTCCGCGTTCATCGCCGTGAAGGCGGCGCAAATCCATGCACACGGCTTTCAGGGCTTCTGCCGCGCGTACGTCGCCGCTGCCATGTGTGCGCGCGCTGACCGTCACACTCTCTGCGTCGGAAGCTGTGCGTTCGCGCGTGTCGGCGAGCGCCGCCGTGTTCTCTTCCGGCGCGGCCTGAAACCAGAGTTTCACAGGCCCGATGGCGATTTCGTCGCCATGGCGCAGACGGCCTTGTTGCACATCTTGGTCATTCAAGAGCGTGCCATTTTGAGAATCGAGATCGACGATGCGCCAGCCGTCCACCTCGTGCTGTTCGAGGCGGCAGTGATGCGCGGTGACGAAGCGCGAATTGATGCGCAGGTCGTTGTCTTCCGCGCGACCGATTGCAACTTGCGCTCCGTGGAAGACGAAACTTTCGCGCTGACCAGATTTGTCGAGGATGAGTGTGATCACGGCATGAGGGAGAGGACGCTCACTATAGCCGCCGCCTAAGTGTCGAGCAGCGTGAGTCCGGAGTGTCGCAGGATCAGCGTTCGGCGCTGGTTGCCATCGAAGAGCACGACGACTTTGCGTTCGAGGCCCATTTGATGCCCGCGCACAGTGAGCACTTCCCCCGCGCCAAAGTCTTGATGAAACACACGTGAGCCTTCGCGCAGCGCGGCCAACGGATGATCTTCGCCATCGTCACATTGGGACGCATCGCTGGCCCAGTTGTCGTCGCCGCTGTTGTCGCGCCAGCGTTGCTTGAAAGGACGCGGATCACGACGAGGTGATTCGTCGCCGAAGCGCTCCACACCGTCGCGGCCGAGTTCATCCAAGAGTGCTGATGGGCCGGTGACGGTGGTTTGTCCGAAGCGTGAACGCAATTGCGCCGCGCACAGCACGAGGCGCTGGCGTGCGCGCGTCATGCCCACATGCAGCAGTCGCCGCTCCTCTTCGTCGTCGCGGTCTTCGAGTTCGGCCCACACGTGCGGGAGGATGGACTGGTCCACTCCGACGATGTAAACCTGATCGAACTCGAGGCCCTTCGAAGTGTGCAGGGTCATCAGATTCACCGCAGGTCCGTCGTCTACGGTGCGATCGAGATCGGTGAGCAGGCTGATCTCCGCAAGGAAATCCGCAAGCCGCCCGCCGCGCGTGCCGTCGTACTCACCAGCAAGAGTGAGGAACTGCCCGATGTTGCCGAAAGGATCGAGCGAACCGGCTTTGGAGGCTTTGGTCGCCCACCATGCGCTGTAGGCCGTGAGTTCGAGGAGCTCTTCGGCGAAGGCGCGTACGCCGCGTCCCGCTTGCAACTCTGTTTCCAATTGATGGATGAGCTTGCAGAAGGCTAAGGCTGCTTTGCGCGTGCGCTCGGGCAAGGAGCCAAACGCTGTGGCATCCGCACACAAGACCGGCAAACTCACGCCGCGCTCTGCTGCGATGGCTTCGAGGCGCTCCACAGCGGCATCACCGAGTCCGCGCGGTGGAGTGTTCATGATGCGTTCGAACGACACCGTGTCTTGGCGGTTCGACATCCAGCGCAACCACGCAATGAGGTCTTTCACTTCAGCGCGCGCGAAAAACTCCAAACCGCCGACCACGCGATAACGCACGCCACGGGCCAGCAGCGCACGCTCCACCGGCAGCGATAGCGAGTTGGTGCGATAAAAAACGGCGATTTCGTCGGGCTGCGCGCCTTCACGGATGGCTGTTTGCGCGGCGTCGGCAACAGCCGCAGCTTCTTCCGAATCATCGTTGAACACGACGACACGCACCGCTTCTCCAGCGGGAGCTTGCGTGCGCAGCGTCTTGGCAATGCGCCGTTTGTTGTGTGCGATGAGGCGGCTGGCGGCTCCGAGAATGTTGGCGGAGCTTCTGTAGTTGCGTTCCAACTTGACGATGCGCGCGCTGGGGTAGTCGTTCAGGAAATTGTCGAAGTTTCCAGGATCGGCACCACGCCACGAGTAAATCGACTGATCTTGATCGCCGGTGACGCACAAGTTGCCGCCGGGAGCACTCAGCGTGCGCACGAGGGCGTACTGAATGGGATTGGTGTCTTGGAACTCGTCCACCAACACATGGCTGATGCGTTTCTGCCAACGCAACCGCACCACTTCGTGATCCAGCAGCAGGCGCAGCGCTTGAATCATCAAGTCGTCAAAGTCGCAGGCGTTCGCAGCCACGAGATTCGCGTCGTAGAGCGCGTAGGCGCGCGCTTCGATGGCGTGCTGTCCGAAGGTGCTCGCTTGCGCCGCCTCGGCTGGCGTCATGAAACGGTCTTTCCAGCGACCAACCGCGCGCCGCAAATCCACGGGGCGGGTTTGTGCTGGGTCCAACTTCAGCTCTTCCACCACCTTCTTCATCAACGCAAGGCTGTCGCCTTCGTCATAGATGCTGAAATCGCCACTGCGCCCGATCACGGGGAACTCTTCGCGCAAGAAAGATGCGCAGAATCCGTGGAACGTGCCGACGCGAACGCCGCCGCGACCGACGAGGCGTTCAACACGCTCGCGCATTTCACGCGCAGCCTTGTTGGTGAATGTGACGGCAAGGATGGCGCTGGGCGCAACGCCTTCGCGGATGAGCATGGCGATGCGATGCGTGATGGTGCGCGTCTTGCCGGTGCCAGCGCCGGCCACCACCAAAACGGGACCATGCAGCGCGAGCACCGCCGCGCGTTGCTCGTCGTTCAAGTGGGAGAGGGGCGCGTCCTGCGAGTCCATCGCGTCGAAGGTACCAAGCGAGTCGGTCAGCGCGCAGTGCAGAAACTGCTGCTCTGCTCGGCGCGTTCAGGAATCACGCGAACTCAGCCCTGAGTGGGGTCTGCAAGGTGCGCCACGCTTTCGAGCGCAGCAGCACTTCCGTAAAGATGCAGCGTGTCGCCGGCGCGCACTTCAGACCAACCACGCGCGGGCAACACCGCGCCGGCGCGGTCGATGAGCAGCACAGAAACATCTTCGGGCATGGCGACTTCGAGGAGTCGGTGACCATCTAGTTCTGATCCGGCCGCGACCAGCACGCTGCGTTGCATGCCTACGAGTTGGTGATCGCAAAAGATTGCTATGCCGACTTCTGAAGGATTGCTGAACGGTCTGCGCCGACGCATCCAAGCGTCGAGCGCATCGAGGAACACAATGTCCAGGAGGGCAGCAACCAGCAGGATGTCGAACAAGGCGCCAGGCCCGCGGCCGATAGGAGCGGCTGCGAGCGGTGTCAGCGGGCTGAGCGTTGCAAGCAGCAAGACCGCTCCGCCGCGTGGCCCGCGCAATGTGGCAGCCATCCAGCCTGTCCACGCATTTCCGCGCGTGACAAGAAACACGCACGCCGGGCGCGCGATCAAAGCGATGCCGAGTGCGGCTGCAAGACCCCATGGCAACGCTGCGAGCAGGCGCACTTGCAGAATCCAACCCATCGAAGTGCCAAGGAGCAGCAAACACAGCATTTCCGCCCCGCGTCCGAGGCTGCGCGCTGTGTGGCGCACTGGCTCGCTGTTCGCGCCGAGTGTGCGACCCAGCGCGAGTCCTGCTGCGACCACGGCCATGAGGGGCGCCACCTTCAGGGTCATCGACACGGCGCAGACGAGGAACACACACGCGAGAAACACGAGGAGGCGCAGTGCTGGATTCGACCCGCTCAAGCGTGGTAGCGCCTTGCCGAAACCGAAACCGGCCGCACATCCCAGCACGAGTCCGCCCGCGAGGCTCATGGCAGCGAATCCGAGTCCGCGCCAACCGTCAGCGCCGGTAAGCATCAAGCGCGTCGAGGCCAGCACGACGAGGCCTGCCGCAAGCGGTGCCGCGATGAGGGCGGCGACAGTGACGAGAGGCCCGCTCGAGCCGTCTTGTTTGTGCGTGCGGATGTCGACCGCGCCACCGGCTACGAGAAGCGCTGCACCCGCCGCGAAGAGCAGGGCTATACTTCGGTCTTCACCGGCACCAAGGGCGCCAGCAAAACCGAGGGCGGCGCAGGTGAAGACCAAGAGCACGCCGAGCAGCAGAGTCCGCGGCCATCCACTGGATCGTGGTGCTGCGACACCAGCCGCGAACAGAGCCAGCGATGCTGCGAGGATTCCCGTGTCTGCGAGGCGCGTTGGTTCACCGACCAAGGGCACACGCCCCTGAAAGGCACCAAGCGCGACGCCAGCGAGGAGAAAGAAGCTCCGGGGCGCGATGCCGAACCCACGTGCGGCGCGCAGCAACAGTACTGCGCCGAGAGCCACGCCGCCAAGAGTGAGGAGCTGCCAGAAAATGAGGTCGGTCGGCAAGCGCATGGCGCGGGGATTGTGCCAGAAGGCGCTGCTACGGTCTCGGGTGAGCTTCTTATTAGCCCATGAAGTTGTGGGGGACCCTGCGGCCGCGCGCACGGCGTGGGTGCTGCATGGCATCTTTGGTTCGCGCCGCAATTGGCGGTCTTTTGCGCAGGCGTTCACTGCTGCTGCGCCAGACTGGCGCTTCGTGCTTGTAGATCTGCGGCATCACGGCGCTTCGCGGGGTGCGCCACCGCCGGACTCTCTGGAGGCTTGCGCCACAGATCTGGAAACCCTTGCGCATCATTTGGCGGCTGCACCAGCGGCGCTCATCGGCCATAGCTTTGGAGGCAAAGTGGCACTCGCGGCCGTCGCAGCCTTCGTACCTCATCTTCGCCAAGTGTGGTTGATGGACTCAGCACCCGGCCTCGGACCGCCTCGTGGCGCGGCGAGGGAGGGGGCTGGTGCTGGGCGAGTCTTGGCGGCGCTGCGTCAGATGCCACACTCGTCGCCGAGCCGAGGAGTGGCGGGTGAGCAGTTGGAAACGGCGGGGGTGCCGCGTCAGGTGGCGCGCTGGCTGGTGACTTCCATGGTCCGCGAAGGTGCTGGCTTCGTCTGGCCCTTTCCGCTTGCGGCGTTGCAAGACCTGCTCGACAGCTACTGGGACTTCGATGGCTGGGCCACTTTGGAGGGCCTTGGTGCAACTGCGCCGAAGATTCACTTGGTTATGGGAGCGAAATCTGAGCATTTCAGCCCAAGCGCGAAGCAACAAGCAAGGGCTTCCGAGGAGCGCAAACTCTTGCGCTGCTATGAGCTTGCGGATGCTGGGCATTGGGTGCAGGTGGATGCCCCGGCCGGCCTGATGCAGCTCATGCATCCGCACTTTGTTGCGCCCAGGGCATGAAATCTTCCTGAGATTCGGTTGTAGTTACTGAGGAACACGGAGCCAGCCGCTCCATTTCACCGTCTAACGTCCCCAAGAGGAGAATGTCCATGTCTCGAATGCTCGTCGCCCTCGTGGCCGCCGCCTTGCTCGCAGGAGCTTGCGTGAAGGCCGATACCAAGACCGCCGTGAAGACAGATGCGTCAGGCACCATGTCCATCGAGCTTTCCTACAAACTCGAAGCCATCGAGTCCGCAAAGACTCGTGTGGAAGAGATGCGCGCTCGCGCCGAAGAGGCCGGCCGTGAAGGCCCCGATCAGGCCCAAGTGGATGAGCAGCTCTCGAGCTTCGTGAAGAACTTCGATCCTGAGAAGGCCAGCGCCGATCTCAAGAGCCGTGGTTTCGAAGTGACGAAGTCTGAGGCTTTCGAGAAAGATGGCTGGAAGGGCGTGAAGCTCGAAGGCACCTTCGCCGACATCAATCAAGTGCTCGCGGCAGATCGCACCAAGCGTGAAGCGACTCGTGCAGAGGCCGAAGCGGCTCGCACAGCGGCAGCAGCCGGTGGTGAACAAGGCGGCCAAGGTGGTCGTCGTCAACGTGGCGCCGGCGGCATGGCCGGCATGATGGGTCGCAATCGCGGCACCGACACTTCAGCGCCTTTCGTGGCGCAGTTCGTCAGCACCGACAAGCCAGGCATCGGCAAGGCCGTGCTGCTCGCGCCTCGCGAGAACCGCAACCGCGCTGGCCAAGCCGGACAGGGTGGTCAAGGCGGCCGTGGTGGCCGCGGCGGTCAGGGCGGCCAAGGTGGCATGGGCGGCGGCATGGAAGACATAAAGCGCACGCTCACCATCAGCTTGCCGGGCAAGATCACTGAGACGGTGAATTGCAAGAAGGTGGACGACACCACCGTGAGCTTCGATATGAAGGGCATGGACATGCAGCCTGATGAAGACGGCAACATGCCCAACATGGTCACGCAGGGCGTGGCGGTGTTCTTCGAGATCCCCGAAGGTTGCAAGATCAACTTCGAGGCACCTGCGGCACCCAAGGCCGCCGAGAAGAAGGAAGACACGCCCGCTCCCAACAAGAAGAAGGGCGAGCTTCGCACCGACGGCGGCAACTAATTTTTTCGTAGTCGCGTCATGACGGCCCGTGGATGCAGTGCATCTGCGGGCTGCTTCGTTGGCGGCGGGCCGTAGACTTCCGCGCGGAGGTTTCTGCATGCGCTGTGCTTTCTTGCTGCTGCTGCTGGCTTGTTCGTGGGTTGCTGCGCAAGAGTCGGCGCCTGGCTACAACGACACGCCTTTGCTGCGCACTCTCGGCGGCGTAGAGCTGCCGTGGCGCGTGCATGACAGCAGCCGCGCGCGTCCAGCGCGCGTTGACGGAGTGCGTTGCGTGGAAGTGCCTGCGCCCAAAGACGCGGTGGTGCTGTTCGATGGAATCTCGACGGCAGCGTGGCGCAGTGGGGACGCGCCTGCGCGATGGCCCGTGCGCGCTGGCAGCCTGTGTACTGGCAAGGGCGATTTGCGCAGCGCGGAGAGTTTCAGCGACGCGCAGATTCACTTGGAGTGGTGCGCTTCCGTCGACGACCAAGATCACGGTCAGCAGCGCAGTAACAGCGGGCTGTTCCTGATGGACCGCTATGAAGTGCAAATCCTCGAGAGCCACGGGAGCATCACCTATGCCGACGGTCAGGCGGCGGCGTTGTACGGGCAGTGGCCGCCACTCGTGAACGCTTGCGTTCCGGCAGGGCAGTGGAACAGCTACGACATCGTCTTCCGCGCGCCGCGGTTCAGCGTCGACGGCAAGCTCTCCGCGCCGGCGCGTGTGACTGTGCTGCACAACGGTGTGGTGGTGCATCTTGATCGTGCGTTCCTTGGCGCTACGGCTCACAAGACGCTTCCGAGTTACAGCGCTCATGGCCCTGCGCCGTTGCGTTTGCAAGATCATGGCGACCTGGTGTCTTTCAGAAACATCTGGTTGCGCAAGCTGGAAGCGCTCGAGGAACAGCGGTGAGTTTCATGCGCGCAGCGGTTCTGTGCGCACCGCGTTGCATCGAAGTGCGCAGCGTGGCCGCGCCCGAGCGTGGGCCGTTGGACTTGCTCTTGCGTCCTGTGGCGGTGGGTGTGTGTGGAACGGACGCGCACATTTTTTCTGGCGCGGCCAACTACAACATCGGAGCTGACGGCCGTGCAGTTCCGCTGGCGCAACACCCACAGGTGCTCGGTCACGAAGTGATCGCGCAAGTGCTGGAAGCGCCGTCGATTGCCGGTTTGCGTGTGGGTCAGTTGGTGGCCTTGGATCAAGGACTCAATTGTCATTCGCAGAGTCGGGCAGCGCTGTGTCTTTATTGCGCGAGCGGACATTCGCACCATTGCGCGCATTATCGCGAGCACGGCATCACCGGTGTGCAGGGTGGTTTCGCAGAGCGCATGGTCTTGCCGTGGATGAACGCACTGCCACTGCCGGCGACACTCGCGCCCGAGCAAGCGGCATGCACGGAACCTCTGGCGTGTGTGTTGCATGCTTGCGATGTGCTGCAACGGACGCGCAGTGCGCGGTTCCAACTGGCAGCGCCGGATGCCATTGATGCTGTGCGCACCGTGGCCATTTGTGGTGGCGGCGCCGCTGGGCAACTCTTTGTGCAAGTGTTGCGCGCTGTGCTTGGGTTTCGTGGGCGAGTGTTGCTGAGCGACCCTTCTGCGTTGAAGCGCGAGCTTGCCGTGGCGCACGGCGCTGAATCGCTGGACGCAAGCGCTGCACCTTTCGACGAACTGGTGCGAGCAGCGACCGCGGGTCTCGGAGCCGAATTGGTGATTGAAGCGTCAGGCTCAGGTGCTGTCTTTGCGACATTGGCCGGAGCGCTTCGACGACAAGGCACGGTGTTGCTCTATGCCCATGGTCACGGCGGCGCCGAGTTGTCCGTGCTGAACAGTTTGCATTGGTTGGAGCCGACGCTGTTGTTGCCCAATGGGGCGTCAGGGCCTCTCGATGCGCAGGGACGGCCGCTGATTTATCAGCGCGCGTTGGCAGCACTCGAGAGTGGGCAGGTGCGCGTGGCGCCGTTAATCACCAAGCGCCTGCACGGGTTGGATCAAGTTGCCGCAGCCGTGGGGGAGCCTATGGCCCAAGGCGAAGTGAAGCGCGTCGTGCTGCTCTGATCAGCGGAACGAGCAGTGCCCGGCGGGGCCTGCTATGACGCGGCCGATGCGGGCGACGGGCGCACCTTCAGCGCGCAGCACGGCTTCGAAGCGTGCGGCGCCCGCTGGCGGCACACAAGCGAGGATGCCGCCACTGGTTTGTGCATCGGCCACGAGCAGTGAGGCTGAAGTGTCGAGATTCGATGCAAAGCTCGCGTGCACGCCATAGTGAGCCAGGTTGCGTTTGGTGCCGCCGGGAACAGAGCCAGCGGCGTAGAGCGCAGCGGCTCCTTCGATCAGCGGAATGGCTGCGACGTCAACTTCGGCGGCGCAGCCACTGGCCAGCATCATCTTGTGCAGATGGCCCAAGAGGCCGAAGCCAGTGATGTCCGTGGCGGCACGAACTTCAGCAGCGTTCATGGCTTTCGCGCCCGCGGTGTTGAGTGTTGCCATCACGTCAGTGACGGCGCGTGCTTGCGCAGCGGTGAGCAAATCTTTTTTCAGAGCGCCCGTCATGGCGCCGGATCCGATGGGCTTGGTGAGGTAGAGCAGGTCACCCGGCTTCGCTGCGTTGTTGGCGGCGAGATTTTTTGGCTCTACGCGCCCGATCACCACCAAACCGAATTTTGGCACACCGTCGTCAACCGAGTGTCCGCCGAGAATCGGAATGCCTGCTTCTGTGGCTGCGGCTGCGCCGCCTTCGAGCACGCGCCCGAGCGGTTCGAGGCCGAGCTTCACAGGCCAACACACAATCGACAACGCGAACAGCGGCGTCCCGCCCATGGCGTAAACATCGCTCAGCGAGTTCGCGGCGGCGATGCGCCCGAAATCGAAAGCGTCGTCCACAACGGGTGTGAAAAAATCCAAGGTGGCGACGAGATGCTCGCCCGAAGGCAGGCGATAGACGGCCGCGTCGTCGCCGTGCTCTATGCCGACGACAACTGCTGGATTCAACACAGGCGGTAGATGACGCAGAACCTGCGCCAGATCGGCGGGGCCGATCTTGGATGCTCATCCCCCGCCGGGGCTAAGGCTCGTCAGTCTTGGAAACTCACTCATGGTGGTCGCATCGTAACCCTGCGAGCACGGCGCCGTAGTGCAGCAGAGTGGCTTCAGAGTTGGGAGCCCCAAGGAGCGACAGCGCAACGGGGAAACCGTCGTTGCCAACACCCACGGGCACCGTGAGCTCCGGACATCCGAGCAGCGCGGCGATGACGGTCACGGGCAAGATGCGTGCGCGGCACGCGTCGCGTTGCGCATCGCTTGCATCACGGCGCGGCGTGCGCGTGGTCAGCGTCGGAAAAACAAGCACGCAGTTTTGCAGCAGCGTGTGCAGCTCGGAACGCACCGCAGCGCGTCGCGATTCAAGGACAGGGTTGGCGTGGGCGCCGCAAGCCAGCGCGAGCCGTGCTCCAACTTGGCGACCGAATTGAAGCTGGCCGCTCGCTACGAGATTCTCATGCGCAGCGCGAATCTCTGGGCGCGTCAGGCCAACATAGAGCTCGAACCACTTGGCGAGTGTTGCAGGAAGTGCTTGTTCTTTGCAGGCACCGAAGGTGTGTGCAGCAGCAAGCGCAACCGCGGCGAGATCGGTATCTGAGGCCGCGAAGATTTCTGGAACCAGCAGCAAGCGCGCATCGCGGACAGGTGCGAGCCGCAGTAGCGCTGAACTGACACTCTGCATGGTTGCGCTGTCTCGAGTCATCCAACCAACGGTGTCGAAGGACGGAGCGAGCGGCACCACGCCTACGGCACTCACAGCGCCGTGAGTTGGGCGCAATCCGAACAAGCCCGTGGCTGCGGGCGGAATGCGAGTGGAGCCGCCGGTGTCAGTGCCGAGTCCAATGTCGGCCAAGCCCTGTGCGACCGCGGAGGCACTGCCACACGACGAACCTCCGCAGGTGTGTTCCGGCGCGCGAGGGTTGAGTGGCGTTCCGTAGTGCGCGTTGCCTCCATCTGCGCCATACGCGAACTCATCCATCACGGTTTTGCCGAGGATCAGCGCGCCCGCATGTCGCAGCGTCGCCACGCACGCATGGTCCTGCGTGACCGGACCGCGCAGCGCCGCAAAGTGTGGATTCCCTGCCGCCGTGGGCAACCCCGCCACATCAATGTTGTCTTTCACAGCGACGCGCAGGCCATGAAGCGGGCCTTCAACAGCCGTGGGCGTGCTCGCGCAGACGACAAACGGATCGCAGAGCTGTTGAAAGTGATCTTCCACTGCCCGCAGTTTATGCGCGCGCTTAGGATCCCCCCATGCTCAGATCCAACTTGTCCGTGCTGCGACTCTGGCCCGCGTTCGTGGCGCTGTTTACTGTGGGCGTGCTCGCCGCGTGGCTCGTGGCGGCAGGAAACCCCGGCAACATGGGAGTCTGTGGCGCATGCTTCTTGCGCGACCTCAGTGGAGCGTTCGGATTCAACGCACCGCCCAAGGCGCCGCGCATCTTCAGACCTGAGCTTGTGGGGATTGTGCTCGGCGCTTTGTTCTGGCGTCTTGTCACGCGCCGCTTCGAAGCACGCACCGGAAGTTTTGCGGTCACGCGCTTTGCACTCGGCATCGTCATGGGCGTGGCGGCGATGGTTTTTCTTGGCTGCCCTTTCCGCATGTTGCAACGCCTCGGCGGCGGAGATTTGAATGCATGGGTGGCTTTGCCCGGCTTCATCGCTGGCGTTGGCGTGGCGCGCATGCTGGAACGCAGGGGCTATCACCTCGGCAAGACTCAAGTGGTCACTCCGCTGCTCGGCTTGGTGGGACCGTTGCTGTATGTCGTGCTGTTGGTGTTGTTCTTGCTCGGTGGTTTCTTGATGGGCCCCGGTATGAGCGAAACCACGGGTCCGGCTCACGCGCTATGGAGCACCGCGTTGATCGTTGGCGTTGGCGTCGGCGTAGCGCTCTCTCAAAGCGGCTTCTGTGCCATAGCGGCGGCGCGCCAAGTTTTCACGGGTGGTGGGCGAATGCTCGCAGCCGCCGCGCTGTTCGTGCTGGGCTACGCGCTCACGGCACTCATCAGCGGCAAGGCGAATTGGGCCTTCGAAGGACAGCCCGTCGCGCATGGTGACTGGTTGTGGAACTTCCTAGCGCTGGCGTTGCTCGGATTGTGTGGCGCGTTCGCGGGAGGTTGTCCAGTGCGGCAAATCGTGCTGACGGGTGAAGGCAACGGCGATGCTGCTGTGACCACCGGCGGCATCTTGATCGGCGGCGCACTCGCGCACAATTTCTCGATGATTTCCATTGCGTCCGGCCCTGCTGGGCCCGGTGGCACCACCGACGGTGGGCGCTTGTTCGTGGCGCTCGCGATCCCGCTGGTGTTGCTCTACGCCTACGGAGTCATGCGCAGCGCCAAGAGCACTAGGGCGTGATCTTGCGCGCGAGCGCTTTGGCTTCCGCCGCTTCCGGCAGGCCTTCGAACTCGCGCGCTACAGCATTCAGCAGCACAACTTTGTTGGCCGCGCTCGTTTGCTGTTCGTTGTTGACAGTATCAATGCGCTTCCTCGCTTCGGCCTGAAGTTCCACCCTTGCTGCGCGTGCACGCACGAGCAACTTGCCTTCGTGGTTGATCTTCTCGATCTCGGCGCTGCAACGAATAACTTCGCGAAACTCTTTCAGCGGAAGCGCTGTTTCGAGTTTGTCGGCAGCGATCACTTCACGTGCATAGGTTGGCGTGAAACGAATTTGGCCATGTTTGCCGAGCGCGCGCCCAGCCGCCATTTCGAAAGTGGTGGCGTTGGCGCTTTCCCAGATTTCGCAGAGGCGTAACCCGTTCGCATCGACAAACTTCACAAATGGATAGTTCTTGAAGGGATATTTCTTGCGCGCTTCTGGCTCGGTTTCGCCATCGATGAGCACGAGCACGAAGTTCTCGAGAGTCTTGCGGCAAACGTCATCTTTGAATGCGCTGTCGCTCCAAGTCTTGCACTTGTCGTCGCCGTGCTTGATGAAGAACAACATGGCAGGACGGCCTGTGAAGTGCGCCTCCGCCATTCCGGCTTTCCAACCCTCAACGAACTCGAGCCCGCCGGTGTAGGCGCTGGTCTCATTCTTGGATTGAGCCAGCAGCATGGAGCAGAGCAGCAGAAGGGTCGGAATGCGCATGGGCAAACTCTATGCTCTGCACCAGCGCGGCTGCAACAGTTGATTAACGCTGCAGTTGCTCGGCGAGCTTGATGGCGGTTTCGTCGACTCTTGCCGCACTGCAGTTGGCCAAGACCACGACGGCCGTTTCTTTTCCGGGGATGAATCCGCAAAAACTGCGTGACCCTCCTGTGCCGCCGTTGTGCCACACCAGCGTGGCGCCGCTCGCGTTCAACGCTTGCTGGTGCCAACCCCAACCAATGCGGACTCCGCCTGAGGCGGGCTGCGATTCCGAACGCATTGACTCAAATGCCGCAAGCAGCTCGCTGTCAGCACAGCTCTCTTGCGCTTGCAGAAAGCGCAGCATGTCAGCGCCGCTGGACTTCAAGGCTCCGGCCCCAGCCATGCAAGCAAAGGTCCAAGTCACGAACGGTTTGTTGGCAGTGCGGGGCTGGGCGTAACGCACGCCTTGTTTTTCACTCAACTGCACACAGGTGTCTTTCATGCCCAGCGGTTCTGCGATGCGCGTGCGCACAAGAGTTGTCCAGTCCTTGCCGCAGCGTTCTGCGAGCGCGCTGCCCAAAAGTCCGAAACCGTAATTGGAGTAGGCGTAGCTCGCCGGTGTGGTTGCAGGCTTCCAACGCGCGAGTTCTTCGAGCGCCAACGGGAGTGTGTAGTCGGCGTAGGGGTTTGTAGGGCGAGCGGGTTTGAAGTTGCTGGGCATCCGAGGCAGGCCCGAGTGGTGGCAAGCGAGGTCTGCGAGACGCAGTGCAGCGCCGGGGCCTGACACGCGTTCGGTGCCGAACACTTCACCAAGCGTTGTTGCTTCGTTGCATTCGCTGCGCTGCACAGCGAGGCGCCAAAGTGCTGCGCTGAACACTTTGGTGATGGAGCCAATCTCAAAGATGGTGTTGTCGTCGGGAACAGGACCATCGGGCGCTAGCGCCCCTGTGCCCACGACCATGGTGTTCTTGCCTCGGCGCAGAACAGCGATGGCGCAAGCTCCAATGTCTTTGCCGAGCGCTTCGCGCAACATGGCGCGCACAGCGATTGGGTCCGGCAAGTTTTGCGTTGCTGAAGCGGACGGCGCGGTTTCAGCAGGTACTTGCGCGGCGAGAGGCAGCGCAATGCAACAGAAGAGCAACAGAGTTGCGCGCAACAGCATGGGGCTGCAAGGTAGCATCCGCACATGGTCGAAGAGCGGAAAGGATTCAAGAGTTTTGCGGACCTGCGTAAGGCGCTGGGTGGCGAAGACGAACCTGAAGTGCCAGCTCCCGTGTCGCCGTCAGCAGAGGAAGACACGGAAGATGCGTTGCCCGAACGTGCGTATGCGCGTGAGTTGATCGCGGCCATGGGCACGAGCTTCGGACCCATGGAAACCGGACCGAAGTGCTATCGCGATGAGGAGAGTGAAGAACTCGAATTGCTCGCTACGTTTCGCATCCGCACGATTTTTCCGCAAGGAGTGAGTGACGAAGCCGCGCTCTTGCCGCGCGACCCAGCCGAAGCGGATTGTGCCGAGCGCGTCGATTTGCGTGGCGCTGTCATCTTCACCATCGATGGCGAAGACGCGAAGGACTTCGACGACGCCATCAGCATCGAGGATCACCCTGAAGGCGGTTGCGAAGTTGGCGTGCATATTGCGGATGTGTCGCACTATGTGAGGCCCGGCACATTTCTTGATGCCGAGGCTCTCGCACGCGCCACGAGTGTCTACTTGCCGGATCAAGTGATCCCGATGTTGCCGGAGGCGTTGTCGAATCATCTGTGCTCACTCGTGCCGCAGCGCGACCGTTTGGCGTACAGCGTGTTCATGCACTTCGGTGCGGACGGTACGCGACGCGGCACCCGCATTCACAAGAGCGTCATTCGCAGCGTGCAGCGCTGCACCTACCGCGGCGTGCAAAAGCTCTTGGATGGCGTGGACGACGAAACCACTCGCACTATGGCGCACGTTGCGGCACCCTTGCGCCGTTTCGCAGAGTGGACGCGGCGGCAGCAGCAGCTTCGTGATGCGCGCGGTTCTCTGCGCTTGCAGAGTGGCGAGCGCAAATTTGCGTTCAATGAGCAACACGAAGTGGAACGCATCTATCGTGGCGAAACATTTTTCTCGCAGGCGCTTATCGAAGAAACAGCGTTGGCCGCGAATCAGGCCGTTGGAGACTTCTTCAACGACCGACGGATGCCGACGATCTACAGAATCCACCCAGAGAAAGATCCTGCGGAACTCGCCGCCACCATCGCTAATCTGGCCAAGTACGGTATTCGTGTTCCGCAACGCGAGCGGCTGACAGGCAGGGACATTGGGCGTCTAATCTTGCAAGCGCGTCGCAGGCCGAATCCGGAAGCGAGCATCGCGCGCATCATGAGTTTGATGGAGCGTGCGGTCTACGAGCTCGTTCCGCCTGGTGGTGAAGCGCCGCA
>SIAO01000009.1 GCA_009691765.1 Planctomycetota bacterium | reverse complement strand
CTCCACGCAATGTCGATACTGACCGTGCCGCCGTCAGCCGCCACAGGACGGGCAAGCTCGACGCGCATCAAGGTGTCGTGCACGGTGAATTGCAAATCTCGTCCGCGACAAGACACAGCTTCCACCACTGCGCCATCGGTCTGCGCTTCAATGCGTTCAGCCGCTGCGCCGCCAACGGCTGCCACTCCGCGCGCAATGCTGTCTGGCCGGAAAATATTTTGTTCGAGGTGAAACCACAGATAGCTCAACGCTTCCGGGGAGTTGTTGGTGTAGTCCACGGTCAGGTGCGCGCTGACTCGCGCGGTCACCTCGTCGAGCGTCGCGCGGATGGTGCAGTCCGCTTGTTGTTGCCAATAATTCGCACCCGGCGAACCCGTCATGCTGCGCACTTGGTCTGGGGCGCGCATCGGAGGAGGTGCAAACAGGCTGGTCCAATTGCCGTCACCTTGCGGCTCGGTGCGTGCCGCGGCTTGGGCGCACAACTGCGGGGTGATTGCAACCAACAAGAGCAAAAGAATGACGCGCATGAGCAGCTCCTCGGGAGGTGTGCCAGATTGCCCGCAATGCGTCATTGCGTCCAGCGCTGCCGTCTTAGAGCCATGGTTCTGAGGGTTTATCCGCCTCTGCGGTTCCGTGGTGTAGATTCTCGACATGCGCAACGCCATGCTCCTTGTTGCTCTCGCTCTGCTGTTTGCGTGTGCCACTCAAGACGCCACCACAGTGACTGTGGAAGTGCGTTACCCAGAACGGCTTGGCTTGGTGTCGCAACCGCGCCGCATCATGAGCGTGAGCGAGGGAGCCACCGTGGAAGACGCCACGCGCCAGCTTCTGCGCACCCCTTGGCGCAGCGGGTTGCGTGCCGACGATGTCGAGTTCTACACACGCATGTTGCTGCGCACCAAAGACAACGATCCGCGCACGGCCGGTCATTGGGCGTGGTCGCTGAATGGCGCCTATCCACAGACTGTGGCCTCCGACTGGAAACTGAAGCCCGGCGACACCATCGTCTGGTCGTACGACCGCTGAGCGGGCCTTTGGCCTCAGCCCAACAGTGTGTTCACCGTCGCAGCGACACTGCGCGCGTCTTCCAAAGTGTTCTCCACCGCCGGCAACGCCCAATTGTCTTGATTCACAAAGAACACGCGTTGCTGGAAGGGGCGCAGTAACTCTTGCGGCACACCGTCGGCGATGAAATAGGGCTGAGCAATAGGCATCGCGTGGCCCCAACGGCTCATGCGCACCTGACGCACAGCACTCACAGGGACGCCCAACATGCCAAGCGTGTCGATCACATGCGGCACGATGCGCGTGGCCCAAGTGGGGTACGGATCGTTCATCATGATTGCGAACCGTGCTGAAGGCCAAGGCAGTGGCCAATAGAGGCTGAGCACCGAGCGCGGGATGTTTTGCTGGCGCGCATAGTGCCCGCTGAGCACATCCGCGGGGCGCGTCTGCAACTCGCTTGCCACAGGGTCCATGGGAAACGCGGAATCGTGCACAAGGAAGATGTCGTAGAAATCGAGAGCGACCGGCGCCGTGAGCAGTACGTTGGCCACGAGATAGGCCGAAGTGTTCACGCGCGACATGGCGGCGTATTTGGGCGCGTCCAGATTGGCTATGTCGTGCAACACATGTTTCGCCACATGTTTCGAACCGGCCATCACCACGGCGCGAGCGCGTAGCGATTGTGCCGCGCCAGCAGCATCCAGCCATGTAACGCGGAAGCGCTGCCCGTCGCGGCGCACATCCACCACGCGACAATTCGCGCGCAACATGGGCGGTGTGTTCGATGGCAGCGAAGTGAGCTCGACATGCCGCAGCTTCTGCCACAGGCCGCGCGCCAACGCAGCGTTGCCGCCGGGGAACACCCAGCGTCCGTACTCTTCCGCGGCGACGAAGTTCCAACCAGCCGCGGCGCTGATCTCTTGAATTCCAGCACCGAACGAGGAATAGAAATACGCCTGCAATGCTGCGGCCAACAGTGGCGGCAGCGGCATGCCCATGCGTTGCACCAGATCTGATTGGAAATCTGTGGTGTCCAAGGCGAGCACTGCGGCTGCTGCTGCTGGGTCGCTGCTCAACGGGATTTCCGGATACTGATTCTCTGCCATGTCGGTGACGACAACGCCGTACTGCGCGAACGCGGCCTGCTCCGCCGGAGTCAGGTTCGCCCCCGACCAAAACCCTTGCGCAATCTGTCCATTGAGTTCGATGGGGTCTGGCGGCACGCTGGTGCGCTTCACGAGATGCAGTCCGAGCGTGCGGTACAGCCGATGCGGGAAGCTGCCGGGATCGGGCGTGATCACATAGGCACTACCGAGCGAATAGTCCGTGCCCATCCAGCGCTCGCCTAGGCAGTTGCCTCCGAAGCGCGGGCGCAAGTCGAACAGCACCGGGTGGCGTTGTCGCAATAGGTACGCCGTAGTAAGTCCGGCGAGCCCGCCGCCCACCACCGCCACATCAATCTCTTGCCCGCTAGCAGGAATGGTGCCGTTCCAAGAGGAGTGAAACGGAATGGCGGCGGCATCAACGAAATCGTCGCCGGTGAAGAACGGCGCGAAAGGCATGCCCGCGTAACTCACCGAAGGCGGGAAGTGCGGCAGTGACAGCAGCGGATCATGAGCGCACGAGCTTGGCGGCGGCGGTGACGGAAGCATGAAGCCTCGCGTCTGCGCGGCGAGCCCCAGCCCGAGGGCCGCGAAACCAGCTCCGAGGAACTCTCTGCGTGTCGTCATGAGTGCGTCAGAGATATTGAACAACTGCGCCGAGCTGAGTCAAGCAAAGTTGGCGGAGATGCCTCACGCGCGTCGTTTCAGACCCGCAGAATCTGTGCGCCTCGCGGGAATGATCGGCGCAAATGGTGTGTTCCATGCTCAGAATCGGTCTGCTTGGGCCGATTCAAAATGGACATTCGCTACCCTTGGCGGGGTCGATCAAACAAACGCCCGCGGCGGCGTAGGGCTAGGCGGGGAACCCGGTCCTGTGCGCCGCGGAAACGGCTGGTGGGCTCATGAAGATGTTCTTCATGGGCTCATCTTCTTTTGGTGGCCGCTTCAATCTTGCGCCCGCACTCGTGCCCGCACGGCGCTGCTCAACTTGCGCCAACCGGGGCCCAAGATCCACGCTTCGTACTCTCTCGCACGCTCAAAGTGCGGATGAGCTTGCTCGCGTTGGCGAAACTCTGGTGGGTGCAGCACCGCGCGCAAACCGTCCAACTGCGGCGGCACAACTTCGTGCAAGCACTCATGAAACACAAGGAAATCTAAGTACCACGCGGTGATCCAGGCATGGTCGAGCACAGGATTGATGACGATCAGCGAGCGTGGGCTGCGCCGTTCGTGCCGCCCCATGAGTCCGCGAGAGATGCGCGTTCCAAACGTGATGTCGATGTCCAGCGTGTCTGCGAAATGCTGTCGGTTCACACGATGCAGCGTGGCGCGCAAATCGTGATGCAACCCCGAGCACTTTTCTTCATTGCTGGGCCCCGCAGGTGGCAGCGCGTGCTCACGATGCCAGCGCGTGATGACGCGAGCGAGGCGGCGTTGTTCGTCGCGTGCGGTGCCTGTGAGGTAAAGCCGCACCGCAGCTTCCGCGATGGCTTCGGGCGCTAATCTGAACGCAGAATGTGCGCGCAGCACCACTACGCCGTCTTTGCGTTCGCTGGAGCTCAGAATGACGCGACGGTTGGCGGTGTACTGCACAACGACGCGCCGCGAAGGCTTCACCCACAGCAGCGCTTCGCTGAGCGCGTCGCCGGTGGTGGGCTCCGCCTTGGTGTCATCGGCGCAATCCGCGCGCGCTGGCAGCAACAGCGGTGCGTGCCAATCGGAGGCCGCTTCAGCAAAGAGCAGCAGTTGGCGCGGTAAGGGCTCGGGGTAATCGGCCACGCCGCACAGCCTACACCTGCGGGCGCATCAGCGACCGAGTGTTGGCACGCTCGCCAGGTGTTCGTCGGCTAACAAGGAGCGTCCAAGTTGGCCACATGCCGCGAATTGATCGCGCCCCGAAGAGCGCCGCACTTTGATGGGGAAGCCGAGCGGGCGCAACTTTTGCGACCACGCATGCACTTCTTCACGCGTAGGGGCTTCCAGCGCGGGATCTACCGGATTCAGCGGAATGATGTTCAAGATGAAACGGAAACCCGTGAGGTGCGTGCGGATGGCTTCGACATCGTCATCGCCGAGAGTCAAATTGCGGATGGCGATGTATTCGAGTGTCACGTGTTTGCCGCGCTGCGTTGCTGCGTAGGTGCGGATGGACTCGATGAAGCGCTCGAAGGACCACACGGACTGGATGGGCATCAACCGCGCGCGCTTTTCAGGCACCGCAGAACCAAGACTGAACACCAGTTTCATCTTGTGTTGCGCTGCGGCATAGCGCTCGATGGCGGGGACGATGCCGGCGGTGCTAATCACCATGCGTTTCGGACTGATTTGCAGACCCATGGGCTCGGAGAACACCGCGCAGGCGCCGTACACCGCGGCTTCGTTTTGCAGTGGCTCGCCCATGCCCATGAACACCAAGTCGCTGACGCGCACTCCGGCATGTCGCTGAATCTGCGTCACTTGCCCAACGATTTCGTGGATTTCCAGATTGCGTTGCAAACCCAAACGCCCCGTCGCGCAAAAGCGGCACGCGAGCGCGCAACCAGCTTGCGACGAAAGACACACCGACCACAGGCCGTGGTGCGGGATGAGCACCGCTTCGATGATGGCGCCATCTGCAAGCCGCAGGGCATAGCGCACACTCTTGTCCCACGAAGGATGCACCGTGACGATCTCTGGGGGGCGATGCGCAAACACTTGAGCGACGGCTGCGCTCTTGCGTGCGTTGATGCCCGGCAAATCACTCAGGGATTCCACGCCACTGAGCAAAGCAGCGCGCCACGCCATCGCGGGAAGTTCGCGACCAAGCTCGCACAGTCCCGCGGCTTGCGCGTGAGCGATGACCTCGGGGCAGCGCAGCCCCAACAAATGCGGTGACGACGCTGGCACTAATCCCAGATCTTTCCGCCACCAAACGGATCGCGTGGGTTGGTCTTGTCTTTCTCGGCCTTCTTCTGCGCTTCGCGAAAGGCCTGATCCATGCGCTCCGATTGCGTGCGCAAGTTTTCTTGCGCCGCAGAGAACTCGTCTTTGATGCGCTGGTCAGACTCACGCTTGTTGCGCATGGCCACGTCCATCTCGTCTTCGCCGTCACGGCGGTCGTCTTTGAGATGCACACCTTTGCGGTACGAGAGCACGCGCTCGCGCTCGACGCTCACTTCAAGAATATGCCCGCAGCAAGGGCACTTCACATCGATGATGGGTTTGGAACTCATGGGATGCTCCGCAAGATCGGCAGCTTACAACGCGGCTTGGGCGGCGCGGATCAGGCCTCCGCAGGGGTGTCTGCGTCCTTCTTCTCTTCGAGGTCTTCCGGTGGCGTGTAGTTGAAACGCGATTTCAACTCTGCCAGCAGCGCGACAATGTGTGCTTGTGTGCCGGTCACCTTCACGATGGATTTGTCTTCATGAAAGACGATGGTGCTGTCGGCCTTAGCCCAGGCGCGCACATGCTCCACCACAGGTGCTTGGTACTCGCTGGTGTACTTCTTGAAAGTCTTGGTGAAACGCAGGACCGGTGTGGTGGCTTCTGACATGACAATGGCTCCGCTGATGCGCTGAAAACATATCCGCAGCCGAGTGGAGAGGCAACGCGGCGGTGAGGCTGTTGCAGGGCGGCCATGGACCAATCTACGACGCGAATCGGTGGCGCAACCCAATCCTCACGGCGCGGGGAGCAGCCACCATCCTGACTCCGGTGTCCTTGGAATGTGCAGTTCTCGAGTGCTTGTGCCAGGACGCACCACGCGGAAACCTCGGCGGACACTGTCTTGCGCATCGATTCGGAAACGCAGCGCTACCACCGTGCGGGATGGATCGAAATTGCAGCGGGCAACCAGCTTCTCACGCAGTACTGCAATGCGGTTGTCGTTCCCTTCGGCCACCAACACTGCTTGCACTTCACTGTCGTCCGCGTGGCTGCTGTCCAAGAACACGGTGCAAGGGCGGCTCTTGTCTGCAGCGGTGGTCCATTCGCAGCCGAGGCAAACCCAACCATGATCGAGTGGCGTCTGTGTTTTTGTTGTCTCCAGAGCCTGCCACTGCGCAGGAGTCATGCGTCGCGGCCGCGCACCCGGACGCGAGAATGTGTAAAGCGTGAAGCTGCGCTCAGGAGCCAGCGGTGACCGCCGAGTGACATCCAGCACGGCGTGCGTCGCACGCGCACGAGTGATAAGCCGCTCCGCTGCTTCGCAGGCATCGTCTGCGAGGACAAACGTCGCTTCATCAATCTCGTGCGACAGCAGCGTTGCGTCGCCACTTGGAGCGTTGAACAGATTTGTTGTTTCAAGAGTGCGTCCTTTGCGCGCCATCCAAGTGGCATTGAGCACACCAAGGACAACGGCACAGAGAACCCACGGAGCTGCTGCGCGCAATCGCTGACTCACAGTGCGCGATCATGGGGTACCCGCAACACACTTTGGTGCGGCTTGACGATGAATCCATCCGTGATTGGTCAGGCGAGAACGCGGCGATCCAGACGCAGGGCTTCGCTCAAGCTCCACGCTTGGAACGGCGTTCCGCGCGGTGCGTACGGCTCGTCGCCATCAGCGATTTCGCTCATGTGCCCGAGGCCAGGACTGCCAAGGTGCTCCATGAGAGGTTTCAAAAATTTCTTGCGTGCTTCGCGCTTTGCTTTGGCGCTGTGTCCGCGTGCAGCAACCCAGGCTTCGACGAAGGGCCCAGCCAACCATGGCCACGCTGTGCCTTGGTGATAGGCCGCGTCGCGCGCGTGGCTGTCGCCAACACACTGCGCGCAGTAACGCGCATCGCCAGGGTCCAAAGTGCGCAGACCGTGTGGCGTCAGCAGCGCCATCTCGACATGTTCGAGCATGGTCTTGGCTGTTGCACGAGGCACGAGGCGTAGTGGCAATCCACCCAGCGCGAACACTTGATTCGGGCGCAACGTGGAATCATCTTGACCAGCGACATGATCTGCGTCCACCACGTCGCGCAAGTGCGTCTTGCTCGGCACGATGAAGCGCTTGCGGAAGCTGCGCACGCCGCGCACAAGGAGCTTCTCGAAAGAGCGATCCTGTTTCTTGAACGCTGCAAGAGCGTTGAGCCACAGCGCTTGGATTTCTACAGCTTTGCCAACACGCGGTGTGACGGCCATTCCCGCATCCATCGCGTCCATCCAAGTCACTTGCGAGTTCGGGCCGCCATGAGCCACAAGCCCATCGTCTTGCAATTTCAGCAGCGGGTGTTCGCCGCGCACGATGCAGCGCAGCACAGCGAGTGCGGC
Source organism: Planctomycetota bacterium (assembly GCA_009691765.1). Taxonomy (GTDB): domain Bacteria; phylum Planctomycetota; genus SXUL01. The sequence continues at coordinate 97,084 of SIAO01000009.1, read as the reverse complement.
AGCGCGCAAGAACTTGGCATCCACAGGGCGCAGGGTTTTTCGCGCAAGATGCAGGTGTTCCGCAGTCGTGAGCGCAAACCACAAAGGCGCGTCGGCGCTGTTCAAGAGTGGCGCACCGCCTTGCTCGTGAAAACTGTTCGGCAGTGAACCATCGGTGCCCACAAGGCTCGCCCAATTCAGCAACACGCTCTGCGCATCCGCGATGCGTCCTGTCGCATGCAGCAAGCCGCGCAGTGCGATGAAAGTGTCGCGGCCGTAATCCACAAACCACGGGTAGCCCGCGATGATGCTCTTCCCGTTGCCGCGCTGCACCACGAAAGCATCGGCAGCACGCTCCATGGGCTTCTTGAAAGCGCGGCGTCGACGCGATTCTGCCTTGCGGCAGAGTTTTGCAAAACGCAAGACATCTGTGGGCGCTTCGCGGCAGTCTTCTCCGGCGAGGCCAACGATGGCGGCTTCAGTCTTGCTGATGTCCGCCGTGAACACGCCGGCTTGCATCAAGTCTTCCACGCTGTCGAAACCGCGCGCGGCTTCTTCTGCGAGGTGAAAGTCGAACCACCAACGCGGCTCGTCGGACCAAGGTGCGTTGGAGAGCAGGCACAGCGGAGGCGCACCGTTGCTGAAATCGGCTTGGAAACCGTTCGTGTTGCGCGGCGCGACTTCGATGTGCTCATGAGCGCGCGAGAGTTTGTGATGTTGCGAGCCTGCTACCAGCGGCCGTGCATGCAGCCAGATGGGGCCTTCGCCCTTTACGCGTCGTGCCAGCAAAACGAAGGCGTTGTGCTCGTGGACAAGGAAATTTTCGAGCTCCACTTCGGTGCCATCAGGCAAGCGCAGTTGGCGGCGCGGCCACGGGTCGTGAGAGAACGAAAGCAGCGCGCCTTCGCTCACTGGCGATTCTGTGCCATCTGCAAAGCGTGCGTTGCTGATGGGCCATGTACCGGCGGGGGTCTGCACCCAGAGCAGGATGTCTTTGAGCAAGCTGTGGCGTCCAACAGGCTCGGTTGCGGCCACCGTCAACAGCGAGTGATAACGGCGCGTGCGTGCGCCATGCACAGGCATCGTGGCGTAGCCACCGAGCCCGTTGGTTTCCAACCATTCAGTGTCCGGAAGTGGCAACGCTGCTGTGACGCGGCGTTTTACAGCCTTGGGTTTGCGCCCCTTCCTTTGAGTCTTGCGTTTCATGCGCGCACGATAACCAAGCCGACCAGCATGCTCTTGCGGTGGTAATCTCTGCTACGCCTTCACAGGCCCTTTGATACAGCATGGTTTTTGCCAGCGGCGTCTTTCTTTATTGGTTCTTGCCCCTCGTGTTGCTTGGCACTATCAGCCTGCCGCGCGCGCTCCGCAATCCGTTCCTCACGGCCGCGAGTTTCGTGTTTTACAGTTGGTGGCGCCCGGATTACTCGCTGCTCATGCTCGCCACAGCGGCGTTCGATTTCAGCACGGGCAAGCTCATTGATCGCGCGCGTCAGCGTGGAGCGCGTGGCACCGGCTGGCTGGTGCTGTCGCTTTGCGCGAATCTCGGATTGTTGGCTTGGTTCAAGTACGCGAACTTCGGCGTTGCGTCGTGGAACTCGCTGATGACCTTGAGCGGGGGAGATCCAGTGCGCTGGTCGAGCATTTTGCTCCCCGTGGGCATTTCGTTCTACACCTTTCAGAGCATGAGCTACACGATCGACGTGTGGCGCGGACACTTGCGCGCCACGCGGCACTTCGGTGATTTCTTGTGTTTCGTTTCACTGTTCCCGCAGCTCGTCGCGGGCCCCATCGTGCGCTACCGCGATGTCGCGACGCAGATGAGCACGCACCGCTGCACTTTGCCAATGTTTGCGCAGGGCAGCATGTTCGTGATGATGGGGCTTGCGAAAAAAGTGCTCATCGCCGATGTGTTGGCGCCAGTAGTGTCAGCGGCCTTCGATCACGGCGCGCCCGGAAGTGCGGATGCTGCATGGTGTGGTTTGGTGGCTTACACCTTGCAGATCTACTACGACTTTTCAGGGTACTCCGACATGGCCATTGGGCTCGGGCTCATGATCGGTTTGCGCTTCCCCTTCAACTTCGCCGCGCCGTACAAGGCCGACAGCATCACAGAGTTCTGGCGGCGTTGGCACATCACGCTCAGCACTTGGTTGCGCGACTACCTCTACATCGCCATGGGCGGCAATCGTGGCGGGCGCTGGCGCACGCACATGAACCTGATGCTCACCATGCTCCTCGGTGGGCTCTGGCACGGAGCCAATTGGACCTTTGTCGCTTGGGGCGGTCTGCATGGCGCGTTGTTGTCGATGGAGCGCGTGCCGGTGTTGGCGCGCTGGCGTGCAGCACTCCCGCGCATGTTGCGTGTGGCGCTCACGCTTGCGGCGGTCATGGCCGCTTGGGTGTTTTTTCGTGCGGATTCCATCGAAACGGCAGGTGCATATTTCGTAGCGCTTGGTGACGTAGCGGGATCTGGCGGCATCGATGCGCTCAGCCTGCTGCAAGTGCTGCTGCTCGTGGGTGGCGCCGCGTTGGCGCTGTTCGGACGCACGACTCAAGACCTCGTACAGCATTCATCGTGGACCACCCTTGTGTGGGTCACGCTGCTGTTCTTCATGTCTCTCATCCATTTGCATTGGCAAGACCATGTGCCCTTCCTCTACTACCAGTTCTGAAGGCCGCGAAGGCCACACCGACTCGCGCCATTTCGTTGGCGAGGTAGAGCGCAGCTCCGTCTTGTCGCGTCGTGCTGCGATGTGGTTCATCAGCATCGTGTTCCTCGGCACGCTCGTAGTTCTCGGCTGCATCGACACGCTGTTTCCTGTGGAGAAGGAAACGCTGATGGGGTTGCAGGCGGACTTGGAAGTGGAAGCTCGCGCTACGGCCAATGTGCTGGACGGCACGCGCATGCGGCTTTTCGAGAGTGACCTGAAGCGCAGCTCACGCATTCGCTCCAAGACACTTAGTCCGTGGGCTTCTCTCCTCTATGGCCTCTGCGGTGCCATGCGGCGCGAAGCCGTGGTCGGCCGTGACGGGTGGCTCTATTTCCGCGAGCGCTTGCAGACTCAGACTCCGCTCACAGACCAAGGCATCGAAGAAGCTGCGGCGGCGCTGACTGCCTTGGCACGTCGCTGTGAAGCTCTCGGCACGCATCTCGTGCTTGCCCCGGTGCCAGAAAAAGCGTGGGTGCATCCTGAGGGCTTGCCGTCAGGGTTCATTGCAGACGCTGCGGGCTATCGCAAGTTTGTTGCTGCCTGTGAAGCGCGCGGTTTGACAGTGGCCAATTTGCTCGACGCATTCAAAGCTGACGGCGGCCTCACTTACATGCGTACCGATACGCATTGGTCGCCACGTGGTTCTCGAGTAGCGGCCGAGTGCATCGCGGATGCGGCTGGAGTGAGCTTGCCTTCAGCGCAGCGGCTCGGTCGCGTCGTGCAGGATGGATCTATAGATGATGTGGGTGACTTGATGTGCCTCAGTGGCATCCGTGAGCCGGATGTGCAAGGCGGCGGATTGCAGCGTCAGATGTTGAGCCTCGGTGGTCGCTTGCACTCAGTGCCTTTGGAACATTTCCTCTTTGAGAATGGAGCGCCGAAGGCCCCCGATCTGAAGCACCCGTGGATCATGGTGGGGACCAGCTTCTCTGCCAGCGGTCACTTTCAGCAGGCTCTCGCGCGTAGCGCTGGCGAGATGCCCCTCGTGAGATCCGTCCATGCGGTGAATGTCTCGTTGGTGATGCAGCAGTTCTTGAGCGACCTCGAATTGGCTGCGTCGCATGGCATCACGCCGCGTGTGGCGGTGCTTGAGTTCCTCGCTACGGATGTGCTCAATTCGCGCTACTCACCTCGCGATATCTTGCACGCACAGTTCACGCCTCTGCCCGCGGGCTTCCGCCCAGTTCCCGCTGAGTGGGATGTGACGCTTTCAAAATCGTCTCTGTTGGTTCCCGGTGAATACAGTTTGAGTGCGAAGAACTTGTGGGTAGCGCCATGGCGCGGCACCGTGCTGCATCCGGCCGACGGCTGCTTGGCTGTCTTGATCGAGGGCGAAGTGCTGGAGGGCGCGCCGCGCGTGATCATGCATGTTGGGGAATCGAGCTACTACTTCACTTGGGAGAAGGAACGTCGCGCGCTCATGGTTCCAATAGTCGGAGCGAAGCTCACTGACGGTTTCACGATTGCCTTGAGCGCACAGACCACGGCACGAGTTCGTGTCGACACAGTTCGTCTCGTGACACCCTTGGCTCCCGCAGCGCAGTTGGCCACGATCGGTTCCCTTCAATCAGACGCGCAGGGGTTCACGCAGCAGGTGCAGTGTCCAGCTGAGCCGAAGCCTCTCGGTGTTGCGCTGCTGGAGTTGGATATTAGCGGCAGTCTCCCAGCGAGTTTGCGTGTGGCTGTGCCTGCGGGCAGTTGCGAAATCATGAAACCCACTCGCGCAGCGCGCCTGTTCTTGCCGTTGCCACGCGAGACGGCAATAGAGGTGCAGATCAGTGGCGCAGGCCTTGCACCAAAGCGACTTGTGCGCAAAGCCGGTGTGTTGGTTCAGTCGCCGCGCGGCTGAGCGAGAACGCCTTCGATGGCGGCGATCCTTCCACGCTTGCTGGGAACAACATCGACGCGCCAGCCAAGACATGGCGAGTTGCGTGAATTGCGCTTTCAGGGGTGATCGCGCAACACCAACATGCGGATCTCTGTCATGTCTTCCATAGCAAACCGCAGGCCCTCCCGACCGAGGCCGGAGTCTTTCACACCGCCGTAGGGCATATGGTCGATTCTGAAGCTTGGAGTGTCGCCAATGATGACACCGCCGACTTCGAGAGCGTCGAAAGCGCGGCGGATTTTGCTCCAATCTCGCGTGAATATCCCGGCTTGCAGCCCGAAGCGACTGCGATTGACGCGAGACAGGGCCTCTTCGAAAGCGGTGTACGCACTGAGCACGACGACCGGCCCGAAGGCTTCGTCACAGCAGAGTTGATCACTCTCCGCGACATTCTCGAGCACCGTTGGCGCGAAACAGGCGCCTTGGCGTGTGCCGCCACACAAGAGCCGAGCGCCATGGGCAACGGCATCACGCGTCCAGCGCTCGAGGCGTACCGCGTCGCCTTCGGTGATGAGCGGACCAATGTGTGTCGCCTCGCTTCGAGGATCGCCAACCACGAGCGCGTGGCTGCCTTGCACTAACGCGTCACGGACGGCTTCATAGCGAGAAGCATGCACCAACAAGCGTTGTGTCTTGATGCAGCTTTGGCCGGAGTTTGCGTAGGCACCGATAAGGATGCGCTCGACCGCATCGCTCACATCCCAATCGGGCTCGACGATGCAAGCCGCGTTGCCACCGAGTTCCAGCACGACTTTCTTTTTCCCTGCGCGTGACTTCAGGTCCCAACCCACATCAGGTGAGCCTGTGAAAGAAAGCAGATTGAGGCGCGGGTCTGTCGTGAAGAGCGCGGCGGCGCTGCGCTCACAAGGCAGGATGGAAAAACTCCCCGCAGGCATTCCTGCTTCCGCAAAAACTTCGCCCAAGAGCAGTGCTGACAAAGGCGTGAGGCTCGCGGGCTTCAGCACGAAGGGGCAGCCCACTGCGATGGCGGGTGCAACTTTGTGCGCCACCAGATTCAATGGGAAATTGAACGGCGTGATGAAGGAGCAAGCGCCAACAGGCACGCGTGTCCACAGCCCAGTGCGTCCGCGTCCGCGCGCGACCACATCCATGGGCAGCACTTCGCCGTATTGACGCAGCGCTTCGCCAGCGGCCATGTGGAAAATCTCGATCATGCGCACGACTTCGTTGCGCGCGTCGCGTATTGGCTTGCCAGCTTCGTCGCAGAGCAGCGTTGCAAACTCCGTGGCACGTGCGCGCAATTGCACTTCGATGCGCAGCAGGATCTCCTCGCGCTCATGCGCTGCGAGAGCCGCCATGCGCGGCGCTGCTTCTACCGCTGCGTCGATAGCGCGTTCGATAGTGGCTGCATCCGCACGTCCAACACTGGCGATGAGCGAGCCGTCGAACTTGTTGCGCACTTCAAAGCTCGATGAAGCGGCTTCACGTGTGCCCCCAACCCAGATTGGCAACGCGCTCTTTGCAGTCATGCTGCAGGTTATAGCGCTGTGCGAAGAGTGCCGTGCTGCTCGAAGGGGCCGGTGTTCAGGACGACCTCGAAACTGCTGACGGCTTCAGGGCGCTTGCACGAAGCGCCGGCGCCACCGCCTCAGCCGTATTCCATGTCGCCAGCGGCTGCGGTTGCGACGCCGTTGCGCAGCACATAACGCGCGGGGACACGTTCGCCGCCACGCACAACAGTGGCGCCGAGATCTGAATCGCCCTTCACGCTCACACCCACTTGCAGTTTCTGGCCTTTCGCACTCCAAGAGACTGCTGTGATGACGCGCTCGTCAATTTCGAGCTGCGCTTCTTTGCCCGCTACAACGCTGACGACACGCCCAGTGCCACCTGCGGCCCAAAGTTGCCACTCGGTGCCCTCTTTGTCGCGGCGCTGCAAGCGGTAGCCCGCGATGCGCCACTCGCCAGCCGGAAGCGCTCGTGCGCCGCCCTGCGCTTTCGACCACACGAGACGCAGTGCGCTGCGTGGATCACTCGGGCCTCCGTTGTGCGGCACGAGCAACACCGAGCCTTCGATGAAGCGCACGGTCAACGAACCTTCGTCCTGTTGAGCTTGCGCGCTGTGATCGACGCGGCGTGGGCGTGAACGCTCTGCTGCCAGCAGCCATGACTTCAAGATTGAACGCTCTGGGCTGCTCTTTGGTGGCTTCGGTTGAATACACGCTGTGCTCGCGATGCGCTCGGCCCACACAAGGTCGCCTGGGACTGCGCGGTCCGGCGTGACATGACAAGAGGAGCAGCGTTGCCACATCTTCTCGGCAGGGGAGGTTTGCTCCTGCGCAACAAGTGACATTGCGAAGAGCAGCACAAGCGACATGAAGCAAGAGAAGTTCAGCATGCTGGTCTCAGGCCTCTGGGACCCAGAGTCGCGGTTTGCAGCAGGCCCGCCCTGGGCGGCAGCTCTCGGGACCAACGGGGTCGCCATCTTCTCCAAGCGGCATTTGCGTGAAGACACACCAGAACGCGGCGGTGGAAACGCCGGAACCAGGATATTCCTCCAACAAGCTGCGTTGTTCGGAGGAGGTGTACATGGTCTTGGTGCAAAGGTGCTCGCAAACATCTTGCGGCAAGCGCGTGCGATCGATCTGTGTGCGTTCCATAAGTGTTTCTCAGCTTTTCCTTGCACGTGCGGCCGCTGCGAGGATCGCGTTCTTGACGCAGGCACGCAGCATCGTCACCTTGTAGGCGTTGTCGCGTAGTGGTGTTGCGCCCGCTATGGCTGCATCAGCGGCGGCCCACGCGGTGGCTTCGTTCGGCACCTTGCCGTTCAGCACAGCTTCGGCCGCTTCGCGCCGCAGCGGCACTGGTGCAACCGCTCCGATCACGATGCGCGCATCGGCAGCCTTGTCGCCGTCGAGACTCAAGCGCACCGCGCAGGCGACGAGACCCCAGTCATACGACTGCTTTTCGTTCACCTCTTCGAACGCTGAGCCACTCTTGCTGCCCAGAGGGCGGCAACTCACGGCAGTGATGAGTTCGCCTGCCTCCAGAGCGATCTCAGTGCGGATGTCTTCTTCCGGGCGCACCCAGAAGTCTTCCAGCTTGATGCTGCGTTCACCTTTGGCGCCGAGCACATGGATGACGCCGTCATGCACCCAAAACGCCGGTGCGAGATTGCTCGGATGCACGATGTTGCACGTGGTGTTGTCGAAGATGGCGTGAAACTTATTTTCCCCTTCGATGGCGTAGCAAACCTCGCCGCCCTTCTTGGAGCAGTTGTAGTCTGCGTGGCGGAAGTACCAGCAGCGTGGGCGTTGGCAGAGGTTGCCGCCGACAGTGGCGCGGTTGCGCACCAGTGGCGTGGCCGCCAAGCGTGCAGCATCGGCGACCGCAGGCAGCGAGCGCTGCACATCGGCGTGAGTGCACAGGGTGGCCAGCGTGACGCCAGCGCCAATACTGAAACCGCCGACAGTGAGTTCGATGCGATCCATGCCGGGAATGCGCGCGACGCTGACGACGCCGGTAGGTTCGCGCAATCCGCTTTTCATCAACGGCAGCAAGTCCGTGCCACCACCCATGAACGCGCGGCCAGCTTGTGCCGCAGACTGCACGGCTTCAGCGCTTGTTGCAGGTGTGATCCAGTCGAAGTTCTTCATCGGCCCTTCTCCCGTGCCGCGAGCGCAGCAAGGACTTTGTCAGCAGTCATGGGCAGCGAGAGCACTCGCGCGCCGATGGCGTTGTGAATAGCGCCAGCGATGGCTGATGCTGTAGGGATGCACGTGGGTTCGCCGATCCCGCACACCGAGGTGTTGTTGCCGCCATTGGCGATGTCGTACAGCACACATTCGATCTCAGGCATGTCTTTCGTGCCTGGCACTTTGTACATCTCGAAGTCAGCGTTCATCTGATGCCCGAGCTGACGGTCCATCACGCGCTCTTCCATGAGCGCATAGGCGAGGCCTTGGATGACACCGCCATTCACTTGGTTCTCGGCCTGCAAGCGATTGATGATGATGCCGGCATCTTGCAGCGCCACGATGCGCACGACGCGCACCAAGCCGTACTCGCAATCCACTTCGACTTCGGCGAACTGCACGCCAGCGACGCCGTCCTTGAAGGTGCGGAAGTTGGAGCGCCGTTTTCCGCGCGCGCTGATTTCGCCGGACTGGATGAGGCGGCAAGCTTCTTCGAAAGTCATGCCTTGGCTGCCCGGAGTGCTGATGCGCCCCGCTTTCATCACGAGTTTGTCCGCGCTGACACCGAGGTGTTTCGCTGCCAATTGTTTCAGCTCGCGGCCTGCGAGGTAGGCCGCTTGGCGCGCAGCAGGCGCCAAACTCGGAGCGGTGGTGCTGCCGCCGCTCGCCGGCCCCGTTGGGTCGGAGGTGTTGCCCATCGAGACAGCGATTTTTTCCAGCGGCAAGCCGAGTTCTTCGGCAACCACGACGCCCAACACGGTTTTCGTCCCGGTGCCGATGTCTTGCGCGCCGTTGCGCACTTGAACGCTGCCGTCGCGGAAGATTTTGCAATCCACTTCCGCTTGCGGGCCGCCGAGGCCGCCCCATGTGGCGGAAGCGACACCGAGTCCGCGCCTGAACCTGCCGGTGGCGCTGCCGTTCTTGCGTCGCTGTTCCCAACCGATGCGTTTGGCACCGTCGGCATACTGCGCAAGTCGCACACTGTTCGAATCGTTGCGAGTGCGGAACTCCAACGGATCCATGCCGATGGCTTCAGCCGCGAGATCCATGATGGTTTCGAGAGCGAAAGAGCCTTGCGGGTGTCCCGGCGCACGCATGGCGGCTTGCGGGCCAGCATTGGTGGCCACTTCCACTTGCTCGACGGCGCGGACATCGCGTGGGAAGTCGTAGATCATCGGGTTGCGCGCACCCGCACCGCGGCCGATGCCGGGAGTTCCAGTGATCGTCACGCTGTATGGGCCCAGCTTGCCGTCGGTGGTGACGCCAAGCGCCATCTCTTGGATGGAATCGGGACGATTGCCGGTGTCCGTGTGCTCTTCGCGCCTGTTCAGCGCGATCTTCACAGGAGCGCCGCACTCTTTGGCAAGACGCGCAGCAATGGGCGTGAAATAGCCTGCGCCGAATTTCGAACCAAAGCCACCACCCATGAAATCGCTGATGACGGTGATGTTCGCTTCGGGGATGCGCAACGCGTCGGCAACTTGCGAGCGCACGCCGAAAGTGGCTTGGGTGCTGGTCCACAGCGTCAGCTTGTCGCCTTCCCACTGCGCCACAGTGCTGTGCGTTTCAAAGCACGCGTGAGTCTGCACTTGAGTCGTGGCTGTAGCGCGCACGACTTTGGCCGATTGTTGCAAAGCGGCAGCCACGGCCTCGCCATTGCGTGGCGCGCCAGTGCCCGACTTGTTGCTCTGCTGATTGCGATGCACTACGGGAGCTGAATCTTTCAGCGCCAAGTCTGTCCGCGCTGCATGAGGCAGCACGGTGTATTTCGCGTTCACTTTCGCGATGCCCGCGGCGAGAGCTTGGCGCGTGGTCGCAGCAAGTGCGCACACTGGCTGGCCTGCGAAGCGCACGCGATCCTGCGTCATCGGGATGGCCGCTTTCACACCGGGCACGAGCAGTGCGTCGGCTGTGTCGATGCTGACGATTTCTGCTGCGGCATGCGGGCAGCGCGCGAAACCGCCAAACAACATGCCCGGCAAGTTGATGTCGTGCGTGTATTTCGCTTTGCCGGTGACTTTGGCCAGTGCATCGACGCGCGCGTGTTTGCCGCCCACAACACTGAACTTCGTGTCGAGGTCCCAAGGTGTTGGCTCTTCGTCGGGAATGGTCAGTTCCACTTCTTGACGGTCGCCTGCAAAACCGAGCACGAGTTTCACTTTGCGATCTTCTGTGCTCATGTCACTTGCCCTCTTTCGGTGCTTTCGCGACGCGATCCACGGCTTTGAAAATGCTGAAGTAGGTGCCGCAGCGACAGATGTTGCCGGCGAGGGCATCTGCAGTTTCAGCGCGGCTGGGGTGAGGATTGCGATCGAGCAGACCCTTGCAACTCATCAGCATTCCCGGAGTGCAGAAGCCACATTGCATGGCGTCTTCGGCGATGAAGGCCGCTTGGATTGGATGCAGCTTGCCGTCTTGCGCGAGGCCTTCCACGCTTTCGACTTTGCGTCCTGTGCATTCGACCGCCAGCACGAGACAGGAATTGACGGCCTTGCCATCCAGCAGCACGGTGCACGCACCGCAAGCGCCGTAGTCGCACGCCAGCTTGGGTCCCGTCGTGTCCAAGTGATCGCGCAGGGTTTCGAGCAGCGTGTAGCCCGTGCGCACTTTGGTCTCGACTTGCTTGCCGTTCAGTTCGAAGCGCAACGGCACCACTTCATCGGCTTTAAGTGTGGCGGGCTCTGTGTTGCGCGGCGTTGTTGGCAAATTCGCTGCGCCGAGCACTCCAGTGGCAGCTACAGCCGCACCTGCGCCCTTCAAAAAACCGCGCCGGGAAACTTGCCCGGGTGGTGAACTGTCTTGCTGCATGGCGGATCCTCGCGTACAGCGCTTGGGATTGGCGCTGTGGGTCGAATCTTACACTCCGGGGAAGGGTGGGTTCGGTGTGGATTGCACTCGGCCTACAGGAAATCTTGAGCCTTGAACTGGTTCGCTTCCAGCAGGCGCGCGGCATCGTGAGTACGACGCTTGGCCCATGGCGGCAGATCCACCGAGCGCAGCACCGCGGCCATGGCTTCGCGGTCAATCTTGATGAGATCGTTCAACTGCGAGTCTTTGGGTCTGTGCACGCCAGGCAGCTTGAGGGCCTGCGTTGTGTCGTCAGCAAAAATGGTCTCTGTGCTGATCTCACCGTGGACATAGCCGAGCTTGTGAGCGGTCTGCATGCCATCGACCAGCACGAAGAGGTGGCTCACGAACTGCGACGTTTCATCGAGCATGATGCGGAACTGCGGGTCCGCGAGCAGACGGCGCAGCGACACGCCGCGTGAGTAGTCATAGATCACCGCGTCAAAATCTGAGCCTTGAATTTTGCCGCGCACCACCATGGTGCTCTTGTGCAGTGGAACATCAGCAGCCGCACGCGCAGCAATCAGAGGGTCGCCCTTCGCGCCGATTTCCATCAGAGCTTCACGGCCGTCTTCACGAATGAAAACGGCATACAGAGGATGGCTGGGCGAGCCTCCTTTGCGCTCGCAGATCTCCATTTTCTCGTAGAGCTCGCTGCGGGTGATGAAGATCCATGGCCAAGCCCGAGTGGTCTTGGTGAATGCCTGAACGAGGTCGCGGTCTTCCCAAGATTCACTGCGGTCCGTGACGACGAAACCGTTGTGCTCGGCGAATCGCGAAAGCACGTTTCCCGTGAGTGGGTACATGCGCCCGCCGTAGCGAGTTCCAATCTGTGGATGGTGGTCGCGCATCTGGCGCAAGAAAGCCAACATCCCGTATTGCGATTCAAATGTGCTGGTATGCACGGAGAAAACGCCGCCAGTCTTCAACACGCGGTTGGCTTCGGCGAGGTAGCGATAAAACTCTTCCGCTTCGATGTGGATGAACACATCAAAGCTGAACACCAAGTCGAAAGTGTTGTCGGCGAAGGGCTGCAAACCCGTGCCATCGAGCAGCGCCGTGTGGGGCTGCGTGGAGCACACGCTAGCCGCGCGCTCCAGCATGACGGGGCTGATGTCGCAGAGAGTCAGTTCGACTCCAGCGTCTGTCAGCATGCGGCTGAACTTGCCACCGCCGGGCCCGATTTCGAGCACTTTCGCACCAGACTTGATGAAGGGGCGCGCGAAGCGATCGAACACCCACTGCGTGCGTGCTTCAGGGGTCCATTCGACGCCGAGCACACCATCGCGCTTCACGCCGTCGCCGTCACCGTGCATATCCCAACGCTTGGCGTAGCTGTCCCAAAACCCACCGTGATCGAAACTACGCTTTTCTTCGGCCATGAGGCCGAGAGCGTAACAAGCAGGCACACGCAGAGGCCATGCGCTTTTGCCGGCTCCCAAAGCCTCAAGGCGACTTGCGCAAGCGCAGATTGCGGAAGCTCACATTCATCGGAGGGCCTTGGTGAAGTTGGAATGCGATGCGGCCGCCATCGCTGGCGGGGTCGTCGAGGGCCACGGTTTCCAGTCCATTGAGAACGATGCGCACGCGTGTGCCTCGCGCTTCGATCAGCATGTGATTCCAGCCGTCACGCTGCAGGCTTGGCCCGAAAAGCAAAGCATCCGCCTTCTGGAGAACGCCGCGGCCTTGTTCCTCATAGAGCGAGCCCCACCATTGATCGCCCATGTCCGCTTGGAAACCGCGCACGGTGCCGTTGGGCATGAAGGCAGAGCGGAATTGAATGCCGCTGTTGCCGGTGGGCAGGTGAACTTCTGCTTCGAGCAGGAAGTTGTGGTGCTCGCCCGGGACGAGCAAGAAACTGTTCTGTGTGAGGCCGCTCGCGGATCCTGTCAGCGTTCCGTTGGTGAAGTTCCAGAGCGCGAGTTCACCGCTGCAGCCTTCGAGTCCGTTCGGCAGCAGCGCCTGCCAAGCAGAGGGCGCGTGCGCGATTTGCGCCGCCACAGGGTCGCCGAGCAAGGTGGCGAACAAGTCTGCGATTTCACTGAGCGAGAGTCCATCTAACAATCCGTCAGGCATCGCCGAGAGCGGTGAGAAACGGCGTTCCTCGATGTTCAGGGCGGGCACGCGTTGCACCACGCCTTCGCGGTCGAGCAATTCCACAGCGTTGCCGTCATCGCGCAGCACGAGCCCGCTCAGCAACTGTTGGTCTTTGGTGAAAAGTTGCGTGGTGCGGTATTGGTCCGAGACATGCCGCGACGGCTCCATGATGGCCGTGAGCAAGTCGTCGCGGCCCATGCGCGCCGCCACGGTGCTGAGGTCGGGCCCCGCCGCATTGCCGAGTTCACCACGGCGATGGCACGCCGCGCAGGCGCGTGCAAACACTCGCGCTCCTTCGTGAGCGTCGCGTTCTGGGGAAGCATCGGTGAGTTGCAAATACTCAGCTATTCGTGATTTCTCGCGGCGTGGGGCTCCAGCGCTCAAGACAAGAGGGTTGCTGCGAGGTGCTGACGCCAGCGCGGCCAACTCCGTGCGCTGCATTTCAGGAACTTGCTGCAACATGCGTCGCTGCATCGCATCAAGAAACCCTTGGTAGCTGGCGCCGCCCGGGCGCGTGCGCAACGTTCCGATGCGCACAAACGCGGGGCGCAGAGTTGCGTCATCGCTCTCCGTCATGATTGCCGACAAGGCATAGAGCAGATGCAACGATTCTTCAGCAGAAGCTTCTGTGGCGAGAGCTTGAAGGAGTTCTGCGCGCGCGTCTTGGCCAGCGCAGCGCGAGAGCAGCAGCGCGAGGTCGCGGTCGAGCGCAGCGTCCTTTGAAGGGAACAGTGCGGCGAGGTCCGCGCCGACCATGGGTTCTGGTTCAGGGCGCGGCATGCCATCGAGAGGCTCTTTCCAGCCGGCATCCAAGAGCAATTGAAGCGCACGCGCCGCTGCGAGGCGTGTCGAGCGCGAATGTTCTGATCCCATCAAGTGCAGAGCGTGCGGCACACTCTTGCGCACTGTCGCGTCGCCGCGTGCGAGGCCGCCGCGGGCCAAAGCCACGAGAAGTTCTGCGCGCACACTCGGTAATGGATGTGTTGCTGCGATCGCGGCGACGGAGGCTGGAGTGCGTCGCGAAAGCTCGCGTGCTGCTGCATAGCGCGTGTTGCGGTCAGGAAGACTCAGCGCTGCTACGAGCGTGCTCATGGATGTGCGCTGGTCGTAGTGCGGCAACGCTTGTCGCTGTTTTGGAGCAGGCGAAGGCCCAGGAGTGATGCCGCGCAGACGCAGCAAGCCGCCGCGTGTGCCGCGGCCACCGAGAGCCAACAGCAAACCACCTTCGCGATCAAAGGCCATGTCGCTCACGGGCAGTGGGCGTCCTGAGAGCAGCGTTCTTGCAGTCGCTTTCCATGTGGTGCCGTCCGGCGTCAGGTTGAAAGCAAGCACGCGGCCTTGCGACCAGTCCGCAGCAAGCAACGTACGGCGCCACGCGGTCGGGAAAAGTTCTGAATCGCACCAGCACACACCCGTTGGCGAACCGCGCCCGACTTCTGCGCTGGGCGGCAAGGTGTCGGCGTGCCACGCAGGCGATTTCGCGCTGCCTGTGCGCCAGCCGTAATCGCCGCCGGGCACTGCATGCAGCAAGCGCACTGGGCGATACCAAGGCATGCCAATGTCCCACTCCATGTCGGAGTCGAACACAAACAGCGAGCCGTCTGGCGCGACGGCGGCGTCATAAGCGTTGCGGTAGCCGCATGAGTGGCGCTCGGCACGGCCGCTTGCTGGGTCGAAGGTGATGACCGTGCCGCCTGGCGCACGCACATGCGTCGCGTGGCCGTTCGGATCGAGAATGCGCGCGACGGAATGTCCTTCGTAGACCGTGTCGCAAGGAGAGTCAGCAGCGAGCGGACCCGCATACTGCACGTGATTACCGAGGATCAGATATAGGCGCCCATCCGCAGTGGGCACCACCGCGTGTGCACCGTGCTCGCCCATGTCACCACTGACCGGTGCGACAAGAATTGCGCTGCGTGGTCCATTCGCGGGCGGCAACTTGTAGAGCCCAGGGCCCGCTGCTCCGATGCCTGTGGCCCACGCGCAACCGTCGCTGAGGAACGCAATGCCTTGAACCACGCGGAGCTCGCTACAGAAGTTTGTGGACGCTTCGTAGTAGCCGTCGCCATCGCTGTCAACGAGTTTCAGTAGACCGCCGCTCTCGACAGAAACCACGGGTGCGCCGTCGTTGTCGATAGCCAATGCGATCAGCGATCCAAGCGCTTCGGCCACCTGTGTGACTTCGAATCCGTCGGCAGGCAACAAGGTTCTGCTGGCGCTGAATTGCAGCGAGCCCCATGGAGCGGCTCCGTGCATTCCGAGCAGCGCTGCGGGTTGGCCCGCGTCGGAAGCAACGTTGGGCCAGCCTGTGGGTTCAGTGGAGAAACACCGCGTTGCGTTGTTGCTGCGCAGCAAGACTTGCGCGCCTTGTTGCACGAAGAACAACAAGCCCGCGGGCCCAGAGTCATTACGACCTTGGATGCACAGCAAGTTGCTGCCGACGCGCACCTGCGCGCTGATGTCCACGATTTCGGACTGGCTCCAGTCGTCGGTGCGCAAAACATGCTTGCCGTTGACCCACACCAAAGCGTGGTTGTCGGCGGCTACGCCGAGACGAGTGGGTTGCGTGTCCGCAGACACGTGAAAGCTCACTTGAAACCAGGCGATGCCGTTGGGCGGCACGAGCGCAGGCGCCGCCTTCGCAATCCAGATCCACTGTGTGTCGGGCGGGACCTGTGCTGCAAGCTGGGGCAAGCACAAGCTCTGCAGCATCAAGAAGACAAGTGCACCAGTGAGATTGCGCATCCCTTGCAAGTTCACCCGCTTGGCGGACTTGCGGCAAGTCCTTGGCGGTAAGTCCTTGGCGGCAAGGCGGTGGCGGCAAGGCGGTGGCGGCAAGGCGGTGGCGGCAAGGCGGTGGCGGCAAGGCGGTGGCGGTAAGGCGGTGGCGGTAAGGCGGTGGCGGTAAGGCGGTGGCGGTAAGGCGGTGGCCGAGGCGCGCCGATTTGTCGCGGTTGGGCGCGTGGGGGAGTGTTAGGACAATCTCACGGACCACAACCTGTGTGCTGAAAGGTATTGCCATGAATCCTGTTTTGAAATCTTGGGTGGAAGAAGTCGCGACGCTCACCGCGCCGCAATCTGTGGTGTGGTGCGATGGTTCCGAAGCGGAGAACACCCGCCTCTGCGCAGAGCTCGTGGCCGCTGGCACTTTCACGCCATTGAACGCCGACAAGTTTCCCGGTGGGTTCTGGTCGCGCTCGCATCCGAGCGACGTGGCGCGCACCGAACATTGCACCTACATCTGTCCCGAGAAGCAGGAAGACGCGGGCCCGAACAACAACTGGATGAACCCTGTGGAAGCGCGCGCGCATCTGCAGAAGTTGTTCAGCGGCTGCATGAAGGGCCGCACCATGTATGTCGTGCCTTACTGCATGGGCCCTCTCGGTTCGCCGCTTTCGAAGATAGGCATCGAGATCACTGATAGCGCCTATGTGGTGGTGAACATGCGCATCATGGCGCGCATGGGGCAACCTGCACTGGATCAGTTGGGCAGCTCCAGCGACTTCTGCCGCGGCTTGCACAGTTTGGGTCAGCTCGATCCTGAAACTCGCATGATTGCGCATTTCCCTGAGACGCGCGAAATCTGGAGCTTCGGTTCCGGTTACGGCGGCAACGCGCTGCTCGGTAAGAAGTGCTTCGCGTTGCGCATTGCTTCGGTGCAAGGTCGCGACGAAATGTGGATGGCCGAGCACATGCTCATTCTTGGCCTCGAATCACCGCAGGGCGAAACCATCTATGTCGCTGCGGCGTTCCCGAGCGCGTGCGGCAAGACCAATCTGGCCATGCTGCAACCGCCAGCGGCGTTCAAGGGCTGGAAGGCGTGGTGTGTTGGCGACGACATTTGCTGGATGCGCCCGGGCCCTGATGGCCGCTTGTGGGCCATCAATCCTGAAGGCGGCTTCTTCGGTGTTGCACCGGGCACCAGCCACAAGACCAACTCCAACGCAA
This sequence comes from Planctomycetota bacterium, assembly GCA_009691765.1. GTDB lineage: Bacteria > Planctomycetota > SXUL01. The sequence continues at coordinate 79,955 of SIAO01000009.1, read as the reverse complement.
TGTCGATGGTGCACAAGAACTCCATATTCACCAATACAGCGCTTTCGGAAGACAAGTGCCCGTGGTGGGAAGGCATGGATGGCCCGCCACCAGCGCACGCGACCGATTGGGCCGGCAAGGCATGGACACCAGCATCTGGCACGAAGGCCGCGCACCCGAATAGCCGTTTCACCGTGCCCGCTGTGAATTGCAGCATGCTCTCGCCTAAGTTCAACGATCCGATGGGCGTGCCTATTAGCGCGATCATCTTTGGTGGACGCCGCGCCAAGACCGCGCCGCTGGTCTATCAATCATTTGATTGGGAGCACGGCACTTTTGTGGGGGCTTCGATGGCTTCCGAAACCACCGCAGCGGCCACCGGCGCTGTGGGTGTGGTGCGTCGTGATCCGATGGCGATGCTTCCATTCTGTGGATACAACTTCGGCGACTATTTCGGCCATTGGCTGAAGATGGGCAAATCTGTCAGCCATCCGCCAGCGGTCTTCCATGTGAACTGGTTCCGCACGGGGAGCGACGGCAAGTTCCTCTGGCCGGGCTTTGGTGAAAACATGCGCGTGCTGGACTGGGTCCTGCAACGCGTGGCGGGCAAGGGCGAAGCCGAACGCACTCCAATTGGTTGGGTGCCCAAGGCCGATGCGCTCAACCTCGATGGCAGTGGCGTAAATGCCAGCGCCCTCAACGAACTGCTTTCCATCGACACCAACCTGTGGCGCCAAGAAGCCAAAGACGTTGGCGCCTATTTCAACACCTACGCCGCTCACATGCCCGCCGCCATGCACGCGCAGGTTGCCGCTTTGCAGCAACGCCTCGGCTGAACCCGATCACACTGCGCCGCTACCGCGCAACTATTGCAGAATAATGGTGCGCCTTTGGCTGCGTGTGAGGCCGCGAGTGACACTGCCCGGCAACGCGCCTGTCATTCCGACATAAAACCCGCATTGCCCTGCGTCGGTGGACCAACGCCGATGATCAAGTCGGTGTCTCCGTCACCATCGAAGTCCCAGTCCCCGTCAGGCCTCTGGTCGCACAAATCCTGAGAATTCGCGATGCAGGCGAAGTCGCGCTGAGGTGGGAATGCCGCGAGCGATTGATGCCCGTGGGTGGGATGCGCTCAGAGCTCCATATCGAGCACGGTTTCGCGGCCGAGGGAAACCTCGATTTCTTTCGATGATTCCCCGCCATTCTCCGGATCGCTAATGGTCACTTTGTAGCGGCCGGGTTGTAGGGCTCGGAAGGTTATCTTGGCCCGTCCGCCAATATGCTCAGTGTGGGCTGTTCCTGATTGAATGTGCGTGGCAACAACTTGAACCAAGTCGAGCGCAGCAGCCTTTGAGCCGGACAGCTTCACGACGAGGGAGGCGCCTTGTTCAGCTTCATACATCACGCCGCTGCGCAGTGCTTCTGGGGCGACGTCGATGTCTTTCAGCTTTCCCTCAATAATGCCAGCGCCTTCGAAGTTCAGGGTGTACTTGCCGGGCTTCAGGAAGCGCACCATGAAGTTTCCATCGCTGTCGGTGCGCACGGATTCTGCGCCTCCGAAGCTCAGCATCATGGCATCTCCATCCTCGGAGCGGGTGCTGATGGCGAACACCATCGACGAACTTTCTCTTGGCGATTCGTGTTCAGGCCGCTGCAATTGGGATTTCACGACCACGCCTGCAATAGGCATGCGTGTTGACTTAGACACGACACGTCCCTGAATCGCAGCCCCGGGCAAGTCCAATTCTGCGCGCGCCGTACCGCGTTCCGCCACGACCACTTCCTGACTCACGGATTCTGCAGCGCCTGTGGGCCATGCCACAACTTCGTAATTGCCAGCTTTGCGCTTGTCGAACCGGAAACGCCCTTCGGAATCTGTCTTGACTTGTTCGCCCCCGAATCCTAGGAAGCCGATGAAATGACTCTCCTCATTTTCGCCTTCGCGCTTGCGATTCAATTCCATCTTCACATCGGGAACAGGCTTGCCTGCGCAGCGCACCACGCCTTCGACGCTGCCGAGTGCGGCTTCGCGTAATTCCACTTTGGTGACTTCGCCTTCGCGCACATCACAGGTGACTGTGACGCCTTGCGGATCAATGCCTCCGAACACGAAACGCGTGTGCTGCTGGCCGTTCGGCGCAAGAGATACATCCCACGTGCCGGGTGGCAGCCCGCTCATGCGAAATCGCCCTTCCTTGTCGCACAAAGTCTCGCGGTTGCCGGATTTTCCGCTGCGATGCATAAACACTCCGGGTTGTTTCTCAACATGCACAGCGAGACTCACGGTGACGAATTGTTGGCCTCGGCCGTCTGCGTCCAACGCGATGCCTTCAATGGTCCCTCCTACTGCTAATTGCAGTTTCACGGAAGGTGGATTGGTGGCCTTCTCAACGCGCACTTCGAACAGAGGAGTAGATGCGTGCTCACCGTGGCTTGCCTGCAATTTGTAATTGCCGTCGCAGAGCCCTTCGAAGCGGAATTGCCCCGCAGCATCGCTCTGCGTGTGCCGGAACTGTTTCTCGTTGCTAACTTTCATTTCCGGCTTTTCGCCACTCAATTGCGACGCGATCCTCGTGTTGCCGCTCATTTCGATGCTCTGTTCCATCACACGGTTGTCCGCAGTGACTTCTGCTCCGGGCGATGGTTGTCCGAACGGATCCAGCACGACACCTTCAATGACAGCGGCGCGATCGAGCACGATGTCTTGACGCTGCAAGCCTTCGGCTTCCATGGTCATGTTTTCATACAGGATGCCGACATGACCGCTGGCATTGGCGCGCAGTGAGAACTTGCTCGGTTGCACATCGACGAGCGCATACAACCCGTCGCATTCAGGAATCCCTGCTGTTGCAGCGGCTTCTTTGCCATAGAGCACGCGCGGGCTGCCTTGCGAGGAGCGCACCCATTGCGTTTCACGGTGAGCGACCTTGAGATCGGTCAGTGGCGCCGTGTCGCTTGCGTCCTTGACGGTTCCGTACAGCACGCCTGTACGCTTAAGCCGAATGGTGCAGTCATTGCCTTCCAGATCTTGTTCGGTTGTGACAAACCCGGGTTTGCTCACGCGGGCTCGTGGCTTCATGCCCGTGTTGAAAGCTCGGACCACAAACTTTCCTTGAGCATCCGTCGTGCATCGCCCTTTGGAACCAGCACCCCAACTTCTGTCGAACTCGAATCCAATGACGGATTCGGTCGCATTGCGCAGCCCCGACCTGAGCATCACTTGTGCGTCGGCCAAGGGCTGCCCTGAGTTGTCTGTGACGATGCCACGGATCTCGCCGCCCGCGGGCAACACTAGGGTGACGGGTTCTTGCGAAGGCCCGGCTTCTGTCTCGCATTGCGCTTCAGCCAAGGCGCCGACTTCGCGTGTGCGCAATTGCACCGTGCCGCGTTTCAAGCCTTGAATGCGGAACGCACCGTCGGCGTTGCTCATAGCTGCGCGCTGTCCAGCGAGCGCGCCGCCCGTAACGATGATTGCATCTACCGGGAAGCCCGTTTCAGCTTTCGGAGACGCCACGACGCGCAGGCCGGCAACACCGAGTCCTCCGGGAGTGCGGACAAAACCGTTGACGCTCTCACCTCGTGGCGCTTTGAGCACCCCCACATCCAAGCCCTTCGCAGGCACGGCGAATTCTTCGCTCGTCACATCCTGAGCAGCCATGGGGGATGCGCGCACACTGGCGACGGCGCCCACGGGAATGCCCTTCAGGCTGAACAAGCCATCAGTGTTGGTAGTTGTCTCGCGTTGTTCCGTCGCGATGCGCTCATAGAGTTCGCATCGCCTGGTGAGCATGATCTTCTCGCCACCAAGGGGTTTGCCGTCAGCGTCAACGAGCTTCCCGCGCACCTCCACGCCGTTGATGCTGGGTGCGGCTTCTTCGGGCATGACATCGTCGCGTCCGTCGTACGCGACCGCGGGGATCGCCGTGGGTTGTTGCACGCTCAAGGCAGCGTCGGTGGCGCTCGCCTTTGCATCGCTCTCAACCGATGCTGCGATGCCGTGCGACTCGTGGAGCTCGTTGTCGTTTCCAGCGAGCAGCCACCAAGCGGCGCCGAGTCCTGCGAGCAGTACAAGCACAATCGTGATAGAGCGCATGGCGGGCTTTCCGTTCGATTCGTTTGAATGAGTGTTCGCGCCGGGAGGCGCAAGACACCAGTGTTGCCGAAGACACCTACACACAGCATACGGGGTCGGCCAGCATGTGGCAGTGTCAGTTTGCAAACTGGCACGCTCGGGCACTCACAATCGCTCCGCCAGAGTGTGCCCGCTTGAGACAAGGAAGCCCCGCGCCTACGCTTGATGCCGCAGCCTTGCCCAAGGCCGCGATCGGGGGCATATGTGCGGATTTGTTGGCATCTTCGGGCCTGAAGGCAGTGATGTGGCGCCGGAGATCTACGAAGGCCTCCTCGCGGTGCAGCACCGTGGCCAAGACGCCGCGGGGATCACGACCTTTACGAACGCCTTCCATGTGCGCAAAGGAGCCGGTTTGGTGGCCGATGTCTTTGACAACGCTGCCATGCAGATGTTGCGCGGCAATCTCGGGGTTGGGCACGTGCGCTATCCCACCGTGGGCGGCGGCAGCAGCGAAGATGCTCAGCCGTTCCATCACACTTATCCGTTGGGCGTGGCCATGGCCCACAACGGCAATGTCACCAATTACGTTGAGCTGACGCAGGACCGTTTTCTGAATCGCGGCACGCGCTTGAATTCCACCTGCGATGTGGAATTGATCTTGTGGGTGTTCCAAGACGCTTTGGCGCGGCGCTTGCGCGTCAGCGACCGCATCACGGCAGACGATGTGTTCGCTGCGGTGGCCGTGGTGCACGAAAAGGTGCGCGGCGCCTATTCCGTAGTGGCCACGATTGCGGACGAAGGCATGGTGGCGTTCCGTGACCCCTTTGGCATCAAGCCCATGGTGTGGGGCGAGAAAGAAGTCGCAGGCGGTCGCTCGTGGATGTGCGCTTCAGAATCCGTGGTGCTGGATGTGAATGGTTATCAGCGCACTCGCGAGATCGGTGCTGGGGAGGCCGTGTTTATTGATCGGCATCGCGCGTTGCACCAGCGCCGCGTCACCGAGCGCGCGCATCGGCCTTGCATCTTTGAATACGTCTATTTTGCGCGGCCCGATTCTTTCTTGGACGATGTCTCGGTGTACAAAGCACGGCGTCGTTTCGGCGAGGCGTTGGCCGTGCAGTGGATGGCTGGCGCGCACCCAGGCCCCGATGTCGTCATCCCTATTCCCGATTCTGCTCGCGACGCTGCGATTGCATTCGCAGATGCGATTGGCGTGCCCTACCGTGACGGCTTTGTGAAGAACCGCTATATCGGTCGCACGTTTATCATGCCCAACCAGCAGGCGCGCAATTTGTCGGTGCGCCGCAAGCTCAACCCCATCAAACTCGAGTTTGAAGGCAAACATGTGCTGCTGCTGGACGATTCCATCGTGCGCGGCACCACCTCGCGACGCATCGTGGCGATGGCGCGCGATGCCGGAGCTCGCGAAGTGTCTTTCGCCGTCACCAGTCCGCCACTGATTGCGCCTTGCCCCTACGGCATCGACATGGCGAGCAAGCGCGAATTCGTCGCCACCGACCGCACTCACGAAGAGATTGCCAGATTCCTCGGAGCCGACCGCGTGGTGTATTTGGAACGCGAGGCGATGAACACGGCCGTGCGCGCCGGGAACCCGAAGCTCGACGGCTTTTGTAATGCTTGTTTCACTGGCGACTACCCCACGGGCGACATGAGCGTGGAACGCTTGCAGAACCTCGAAGGCGAACGCGAGCAACATGGAGCACGGACCTCCGTGGGGCACTGAAGTGTTGGTCGCTACATGGAATGTGAACAGCGTGCGTGCTCGTGCTGAGCGCGTGCAAGGCTGGCTGGCTGCGCGCAAACCTGATGTGGCTTGCTTGCAGGAAACCAAAGTGGAAGACGCGCTCTTCCCGCATCCTCTGTTTGAAGAGCTCGGCTACCGCGCGGTCATTCACGGACAGAAAACCTACAACGGCGTTGCGCTGATTGTGCGCAAGGATCTGGAAGTGAACGATGTGGTGCGTGGTCTCGCGGGCACCGAAGAAGAATGCGGGCGCCGTGTGATTGCCGCGACGGTCGGTGGTTTGCGCATCGTGAATGTGTATGTCGTGAATGGCCAAGCGGTGGGCAGCGACAAGTACGCGATGAAGTTGCGCTGGCTCGAAGCCTTGCGTGGTTTTCTCGCCGAGGAAATGCGCAAGCACGCAGCGCTCGTGGTACTCGGCGATTTCAACATCGCTCCGGCGGATCTCGATGTGCACGATCCTGCTGCGTGGGAAGGCAAGGTGCTGTGCTCCGAGCCAGAGCGCGCCGCTTTGGCGGCCATGACAGCGCTGGGGCTCACAGATGTTTTTCGTGCGGAGCATCCAGAGGCGCGTGAGTTCTCGTGGTGGGATTACCGCATGCTCGGTTTCCCCAAGAACCATGGCCTGCGGATTGATCTGATGTTGGCGACCGCAGACGCGTTGGCGCGCTGCACGAGCGTGCAGATCGACCGTGACGAGCGTCGGGGCAAGAACGCTTCAGATCACGCTCCCGTCCTCGCGGAATTCGGCTGAGCCCACCTAAAAAAAACCAGGGGCGCATCAGAAGGGTTGACGGCCCCCGGACTCGGTTGCTGTGGCTCGCGGCAGGGAGTGAGGGAAGAGGAAGCCCGCGGCACCAGAGCACACTTGGCAGGCAGTGCCGCCAAGCGAGATGAGGCTACAACGTCTGCCGACCGAAAATCAAGCGCCTCTGACGCAGGTTCGCAAGTCTTTGTGCTTCAGAGAGTTGCGGCAACCTTGGACGCTGCGATTTCAGCGCAGGCCATGCCCACTTCCGAGCATTTCGCGGCTTTGGCTTCGCCCACGAGGTCGTAGGTGAGTGGCGCGCCTTGCGACAGCAAGTCTTGCACCGCTTCTTCGATGGCCGCTCCGGCGCGCAAGAGTTTGGTGTCCTTCCGGCGGCGGCCGAGCCAATCGCAGGCTTCCTTCGCAGCCAAGATCATGGCGATGGGGTTCACTTTGTCGAGGCCGGTGTACTTCGGAGCTGAACCATGGATGGGTTCGAACATGGCGTGGTTGTCGCCGATGTTGGCGCCGACAGCCATGCCCATGCCGCCTTGCAGCACGGAAGCGAGGTCGGTGACGATGTCCCCAAACATGTTGGTGGTGACGCACACATCGAAGGACTCAGGCTGCGTGATGAGCCACTGCGTGAAAGCGTCCACGATGGCGGTGTCTTTCTCGATCTCTGGGTACTCACGCCCGATCTCGAAAAACACTTCGCGGAACAAGCGGCAGCCGTCGAGCACGTTGTCTTTGATGATGGCCGTCACGCGCTTCTTGCCATCTTTCGGTGCGCCTTGCGGGCGAGCACGGCAAAGCTCGAAAGCCTTGCGGATGACGCGTGCTGCTCCGTCGCGCGTGATCAAGCGCACATCCACGGCGACGTTGCCGATGCCGCCACGTTTGAGTACGCCGCCGATGCCGGAGTAAAGCCCTTCAGTGCCTTCGCGCACGAAGAGGATGTCCACTTTGCCCGGTTTCCACACTTGCACGCGCTGACCGTGAATGCGGTGATCGACGCCAGGGTAGAGCTTCACCGGGCGCACATTGGCATAGAGCTCGAGGCGCGTGCGGTTACCGATGACGGGCGACCAGCCGGCCATGTTGCCGTCCGCCATGGTGAGCGGTCCGCCTGTGCCATCAGGGTCGGGCCAACCCACTGCCCCGAGCAACAGCACATCCGCAGATTTGCACTTTTCGAAGCTGCCCTCAGGCCAGTCGCTCTTGCGGCCGTTGGCCAAGTAGTACTGCCCGCCACACGGAATCTCCGTGGTGTTCCACGAGATGCCCAACGGTGCGCTCACGGCGTGCAACACGCGCAAGCCTTCACGCATAACTTCAGGGCCAGTGCCGTCGCCGGGCAGCGTGACAAGGTTGTAGGTCATGCCTGCGTGTTAGCAGTGCGGCCGCTGCCTTCACAGTCAGAGCATGCTTCCCAAACTTACTTCTTCGCGGGCTTCACAGTGTTGTGCATGAGCCCCATCCAGTTCTTCGGATTGGGGGTGTACAGCGGGAAAAAGTCCTTGGGCGCATCGAAGCCGAAAGTGCCCTTGAGCAGTTCTGCAAACACTTGGCGGAAATCAATGCTGACGCGCAGATCGCGACCGTCTTCGAGGTTGCGACTTTCGAGACTGCCGTAATCGCCGAATACGCGACCGCCTTCGACGCCACCTCCCAAGAGCAACATGCACGAGCCGCGTCCGTGGTCCGTGCCGCGGTTGCCGTTTTCAGCAACAGTGCGACCGAACTCCGTCATCACGAGCACATTGGTGCGTGCCAACGCCGGCCCGAGGTCGGTTGCGAACGCGCCGATGGCGTCGCAGAGTTCTTTCAAGTTGCGCTGCATCGAACCATCCACGGCGCCTTCGCCTTGGTGCATGTCCCAGCCGCCGTAGTCGAGCGCTGCCACTTGCAGGCCCGCGTTGTTTTTGATGACGCGCGCAATCATGCGCAAGCGCTGCGCGAAACCGCCGCGACCATAGAGCGCATCCTGTTGCCCGCCTTCCGGCTCTTTGTCAATGACGTCCCAGAAATGTCGCAAGGTCTCGATCGTGTGGCGACCGACTTCCACAGCTTCTTCGCGGCCGCGCGATTCGCCGCCCATGTTCATGGCGCCTTCCGTCTCCATAGCGCCGCTGTTGCGATAAACATCGTCGAACAAGTCCAACAGCCCTTCGCTGTCATTGCGTTTGAGTTGCGGCACGGCCAGCACGGGTTGCTTGCCGCGCAAACTCCGTGGCAGCAGGCCTTGCATGGCGAGCGCACGCAGAGGATTGTTGTTTTGCGCGCTGGTCTCGCGCAAGAAGCGGTTCAACCAGCCGTTCTTCATGAGGCGGTCGCCGGGCGCGCCGTACTCCATGAAATCTTGCGCGTCAAAGTGGCTGCGTGTGGGATGCGGAGATCCTGTGCCCAAGATCGGAGCGAGCTGTTTCTTGTCCCAGAAGGGTTTCAACGCCGCCATGGCTGGATGCAAGCCGACCTTGTTGTCCAGCGGAATGGCGCCGGCCTCTTCAGCGGTGGTCTCGGCTTGGACGCTGATCTCTGGGCGTACTGCGTAGTACGTCTTGTCGGCGTAGGGGACGATGATGTTCAGCGGATCGGCGCCGCCGCGCAGATACACCACCACGAGTGAAGGCGTTTCGGCGATTGGGCGCAGCCCCGCGCGGGGTTCTGCAAACAATGTGCGTACACCACTGAGCCCGCTTAGCAGCGGCGTTGCCAAGAGCAGCCCTGCCGAGGCAGCCAAGAAGTCGCGGCGCTGTGAATCGTGACTCGTGTTGTTGTGCTTGTGGTTCATAGGGTCACCTCACTGCTGTTGAAATTCGGGACTGCCGAGCAACACACCGACGAGATCTTTCGCGAGGGCATCGCGGCCGGCGGCATCGCTCGCCTTGCCTGTCGAAACACGCTGAAACACAAGGCGTTCCACTACGCTTGCGGTGGCTGGCCCCAAGCCTTGCGGCACGACGCGCGCGGCGAGGACCGCGCCAAGTTCCAATGGATCCGCTGGTAGTGCGCTGAACCATGCAGGCGGGATGACCACACCGCGCAACGTGCCGCGTGACAGCGCCAAGGCGAAGCGCCAACGCAGCGCCATCACTCCCGGGTCGCGCCAAGCTTCAGCGGTTTCCGCCCAGCCTGTCGGGTCTTCCATGCCGTAGATGCGCAGCCCCAGATTGTCCACGGCTTCGACGACCGCATTGGCATCCACGACGGTGGCGTCGGTGACGCGCAACGCGGAAACGACGAATTCGAAAGGCGTCTTGAACTTCGCCATGAAGTGTTCGCGCGAATTGAAGTCCGCGTGAGTGATGATGGTCTTCACCACGGCGCGCAGGTCACCCTTGGTGGTGCGGAAAGTCTCTTTCGCGGCGCTGATGACCGCGGCGGGTGGTGTGTCGTTGACCAGCCAGCGCGTGAGCTTCTTTGCGATGAACTCCGCTGTGTTTTCATGAGCGCACAAGCGCTTCAGCACGGCCTCGCCTTCGTTGATGCCATCTTCGCGACGGCCTTCTTGCAGGCCTTTGCCAAACACGACTTTCGGTTCCGTGTCGTGCATGTCTTCTTTGTAAGAGAAGCCGGTGCCTTCTTTGGCGCTGAAATCTACAGACCAACCGGTGAACGCGCGCGCGACTTCAGTGACATCTTTTTGCGTGTAGCCGTTGTCCACACCAAGGGTGTGCAACTCCATCAATTCGCGCGCGTAGTTTTCGTTCAATCCGGACTGGCGTGCGATCTCCACTTGTTCGCGAGCCGCTTCCGCCGAACCGGTTTGGCGCCGCACGCGACGTTCGATCATGCGCAAGTCAGAACGCGGCGGTGGACGCCGACTCAGCGCATTGTCCAGATACACGAGCATGGCCGGATGATGCGCCGTGGCCGTGAGCATGTCCGCAAACTTCCCAAAGATGTGAGGCCTCAACGCGCGCTCTTCATAGTGCGTTGCTGTGAGCGCCACAGATTCCTTACTGACATCCACGTTGAAGTGATTGCGCCAGAAGTCTGCGAGCACTTCGTGGAGTTGCGCTTGCGCGTGCAAAGCCCGCAGCACCGTGGCCTGCTTCAGTTCGCTGGAAGCGCGTTGGCGCATGCGGTCGCGCTGCCCTTGGTCGCCATCGGCCGCCAGCTGGTTGATTTCGTTGAACGTGCGCCCCAGAGTCTTGAAGCGACTGATGTTTTCCGACAGCTCGGTGTCGGTTGCTGGATCCGCGCTCAGTTGCTGTTCGATCCAAGCCGACAAGCCCACGGCTTTAACAGCGGCAATATCTTGCGGGCGCGCGCCCCATGTGAGGCGCGAGAGTGCGTGCACAATATTTTCGTCTTCACTCAGCGGCGCCGACGCATCGCGCACAACCTTGTTCTGCGCGAGCAGCGCTCCAACGCAGAAGCCAAACACCAACAGGATCTTCGCAGACATGGCGGGTCTCCTTGGACCGGATTCCGTGAGTCTACACTTGCACTGCTACGAATCTGTTGAGTGCCAGTCTAGTAGGCGCGGGCGAAGATGACGCGGCCCTTGCTGGCTTGACCCGAGACAGGATCGGTGCCGGTGGCGCGCATATCCACAGGCCCTGCCGCACTGTCCAAGATGTTGTCGCTGGGAATACAGCGAATAGTGGCTTTGGTTTCTTCTTTGATGCGGGTTTCGGTTGCCGCGGTCCCGTCCCAGTGCATGAGGAAGAACCCACCGCCGTCCAAGCGTGCGCGGAAGTCTTCGTAAGTGTCCACGGCGAAAGTGCGTGCAATGCGGAATGCACGAGCGCGATCGAGAAGTGCCTGTTGTTGCGTGGCGAGTGTGGCGTCTAACCAAGCACGGGTGAGCTTCGGCGCATCCACGATGCTCTTTTCGCGGTTCACGCGTGTGACCACGACCGCTTTGCCATTCTGCAAATCGCGCGGACCAACTTCGATGCGCACGGGCACGCCGCGCTGCTCCCAGTGGAAGAACTTGTCGGGTGGGCGCAGGCCATCGCGCAAATCCAACACCACACGTCGGCCGCTGCCGGGCAATACGCTGGACATGATTTCAGAGCCGCCCACAGCGCGGGCCGCCACTGCGCCGCCTACGAGCTGTGCCATGAGGCCCTTGGCGTAGGCCAGCACAGCTTCGCGCTCTTCATCTTTGCGGTAAATGGGAACGATGGCCACCACGATGGGCGCAATCGCTGGTGGCAGCACGAGGCCTTCGTCATCAGCGTGAGTCATGATGACGCCGCCAATAAGGCGCGTGGACACACCCCAGCTCGTGGTCCACACATGTTCGACTTTCTGATCGCGCGTTTGGTACTTGATGTCAAACGCCTTGGAGAAGTTTTGCCCCAGGTTGTGGCTGGTGCCTGATTGCAGTGCTTTGCCGTCTTGCATCATGGCTTCGATGCAATAGGTGCGTTCGGCGCCTGCGAAACGCTCCGCCGCACTCTTCTCACCGCGCACAACGGGAATAGCCAATACGTTCTCGGCAAACTCGGTGTACACATCCAGCATCTGAAGTGTTTCGGTTTGTGCTTCATCGGCCGTCTCGTGAGCGGTGTGCCCTTCTTGCCACAAAAACTCCATGGTGCGCAAGAACAAGCGTGTCCGCATTTCCCAGCGCACGACATTGGCCCACTGATTGATGAGCAACGGCAGATCGCGCCAGCTTTGAATCCACTGCGCGTAAGTGTGACCAATGATGGTTTCAGAAGTCGGGCGCACGATCAGCGGCTCTTCGATCTGGCCTTTGGGCCTCAATCCGCCTTTGCCGTCTTGCTCCAGCCCTGAGTGCGTCACCACCGCGCACTCCATGGCAAACCCCTCCACATGTTTCGCTTCCTTCGCGAGGAAACTCATAGGGATGAATAACGGAAAGTACGCGTTGACGTGGCCGGTGGCCTTGAAGCGCGCGTCGAGCTGGTCGCGAATCAGTTCCCAGATGCCGTAGCCATGCGGCTTGATGACCATGCAGCCGCGCACGGGGGAGTGGTCCGCCATGTCGCCGGCGGCGATGACGTCGAGGTACCACTGTGAATAGTCTTTGGCGCGGGTCGTGATGTTGGTGGCCATTGCAATGCCGGTCCTTGCCGGGCGCGCCATCATGAACGATGCATGCAACGCGCAAAAGGGGCGGGCGGTAGCGCGCCACAAGCATCCGGTGATGCGTGCCAGCTCCCACGGCGACGCAGTGGGCGCATTGCCGAAAGCGCGATAACCTCACGGCGTCCTCGTGCAGCAAGGAGCAACCATGGAAGTTCTCTACACGGTTCTTTATGGAGTGGCTGGGCTTGGCGTGTTTTGCATCGTCACGGCGTTGGTGGAAAAACTTGGCCACAAGTTGGTGCCCGCGCCGCCGGCCGCGCTCTGATTGACGCAAGCAACATGATGGCGCAACCTGTGAAGCACCGGGTGCAACGACCCGCGCGGAGTCTCTAATGCCCCAGTACGGATTTGTCATCGATCAGCGCAAGTGCATCGGCTGTCATGCCTGCACGGTGGCGTGCAAGGCCGAGAACGAAGTGCCTGTCGGCAACTTTCGCACTTGGGTGAAGTACGTCGAGAAGGGCACCTATCCGTCGGTGAAGCGCCACTTCACAGTGCTGCGCTGCAATCACTGCGACGAAGCGCCTTGCGTCGAGATTTGCCCGGTGACGGCGCTGCACAAGCGTCCGGATGCGATTGTGGATTTGGACCGCGACGTGTGCATCGGCTGCCGCGCATGCATGCAGGCTTGCCCCTACGACGCGCTTTACTTGAACGAAGACACAGGCACGGCGGAGAAGTGTCACTACTGTGCGCATCGCACAGAACAAGGATTGGAACCAGCGTGCGTCGTGGTTTGTCCGACTCACGCGATCATTGCCGGCGACGTCAGCAACCCGCAGACCGAAATCGCGCACCACATCGCGACGCAGCCTGTGGAGCAGCGGCGTTTGGAGAAGGGCACCAAGCCGCGCGTTTGGTACACGGGCGCACTCAGCGAAGCGTTGCAGCCCGGAGCAGTGCTCGAACAGAGCATGTACTTGTGGTCGGATCGCGCCGAGCCGCCGCGTCCGATTCCGCCGGGCTTCGAGCCGCCGCCGGATTTGATCAGCGCGTTGGATGTGCCGCATCCGCCGGCGTGGGGTTGGCATGTGTGGCTGTACTTGCTCACCAAAAACGTCGCGGCTGGTGCGATGCTGGTGGCGCCGCTGTTGTCACAGCTCGGCCGTGCGCCGGCGGAAGATTCACTTTTGCGCGTGTTGCCGGAAGCGGTGGCGCTCGTGTTCCTCGGTATCACCATGCTTCTTTTGGTTTTGGACCTTGGGCGCATGGACCGCTTCATGAACATTCTCACGCGCCCGAACTGGAAGTCGTGGCTGGTGAAAGGCACTTGGGTGCTGATGGGCTTCGGCTTGCTCACGACAGCGTCGTTGCTGCTGCGCTTGTTCGATTTCCCGAACAGTGCTGATGTCGTGCGTTGGCTGAATCTGCCCTTTGCGCTGTTTGCGTCGGGATACACAGCGTTCCTCTTCGCTCAGTGCAAAGGGCGCGATTTGTGGTTGGAGCGCGGGTTGTTCTGGCATTTGATTCTGCAGGCCGTGTTGTGCGGCGCTGTGGTGCCACTGTTCTTGAGTCACTCGGAGCCAGGCTCTGTGCCCGCGCCGGTGTTCTTCACGCTCATGGCCATCTTGAATGTGATCTGGCTGCGTTTCCACAATCGGATGTTCCACGCGGATGTCGGCGCGCGACGCGCACACGCATTGCTCCGCGCGAGTGGTGCGCCTGGGTTCGCGGTGTTGTTGCTGTATGGCGCGGCGCTGTGCGCGCTCTTGCCCGGCCTCGTTACCAGCGGTGCTTTGAATCCGGCTTGGCTGAGTGCCGGAGCAGCAGCCTTTGCATTGGGCGCGCTGTTGCTCTACGAACGTGCCTACATCAAAGTCGGGCAAGAGATTCCCAACTCATGAGCGCCGCACCACGCGATCCATCATCCGCTGATGCCAGCGTCCCGCGCACGAGCGCTGACTTCGCACCCAATGGCGAGGCTTGGCAAATCCGCGATCTCGCTTCGTTCCCACCGATGGAGAAGTGGGACGACTGGATGGAGTACGACGCGAAGGCTTGGCCGCGAAAGGTGGAGAAGCACTACCGTCTCGTGCCCACGATTTGCTTCAACTGCGAAGCCGCTTGCGGTTTGGTGGCCTATATCGACAAAGAATCGGGCCGCATTCGCCGCTTGGAAGGCAATCCGCATCATCCAGCTTCGCGCGGACGCAATTGCGCCAAGGGCCCGGCTACGTTGAATCAGATCGACGACCCCGAGCGCATTCTGTACCCCATGAAGCGCAGTGGTCCGCGCGGCACTGGCCAATTCGAGCGCACCACGTGGGACGAAGTCATCGACACACTATCGGCGCGCATCCGCAAAGCCCTGCAAGAGGGGCGGCGCACTGAGGTGATGTATCACGTGGGTCGGCCCGGGCACGACGGCTACATGGATCGCGTGCTGCAAAGCTGGGGCGTGGACGGCCACAATTCCCACACCAATGTGTGCAGTGCTGCGGCGCGCCTCGGATATGCGCTGTGGAGTGGCATGGATCGCCCGTCGCCGGATCACGCGCGCGCGAAGTTCATCTTGCTCATTTCCTCGCACCTCGAAACAGGGCACTACTTCAATCCGCATGCCCAGCGCATCGTCGAAGGGCTGATGGCGGGCGCCAAAGTGCTCACCATCGACACGCGGCTTTCGAACACTGCGAGCAAATCCACTTGGTGGTTGTCGCCACAGCCGGGCACCGAGGCCGCTCTGCTCTTGGCCTTCGCGCATGTGTTGGTGAAAGAGCAGTTGCACGACCGCGAGTTTGTGCGCCAGTGGCTGAACTGGCGCGAGTATCTGAAAGCGAAGCACCCAGACTCAGCGTGCACTTTCGCTGTGTTTGAGTTGAAGCTCAGCGAGCATCTCGCAAAGTTCACGCCAGAGTGGGCCGCGGCAGAGTGTGGTGTGCCCGCGTCACGCATCGTCGAGTTGGCGCGCGAGATTGGGAAAGCACGCGGTGCCTTCGCAGCGCATGTTTGGCGCGCGGCGGCTGCTGGCCATCTCGGTGGCTGGCAAGTGGCGCGCTGCATGCAGTTTCTGTCAGTGCTCACAGGTTCGATGAACACGGTTGGTGGCACGCACATGGCGCCCACCAACAAGTTTGTGCCAGCGCCGTTCAAGAAACCGCGTCCGCAAGAAGTGTGGAGCGAACTGCTCTACCCCGAGGAGTACCCCTTCTCGCATCACGAGCTCTCTTTCTTGTTGCCGCATTTCTTGAAGGAGGGGCGCGGCAAGCTCGACACTTATTTCACGCGTGTCTACAACCCTGTGTGGACCAATCCGGATGGCGGCACTTGGATGGAAGTGCTGAAAGATGAATCTCTCGTGGGCCTGCACGCGGCTTTGACGCCAGTGTGGAGCGAGACGGCGATATTCGCGGATTATGTGTTGCCGATGGGCGTGGGCGCCGAGCGCCACGACATTCAGAGTCAAGAAACTCATGCCGCGCGTTGGATTGCGTTTCGGCAGCCGGTGTTGCGCGTACACCGCGAGCGCAACGGCGAGAAGATCGAGTGGACCTATCAAGCGAATCCTGGAGAGGTTTGGGAAGAGGACGAGTTTTGGATTCGCCTCTCGTGGGCCATTGATAATGATGGCTCGCTTGGCATTCGTCCGATGTTTGAATCGCCGTACCGCGCTGGGCAGTGCATCAAAGTGGAGGAGTACTACCGCTGGATCTTCGAGAACAGCGTGCCGGGGTTGCCAGCAGCAGCAGCGAAGCAGAATCTGACGCCGCTGGAATACATGCGGCGCTACGGTGCGTTCCTCGTGCAAGAAGAGGTCGGCGAGGTGTTCCGCGAAAGCGTGGACATCAGTGGCGCCACTCTCGATGCCGAGCGTGGCCAATGGATGCGCGGCGATCAAATCGTTGCCGTGGATGTGAATGGCAAACCTTGCGCTGGGTTCCGCACGCCATCGAAGCGCCTCGAGTATTGGTCGCCAACGGTGGAAGAGTGGGGTTATGGCGAAGCTAACGCTCTGCCGAATTACATCGAGAGTCATGTGCATCCGAAGCACATGAACAAGGATGCCGGCGAGTTTGTTTTGTTGCCGAACTATCGATTGCCCACACTCATTCACACGCGCAGTGGCAATGCCAAGTGGTTGTACGAACTGTCGAATAGCAATCCGGTGTGGGTGCATCCGGAAGATGCGTTTGCTCTCGGCGTGGTGACAGGCGATCTCATTCGCATCAATACGCGCATTGGGCATTTCGTGAACAAAGTGTGGGTGACTGAAGGCATTCGCCCTGGTGTCGTTGCCTGCTCGCATCACCTTGGGCGGTGGCGTCTGAAAGATATGCCGGGCACCGACCGCTGGGCTTCTGCACTGGTCGCATTGCAAGCAGACGCGAAGTCTCTGGCAATAAAGCGCATCGAAGGCATCAAGGCGTTCGCTTCAACAGACCCAGATTCCAAACGCGTGTGGTGGAGCGATGGCGGTGTTCATCAAAACCTCACATTCCCGGTGCAACCCGATCCCATCAGCGGCATGCACTGCTGGCACCAGAAGGTGAGCGTCGAGAAAGGGCGCCCTGGCGACCGCTACGGCGACATCCATGCGGATTTGGAGAAATCCATGGATATCTATCGCGAGTGGATGGCGGGCACGCGCAAAGGCGCGGGGCCCGGAGGGTTGCGACGGCCGTTGTGGTTTTCACGAGCGGTGGCGCCAGCGCCGCAGGCCTGGAAAAAGGGGTGATTCCAGCGGGTGCCTCGCTGGTGTAAGATTACAGCGGCTCTGCGGCAGCGACACCACGCCGATGCGCAAGGCCCATGAAGGAACGACGCATGAAACCAACGAGATTGATTCTGGCGGGAGTGCTCGCCACTCTCTGCGCAGGTTTCGCTACGGCGCAGCAAGCACCGCAGAGCGAGACCATCGCGTTCAGCCACAAGATCCCCGTCAAGTGGAGCTATGTGCTCCCGAAAGAGGTTTGGACTCCAGTCAGCAATGGGATCAACATCGTGCACGCGGGCGGAAACATCTTCGCCGCAGAAGTGCAGGGTTCCGCGCTGGCGGTTGACACCAATGGTGACGGCAAGGTGGACGACAAGGCCAAAGGCATCAGCGCCGAGTTGGCGTTGAAGTCCAAGAGCACCGATGGCAAGCCGTTGCACTATGGCCTGCGTCTCACCAAGACTGGTGAAGCGTGGAGCTACGCAGCGGGTGGCGCCATGGTGGGCAAGGCTCACGGCGAGACCATCTCGGTCATCGACCAGAACAACAACGGCAACTACAACGACTACGGCGTGGATGCCATGCTGGTCGGTAACGGTGATGCCGCTGCGTTCTTGTCGCGCGTAGTCAACCTCGATGGTGAGCTCTTCAACTTCGAGATCACTGCCGACGGCACATCTGCGACGCTTTCCGCATGGACTGGCGAGACAGGCTTGCTGGATGTGCGGAATGGTTTTGAAGGCAAGGGCGACATCAAAGCCGTTGTGGTTTCGAACGAGCGTGGCGACATGTCCTTCAACGCTGCAGCAGCGAAGAAGAGCCTGAAGGTTCCGGCTGGCAACTGGGTGATCACCAGCGGCCTCGTCACCAACGGCACCGAATCAGTGCGCCTCGCACAAGGCAACATGGCTGTGATCGCAGTCGGCAAAGACGAATGCACGGAGATGGCGTGGGGCGGTCCGATCAACATCGACTTCCAGTACACCATCACGGGCGACAAGCTGACCGTGCCTTACAACCTCAAGTACTACGGGCGCAGCGGCGAGGAATATCGCAACTTCCTCCCGGACGCGACGAGCCCGCAGATTGTGGTGCTGGACAGGAAGAAACGAATCCTGCTGAGCACCAGCCGCTTCCCCGGCTGTTGAGGCGGCGGCTTCAACGAGTACTCCGGGAGAGTACCCACGGATAAGGAAGTCGATGTCACCATCGAGCACCAGCGCGCAATGTTCGGTCGCATGACCGTAAGTCCAAAGACAAAAGCGTCGACAGTAGGATCAACAACACCTGCCAAGGTGGTTTCTTCCACCGGCGGAAACTGACCGGCATAGGTCCGGCCGACTCCCCGGGAGGACGCGAATAGCGCCTCTCGGGGATTCTTGTTTCTACACTGGCAGGCCGTGCGCGCCGCTGAGTTGCGCCGCCAGTTAGCTTTCTTTGTGAGTGCCACCGCGCCGCTGCGTGAATCGCGCCACTCATCTGCATTCTGCGTTCGCAACAAAACTGTTGCAGCTCATCGTCAAGCCGCTGCGTGTTCGTCCGAACATGCTGTTGTCGCTCGCGCTTGATGCGCGGGGCGGCGTGAAACGGTGAACAGGACTTTCAATTCGGTTTGAAACGAACAGAACGGATCCAAGTGATCCGACTCCTCGGGCGGAAGAGACTGGACGGGTCTCTTTGAGGGAGGGTGGCGCAGACTTCGGTCTGCGTGTTAGTGAAGGACGGCTGGAAGGTGGAGCACCCCTGGAGCCTTAGGGCTTCAGGGGTGCTTCTTTTCTACGGTTCCTTGCACTGTGCTTGAAGGCGCGCCCTCGCGTTTCTACACTCCTCGCGCTACTGAACAGTTGTTCCGCAGCAAACCCCGGCGCCCTCGGCGCCGGAGTTGTTTCATTGGGGACGTGGCGCAATTGGTTAGCGCGTCGGCTTGTCACGCCGAAGGTTGCGGGTTCGAGTCCCGTCGTCCTCGCTCAGGTTCTTGGCGGCGCGCTAACATGCGCTGGGCTTGTGCAATGCCCGGAGATGCGTGTGGCGAATCCTGAACTGTCCCACGAAGACCACCGCCGCGATGCCGCAGGCTTGCTCTATGTGTACCCCGTGCTCTCGAGACGTTCGGGCGGGCTCTCCATTGGCATCAATCTGAATCCCAACCGCGCGTGCAACTGGCGCTGTATCTACTGCCAAGTGGAAGGGTTGGTGCGTGGCAATGCTCCAGCGCTCGACTTGCCGCGCTTGCAACGTGAACTCGAGGGCTTCTGCAACGCGGTGGCCGACGGTTCTTTTGCTGCTCGCACAGCCGTGGGCACTTTGGAGTTGCGCGACTTCGCGATTTCCGGTGACGGTGAACCCACGAGCGCGAAGGAGTTCCCCGAGGCGGTGGATTGCGTGGCCGCTGTACGCAGTGCCTGCGGGCTCGATCAGCGCACCAAACTCATCTTGATCACCAACGGCAGCTTGGTGCAACAGGCGCGAGTGCAAGATGGCCTGCGCCGCTTGGCAGCGCACGGCGGCGAAGCGTGGTTCAAGCTGGATCGCGGCAGCGATGAAGCCATGCGCTTGGTGAATGATGCGGGCCAAAGTGCCGAGCGCGCCCTCGAAAACCTGTGCGTGTGTGCAGCGCTGTGCCCCACCCAGGTGCAGACGGCATTGTTCTGCATCGATGGTGCGCCACCATCCACAAGCGAATGCGACGCCTACACGGCGCTCTTACAGCGCGCGTTGCAACGCGGTGCACCCTTGCGTGGTGTGTTGCTGTATGGCCTCGCGCGCGCATCACAGCAACCAGAAGCCCCACGCTTGAGCCGTGTTGATGCGCCGTGGATGGAAGCCTTCGCCTCACGCATCCGCACTCTCGGCTTGCCTGTTCAAATTCACGCGTGAACTACCGCTTGAACTCGACGTCACTATTCATTGGCAAGTGGCATTGCGTGCAGCGCGGACGTTCTGGGTGCGTGCAGCGGATCTCTGCGCGCACTGCTGGGCCGCTGTGGCAAGCACTGCAATTCTCGCGCATGTGTACCGAATGCGGCATGGTGGGTGGAGCAAGAGCGTGTTGGCGCTCACCTTTGCGCAAGTCTTGCGGCACGCCGACAAAGGAGTTGGCACGGAACAAGTCGGTGCTGTTCACTTCCACATGGCATTGACGGCAACGGCTGTCTTCGCTCATGCCGGCAGTGTTCTCGTGCGGCGATGGCGGAGCAAAGCCCACATTGGGAACTGCCATGCCGGTTTCGTTGTGGCACTGCACGCAGCGCATGCCGAAGGGACGATGCGGAACCACGGGCGGCGCGCCGCGTCACGAGACGCACTTGCTCGCCGGCCTGCACACCGAGTGCTTGGGCATCAGCGCGATTCAGTTCCACAAAACCTTGCAGCGCGGCCTGATGCAGTTGCTTGATGCGCCGGGTCATCGAACCTGTGTGCCAGTGTTAAAGGATGCGCCCGGTGCGCGTTGAATGCGCGGCAGGTTGGGCATGCTCACCCACGGATTCGTCACCACCATGTCGGTGGCAAACGGTTTTGCAACGTGCCGACTTCACGCACGGTGCCACACGCCAATCCTGTTCTCGAAAAATGGTCGACATCGTGTTCAACTCCTTTCATTGGTTTGCCTAGTGCGGAGGGTAAAGACAGTTGGGGACAGTGTTGCGCCCCGTCACAACGCGCCGCCCCACACCGCACACCCATACAGGACTTTGCCACGCATTCCGCGGGCCCAGTTCGCATCCTCCTGCGGGATAGCTCGGCACGTGCCCGCGCCTTGGGCCAGCGGATTTGCGACCAAGCCACCCAAGGCTAAAATGAGCCCATGATCAGGGAAATCCTCATCGGCAAGCTGCACAGAGTGATGGTCACGGATGTGAAGCCTGAGTACCCGGGCAGTTTGACGGTGGATATCGATTGGCTCGAGCGCGCCGGAATCCTGCCCTACGAGAAGGTGCAGGTTCTGAATTGCAACAACGGCTACCGCCTCGAGACGTACGCGATCGTCGGTGAGCGCGGGAAGGGTGAACTGATCGTCAACGGCGCCGCCGCCCGCCACGCGCTGCCGGGCGATTTGGTGATTGTGTGCGCTTTTGGCCAGTTTGCGCTCGAAGAAGCCAAACTCCACAAGCCCAAAGTGGTCCTGTTCGACGAGCGCAACCGCGTTGTCGGCATGCACTAACGCCGCCCTGAGCCGAGCCGGCCAAACGCGCTGATCTTGGGTGCGTCCCAACGGCTGTTGGAGCCGCCAATCCGTGGGGTTTGGAGTGCCGTGAAAAACGACACTGGCCGCGCATCTTTTTCTTCAGCCACCCCTGTATCCAGGCCGAAAAGGAGCGCACAGGGAAGCCATCTTATCGGCGGCCGCAAGGCCGGTGAGACCCGACGAGGTGGTTTCGAGAGGAAGTTTCCGACGCTTCGCTTCATTGACTCCTTGACAGTCCCGTTTCCGAGAGGGGTGCACCAGGCCGGTGTGCTCCTCTTCTTTTTTGCACACCACGGGTGAAGCCGGGCCTTTGGTCGTCAGGCAGCGCCACACTCCATGCTGGACGTTTGAGCGCTCCTCGTAAACTCGCGGCCATGCTGCGCCGCCTGTTCCTGCTTGTTGCTTTCGGAGCCCTAGGCACTCTTGCGGCCTGCGTGCAGCACGAACCGCTTCACGCGGTTCCAGTCGTTGGCCAGCACGGCATGGTCGTGTGCACCGAGCCCCTCGCAGCGGAGGCCGGCCTGTCCATGCTGCGCGCGGGTGGCAATTGCGTGGACGCAGCGGTGGCCACAGCGTTTGCTCTTGCTGTCACTTGGCCATCCGCCGGAAACCTCGGCGGCGGCGGCTTCATGGTCATGCACCTTGCCGACGGCCGCGAAACGGCGCTCGACTTTCGCGAGACAGCACCGGTCGCGGCGACTCGCGACATGTACCTCGGGCCTGACGGCAAACCTATTCCTGAGCGCAGCACGATCGG
Source organism: Planctomycetota bacterium (assembly GCA_009691765.1). Classification (GTDB taxonomy): domain Bacteria; phylum Planctomycetota; genus SXUL01. The sequence continues at coordinate 57,722 of SIAO01000009.1, read as the reverse complement.
ACACCTTGGCGTCGCCACACCTGGCAGCGTTCCGGGTTTGTGTGCGGCTCTCGCGCGCTACGGCACCAAACCTCTTGCGACAGTGCTCGCGCCAGCGATTGCTTTGGCAGAATCGGGCTATCCGCTCAGCGCACATCATGTGGCCGCGTTAAATGGCGAACGCAAACTGCTCAGCAAGAACGCTGAATCGTTGCGGATTTTCTTGTGCGCGGGCAACAAGCTGCAGGTCGGCCAGCAATTCAAACAGCCCGAGTTGGCACGCACGCTGCGCAGGTTGGCGGAGTACGGCGAACAGGAATTTCGCACAGGCGAGACCGCGCAGTTGATTGCCGCCGAAATGCAGCGCAGCGCTGGCATATTGAGTGCCGCGGACCTCGTGAACTACAACGTCCATGCGCGTGCGCCGCTGCGTGGGCGCTACAGGAACTACGACATTCTCGCCATGCCGCCACCATCCAGCGGAGGCGTCGCGTTGTTGCAGATGCTCGGAATGCTCGAAGCGTTCGACCTGCGTGCGATGGATTGGGAATCGGCGCGTGCGCGGCACTGGATCATTGAGAGCATGAAGCGCGCTTTTGCGGACCGCACGCGCCATTTGGGCGACCCTGACCAAAGCGACATTCCTGTGACGCAGTTGCTAAGCCCCGCTCATATCGCGGCCATGCGAGATTCACTCGGCGAACGCGCCGCGACACCAAGCGCCGCCGCATTGCCGCTCACACGCGAGCGCCACGAAACCACGCATCTCTCTGTGGTGGACGCGCATGGCGGTGCTGTGGCTATCACCACCACGCTCAACGGCTCGTTTGGAAGCGGCGTCACTGTCGCCGGCGCGGGTTTCTTGCTGAATAATGAAATGGACGATTTCGCGTCCGCACCAGGCGTGCCCAACATGTACGGGCTTGTGCAAGGCGAAGCGAATGCAGTGGCGCCACTGCGTCGACCGTTGTCATCCATGACGCCCACGGTTCTGTTGCGCGACGGAAATGTCGTGTTCGTGACGGGTAGTCCAGGCGGCCCCACCATTATCAGCACGGTGTTGCTGAGCATTCTTGCTTTCGTGGATGCCGGCGCCGACGCGGCGGCTGCCGTGGAAGCAGCGCGCTTCCACCACCAATGGAACCCCGATCAGTTGTCTTTCGAGCCGGCAACCTTCAACGCGCTGCAACGCGCAGCACTGGAAAAGCGTGGGCATCGCTTCGTTGCATCGCCGCGTTTTCAAGGTGATTGCCACGCCATTCAGCGGAATCCCGCAACCGGTGTCCTGCAGGGTGCCGCCGACCCGCGCCATGGCGGGCGTGCGGCGGGCTGGTAACGCATGATCCGTTTTCAGTTGGACACGCGTGCGCAGTCTGAAGAGTGTGTCATTGATGCAGCGCTCTGCGTTGTTGGCCGCGCCGATGATTGCACTGTCGCGTTCCCGGAACTCAGCGATCTCTCGCGACATCATTTCCGCTTGGTCCTCGATGGCGTCTCACTGCGTTTGGAAGACCTCGGCTCGCGCCACGGCACATTCGTGAAAGGTCTGCGCGTGGGTGCGGCAGAGTTGCAAGTTGGGGATGAAGTGCGTGCGGGCAGTTTGAAGCTGACGGTCTTGGAGTTCTTTGCGATCGAAGAGACCGCAGTGATGCCGGGGCAAACCCGTGGTGGCGGGCTCGCTGAAAACCTCGACCCCACGACATTTCCCAACTTCCGGATCTTGCGGCGCCTCGGTGCCGGCGGCATGGGCGTGGTTTACGCAGCGGAACAAGTCAATCCGTCCGCACAACGCGCGCTCAAGGTGCTGCGTCCGGAACTTGCGGCCTCGGACACGGCCTTGCAAGAGTTCGTGACGGAGATGCTCATCCTCGCGAGCCTCGACCACGCGGGCATTGTCAAGTTCTACGGGCACGGTCATGCGCAGGGGTTTCACTATCTGTTGATGGAGTTGGTCGACGGCGAATCAGCGCGCGAGAAGCTGCGACGCGAGGGCCCGTTGCCGTACCGCGTCGTGATGCAGATGGCTTTTGAGGTGGCACAGGCGTTGCATGGTGCATGGCTTCACCGTCATGTGGTGCATGGTGACATCAAGCCAGCGAATGTGCTGCTCACGAAGGAAGGCGTCGCCAAGCTCTGCGATTTTGGGCTCGCGCAAATGGGGCGCACCGATGCGGCCGACAAGCGCGGCACGGCGGCATACAGCGCGCCAGAATTGTTCAGCGGTCGCGCGCCGCGCAGCGTGGCCTCAGATTTTTACGCGTTAGGCATTTCGCTGTTTCAGTTGTTGAGCGGACGCTTGCCCTACGAACAACTGGAAGTGACAGCGCTACGGCAGGCGCACGAGCATCAACCATTGCCGGATCTCTCTGCGCTGCTTCCGGATTTGCCGGCTGCGGCATCTGCACTCGTGGCTCGCTTGTGCGCGAAGGCTCCGTCACAGAGGCATCGCAACCACGATGAGTTGCTCGCTGATCTCGACTTGTTGCGCTGACGCGAAAACTCCTGCAAAACAAAGAAGCGGCGCGAGAGCCGCCAAGCTCCCGCGCCGCCTTACCAAGTCTTCGGCGGCAACATGCCGCCGCATGTTCAGTTGACGAGCAGTGAGTACGCGCCGCCACCGTACGGATGGAAGGTCATAGCGGAACTCGCGAGATCAAAGCTGAGAGGGAAGATCTCGTAGATCGCGCCTTGCAGCACACGGAAGTCACAGGCGCTCATGTCCATCGGAACCGCCGTCGACGCATTTAGGCCCGGGCTGATCCCTGTGAGGCAGTCGCCGAGGGCAACGTTGCCGTATTCGAGCGCGATGTCACCGGTGGCGTAAAGCGTGCAACTTGCTGTGTTGCTGTCGCCAACGCCGAACTGAGGGACGTTCGTCCAAGTGATGCGTGCCCATGCGCCGGTCGGATCTTCGCTGTAGCCGACGGTGCCGCCGCTGGAGGGATCGAGGTCGTCCCACAGGACGGCGATGCTCGGTTCATCCGTGAGGTGGTTCACGCAGCTCTCGACGGAGAGTGCAACGCCACCAGTAAAGGTGATGCGGCCGTTGCTGCTCACATGAGCACTGCTGTATGTGGAACCGTAGAATGGGAAGCTCATGAACGAGAACGCGGTGGGCATGACTTGGTCATTGCCGAGCGCGAGGTTGGTCACGGGCTGTGTCGCTATTGGCGCAGGATGCACGCCAACGGTCACGAGATTGCTCGAGCGCGCGCTCCCGCTGGTGGGATCGAGTGTGACCGCTTGCAAGTAGGCGTACTGCCCGACTTGCGTTGGATCGGAGCTCATCACCAAGCTCAAAGTTATGCTGCCGGCTGCATTGAGCTGTTGCTTCGGGAAGACGTAGCACTTGGGTGAAAGTGCGAGGTCGATCTGGCAACCCAGCGACGCGATCCAGTAGGGTGCGACATGCTGATCGATCGCGAAATAGATAGAGCCGTTTGCAGGACCGCTGGCCGCTGCGACGGTGTAGGCCTGTCCGAGAGACAGCGTGGAAGACTGCAGAGTCACCTGGGCAGTCAGGCCGGTGGCGCTACAGACAACAAGACTCATTGCGCACAGGATTCGAAACTTCATCGGAACTCCTTCACATAATTGTGGGTGTGTGTGCGGTGCAGCATGGCGCTGCACCGAAGTGTGTGTCAGTCCTTCAAACCGGAGCTTTTATCGGCGCGGATGCGGTGTGTCTTTAGAACACGATTTTGTGGAAGGTGCGCGGCGACGCGTGTTTTTGTTCAACGCGGTGCATGGACAAAAAGCGGAAGTGTCAGCGCACCCAGCGGTAGCCCGCACCTTGGCGTACGAAGCTCACGCGCCGGTTGTGCAGGTCGAAAGGATTGCAGCAGGGCAAGAAGCTCTCGAAGAGCGGGCCGGATCCATTGCTGTTGCCGTAAGCGGCGGCGCCCGAGAAATTGGCCACGCTCAGCGCGCCTTGCAGCGAGCCAGGCGCGATGCCCACGAGGGAATCAGCAAGTTCAATGCCAGGCCATGTCATGGAAATGGCACCGCTCGGATAGAGCGTCACCACTGCGTTGTTGTTGTCGGGCAGATAGAACTGCGGCACGCCGGTCCATGAAACTTGGAATGCGTTGCTCGTGGCGCACACGCTGACGCTGCCCTGCACTTGGGGCGAGAGGTCGTCCCAGAGCACAGCGACTTTGGGCAGCCCAGAAATGAAATCACCCACTTGTTCCGTGGGATCAATGCTGATGCCGCCAAAGGTGAGCAGCCCATTGCTGCTGATGCCAACTTGCGTCCAGATTTGCCCATAGAAAGGGAACGCGAACGGTAGTGCGACGACTTCAGCCGAGTCTTCGCCCAAGTTCAAGGCGGTGAGCGCGCCGGCACCGCAAGGAGCAGGATGAAATCCTTGCGCCAGTGGATTGGACAACACTGCGCCACCAGGTGCGGTGGGCGAGAGGCTGGCAGCTTGTGCATAGACCATGTTGCCCGTGTAGGCCGGGTCGGCATGCACGGAAGATGTGAAGCTCAAGCCACCAAGATTGTCGAGCGACAGCCAAGTGATGGCGTAGAGCGCTGGCGTGAATCCGAGTTGCACGCTGCCAAGACTTGCAACCTGAATGGGCCCTGGTGATTGATCCAACAGCAAATGCAGCGGTGCGTTTGCGCCGCCACCCGAAAGTTGCACGCCGAAGGGCTGGCCAATCATCAGCGGCGAGGCGCTCAAAGTGAATTGTTGCGCGTCGAGAGCGCCCGAGATTAGGGCGGCCACTACGAAGCTGAGCAGATTGCGGTGCATGATGCTGCGAACCCTTCCAAGGCGACTGTTCTTGCGTGATCGCAGAAGGTCAGCGGCGCCCAGAGGTCACTTTCGGCCGGATCGAGGTTGCGATTGAATCGGCACAATCCAATGCCGCGCCGCAATGCGCCTTTCGCTTCAGTGGCCAGGACGGAAAACGAAAGGGTCTGGATCAAACGGGCCATCGAGCAGCACTTGCCCCGGAGCGCTCACGCTGATGCGGTATTCACGCCCAGCGAGCAGCGTTTTGTGCACGGCCGTGCCTTGTGCCGTGCGCACTCCATCTTCTTCGGCGGCGGCTTGGTCGGTGCAGTAACTCTGAAAGCGGCGCCACAGACGATCTTCGGCATCGCGTAGCGAGGCACTACCGCTTCTGAATCGCGCCGGCACAGGGTTGCTGGCATCTCCAACTTCAAGCGCTGCTCCAGACTCCGGTGATTGCTGATCGCCCCAGATGCGCGTGAACAGCGTGAGGGCGCGTCCACGTAGCGGATCGCCCGCCGCAGTGTCTTCCGACGAGAAGATGATCTGGCGCGAATCAAAATGCACATCGGAGCCGCGCACTTGCAGGCGGCGCAGAGTGTCGCCGGGCAGCAGCTTCCCGGCTTCGTCCGTTTCGGCCCACAGCAGGACTGTGTGGTTGATGCCGGCTGCATCCGTTTTGATGCTCTCGACCAACACCCGAGCGCGTCGTGTCTCGGCGGTCAGGCGCGCGACACGTGAACGCAAGTCTGCGATCTGCGCGCGCAATTCCGCTTTTTCAAGCCGATCTTCGATCAGCGTCCACGCGAACAAGAGCGCCACGATAGTGACCGCCAGCCATCCGAGCAGGCGTACTTTGTTGAGCAAGAATCCCGCGGGAGCAATCACGGGCTCACTTTACCCTGCACAGCCGCGTCCTTACGATCCGCCGCACCATGCTGGCCGGCGGTACGACAGGAGAGAAGCGCACTTTGGCAGGGCTCTTTGCCACCAAAGCGCTGGGGCTGCTGCTGATGTTTGTCAGCGGCGTGTTGCTCGCGCGCACTCTCGGACCCGCCGGCAAGGGCTCCGTGGATGTGGCGCTTTCGCTGTTCGCCCTCTTGATGCTGCTCTATCCGAGCCTCGAAGAGCCGCAGTTGCTGTTGCTCGCACGCGATGCGAGTTGCGCTGGTCGTCTCGTGGGCAATGCGCTGTTGGCGGCGTTGCTGCTCGGCAGTGTGATTTGGGTGGTGTTCGAATTAGCGTTTACCGCTGACACCGGTGTGCTTGGCTTTCTGCATCCTCGTGCCGCTGCCAACGGAGCTGACGTTTTCACATTGCGCTGGCTGGTGCTGGCAGCCCCTTTCGAAATCCTCGCACGTGTCCTCGCGGGAGTGCTGCAAGGTCGGCGCAACATGCGCGCTTTCAACGCTGTGCATTTGGCGCGCAACAGTGCGTTGTTGTTGGCTGTGATCCTCTTGGCCGTGGCCACCGACGGCGGCGTGCGTGGAGCAGTGCAAGCATGGGCGCTGTCGTCCGTGGCGGCTGCGTTGTGCGCGTTGGTAGGCGTGATGCGAGACGCCGGAATCCGCGCCACGGGTTTCGGTATTGGCTTCCCGCTGCTCTGGGCACAAATCAGTGGCGGGCTCCGCGTGCAAGGCGCTGTGGTGGCCGCGGCAGTGATCCTGAGCGGTGATCAGTTGATCCTGTGGCATTTCCATGGAGCTGGCGCGGTTGGGCCCTATGCACTGGCCGCGGCGTTGAGCGGTCAATTGCGGCGTTTCGTGGTGCAACCGGTGAAGGAGATGCTCGGATCCGCTTTGGCACAGCACGCCGGGGACAGGGTGGCACTAGCCACGAGCATTGCGTCGGGGTCACGCCGCGTGGTGGCGCTCCTGCTGCCACCGACTCTGTTGTTGGCGCTGCTCGCTTGGCCCTTGTTGCGTGGCGTTTACGGCGAAGGATTCATGATTGGCAGCGTGCCGCTCTTGATTCTGTTGCCCGGTGGTTTGATGTGGGCCTGCGCAGTCGTGTTGTCTTGGTGGTTGGTGGCGCAGAACCGCTTGGTGCTGCTCACACTCATCGGACTTGGCATTGCGGCCGTGAATGTGGCGCTGAACCTTCTACTGATTCCACAACAAGGCGCCGTGGCTGCGGCATGGACGAGCACAGCTTGTTATGCGCTACACCTCCTCGTGTTGGCGTTGATTTTCCGTGCTGGTGGTGGCTGCGGATGGCGCGGGTTGTTGCCCGGCGCAGCGGACTTTGCTCTATGGAAGGACTTGCTGCGCGCGTTGAAACCACGGCGTTGACACGACGCATTCTCAGCGCAGTCACTTCTTGGGTTCGAGCAAAGCGCGCCAACGCGCGGCAGCTTCTGTGTCGCCGCGAGCATCGAGCAACCGCACCAGTTGTTGCAGCAACGCAGTGCGCAGCGGATCAGCAGCACTCACGCGCTCGGCGGTCGCCGTCAGCGCATCAATGCTCTTGCTGGCATCGCCGCCGAGGCTGTTCAGTTGCAACATGCGCAGTGCGAGGCGTGCGCAGCGATCAGCCGGAGCCGCTGGCAACGCGGCAGCAATGATGTCGGCTGCGTCGCCGGGGTCTTTCGCTTGGAATACCGCTTCTCCCAAGATTTCTACGAGGTCGATGAAGCGCGTGTCTTTGCGGTCCATGCGCACCAACGCGCTGCGCGCGGCAATGACGGCATCGCCAGGCTTTTTCATGCCAAGCAAGAGTCGGGCACGCTCAAGATTGGTGAAGGGGTTGTTGGCATCGCCTTCAAGGACGCGGTCCAATTCGCACAGCGCTGCGAAGGTCTCACCGCGTCTAGCCAAGAGTGCTGTCATGTTCAGCACAGCGATTTCGTGGCGAGGCTCATAAGACAGCAGCAGCGCGTAGCTTTCCATGGCACGTTCAAACTTGCCTTCGACGAGGTGTAGCGAGGCTTGTTCAAGCAGCGCTTCCGCATCTCGCGGATTCACTTTCAGACGGCGCTTGATGGAGCGCAGTCGCTCCGACCCATCGTCTTCAAAGCGTTTCACTTCTTCGAAACGGCGCTGGTATTCACGCGCGTCTTCGCTGTCGCCACGACTCTGCGCGATACGTTGCAGGCCATGAAGCGCTTCGGCGGACTGCGGATTGCGTTCAAGGGCCTCGAGATAGAGGCTGTGCGCCAAGTCGGGTTTGTCTTGCCTTTGATAGAGCTGCGCGAGCTTAGCGGATGGATTCGCGCCCTTGGAGTCGGCGCGGCGAGCATCGCGTAGCAGGCTTTCTGCGAGATCGTCTTTGCTGCTGCGAAGTGCGGCGAGACCAGCGAGATAGAGGAACTCGGGATTGGTCGGATGCCGTGCGAGCAGTGTTTGATACTCGCGCAAAGCGCCATCGAAGCGGTCTGCTTCAAAGAGGGTGCCTGCATACTCGCGGCGAAACGCCATGTTCTCCGGAGCCATGTCCACAGCGCGGGAGAGGGCATCAATCGCTTCGCCCGTCAAATCGAGGCGTAGTGCGCAAATGCCAAGTGAGTGCGGAATCTGTGGCAGCAAATCCACCTTGGGATCCGAGCTGGCAACGGCCAAGAGCTCGCGCCACACGGGCATAGCTTCCGCCCAGCGCGCTTGGTTTTGCAAACAGATGCCAAGGTTGAACAACAAGCCAGGTTCAGCGGGCTTGAGCAGCACAGCGCGGCGCAAGCGTTCGGCGCCACGATCGAAACGGTGGAGCCGCATCCACGTTTCTGCGGCGTCGCGCAGGCCTTCCCACGATTGTGGATGCTCTACGCACCACGCATCGAGGGCCATGCCCGCTTCTTTCCATTTCTGCTCTGCCAACAAGCGTCGCGTGTTGGCCCAAGCAGCGTCCGCAGGTTGGGCCTGCAAGCAGAGACAGAGGAGGCACAGCAGCACTGGGATTCTCATGGGCATGCGCAGATTAGCTCAGGAGAGTCGACGTCGCTCGCACGCTGTTTTGCACTCAAGCGGGTTGGCGGCAGCGCACGTCGTCCGGTGCGAGCACAAGCACTTTCCAGCGCGGTAGGTCCTTGCCGAAGAAGTCTTTGGGTGCCACGACTTCCCACGCGAGAAAAGTGATTGGGTCACTATCTGGCATGGTGCCGGGGGCTGCGCCAAAGATGTCGACAGTTGCTTGCAGCGGGCCAACTGCGTGCGCCGCATTGGTCCACTCGGCGCGCGCAGCTTCCACAGCTTCGGCTGGCAACACGCGCGCATCCAACGTCACATCGGAATTGAGATACTGCTGGTGCTCGAACAACGCATCCAGTTCCTGTTGGTGCCCGAGATGGGCGAAGTGCCGGTTGAGCGTTTTGCGCAGGAGCGCAACGTTCAAGTGGCGTGTGTCTTCAGGCTTGAAGGCTTGGCAGAGCAGAGCCTTGCGCACTTCCGGACGAGTCTGCGGCGTGTCCTTCAAGTGCCAAACATCGCTCATGAAATCTTCGCCCATCTTCTCGAACAAATCGGCAGGGCGGATCCCGAGAAGCTCAACCACTTTGATGGCCAAGCCCGGTGCGTGTTCGAACCACTTCACGCCTACGGCGATCAAGCCACCGCGAATCATGGCGTCTTGTGGGAAGGTCGTGGAATTGTAGACAATGCGGAATTCGCCTTCGTACTCCATCTTGAACTCTGCGCGACGTTGCCAGTAGCCCGTTGCTGGCAACACCGAGAATGGGAACACAACGATGGAATCTGGATGGGTCTGGAAGGCGTAATCCACGCTGCCACGGAAGCCATCAATGCCGTCGCCGGGCAAGCCAAGGATGAGTTGCTGGTTGTTGGAGTGCAGCCCGTACTTGCGCAGCAACGGAATCTTGGAATCGAGGAACTTTTTGTCCCACTTGCGATTCAGCGATTCATAGGCCTCATCGTTGGTGGTTTGGATTCCGGTCTCGATGTACACCCCAGCTTCTTTCATCAAGCGGCAAAGCTCTTCATCGAGGAAGTCGAGGTTGGGGAAGAAGGTGACGCTTTGGTCAGGAGCCTTGTTCTCGACGATGAAGCGCAGCAAGTCCTTCGCGGTCTGCTTCTTGAATCCGAACATGGAATCGAAGAACCAGATGCGTTTGATGTTCTTGTGCGCGAGGACGCGGCCTAGGTCGCTGAACACGCGCGGCATGCTGAAAGACCGTCGAGTGGTGCCGCCCCAATAGCAGTAGGCGCAGCCCATGTAGCAGCCGCGAAAAGTCTCGAGCGCGAAGACGTCGATCTTGTCGATGACATTGGCCACTTCGGGCAAATCGAGAATCGAAGGAATGTCATCGAGATTGTCGAGGTAGGCAACCTTGTCGGTGTTGTGCAGTTCGCCCGCGGCGTCGCGCCATGTGATGCCGGAGATCTGGTCCAACGGCTTCCCGGTCCCGAGATAGTGGTGCAGCAGCAATGCAAAGGTGCGTTCGCCTTCATCGCGTGCGATGACATTGACGGCGGGATTGTCATCCAGCAGGACGCGTGCGTAGTCGAGATCGGAGACATCCGGGCCGCCCCAGATGATGCGCGCTTCAGCAGGCAACACGAAACGCAGGCGTTTTGCGGCTTCATACATCCGGAAGCGCGACCAGATGTAGAGGCTCATGCCTACGATATCGGGCTTGAATTCCTGCGCTGCAGTGAGGATGGCGCCGATGGTGGCTTCCGGGTCTTCATGCGGTGTGCTGCCGAGAATGCGAATTTCGATCTTGTCTTTGAGTCCCGCGTCAGCGAGGGCATAGGACTTCAGATTCAACAGCGCCAAGGACGCTGGTGCGAAGTCACAATTGCAAAGCAGGATTTTCATGCCGTTGTATCCCAACCCTGACCAGCCACAGGAAGAATCATACCAAAGGATACACTGCAACCGGCCTTGCATGCACAGAAGATTGGGGGTGCCATGCCGACAGATTTCACCGGGGTTGTTGGGATTCTCGAAGAAGATGGAGCAATTCTGCATGTTTTGAACGAACGGGTTCTTGGCGGCGAGGCGCGTCCTTGTTGGGATTTGCCTGGTGGCGGTGTGGAACTCGGAGAAAGCCTTACCGACGCGCTGGTGCGTGAATTCTCAGAAGAGGCCGGTCTGGATGTTGTGCCGCGCGAGCTGGCGTTCGTGATCGAACGCTTCGGGATGCGTACGGGTCTGCGCGAAGAGCGCACGCGGTTTTTCATTTTTACGGTAGACAGGGCCCAAGGGGCCGTTGGCCGCAAGCCGCAAGCCCAAGACGCGGAGATCCTGCAGTGCGAGTTCCTTGATCGTGGCACTATGAATGAACGCTGCATCGAGGTTTATCAGCGACCCATCCTTGACTGGCTGGACGGAGGGAGGCAACAGCGGTACTTCTTGTTGCAGCATTCGCAGCCGTTCGCGGATCCGAAGCGAGTGTTTTGAATGCCGGATCGGACACAGGGGAGCGAACCATGACCAGAATTGCGCTTGTTGGTTTTGTAGGCGCGTTGTTGTTGCTGCAAGGCTGTTCGGCGTGGAGCAGTGAAAACACCACGGGAGTTCTGGTGGGCGCTGGTGCTGGCGCGGGCATCGGTGCGCTTGCAGCAAGCGGCGGTTCCGTGGCTTGGGGAGCGGTCATCGGGGTAGGCGCTGGTGCCGTAGCGGGTTACTTCATTGCAGAGTGGCTGAAGGAGCCGGAACCGGCCCCCGGAAACCAGATCAGCGCTGAAGAGCGCGCGAGAAGCGACGCGGAGGCCTATTTCCGTCAAGCACAGATTGCGCGTCACGCAGCGGACTCCGAGTACTACTTGAAGCGCTCCATCGAATTGAGCCCGACTCCGGCTGCCTACAACAACCTTGGGTTGCTGTATCTGCAGCATGGAGACAAGACTCGCGCTCGCAACCAGTGGTTGCAAGCCGTGGAATTGGACCCTGCGAATCGGCCGGCCCTCGAAAATTTGAAGCGCCTCGGCTGAATTTCCAGTTTTTTGGGACAACCGCGCGGGGACTTCCCTCTGGTATTGCACCGGAGGGTTGTTCATGGCGAGTGCAGCGGTGGCGATGGCGGCAGTGGCGCCCGCGCAGGTTTCTGCGCGGGGTGAGAGTTGGGGCGACGCGGTTGCGCGGTTTTCGCGGGTGTTACTCACGCGGGGCTATTCACGCTTCACGGTGCGGGACTACACCAGCGATGTTTTCCGCCTCGCGGGGCAAGTGGATGTGCTACCGGAGAAACTTTGCGCAGAGCACATCTCGCGCACGGAGCACACCGACCATGTTGCGGGGTTAGCCGTGCAGACGCAGCGACGGCGTGCGTCGGCCTACGCCATGTTCCATGCGTGGATCCGGCAAGACCCTGCGTTAGGCGATCCCGCAGCGCTGCTGCTGGCGGAAAACAGCCCGCTCGTTGCTGAAGAGCGCATGCTTGTCGCACTCACGGCTCTTGCTGGGCTGCGCCTGAACGAGATTCGTCATCTCGAAGGGCGCGACATTTCCGTTCGGCAGCAGGTCGTGCGCTCGCGCATGGGCTGGCGCATCATTCCCATGCACCCTGAACTGCTGCGGCTCATCGAAGAGCACGCGGCTTCGCGGCCGTTGCACAGCTATCGCGCGCTCATCATGGGGCCATCCGGATACAGAGTGCACGAACGCACTTTGCACGGACGCTTTCATCGCATGGCGGTGCGCTGTGAAGTGCCGACGCTCACTCCGGACATGCTGCGACGTGCAACGGCTGAACGGCTGCGCGTTCTGGGCACGCCGCCGACTTTGGTGCGCGCGTTCATCGGGCTCGAGCGTTCGCAGCCTCTCGCGCCGCGCCGTGGCCAGTTCATCGACTTGAGCTGTATGCGCGAACGGATCCGTCAACTCTTGTGAGGCGCACGAGCGGCGTGGATGGCCTCAGCCCTGTGCTGCCAACTGCGCAGCACGGCGGTGGACCTTCACGGCAAGTTCGCCGGCGGCATCCATAGTGCGAGCGACCGAAACAAAGCCATGCCCGAGACGGATGAGATAGGGCATGGTGCCCAATTCGTTGGCGGATTCTTGCGAATCCTCGAGGGTGCCGAAAACGCGACTCGCGGTAGTGAGTGCGATGGGAAATTCGCGGCAGAGCGCTTGGGCGTGTTGCAACACAAGTGCGTCGTGGCCGTGAAGGACCGCCGCCACATCTGTGCGTGCTGCGTAAATGCGTTCATGCAGAAAGGCATCGCTGCTGGGGATGCCGCGACCTAAAACGTGCAGTTCGAAGGCCTGTTGGTCGGCGCGCACGACTTCCACGAAACTGGTCCAGTCGATGCCAGTCTTCAAGCGGCTGCGCGTTGGAGTGATGACAAACCCAGCAGGTGTGCGGAAAGAGAGATTGCCAGCGGAGGCGCCGCCTTCCACGGGGGCGAGGCCTTCTGCATCAAACACGGCGCACCAGTGAGCGAGACGCTCCATCGCAGCAGGCCACGCGTTGGGCGTTGTGTCCCGATGCTGCACCGTGAAGCGATGGCGAACACCACATTCGTTGTTCTCAGGCATCATGCTCATCGGACGACCTTTGCGCCGCCACGTCCGGCGAGCAGCGCTTCCACAATATCTGGGTCTGCGAGCGTTGAAGTGTCGCCAAGATCTGAGGTTTGGTCCGCAGCAATCTTGCGCAGGATGCGGCGCATGATTTTTCCGGAGCGAGTTTTGGGCAAGCCCGGCGTGAACTGCACAGCGTCGGGTGCTGCGAAGGCTCCGATTTCACGGCGCACAGTTTGCACGAGTTCGAGACGCAGCGCGTCGCTTGCGCTCTGCCCAGCCTTCAAGCAAACGAAGGCGTACACGCCTTGGCCCTTGAGCGCATGAGGCATGCCCACGACGGCAGCTTCCACCACTGCGGAATGTGTCACGAGAGCAGATTCGACTTCCGCTGTGCCGATGCGATGGCCGGACACATTCAGCACGTCATCGACGCGCCCTGTGATCCACCAGTAACCATCCTTGTCGCGGAATGCACCGTCGCCGCTGAAATACATGCCGGGGAAGCGCGCGAAGTAGGTTTCTTTGAAGCGCGCATGGTCGCCGTAAACCGTGCGCATCATTCCGGGCCACGGATGCGTGATGACGAGGTTGCCTGAAACACCATTGCCTTCCACCACCTTGCCGTCGTCGTCAACCAAAGCGAGTTGCACACCAGGCAGCGGCAGCGTCGCGGAACCAGGTTTTAGTGCGACAGCTCCAGGCAACGGAGCAATCAGGATGCCGCCGGTTTCGGTCTGCCACCACGTGTCCACGATAGGGCAACGCCCCGCACCGACGACGCGGTGGTACCAAAGCCAAGTTTCAGGATTGATCGGTTCACCCACGGTGCCGAGCAAGCGCAGCGAAGTGCGTTTGCGTTGCAGCACAGGTGCGTCGCCGTGTTGTGCGATGCCGCGGATGGCCGTCGGCGCGGTGTAGAAGATGCTGACTTGATGTTTGTCCACCACATCCCAGAAGCGCCCGGCATCCGGGTAGGTGGGCACGCCTTCAAACATCAGCGTGGTGGCGCCGTTGGCCAGCGGGCCATAGACGATGTAGGAGTGGCCAGTCACCCAGCCGACATCGGCAGTGCACCAGTAGACATCTTCGGGTCGCCAGTCGAACACGAGACGGTGCGTCCACGCGGCGTAAAGCAAGTAACCGCCCGTCGTGTGCAGCACGCCCTTGGGACGACCCGTCGAACCTGACGTGTAAAGGATGAAGAGTGGATCTTCAGCTCCCATGGGCTCCGGTGTGCATTGCGCGGATGCGACCGCAGTGGCTTCGTGCCACCACACATCGCGTCCAGCACTGAAACCGATCGTTGCACCAGTGCGACGCAGCACCAACACATGTCTGATGCTCGGCGTCTTGGTGAGCGCGACATCCGCAATTTGTTTGAGCGGCACGACTTTGCCGCCGCGCGTTCCTTGGTCGGCTGTGATGAGCAGCTTGCAAGCGGAATCGTTGATGCGTTGAGCCAGTGACTCGGCCGAGAAGCCGCCGAAGACCACGGAATGCACGGCACCGATGCGTGCTGCTGCGAGCATCGCCACAGCAGCTTCCGGCACCATGGGCATATACAGGCACACGCGATCGCCGCGACCTACCCCCAACGCTTTCATGGCATTGGCCGCGCGGCACACGCGGTCGAGCAATTCGGCGTAACTGATGCGCTCCGATTCCGCTGGATCGTCGCCTTCCCAGATGATGGCGGTGCGTTCCCCGAACCCTGCGCGTACGTGACGGTCAACGCAGTTGTCGCAAGCGTTGAGCACGCCGTCTTCGAACCAGCGGATGCGTGGTTCGGTGAAGTCCCAGTTCAGGATCTGCGTGGGCTCCTTCATCCAGTGGAGTGCGGCGGCTTCGCGGCGCCAGAACGCAGCAGGGTCGTCGGCAGCTTCCGCACACAGCGCGTCGCGCGCGGCCATGGAAGAGACGTGGGCTTTGGCCGCAAAACCCGCAGGTGGCGCAACAACCTGACCATGATCGTGGCTGGGCTGACCAGTGCTCATCAGTGCCCTCCAAAGTCAGGCGGGCGGAGCATATCAGGGGCGGAAGTGCCCGGATTCCCTCTCAAATCCCGCAGAAGCTGCGCGCCGATAGAGGAATGACGCAGAGGCCTCCTCACGGGGTCTGTCAGCGTGATCCCTTGATGACTAAGTACTTACAGCGAGCGCCGCTTGGTCTGCGCCAAAGCTGCGACAGCGCTCGCAGCGAAGCTACAGAAAACGCACCAGAAATAGTGGCATTTGGTCGGCCCGTTCACTATGTTGGGGGGCGTGCTTCTCCGGGGTTCCGATCCCGGTGAAGGACACAACGCGCTTTCTGGCCATATGGGGGCTGGGGAGATGGTTGCCGTTCGCAGTTTCTCTGGGTGACAGAATGATCGAAGCCTCTACAACTCAAGATGAGGGGCGGTATCCGCTTGGATACGCTCAATCGTCCGGGTCAGGCGCTGGCAGCGCCGAAGCTCGCGATCCGAGCGGTGGTGAAAACCGCCGCACGGAAGCGCTTCGTATTTTGCTCATCGACGACGCCGGCCACACCGTGCAAGGCGCGCGAGTGCTGCTCGAAGCGCGTCAAGTCAACCTCAAGGACTCTGTGGACCTCAGCGTTGTGCGCGGGTTGCTGGATCCGATCAGCGAGCACAGCAACGCTCATGGCGAAGCCGTGTTCCACGACCTGAGCGATGTCACTTACAAAGTGTCGGTGCAGCGCGATGGCCTCATCGGTCGCGTCTCCATTGAAGCGCGGTCTGGCGACGACCTCGTGATCTCGCTGCGCCGCGGCCGCACCTTCAAGGGGCAAGTTCTCGATGCCGTCACCAAGGTGCCCGTCGTAGGCGCACTGGTGCGTGTTGCTGGTGTGGATTGGAACCGTCGCGAAGTCACGCGCTCCGCCGGAGAGACCGATGCCTTTGGGCGCTTCGAAATTGCAGGCGTCGGCGATCACGGCCTCGAAGTGTTGATCAATGCGCCGTGGTACCCGGAGTTCCGTCACGAGTTCAGTCAAGAGAGCGATGGCCTCGTGTTCCGGTTGCATCCCGCGCCGCGCGGTGCCTTCGGTCGCCTTGTGGACAGCGTCACGGGCGAGCCAGTTTCTGGCGCACGAGTGCGCTCCAGCAACGGCGAAACCCTGAGTGCCGACGACGGGCGCTTCTTGCTCGCAGGAATCGGCTTGGATGGCGAATCGCGCTACCAAGACGATGGCACCGCACTGGTTTCGCTGGAAGCACTGCATCCAGACTACGCGTCGCGTTCAGGTGATGTTGCTGTGCCGGTTGAAGTGCCGGCAGGCGAAACGCGCACTGTGAATGTGAAGACCGTGCCCATGACGCCGCGACCTTCTTGTAGCGGACGCGTTTCCGACGATTGCGGTCGTCCTGTGCGCGATGCGCTTGTCGTGTTGGCGTTGCCGGGGTCAAATCTCTCGCAAGCGTCCGTGCTGCGCGCTGCGCCTCGCGTGCGCACAGCCGTCGATGGCTCCTTCGTATTCAAGAGTTTTCCTGGCGACCTCGGCGCACTGCAATTGGTCGTGCTCGCAACGGGCTTCGTGCCAACGGTGACGCAATTGCCAGGCACGCCCCAGCGCAATTTGGAACTCACGCTCGGCACTGGCTTGGATCTCGCCTTGAAAGTGCCCTCGCTTGCGAGCGGCAATCGCGTCGTGGCGCTGGATGAGTGTGTTCAATCCAGTGTGGGGCCTCGCACGACGCTGCGGCGACGCACAGGTGTTGCGGATGAGCAAGGGCGCGTGTGCTTTATTGGCGTGCGCTCAGGCCCGGTGCGCGTTGTCATGCCCGGCGGCGGTGTGATGGACCTCGATGTGTCGCCTGCGGGCGCGCCAGCGGTGGTCATGGAGACGCGCATCAGCGGGTAGGTAGCAGCCGCTGTTTGCAAGTGGCGAGATTTATCGTGCATTGTCGGGACTGGGTTGTAGAGTGCGCACGAAGGGCCGATTAGGTAGAGATCCGTCCGGCACGAAGCCAGACAGGCACCACTGCTGTTCGCCCACCGAGGTACCACGATGTTCTACACGTCATCATCGCTTCTGCAGCGGTGTGTGTACGGCTTTTCGCTCTCGCTGCTGAGTGTTGGGTTTTTTGCTGTTTTGCTCACCGCTCAGGTGGCGCCAAAGGTTGCCGTGGGTGCGAGCCACACTCTCATGCTGCAAGCCAGCGGGACTGTACTAGCCTGCGGAGAAAACAACTTTGGCCAGCTTGGAAACGGAACCACGCAGAGCACCGGGATTCCTATTCAGGTTTCAGGAGTTCAGAATGCCCTGGATGTCGCGGTCGGCAATCTA
Organism: Planctomycetota bacterium; assembly: GCA_009691765.1. Lineage (GTDB taxonomy): Bacteria > Planctomycetota > SXUL01. Next base: position 40,297 of record SIAO01000009.1, on the reverse strand, counting down.
CACTCGGTGATTCTGCGCTCTGACGGCACTGTGCTGGTCTTTGGACGAGGCATGTCGGGCCAATTGGGTTTAGGCAATTTTAATAGTCTGCTCGTCGCCACAACCATTCCCGGCATCACAGCGGCAGTCGCAGTGGCCGCAAGTGGCGCTCATACGCTTGTGCTGTTGAATAACGGCACCGTCTGGTCTTTCGGCGACAACTCATATGGCCAACTCGGACTTGGCAATGGGAGTGCGAGTAGCGTTTCTGCACCAACACAAGTGGCGCTTCCAGCGGCGGCCATCAGTATTTGTGCAGGAGAGGGGTATTCCATTTTCATATTGGCCTCAGGATTGGTAGTCGCCTGCGGTAGCAACTCATATGGCCAACTCGGCGACGGGACATTCATCAGCCGTAGCGCGCCTGTCCCCATGTGGGGCGCACTTGGTGTCACCAGTGCAGCGGCTTCCTATTCAACTACATACTTGCTGACAGGCTCGACAGTCATGGGCACTGGCTCATCAGGCGTTGGGCAGTTGGGTGGCGCTGTTGCGGTAGGGGGGGTAACAGCATGGCCCACGGTCATTCCGGGCCTAGGTTCCGTTCAGTCCATGTGTGCAGGAAACAACTTTGGGCTCTTTGGGCTGTCTTCGGGTGGCGCACTTGCGCTTGGGGCTAGTGGTGCTGGTCAGCTCGGAACGGGTAGCACCATCAACGCGACGAGTAACCCCACCCCAGTCCTCATCTACACCAGCATCGTTGCCATGGATGCTGGCGCTACTTGCAGCGTGATGTTGGGTGTCGACGGCGTGGTCTACGGAACCGGCTACAACAACTACGGCCAACTCGGACTACCTGCGGGCACCCACATAGTCCCGACACCGAGTGCGCAGTGGTGTAGCAGTGGGTCTTCATTCGCCTTGAACTTTGTGCGCTATGGAACCAATCAATTAGGCATGGTGTTGGAGTGTGGCGCTCCATCCACGGCAAGCATGATGTATGCGACGCTCCATGCATGGGGCCCGAACACTCCGGTTGCGGGTGGCCTCAATGTGTTAGGCATGTGGATGACCCCCGCCGAATGGGATTTCAATCTGGCGCTATTCACTTCTGGTTTCCCGATGACTCGTGGGATCCTGAGTGCGAACGGAGGAACAGTTGCATCCATCACAGGTTTTTTCGGCGCGTTGAGTGGCATCACATTGCGGGGAGTCAGCGTCGTGTTCAATCCCTTCATGCAGGTCATCTCGGCAACACCCATGGAATCGTTCACTTTCTGAACTGAACCAGCCACATTTGTTCATCACAACGGGCCGCGAGCTCATGAAGCTCGCGTGGCTGGTGAGTGGCAGCGGGTAAAGTGCGCAGCCCCCGGTGGAGGCTCTGCATGCGCACGATTCTGATCCTCGCGTGGCTCGCAATCTTTGCATCGGCTCAGACGGCGAAGCCTGAAGTCTCCCTTGAGTTGGAAGCCAAGCTGCGCGCACGTCTCGCAGCGCCGATGACGGAGTTCGATCTCGATCTCGTCATGCTCGGCGACGATTTTTTCGGCACCGAGCCACAGCCGCTGCGCTTTTCGCCCGATGGCACCGAATTGTGGTTTAGCTGGAAACGCTGGGACGAGCGCGAGAGTGGCACCTTCGTGTGCCGCGTGGCAGACGGCACCGTACGCAGACTCAGCGACGACGAAGATGTGCCGCCGCCTTGGGTGTGGTCGCGGGATCGCACGGCGCGTGCCGCTGTGCAGGACGGCACCCTTGCGCTGGTGCGTGACGGCGTCACAAGCAGTCCGCTGCGCTTAGCGCAGGCACCCTATGATTTGCAGTTTTCGCCGCAGGCTGATGCCCTGCTCTTTCGTAGCGGCAATGGTTTTTTTCGTTTGCTGTCAGGCAACTTCGAACAACTGTTGGTGCTAGGTGAGGGCAAGCGCAAGCCTGAGCCGGCCGCCGCTGCGGCGCCGAGCCCCAAGGACCCGACACTGGCTGAGTGGCACAAGCAACGGGAGCGTGCCTTGTTTCGAGTGCATTGGGAAGAGTTTGAACGGGAAGAGCGCAACCGTGTTCTTGAAGTTGCGCGCAAAGCACGGCGCAAGACGGTGTTCAACTACGAACCGCCGGAAGGCTGGCGTGTCAATGCGGTGGAACTGTCACCGACCGGACTGCATGCGTTGACGATTCTCGAAAAAGAAACAGCGCGCGGCAGAAGCGCGGACATGCCCGATTACCTGAGCGCTGACGGCTACACCAGCGTCAGGCCTACGCGCGCGAAAGTGGGAGAAGTGCGGGCGGAACGCAGCGCAGAGCTTGTCGACATTGCTGCGAATCGCATTACGCCGCTGAAACTGCCTTCTGAAAAACTTGATGCGAGCAGTGCTTCGTTCAGCCCGGATGGAACCGCGTTGCTGCTGGTTGCTACTGCACGCGACGACACTTGCGCCATGTTGTTGGGAGTGGCCATTGAGAGCGGCGCTCTTGCTGTGCTGCACGAAGTGCGCGATGAAGCTTGGGTGCTCACACGCGGCTTGTTGCCGGACTGGCTCGGCGACGGGCACAGCGGCGTGTTTGTCAGCGAGAAAAACGGATGGATGCAGTTGTGGCGCGTGGATGCTGCCAGTGGCGAAGTGCGCCAACTCGTCGAAGGCCATTTCGAAGTGTCGCAAGTGGAGGTGGCTGCTGATGGTCGCACGCTTTGGTGCGTGGCCACTCCGCTGAGCCCTCATGTGCGCGACTTAGTTCGAGTCGATGCTGAAGATGGCAGCATGACGGTGATCAGCGCCGATGCTGGTGGGCGTCGCATTCTGTTGAGTCCGGACAACGCGCGGCTCGCTGAGGTGTATTCCAAGCCCAACCAACCATGGGAATTGCGTTTGCGCGATTTGCGCAGCGGCACCACGCGCACGGTGACAGATTCGCCATCTCCGGCTTTCTTGGGCCACGACTGGTTGGTGCCCGAAATCGTGCGCATCCCGGCTTCGGATGGCGTGCAAGTGCCTGCGCGCATTTACAGACCCACAGCGAACGGCTCGGCGCTACGTCCTGCTGTGATCTTCGTGCATGGTGCTGGCTACTTGCAGAACGTGCACGATTGGTGGAGTCGCTACGCGCGGGAGTATGCGTTTCATCATCTGCTGCGCGCTGAGGGGTTCGTGGTCCTTGACATGGACTACCGTGGCAGCAGTGGTTATGGCCGCGATTGGCGCACGGCCATCCGTGGGCACATGGGTGGACGCGATCTCGAGGACCATGTTGACGCCGCGCGTTGGCTGACGGAGCACGAGAATGTAGACCCTGCGCGCATTGGTTTGTACGGCGGCTCTTACGGCGGGTTCTTGACGCTGATGGCCATGTTTACGAAGGCTGGCGTGTTTGCTGCAGGTGCCGCGTTGCGTCCTGTGACGGACTGGGCTCATTACAACGATGGCTACACCGCCAACATCCTCGACACTCCGCTCGAAAACCCCGATGCCTTTGCGCGCAGCAGCCCCATCGACTTTGCTGCTGGCCTACGCGGACGCTTGCTGCTGTGCCATGGCTTGCGCGATGACAATGTGCATGCGCAAGACACGGTGCGCCTGCAACAGCGTCTGATCGAGCTGCGCAAGAGCGACTTTGAAGTGGCGTATTACCCCGCAGAGGCTCACGGTTTTCGCGATGGCGCGAGCTGGTCCGACGAGTATCGCCGCATCCTCGCTCTCATGCGCACCTTGCAGCTTTCAACGCGTCGTTGAACTGCTCAGTCCGCGCGCTGCAGGCAAGTAGGCATCCGTGGTGTAGTTCATCACCATGCGGTCGGCGCTGAAACGCCAGCCGAGAGTGAGCAACGACTGTTTCATGCGCTCGATCCAGCCGAGCGGTACGCCGTCGGCGGCGCGGTCGTAGAAGAGCGGTACGACTTGCTGCTCGAGCACATCCATGAGCGCATCATGGTCACGGGCGTCTTGCACCAACGGATCCAAGTGCGGGCCTGGAGAATCGATGTTGAAACCGTTGCTGCCGTCCCATGCTTCCACCCACCAACCATCGGCGATGGAGCAGTTCAGTACGCCATTCAATGCGGCTTTCATGCCGCTGGTACCGCAAGCCTCTTCGGGACGGCGCGGATTGTTCACCCACACATCGACGCCTTGCACCAACATGCGTGCCGCGGCGATGTCGTAGTCCTCGACAAACACGATGCGGCCTTCGTAGGTCTTGCTGCGGGAGAGCTCCACGATTTCGCGTATGAGCGCTTTGCCACCGTCATCGCGCGGATGCGATTTGCCAGCGAAAACCAATTGCACAGGGCGTTCAGGGTTGCACAGTAATTTTTCGAGCCGTGCAGGATCACGCATGAAGAGCGTGGCGCGCTTGTAGGTGGCGAAGCGGCGAGCGAAACCGAGAGTGAGGGCTCGCGGGTCCAGCAGATGGCCCACGCGTGAAGCACTCAAACGCGGATCGGCACCACGACGATGCTCTTGTTCCACATAGCGCTGGCGCACGAAGCTGATCAAGTGCGATTTAAGAACTTGGTGCATCTCCCAGAGCGTGCCGCTGGAAATCGTGCGTATGGACTCTTCGAACACCGCAGCAGATGGTGTCATCGCGAAATCGGCGGGCAGGCGGCGCTCCGCGATTTGCAGCATCTCTCGCGCAATCCACGAGCGCACATGCACACCGTTGGTGATGTGTCCGATGGGCACTTCCGAATTCTTGCGTCCGGGCCACAAACTCTTCCACATGTCGCGTGATACATCGCCATGCACGGCAGAAACACCGTTGCAACGGTTGCAGAGTTTCAGCGCCAACACGGTCATGCAGAATGTCTCGCTGTCACTCGTGGGATCAACGCGGCCAAGGCCCATGAGCTTTGAGTTGCTGATGCCGAGCGCTGAACACATCGGCGCGAGATGCTCCAACAGCATTGCCTCGGGGAAGCGATCATGGCCCGCAGGAACTGGCGTGTGCGTCGTGAAGACGCTGCGTTCAGCCACGCGTTCGGCAGCGCTTTCGAAGTCGATGCCATCTTCTTGCATGTCTTGGCGGATGGCTTCGAGCAACGCGAAAGCACTGTGACCTTCGTTGAGGTGCAACACCCCAGGGCGGATGCCCATGACGCGCAGCGCTTTCATGCCGCCGACACCCAAGACCAGTTCTTGACGGATGCGGCTTTGCTGGTCGCCCCAATAAAGGCGCTGCGTTATTTCGCGGTATTCGGCGGGATTACTGGGGATGTCCGTGTCGAGCAACACGATGCGGTTGCGGCCGACGCGCGCGATCCACAGTGCGGCGCTCACAAGAGAGGAGCCGGGATTCACTTCGACGGTCAACTGGCGACCATCCGGTCCGAGGGCGGGTTCGAGCGGCAACAAGTTGGTGTCAAGCTGTTCGAATTCTTCTTGCTGCCAACCTGTGGCGTCGAGGCGCTGGCTGAAATAGCCCTGACGGTAGAGCAAACCCACGCCCACGAGTGGCACTCCCAAATCCGCAGAGGCCTTCACGTGATCTCCGGCAAGAATGCCGAGGCCGCCGGAGTAGATCGGCATGGATTCATGCACGCCGAACTCGGCCGAGAAATACGCCACCGGGCGCACCTTCAGCACGCCAGCGTGACGGTCGCCCCAAGTGTTGTGGCTGCGAATCTCGTCGTCCATGCGGCGTGCGGCGCGCAGGATGCGGGTTTCGAGAGCCAGCGCTCGCGCGCGGTCGTCGAGCGTTGCGTCGTCCATACGCGCAAGAAATGCGAGCGGACGGTGTTTCACTTCGCGCCAAAGGGCCGGATCGAGGTCGCGGAAGAGCTCCATCACCTCCGGATGCCATGTCCACCAGAAGTTGCGCGCGATCGCTTCGAGTTTTGTGCGGATGAGCGTGGGTGTCATGTGCAGGTCGATCTAACAGATCGGCCCTTCGAAGGGAATCTGTGCAATGTTGCTCGTGAAATCTGGGCACAGGGGAGCATCTTGGAATCGCTGGGTTGCATTCTTGATGCTCCGGGGCACCATGCACGCCTATGGGCCTATCCAGCGTGGTGCCGCTGTTTCTTGCTAGCCCACGCATTTTGTTGTGGGACTTGCGTGCGGACAGGCGCAATCCGCCCCTCGCGACACTTGCGGAGGAAAGCGACAACGAGCGTTTTCTCTGGCGCATCCTGCCTCATGCTGCACGCAGTTTCGCTTTGTCAATCCTGTGCTTGCCGCGTTCTACGGCCCGCGCTTGCGCTGTGGCCTACTTGCACTGCCGCATTCTCGACAGCCTTGAGGATCTCGTTTCTGATCCGACGGAACGGCGCGCTGCCTTGCTGAGCGCGGCTGAGCGTTTGCCCTACGGTGGTGCACTGCCTCCGATTCAATCGTGGATCCAACAAGATTCGCGCGACGCGGTCCACCGCTTGCTTTGCGAACATGCAGCGAAGGTCGATGCCGTAACGGCGCTGCTGTCACGCGAGCAGCAACAGCTTGTGCAGTCTTTGGTGCACGAGATGGCAACCGGCATGGTTCGCTTGGACGTGTCGCGTGGCCCGAAAGGAGCATTGCGAAGCGACGCTGCGCTGCTCGATTATTGCGACACGGTGATTGGTGCCCCGCTGCGATTCTGCGCGCATCTGTTCCTCGCCAAACGCCACGATGGTGCCGCGCGTTTCGCAGCTGCAGCGCCGCACATTGCCGGAGCCAGCGCGTTCTTGCAGCTCGCCAACATCAGTCGCGACCTTGAGAAAGACCTTGCCCGTGGCGTCGTGCATGTGCCGGAACTGGAAGTGTGGATTCAGCCTGCGGGTGTTGCACCGTCAGCGGGTTGCGCTCAGGCCATTGCTGCTGCGCGTCTACGCTTGACTAACTTGGCCTTGGCTCAGCGCTGTGCCTTCGACAAGGCCATTCTCGCTGTGGCTCCGGGGCGTTGTTCTCTCATACGCTTGGCGGCTTGGGTCCTTCGCCGCAACACCTTATGTCACCACAGTCGCATGTTGGCTCGTGTCGCTGCGTCACTCCTTGAAAGATCCTGAAATCACAGGCGTTAGGGCATGCAGTGCAGCCTTGTCATGGAGACTCCGGCCATGCCTCTTGAACCCAATCGTCGCGAAGTGATGCAGCGTTGGTTCCGTAAACCCGGTGCTATTCAGCCACCTGGAAACCCGCAGATCACGCAGCAGGCGCATGTTCTGAACCGAGCCACCTTTGGAGCGGACGCTTGGTCGCGAGCGAGGATTGCGACTCTTGGTTGGCAGGCTTGGTTGGACGAACAGCTCAGCCCCGACAGCATCGACGATTCCGCCATGACCATCGCGCTCGCAGCGATGCCCCCGACCAACAATCAGCGCAACAGAGCGCGACGCGAGTACTTGTTCCGCTGTGCACGTTCGCGCCGCCAGTTGCAGCATCGCATGCTGCATTTCTTGTCCAATCATTTCAATACAGATATCGCCAAGACGAGCGGTGTAACCGAGGTCTACGACACCACGAATTATACGCGTCTCGCGTTCGCGAACTTCTTTGAGGTGCTGCTGTGGAGTGCGAAGAGTCCGGCCATGGTTGTGTACCTCGATTCGCAGACGAGCCTGCCAGCGTCACCGAATGAAAACTACGCACGTGAGTTGATGGAACTGCACACGCTAGGTGTGTACGGCGGTTTCAGCGAAGCAGACGTCAGCGCCGCCGCGAAGATCTTCACAGGCTGGCGCGTGCAATCCGGTCCACCCACGGTCAGTGGCAACGAACCATCTTCTGCGCGCTTCGCTTTCTTGTCCCTCCGGCATGTGCAAGGGCCGAAGACGCTTGCGGCACTTGGGTTTTCCACCCCGGGTTACGCAGGGTCTGCAGGCGTGCGCGAAGGGGAAGAGCTCTTGGATTTCCTCGCGGAACATCCGAGCACTCATGCTCTGCTCAGCATGAAACTTTGTCAGTACTTTGTCGCTGACGCGCCACCTGCAGGGTTGGTGCAGCGAGTGCAGCAAGTGTTTGCCACCACGCGAAATCTCGGGCAAACCGTGCGCGCCATTTTTTACGATTCGGAGTTTTTCACGCCGCAAACAACGCGCGAGAAAGCGATGGACTCCATCGAAAGCATGCTCAATGTTGTGCGGCGGCTGGAAGTGAACGTGAGTAATGCGAACACGCTCGCGACGCTCAGCAATTTGCTCGGTCAGCCAGCGCTTGGAGAATCTTCGCCCACGGGAACTCCTGAGACGAGTGCTGCGTGGCAAGGCCCGGGACAAGTGTTGCCGCGTTGGAACGCGCTTGCTGCAGAAGTCGGCGGATCACTGCCCGTTTCGTGGAACACGCTGCTCGGGAGCTCACCGCCTCAAGGCGCCGTAGCTGTCACCGACTTCTTCTTGAATCTCCTCGTCGATGCCGATGTGCCGCCTGCCACGCGCATGGCGCTCACGTTCTTCTTCGCCAATCGCTTGGCACCGCTTGGAAGCAACCCGTCGTCAGCGGTGCTCCAGCCGCATTACCGCGATTTTGTTGGCCTCATCCTGCGCTTGCCGGAAGCACAGTTGCACTGAAAGGAGCGCTGCCATGACTTGCAAATGCAATCACGAGAACGCTGGCGATGCTGAAAAGCCTGGAATGGACCGCCGTACAGCACTGAAGGTTTCGCTCGCGGCTGTTGGCGCTGCGGCGCTCGCACCGCGGCTGCCGGCTGAGGCCATCGTGCGGCCACGCATGCCTGCGTCGCGCTTGCCCGGACGCGCCACAGTGGTGGTGTTTGAACGCGGCGGTTGGGATGCACTGCAACTTTTCGCACCGACGGGCGACGCGAACTATGCGCTCAAGCGGCCCACAACAGCGATCGGTGCACCCGGTTCTGGCGCGGCGGTTACGGGCCTCGCGATGAACTCCCTGTTCAGCATGCATCCTTCGATGCCTGGTCTGCACAGCCTGTGGACGCAGCCTGCGTCGCGTCTCGCTGTGGTGCATGCGCTTGGCTACACGCCGTATCACCGTTCGCATTTCGAAAGTCAAGACTTGTTCGAAACTGGGCAGTTTGGAGTGGTCAACGCAGATGGTTGGATCAATCGGCATCTGCAGGCGACGACTGGAATAAGCACTGCTCCGGTTCGCGCGCTCGCGTTGATGAACAGTCTGCCCCGCAGCATGGATGGAGTTTTCCCATGCTTCGCTTTCAGCAGCCTCGAATCGCTTCAGTTCCAAGCAACGCAACCGGATTTGCGCGCGTACTTGGAGACCATTGTTGACTACACACCGACGGTGGGACTGAGCGCTGCGCGTGCAGGCAGCTACGCCGGGATGAAGTCCACCTTCGACTTGATCGACATGTTTAGTGGCATCAATCCAGCAACCTATGTGCCGCAGAATGGCGCGGTGTATCCGAACACCGCCATGGGCTCGTCCTTCGAGCAAACAGCCATGATTCTGCGCGGGAATCTCGGGGTGGAGTTCATCCAGATTGATCAAGGCGGCTGGGACCATCACGCAGACTTGTTCGCCAATATCCCGACCTACGCCGGTGCTCTCAATGGCGCACTCAGTGCCTTTGTGCAAGACATGGGTGCCGACATGGCGGACGTTGCTGTGCTGTGCATGTCTGAGTTTGGTCGCGAAGTGAGCGAGAACGGATCAAATGGAACCGACCATGGCGTTGGCGGCGCGATGATGATTGCTGGTGGCTCAGTGCTCGGTGGTCAAGTGCATGGCGCATGGCCGGGCCTTGCGACGAGTGCTCTCGCCGAAGGCCGCTTCCTCGCGCCAGCGAACGATTTCAGGCAAGTGATTCTCGAGCTCCTCATGGATCACATGGGCGGCACTGTGCCGAGCACAGTGTTCCCATCCATGACCTACGCGCCGCTTGGCGTTTTCTGATTCGATCAACCGGGCAAGTTGAGTTGCAGCTTGCCCGCTTCCGAAATCATGGACATGGCCCATTGCGGATCCCAGACCAGTTCCACTTTGGCCTTCGTCACGCCGTGAACGCCAGCAGTTTTCTGTTCCACTTCGCCGGGCAAAGTGCCAGCGACCGGGCACGCAGGTGAGGTGAGTGTCATGCGCACATAAACTTCGCCGGCCGTGTCTGCGCGAACTTCGTAGATCATTCCGAGTTCGTAAATGTTCACCGGGATTTCCGGATCGAAGATGGTCTGCAGCGTCATTACGACGCGCTCCTGCAACTGCGGATCTAATGGGCCATTAGCGAGTGGCGCGATGGCTGCCTTCAGCGCGGGCACAGCGGGCAGTTCAAAGGGCGGCGGCGTGTGCGTGTTGCCCGCGGTGGAGGGCACGGGCTCTCCGCTTGCTGCGTTGGATGGCGTGTCTGCGTGCTGCTGGTCTGCGTTGTGTTCAGTGCTCATGGAATCACTCCGTAGAAACGGGTGTGCTGCTTTGATCGAAGGCGGCGTTGAGCGTGTGCCATGGAAGTGTGGCGCACTTCACGCGCATCGGAAACTCGGACACACCGCCAAACACCGCAAGCTTGCCGAGCAGAGGGTCGTCGCGATTTCCCTTGCCTGTGACGAGGTCGTGCACGCGATGGAAAACCGCATCGATCTCTGGACGTGTGCGTCCCTTCACACTTTCGGTCATGAGCGAAGCGCTGGCCGTGCAGATCGCGCAGCCGGCACCGTCGAAACGCACATCGGCAATGCGTCCGTCGCTCAGCAGCAAGCTGACTCCGATGCGATCGCCACAAAGCGGGTTGTAGCCTTGCGCTTGTGCGTTGCAGGGCTCGAGGCGCCCAAAGTTTCGCGGCGCTTTCGCGTGGCCGAGGATCATTTCTTGATAAAGGTCTTCGAGTTCGCTCATGACCCAAACAACTTCTGCACCATGCGGATGGAATCCACGAGTGCGTCAATGTCGGCGCTGTTGTTGCTGACACCAAAGCTGGCACGCGCCGTGGCGGGGAGCCCGAGGCGGTCCATCACAGGCTGTGCGCAGTGGTGACCTGCGCGAATGGCGACACCCTTGCGGTCGAGGATGGTGCCGATGTCGTGTGGATGGATGCCAGCAATCACAAACGAGAGCACCGAAGCCTTTTGAGCGGCAGTGCCGATGATGCGCACGCCCGGCAGTTCTCCAACGCGGTTGGTGGCCAGAGCGAGCAATGCTGTCTCGTGTGCCTGCACGCGCTCCATGCCGACCGCGTCCAGCCATGTCAAAGCTGTGGCGAGCCCTGCAGCAGCGGGGTAATCCGGTGTGCCCGCTTCAAACTTGTGCGGCACGCGATTCCATGTGCTGGCTTCAAAAGTGACAGAGGAAATCATGTCGCCGCCGCCTTGCCACGGAGGCATGGTGTCGAGCACCGCTTTGCGACCCCAGAGCACTCCTGATCCGTTGGGCGCATACACCTTGTGTCCCGAGAAGACCAAGAAATCGCAACCGATGGTTTGAACATTGACGCGGAAGTGCGGCACGGCTTGGCAGGCATCCACAAAGGTGATGGCACCGGCTCGCTGCGCAGCGGCGCACATGCCTGCGACAGGATTCACAGTGCCGAGCGCGTTGCTGACCCATGTGAAGGCTGCGATTTTGGTGCGTGGCGTTAGCAGACTTTCAAACGCTCCCGGCACGAGCTCGCCCGCATCGGTGATGGGGCAGACGACGAGCGTCGCGCCGCGCTCACGGCACACGAGCTGCCACGGCACGATGTTGGAGTGGTGCTCGAGCGCTGTGATAAGCACTTCGTCGCCAGCACCGAGCAAAGTGCGCCCAAGCGTCTGCGCCACAAGGTTGATGCCCTCGGTGGCGCCGCGCACGAACACGATTTCATCCGATGTTTTCGCGCCGATGAAGCGGGCCACCACGCTGCGTGCGCCTTCATAGTGCTCTGTCGCTTCTTGCGAAAGCAGGTGCACGCCGCGGTGCACATTGGCATTCCACTGCGTGTAGCACTCAGTGAGTTTGTCGATGACGCAGCGCGGTTTTTGTGTCGTGGCCGCGTTGTCCAAGTAGACCAACGCTTGGCCATGCACTTTGCGTTCGAGGATCGGAAACTCTGCGCGCAGGGCTCCGCTGCCCGGAAGAGGTGCGCTGTTGTTCATGCAGTCACCTCCACGGCGTCCTTGGGTGCGATGCGTCCGTCGACGCGCCCGTGCAGGTGGCTGCGCACGCATTCCAGCGGAAAGCGATCGATCACTTCGTCGGCAAAAGCACGCGTCAGCAATATGCGGGCAGCGGCCAGAGGAATGCCACGCGAGCGGAGGTAGAAGAGAGATTCTGCATCCAGTTGTCCGTTGGTGGCCCCGTGGCTGCATTTCACATCATCGGCATCGATTTCGAGTTGCGGCCGAGTGTTCATGCTCGCTTCGGAAGAGAGCAGCAAGGTCCGGCATGATTGGGCGGCGTCAGTTTTCTGCGCGCCAGTCGCCACACTCACGCGCCCTGTGTAGGCCCCTGTTGAGCGCGCATCCAGGACGGCTTTCACCACTTGCTGGCTGGTTGTGCGTAGCGCCGTGTGACGCACGAGAGTGGTGAGATCATGCGTCTGTTTTTGCGCACCAATGATGAGCCCAGTGAGGCTGAGTGAAGCATCATCGCCCGCAAGTTGGCAGAGCACTTCCGAGCGCGACGAATGTCCGCCAAGAGCAGCGACATGCACGCCCAGGCGAGCGCTTTGCTCCAAACGCGCACTGATGAGTTCGGTGTGCACGCCTTCCGCGGAATCTTCTTGCAAGACTTGCAAGTCGAGCGCTGCGCCAGCGCCCAACACGATTTCAGTGACGGCATTGATGTGCAGTCGCCCAGAGCCTTGGAAGGAAAGTGTGAGGGTTGCGCTTGCACCGGCTTCCAACACCAACAGCAAGCGCGGATGCACTGCGGTAGGTGTTTCTGCTGCAGCGCTGAGGCAGGCGACATGCATCGGCGCGGTCAGCGCTTGATTGCGCGTGAGATGCAAGAACATCCCATCGCCGTGCAACGCGGTGTTGAGCGCGGCCAGTGGATGCCGTGCAGCAGAAAAGGAGCTGCCGAGATGAGTCGCCAACAACGCCCCGTGGGTAGCTGCTGCTGCCGCCAAAGTGGTGAGTGTGCAGCCCGCGGGCACTGAAGGCAGATTCGAAACTTGCGGTGCGTAGGCGCCATTCACAAAAACCATGCGCTCGGCGCCAATGTTGGCTAACAAGTATCCAAGGACCGCGCGTTCGCGCTCGTGCGCAAGAGTGCCGCCAGCTCTTGGCTGAAAGCTCGTGGTGCGCAGCACGCTCAAATCGGTGTAGCGCCAATCTTCATGGCGTGTTTCGGGCAAGCCGTGAGCCGCATAGGCAGCAATGCTGCTCTGACGCAATTCTTGCAGCGCTGGCAATCCGCTGCCGTAGAGGCCAGCCGCGAGAGCGCGGTGATGCAGTACTTGGTCTCCAGCGTGAGCGTTCATCTCACGCTTTCCCTGCGGCGGATTCGATCCAGCCGTAACCTTGAGCTTCCAATGCGAGAGCGAGTTCACGCCCGCCACTCTTCACGATGCGTCCGCCAGCGAGCACGTGGATGTGGTCGGGAACAATGTGATCAAGGAGACGCTGATAGTGCGTGACGAGGATGACGCTGCGTTCAGGCGAACGTAGCGCGTTGACGCCGGCAGCAACGACCTTGAGTGCGTCAATGTCGAGACCGGAATCGGTTTCATCGAGGATGGCGAGGCGCGGTTCCAGCACTGCCATTTGCAGAATCTCGTTGCGTTTTTTCTCGCCTCCGCTGAAGCCTTCGTTCACGGAGCGATTGAGAAAGCTCGGGTCCATCTCCATCAAACGCGCCTTTTGTTTCAGCAGCGTGAGGAACTCCATGGCATCGAGTTCGGTTTGTCCGCGGGCCTTGCGCACGGAGTTCAGCGCTGTGCGCAGAAAGTAGGCGTTGGTGATGCCCGGGATTTCCACGGGGTACTGGAAGCCGAGGAACACGCCACGTACGGCGCGCTCTTCTGGAGTGAGCGCGAGCAAGTCTGCGCCCTCCAGCGTGACGCTGCCTGCAGTGACTTCGAAGCGATCGCGTCCGACGAGGACGCCTGCCAGCGTGCTTTTCCCTGAACCATTCGGGCCCATGATGGCGTGCACTTCACCCTTGCCCACGGTGAGCGAGATGCCCTTGAGGATCTCGGCCCCGTTGGCCACGCGCGCGTGCAATCCGCTGATTTCGAGCATGTCGTTCGTCCTGTGGGCCTTCAGCCCACGCTGCCTTCGAGGGAAACTTGCAAAAGTTTTTGTGCTTCCACGGCGAATTCCATGGGAAGTTCTTTGAACACCGATTTGCAAAAACCGTTGACGATGAGCGCCACGGCTTCCTCTTGCGGGATGCCGCGTTGGCGGCAGTAGAAAAGCTGGTCTTCGCTGATGCGTGAAGTGGTGGCTTCGTGCTCGACCACGGCGCTGGTGTTGGCAACTTCAATCACAGGGAAGGTGTGCGCGCCACAAGCGCTGCTCATGAGCAGCGAATCGCACTGACTGTGATTGCGCGCGTTGTGGGCGTTGCGCCCGACCTTCACTAATCCCCGGTAGGTGTTTTGCCCGTGTCCCGCCGAAATGCCCTTGGACACAATCGTGCTGCGCGTGTTGCGTCCGATGTGGACCATCTTGGTGCCGGTGTCGGCTTGCTGCCGATTTGCAGTCACCGCAACGCTGTAGAACTCGCCAACAGATTCATCGCCCTTCAGCACCACCGAAGGGTATTTCCAGGTGATAGCGGAGCCCGTTTCCACTTGTGTCCACGAGATGTGCGCGCGTCGTCCGGCGCACAGCCCGCGCTTGGTGACGAAGTTGAAGATGCCGCCGCGACCTTCCTTGTCGCCGGGATACCAGTTCTGCACCGTGCTGTATTTGATCTTGGCGTCGGCCATGGCGACCAGTTCCACCACAGCAGCGTGCAATTGGTTTTCGTCGCGCTTGGGCGCGGTGCAGCCTTCCAAATAGGAAACCTGCGCGCCTTCGTCAGCCACGATCAAAGTGCGCTCGAACTGTCCGGTGCCTTTGGCGTTGATGCGAAAGTAGGTGGACAGCTCCATGGGGCAGCGCACACCCTTGGGCACATAAACAAACGAGCCATCGCTAAACACAGCGCTGTTCAGCGCCGCGTAGAAGTTGTCAGTGCGTGGCACCACGCTGCCGAGGTAGCGTCGCACCAATTCAGGATGCTCACGCACGGCTTCAGAGAAGCTGCAGAAGATGATCCCGAGCTCGGCGAGCTTGCCTTTGTAAGTGGTGGCTACCGACACCGAATCAAACACCGCATCCACCGCGACGCCCGCGAGTGCTGCGCGCTCTTGCAGCGGAATGCCGAGCTTCTCGTAGGTCTTGAGCAGCTCCGGATCGACGTCTTCAAGGCTCTTCGGGCCGTCCTTGTTGGTCTTGGGAGCGGCGAAGTACGAAATGGCCTGATAGTCGATGACGGGGTAGTCCGCGCGCGCCCAGTGTGGTTCGTGCATGCTCAGCCACGTGCGGTAGCTCTGCAGGCGCCAATCGAGCAGCCACTCGGGCTCTTCCTTCTTGCGCGAGATCCAGCGCACGACATCTTCTGAGAGCCCGGGCGGAATGATTTCTTGTTCGAGGTCGCTGACGAAGCCGTAGCTGTACTCCTGCTCGGTGAGGTTGTTGAGCGTCTTGTTTTCTTCGGCACTCATGGTTGCACCTGGGCGCGGTGGCCGGTGAAAGCCGTGAGCGGATCGCCCACGGGACAGGTCATTTCTGCAAGGGTGACGCGGTCGAGAGCGCCAACGATCGCGTCGTTGATGCGCTGCCAAGCGTGGCTGACGGGACAGGTCTGTTCGATGCCGCACTCTGAGGGCAGGTGGCCTGTGCAGTCGGTGATCGCCACGGGACCATCGAGCGCTTCAATGATGTGTCCGACGGTGATCTCGTCCGGTCGACGCGCGAGCGTGTAGCCGCCGTGCATCCCGCGGTGAGATCCAAGGATTTCCGCTTGCACCAGCAGCTTCAAGATCTTGCCGACCATGGGCAAAGGCACATGACTGGCGCTTGCGAGTTCACGGGCGCTGAAAACCCGTCCGTTGCTGCGTGCAAACAGTGTCAACAGCACGATTCCGTAGTCAGCTTGTCGGGTGATGCGAAGCATGGGGTTCTTGTCGTATGGTCAATATCGGACCAAGTTGGTCCTATTCTGTACCGAGCCTACCGCAAACCCAAGGGCCTCTGCTGCTCAAACTGGGAGCCCGTCATCTCGCAAACCCTCGGCCTGCGCCAAGAAATAGGCGCCCTTGGCCTTAGGCATCAGGAACCGGGCGCATTCCACAATTGCCTTCTGTAGGCTTGTGACCCTGGAGACTCTGCCATGCACCGTGCGCTCGCGCTGTTGTTGTTGCTCAATCTCGCCTTGGTTGCTCAAACGACGCCGGAGCAGCGCGGCCGCGTGGATGTGATCGTGCTTCTGCGAGAGCAAGCGGACTTGAGCGCTGCGGACCGCCTTGAAACCAAAGAGCAGAAGGGGCACTTCGTCTGGGACACCTTGGTGCGCACCGCGCAACGCACTCAGGGGCCGCTGCTGGAGTGGCTCGGGGCACGCGGTGCGTATTGCCAACGCTTCTACATCGTGAATGCCATTCGCGTGGTGGCCGATGTAGACACGATTGACGCCGTTGCACGCCGCAATGATGTTTGGAAGATCGAGAAAAACCCGCGCATTTACGGGCTGCTCAACACCGTGCGCGGTGGCACCTTTGAATCTTCTTTCGCGGTGGAGCCGGGTGTTGCGGCCATCAATGCGCCTCAAGTGTGGACTCTTGGTTTTGATGGCACAGGCATCGTCGTCGGAGGCCAAGACACGGGCTATCAGTGGGATCACCCTGCGCTGAAGCTTCATTACCGCGGTTGGAATGCGAGTACTTCTACTGCGAATCACGACTTCAACTGGCATGACGCGATTCACAGCGGAGGCGGTGGTTGCGGAGCGAATGCCGCTGCACCTTGTGACGACAACGCTCACGGCACGCACACCATGGGCACCGCCTGTGGCGATGACGGCGTTGGCAATCAGGTGGGTGTTGCGCCCGGCGCGCAGTTCATTTGCGCCCGCAACATGGATCAAGGCAACGGCACGCCGGCGACCTACATCGAGTGCTTCGAGTTTTTCCTTGCGCCTTACCCCGTTGGCGGCACGCCTTTGCAAGGCAACCCAAGCCTCGCGCCGCATGTGACCACCAACTCGTGGGCCTGTCCGCCTTCCGAAGGGTGTGCCGCGACATCGTTGTTGCTTGCGTGCCAAGCGCAACGCGCAGCAGGCATTGTCACGGTGGGTGCAGCCGGAAACTCGGGTTCCAGTTGCTCCACGTGCGCGGACCCTCTTGGCATCTATGACGAAGTGTGGACCGTCGGCGCTTACGACATCGGCACCAGCACTATCGCAGGGTTTTCGAGTCGCGGTCCCGTCACCGTAGATGGCAGCAATCGCATGAAGCCGGACATCTGCGCACCGGGCACAGGTGTGCGCTCGTGCGTGCCAGGCAACGGTTACGCAGGTGGATGGAGTGGAACATCGATGGCCACTCCGCACGCAGCAGGTGCCGTGGCGCTGCTGCTGGATGCGCACCCAGCACTGATCGGTCAAGTGAACACGATTGAGGCAGTGTTGAACAACACATCAAGCCACATCAACAGCGCTTCGTGTTCCAGCAGCGGAACTTGGCCGAACAATGTCTACGGCCACGGTTTCGTGGACGTGCTTGCCGCGGTGAATGCGGTGCGCGCTGTGGCGCTGCTGCCGAGCACCACCAGCGTTGGCATGGGTGCAGGGCAAACGGCGGTGTTTCCTGTACTGGTTCAAAACAACGGTTATTTGACGGACACGTTTTCAATCACTGCGAGCGGCGGTTCTTTCACGACTTCGCTTTCCGCGAGCTCCGTCACTATCCCTGCTGGTGGTGCCGCAAGCGTCACGCTTTCCGTTTTCATTCCTGGCGGAGCAGCGCTGAATCAGACGAGCGCTAGTTTGGTCACCGCGACGTCTTTGAATTGGGCAGCAGCGACCAGCACTACCGCTTCGTTAGTCACGACGGTTTCAGCGCTTGCGCCCGTGCTTTCATTCAGCCAACCAGGCGGCCCCGGCACGGGAGTGATGGTGAATCTCACCTCGCTGATTCCAGGACATGCGTACCACACGATTTTCTCAGGAGAGTTGTGCCCGCAAGTTGGCAGCGGTCCGTATTTCGGGTTGTGCAGTTCAGATTTCGGGTTCTTGGTGTCGCAGTTCCTGCTGCCTGCAGGTGTTCAGCCTTTCCACATCATCGCGCCAGCGAACAGCCTCAGCATGGGGCCTTATCTGCTGCCTTCTGGAATCACGCTCGATGCGCTCTGCTTTGACCTGACAGGCGGGGCACTCGGAGGCATCGGCCAAGTGGAGCGTGTCACGGTTCAGTAGCAGTGCCGTTGCGCATGGAAGCTGCGGGTAGCAGTTGCGCCGCGGCCATTCCCACGATCGCGATCGCGACAGGCGCCAACTGCAGGTAGAGACGCAAGAATACGTCGCCGTGGATGGCCATTTCGGAGGCGGTGCCACGCGCCAAGAGCAAGAGCGGAATGGCAAGTGTGAAGGTAGCGACGGTCAGTGCGGCGAAGCGCCAAGGGCGATCGCGCCACACAAGCGCGCATGCGCATAGTGCGACGAATGGCAACATGCACAGAGTGCTCTTCGCTGTCAGCGCAACTTGCATCCAGGCTTCGAACACCGCATCGGCATTGACGGCACCACTTGCGGACAGGCGCTCCTGCACGGAGACATCCAACCCACGCAGCAGCATGGTCAACGGCCAAACTCCGAGGCTGCACAGCGCAGCGACGCCGTAGCGCAGGCGTGTTCGAAGTTGCTCGCGCAGCAACAAGCACGAGCCAAGCAGTAGCAATGCAATGGAGCCTTCATGTTTCATGAAGGGCGCTAGCAGCAGACTGAACAGCGCGAGACGCAAGCCAGATGGGCCCTGCGTTGTGGCGAGGATGGCCACGGTGAGTACGCCAGCCATGAGCGGGTCGGCTTGGCCGGAGCTCGCATACGTGCGCAGCACGGGCAGCAAGGCGAACAATCCTGCGGCGCACCAAGCAGCGACGTTGCTGTGACGTGCGAGGGTTGCAATCACGAAGAGAGCGGCTCCAGGCAACGCAAGCAAGAGTGGCGACAGCGCGGCCGCATCACTCGGGTTTCCAGCAAGGACTTGGCCGAACGACATCAAAGCAGGAACACCGAGGGGATAGTCTGGGTGCAAGAGTGCCGCTTCACTGCTCTGCAGCCATAGCCACGGGCCTGTCGGTTGCTGGATAGCAAGCGAGCGCAGAAGCGCCATGCTGAGTCCGTCTCCACGAACAGCAGGCACTGCGAGCAAGCGCACGAGAATCGCCAAACTCAGCAGGCCGGCGCCGATCAGCGCGGCTGCCCTATGACCATCGCGCTCAATGTGTCGGCGCTTCCAGCAGAAAGCAAAACTCAGCACGGTTACGAAACAGACACTCCATGCTGCAGTCACTGCGGGCACATCCGCCATGCACAGCATTGCCAACATGGCGCCTACCGCTGGTGCCCCGAGAGCGAATGCTGCGCCAAGGAATTGCAGGCGCGTAAGACGAGCACCGCTCACAGCAACGAGGGCCATGCCTGCGAGAGCCGCGACGAGAGGTGCAAGAAGCAGTCTCATGGCAAGAGAGCCGCAAGGTCGCGTTGTGCTGCTGCACCGTCGCGCGCGCGTAGCAGCATCGAGGCGCTCACTACGAAGTGCTTCCGCATTGCGATCGTGCGCAAGTGCACGAGACGATCCGCACCATGCGGCTGAGGTTGCAGTTGCAACAGCGCGCTGAGTTCTGCTGCATCTAGTCCGTCGACGAGAAACACCTCGGTGTTGCCGATATCTTTTCCGAGCACGGCAAGGCGCGGGTCGCCAGCGTCTTTGAGTCCAATCTCCAGCAAGTGCAGTGGTACGGGTGTGCAGAAAGCTGCTGGGAATAACGCCGCCATCAGGATGCGGCTGCCTTCGAGGGTGCTGGCAGACTCGCCGCCGCTGACATACGCAAGGCGAAAGCCCATGAATCCAGCGCGTTGCGCTGCAGGTCGCAGTGCGTCGGCGAAGTGTTCTACTTCGGGGCACGCCCAGCTTTCGAGCGTGAGGGATCCGTCTCGCGCGGGTCGCTGCCTTGCATCAAGGGTTGATGCTGTCACGAGGCGGCACTCGTCGCGAAGGCTCGCAAACCACGCTGGCACTGTTGCGAAGAGTGCGATGCAGCACAGCAGCAGTGTTGTCATGAACGCAGCAGCCAGCAAGACCGGCACGAGTCTGCGCGCTGCGTTCTTCATCGTTTCGGTTCGATCACTTGAAAAATCCGCGCGCGCACGACGCGCACACTGAGACGTTGCTGCGGATCTGGGATGGCACCTTCCAAAATGGGCACGCTGGTGGAGCCGTGCGCCATGAGTTGGGCTAACAAATTCGGATCTGCTGCGAACACGCGCGCTGCATCGGGGCCGCGCGCGTCCAAGTAGCACCACAGGAAGCGCAGCCCGCAACGCGGGTCGTGAGTGGCTCGTGCCGCTTCAAGTTGAGCAAGCGTGCTCGCGAATGTGACGCCCGGAGATTTGTAGTAGTACGGATAGGCGTAGGGCAGGTTTGTGTGAATGCGGTGAGTGACAGGCGGCGCGCCATCAGCGCTCTGCTGCACGGTCAAGCGATCCAGCTCGTGTCCGAGATCGCGGAAGAAGGGGTGCGTTGTGGCGCTGATGCCTGCGATGGTCATGCTGCCGACGGGCAGCACGACGAGCGCGCTGAGTATGCACGTGGCGAGGGGAAAACGCGCACGCAGCAACAGCAATCCGCTCCATGTAGCTGCGAGAACTGGCGCCAGATAGGCGAAGAAGAACACGTGTCCTTCAGCATGGCGTGCAAAGATGAGTGGATTCAACAAAGCGGGGATCGCGAGCGCCGCAAGCAAACGCCACACTGGGCCTGGCAGCATGAGTAAGCCGAACGGCAAGAGTAGAAACGGCAATAGTCCGCCGAACCCTTCGCCGATGCGGGCCACGCAGTTGCTGATGAATCCACTGAGGGCTGGACGATTGAGCAGCGCTGTTTGCACGATATTGCCGAGGTCGCCACCTGTTTTTCCGCCACCGAACAGCGGTGCGTGCACGGCCCAGAGTTGCCAGACGCACACGGCCGCGATGCTCGCAATGGCCATGCCGCAGCCAAGTCCTGCGAGGCGCAATGCGTCGGCGCGGCGCTTGCCTGGCACCAGAGCGAACAAGCTGAGCACAAAGAACAGCGCGGCCCAGTCCAGCCACACGCAGAAGAAGGCCACGAGCAAGAGGCACAGTTTGGCCAGCCGTCTTTGCCACTGCTCTGTCATGCGAAACGCTTGCTCGAAGGCGTAGAAGAGCAACAAGCCTGCGGCCAAGACCAACGGCTCGTACGAAACTTGGGCGTACACCGCCAACACCGGAGTCAGCACCAGTAACAAACCGGCGCCACAGGCGGCCACGGCTTGGACATGAGGCTTCAAGAGCGCGTAGAGCAGGAGTGCGCTTGCGATCGTGGCGATCAATCCAGGCAATCGCAGTTGCCATTCGGAAGTTCCGCAAGCGGCGTAGATCCAAAAAGCACCGGGCGGATGGTTCAGATAGACCATCGCTTCTTGCGGATTGGCGTAGGGCGAACATGCGAAGGGCACGCCGCGCGCTTCCGCGAATCCGAAGTGCTCCCACGCTTGGGCGAAGGGGCCGAAGAAAACGCCTGCGTTGATTTCGGCTGGACCGAAGGGGGCGTTGAGTCGCGGCACCTGCAGCGTCAACGCTGCAGCAAGGATAAGGAGGGGGGGAAGCACTCGACGCCACATGGCGGCAGATTATGGTCGGGCCAAGCGCAATGCGGAAGTGCTTAGAGCGACTGTGCCGAGCGCTTCTCGGGATTGATGCCCAACTCCGTCAGAGCCGAGGCCGGCACGCTTTGAGGCAACATGCCCGCGTCTGCGAGGGCTTTGAGTGCGGTGAGCACAATGTGCGCGCTGTTCACTTCGAAATGCTCGCGCAAGGCTTCGCGGGTGTCGCTCATGCCGAATCCGTCGGTTCCAAGCACAACGTAGCTCCCGGGAATCCAACGCGCGATTTGATCGGGCACGGCTTTGACGGAATCGCTCACGGCGATGAATGGTCCCTGAACTCCGGCGAGCACTGTGTGCAGCCATGGCGGTTGTTGCGTGGCTGCGGGGTTCAAGCGCGCATGGCGTTCGTGTGCGAGGGCTTCGCGGCGCAGCAGGCAGTAGCTGGTGGCGCTCCACACATCGGCGTCCACGCCGTAGCGCGTGCCAAGCACATCAGCGGCTTCCAACGCGGCGTTGATCAAAGTGCCACTGCCGAAAATCTGCACACGCGGGCGACTGGAAGGTGGTGCAGCGCGAAAGCGATAGAGCCCGCGCAAGATGCCCTCATCAACCCCTTCGGGCGCGGGGGGCATGATGTAGTTCTCGTTTTGCAGTGTGAGGTAATAGAAGATGTCTTCGTTGCCTGCGAGCATGCGGCGCAAACCGTCGCGCACGATCACAGCAATTTCAAAAGCGAAGGCTGGATCGTAGGGCTGACAATTCGGGATTGTCGAAGCCAGCAAGAGGCTGTGCCCATCTTCGTGTTGCAAGCCTTCGCCATTCAACGTGGTGCGCCCCGCTGTGGCGCCGAGCAAGAACCCGCGCCCGCGCAGATCGCCAAAGGCCCAAATCTGATCGCCGGTGCGCTGGAAGCCGAACATCGAATAGAAGATGTAGAACGGAATCATCGGCACGCCGTGCGTGGAATAGGCAGTGCCGGCAGCGGAAAACGATGCCATCGAACCAGCTTCCGTGATGCCTTCTTCCAACAATTGCCCGTCTTTGGCTTCGCGGTAGTAGAGCAACATGTTGCGATCGATGGGCTCGTAGAGCTGACCGTGAGGCGCGTAGATACCTATTTGGCGGAACAGTGGGTCCATTCCGAAAGTGCGCGCTTCGTCCGGAACGATGGGCACGATGTGCTTGCCGAGATTTTTGTCGCGAAGCAACCTCGTGAGCACACGGACGAAGGCCATCGTGGTCGACACGCCTTCCTCGCTGACGATGCCCTTGCGGAACTCGGCGTAGAAATCATCACCGGGCAAAGCGGGAACGGAGACAGGTGCGCTGCGTCGCCGCGGCATGTTGCCGCCAAGGGCAGAGCGATGTTGCTGCAAGTAGTCCACCTCGGGGCTGTCAGCGCCGGGATGGAAATATGACGCGTCGTCCAAATCTTCGTCGCGGATCGGCAGTTGCAAGCGGTCGCGGAAATCGCGCAGTTGTTCGCGCGAGAGCTGCTTCATTTGGTGCGTGACATTGCGCGCTTCGAAGCCTTCGCCAAGGGTCCAGCCCTTCACAGTGTGTGCGAGGATCACCGTGGGCTGGCCTTTGTGTTCAGTGGCTGCCTGGTAGGCATTCCAGATTTTGATGCGTTCATGGCCACCGCGACGAAGGTGATGAATGTCGTCGTCGCTCAGATGATCGACGCAGTGCAGGCTCTCCGCCGATTTCGCGAAGAAGCGCTCGCGCGTGTAGGCGCCGGGTTCACTGGCGTACTTCTGCCACTCTCCATCCACGACGGAGTTGAGCTGCTCGACGAGGCGACCGTTTTGATCTTTGTCGAGGATCTGATCCCACTGCGAGCCCCACAAGACCTTGATCACGTTCCAGCCGTTGCCGCGGAACACACTTTCGAGTTCTTGGATGATCTTGCTGTTGCCGCGCACCGGACCATCGAGGCGCTGCAGATTGCAATTCACGACAAAGGTGAGGTTGTCCAAGTTTTCGCGTGCCGCGATGGAGAGAGAACCGAGCGACTCGGGCTCGTCGGTTTCGCCGTCACCGACGAACGCCCACACGCGCTGCGCGCTGGTGTCCACGAGCCCACGCGCCGCGAGATAACGGTTGAAGCGTGCTTGATAAATCGCGCTGAGCGGTCCGAGGCCCATCGACACCGTTGGGAATTGCCAGAAGTCCGGCATCAGACGCGGGTGCGGATAGCTGGACAAACCACCACCAAGACTTTCGCGACGGAAGTGGTCGAGTTGTTCGGTGCTCAAACGCCCTTCGAGGAAGGCGCGCGAATAAATGCCCGGTGAAACATGCCCTTGGAACCACACTTGATCGCCGCCACCAACCGCATCCGGACCGCGGAAGAAGTGATTGAAGGCCACTTCATAAAGCGTGGCCGCGGAAGCGTAGGTACTGATGTGGCCACCAAGACCAGGGAAGCGGTTGTTCGCGCGCGCCACCATCACTGCAGCATTCCAGCGCACGATGTTCTCGATGCGCAGCTCCATGGCTTCGTCGCCGGGATAGGCGCGTTGCTCGAGGTGATGGATGCTGTTCACATAGTCCGTGCAGACGGGAATGTTGCCGATCGAGCGCCGCCGCCGCGCCATCTGCGTGAGCTGCGCCAACAACCAACGTGCGCGTTCGGGGCCTTCGCGCGCGAGGACTGCGTCCAAAGACTCCAACCATTCGCGGGTTTCAAGCGGATCTTGGTCGATGCCCATGTCCGTCCTCTTTACGAAATCGCACCGTCGGGCACGACATCAATGGGCTCTGGCTTGGCCTTAGGTTTGGCAGCGACTTTCTTGAGTCCACGGCGCGCGGGAGCGGCTTTCTCGGCCTTGGGCTTACGCGGTTTGCGTGGCGGAAACTCCCATTGCAGTTCGCCTTCTTTGTAGAAGAGCGCTGCTTTGAACTTCTTGCCGCGCATCGAGACGAAACCGAAGAGTTCGTCAGTCTTCTCGCCGCTGAGCATCTTGCGGATCTGCGCCGGTGGCAAGAAGCGATACTTGATCTTCTCTGAGAGGCGGAAATCACATTCCTTGTCCTTCTTGCGCGGAATGTTTTTCTCGCAGCGGTAGCCGCTGCCGTCGCGCGTCACGACACCCGCGCAGCGTGGGCACTTGCCCATCGGCGTGCCATCTGCAACGGTCTCGTAGGCGTCATCTTGTGGTTCGTCGGGCTCGCCGTCATCCGAAGTGGCCAAGAGTTCCACTTCCATCATGTGGTCCGGTTTCAGCACTAAGAAACCGGGCGCACGCGTGCGTCCGAAACCCGTGAAGGGCCCGGCGCGCTTGTTCGCTAGCAGCAGCGTGAGAGTTTCAGGAAAAACGTACTTGCCGCGCTGGTCCTTCGAAATGTTCACTTCGCAACTTTCGCTGGAGCACATGTACGAGAAGGTCTTTTCGAGGAGCGGCCCGTTGCAAGCTGGGCAACGGAAGTCGGCGCCTTTGGGGTGATCGACCGCAAAGACGAGTTCGTTCTTGATGTCTTTGTCGCGCAACGCATGCACGATTTCTTCGCACTGCTTGCGAATGGCGATATCCCAGTCGGCGCGCGCATAGTCACCGTTGGCCATCTGCGCGAGACGGTATTCCCACATGCCGGTGAGTTCCGGCTCAGCGAGGAATCCCAAGTTCAAGTTGCGCACGATGCGAACGAGAGTGCAGCCGAGCGGCGTGGGCATGATTGCGCGTCCTTCGCGGCGCGCGAGGCCTTTCATGATGAGGTCCTTCACGATGGCGGCACGTGTCGCTGGCGTGCCAATGCCCTTCTCTTTCAGCTCTTCGAGCTTTTCATCTTCCAGCACTTGCGAGTCGTCATCGAAAGTGGGTGGTGCGAGTTTGGCGCTGGAGGATTCCATCACTTTCACCAAGGTTCCGTCTGTGTAGCGCGCCGGCGGAAGCGTTTCTTTGTCGAGAACTTCCGCGAGAGACGTGGTGACGCGCCCATCAGCGGGCAGCGACGCGAGGTCTTTCGAATCCGCTACAGGTTCCACGGCATGCCAGCCCTGCTCTACCAAGCGCTTGTCGCTGGTGAGGAAGCTCTCGCCTTCCACCACGGTTTCGCGGGTTACATGTTCCCACTTTGCGATGGGCAAGAATACGGCGAGGAAGCGGCGCACGATGAGTTCGTAAATGTTGCGTTCATCATCACGCAGTGTCTTCGGGTTCTCACCTGTAGGGATCAATGCAAAGTGGTCACTGACTTTCTTGTCATTGAACACATTGGCGCGAACCACGGGATGCAATCCAGCGATGCTGCCCGCAACGGAAATGGCGCGCGCCGCGACAGCCGCCATCTCGCCTTCGAGCAGGGCGCCCACGATGCGCGGAATCTCGGAGGCGTAGTCGCTCGGGAGGTAGCGCGAATTGGTACGCGGGTAAGTCACAGCCTTCTTCTGTTCGTACAGCGATTGCACGAGGCCCAGAGTGCGGTCGAGCGTGTAGCCGAAGCGCGACGAGGCTTCGCGTTGTAGCGATGTCAGGTCGTAGAGCAGTGGTGGCAGTTTGGTCTTGCTGGTGTGCTTTTCTGTTGCAAGACCAATTCGACCTTGCACTTTCTGCGCCACATCGGCCGCCTGTTGCCGAGTCGCTGTGCGGTCTTTCTTGTCGGCGTCTGCGGACCTGTTTTGCCAGCGGCCCATGTAGGTGCCGGTGCCGGTGTCGAACGTGGCATCGAGTTGGAAATAATCTTCAGAGCGGAACGCGTCGATTTCACGCTCGCGATCCACGAGGAAGGCGAGGGTGGGTGTCTTCACGCGGCCGACAGCAAAGAAGCTCTTCGCACGCCCCATGAACTTGCGCGTGAAACCGCGTGTGCCATTCATGCCCACGATCCAATCGGCTTCATCGCGCGCGTAGGCTGCTTCGCGCAGCGGGGCATAGTCGCCGCCCTCGCGCAGCTCGCCGAAGGCGTTGCGGATGGAGTTGGTGGTCATGGATTGCAGCCACAAGCGCTGCACCGGTTTGTCCCCGACAGTGGGTTCGTCCTCGACCGCGTGTTCGAGAATGAGCGAGAAGATCAGTTCGCCTTCACGGCCGGCGTCGCAAGCGTTCACCACAGAGCCAACATCGGCGCGGCGCAGTTGCTTCACGAGGTTCTTCAAAAGATCGGCGCTGCGTGCGTTGCCTTCGCGAGGCTTGCGGATGAACTTCTCTGGCAGGATGGGCAGCTCGCCCAGCGACCAGTGCTTCCAACGCTTCTCATAGAGCGCAGGGTTCTGCAGTTCGAGCAAGTGTCCACTCGCCCAAGCGATCACCATGCTGTCGCTCTCTAGAGTGTTCTCGTTTTTGTTCTTGAATCCACCGAGGACGCGGGAGAAGTCGTCGGCAACCGATTTCTTCTCTGTGATCACGAGGGTCTTCATGTCCGCTGTCCTTTCGGTCGTTTCCAACCCCGGATTCGCCGCGAATCGATTCGCGGCGCTGACGTGCTGGGTGGCGGATGATGAACCCATGGGGCAAGGTCCATCAAGGGGAGGGGCAAAACCCGCTGCCGGATTATCTGTGCGTGCTCACTCGCCGGAGCAACATTTCGTGCCAATAAGCCATTACACATGGTTATGCCACAAGGCGTTGTAAAGCAATAGTTTGTGTCTGTGCCATGCGTGACGGTTCATGGAAACCGAAAACTCCGCGCCGCCCGCCCGATGTTGCATCAACAAACTGCATTTGGCCCGTTGATTGCTTTGTGTTGGCCGGCCCGATGGGGCCCCGGAGGAGACGATTATGACCAAGATGACCTGGATGGCCGTGGTGGCGCTGCCCGTTAGCAGCACCCTCGTGGCTCAAGATCTCGAACAACGGCTGCGTGACTTGGAGTCGCGCGCTGCTCGCGCCGATGGCCTCGCCACGCGTGTGCAAGAGTTGGAAGGCCGCCTGCAAGGTTGCGAAGCTGCGGATCAGTCCGCCGCTTTCGAAGCCTCTATTGCTTCGCTCTCCGAGCGGCAGCAAGCAGCGGCGGTGACGGCACGCAAAGCGTCGGCCATCACTTTGGGTGGACAGTTTCGCAGGCGTGCGGAAGCGCGTTCGCCCTACAACTACGCCACGACTGCTACTCGCATCGTGCCCGACCACATGTTTGCGCTGATGCGTATGCGTGTGAATGTTGATGCGCGCGTCGCGGACAACGTTCGCGTGTTCGTTGAGCTACAGGACGCACGCTACCTCGGTGAAGAGGGCAGCGTCCTTGCTGACACTGCTGGCGTCGATTTGCATCAGCGCTATGTCGATATCGAAAATATTCTCGGCAGTGAGCTGACTATGCGCATGGGCCGCTTCGAGCAGTTGCTTTGGAATCAACCCTGATCAGCCCCTTGGATTGGCACATGGTTGCGCGCGCCTGGGATGGCGGAGCAGTGTTCGGCAAGATGGAGACCTTCAAGCCACTCTTCCCCTTCGGCCATTCCTACCAAGGCTTCATGGACCTGTTCTCCTGGAAGAACGGCACCGACCTTGCACTGCGCGTGGAGATTAAACCTTCGGAAAGCTGGAGCACCGAGCTGGACCTCTCGGCGAAATACAACAGCGCCAAGAACACGCTTCTGTGGTTCGGCTATTCGCGCTTCTTCACCGGCGATTTCGTAGCCGCCTCGGGCGCTTCTGAAGACTCAGATTGGATCTGGGCGCAGCTCACCGCTACGTTCTAATCTGTTGTTTCCTCAACGACAGGGCCGCAGTTCCGCTCACCACGGGGCTGCGGCCTCTTCATTGCTGCACCGCGTTGCGCGTCGCGTTCACCAGCGTCACTTGTGATCGTGGTCTTCGTGGCCCGCATCCGGGGCGCCGGGCTTCACTTCTGCCTCGGGCTTGTCAGGCTGCAAGTCTTCGGCCTTCTTGAGGAAGTACTCTTCAAGTGTGTAGGTGCGAATCGTCGCGACCCAGTCAAAGCCCGTGCGTTCAACGTAGTGGTCGTTCTCTTTCTCGCGTTTGGCTCCGACGCTGATCACCGTGGTCTTGCCGTCCTTTTGCACCAGCGTCGCCTTCGCCACCGGCTTCTCAAAACCGAACTCAGCCTTGCGTTCGCGGCCGATGGGCTCTGCGAGGTACATGCGTCCAAGTGCTGCCAGCAGTGCTTCGACTTTGCCGTTGTCAGCGAGGCGAGGAGGTGTGGCACTGGCTTCCGTCCACACGGTTTCCATTTCAGGCAACACTCCTTGCGCGAGCGGCGGGGCATCAACGGCGCGTGGCTTCTCGCGTTCGCTGCGATCCAGCATCAGAGTGCTTCCCTCGCGCTCCAAAATGAGCTTGGTCACATCAGATCCCGGCACGTCGGTGAATTGCGTTTCCACCAAGGCACTGGCCG
Source organism: Planctomycetota bacterium (assembly GCA_009691765.1). Lineage (GTDB taxonomy): Bacteria > Planctomycetota > SXUL01. The sequence continues at coordinate 11,313 of SIAO01000009.1, read as the reverse complement.
AAGTGCCGAACTCGTAGGTGTCGACACCGGTTGCGTGGTGCGCCGCGTCGCCAGTGCTCTGTCGGAAGAACACAGAAGCGCTTTGCTTGCCAGACCCAAGGTAGAAATCTGCGAGCACGGTGCCGTCGGTGCGCTTCAACACCACATGGCGGTTGAAACGCTGTGCTGCGACTTCGAGCGAAGTGAACGACTTCTCTTGGCGTGTGGCGACGCGCCCAACGCTGATGCGTTGTACTGCGCTGATGACATTGTCGAGCTCGATCTCGCGCACGGGGAACGCGCCCTTGTCCGCGAGACCAAACTTTCCAGGCTTGCCGTCGGCGGTAGTCGCGCGTTCGAGGCGGACCGCGGCGCCGTCGCCTTCAGTGATGTCGATGCTGGCGATGTCGTCGGCTTTCAACGCGGCGTAGGGCTGCGTGGAATCCGCAGGCCCTGCACGCTCCGTCGAGCTGTCCGTGCTGAGGAAAATGACGATGACGACGAGTTGCAGTGCAGCGAGCACAGAGAGGATGAGGCTGGTTCTGTTCATGTTCGTGGTCTCCTCAGATCAGTTCCACGGGCGACTGTGAACGCCGCCGTGCCCAACACACCAAAGCCAATGTGAGGAGAGACAACACACTCCACACGATCGTCCAGATGAAACTCCACTCTGCCGTGAGCGCGCGCTGTTCGGGTGAAAGCCCCGCAAGACCAGTCAGCGGACGGCGCACCGGAGCGCGATTGCGCAGCGGCATCAACTCGCTGTCGGGGCCACCTTCGTCGATGGCATTCGTGATGATCCGGAAGTTGCTTTCGAACACCGTTTCTTCTTGCTGGAAAGCGCGGAAGACAACAGGCGAGAAGGCATCGGAATCGCCGAGCACCACAAGAGTGCAGGCCTTTTGGCTTTCGGCGATAGGGGCGCCGCGACGTGCGGCGTTCTCTTTCGGTGCTTCCGTTGCGGCAGCGCCATCCGCTGGCTTGTCGACGCCCGGAATGGCTTTGTCAGCGAAGTACGACTTGAACGAACCGCTCACTTGAACACCAAGAGATTGGCGCTTCGAATCCTGCGCTGCGCTCCAGCCTTGCTCCAACACAGAATCGACATCGCTGGCATTGGCTTGCATGCCAGCCTTGTCTGACGTGTGCATCAACTCGATGCCGTGCACGCCTTCTGGCAACTTGCCAAGGCTTACAGGAGACGCCCAAAACAAACCGGACATGGCGAGCTGCGCGGTCACCGTGCTTTGCTGATTCAGGCCTTCAGGGCCGATGCGCAGAAAGAACGGATAGCGCACATCTTCGATGTAACGCACGCGCTCGCGGCCGACGGTGCGTGTCTTCAAGAGCGGCAAGTAATCACACTGTTCATCGAGCAACAACTCTGACCCAAGGACCACGCCGAAGTGCGCGAGGAAGGGTTGCAGCGCCGTGGTGTCGACAGCCGCAACTTGGATGGTGCCTTGACGTCCCGTGCCTTCGGAGTCGAGGGTGTGGTTGTCGGCAAGCACGATCAGTCTGCCGCCACGCATGAGGAATTGATCGAGCTGATACAGCGCTTGTTGATTGAGGGCACTTGGTCGCGCGAGCACCAGCACACCAAGTTCGCGCGGGATCTCTGGATTCTCGCCAGCAAGATTCACGCGGCGCACTTCGTACTCGTCCGAGAGCAACTGCTGCACCGTGGCGAATTCGTCGGGCGGGGGCCGTTGCCCCATCTGCGCCATCATCGGGTCAACCTCGGCCTTGGGCGAAGAGAAGCCCACCGCTGAGAGGAATCCCGGGATCAAGCGCTTCAACGCTCCTTCGATCGCGCCCTTCACATCAGCTTCGCCGAGCGCTGCTTGATTCGAATAGAGCGGCATCACTTCTTCATGGCCATCAACATCCAACAGCACCCACGAGTGGAAGCTGGTATCGCCCATGAAGTCCTTCGGAATTGCAGCGATGCGGTATTTGCGGCGCAGCTCGGCATCCACAGCCGTGCGCTCTTCCGGGCTCTTGCCTTCCCAAGGGTCTTTCACGGCGAGGTTGAAACGACCGCCGGATTCGCGCTTCAAGCGCTCGCCAACCTTCGTGAGCGTCTCACGCAAGCCTTTCATGTGCTCGGGCAAAGTGTCATCAGCCGTGAGCAACGCTGTCACCGTCGCACGCTTGTCGCGCGCGACGAGGGCGCCCGGCACGCTGCCGAAACCGCGCGCGAGTTTTTTCAGAGCCCTCGCCGTCAGAAACTCCACATCGCCGAGTTCGACTTCCCAGTCGGTACCGCCGCGCTCGACCACTTTGATGAGGCTCTCAAGATTCAGATGTTCGAAATCGGTCCCGCTGTTCACAACTACGGAGAAGTAAGTGCTGCGGTAACCGGATTGGAACGCGTCACGCACTGGGATGGGGAAGGGTCGCACACCGTAGGCGGTTTCCGCTTCGTGCTGTTCTTTTTCACCAGCCTTGTCGAGTTCGAGTGCGCGCACTTTGACGCGACCGCCGGAAGCTGCAGAGAACTCACCCAGCAAGTCCTTCAACGGATCGATCAGCGGGCGCAACTTTTCGTGCTGATTCTCGGGAGCGGAGTAGTAGAAAGTGATCTCGCCACCTTCTTCCAAGTCCGCCATGAGTTCAGTGGTCGCTGCGCTGATGCTGTAGTGCTTGCCTTCGGTGAGGTCGGCGCGCCATAGGTGCAGTGAATCGACGATGTGTGTGGCGCAGGCGAGGTTCAGCAGCAATAAGCCAGGCAGCAGCGCCAAGTTGAAGCGGTCGCGCCCGTGGCGCCATTCCAAAACCACGGTGTTCAGTGCGAGGAACCAGAGCGTCGCCGCGGCATAGAACGCGAGGTCACCAAGATCGAGTAAGCCGCGCTCGACAGCGCCGAAGCGTCCGCCGAAACCGAAGTGCTTGAAGGCCGTCGCGATGTTCTCAGGCAGTAGTGATTCCCAGAACGGTGCGTCCGGCAGCAGCGTCAGTGCGCATACGCCCCAACCGAGGAACAGCGCGAGCATCTGGTCTTGCACCATCGAGGAACAAAACAGTCCGATGGCAAGGAACGCCGCGCCCAAAAGCAGCGAGCCGATGTATCCACCGCAAACCGGGCCCCAATCAAGGTCGCCGTGGCTGGCGGCCGTCAGCGGAATGCCAAGGGTGAAGACGAGCGCGATGGCAAGCACCGCGAGCGCGCCTAAAAACTTGCCAAGCACCAGTTGCGACGAGGGGAGCGGCAGAGTCACGAGCAATTCGTAACTGCCGAGTCGGCGTTCATCTGCCCAACTGCGCATGGTGAGTGCAGGCGCCACGAGTGCAAGCAGCGCCGGCATCCAGCGGAAAAACCCGCGCGCGGAAGCCTGATCGCTCGCGAAGAAGCGTTCGACGAGGAAGAATGTGGTGACAGCCACCACGATGAATAAGCCTGTGAACATATACGCCAGTGGTGAAGTGAGGGATGCCTGCACTTCGCGACCAGCGAGCGTGAAAGCGCGATTGCCCTGGCGTGAGGATGGGTTGCTCATGCGGCCCTCCCGTCTTGCGCCTTCAACGAGCGGAAGATGTCTTCGAGATCGTGCTGCTCGCGCGCGAGCTCGGTCAATAGCACTCCAGCATCGCGTGCGGCTTCAGCGACTGCGACCGCCACATCGGCGCCCGGCGCGGTGGTGAGGCGATAGACCGTCGTGCCATCAGGCTGTGCTTCTTCATCCACGCTGAGCACGCCAGGCACGTGCGCGAGCTTTGCGCGTGTTCCTGCTGGCGCGTTGAGTGCGCGCACGCGCAGTCCCTTGCCGCGCCTGAAGCTGTCCATGTTTTCGTCCACGTGAATCTTGCCGCCCACGATCATCAAGGCGCGATCGCAGGTGGATTCCACTTCCGAGAGAATGTGGGTGGAGAGAATGACCGTCTTCTTTTGGCCCATGCGCCGAATCACTTCGCGGATTTCCATGATCTGCGTTGGGTCGAGGCCCGAAGTGGGCTCATCGAGAATGAGCACTTGCGGGTCGTGGATCATGGCTTGCGCCAATCCGACACGCTGCCGGAAGCCTTTCGAAAGATGTGCGATGGGCTTGGTGCGCACCGATGCGAGGTCGCAGGCCCGTACGACTTCACTGAAGCGCTTCTGGCGTTCTGTTGCCAAGACATTGCGCAGCTTGGCGATCAGCAGCAAATAGTCTTGCACCAACATGTCGCGCCAGACGGGAGCGTTCTCGGGCAGGTAGCCCAAGAGGCGCTGCGCGGCGAGGCGGTCCGTGACGATGTCGTGGTCACCGATGCTGGCCTTGCCGCTCGCGGGCGCTATGTACCCCGTCAGGATCTTCATGGCGGTGGTCTTGCCGGCGCCGTTGGGCCCGACCAGCCCAACGATCTGTCCCACAGGAATCTCGAAAGAAATCCCGGCCAATGCTGTGGTGGCCCCGTAGGTGTGGACCAATTGCTCTGCACGAATCATCGCTGGTGTCTCCCAATTCCGAGCCCTCGAAGGGCGGGTGGCTCAAAGCCACTTTACGGGAGCATAGATAGCGCGGCTCCGCGAGCCCGGGAAGGGGCCAACGGAGCCGACAGCATCAGCGAACTGGCAGTGTACGGAGCACTGCGGGAATCATGAGTTCAGCAGTCGTTGCAGGTTTGGATCCAACGGGCGGGCTGCCACACTCTGCGCCGCACTGTTTGGCAGCGGTCTGGGTCGCGCACTTTCTGGAAATGCCCCGCACACACGAGAATTTGCACGGGGTTGCCGCACCAAGTCCATTCGGTGCGATAGACGGGAGCGACCCACACTTTGCGGCACGCACCGGGGATCCGCACCTGTTCGGTGACATAGGTCCAATGGCCCGCTTCGTAGCGGCGGCACGAGCTGTCGCAGCAGTGCACCGACGCGTTAGGCACGGCGAACTGCAAAAATCCGCCTTGGTTCTCGCTGCCAAACATGAAGTGCAGGAAGCCTTGAGCTGGAAGCGTGGGGCTGACGGCGGCGAAGGCGAGGACGGTGAGCATGGTGGCGGTTTTGGCGATCATGGCGAAGCTCCTTGTGGCCCGTGTGGGGCGAAGGTCTTGGTAGCGAATCGCGTGCCGTAGCGATGTCGGGAGCTGTAAGTCGTTGCTGCACAAGTGGATGAACTCGAATGTGGGGTGCGAGGGCGAAGGCTCTTCTGTCCATGACGGAGGACAGAGCTGAGGACACTGCGGCCGATACAGTGGGGGCATGCCTGTCCGACAGATCAAAGTTCTTGGAGTGCCCATCGACCTTGGCGGCGCCCATCGCGGTGTGGACATGGGGCCAAGTGCGTTGCGTGTCGCAGGCTTGGTCGAAGACTTGCGTGCGCTTGGTTACAGCGTCTTGGACCTTGGCAATGTGCCAGTGCCTGTCCCGCAGAGCGTCGGGCACGGTGATCCTCGTGCGCGTTATCTGAATGAGATCACAGAAGTGTGCGCCGATGTCGCAGCGCGTGTGGAGCAAGGCAGCGACGCAGAGTCTTCGTTCGTTGTCCTTGGTGGCGATCACTCCGCGGCGGTGGGTTCCGTGAGTGGAACTGCTGCGGCGCACGCTAAGCGTGGGCAACGCATCGGACTCATTTGGATCGATGCTCACACCGACATGAACACGCCGGACTCCTCACCCACGGGCAACATCCATGGCATGCCTGTGGCTTGTCTCATCGGACATGGGCCGCCACCTCTCACTATCATCGGTGGTCCTGCGCCGCGCGTGCTGCCAAAGAATGTGGTGTTCATTGGCATCCGTAGCGTGGACCCGACAGAGAAGGAGTTGGTGCGCAATTCCGGCGTGCATGTCTTCACCATGCGCGATGTGGATGAGCTCGGCGCGCGCGGCGTGATGGAACGCGCCATTGCTCTGGCGTGCGACGGCACGGCTGGCTTTCATTTTTCCTTCGACATGGACGGTGTGGACTCGCAGGTGGCTCCGGGCGTCGGCACCCCGGTGCGCGGCGGTTTGAGCTACCGGGAATCACATCTCATCGCCGAGATGGCTCACGACTCTGGGCGCATGTTGGCCATGGACATGATGGAAGTGGACCCGGTGGAAGATGTGCGCAACCAAACCGCGCGCCTCGGTGTCGAGCTCATTCTTTCCGCTCACGGCAAGTCGATTCTGTAATTGCGCGTGCCAGCGTGCGGTGCAACACCCCGCGTTGCGAACAGCGTTATTTCAAGGACGCACGCAGTTTGCTTGCTCGCTCGAGGAGGGCCACATCGCTCACTTCCTTGGCGACTTTGCAGAGCAGGTCGGCGAGACGCCGCGCATCGTTCGTGCGTCCGGATTTCGCAAGCGAGGTAAGGAGTTCCTCTAATAGCTTCAATCCGAGTGGGTGTGCCGCGGGTTGGTATGCAATCCCGCGAATGAGGTTTTGCAGCACTCGCATGACAATGCCGTGTGTCTTGGTTTTGTCACCCATGTCCAACGCAGCGCAAGCGTCAAAGCGATGGCTCAGGACTCGTTCCACGACATCGGGAGGCATCGTTTGCTGGCGGCCGTCATCCCCGTTGAGCAAGGCTGCTACAGCTTTGGCGTTCTTCGGCGCAAGAATGAGAAACACCCGAAGTTGGTGCTTCAACAAAGCGCCGTAGACGAGCCCTCCATCTGCGCCGTGCTCTGCCATGCCAGCGAGCGCATGCACAATGATGCGTGAATGGGCTTCGATGTTTTTCGGTATTGGCGCAGTACTCAAGAGGGTTGGCTCTGCCGCAGCGACCACGAGGTCGTAGGCCATCGGGTGCTGGTCGAATGCCGTGCGTGCTTCGAGTTCGAGAGCGGCCCAAGCTTCATGTGGGGCTTTGGCGAGCGCTTGCATCCGCTTTTGCCACGCCGCGAAGTTCTGTGGACTCCGTTTGCAGGCTGCGGCCAACAGTGCGCTGCGCAGTTCGCCCTCAGCAAGCGTCGCTGCCGCACGCAGGGTTTCACTCGCGCTGAATCCGACTTCATCGCTTTGCGCTTGCTGCATGAGCGGCACAAACCATGCGGAGCCGCCGAATGGAATAGTGATGCCTCCGTGGCAGGTCGTTTCATCCCAGCCGGAGACGGCGTTGCCGATAACCCAGCGGCGTTCGGGGTTGTGCCAAAGCAAGGCGCAATGCCCTGGTTGACCGACGGGCATAGCGGGCACACCGAAGGCTTGACTCATCGAAGTGCCGAAGCGGCCAATCGCACCGCAGACGCCGCCGTACTCCAGCATGAGCGCGAGTGTCATGGGCTTGTGGTCATAGAACGCAGCGCCGGCTTGGACACTGACGCCGTTCTTGTTCTGGTCGTTGTAGGCCAGCATGTGCGCGGCGTCACCGACTTTTTCTGGATTGCGCAGTTCGGGTTTGATGTGCTCGCGCGCCCAGACCAGATCTTCATTCGAAGACCAACTGCCGACGACGTAGCGCAGCTCCCAAGCGTTGAGTTTGCGGAACGAGGGGAACAAGACACCTTCTTTGTCCCAACGCACAAAGGCGGCAAAGCGTTCGACGGGGTCGATGACGCTGCCATCAGCCATCCACTTCACGGGTTCTGCGTGAGTGAGCGCTGTGGCGATTGCGATGCGCAGAGTTAGGCCGCTACGGGCCGTTGGGTGCTGCGTCACGATGCGGTGCAATATGTCGAGTGCCGCGTTCCAGTCGTTTCCCGAGGGTTCGCCTGCGCTCAGCAGCAAGCGCAGCGCGTCTGCATCGCCGAGAATCCACTCCATCGTGGTGATGCGGTCAGTGGCATCGCGCCCTTCTGGACCAAGTTGGTGCAGCAAGCGCCAGCGCAATAGTTGGTGCGCGCCCTCGGCAGTGCTTGCGAATGCAGCGGCCTTGATGGCATTCATGCTTGCGAGCTTCGTGCGCAGCGTGGTTTCGGTGATGGCAAAATTTGCAGCGCAGGCCGCGGCAGCCGCAGGATTGGGAGTTGCGTGTTCTTGCGCGTGCACGTTCAGCGAAAAGAGCGCCACGCACAGCATCATCATCAACATGAGCCACACCTGATGGCGATTCTGATTCATGCGCTGATCATACGGCGCTGTCCAAGGAACCGGACGTCGCCACGACGATGATCTACACCCACGTCCTCAACCGCGGCCCAGCCGGTGTCCAGTCCCCGGCCGACTTCGCCATGTCAAAGATCGCCGCCAACGAGACCTACGGTGGCAACATGTTGCGCAAGGCGATCGACTACTTCTGCCACCTCGCGGTGGCGCCGGAGTTCCTGTCGCGCCTGCGAATCATCCAGTCGGACCGCCGCCAAACGGATTCCACATCGAATCGGTTGCCATTCCTTCCGGCTCCGGATCGACGCTGGCAGCATGGTTTGTCCCGTGTGATGGCGCGACGGCAACTGTGATTCTGCTTCATCCCATTCGCAGTGACCGTCGCGCAATGTTGGGCCGCGCCGAATGACTCCGTGACGCCGGCTATGCAACGCTGCTGGTTGATCTTCAGGGGCATGGTGAATCGCCCGGTGAAATATCACAGCAGGCTTTCGCGAACGGCTCGACGTTGTTGCATCGGTGGACTTCGCCCAAACCAGGAACCCGAATCACAAGATTGGCATTGTTGGGTGGTCTCTTGGGGGTGCTGCTGCTCTTTTGGCCTCGCCGTTGGACGTCGACGTGATGGTCCTTGAATCCGTGTATCCAACGATCAGCGAGGCTATACACAACCGCCTGTCGATGCGACTGGGGCCGTTAGGGCATCTTGTTGCACCCGCTATTCTCGTTCAATTGAAACTTCGGATTGGCGTTTCGACTTCTGAACTCCGGCCGATTGACCACATTGCGGTCGTTGGTTGCCCCGTTTGGGTTGCATCCGGAGACTGCGATCTTCATACGACATTGATGGAAACTCGACGACTTTACGAAGCTGCCCATGAGCCGAAACGCCTTGTCATCTTCGAGGGTGCGGCGCACATTGACTTGCTGGCGTACGATCGTGACAAATATCAAGAAGTCGTCCGCTTCCTTGGGCTTCACTTGAGGATCACTGGACAAGAGCGCGAGCTCGCCAATCCGGTCACAGAACCAAGCCATCCACCCGAGTCGCGAAGCCGGGCGAAATGACAATGGACAATCTCTCGTCGCGACCGGGTGATTGCTGTACGTTAGGCCGTCGAGGAGCTACACGTGAATCGCCAGATGATCTTCCGGCACTATGCATCAATTGCGCTTCTCTGCGCGGCTGTGGGCATCAGTGCGGTCTTGTTGTTCGCCACGGTCGATAGGGTGCCACTCATCGGATCGATCATCGCGGCTGTTTTGGGGTTCTGTTACTTCGTGCAGCAGCATAAGCTCGCCGAGACGTCTCTGTTCAAGGACCTCTTCACCGACTTCAACCGACGATACGATGCCCTCAATGATCGCCTGGCCCATATCGAGGCTTCCGGTTCGCAGCTTGACCCGGCCGACCGCCAAACCATCGTCGATTACTTCAACCTGTGCGGCGAGGAGTTCCTCTTCTTCTCGGAGGGCTACATCCATCGCTCGGCTTGGCGGGCGTGGTGCGCTGGAATGCTCTGGTACTTCGAGCGCGAACCGTTTCGAAGCGTGTGGAGCGAAGAGAACGCAAAGAACTCGTACTACGGGCTCTCCGTGGACGACATCCGGCGCGGGGCGGCCTAACAACAGCATGCAGCGGACGGGGATGTTGCCCCGATCAAGTAGACACTCTGGCCTAACGCTAGAGGAGGTCTGCATGGCCAGAATGATCGGTCCGAGAATCTTGGCCGAGGCGCAAGATGTCCTTCGAGCCGCGTGACTACCTTCGCCATATCCTGCTGGAAGCCGACTCCCTGATTGGTCGAAGCGAGGGTGTGTCATTCGAGGCCTTCTCCCGCCGATGAGACTCTGCGCCGAGCGTTCGTGCGGAGCTTGGAGATCATCGGTGAGGCCACCAAGAAGGTGCCTGAGGATTTCCGCGCGACTCACCCGACCGTTGAAGTGGCGCGCGTCCGCCATTCCGCGTGCCAAACATCAGAGCGTAGGCGGGCTTTGGGGGTCGCTTAGACTTGTCGCACTATGCAACGCCTGATGCTGTTCCTTGCACTGTTTGCCTGCTGCCTTGTTTCGCAGGAACCGGCGCAGAAACTCACCAAGGGCGACTGGCGTGACGATCAGGTGCCACCTGGCTGGAATCGCAAGATCATCGGCAAGTACGAGTTCCAAAGCGATGCGCCGTGGGAGCGTGTTGAAGTGGTGGCGCGCCACATGAACGCCATGTTAGAGCGCTACAAGAAGCTCTTTGCGCCAGTGAAGCAAGAGGGCAAGGCGTATGTCGTGAAGATATTTAAGGACCGCGCAGGGTTCTTGAAGTACGGCGCACCGCCCAACGCAGGCGGCTACTTCTCCAAGACGGACCAAGAAATGGTTGGTTACGACACGGGCAAGATTGGTGGCGTGCTGCAGAAGGGCGCGACCACGGGCGAGAAGGCTGTTTCTTTGCGTGCGCGCTTGGCTGCGCGTTTTTCCATGGACCTGCTGGGCGTTTTTGCTCACGAAGGCTGGCATCAGTACTTCCACAAACACTGTGGTTCAGGGGTGCCTTTCCCGAGCTGGTGCGACGAAGGCATCGGCGAGTACTTCTACGGCAGTCGCATGGAAACGGGGCAGATGCAGGTGGGCAAGGTGAATGACTATCGCCTCGGCACCATCAAGTCTGCGATCAAGCGCAACAAAACGATTCCGCTGAAGGAGTTGGTGGCGTGGGACCAGCAGAAGTACTACGCGGTCGCCGGCTTGGCGTATGCGCAAGGTTGGTCGTTGGTGCACTTCTTGATGGAGCACCCGCAGTGGAAGCAGAAGAAGCTGCTGCAAAAATATATGGCCAACTTCGTCGAGCAGCACAGCATCGAAGAAGCGGTGACGGCTGCGTTCAAAGGTTGGAAAGATGAGCAGTGGGCTGCCATGGAAAAGGACTGGAAGGCGTTCACCTTGGATCTGAAGTACGGTGACGTTGAAGCGGAGACACTTGCGGCAGAAGCGGAAGCCTTGGGGGAGGACGGACATCCATGACAGACAAGAGCATCACACGGCGTGGTTTCTTGGCCACGACGGCAGTCGCTGCGACAGCGGCGAGCACTCTGGGCTGCGCTCAGGGGACATCGGCGCTCACGACTGAGCTGCGTGCTCCAACGGTTTTGGTGCGCAAGGTCGCAAGCCCTGTGTTGGTCGGCTCGCAAAACACGCGCAAGCAGGCCATGACATTGGCCATGGAAAAGCACCTCGCGGGCATGCCGTTGCTCGATGCGATCGTGCTCGGCATCAACACGGTGGAAGACGATCCGACGGATCACAGCGTCGGGCTCGGTGGGATTCCCAACGAAGACGGCGTGGTCGAACTCGACGCTTCCGTGATGGATGGCCCATCAGGGCTCTCAGG
>SIAO01000008.1 GCA_009691765.1 Planctomycetota bacterium | reverse complement strand
GACGGCGACCCTCGACCAAGCGTGAGCGCCGTGGAGTTTTCGGCGAGTCGGGCTTCGGACGGACGGACGAACGAGATGGGGCGCAGCTTCAGCCAGTCTTCTTGGCGGGCGGGCCTCGCGGTTCGAAGGGATCGCATCCACGACCCGAACCCACGTGCGCGAGGATGCGGTCGATGACATGAGGGTCGGTGATCACGGCGATGATCTTCATCTCGACGCCGCAACGAGCGCAGACCATTGGGTCGATCTAATCCATCGTTGCGGTGATCATTCTCACCTGCTTAGGGATGGTCCTATAGCTTGGCGAATCATGTCACGAGAGCCAGATTCTCGTGGGGTGTGATTAGCGCGTTGAACTGAGCGCCTTACGGTAGTCGCGGTTCAGGGCGCCAATAAAGTCGACGCTGATTTCTTTCGGGCACGCGGCTTCGCAGTCGTAGGTGTTGGTGCAAGCACCGAAGCCTTCGCGGTCCATGGTCATGATCATGTTTACGGCGCGGGCATCGCGTTCGGGCTGGCCTTGAGGCAGAGAGGCGAGGTGTCCCACCTTGGCCGCGACAAAGAGCATGGCGGAGGCGTTCTTGCAGGCGGCCACACAAGCGCCACAGCCAATGCAGGCAGCAGCGTCGAAGGCGTGATCGGCGTCCACTTTGCCGATGGGCAATGCGTTCGCGTCAGGGGCACCGCCAGTATTCACCGATACAAAGCCGCCAGAGGCAATGATGCGGTCGAAGGAAGAGCGGTCCACCATCAAGTCGCGCACGAGCGGGAAGGGTTTGGCGCGCCATGGTTCCAGCACCACGGTGTCGCCATTTGTGAAGCGGCGCATGTGCACCTGACAAGTCGTGGTGCCGCGGTCGCTGCCGTGAGCATGGCCATTAATGACCATGCTGCAAGCGCCACAAATGCCTTCGCGGCAATCGTGATCGAAGGCGACGGGCTCCTCGCCCTTATTCACGAGTTGCTCATTCACAACGTCGAGCAACTCCAAGAGCGACATGTCAGGAGACACGTCATTCGCTTCGTAGCTCTCGAAGCGCCCGGCCGCGGTGGCGTTTTTCTGCCGCCAGACTTTCAGCGTCAGCTTCATCACTTGTAGCTCCTCGTCGCCAAATGCACGTTATCGAAAGTGAGTTCTTCACGGTGACGCAGCGCTGGCTGATTCGCACCGCGATGTTCCCACACAGCGGCATGACAGAAGTCTTTGTCGTTGCGTTGCGCTTCGCCTTCTTCGGTCTGGTATTCCTCGCGGAAGTGCCCGCCGCAGGATTCTTCACGCTCCAGAGCGTCGCGGCACATGAGTTCCGCGAACTCCAAGAAGTCCGCCAGCCGCCCGGCGTGCTCTAATTGAGTGTTCATACAGGCGCCGTCGCCCGTCACGCGTAACTCTTGCCAGAACCGACCGCGCAGATCTTTGATCTCGCGCATGGCTTCTTGCAAACCCGCAGCGGTGCGGCCCATGCCACACTTATTCCACATGATGTTTCCGAGTTCGCGATGCAGCAATTCTGGAGAGCGATGCCCCTTCACCGCGAGCATCTTGTTGGTGTGCTCGTTCACTTGCTGCACAGTGGTGGTGAATGCTGCCGTGCCTGTGGATGCGCTGCTTGGCCCAGCCTGCGCCAGCCAATCGCTAAGCGTTGGCGGCAAGACGAAGTAGCCATCCGCCAAGCCTTGCATCAGAGCGCTCGCTCCGAGGCGGTTGGCCCCATGGTCCGAGAAGTTGGCTTCGCCAATGACGAATAAACCCGGCACTGTGGACATGAGTGAGTAATCCACCCACAGTCCGCCCATGGTGTAGTGCGGCGCGGGATAAATGCGCATTGGCACTTCGTAAGAGTTTTCGTCGGTGATCTTGCCGTACATCGCCAAGAGGTTGCCGTAGCGCTCTTCGATGGTCTTGTGCCCGAGGCGTTTGATGGCGTCAGCAAGATCGAGATAGACGCCTCGTCCACCGGGGCCTACGCCGAGGCCGCTGTCGCACACCAGTTTGGCGGCGCGTGAAGAGATGTCGCGCGGCGCGAGGTTGCCGAAGCTCGGATAGCGGCGCTCGAGGTAATAGTCGCGCTCGGCTTCTGGAATCTGATCGGGACGACGCACATCACCCTTGGTCTGGGGCACCCACACGCGCCCGTCGTTGCGTAACGATTCGCTCATCAGAGTCAGTTTGCTCTGGTGATCGCCGCTCGCCGGAATGCAAGTCGGGTGGATTTGCGTGTAGCAAGGGTTTGCGAAGCCCGCACCGCGTTTGTGCGCGCGCCACGTAGCCGTGACGTTGCAGCCCTTCGCGTTCGTGGAGAGGAAGAACACGTTGCTGTAGCCGCCTGTGCCGAGCACCACCGCGTCGCCGGCATGAGTGCTGATGACACCGGTGGTCAAATCGCGAACCACAATGCCCACAGCGCGGCCGTTATCCACCACAACATCCAACATTTCTGTGCGCGCGTGCATCTTGACTTTACCGAGGCCCACTTGGCGCTCTAATGCGGAATAGGCGCCTAGCAGCAATTGCTGTCCGGTTTGTCCGCGCGCATAGAAGGTGCGCGACACCTGTGCCCCACCGAACGAACGATTGTCCAGCAAGCCGCCGTATTCGCGTGCGAAGGGCACGCCTTGCGCCACACATTGATCGATAATGGCGGTGCTGACTTCAGCGAGGCGATGCACATTGGCTTCGCGCGCGCGGAAATCGCCACCTTTCACCGTGTCATAAAACAGACGCCACACGGAGTCGCCGTCATTGGGGTAATTCTTCGCGGCGTTGATGCCACCTTGCGCAGCGATGGAGTGAGCGCGACGTGGGCTGTCTTGGAAGCAGAAGGCATCCACCTGATAGCCGAGCTCGGCCAGTGAGGCTGCGGCGGAAGCCCCGGCGAGCCCGGTGCCTACGACAATGATGCGATACTTGCGCTTATTGGCAGGATTCACCAGCTTCATGGAGCCTTTGAAGCTGCTCCACTTTTGCGCGAGGGGCCCGGAAGGAATGCGTGCGTCGAGTTTCATTTCAGTTTCCTCCCACCCAACCGGCGAGCACGGCCAGCGGCATGGACACATTTCCGAGGAAGACCACGGCACCCACGCCCTTGCCGAGGCGCGTGGCTGCGCAGCGAGTGCGCTGCGTGTTCAAACCGAGGGTCTGAAACAAGCTGCCGACACCGTGAGCGATGTGCAATGACAACAAAGCCATCGCCAGCATGTAACTGAGTGCAACGATGGGCTGCTGGAAAGCGTGCACCACCATGGCGTGCACTTGCAAGCCTGCGCCCGCATGGGCCAGTGCATAAGACTCAGCATCCACCGCGCCGAAGGTGAAATGCAGCAGGTGATAGAGCACGAAGGCCAGCACGATCACGCCGCTCATGACCATGGTGCGCGAGGCATAGCTGGACTGGAACGGCTTGTGGACGCCGTAGGGGATGGGGCGTGCGGCACGATTCTGGCGCGTGAGCTTCAGCGCGCTCCCTACGTGAAGGACGAGCAGCGTGAAGAGCCCTGCGCGAGCCACCCACAACAGGGCGCCCATGTCTTGGATCTTCTGCGCGTAGCTGTCCAAGGCCTCGTGGCCCAAAAACAACTGCAGATTGCCCAACATGTGGGCGACCACGAACCCTAAAAGCAGCACTCCGCTCACGGCCATCAGGAACTTGGTCCCGATGGAGGAGCGCAGCCCGTCGCCGAGGCGGATCATGCGGACTCTCCCTGCGGACACGCGACAAAAGCTGTGCGCGGCCCGGGTGGGCGGATGTTAGCGAGGGGTCCCGGGTTTGGAAGTCCGTGGAGCTTCGAGGGCTTCGAGGGCTTCGAGGGCGCAGCGGAGGTTGCGCGGGAGCAAGAGCTCGCGCACGGCGATTTCGAGCGGCGCATGAGCCGTTTGGCGCGATTCACCAAGAATGCGGTCCACCGTGGCGCCACAGTGCCGCTGGATGCGAGCGCGAGCGTGGCCTTCGTCGAAAGCTAAACCCTCGGCCCATTGGGTGGATGCGTGGATGGTTCCACCAGCGGAACTCAGCCAGTCCGGGATGAACACGATGCCCGCTTGCAGCAGCATTCCGGCCAGCTCGAGTTCCTCGCCGAGAGAATCGGCAGCGAGAATGTTGTTGGCGCCACCACAGATGGCGCGCATGCGCAAACTCGGGATGCGTTGAGGCGTGATCAGCGCTCCCAACGCGCAGGGCGCAAAGATGTCCATTGCAAGTTCGCCGAGTTGGTACGGCGGCACGATTTGCACGCGATCGCGCTCGTCGGTGTTCAACATGCTGGTGAGAAGATCGATGCGGCGGTGGTCCGTGTCCGTGACGGAGAGTGTGCCCACTTCCGTGACGAGCTTGCGTGCCAGCGGCAGCCCGAGAGTGCCCAGGCCTTGCACGCCCACGTGCAATTCCGCCAGAGGCGCGCCGAGCGAAGCGGCCACCGCGCCGATCGCTGCGCGCACGCCGGTGGCGGCGGCATGAGCACTGCTCCCGCAACCCGTGACGTTGGGGCTGCGCACGGCCAGCGCTTCAAACACCGATGGCGGTAAGCCGGTATCAGGGCCGGTCACCGTTCCCGAGAGATCAATTTCTTCTGCCAGCACCGAGAGAAAACGGTCGCGGCCATATTCGGGCACTCCGGGGGAATGCAGCACCAGTTTCGAGCCACCACGCTTGATGCCCGCGGCGGCATGCTTGCAGGTCATCGCGCGCGAGAGATTCAGGGAGTCGCGGATCACTTCGCGTTCTGGAATGACCAATTCGTGCCGCCGCAGCCCGCCAGCGCCGGGCCCCAGTTCCGTGCTGTGCACAGCGCAGATGAGACGCAGCCCGGTTTCGGCGCGCCAAACAAAATCCAAGCGTTCGTGCCCACCGCGGGAAAATGCGAGCGAGGTGGGAGCCAGCTCTTCGTCGCGGAACACTGTGGTGGCTTGATCCCAGTCACCATCGGGCTGCGCACAGAGCACCCGCAGCGCCCCGCCTTCGCTCTTCCAGCGCAGGCGTTCGCAGTTGCGTTGCGACATTTTGTCGAAAAGTCCGTCCTCAAGCATGTGGCCGGATTGTGCGTACGCAGCAGTGCAATGTCAAAGCACGCAGGTTTCTCACGGCAAGTGCGCACGCATCACAGCCTGCAGCGCGACTGGACGCTCAGGGCAACTTGATGTCTTTGAAGCGGAGCGTGTGTTCTTCGATGCGCCACTTGCGCACGAGGCTCACGCGCACCAGAGCGGTGTTCCCGGCGCCTTCCCATGTTTGCTGCGTTCCCGCGGCGCTCTCGCTGGAGTTCACCAAACGCGCATTCACGGGTTGCCCTGCAGCATCGAGCAGCGTCACTTGATCGCTGCGGCGCACCATCCCAGCTTCAGGAGGCGCGCTGACATCGCAAGCAGGCAGGCTCAATTCCAAACGGCCTTGTGCATTGAGGCTGGCGCGCGCAGCGCTCGAGTCTTCGGCCACAGAGCCGCGCGTTGGCACCACTTCGAGCATGCTCAGCTCCTCTGGCAGCAGCAGGCGCAACGGCACGCTCAGTTCCGCGATGGAAATAGCGTCGCGTTCCGGTGGCTCGAAGCTGGCGTTCATCCAGAGCTGGCGTTGGGGTCCCAGTTGATTCACTTGAGCGCGTTGCCCGACTTGTGGCACGGCAGTGAGAATGCGCTGCTTGTCGTCCTTCGCGGTGCAGGCGACGAGCGGCAACAGCACACCCAACGCCGCGGTTCCTGGTTCCACTTCGAGTTGCAACTGCACATGCATCGAAGCAAAGGCTTGAGCACCCGGGCTGACACTGCGCGTGATGCTGATGTTAGTGAGCGCCAGTTTCAGCGGGCCGTCGTAGACCGCGAGGCCACGCATGCTTGGGCCCACATTCAAGATGAACTCACCGTTGTTACCGCGACGAGCGATGAGTCCGGCTTCGAGGCAGATTTCATCGAGCACTTGCAGCAGAGGCATGTCCAGGCAATTCAAGCTCAAAGGCCGCTGTTGCCACGCGTTGTCTGCTCGCACGGTTGGTGTTGTGGCATCAGGCGAGTCTTCGGGCGCAGCCGTGGGTTCGCCAAGAAGGACGCGGACGCCGCCGAGTTTTTCGATGAGCACCACAGAAGCAGCGATGGTTTGACCGCGGAAATCAGCGCTGATGCGCGTGCCGATGAAAGGCGCTGCGGCAGGGCCCGGGAGCGTGTGGAGCGTGGCAAGGATGGCGTCGATGCGCAGGCGGGCTTCAAGCGTTTGTTGGCTGCGCGCCGCTTGCAACGCTTGGGTAGCGGCAGGGCCTAAAGCGACCAGATCGCGTGTGGCGGCTTCGCGAACGGAGTAATCCGACGAAGCAAGGGCTTGAATCAGCGCCGCGAGCCGACCCGCTGGTTCTTGCGCACCGAGCAGCACGCACCACGAAAGCAGCAGCAACCAGCACCATCTCATGCCACTCATCCTACGGGGCCTGCCACTCTGCGGCGGCGGTGCTAAGTTCTCACCCGTTCGGGTGCTGCCCAAGGCCGTCCGAACTCAAGGAGACACCATGCAGGAACGCCAAAATCAAGACATCCCTGAAGAGAACTACAAACCTCAAGGCAACGAAAACGGCGGCTCGTCGGAGGGCAGTGAAGAAGACGCTCCTTACGAAGGCGGCTTGCGTTTCGATCCTGACAGCGATGTTGGTGTGCCGCGCGCCGAGGAATCCAACGAAGCACCCGAAGCGCCGAGGCAGCAACAGCCTGAACAGCGGCGCGACTATGGCCGCGAACGTGGGCGCGACAGTCGTGGGCGTGGGCGCGGTCGCGGACCTGCGCAGAACACAGGTAACAATCAGCAGCAAGTCGAGGAAATCGGTGCTGCTTCCGGCATCGATGTGCTCGAACCGCGCCGCAATCGTCGGCCCGGAGCTCCTACGGCGGGGCTCTCGCTTGGCGACTTGCTGCCATTCTTGCGCCCGCCGCGCACGGTGCTGTTGCTCGGAGCCACAACTGGCTGCGGGCACGGCCGCGTTGCCAGCGCGCTGGCCGAAGCCTTCCGTGGCCTCGATCGCAATCTCATTGTGCGCGAGGCTGACATGCTGGATCTGCTCGACAACGAGCGCAGCGCGTCTGAAGTGCGCTATGAACTCGACGAGATCGGACGTCATGCCGATCTTTACGGCACGCCTTTCAGCGATGGCCCAGCTCCTGAAGGTCCAGATGCCGCAGAGCGCGTGAACGGCCTGTGCAAGAAACTCTTCGCAGACCGCTTCGATCACAGTGTTGTCGAGAAGCGTCCTGATCATGTCGTGCTGACGCACTGGCTCGCGCTCGGACGCCTTGCGGAATTGAAAGAAGCAGGCCGCTTGTCGGCCGCGGTCACGCTCGTCATCCCAGAGCCGGACGTGCATTCCTTCTGGATATCTCCGGTAGTGAGTCACTACATCGTGGCGAACGACTATGTG
Source organism: Planctomycetota bacterium (assembly GCA_009691765.1). Taxonomy (GTDB): domain Bacteria; phylum Planctomycetota; genus SXUL01. Next base: position 100,006 of record SIAO01000008.1, on the reverse strand, counting down.
AAGGCCAGACTGTTGCGCCGCGGCGTGGCTGACGACGATGTCACGGTGTGCGGTGTCCCGGTGTCGCCAGCCTTTGTGGGTTTGCCCGATCGGGATCGGCAGCGCGCGGCGCTCGGATTGCGCGGGGCTGTTGTGGCGCTGCGCACTGAAGGCACCGGCGGCGGTGCCAAGACCATGAAGTTTGCACGTGGCTTGGTGGAGCGACATGGCCACACCTGCTTCGTGTTCGCGGTCGCGCGCGGCGAAGCCATCGCACAGGAATTGTCAGCGTTGGATGGTGTGAATGGTTGCGCTGTGCGTGTGGCTGAAGGCCCCGAGGCCTTCCGCGACATCATTGCGGCCGTGGACCTCATTGTGTCACGAGCCAATCTGCATGCAGCGGCGGAAGCTATGGCAGCAGGTGTTCCTATGTTGCTGTTGCGTCCTGCGAGCGGCACCGAAGACCGCATGGCGGATCGGTTGCTGGCGCGTGGCGTGGCGGTGAAGGCCACCTGCACGGAAGACCTCGAAGATCTTCTCGGGGAACTGTTGCGCAATCGGCGCGCACTCCAACAAATGCAGGACACTGCGCAGCAGGGACGCAAACCCACTGCGGCGCAGGAAGCGGTGGACCGCATCGCGCGTTTGGTGCGCTGAGGGCCGCGGTGCGCCTAGTAGGCCGCGAGGAAATCGTAGGTCTTGCGCGCAATGCCGCTGCAAGGAGCGACGCCTTTCTCACGGATGGCGAAGCGCGCCTGATGCTCGGCACAGTGCCTACAGAAGTCAGCTCCGAGGCGCAGCGCAGCCGCGGAGCCACCGGAGTCGTCGCGCATCTGGCGCATGTACTGGCGCGGCGCAGCGGTGCATTGGAGTGGTATGCGGCTTTCGGTGATGGGCCCGATGAACTCTCTACGCTTGCAGCGCTCGGCAGCGTGCGTGATGCAGCGGAGCGAGTCGCTGCAACGGCTTCGTCCGCTAGTGCGGCGCACTTGTTGTTGGCTTTGGCTGGCGCGTCAGCCAGCACACCGCTGAAACCCAACGTGGCATGGCCGTACGCGCATATTGCTTGCAACCTCGCGCTGTGTTGCTCTGTGGCTGAGCTTTCGTCCCTGCTCGAAGCGATGTTGCACGCAGCTGGACCCGGGCGTGCGCTGTGGTGTTGCGACCGCGCCCTGCAAACGCGCTTCATGGTGCGTCGTAGTGGGACAACGTTCCGCTGCCATCACCCTTTGTTGCACGCTGCACTGGTGCAACGCTGCGCCAAAGACGGTTTCGATCTCGCTTGAAATGGCGACGCCGTGGTCAGCGCTGAGTGGGTTGCGCATGGGTGCGCGAGCCGAACTTGCTCAGGCGCTTGGTACGCCGTCGAAGAAATCAACGCAGCCAGTTTCAAGGTTGTATTCGGCGCCCACTACGACGAGTTTCCCGCCGGACACCAGTTCTTCCAGCAAGCGGCTGCCGTGGCGCAGATGACTCGAAGACGCTCGGATGTTGGCGCGTGTGGCTTCGCGCAGCAGCGCAGGGTGATTGGCTTGGCTGCCGGGGTGACGCACGAGATCTTCAATGTGCGGCGTGATGCGATCGGTGATGGATCGAATGTTTTGCGATTCGTGACCGTTGCCGGTTTCGATGGCGTGGACAGTGGCATCGATCGCGCCGCAGTGAGTGTGTCCGAGGACTACAGCCAGTTGCGGTCCGAACTGTGATGCCGCGAACTCGATGGAGCCCACCACCGAAGGAGCCACGATGTTTCCAGCAATGCGTACGACGAAGAGGTCGCCGAAGCCTTGGTCGAACAGGATCTCCACAGGTGTTCTGGAATCAGAACAACCGAGGATGATGGCGAAGGGTCGTTGCGCCGCGGCGCCGAGTCCACGCGAGCGCGGGCGTTCGGCTGTTGCATCAGGGCTAGCGTAGAAACGCTGGTTTCCTTCGATGAGTCGCTGGAGCGCTGCTTTCGCGGTGAGCGTCTCTGAACCCGATGCGTCAGGCATGCTGTTCATAAAACCTCCTCACCGCGTTCGGCGCAATTCCTGTTCGACGCAACCTACTTTTTCTCGAGTCCCTTGCGGGCTTTCTCGAGCTCGCGGCGGCCCACCATGCGGGCGGGTTCAGCCTTCAACAACTTCTCCAGCAGGGGCAGAGCTTCTTCATAGCGACCCTGAATGTTGAAGCACATGGCGAGGTTTTCGAGCGCGTCACCAAAGCTCGCATCGAACTCGAGTGCGCGCTTGTAGAAGGCTATTCCCTTGGCGATGTCTTCGAGGTGGTAGTGGTACATCAGCCCCGTGTCGTTCAATGTCTGGGCCTTCACTCTGCCTTCGACGCCTTCGAGCTTCACCACTTCTGCTGATGCCTTCTCGTACCAGTCGCTGGATTTCGTGAACATCGCCTTCGCAGCGGCCTTGGATTCACGCTGGCGCGCGCTGCCTTGCTCGCGATAGGCGAAACCGAGATTGTTGTAGACCGAGTAGTTCGGCGGTGCGTTACGGCTGTACTTCTCCAGCATCGAGATGGCTTTCTCGAATTGGCTCGATTCGAAGTGCGGGCCAACTGCCGTGAGCACACTGAAACTGCCACGCTGGTCTTGGCTGGCTGCACCCGCGAGCTTTTGGGCCTTACCCCACCATTCCGCGGCGTTGTCGAGATCGCCCAGCTCTTTGGCAGAGTTGCCCGCTTCCAGTGCGGCTTCAGGATACTGCCCACTGGCCGCATCGCAGGCTGCGCTGAATGCAGCGACAGCCTCCTTGTGCTTCTTTTGCTGCGCGAGGTAATAACCCACCCACCACTTGGCGCGAGCATTTGTTGGATGCGCTGCAGCCCAAGCCTCCATGGCCTTCTGCCCCCCGACGAAATCGCCCACAGCGCCACGAGTGGCCCACAACCCTTGCGCCGCTTGCATCACAGTGTCTTCGTCCAAGTCCTTGGAACAAAGCGCCTCTTGGTAGGCCTGCGCCGCTTGCTCACCGGCCATTGCGCCGCCACTTTCGAGGAGCACATGGCCCTTTTCGCGATGAAACCAAGCTGCTGTGGGCTTCAGCTTCAAGCCCTTGTTGAGGCACTCGAGAGCTTGTCCGAAGTTCTTCGCAGCGCGGTGACCGCGAGCAGCAAAGAATTGGTGGTTGGACTCACTGGGATCAACGAGCGCAGCTTGTTCATAGAACGCAGCGGAATCCGCCGGCTTGTTGATGTTCCACGCGGATTCTCCCGCGAGGCTGAGCGATTCGAGATCTTTGGGATCGAGTTTGATGGCAGCGCGCGCGAAGTTGAGCGCTTCTTCGAAGTAGGACTCGATCTTGCCGGAGGTCGCGCCTGGTGCTGCCTTGGTCTCCTCGGCGCGGGCGTAGAAAATCTGCGCCGCCGTCTTCTGGTACTTCGCTTCGGTGGGCGCGAGGTCGGTAGCCTTCACGATGTTTTGCACAGCGCGGTCGTTGTCCTCGAGCTGGTAGTAGCTGTCTGCCAGCATCCAAAGCGCCTTAGCATCTTTGCTGATGCTGTCGTAGCCGGCACTCAGCACATCGACAGCTTGCTGGTGCTCGCCTTTTTCGCGGTGGGCTTCTGCTTTGGCGATGATGTCGGCTTGCGCCAAGAGCGCGCCGCAGGTGAAGACCAAGAACAGGCACACGGTGAGGAGCTTGCGCACGGTGGTATCCCTCTTCGATTTTCCAATGGCTGGAGCGGGGCGAGCTTAGCAGCCGGATGCGGCGCCGCGTCCACCCCTGCTGTGCCCGAGCGGGCGTGGCTATAACTTTGCGCGAGGTCAAGCATGAGCACTGGCAGCGGCAACGAACAGCGGGATGTGCGCATCTCTAAGTTGGAGCGTCTTCGGAGCGCGGGGGTGAACCCGTTCCCTGAACGCTTCGAGCGCACCCACACTTTGGCGCAGGCTCGCAGCCTCCCGGCAGGCACCGCAGGCGTGCGCATTGCTGGGCGGTTGATGACCATCCGCGTCATGGGGCGCATGAGCTTCGCCACCTTGCAAGATCAAAGCGGTCGCTGTCAGATTTCGGTTCAGTGCGATGCGGTGGGCGAGGAGCTTTACCGCGAGCTCTGGAAGAAGCTGGTGGACATTGGTGATTTCATCGGCGTGGAAGGCAGCACCATGCTGACTAAGACTGGCGAACCCACGCTCGCAGCAACCTCGTTCACGTTCCTCGGCAAGGCACTGCGCCCGTTGCCGGAGAAGTGGCACGGCGTGCAAGACACCGAGACTTGCTATCGCCAGCGCTACCTCGATCTGCTCATGAACCGTGAGACGATGGATCGCTTCTTGTTCCGCTCCAAGGTGATTTCTGCGACACGCGCCTACCTCGAACAGCACGCATTCGTGGAAGTGGACACACCGGTGTTGCAGACCAAAGCGTCAGGCGCAGCCGCCAAGCCCTTCAACAGTCATCACAACGCGCTCGACATGGAAGTGTTTTTGCGCATCGCGCCCGAGACCTACTTGAAACGCCTTATCGCTGGCGGCTTTGATCGCGTCTACGAATTCGCGCGCTGCTTTCGCAACGAGGGCATGGACCCATCGCACTTGCAAGACTTCACCATGCTGGAGTGGTACTCCGCTTGGTGGAACTACGCTGACAATATGCGCTTCACGCAAGCGCTGTTGCAGCATGTGTTGCAAAGCACGCTCGGTTCGTTGCAAATGGAATTGCGCGGGCGACCTGTGGATTTCAGCGGCGAATGGCCACGAGTTTCCTTCCGCTCACTGCTGCTGAAGGACTGCGGCATCGATATCGCCACGGTCGGCGATGCTGACGCTTTGCGCGCCGCCATCCGTGCCAAGGGATTGCCGTTAGCCGAAGCCGAAATCAAAGACCTTGGTTTTGGAAACCTTGTGGATCAGCTCTACAAGAAGGTGTCGCGTCCGCAGCTTGATGGGCCAGTGTTCCTTGTGGATCACCCGATCGATCTTTCGCCACTCGCGCGGCGCAACGACCGCGACGGCACCATCACAGATCGTTTCCAGTTGGTGGTGCGCGGTTGGGAAATCGTCAACGCCTACTCTGAGTTGACCGACCCGCTCGATCAGCGCGCGCGCTTCGAACAGCAAGCGAGTTTGAAGGCCAGCGGCGATGCGGAAGCGATGGAAATGGACGAGGACTATCTCGAGTGCATGGAGCACGGCATGCCACCCATTTCGGGCTTCGGCATGGGCATTGATCGCCTCGTGTGTTTGCTCACCAACCAAGAAAACTTGCGGGACGTGGTGCTGTTCCCGCTCATGAAGCCGCAGTGAGCGGCGTGTTGCCGGAGCAAGAAGCTCCGGCGACAGTGTCAGCGTGCGAGCTTGCGCGGCAGAGTGGCGAGAACTTCAGAAGCGAAGGTGCGAGTGACCGCGACGATGGCTTCACGGAAGTTGCTGCCGTTGACGGCGCCGCCGTAGAGCACGGTGCGGTCTTTCAGCGTGTGTTCCCAAAGCACCTTGCCGCCCTTGCCGTACAGCGTTGCTTTCGCACCGGCGACGACACGGCCGCTGCCGATGAAGGCGCCGGCTTCCCACTGCTCTAAGCGGATCGAGAGCACGCCATCAGAGCCCATGGCTTCTGCGCCGCGCGTGGGTTCCAGATTTGTTTGTGCAATGACGCCATCGACGAAGGAATCCACCGGGACGGCGTATTGCTTCTCGTTGATGAGGGCCTTGCGCGTTGCGGCGCGCAAATCTGGCCCAAGCAGTTCGTCACTGCCTTCGGGGCACACGGGGCGCACCACAGCGATGTCTACGACCGCAGCGGCTGCGAAGTCGGGCGCCGTTGTGGTTTGATCCACAGGAGTGCGTTCGGGAGTGTTGGTGCAAGCGACGAGGAAGGCGAAGGCGCAGAGCAAGGTGGTGTAGCGGATCATGGTTTTCCCCCCGTGGTGTTTTCGGGCGCTGCATTTTCGCAGCGAGTTTGGTTGGCGGCAAGCGCTCGTTGAAAACGCAGGCACGATTCGCAGGTCCCGCAGGGCTTGTCGCCAGCGAGGTAGCAGGACCAGCAGAGTTCGATGGGTGCGCCGCGAGCGCGCCCGGCGGCAACGATTGCGCTTTTATCCATGGCGATGGTCGGCGCGATCACGCTGACGTGGTTGCGGGTGGACAGCGCCAAGGCGGCGTTGGTGGCATCGATGAACTCTTGGGAGTTGTCGGGGAAAGTGGCCGCTTCTTCGCGATTGAAGCCACAAACCACATGCTCGATGTCGTTGGATTCGGCCCATGTTGCCGCCATGGCAATCAGCGCGCCGTTGCGGTTGGGCACCCACACTTCCGCGGCGCAGCGGGCGGCGGCGCCTTGCGTATCGTCTAAGTCAGCGAGACTTGGGCGTGGGATTGCAGCTTTCGGATCGGTCAGCGCGCCGCGCGAGGCTTCGCGCAAGAAGGGGATGAACACCGTGCGATGGGGCACACCGAGGCGAAGTGCGAGCTGATAGGACGCGGCTAGTTCGCGGCGCGCTGCCTTTTGGCCGTAGTCCACGGTGAGCGCCAACACTGGTTCGATTTCGGGGCGCAGCATCCACGCAGCCACGGTGGAATCCAAACCGCCGGACAGCAAAATAATGGCCTTCTTCACGGCGCAACGCTTCTCCCGGCCAAGGATAGACGGTTGACACCCCCCGGACCAGCGACCTACCATGCGACCGGGCGGGATCTTTGTGCGCCATGCAGTTTGCGTGGTGTCAGCCGCCGACAAGAGCGCGATGACGACGACGGCGGTGATCAACCAAAAAGGCGGAGTGGGGAAGACCACGACAGTGGCCAACCTCGGAGCAGCCCTCGGCCTGTGTGGCCGAAAAGTTTTGCTGCTGGACCTCGACCCTCAGGCGAATCTCAGCGCGCATCTGGGCATCTTCGACCACGACGCGCCGCGCACAAGCATCTACGACGTGCTCGTGGATGAAGCATCGCTCGAAAAGGCCATCGTGGCCACGCAGGAACACAATGTCTGGGTAGTGCCATCCACACGCGATCTTGCGGGTGCCGAGATCGAACTGGTCTCGGTCATGGGGCGTGAGACACGGCTGCGCGACGCACTCGAAGCACTGCACAAATCCGGCAAGCACTCGTTCGACGATGTGCTCATCGACTGCCCGCCGTCCCTCGGCTTGCTTTCACTGAATGCCCTCGGCGCTGCGGAGCGCGTGCTGCTTCCGCTTCAAGCTGAGTTCTTTGGATTGCAGGGCTATGCGCGCCTGATGGAAGTCATCGCTTTGGTGCAGAGACGCCTGAACCCGAAGTTGGTGCTTGGCGGCATCGTGGCGTGCAAAGTCGATCGCCGTGCGCGCTTCACGCACGATGTCATCGCTGAGGTGCGCAAGTGGGCGGGCGAGAGCTTCTTCGAGAGCATGATCCGCCCCAACGTGAAGTTGTCGGAAGCCACCAGCCACGGCAAGTCGGTGTTTCGTTACGCAGCGGACAGCAACGGCGCTGCGGACTACATGGATCTTGCGCTCGAGTACATCCGGCGCGTGTATGGGATTGCTACGGGTGAGCAAGGTGTTGTTGCGCGTGACCAGCTTGCCCAAGAGCAAAAGGCCGAGCACAACGCAGTCGCGAGGGCAATGGCGAAAGCAGTGCGCGCAGCAAAACCGGTCGAAGAGGCCGCGAGCGCACCTGAAGTGCCGGTCCCTCTTGTCGCGGCATCGCCACGCAAAGCTCCCACAGTTGCTCGCAGTGCGGCGCGCCGAGCAGCGCGCCCTGCGAACGAAAGCGCACCCGAAGCCTGATTCAGAAGGGCATGTCGGGCGGCATCATTTCCAAAGCGAGGATGATGAGCGCGTGATCGGCGTGCATGCTGTCAGCGAACGGTCGCACACGGGTTCCAGCATTCTTCGACGCCTTCGCCACCGGTGCTGGGTCGGAGATGATCTTGATGACGGTTTCACGGAAGGGCGTGTAGGCGGTGCCGTGTTCGATGCACAAGCGATAGAGGATGTCGCCGAGTTCAGGAGCTGCCATGGCGTCCGCCTCGAGGGCTTTTTCGGCGCTGGCGGGCCGCTTTACTGGCCCGAGTTCCTCAATCCCTTGGTGCAGGATCACTTCGTAATGTGCGAGCAGTTCCATGTTTCACTCCAAGCGTCGCGCGGTTTTCCGAAGAAACTCAGTTGCAAAGCAGAGTACCCCTGTATTTTCGTTCGTGCTGAGAAGGGTGCCACTCACCGCTTATTCATACGGGCAAGTGCTTCAGAAACGCCAGCTTGCGTGCACACTTTTCCCGCAGCACGCATTGTGCTGGAGCCCGAGAGCAGCGCCACCGTTGTATAGACTTCGCATCGGAATGATCTTCGCATGCAAAAACTGACCGCATCGCTTTGCTGCCTACTCTTGTGTGCGTTTGGCACCACACTGTCCGCGCAGTTCGGAGAGGAGGCTCAGCCTGTCAGCCTGAAGGCGTTCAAACTCCCGGCCAAGGCGGCGCTCGGTGAGAGCATCCAAGCACTGGTGACGGTGACGATCGACAAGCTTTATCACGTCTATGGGCTGAAGGCGGTTGGTTTCGAAACCCCCACGACATTCGCGCTCGCGCCCGGCGCCACGGGTTTTGAAATAGCCGGGCCTGCAAAAGCTGCGCGTGCGCCGCAGCACCACGTCGACCCGCACAACACTTACGACTATTTCGAGACGGAGATCGAGTTCAGCGTGCCTGTGCGCATGACTGCCGCAGGGGAGCGCAGCATCGCGCTGGTCATGAGCTTCGTGGCCTGCACGGAGGAGTTCTGTTTGCCACCCGCGGACTTGCTCCTTGAAGGCAAGGTGTTGGTGGAGCCAGGCAACGCCGCGTCTAATGCGCCTGTGATAAAGACGAGTGGCGGCAGCTCTGAGACGCCGCAGGACACCTCCCCAGCAACGCCGCTCTGGGAGTTCTTGCTGCAAGCGGCGCTCGCGGCACTGGTCGCACTGCTCACGCCTTGTGTCTTCCCGATGATTCCCATCACGATCTCCGTGTTCACCAAGCAGGCCGAGAAGCGGCAAGGCTCGGCGGTGGCACTCGGCAGCGTGTACGCCCTCGGCATCGTGGTGTCTTTCACTGCGCTTGGTGCGTTGTTCACTTTGGCGCTCGGAGAAAGTGGCGCCAGCGATTTCGCTCTGCACTGGGCCACGCAACTCGGCATTGGGGCGTTGTTCATCTTCTTTGCGCTCTCACTGTTCGGCATGTTCGAGTTGCAATTGCCCGCCGCGTTCACGAACCTCGCAGGCAGTGCGCAAGGCCGCGGCGGCATGTTTGGTGTGTGGTTGCTCGGGATGTTGTTTGCAGTGACGACATTCACATGCACCGCACCTTTCGTGGCCACGATCCTCGCCACGGCCTCCACGAGCGGCGAGTGGATGCGCCCGCTGCTCGGCATGGTGGTGTTCTCGGGCGTCCTCGCGGTCCCGTTCTTCTTTCTGTCGGTGTTCCCCGCGAAATTGAAAGCGTTGCCCAAGTCCGGCGGTTGGTTGAATGAAGTGAAAGTGTGCATGGGCTTTGTCGAAGTGATGGCCGCGTTCAAGTTCCTTGGCGCCGGAGACGCAGTGCTTGGCTGGGGTGTGTTCACCCGCACCTTTGTGCTGTGCGCATGGGTGGCCTGCACGTTCCTCATGGCGTTCTACTTGCTGGGTGTGTTTCGTTTGCCGCATGACGCTCCGCGCGAACGCACTTCAGTTCTTGGGATGTTGTTCTCCATGATTCTGCTGATCCTCGGCGTCTACTTGTTCCGCGGTCTCTTGGGTGGGCCCATCGACTGGAATATCGCCACCTACTTGCCGCCAGAGACAGCGCAGGTGGAAGGGCCAGCACACTTGGGGCATGGCGGGACGCAGCAGATTGCAGCAAGCGCAGGACACTTCAAGAACGACTATGACGGTGCGCTGGCCCGAGCCAAGGAGCGCGACGTGCCGCTGTTCATCGACTTCACGGGCTACGGATGAGCCAACTGTAGGAGCGTGGAGGAATCCACGTTCAAAGACGCGCGGGTCCGCGCGGCGTTTACAGGTTTTGTCGAACTGGCTTTGTATGCCGACGAGCGCAACGACGCATTGAAGGCGCGCACGGCCGAGCTTCAGCAGAAATTGGTGGGCAACCGTCAGTTGCCGGCCTACGTCATCGTGAACTCACGGAACGGCAGTGTCTTGGCCAAATTCGGATTCAAACTGGCGTTCGTAACCGACCCAGCGACTTTTGTTGTGGAGTTGGAAAAGGCCTTGGCGGCTTTCGCCGCGGCGAAGAACTGATGCGTCTTTGACACAGATACGCCTATACTGCGCGGGGCGCGATTCTGATGACTAACCAAGACCTCAACAACACGCAGCAGCTCGTTCGGCGCATTCATGGCGGGGATCAAGATGCGTTCAATTTGCTTTTCATGCGTTATGCCCCGCGCATCAAGCTGTTGGTGAAACTGCGCATGTTGGACAAGTTGAAGGCTCAGGTGGAAGTCGACGACATCGTGCAGGAGATCTACTTCGAGGTGTATCGCAACTTCCACAAGTTCGAATACAGCGATCCGGAATCGTTCTACAAGTGGGTCATCACAGTCACCTCTTGGAAGATCAAGGACTTCGACAAGTACTACTTCAAAACAGCCAAGCGGCCGTCTGCTGGCGTGCTTTCACTGGATCAAAAGCCATCGGACTCGACCGAGAACGGTCCCGCCATCGGCGACATGGTTGCGGGGTACGGTGCGTCGCCTTCACAAATTGTCATGAAGCGTGAGGGTTATCAGATGCTGGAGCGGGCAGTGGTCCGTTTGCCAGTTCACTTCCGTCAGGTGATTCAGCTACGTCAGATTGAAGAACGTACGGCGCGTGAGACGGCTGAGATCCTTGGCACGAGCGCGAATGCGGTGAATGTGCTTTATCACCGAGCGCAAGAGCGCCTGCATGAACTCCTGCGTGAGATGTCTTGGTTCAACTGAACGCGCGCCACAACGCCAGCGCGAGCAGCAACGCTAAGAGCAAGAGGGCCGCCAAGGGGCTGTGTTCGGCGAGTAACCGACGGGTATGAGATCGCGGGCGCGCGCGGGGCTGCATGTCCGACTTGCGCAAGAAACTCTCGTACTCGCTGTCAGAGAGTGATGTCTCCTGCAAATCGAGCGACGCGGCTTCCTGATCTTCTGCTGGCAGCCAGCCTGTTTCGTGGTCTGCCCCACAGTGCGGGCACGAATTGCGCCCGGCGCGGAACATGCCGCCGCAGTGCGGGCACTCCATTTCGGGGCGCTTGGCCATGTCACAGCATGGTAGCGCGCATCAACGTTTGATGCTGAGGGGTTTGCGCGCCGGAGCCTCGGCGTTGCGTCGATCCACGGCGCTCACGACTTCGCGCACGAAGCGCTTCAGCGGGCCACTGATGGCTTCATCGCGCGAGAGCACAGCAGGGATGCCGTCGTCACCGCTGGCACACATGCGCGCATCCAACGGGATGCTGCCGAGGGGAGTGACGCCCTGTTCTTCAGCCCAGCGCAACGCTCCGCCGCACCCGAAGATTGCTCCTGACATGTTTTCGGTGATGCCAAGGATGGATACGCCCGTTTCGCTGAACATGTTCAGGGCTTTGCGTGCATCCAGCATGGCCACTTGTTGTGGAGTGCTGACGATGACCACGCCGGCAAGCTGCACGGTTTGCACCATGGTCAAGGCCACATCGCCGGTGCCAGGCGGAAGGTCCACGATGAGGTAGTCCAGTTCGCCCCAAGCAACATCGCTGAAGAACTGACGCAGCGCGCCATGCAACATGGGCCCGCGCCAAATCACAGGCTTGTCTTCTTCGACAAGGAACCCCATCGACATCAATTTCACGCCATGCGCGCTCACGGGTCCGAAGAGCTGCTTGCCGCCTGGGCCTTCGACCGGCTGCGGCTTCGCGTCACGTACGCCGAGCATCAAGGGAATCGACGGCCCATAGATGTCTGCGTCCAACAAACCGGTGCGTGCACCCATGGCGGCGAGGCCTGCGGCCAAGTTCACAGCGATGGTGGATTTCCCCACGCCGCCTTTGCCTGAAGCAACGGCGATGATGTTGCGCACACCTACGGGGTTCCCAGTGGCGGGCGTCGTGGCGGGCGCGCTCTCCGCGACGCTCACATTTGCAGCCGTCACCCACGCGATGGCCTTCAGCGCCTTGCGTGTTGCTTCGAGGGCGCGCTCTTGTTCTGCGGGTGCGACGCCATCCAGCAAGAGTTCGGCTTTCACGGCGCCATCACAGTGAGTGAGGCCGCGGATCTTTCCGGCGCTTACGAGGTCTTGGTCTTTGGCGGAGAGCCGAATGGTTTTCAGGACGGCGAGGATTTCATCGGTCTTTGCGGTGCGTGAATTCATGAGGCAACGGTGCTTTCGGGACACTGGGTTAGCATCGGGCGCGGTTGTGATCTACGAGCAGGCTGCGTTCGCAACGGACCTGCGGCGCCAAGGTCGCCCGCCGAGGAGTGCTTCTCATGCCACGCTTTCATGTGCTCGGATCCGGCGGTTGGGTTCCTACGCTCGCGCGCCAAACCTGCTGCCATCTCGTTGAAACGCGCCGCAGTCTCATTTTTTTGGATTGCGGGACGGGCATTTCACGCCTTCATGACCCGATGTTCCGCGCAATCTTGCAACGTCATCGTCGCGCCATTGTTTTGCTCAGCCATTGGCATCACGATCACATCGAAGGTTTGCAAGCGCTGCCGCTGTTCTTGTCGCACATGTCTGTGACCGTCGCGGGCCCGGGGCGTGACATCTGCGGCGAGAGTGCGGCTGCTGTGTTGACGCGCTTTGGAAGTGCCCCGCTTTTGTCTGAACCATTGCCACACTGGGGCGAGCGTTTCGCGGGTGGTTTTTCCATCGTGGATCTGAAGCCCGGCAAGAACAGCGTAGATGGAGAGCGTGTTGATGTCATTGCGCAGCCGCACACACATCCGTCCGCTGGCATGCGCGTGCGCGACGTCACATATATCACCGACACGGTGGAGCGCCCCGAGAGCGTGGCGTTGGCGGCTGGGTCAGCGTTGCTCGTGCATGACGCATGGCTGGATCGCGAAGATGCGGTCGCTGGTGGTCCTGAAACTCTGGCGCATTGCTCCGCGGAGGGCGCCGCGCGTGTGGCGGCCTCCGCCAAAGTGAGTGCACTGGTGCTCACGCATCTCAATCCGCGTTACGACTCCGTGCGCCTCGAACGCATGTTCCTTGAAGCAGCCGCGACCTTCCCGGCAACGCACCTCGGCACCGACATGTCGTCCCTGCAGTTCGGTGCGCAAGAGGAAGAGACGATCGCGCCTGGGGCCGCTACTGTGGGCTCTGTCGGCGACCTCTGAAACAGCATTCCGCAGGCCGATGATCTTTGTCCCCAAAGATTCCACGTCGGCCACCGCGGAGGCGGTCGGCGCAAGTCATTATTAGTGCATGGTTTGCGGCGAGCGCTTCTGCACTCTCAAGATTCTTTTGACAACTGCCCGTGCAAGTTGTAAGAATCCTGTTGAAAACCTTGACGGGGCGGCAGTTTCTCTATGAGAACTTGTTGCGCTGGTCGCAAGACCAACAGCTTCCATTGGCCCGGAAGCGTCCGCACGGTTTGAGGTGACGCACATGCAGATCAGTAGTTTTTTGGCAGCGCTTTTTGTTTTATTCACATCCACAGTGATGGCTCAAGGTGCCGGCAACAACCGCGACCTCGTGCTCAACACGTCGTTCGCCGGGGCATCGGCGAGCGCTGCGGCGAAGTACCTCCCCGGTGCTGGCGTGTTGAATCTGTCGGTCACCTCACCTGCGGGCAGTCAAGCGGCAGCCCCGCTGTTTGTTGCGTTCGATCTGCGCCCTCGTGGCGATTTCGCTTCGGCTTTGCAGTTCCCCACAGAGACCGACGCGCTTGGTCTTGGTGCGAATCTCGGAATTCTGCTTGACGGCACGGGCCAAGGGCTTGGCATCATCTCTATGCCTACGACGGTCGGTGCCAACGGCTGGCAGTTCTCTGCGGCGTTGCCAGATCTGCGTCAGTTTGGTTCGCCTTCGCTGCGCATGGCCGCGCTGTGCTTTGATGCTGGTGCGCCCAACGGGTTCGCAGTCTCGCGCACTGTGCGCCACGATGTTGAGTGCTTCACTTCGCAGGTGATGCTTACAGGCACTGAGTACGCCGCCAGCACCATCATGGGCTACGGCACTGAAGTGGGAGACATCAACAACGACGGCATCGGCGATGTGCTTGCTGGCATGCCACAAGCAGACCCGACAGGTGTGGCCAACTGCGGCGAAGTGCGCGTTTACATCGGTCCGAGTTTGAATCTCTCGTTCGCGCTCGTTCCTCCGACACCTCAAGCCAACGCATGGTTCGGACAGGTCGTGCGCTATGGCGATGTCACCGGCGATGGCGTGGTGGATCTGCTCATCGGCGCACGCCAAGAGGACGTGAATGGCCTCGTGGACGCCGGTGCGGTTTATGTCTATCCGGGCCCGAGTTTCACGACACCGATTCGGTTGGTGGGGCCTGCTCCCCAAGCGGGCGCGCGGTTTGGCCATGCCATCTGCGTCACCGATTGGAATGGAGATGGCTTGGGCGATCTCGTGGTCGGCGCACCCAAGGCCAATGTTGGTGCTGTCGTGCAGGCTGGCAAGGTGTTTGTGTTCTGCTGTTCGACTTTGAACCACATGGTCACGCTTGAAAATCCACTACCGGCCTTTGGCGCGAAGTTTGGATACGCGCTTGCTGGTGGTGACTTGAATGGTGATGGTCTCGGCGATGTCGCCGCTTGTGTGCCTTATCACGATGTGGGTGCCAACGACGACACCGGTGGCATGGCGGTCTACTTCTCTCCGAACACTGTTCCCGCGGCGTTCTACACACAGCCGTTCGACAACGGCGCAGTGCTTGGCGATGCCGTGGTACGCGCGGACTTCAATGCCGACGGCTTCCAAGATCTTGCGGTCGGCTCTGAGTTCGACGATCAAGGCGCACTCGACGGCGGCTCGGTTCACATCGTGTGGGGTCCGACTTTCACGCAGAGCATGGAACTTATCTCGCCGGAAGCCAGCGTGCTCGGTGGTTTTGGCAGCGATGTTGCAGCTGGCGATGTCAATCGCGACGGGTTCATGGATCTTGTGGCCGGCGAGTTTTACGCCGACCCCATGGGCGTCGTGGACGCGGGACAAGCGTGGGTAGCCTTCGGTCCGTACTTTGAGACAAAGCTGAAGGTGGTGCCCGCGGATGCGAACATCGGCGCCAACGCCGGTCGTCGCATTGCATGCGGAGACACCAACGGCGACGGCTTCGCCGACATGGTGTTCGGCGCGCCGCTCTCTGCTCCTGGCGGCAACGTCAACAACGACGAAGGTGCCATCTACATCGCGCGCTGAGGTCGGCGCGCATCGCCGCACCAGCAGCCAAGAGGTTTGGTGCATCGAGCTCGCCAGCTACGCTGCCTCATGGCATCTATGCAGATCAAGCTGCTGGCCTTTGGCCCTTTGCGCGAACATCTTGCGGCCGACAGCGTGAGCCTTGAGCTACCAGCGGGCGCGTCTGTAGCCGATCTGCTTGAAGCGGCTGAAGCGCAGTATCCGGCATTGCTGCCTTTCAGAGGACGAGTGGCCTTCGCGCGTAATGCAACTTGGTGCAGCGCTGCCACGTTGCTCGCGCCGGGCGATGAAGTGGCTTTGATTCCACCAGTGAGTGGCGGATGAAACTGCGCGTCGAACTCACCTCTGCAGAGCTGGACGAAGCAGAGGCTCGTAACTTCGCGAGCGCTTCGGGGCATGGCGCCGTGGTGGTGTTTCTGGGTGTCGTGCGCGACATCCATGAAGGCAGGGCCGTGAGTGCGGTGGATTACACAGCCTACGAACCGCTCGCGCGCGCAGAGCTCGAGCGCGTTGCCCGTGAAGCCGCTGGTGCGCATGAAGTTGGTGCCATCGCGCTGTTTCATCGCATTGGACGGTTGCCTGTGGGTAGCGTGAGCCTCGTCGTGGCGGTGGGCTCGCGGCATCGACGCCCCGCGTTCGAATGCGCACTGCTGCTCGTTGACTTGCTGAAGCAGCGCGTGCCCATTTGGAAACAAGAGTTCGGGCCTGATGGCTCGCACTGGGTCGAAGGCACGCTGCCGCCTGCTGCGCGTTGACAGACGAGCGAGTGCGACCTATACAGCCAGCATGGCTGCCACCGAAGAGAGAGTCCGGTTTTGTGGACATTGCAACGCTGTTGTGAGCTGGTACGCCACTTATTGCGCGGAGTGCGGGTTGTCGCTCACCGCGGAGCATGCACGCAAGGGGCCGCCTGCAACGGTAGAAGGCCGTGTGCGCGAGTACTTTCGAGGTCAGATGCGCCTCTTGCATCGTGCGCGTGAAGAGACCATGCGTTTGGTGGAGCATATTCAGCAGCAAGCCGGGCGTGTCGCAGCCCTCGAGGGGCGCAAGTCCTCGGAGGAGACGCGGCGCGAGCTGTTGCTTTGCGGCGAGCGCATCATGGACCTCGAGCAGGAGTGGGATGAGATTCAGCGGCGCTTCAATGGCGCGACGGAGGCCCTCGAAGAAGGGTTTAGTACGGAGGTCGCAGAAGTCGACGGCACTATGGACCTACCGTTAGAGAACATCGAAGCCCTGCAAGCGGAAGGCGCTTCCCTCGATCAGGACCTTTCCAATGCTGAAGAGCGCATCTGCGTGGTGCGTCGGCAGCGGGACGTGGTTCATGCCCGCCATAAGAATGCGTGGGCTGGCCTGGCTACGGGCGCTCGCGGAACCGTGATCCTTGCAAGTGCGGTCTTCGTCGCCGCAGCGTGTGGCGCGGTCTACGGCATAGGATTTGCGGCGCTGGAGCCGCAAGCACTTGTCCTGAGCCTGCTTCCGGCTTGGTTGGGAATGATGCTTCTGTTCCTGAACGCTCGCGCCAAGTCGCTTTGAGCCAACGATTTCCGAACAAATAGTCCTGACACTCTGCCGGGTCGCACCGTTATACTTGCGTGCGTTGTGATGTTGGTCGGGGTCTTCCCCGCTGTCTCGATTCCCGTGGAGGTCAAACCATGGCTATGCGACGAATGTTCAGTGTGTGCTTGTTGGCGTTTTTCCTGTTGATTCCCGGTTTGAGCGTCTTCTCGCCAGGACGCGACGGTGAACTGCTCAACATCACTGAAGCGGTGTCGTTCAACATGTCGGTGGATGCTTCACAGTTGAACCTCCACATGAATGCGCTGGGCGTGCCTGGGCAAAGTGGCACGGTGACCATGGCGCTTTGCGCCTTTGGTACTTCTCAGGTTTTCTTGCTCACTGTCCCTG
The DNA here is from genome assembly GCA_009691765.1 of Planctomycetota bacterium. Classification (GTDB taxonomy): domain Bacteria; phylum Planctomycetota; genus SXUL01. The sequence continues at coordinate 82,848 of SIAO01000008.1, read as the reverse complement.
TGGCGTTTGACACTACGGGAACCATGCATTGGTCTACAGACTTGGTCAACTTCGAACAGTGGCCGGCTTTCGATTGTGTCGCCGTACTGAACACCACGGGGTTCGATGGTGGCATGGTGCAATCTGCACCGTGGGGCCTGCGGTTGCGGCGTTACGCGGCTGCCGCCGCCGCTGCGGCTGGTGTGTCACTACCCTCGGGCGGCTCGTTGGGTGTGCCTCTGCCAGGTACTAGCACGCCGCTGTTCCCGGTCACATGGGCCGCGATTGAAGGGCAAGTCCTCGGTGGCACCGGTACCGAGTGCTTGGCGTTCGTCACTGCAGTCCCAGGTATCGAAGGCGTTCTACCCGTCAATTGACCCCGGAGGCCACCATGTCACACCATCCCTTGCTGGATGCTGTGGTGGTTGCTTCCGCGGAAGCTCTGCCACAGTCACAAAAACAAATGCTCTTGGCCCGCGCCAGCGACATGCTCGCTGCGTTGCAGGCAGTGTCTTCTGACGCTTCCACACCGGAGCGCGTGCGCGCCAAACTGGCTTTGTTCGAAGAGAGCTTGCGTGCGTCACAGCAACGTTTGCAGGATCGTTTCTTTCAGCCGGTGTTCTTGTTGAATGCGGTGGGCGAGGCGATGGGTTGCAGCAGACTCATCAGCAAGCCTGTCGTCACATTCCTGCAAGTGGGGCTGTATTTCTTCGGTCTCGACCAAATCGAGCGCCGTTGGCCCGCACAGGCAGTGGTTTACTCCGGGCTACATGCAGATCATCTTGCGCAGTATCTGTCGCGCGACGGCCTGAAGGCTCTGCTACTGAAAGCAGAATCGCGCCACCAAGAAGCGCGTGCGTTCTGTCTCAGCTGGCACTACCTGAACGGCCTGCGTCGTGCGTACTTCGATCATTGCCGCGTTAGCGGCGATGCGCTCGATCATGCGCAAAGCGGAGAAGTGCTGGAGTCGATCGAAGCGGTTGCAGTCGAATCCGATTCGGCAGCGGAACGCATCGAGTTCTTGCTGGGTTTGTTTCGCCGTGAGCTCACGCCAGAGCAGCGCTGGATCTACTTGGCCAAGAATCGGTCCGCACTTGAGGCGCTCGGAGCGCAAGACGCGCTTTCAGAACTGCTCGCAGAGGCGGGTGAAGCGCAGCCCAACGCCGCTCTTGGTTGGGTGGAAATTAGTGCGCGTCTCGGAATCAATGAGAAGAGAGCGAAACGCGAGTATCTCAGCGCGTTGCACACGATTCTGTTGGCGTCAGCGCAGCGGACCTACGGCGTGGGGGCCATCAGCAATGCGTATGTGCGTCGCATCCTCGATGCGCTTGCGGCCTCCATCCGCGAAAAAGACTTGCGCTTGAAAGACCACAACACTGGACGCGGCATGGGTGTGCTCGTGGAGAAATGGCAGGTAGCGCTCCGCTTTGTGCTGAGTCACGAGCGCGTTTCCGCTTGAGGTGTGAATGACAGCCGGGTGTGACACTGTGAGTTCGTATCTTGCGGCCTTCCTTGACTTAGGCCCCAAGGACAGCATGGATCTTGAAGCGATCAGTCTGCATGCTGGTGAATGTGCCTCGTGTCGTGAACGGCTGACGCAGTTTTTCCATAGCGTCGAGCTGCCTGAGTCCACCTACCTGCGCGAGACCATCGACGAGCTGGCACTCGCGGTGTTCAACCTTGCTCGTGCACTGATCCGCGACGAACCAGGCACGAGTGAAACGGAGAACGTGCGCATCACAGAGGAAGGTGGTGGCAGCGCTGCAGAAAACCTCTCAGCCAGCGACGGACTCCTCGGCGACGCGGAGGATTACACGGGCACTTCCAAAGTTGGGGGAGTCGACCTCGAGGAAGTGCGGAGCGAACTCGCAGCTGCTGCAAATCGTCATGAGCGGCGCGTCGAGCTGGCCATGGCGCTGTTCCGGCGCATCACGACATTGGCGTGCCGTTATCACGACAAGGCGTGGAATTGGTTGGGCGTGCTGCACTACCAGCGTGAGGAACTCGACGCGGCCGAAGCAGCATTCTTGAAAGTCCTGACGGATGCCTCGGGTGCGAGAGATTCGCGCGCCTTTGCACACTGCAATCTCGCCTATGTGTTCAAGCACCGTGGCGACTTGGATCGTGCCGTGCGTTCGGCAGAGCGCTCGATCGTGCTTTCCGAGGAAGATGGTCGCGATCCGTATTTCGGCCGGTTTGCGGCGCTGTACATGCGGCTGTTGCGCTTCGCGCCTGGTGATGAGACCAAGGCTGCCGCCCACGCGGACGCGATTCTTGTTTCGAGCGGCGGTCGCACTCGTCTGTTGCAGGATCTGGGGCTGCCGTCCAACGCACCGGTGCTCGAAACCGTGCGTAAGTCTTCTCTGGCCAAGAGCCTCGGCTTGAGCGCGTAGCGAGCAAGATTTCTACGCCGTTTTTCCTCCTCCGCGCGCATTTCATAGTGGACACAACCGCCGCACTTCGGTGCGGCCCGCCCCAAGGGGCTGGATGGAATAAGAGCCGCCGGGCTTTATCGGGGACCGACACAGGGTTGGCACCTGATGGCAGGGGAGCTTGGCGGAGATCGAGGGGCAGGGCTCTCAGGGTCGCGTGACCTTGAGAGCCCTACCTTTTTGTGGCCTTGCTGCGCCAAAAGTGAGCGCAGGTGACCTGCCCCCCGAAAAGTGGTCCGTGAATCTCTCTTGAAGAAGCGCAAACGACGCGGCCCAGACGAGATCATCAAGAAGCTGCGTGATGCTGAGCTGGCTGCTGGCCAAGGCGAGGATCTGGCCAAATCTTGTAGCGGCACGAAGTGAGTGAGCAGACCTCCTATCGCTGGCAGCGGCAGTGCGGCGGCGTGGGACTGATCAGCTTGAAGAATCGTTCGGGGCCTCCGAGCGTCGCTCCTGCATGGTGGTCAGCCAGCACCGCACGACGCAGCGCTACCTGGCAGGCATCTCGCCGAGGGATTTTTATTCGCGTGCAACAACAATCGTCCTTACTTGAGCTTGGGTCTTGTGACCCCGCACGAATCACCGGGTTTCGGAAATCGGTATCGGCTCGCCGCAGTCTTCTGACGCGCGGCGGTAGAGCGCTTCGAGCGCGTTGAACTTCTCGCGCCGCGATCCGTCACCGCGCAGTGCGTCAGCCGTCTTGGCGCCGTCACGTGCAAAGGTGGTACCGCGCGTCGCGGTTTCCAATTCGTTGGCCAGTGCCCCTAGTCGTTCGAGTGGAGCTGCTTCATTGAGGGCCGCCTCGGCCTTAACGAGGGCATTCATGGTGTCGCGTAGTTGCTGCGAACGGTCGGCAGCACCCACTGCGGCCCAGAGCAGAGCTGCGAGGCAGAGTGCGGCCAGCGCTCCTGTGACCGGAACAGTGAAGCGCGCGCTGCGGCGCGAATGCGGGCCTTCGATGAGCCAGTCCAACGCGTAGCCCGCAATGAATCCACCGGCATGGGCCGCGTTGTTGATCTCGGGAATGAGAAGGCCGATAGCAGCATTCACGATCGCCCAGCCGATGAGCTGGCGTCCGAATTGTTGTGCGGCGTAGTCTGTGCGTCTGCGCATGTGCGCAAGCAGGAGGCCCATGAGGCCGCAGACCGCGCCCGAGGCGCCGACGCTCGGGGCTGCTGAGCCGCGCATTGCAAACCATGCATCTGAAGCCAGTGAAGCGGCCACACCGGTCGCCAAGAAAATGCCCAGTAAGCGAGTGCCGCCGAACAGAACTTGAACGGCGCGCCCCAGCTGCCACAGCGAGAATGCATTCACAACGAAGTGCAGCAAGCCGGCGTGCAGAAAAACACTGGCTACAAGGCGCCACGGCTCACCGGCCGTGAGGGACCGCACGCTGCTGGAACCCAGCGCCCAACAGGTGATGCCGCTGATCTCGCTGCCGGCGAATCCTGCTGTTCCAGCCCACGAGTTGAGAGTGCGCTCGAGGACGACTTGCCCCAAGAAGAACAGGCCAATCACAGAGAGAATCAGATTGAGCGCAGGGATGCGCAAGACGTAGCGCCCGAAACGCGGATAGTCGTTCGTGTCCACGCGCGCACTGTAGCGAGGATTCCGCGCTTGACATCGCATTGACGCACTTCCGAACGCCTTGTAGAACGCGGGCGTGGCAGCGTCGGAGCTACTTCAGTTTTCTGTGCTTGGTAGCGGTAGCGCCGGAAACTCCGTACTCGTGCAAGCTGGCGGTATGAGTCTGTTGTTGGACGCTGGCATTAGCGCGCGTGCCACACAAGAACGCATCACCTCCATCGGTTGTAGCGCACGGCCGACGGCCATCTTCATTACGCACGAACATGCCGATCATGTGCAGCATGTGGCGCGTGTGGCGCAAAGCAGCGGTGCAGAAGTGTGGATCAACGAGGGCACGCGCGGCGCCTGTAAGGGGCGCACTGACGGGCTGAAGTGTCGAGAGCTGGGTGTCGAGAGTGTGCGTGTGGGTCCGATGTTGGTGGAGCCAGTGGTCAAGCCTCACGATGCCGCGGAGCCTGTAGCGTTTCTCGTGCACTGTGGTGATGCGACGCTGGGTTTTTTCACAGACCTCGGGCATGTAGATGCCACGGTCGGGGCAGCGATTCGGCGTTGCACCGCCATCATCATCGAGGCCAATCACGATTCCGGCATGATGGAACAGGGGCCCTATCCTCCGTGGCTGCGCGCTCGCGTGGGCGGCCTTCATGGCCACATGAACAATGCTGATGCAGCCCAAGCCATCGCGCAGTACGCAAACCCACACTTGCGGCATTTGGTGTTGGCGCATCTCTCGAAAGAGAACAACTCCACAGAACTCGTGCGCCAAGCGATGATTGCGGCGCTCGGTTCGCAAAGCTCGTTCACTCGCCGTTTGAGCATGCAGGACCGTGCTACGCCGCTGCTCGACGCTACGGGTCGCGTTGCCGTTTCCGCAGTGGGCTGACAACACAGCGTGCTTCTTGAGCGTGCGTCAAGCATCAACGCCCACGACGCTGAGAATCCCCTCGGTTCCTTGATCGGAGTTGTGCTTGCAGGCTCTGTGCGCTGATAAACATCGGTGCAGGAGCCGGGCAAGGCTAGTGAAAATGTAGTGTGTCAATGCGCCGACGAACAGCGAGCCCGAGGGTTCGACATGCGTGATTTCGCAAGCATCTTTGTTGCCATCGTCCTTCTTGCAACTCTCTCGTGGGCGCAGTCGTGTCCGCTTCAATCATCGGCCGAGATTCGTGTCAGCGCGGGCACTTTGCACACCCTTGTGCTCCAAGGGAATGGCACCGTGCTGTCTGCTGGGCACAATGACGTTGGTCAACTCGGTCTTGACGGAGCATTGTCTACGTTCACGACATTCCAGCAGATCTCGCCGAGCATTCTGTCTGGTGTGATCGCCGTTGCGGCCGGGGACAGGCACAGCCTCGCTCTCAAGAACGATGGCACTGTCATGGCATGGGGCAGCAATCTCGCGGGACAGTGTGGTAACGGCAATGGCGCCGTTGATGAGTTCGGAGTGAGTGCGGTCGCCGTCTGAAACGCTGCGAGATTCTTCCTTGGCAGCGACGGCTCGCTGGCACAGCCACGACAACGCACGGAACTAGCTCGCTCTTGCCGGGTGTGTTCAACAGTTTCAGCGGCACGATTGCTGTGGGGCAAACGCAGCAGACTTGCCTGATGCACACCTGAACTTCATGAAGCGGATGGCATAGTGGCGCGCCAATCACTTCAGACGCGGTTGTGAAGGATCAGGCTTTGTGTGCAACGCGCTGCAGGAAGGCGTCGAGACTTCGCCGCGCATCGTCGCTCATGCTCTGAAACTGAACGCCAGTGCGGCGTGGCAGCACATCCTCATCGCCGCTGGACCAGATGATGCGGCTGTTCAGTGTGATGGTTGCTCCATCATCGAGCGTGAAACAAAGTTCGAGGGGCTCAGGGCCAGTGATCGCGAATGGCAGTTCAAGGCATGCACCGCCAAGCCCGAGATTGAGCAGACGCGAGTGTCCGGTGAGTTTGCGGCCCGGCAGTTGCCATGAAACCGGTATGTCGCAGTTGTGCCTCTGGTGGCGGCGTGCGGAGAGCACTTCGAGGGATGAAGGATTGAGGGGCACTTGAGCGAACTCCACAAAGCTCATCGGCCGCGCAGGTCTTCCGACTGAAATCGCTTCAGACAGGAGCGTCGGCGGCGAGCCCGTGCGTCACCCATTCTGCGAGTTTCTCGCGATGGGCTTTGCGTGTCGCGGCGTCAGCGCCACTGTTTGGCCTCGTGAGGTGAAAGCCGTCAAAGAGCATTTGGCCGGCGAAGCGGATGTCTGCGGGCGACAGGTTTTCAGTGCGCATCACCGTGTGATTGCCACCGTAGTGTTCCCAATTCAGGTCCAGCACCCAGCCGCGTTCAACGGCGGTCTTCCACAATGCTGTTCCAGGGAAGGGAGTGATGCCAGTGACACCGAGAGTGCGGGCGGGGAGCTCAGCGAACAGATCGTAGGTATGCGCGATAGTGGCGCGAGTTTCTTCAGGCAGGCCGACGACCACCAGCAAGTGCGAGTGGATGCCGACCGCTTCAGTTTCAAGCAGGACGCGCCGGATGCGCTTCACATCCACGCCTTGCTTTGCGCCCTTGGCCAGCACTTCGTCGTCGCCGCTTTCAATGCCGAAGTTAATGCCCCGGCAACCCGCCGCTGCCATGACTTGCAGCAGCGCCTTGTCCAGACAGTTGATGCGAGTCTCGCACCACCAATCGAGTTTGAGATTGCGCTCCGCGATGAGGCGACAGATCTCGTGCACGCGCGCCTTGTCCAACGTGAAAGTGGCATCGCGGAACAGCACGCTGCGCAAACCGCGGGCGACACAATCTTCCAGTTCATCCACCACATGCGCGGCCGGGCGTGCTCTCCAAGTTTTTCCCTGCGTGAGTGGGTAGGGGCAATAGAAACCGCAGGAGTACGGGCAACCACGACTGGATTGAACTGTGGCGAAGCCTGTTGGAAGCAAACTGTAGGTGTAGGGCGTGTGAGCAAGCAGACCGCGGTCTGGAAGCGGAAGCAAAGAGAGATCGACGAGCTTGTCCTCGGGCACACTGTGCACCTTGCCAGCCTTGAGGCGCACCGTGCCGCGTTCATCGAGCCCGAGCAAAACCTGATCAATCGTCAGATCACATTCGCCTGTGAGCACGAAATCAACTTCGCCTTCACGCAGTAGGCGTTCGTGGAAGTGGAGCTCCGTCAGAGCTGTCTTGGCGACGATGCGCGCATGAGTGAAGCGCTTGAGTTCTTTCAAGAACAGCAAGTCGAGCTCAAAGGTGGGCAAGTTCACTTCGGCGATGACAGCGCGAATGCCTTCCTTGTTGATGAGGTGGAACACATTCGTGGGCAGGAGTGGGTTGATGCCGCCATCCACGATCACGACGGGCCAACCTTTGCGCTTGAGACTAGTTCCCAAGTACAGCAGATCCAATGGTGGGAAGCGATCGGCGTTGTCGTGCACGAAGCCCATGCCGCCGCCCATGTCGCGATTGAGGTGAATATGCTCGGTGGGAGTGTTCAGCAACAGTGTGAACAGTTTTCCACTCGTCGTTGACACATTCAGGCGCGGCAAACCGAAACCAAGTTGATCCACGAGATCCAAGAGCCCGGTACGAAACGAATAGCGCGGCACGAACCCAAGCACGTTCCAAGCGCGGTCCAGCCGATAGCGGTAGTGGATGCGTTCGGGTGATGGCGTGACGTTGTGGGGTCGCAGCAGTGGCGGAGGACGCAAGGAGCGCCACGAGGCAACTTCGAGCGCATCCTCGACGAGGTCGCCAACATTGGGCCGGTGTCCGTCGGTGATGTTGATGACACCGTCACCATGCTGCATCGCGAGCACGCACGCTTGAACCACATCGCTGATGTGCACTGGTTGGAACCGATGATTGGCCCACTCGCGTCGGAGCTGTTCGTGATCGTCACCATAGGCTGCAACAATGGTGCTGGCGATGCCCGCGACGCCTTCGCCGTAAATATTTCCAGGGCGCAGCACCACCAATTCCAAACCGAGCAATCTTGTCAGGTCGGCGGCCGCCGCTTCTCCAGCCAGCTTCGAGCGTCCGTACTCGGTCGTGGGTGCGGGCATTGCGTCTTCGAACACTTCGCCATCCGACCACAAGTGCGGACCAGCGGCTTCCAAAGAAGAAATCAGCACTACGCGTTTCGTGCCTGTGCGCGCCGCTGCTTTGATGGCATGAATGGTGCCGTCGCGGTTTACCGCCATGAGGCGCGCGGCCCCAGTCTCAGGGTGAATCTCCGCAGCGGCGTGGACCAACACATCTGCATGCACGCCCTTCAACGCAGCAGCTGGGACAGGATCCATCAGATCCGCGGCGATGGTTTCGACATGGCCGTTCAGATCGGTCGGTAGGCGCGCGGCTTGTCGCACCAATAGCGTGACGCTGTGCCCGTCCGCAAGGAAGCGGGCGAGCAAGTGTTTGCCGAGATAGCCGGTGGCGCCAGTGAGCAGAATGCGCATGGGTTGCGGTTCAGATTCTACGCACAGCGGCACATCAAAGGGGCACCTGTTCCGAGACTCAGCCCAAGCGTTAGCATCGCGCCGCGATGCAGCCGTTTCTCGCGCTCTTTGACATTGATGGCACGCTGTTGCGGCCCAGCGGCCTCGGGCGCCGCTCCCTTGCGCACACTTTTTCTGAGCTGTATGCGCGGCCGGAGGCTTTCGACGGTATCAGCTTCACAGGACGCACCGATCGCGACATTTTTCGCGAGGGATTGGCCGTCGTGGGCCGCAGCGATGACGAAATCCATCAAGTCGAGGAGCGCTATCTCGTGCACCTCGAGCGCGAAGTGCAGCAGCGTGGAGACAGCGCCGAACCGGCCATGGTGCAGCTCATCCGGCGGTTGAGTGGCATGGCCCACGTCACGCTCGGTTTGGTGACAGGCAACGTGCGTCGTGCGGCCACTCTCAAGCTCGCTCCTTCGGGCCTGAACGAGCATTTTCATTGTGGCGCTTTCGGTTGCGAGAGCCACGACCGCGCTGAATTGGTACGTCGCGCCATTGGTCGTGCCGAGCAACTGCGTGGACAGTCGTTTCCGCGCAGTCGTATCTGTCATGTCGGTGACGCCGCGAGCGATATTCTCGCAGCACGAGACAACGGCATTATCGCTGTGGGCATCGGTGCCGCGGACGCTACCGCCGAGTTGGTGCGTCTCGGCGCGCATCATCTGTATGCTCCTGATGTGCCTGTGGAACGATTTGTGGTGGAGGTGCTCGGATGAAGCCGACTGTGGGACTGGATCTATCGTGCCTTGAAGTCCAGCCTGAAACCGGCGTTGAGCGTTATGCCCGACGCCTTGTGGAGCAACTTCCACTGGTGGCGCCCGACCTCGAGTTCGTGGTGCTCATTCGCCCTGGGCGGCCAGCACCGGCCGCGAGCATGCAAGTTCGCGTCGTGGAAGTTCCCTCGTTGCTGCCGCGCGCCATTTGGCGTGAAGGCGCGATGCCTCGCGCTATGCGCCGTCTCGGCGTGCAGTTGCTTCATGCACCTGTAGCGGCCTTGCCTTTCCGTACGAGCGCCATGCGTATCGCTACGATTCACGACGTGCCGCGCTACGGAGAGGCCGGGCATGCTGGCCGTCTCTCTCGCAACCGTTTGCGTTTGCTCCACGCGCTACGTGCCGCGCATCACATTGTCGTGCCGAGCGAGGCCACGCGACTCGCGCTCATCGCTGCTGAACCCGCTGTGGAAGCGCGCGTCACAGCGATCGCTCATGGCGTGGATCCGGATTTTCGTCCCTTTGGCCTGCCACTGCGGCGCGATCGTTACGGCATTCCGCCGGGCCCATTCCTCTTGTGGGTTGGCACGTTGCGGCAGCGCAAAGACCCTCTGGTGTTGGTGGAGGCGTTCGCGCGCTTGATGCGCTCGGGGCATCCGCCCATGCACCTCGTCATGTGTGGCAAAGCTCTCATGGACGAAGCGGACGTCCGCGCACCGTTGCGAGCAGCGGGGATAGACGATCGGCTGTTGATTCTGCCTGGATATGTGGCGCGCGAGGACTTGCCGGATCTGTACCGCGAAGCTGAAGCGGTGGTCGTGCCGTCGCGCCTCGAGGGATTTGGGCTGCCGGCACTCGAAGCGATGGCATCCGGTAGGCCGCTTGTGATCAGCGAAGACGCGGCGCTCACGGAAGTGTGCGGCAACGCGGCGCAGTCGTTCCGCACCGGTGACGCACATGATCTTGCGCACGTGCTGCAACATCTCTTGCGCGACAGCGCATTGAAAGCGCAGTTGTGTGCGCGCGCCGTGCGCCGTTCGCAGGAGTATTCTTGGGAAGCCAGCGCGCGTTCGCACGCCGAGCTCTACCGCAGCGTGCTTAGTTCCCGGTCTGCGCCGACCCTGTGAGGTTTTCTATCCACGCCAGTGCTGTGTGTCGACGAAACAGAGCTTCTGTGCCTGCGTAGCGTGAGGTCGCAAGGGTGCGGCGCGCCTCCAACACTTCTCTGGCGCTGAGCGTGCCCGCCGCGGCGCGCTCGTTGACGATGCGATAGTTTTCGGTGGCTGCGAGCACACTTTGCTGCGCAAGCTCGACGGCGGAATGCGCCTCGGCGAGGTCGAGCACTGCACGCGAAAGATCGGTGTCGATTTGCTGGATCAGCTTCAGCTCCTGTGCGCGCAGTTCCATGAGTTCAGCGCTCAATCCGGCGCCACGTGCGGCGCGGTGCCCTCCGTCAACAGCCAGCCAGTTGAGAGAGAAGACAGCTTGTGCTGACTGTGCGGGGGACCCGAAAGTCGCGCTGCTATCGCGTGTGCCATTGACGTTGAGGGCGAGCTCCGGCCACGCGCTCTGTTCGTTTGAAGTGCGCGAGTGGCTCAGCGCATCGCGTCGTGCGCGCAGAGCCAAGAGTGCAGGATTATGAGCGCGGGCGCTTTCCATCAGTGCGGAAAGTGGGGGTGTTGTGACTGCTGTTTCCGAAGCGGGTGCCAGTGTTGTTTCTGCTTCCAGCGCACGGCAAAGAAGAATGTTCAGCACACGCACAGACTGCACTTTGGCGTTCTGCGTCACCAGCAGGTCTTGCCTGCGTCCGAGCAGGTCCACGGCTGCAGTCAACAGCGTGTCCCGAGTGCGTTTGCCCGCTTCGACGAGCGACTGCGCGTCTAGAACTTGCTTTTCTGCCAGCAGCAGCGTTTCTTCACTGACCTTCAAATTGCCTGCAGCCGTGTGCACGCGGTGCCATGCGAGCGTCACATCATGCAGCAAACGCTGGCGTGCGCTGTTGCCGTCCATGGCTGCTGCGCCAGCTTCAATCTCCGCCGCTTCAAGCGCAGCGCGGTCGCGCCCGAAATCGAAAAGCGAAATGCGGCTGCTTGCGGTCCAAACTTGCTGCCATTGCGGACTGGTCGTGATGGACCCCACCCCCGGTATGTTGAAGCTGGCGGCTCGGTCATTCAACGTGCCTGTAGTGCCGAGACTGAGAGTTGGGTTGAACGCGACGCGGGCATCATCGATGCGGGCTCGTGCTCGCAGGAGCACGGCGTCTGCGGCGATTGCGGTGGGACTGCGTTGCAGCGCGAGAGAGCGCGCATGTTCCAAACTGAGCGATTCCAAAGGCGCAGCGTCCATTGTTACGGGCGCAAGGGGAGGCTCGTTCGGAGCGCTCGTGGGCCTGTGAAGAGGCAATATTGTGGGCGCGGATTCATGGCCGGTCTGAGCACATGCGGCCAACAACAAAGCGAAGAGTAGGAATGAACGGTGCATGCGGAGCTCCCGCCGTGAGGATACGCAAGCTCAAGTCTTGCGGGCAGGCCCTTGGCGCCAAGGGCTCCATCGGTTCTGCTTGGGGGCAGGAGTCGTTCATGGATGTTGGTATTGGTCTTGATCTCGGCGGCACGGATCTCAAGTTCGCTCTCGTGACACGGAGTGGGCGTGCGCTAGAAACTGGCTCGGTGCCAACCGTCGCCAACAAAGGCACGCGCGGTCTCCGAGTCTGTCTTGTTGCGGCTGTGTTGGCCGCACAAGCGGCTGCTAAGCGTCGGCGCGCGAAGGTCGTGGCCATTGGTATGGGGTTGCCAGGAGCAGTGCAGGGGCGCGAGGGCCGCATCACCGTGGTGCCGCCGCAAATCCCAGGCATTGGCGGATTCCGAGTGGCCTACGAACTGCGTCGCATCGCGCAGGTGCCAGCCGCTGCCGAAAACGACGCAACTGTTGCAGCACTCGCAGAGGCACGCTGTGGCGCGGGACGAGGTCGTAACTGCGTCTTGATGGTCACAGTCGGTACGGGCTTGGGCGGGGGACTCGTGGTGCATGGTCGCGTTGTGCGCGGGGCATGCGGCACGGGTGGTGAAATCGGTCACGGTGTCTTCGTGAAGGACGGCCTGCCTTGTCGCCATGACGGGCTTGCAGGTGCTGGCTGCCTCGAGCTCTACACCTCGGCCACAGCGTTAGTGCGCTTGCACGCAGAGCATGGTGGCGATCCAGCCTTGTCGCCCCGAGAGATCGTGAAGCGCGCTCGCGCTGGTGCGAAAGCAGCCAAAGCCGCTCTGAATGAACTTGGAACGAATCTCGGGCTGGGGCTCGCGACCGCCGCTGTGCTGGTAGCGCCGGATGTGATCGTCATCGGCGGTGGACTCTGTAACGCGGGGCGTTTGCTGCTGGATCCGGTGCGTGCCGCGTTCCGTCGCCAGACACTGCGTCCGCTGATTCGTGCTTCACCGATTGTTCTTGCGCGCCTCAAGAATGACGCAGGCTGTGTCGGCGCAGGGTTGCTGGGTCTCGAAGAAGGGGCGTGAGCTTCTACGGCCCTTCGATGGCTTCGAAGAGCAAGCGGAAGGTGCCGAGCATCTGGCTTCTGTGCTGAGGGCGCATCGCGAACAACACGACTTCTCCGGCGCCATGATGGCACGCGACCAGTGCGTGTAGGCCCTCAAGGTGCTTTTCGCCTTCGAGGTAGCCAGAGCGCAGTGCATCTTGCTTCGTGAAACTCAAGAGAGGCGTGGCGCTGTCATCGGCGCTGGTGCAGCGCAGTGCAAAAGGTGCATCGAAATACACCGTGGGCGCGTTCGGCATGCTGCGGAGCAACCAATGCTCAGGCTTGGAAGCTGTTGCGAGGTCTGCACCGGGCCAAACTGTGCGCAGCAGTGAACCGGGGCAAACGAACGCGTCGCTGCCTTCGCGTGGCGCCTTGGCGAGGCCATTCTCTACAGGGAGTTTCAGTGCTTTGGTTAGCCACTCCACAGCGGAACCCATGGCCACAAGGCGCCCTCCCCGTTTCACAAAGTTCGATAGTTCATCTTCGCCAGCACCTTCGAGACCTCCGAGCCACTCGGCTGGCAGACGGTCCTTGCCTGGTCCTTTGGCAAGTGTGTTTGGGCTGATGTCCGGCAAGATCAACACGTCGATGTTGCTGCTCAAGGTGGCGCCTTGATTCAGACGCAACGCGCCTGCGTTGATTTCGGTAGCGCTGACCATGCGAGGCGCATAGCCGTGTTCTTCCAGAACCAAGCGAGTCCAACCTCCGTCCATGGACGCGGGCCAAGATTGAAAGATCGCAGTGCGTGGCGGCGTGCGCGTCAGGCCTCGCTTCGGCGTTGTGTCGTCTTCTCGCGTTACGTGCAGCCCCAGATCTGCGGAGTCCGCCGCGAGCACACTGTTCTCGATGTCGTCTGCAACAAAATCGCCAGCAGCATTGCGCCTCACCATGGCGCCGCGCGCACGCACTCGGTTGGCCAACACGAAAGCTGCGTTGGAATCGCCGCGCCAGCGTGCGCCAGAGCCTACGCCTGCAGTTGTTCCTGCGATGACATGCAGGCCGCTGAGCTGGTGCAGTGGCGCGTCTGCAGCAGGCGCCTTCTCAAGCGTGTGACATTCCAAACCGAACTGCAGCGGCAGGCACCATCCAGCGCTGTCATAGGGGCGAATCACGTCGCCGTTCTTTGTGAAGCGCACCTTGGGGTAGTTCTGCACTTCGAGAACGTCCTTGGCATGAGCGCGAAATGGTTGCGCGAGACGCACCACGAGGCTGCCTGCGCTCACGTTTTTGCCTTCGTGCATGAAGGGCTGTTCTGCGCGATGCACATCGATGCCGGTGTCCATCAGTACATTTGCAAGACGCGCGAGGGCACGAGGATCGGCTCCTTCGCTTGGCAGTAGAAAGGCGCCTGGTGCTTCGTTATTGCCGCGCCGCACTGCATCACGGTTCAAGGCTGCGAAGTCCATCACGAACGACTCGTGGTAGCGCGACACAACATCCAACATCGCGAGAGTGCTGATCGTTTCGTAGCGCAGGATGTCGCTCATGCGCCATGTCCCACCGAGCCATGGATCCGGGAAGTTGCCTTGGCGTCGATACTCGGGAAAGCCGCCGCCGTGTCCGCGCAGATCTTTCAGTTCAATGACCGCTGGTGTCGCAAGTCGTGCGCTGGCTGTTTCGGTGATGATGCCCACCATGTTGTGGCGGCAAGGTGTGTTGCGCGCACCACCGGCCCAGTAGTTGTCGTACACAACATCTTGCACCACACCTGAGCAGCCGGCTTGCTGCAAGGCCCAAGCCATGTGCGCGCCGACGAGATCGATCTGACGCGTGACCATGGCCGACACATTTTCGTTGAGCGGGTCACTGCAAGGTGGCACGAACATGCGCGCACCTGTCGAACCCATCTGATGAATGTCCAAGACAACTTCTGGGCACCAGCGTTTGTAGAGCAACTTCGAGACCAATTGTGTCTCGCGCAAGCTGAGCATGAACCAGTCGCGGTTGTTGTCGTGGCCTGCGTAGGTTTGATAGAGCGCTGGCGGCGTCGTGCCTTCCCACGGTGTTCCGAGTGTCTGCGTGTACCAAGTGTTGACGCGATCAATGCCATCGGGGTTTGCGCTCGGTGCGACGAGCAGCACGACATTGTCGCGGATGCGCTGCGCCAACGCGTCGGTGCCGGTGGCCAAGCGGTAAAGCAGATCAGGGAACAACAGCGATGCGGCGATCTCCACGCTATGCAGAGTTCCTTGGATGTAGACCACGGCAGGAAGTGTGCTCAGTTCCTCTGGCGTGACGACGGTGGCGCCGTGGTTGCCAGCCGTGCTCGCGACGCGGCGTTGCATGCGCTCGATGCGCGAGAGTTCTTGGTCACTGCGCGAAGACAGCGTGAGCAGGAGCATCGGGCGGCCTTCGGTGGTGGTTCCCAAGGTCTCACAGCGCAGGTATGGCGAGGCGTCGGCTAAGCGCTGGTAGTAGCCCGCAAGTTCTGCCCACGAGAGCAGGCGCCGGTCGCTGCCTAGGTCGAAGCCAAAGTGCTCGCGAGGTGAGGGGATTGGGTCGGATTGCGCTGCAATTGTTCCGAGAAGGAAAACGAGCGCGCAAACGGTGCGGAAAGGCAAAACTAAAGGCTTGCTGGGAGTCATGGGTTGGCCCTATAGTAGGGGCAGGAACTGAAACCACGATCCGCTTTGCCGAGGGAGATAGCCCATGCTCGTTCGCACACTCAAGTTTTCCATGCTGGCTCTGCTCTTGGTTGCAGCTATGCCAGACTTGCTTTTGGGGCAGTGATGAGGCCGTAGCAGGGGCCGTGCAGGTGCTCGTGTAGCACCCGCAGCGCGCCCGATCGCAGGTCGTGCAACTCCAGCAGCAGGCATGAATGTTGCCGGCGGCAACGGTGCAGCAACGACGCCAAGCCCAGAACGGCTCACGCGTGTAGCAATCCGTTGGTTGTCTGCTGAATTGCCTGCAGGTGGCGGCGGCGAATATGGCGCCACCACGCTTCCGTTGTCAGCGCTGACCGAAGTGGGGCACCGTCCTGGTGGCTTCCGCGCAGGGCTGCCGCTGTTGGTTTATTTCTACAGCGCGCGCAACGACGACAAGCTCATGAGTTACGAGGGAACTGTTTTCCTCGATGAACGCGTGGGTTTCTCAAGCCGCTTTTTCAATTGCCTGAAAATTTCTCTGGATGACATTCGCGACGCAGGGGTTCGCGAGTCCTACGGCGGCAGCGCCCCGACTGTTGTAGTGCTTGATGGCTCTGGCAAAGAGCTCAAGCGCCTCAAGGGCTGGGGCACAGATGCTGCTGATGTCTTCAAGAGTCTTGAAGTTGTCTTCAAGGAGCACACAGGCAAGTTGCTGGCGTCCGTCGTGGAGAAGGAGGCGAAGATCCTCCAAAACCTCGACCGCATCCACTGGGATCAAGAAGATCTCAACGCGGAACTGAAGGACACGGAAGACCACCTCACGAAGCACGACTGCGAGCGCGGTCGCCGCGAACTCGTGGAACTGCGCGTGGACATGGCCAAGCTCACCAAAGAGAGAGAAAAAGTCATCGCCGATGAGGCGAAGCTCCTAGAATCCTTGGTGCCAGCGGCACCAGCGGCTTCTGGCAGCGGTCTCTGATCAACTCGCAAAGGCGGGGTTTCTCCGCACGCGAAATCACGGGCTTTGGGTCTACACCGACCTGAAGCCCGTGTTGCTTTTTCCCGCTGTCGGCGTTGGTCATGGCTGATTGAGCGCACCTAAGTCATCGCGATCACCATAGATGCTCAACAAGCTGACAAATCGTGTGAGTCAGCTTGATATAGGAAGTCATGGAAGCCGAGAATACGACCGTGAAAAGATTGCAACGTCCGCGTGAATTGAAGCTCTCTTCTGTGTAAAGGGTGGAAACCTGACAAATCGTGAATTGCGGCGTAAGAAATGAAGGCTCAGAAGCACGCTGCCGATATCAAGAAAGAGGTTTGTCCATGGATACATTTCAAGCAACACAGGGTTTGAGTCAGCCTGAACGCCTCCGTGAGCTAGATGCTCGGAGTGGTGCCTACCGCCAGTTAGTGGACGCCAGCTTGAAACTGCACCAAGTGCAGGAATCGGAGCGGCTTCTACCGATGGCGGTGGAGTGCATTCGCGGCGTGTTCGGGCATG
Source organism: Planctomycetota bacterium (assembly GCA_009691765.1). Taxonomy (GTDB): domain Bacteria; phylum Planctomycetota; genus SXUL01. Next base: position 66,037 of record SIAO01000008.1, on the reverse strand, counting down.
TATCGGGTGTAATCGTCACGAAACAGGACGGTGTGGAACGGCACTATCCGTTTGGCGGCAAGGGCGTTGAAGCCGTCGCTCCAGCACATGTGCAGCTGCTGACCCAGAAGTCCATGTCCAGTCTCAATGCCATTCTTGATGGTCAGGGCGCAACAAGAGTGCTTGCGGTACCGCTGGCCATGGGCGCACGAGTGCATGGCAGCTTGCTGCTGGTCCTCGGCGATCTTGAGCACCGCTTCGGCAGTCCGGCCATCGACATGGTCGGCCTTGTCGGACGACATCTCGGAATCGCGCTCGACAATGCCGCTCACTTTCACGAACTTAAGACCATGGGCGCTGTGGAGGGCGAAGATGTGATTCCCGGCACCCTGTCTTTGTGCGAATCCAAGCGCAATTACGAGCGCCGCTTGATCCGGGCACGTCTCCGCGAGTCCCACGGAAACATCGCTTTGGCTGCGAGATCTCTGAATATGGACCGCGGGCAACTCTCGCGTTTGCTGAAAAAATACGCCGTCGACAAACGCCAGTACAAGGCTGGCCGTAACTGATCGCGAAAGACTGCCCGAGGAAGGCTGTAAACTCCGTGGTGCACTTGGCGCACTGCGGAGTCTTTTCATGAAACCTACAATTCTTCATCTCCTGCTTGGCATCATTCTTGGGGCAGGTCCGCTGTTAGCGCAACAGGAGCCGAGTGCTCCAGCGAAGAAGCCCATCGCGTCGCCGCAGGAGAAGGCACCGGATCCAGAGGTCGTGGAATGGGTGCGCATGCTTGCCGAGCGCATGGTTCATCCCAACGAGGCCATCCGCAGCTCCGCCCACGAAGCGCTACTGCGCTTGGGCAAGCTCGCCATGCCACAATTGAAGGATGCCGCTGAAGGCAACGATGCGCTTCGGGCACGAGCCGCAAAGGACGTGATCGCCAAGATGGAGCAACGCCGTGCCAAACAGGAAGGTGGGCACGATGGGAAAAGGCCGCCTAATGATGTTCTTGAGAACCGTTTTGTCATCGCCGCGAAGGCCGCCAACCTCACCCCTGAGCAGGAAGTGAAGGTCAAGGCGCATTTCGAGGAACAGCGCACCAAGACACAAGACCTCTTTGCTCAGGCTCGCGATGGGGTATTGACCAAGGAAGAAGTGCGCGCGGCGCTTCAGAATCTCGAAAAAGAAAGCCGGACGGCGCTGAAGGCGTTTTTGGACGAAGCCCAGGCTGCAAGTTTCATGGAGGCGATGCAGAAGGTGCGTCCGGCAGGGCCCTCACGACGCGGTGGCGAAGGCGACAAGTGATCTGATCTTCGCCCCGGCTCTGCCGAAAGCGCGGCCTCGTTCTATAGTGTTCGCCGATGTCGCCTCCATTTCTCGCAGTCCTCGGCGTCGGTCCTTGGGGCCGTAACCACTGCCGCGTGCTGGACGCCCACGGCTGGCTGCGTGCAGCGCATGACATCGACGGCGCCGCCTTGATGCGTGTAGCGCCCGAGTTTCGGCGTGATTCCTTGCAAGCGGTGCTCGATGATCCTGGCGTGCGTGGCGTCATCGTTGCCACTCCGGCCAGAACTCACTTCGAAATCGCGCGTGCTGCGCTGCTCGCCGGCAAGGACGTATTGGTGGAGAAACCGCTCACGCTCGACGAAGCGGAGGGTGAAGAGTTAGCTCGGCTTAGCCGTCGTCTCGGACGTGTGCTCATGGTCGGGCACATCACGCTCTATCATCCGGCTTTGGTGCAGTTGCGTCAGCTACTGCGTGCCGGCGAGCTTGGGCGCATCCGCTATCTCTATTCGAATCGTCTCAATCTCGGCACCGTGCGCGAAAGCGAAGACATCTTGTGGTCCTTCGCGCCGCACGACATCGCGGCGTTCTTGGACTTGACGGGCCACTGGCCGCTACGGGTGGGCGCGCATGGCGGCAGCTATCTGCGTGCGGGCCGGGCCGATGTCACTGTGACGCATCTTGAGTTTCCTGAAGGAATTCGCGGCCACATCTTTGTTAGTTGGTTGCATCCGACCAAAGAGCATCGCCTTGTTGTGGTGGGTGAGCAGCGCATGGCCGCATTCACGGACGATCGCATGGGCGGCAGCCTCACTTTGTTTGATGCTGGCGCCATTGCTGGCGGCACGTTGAATGTGGCAGCGCGCGACCAAGGGCGGTGCATCGAGTTTCCGCGCGAGGAACCACTCGCGAATGAGTTGGCCCATTTTGTGGCGCGCATGGAGGATCGTGCCGAGCCGCTGACAGGCGCGCGACACGGTCTCGAAGTGTTGCGGGTGTTGGAGACGGCGCGTCAGAGTTTGCTGGAAGGCGGTATTGCGCTTGACTGCGTTGCGCTCGAGGCTGGGTGCCCATGAGTGACGCATCAGTCTTCGTTCACCCCGCAGCAGAAGTGGAAGCTGGAGCTGTCGTCGGCAGCGGCACGAAGATCTGGCGCCATTGTCATGTGATGCGCGGTGCTGAAATCGGCGCTGATTGCGTGCTGGGTCAAGGCGTTTTTGTGGCCGGCAGTGTGCGCATCGGGCGTGGCTGTCGCATCCAGAACAATGTCAGTCTGTACGACGGAGTGCTGCTCGGAGACGATGTTTTTGTTGGTCCTTCGGCAGTGTTCACCAATGTCACACGCCCGCGCGCGGCGTTTCCTAGGCGCGATCGCTACGAAAACACCTATGTGGGCTCCGGCGTCAGCATTGGCGCCAATGCGACGATCATCTGCGGTGTCAGACTCGGAGAAGGAGCTTTCATCGCAGCCGGTGCGGTGGTCACACATTCGGTCGCACCGTTTGTGCTGGTCGCTGGCGTTCCGGCGCGACCTCTTGGATTCGTGTGCCGTTGCGGCGAAAAACTGGGTCCGCCGCTGTCGTGTGCCAGTTGTGGGCGCGAATACTCGCGCGACTTTGATGGCTTGCGTCAGAACGCGGGCGTTTGAGACATACCGGTTGAATCCACGATGACTGTCCCGTTTGTAGATTTTCAACGCATGCCTGCCGCGCAGGCGGAAGCCATCCGCGATGCGGTGTTGCGTGTGCTCGAACACAAACGCTTCATTCTTGGTGCGGAAGTGTCCGCGTTTGAAAACGCCGCCGGCCAGCGCTTGGGCGACGTGCATGCTGTGGGTGTTTCCAGCGGAACCGATGCGCTCACCATGGCACTCATGGCGTGCGGTGTGGAGCGCGGCGACACAGTGGTCACGACGCCATTTTCGTTCTTCGCCACCGTTGGGGTTCTGCTGCGTCTTGGCGCGCGCCCCCATTTCGTCGACATTGAGCCTGAGCATTACGGCATGAATCTCGCTGCTGCAGATCTGCGTCAGTGCGCTGCTGCACGAGCTCTGTTGCCCGCGCATCTTTTTGGAGCGTGCATGGAGCTTGCGCCCTGGCAGGACGCACTTCCGCAAATCCCGATCATTGAAGATGCCTGCCAAGCGTTGGATAGTCGCGACCAAGCTGGTCGCCTCGCGGGCACGATAGGCCGCATCGGGTGCTTCTCTTTTTTCCCCACGAAAAACCTCGGCGCTGCGGGGGACGCAGGTCTCGTGACAACCCGCGATGCCGCGCTCGCGGTGCGGCTGCGACGTATGCGCGCTCACGGCCAAGCTGCGCCCTACGAACATGTGGAGCTTGGCGGCAACTTTCGCATGGACACAATCCAGGCAGCGGTGTTGCTCGCGTCGCTTCCGTTTCTTGATGCGGCGCAAGCGGAGCGTCGTGCCAATGCACAGCGCTACGCGGCGCTGTTCGCGACTGCAGGCCTCGAAGGTCGCTTGAGGTTGCCGCTGATCGATGCCGGCCACAGTGTGCATCAATATGTGGTGCGCATCCCCGAGCGCAGAGACGCTGTGTTGCAGGGCTTGAAGCGCGCTGCGATCGGCGCTGCCGTGTACTACCCCTTGCCGCTTTCTCTCCAACCTTGTTGCGCCTTTCTTGGGCATCGGCCCGGCGATTTCCCCGTGGCAGAGCAGGCCTCGCGCGAAGTGCTGGCACTTCCCATCGCGCCGGGATTGAGAGAAGCCGAGCAGGTTGAGGTGGTTCAGGCTCTCGCGAAGCTGCTTTAGCGCGCAGTTTTTCGCCTTCGAGGTTTGGGCATCGGTCACGGAGTAGGATGCCACCCTGCTCGTATGGGGCCTTGTCGACCGGACGGCTCCTATGTTGATGATGCAAGAGTCCCTAGTGAGCGTGAAAACACACCCCACGGAGCCTAATGCCGAGGAGTTGATGGCCGCATTCGTGGCAGGGAACCGCCACGCTTTCGACCAGCTCTACCTCCTCTTCGCGCCCAGAGTGCGTGCGTTCATTTCGCGCTATGTCGGCGACCGTGACAGCGGCGATGACCTCTTGCAAGAAGTGTTCTTGAAGGTCTATCGCAAGTCAGAGACGTTTGATCCGAGCGCGCACCTGTCCACTTGGTTGTTCACGATTGCGCGCAACGCTTGCATCGACCATTTGCGCCGTCGCCGTCTGCCGCTCGTGGCTATTGGTGGTGAATATGGCGACGTCGAAAGCGACGAAGTGCAAGTGGCAGACCTGTCATCGCCTAGCCCTTGGGAACAATCCCAATCCAACGAATTCGCGACGCTCCTTGAGCAGCAGGTGGCACGACTGTCACCAAAGCTGCGCCTTGTGTTTCTCCTGTGCGCTGTGCAAGAGCTCTCCTACGAAGAGGCAGCGAAGATTATCGGATGCCCCATCAAGACGGTCTCTTCCCGTTTGTCGCGCGCGCGAGAGCAGGTGTACGAGAACATGAAACAGCACTTGGATGAAACCGGAATCGAGATGTGATGGATCCCCTCAACTGCCAACAAGCTCGTGGTCATTTCTCTGAAGACTTGGACGGTCGGCTTGCAGCCGAGCCGAAGCTCGCGCTCAGGCAGCACGTCGAGGCGTGTGCGGCTTGCGCTGAAACGCTGCGCGGCTACCGGACGATGCAATCGAGCGCGCGTCGGTTGCTCGCGTCAGACGTTGTCGTGCCTCCTTTGGTTCTCGCTCAGCCGCATACGGTTCGGTGGAGCTTTTCGCAATGGCGCACTGGCGCTGCTGCTGCGCTGGTTCTCGTGTTGTGCAGTCTGGCGGCTTTTCAATTGGGCCGCGATTCGCAGCCAACATCCGCCGGCGTGCAACCCGCGACTCCCGTGCTCGCAGCAGGGCTTTTCCCTCAGCGCCTGAAGGACCACAACGAGGCGGCGGTTTTGCTCGGTCGTCAAATCATGGCCATGCCACCAGAGGCTGGCGAAGAAGCGGATTTGTTGTTGGACAAACAACTGTGTCTGTTGGATGCCGAAATACTTGAATCGCAATCTCAGCGGAGTAGTTGGTGCGCCGATTTGCCGGAAGCCAGCGCAACGCGCGAATACTTGCGTGAATGGCGTGCGTGCTCACGTGCACTGCGACAACAGTTGGAGCAGGGCGGCCACACTGTCGGGAATCTCCAGGCAGTGGTGGGTGCAAGTCGCTTCTGGGCGGCGGCAGGTTCACTGTCGGAATTGACGGCGAGCATCCCTCACGGCGTGTGGTTCACTTCCAACGAAGGTCACAAAGCCTTGAAGCAAGCGTGCCAAAGCGAAATGGCAGAAAAGTCCACGATGCCCGCGCAAGGTCGTGCGTCGCAGGATGTGTCGCGTTTCATGCAGGCTCATGCGAATCTGCTACAGGCACATCCTGCCGAAGCGCGCGCTGGCTTTGCGCGTTTGCGCGTACAGCAAAGTAATGGCACGCAGCCGCCGCATACATCGCGCATAGAACAACTCGCGCGCTACATGGAAGCGGAATGCCTGCGTCGCTGCGGGCAAGTGGGTGCCTCTTCGCTGGTCATGCTCTCGGGCGAGGCTTTGATTCTGCCGGGGGAACACATCGACCGCCTCCGAGACGACCCTGTGATCGGGCCCATCATCTTTGTTCAGCAGGGGAACGTGAGCGCACCGATGCCTGTCAAAGTCGGGATGATCATGGTGGATTTCGGCACTTTGTTGAATACTCGGATTCAACCTCAAAACATGCGGGTTCGTGTGCGCTGGACGCGTTCGGGTCAGTGCGGGGACTGCGGCGAGCAGCGCTAACGGCTATGGGTTCGGAACCTCGGTCGCACGGCCGCGTCTGAAGGTGTGGGGAGCATGCCCGCCGTGCCTCTGATGCTTCACTGCATTTACATTTCCATCTTTCTGCCTGAGCTTTTCACCTGCGCTTTTCACCTGCGCCCTTGCTGGTCAAGCGCTGCTGGACTTGCGTTGTCCTAGCCCGCCTGCGTCCGCTGTGCTGAAGCTGCTGCCCGCTGAAGTCGTGGGTGTTGATGGCCGTCTGGAAGTGACGGACAACATTGCTCGCGTGCGGCTGAGCGTGTGTTTGCGCAATCCCAACGGCAGTGTGGTGACAGGCCGTTTCGTTTGCGCTTTGCCGACCGGACTGGTTCCGGATTCTTGCGCCGTGCACGCCGATGGTGCGAAGCTCGAAGGCCAGTCGTGACCTTTGCATCCACCGCCAAAGTGCAGCAGGATTTCGTCAACGCGGATGCGGCGCATCAGCAGCAGGCTCTCGCGAGCGTTGCCGCGCTCACCGCGGAGGGTGGCACAAACCTCGCTGCAGCCTTGGAGCTTGCTTTCACTACGTTGCGCGTAGCGCGCACACCGCGATTCGTGGTGTTGCTCACCGATGGTGCTCCAACGGTGGGTGTCACAGCGAGCGTCAGCATTTGGGGTCAAGTAGCTCGCGCGAATCTCAGCGGCGCGCGCGTGTTCGTGTTCGGCATCGGCAACGACGTTCGAGTAGAACTGCTCGACTTGTTGGCGGAGCGCAGTGGCGGCGAGCGCGCCTACGTCGCTGCTGGGGAAGACCTCGCGCCTGTTGTCGAACGCTTCTTCCGGCGCCTCGCAGAGCCACGCTTGACCCAACTGGACGTGCGGGCTGAAGGCGTCACTCTCACGCAGGTCACGCCACAAACACTGCCTGATGTGTTTCGCGGGTCGCAGGTGTTGATCACGGGGCGTTGGTCGGGCGGGCCACGGGCACAGCTCAAGGTGAGTGCCGAATCCGCAACCGGTCCTGTGAGCTTCAGCAAGGCCGTCGATTTCAGCGCAGGTGGCGATTTGACAGCCTTTGTCCCGCGCCTGCACGCCACGCGCCGCATTGGTGTGTTGCTCGATCTCATGCGACTTCAGGGCGAGACTCCGGAGATTCTTCGTGAAGCACGCGACCTCAGCCAGCGCTATGGGGTGCTGACTCCGTGGACGGGTGCTTGGTTGGTGCCGCAGTCCAAAGCTCCGTCACCATCGCGTTGGGTGGGTAGCGCTGCGGCGACATCGGAGCAGTTGCAGCGCATGCGCACGCTTGTCGCGCCTGGCGACGATGACGGTGCAGCGGGCTCGGTGGCGCTGCTCGGCGGACGGACTCTGCTGCGCCGAGATGCTGGTTGGACAGAATTGGCTCTGGTTTTGGCTGCATCCGACCCTTGGGCCGCGCGTCTTGAACGAGTGGAAGAGGGATCGGAGCGTTGGGAAGCTCTGTTGCAGGAGCAGCCTGCGTTGTCGGCTGTGTTTGCGCTGGGTCCGCCATTGCTGCTTGAGCACGCGGGGCGCGTCATCCAACTGGTGCCGACTTGCTCGCTGATTCAGAGGGGTTTCGAGGTTGACGCAAAGTCACAGGGGCTTCATGGGCGATTTGAGCCGTTGGGGCGACAAGGACGTGTGCCTGCGTTGGGATTCGTGAGCGTGCTGGTAGTTTCTTCACGGCGGTCGCTCCGTGCGGAGCCGCCACCACCATGTTTGTCTTGCTCAAAGAAGGCGTCAGTGAACAGGAAGTCCGCGGAGTCTTGGACTCAGCGGAGGCTCTGGGCGTTGCCGAAGTATCCGTGACGCGCACCGGCACGCGCACCATGGTTCGGGTGCGGGGTGGAGCCCCTGAACAAGCGGTTCGCTACGAACGGCTGCCCTGCGTCGAGCGAGTTCTGCCATCAGATGCGCCCTATGTGCTCGCTGCGCGTTTGCTGCAAGGACGCAACACAGAAGTCAGCGTCGGGCGCGCTGTTTTCGGAGCGTCCCGAGTGGAGATCATCGGCGGGCCTTGCGCCGTCGAGAGCGAAGATCAGTTGCGTACGGTCGCCGAGGCCGTGGCCAAAGCTGGTGTGCGCGTGTTGCGCGGTGGTGCTTTCAAACCACGCACCTCGCCGTATGCGTTCCAAGGGCTGGGCGAACGCGGGCTGGAACTGTTGCGCAAGATCGCCGACGAGTTCGAACTTGCGGTAGTGACAGAAGTCATGGCTCCTGAACAAGCCGAGCTCGTGGCGAGTTATGCCGACATGCTGCAGATTGGTTCGCGCAGCGTGCAAAACTTTCCTTTGCTCGAAGCAGCAGCCCGCACCAACAAGCCGGTGTTGCTGAAGCGCGGCATGATGTCGGAGTTGGATGAGTTCTTGGCTTCCGCCGAGTACATCCTTGTGCGCGGTAATGCACAGGTGGTGTTGTGTGAGCGCGGTCTGCGCAGTTTCGACCGCCACACGCGCAATCTCCTCGATGTGATGGCTGTGCCCGTGCTGAAGCGGCTCACGCATTTGCCCGTGATCGTGGATCCAAGCCATGCCACAGGGCGTAGCGAATTGGTGGCGAGCGCGGCGTTTGCAGCCGTCGCAGCCGGTGCCGACGGGTTGATTGTCGAAGTGCACGAGGAGCCTGAGAAGGCGCTGTCGGATGGGCGCCAAGCGCTCCGCTCCGCTGAGTTCCAAGAACTGGTGCGCACTGCGAGTGCTATCGCGGCGGCTATCGGCCGTTGCGTATGATGTCCGGCGTCATGCGCCTACTGCTGAGTGCTTGCGTTCTCGTTACCGCTGCTTTGTTGTTAGTCGGTGCTTCCAGCGCTTCGCCCGAAGGCTCTGTGTTGGAATCTGCGCAGCCTACAGAACGTGAAGGCCTCGCGCGTTTGGTCGGCACGTGCACCAAGTGCCACGAAGATGTGTGCAAGGAATGGGAAGGCACGCTGCACGCGCAGAGCTGGACCGATCCTGTGTTTCAGGCGGCTATCGCGGAGCTTGCAGACAAGGGCGAATCTTGCGCGCCATGCCACGCGCCGCAGGAACTGATGCTGCAAGGCATGGGCAAGCTGCCGTTGCCGCGCAAGAACGACCGCGAAGTTGGAGTGAATTGCGTCACTTGCCACATGAAGGGCAACCGCTACTTAGGGCCCTACGACAGCACTGGGCACGGCGGCGTCGATGCGGATGACGGTTATCGCAAAGCGGACATGTGCCTTTCCTGCCATGGACAACCGCAAGCGCGCGCTGAGCACGATCAGGGCACGAGTTACTTGGCGGGCACTGCGGCGAAAGAAGGCCGGACTTGTCAAAGTTGCCATATGCCTGCGGTGCAGCGCAAACTGGTGACTTCGCCAACGATCAAAGAGAAATACACCATCGGCGAACAGGCCTGTCGCGTGCATGCCTTCAGCGGTGCAAGGCGCGGCGTAGTGGTGCGCGGAGCCGCTGAATTGAAGGCGAATTTCAAGGGCGACAACGTGGAGGTGGTGCTGACGGCTCTCACGGGCCATGCGCTGCCGGCTACAGAAGGTCGCACGGTGCGCCTGCGTATTGCTTTCAGTGATGCAACGGGCACGAGTGTGGGGCAGGCCTATCAGGCATGGCGTCACGGCAACGAGGCGCTGCCGGCCACAGGGCCCGTGACGCTTTCGTTCCCGGCCGCCAACGCAGCCAAAGCACATCTGATCCTCGAACAGGAATTACCTAAGGCCCCCGGTCGTGTCGAAGCCTTGGTTCAGAGCATTGCCGAATTGGAGATCACGCGTTGAATCCCGCCGGGGTAAGCTCTGTGACCCATCAGACCATCAAGTGCAGTCCGGCTGCACGGAGAGCATCATGAGCGCCACTTTCACCAAGATCCAAGAGTTGCTTGGCGCCAACAGCACACTGTTGACTCATGAGTGCCGCACAATCGCGAAGAGCCAACTGCATTTGCCAGGTCCCGATTTCATCGACCGCGTGATGGTGCACTCAGATCGTCGTCCCAATGTGCTGCGCAATCTCGGCACGCTTTTCAACAGCGGGCGGCTCGCCGGCACTGGCTATGTGAGCATCTTGCCTGTGGACCAAGGCATCGAGCACAGCGCTGGTGCATCGTTCGCTCCCGAGCCTCAGTATTTCGACCCCGCGAACATCTGCGAGTTGGCGATTGAAGGCGGCTGCAACGCCGTAGCCAGCACCTACGGCGTTTTGGGTTCGGTGGCGCGCCGCTACGCGCATCGCATTCCCATGATCATGAAGTTCAATCACAACGAACTGCTCAGTTACCCGAACACCTACGACCAGATCATGTTCGGCAGTGTCGAGCGCGCCTTCGAGATGGGTTGCGTGGGTGTCGGCGCCACAATTTACTGGGGCACGGAAGAATCGCATCGTCAATTGCAAGAAGTGAGCGCCGCTTTTGCGCGCGCGCACGAGCTCGGCATGTTCACCGTGCTGTGGTGCTACTTGCGCAATGCGTCCTTCAAGCAAGGCGGCGTGGATTATCACGCAGCGGCGGACCTCACCGGTCAAGCGAATCACCTCGGCGTCACGCTGGAAGCCGACATCATCAAGCAGAAGCTCCCGGAGAACAATGGCGGCTACAAAGCGTTGCAGAACTTCGGCAAGACCTCGAGCAAGGTCTATGACAAGTTGAGCAGCGACAATCCCATCGACCTCACGCGCTATCAGCTTGCGAATTGCTACATGGGCCGCGCAGGGTTGATCAACAGCGGTGGGGCTTCAGGGGCCAACGACATGGTCGATGCGGTCACCACCGCAGTCGTGAATAAGCGCGCTGGTGGCACAGGTCTGATTTCTGGGCGCAAGGCCTTTCAAAAGCCCATGGCTGACGGAGTCAAACTGCTAAACGCCATTCAAGATGTTTACCTGTGCCCGCAGGTCAGCATTGCTTGATGAGGCGCTGAACTTTCAGCGCGGGACGAAGTTGGCGCGTGAGCTGGAAGCCATCGCGCGGCGTGCGGGTGCGGCCATTCTCGAAGTCGCTGCGCGCCCGGATCTCGGCGTGCGCCGCAAAGAGGACCATTCAGCCGTCACCGATGCAGATCTTGCAGCGCATGATGTGATCGTTGTTGGCCTTCAACGCGCGACACCCGGAGTTGCGCTGCTCTCCGAAGAGGACGTCGGCGCATTCGATCCGGGGAGCTCAACCACGTTCTGGGCGGTCGATCCTCTCGACGGAACCGCAGAGTTTGTGCGCGGTGGTAGCGAGTATTGCGTCAATATCGGTCTCGTGCTCGACGGTGAAGTCCACTTCGGCGTAGTGCATCATCCTGCTCAGGCGTGCAGCTTTGTTGGTGTGCGTGGCGTCGGTGCGTGGCTTGTGCGCGCCGATGGATCTGAACGCCCACTGCGCGGCATGTTGCCGTGGCGCAAAGGGGAAGAATTGCAGGTGCTGACTTCGCGTTGGCATCGCTCGAAACGGTTGGAAGCGCTGCTGTCTTGCTTGCCGCCGCATCAAACTGCGCCGCGTGGTGCGGCTTTGAAAATCGTTCACATTGCCGATGCTCATGCGCATGCGGCTATGAGCGCCGGTGGGACGAAAATCTGGGACACCGTGGCCGCTGATGCCATCGTCCAGGCCTGTGGCGGGCGCATTCTTGGGCCGGGTGGGATTCCGCTCCGCTGCGTTCCTGAAGCACTCACAAATCCTGCGTGGATCGCTAGCGCCATCCCCGATTTAGTGCCCGGGCAAGCACTGCGCTGAGGCTCGTTCCGGCTTGTTCGGGGTAGGGTCGACTGATATCACCACGGAGCGCCATGGCGGCGTAGCTCAGTTGGTTAGAGCAGCGGATTCATAAGCCGCGGGTCATAGGTTCGAATCCTATCGCCGCTATCGGGTCCGGCGCGCAAGCGTCGGGCCCGTCGTACTTTTGAGTCAGCGCAACGTAGTGAGTTTGGCTTCCGTTGCGGCTTCCAAACGCAGTGCCGTGAAGCGCACTTCGGTGGCTCCGCCCGAGTGCACTTGGAAGGCGATGCGTCCTTCGCGTCGTCCAGTGGGGTCGTTCAGATCGCAGCACTGCTTTCCATCGAGCGCGATGAGAATGCGCTCGCCGACCGCAACGATCTCGTAGCGATGCACGCCCGCGCCTCCGGGTTCTGGACCTTCGGGTGTTGCGATCACGCCGCGTCCGTGCTCTTCATAGAGTTTGCCCCACCAACCGACGCCGATGTCGGCTTGGTAGCCCGCAACGCTGTTTTCGCCGTGGGGCTCGCTGCGGAATTGAATGCCGCTGTTGCCGAGGTTGCCTTTGAGTTCAACATCGACGCTAAGGCGGAAATCTCGCAGCAGCAATTCGGACACAAGGAAACTGTTCTCGCGCAGACCGGTGGTGCGTCCCACGATCGCGCCGTTTTCAACACTCCAAACTTGGGGATCGCCACGAAACATGGCAAGCGAGGTGCCATCGAAAAACAGCGGCAAGGTGCGTTCGTCGGCGCGCATGGGAGTCTGCTGCGGCGAGCGCAGGTAGGCGAGCAAAGCGAAGATGTCAGGTTCTGACATGCCCACGAGTTGGTCTTCGGGCATCATTGACGCTTCGCCATGCCACAGATCGCGCGTGCCATCAGCACCGATGGCGATGTCCGCACGACGAAGCTGATGTGTGGCGTCTTGTGCGAGTAATTCCAGCGAGGTCTCGTCTTCACGCGCCAGCACGCCCGAAAGCAAACGTCCATCTTCCATGCGCACATTCACCAAGCGGTAATCGTTGGCAACTTCTGCTGAAGGATCAAGAATGTTGCTCAAGAGATAACGCAGGTCGGCACGGTTGCTGCCGGTAATTTCTGGACCGACGCTGCGGCCATCATCAAAGAGTTTGTGGCAGTTGCGACATGTGCGTGCGTAGAGCGCGCGGCCGTGCGCCAAGTCCGCGTGCGCCAGAGCCGCCGGAGTGCAGCGTTTCAGTAGGGCTTCGATGCGTTCTGTAGCTTTGCCTTGTTCGCGCACGCGCCCCCAGACGCGTTCGAGGGCGGCGCTCACAGTTTCATCATGATGCAAGGCCAACAGGCGGCGTGTCGGGGCGTCGAGGACATCGCGTGGGAGCCGTTTTTTCGCGACGAGTTCCAAGAGAGCAAGCGCCGATTCTGGACGCGCGGCCAAGGTGGCAACGCAACGCAGGAGCGCAGCGGCTTGCAGGTGCGGTGCGGCAGCGAGGAGCGCTTCCCGCGCGGACTTGTCGTCCATGGTGGAAAGTGCACTCACGCTGGTCTCTGCCAACACGGGTTCTTGCAGTGCGTCTATCAGCATGGGCACTTCTGCAAGCTGTGGTCTCAATGCCAAGACACGAAGGGCTTCGAGGCGAGTCTTCACATCCGCAGCGTGGTCTGTGGCGAGTTTGCGCAGGACTTCGCGCTGTTCTTCGACGCCGAGTAAGGCAGCAAGAAAAACGCCGTCATTTCCATTGCTCTCATCAGCGGCCGCGTGATTCAGCAACTGGCGCAGTTCGACCGTGAGCGCCAGCTTGTGGCCCGCTGCAACGGCGCGCTGTAGTGCAGCAAGAGCGATTGCGCGCAATGCGGGCGTCGCATCCGTTGCGTGCGCGAGAGCCGTCACCGCGCTGTCGCCAAGTTCGGCGAGCCGTTCAGCGCACCAGCGAGCGAGTTTGGGGATGCGCGTCTCGGCAGCCAGTGCGGCGCACGCCTCTGGTTGTTCGCGTGCAAGCGGAGCGACAGCCACCCACAGCAACACGGGAATCTGCGGATCGTCGGCGTCTTCGGCGTGCTGCGCGAGAGCGGTAGCAATGCCCTGACGCTCGCTGAGCGGCAAGCGTTGCAATGCTGATGCAAGTTCGCGGCGCACGACTGCGGAGGGGTCTGACTGCGCGAGCGCAAGGAAGCGCGTGTGTTCTGCGACGGACAGGGCATTGCCTTCAGCGCTGAGCCTCACACCCCACGCGCGCAAAGACTTGTCACGATCGCTCAGTGCCTTCGCGAGTTGCGCGCGAGTGAGAGTGTTGGTGCAAGCCAGGGCCCAAAGCGCTCGCAGGCGCAGCAGCGCATCATCGCCATGGAACAGCGCCTCCAACAGTGCTGTGTCGGAAGACGACAGCGTGCGCGTAGCCAGAACTTCTCGTGCTTTGCGCTCATGCCACGCATCGCGATTCGCGAGCAACGCGATGAGGGCTGCGTTGTCGAGCGTGGCGAGATCTTCAGTCCATGCTTGCGCTGCGCCGTAACGCAAGCGATACACACGCCCATTCGAGCGATCCCAAATGGCTGGCTCGTTGCGGTGGCAGGCTTGGCGGTCGTACCAATCGGTGAAAACCACACTGCCGTCGGGCGCGGCGCGGAATGCGATGCCACGAAAAAACTTGTCGTTCGAAAGCAGTGCGTCTGGTCCATGACTTGCAACAAAACTCGACGCCTTCGGGCTCAACCTGTCGCTGTTCAATCTGTTGCCGTGGATGTTGTCCATGAGCAACGCACCGCGCCATTCGGCGGGGAACTTGTCGCCGAGGTAGCAGATCAAGCCGCAGTGTGCGTGGCCGCCACCAGCGCTCGCTGAGGTTTCGTTGCCAGCGTGAGGGTTTTCTCCAACGTAGTGGCGATGGTCCGCGATGGTCTGAATGTCTTCACGCACCCAAGGTTCGAAATGCGCACCGGCTTGGCGTTCGTAACGGCCACCCGGCACGATGTGATAGAGGTGCGGGATGACGCAGGCGCTGACGAATGCCTCGCCGTGTTCATCGAAATCGAGGCCCCATGGATTTGAAGTGCCCGCAGCAAACACTTCAAACACGCGGCGCTTTGGGTGCCAGCGCCACACCGCGGCATTCAGGGGAATGCGTTCTTTGTCAGGTGTGCCCGGCGCGCCGACGCGGCTGTGCGTGAACACGCCATGGCAGCCATAAAGCCAGCCGTCGGGGCCGAAACAAAAAGCGTTGAGTGTTTCGTGCGTGTCTTGAAAACCAAAGCCATCCAACAAGATCTCCGGCGCTGCATCGGGGACGAGGTCGTCGTTGCGGTCGGGGATGAACAGCAACCAAGGTGCCGCACCGACAAACACACCGCCGTGTCCGACTTCGAGTCCGCTCACCAAGTTCAGTCCGGTTTGAAACACCGTCGCGGTTTCGAAGTGCGTGTCTTTGTCGCGGTCTTCCAGCACAAGAATACGGTCGCGACCTTGGCCCTCCGGTTGGCGCTGCGGATAGGCGTAGGCCTCCGCAATCCAGATGCGCCCACGCGCGTCGATGGTCATGGCGATGGGCTGATGCACCATCGGCTCTGCCGCGAGAGCATCAACTTCGAAGCCTTCCGGAACCGTCATGCGTGCTGCGGCAACCGCGGCCGTAAAACCGTTGAGCTGTTCCTCAGGACTTGGAGCCTGTGTGCGCGCTCCGAATTGTGGCTCAGTGTCGTGCAGGCGCAGATGATCGAAGTTGATATGCCCCCAGTGGCCTTGGCGTTCGTCGATCACGCGCACTTCCACCAATGTGCCCACGTGCTCCGTAAGATTGAAGGCCACCGGGGCGAGCTCTTCGCTCTCCTTGCCACTGGCGCGAGCCAGCACCGCGCCGTTGTCTTTCCGCGCAATCTCGACGCGCGTTTCGGCCCAAGGCCCGCCCGCCACGAGGAAACTCACCCACGCTTTGTGCAGCACAAACGCTGGTGAAACCATGCTCCCAAGGGCTGCGTCGTGGTGCGCTGATTCGTAGCTCCCGATCCAGTATTCCCCGAGATGATTGCTGTGCATGTCGCTGCGGCGCGCATGCACGCGGTCGCCTCGCACTGGCTGCCCCGCGAAAGCGTTGCCTTCCACACTCCATCCGCTGAGCGAACCCGCTTCGAAGTCGAAGTTCAGCACTTGGCCTTCCGCGTTGCGGGGGGATTCACCGATGGCTGCCCAATCTTGACGTTGCGTGGCTTCAGGGTCGTAGTTCGCGATGGCTTTGGGGTTCGCGGCTTGCCAAGCTCGGCGACCAACCATCTCTGCGCGTCCTTGGACCACGACAAATCCGCGTTTGTTGGACACCACGATGTCCGCAGCGCCGTCGCCTTGGATGTCCGCCACGCTGACTTGCGTGCCAACTCCCGTGACGTCATCAATGACATGCGGAATGAAGTGCACTTCGCTTGGCGCAGGGCCGCGTTGTGTTTCAAACCACAAAAGTGTCGCGGGGCCTTTGTCCGCAGGATCGTGTCCCATGTGTGCCCAAGGACGGTTGCCAGTGACGACATCCGGGATGCCATCGCCGCTCAAGTCCGCGAGAGCCGCCGCGTGCAGTCCACCGACGCAACATCCATAGGTGTTTTGTTCTGGCACTGAGCCCATGATGCGCAGCGCAGCGAAACCCACGCCGCCTTCACGCCCCCGGCGCTGCAAGTGAGCGACAAGGCCGTAGCCATGTGCAGCGTCTGCACTCACCACATCGTTCATGCCATCGCCATCGGCATCGAAGACGAGCATTTGTGCGCCACCAGGGCCTGCGAAAGCCCACGGCGTGTAGGGCCACTCGGCGAGAGTCTCTGCACCCTCGGGTTGCAGCCAAAACCCTTGTTTCCAGAGCACATCTGCGCGTTGGTCGCCATTCAAGTCGCCGACACCCAGCCCATGAGTGAACGCGCCACCGAGTCCTGCAACGGAGATGGGGTGAAAACTCCAAGCAGTGCGCAGATCTGCGAGATTGGCAGGGGCAATCCAACCCATGCGGCCGGCGTGCATCGCTACCACTTCGCGTCGCGCATCGCCGACGAGGTTTTCGTAGGCCGGAGATTCGTTGTCGACGCCTTCAAACACCACATGGCGCGGCCAAACATCTGTGGCATCACGCCCGGGGTTTTCATGCCAGCGCAGCTCTTTGCCGGGAAAGCCCACGACGAGCAAGTCGTTGTCGCCGTCAGCGTCGAGGTCGTCGCCCCAGATGAAAAATGTCTCAGAATAGCGAGCAGGATCGAACGGTTGCGCGTTGCTCCACAGTGTGGAAGCGGTGAAATCTGGACCGCGCCACCAACGATCAGCGTTCACAGCATCGAGGATGCCGTCGCCGTTGATGTCTACGTACGCGGCCCCTTCGGCCATGAAACGTTGGTCGAGCGACTTCACTTCGAAGCGCAGCACGCGGTGCTCCTGCGCTGCGAGTGCGCCGACAAGAAGGGAAAGCACGATCATGATTCGAAGCGTGGCAGTGCGCTGGTGCATAGGGTCCTGTCTGGGGAACCGAGATTCTATTCCCGGCATCAAATTGCGCGCCCACTGGACAGTTCGTCGCGGAGCGGGAAAAATCTGCAACCATGGGGTTGGAAAATCGGCCGCGCAGCGCTGCGGCCTCCCGGGCGGGGAGGAACAGTGCTGCCGGCAGGGTCGGGGTGCGTCCTCGCGCGCCGGCACTTCGTGTCGGTGCGTTAGATCGTCGTGTCCGCGCTACGGATGCGACGCTCGCGGGCTTTCGTCGCTTGCTGAGTGAGTTTGGCGAAACGAAATCTGCGGTCTTGGTGCGCAGCTTGCTTGGGATCGCACCTGACTTAAGTGTCAGCACACTTGTCGACGCGCTCTCGTTGCAGGATGTGCTGCGACCCGAGCTCGTGGCTGCCCGTTTGGATGAATTGTTGGCGCTGGAACCACGCAGCACTTCGCGTGCAAAACGGCGGCGTCATGGCTCGTACTACACGCCCCCAGCCTTGGTGCAGATGTTGCTCGACGATGCGCTGGATCCGTTGCTCCAGCCGCTCGAAACGGCGAGCGCATCTGTCGCCCGGCTACGCGCACTGCGCATCTTGGATCCGGCATGTGGCAGCGGCGCGTTCTTGTGGGCGATGGCGCAGCGATTGGAACAAGCGTGCGTGATGCAGGGGATGAGTGTGCCAGAGGCGCGTTCCCTCGCTGTCGCGTGCATTGCAGGGGCGGATGTCGATGCGCTCGCGCTGGCAGCAGCACGTGTGCGTTTCACGGCGGCGGGTTGGTCTGCTCCTCTGTTGGTTCATGGCGACGCGCTGGCGGGCCCGCGCTTCGGCACTTCGGCAACCGAGTCGCAGAGTGCGGCGTTGAATGTGGCGTTGGATACGTCTTTGCGTGCGGCGCATTCTGAATCTGCGAGTGTCGTGGACTGGAACAGCAGTTTCGCGGCGGTCGCGCAGCGTGGAGGCTTCGATCTGATCATCGGGAATCCGCCGTTTGCCAACGCCATGGAAGGCGGGACGCGCACGTTGCTGCCGGCCATCCGCGCGGCGCTCTATCCCGAGCTGTGCGCAAGTTCCGATCTGTCTCATGCGTTTCTTGCGCAGGCGCTGCATCTTGTGAACGCGACGGGCCACATCGCTTTCGTCTTGCCGCGCAGTGTTCTCAGTGCTGCTGGTGCTGCCGGAGTGCGCTCGACCGCGATGAAGTGCTTGCGGCCCGTGAAAGTGCGCTTGCCAGAGCGTTGCGATCTGTTCAGTGGCGCAGATGTGCATGTGTGCTTGCTCACGTTGGGGCATGAGGCCGAGACGCAAGTGGAGTTTGCTTCAGGCACAAAGCAGCCGTTTCGTTGCCGTGGCGTCGTGCATTCAGCACAGTGGTGGGAAGAGTTGCAGCGCTTGCGTCAACCGACGGTGGCGGTGCCTTCAGCGCGCACAACAACGCGGCTCGACGAGATGTTCGAAGTGCGCGCCACATTTTTCGTGCAAGATTTTTACGCGCTGCGCGAGCACCTCGAAGATGCGGAGCATGGCATAGGGCCGCGCTTCATCACCACGGGACTCATCGAGCCCGGAGAAAGCCTGTGGGGCCAAGTGCTTTGTCGCTACGCCAAACGCGATCGACTGCATCCGCGCTTGATGCTCAACGCGATGCCGGAAGCCCTGCGCCGCAAAGTGCAACGGCAGCTCGTGCCGAAAATACTTGTGGCTGGCCTCGCACGGCGTGTGGAAGCGTTGCTCGATAGAGAAGGCGAACTCGTCGGAGCGCTTCAAACATTCATGCTGACTCCCAAAGTCGGAGGCTTCGCGGCCCTCGAAGTGTTGGCGGATTGGCTGAATGGTGGCGCAGCAGCGGAGTTGTTGCGTTGCAAGTTAGGAGCCAACGCGCTGTCCGGCGGCAATATCTCGTTGCGTCCGGATTTTTTGCGCGCACTACCTTTGCCGCGGAGTGTGGTGCGGGGCGTGCGCGCTCAGGCGAGGATTTCGCGTGCGACTTCGCCGTGCACATCCGTCAGCCGGAAATCGCGCCCCGCGTAACGGTGCGTGAGTTTGGTGTGGTCGAGCCCCATGAGGTGCAGCATGGTGGCGTGCAAATCGTGGATCGACAGACGCCCATCGACCGCTTCCATGCCGTATTCGTCGGTGGCGCCGTAGCGCAGCCCGCCCTTCACACCGCCGCCCGCCATCCACAGCGTAAAGCCCTTGTGGTTGTGATCGCGGCCGTCATCGCCTTGTGCGTAGGGCGTGCGCCCGAACTCGCCACCCCAAAGCACCAGCGTGTCTTTCAGAAGACCGCGTTGTGCAAGGTCTGCGAGCAACGCTGCGATGGGCTGGTCCACGGAAATCGCTGAGCGCGCGAGATCGTTGCGCAAGTTTCTGTGGTGGTCCCATCCGCCTTGCGAAAGTTGGATGAAGCGCACGCCCTTTTCCGCGAAGCGGCGCGCCAACAAGCACTGCTTGCCGAAACCGGACGTGTCATTGTTGTTGAGGCCGTAGGCGTCCTGCGTTTTTTTTGATTCAGAACTGAGGTCGAGCAATGTGGGCACTTCGGCTTGCATGCGGAAGGCCAACTCAGCAGCCTCGATTACGCCTTCGGTGCCGACTTCGGCGCCGGTCACTCGCAAGCGTTCCTTGTTCAATTCCTGAACGAAGTCCAATTGCTCGCGCTGCCCGGTTTGCGAGTAGTGCTCGTTCTCGATGTTGGGCACGGCATCGTCTTGGCTGTTGCTACGGAACAACCCGCCACCACGCGACACTCCCACGCGCTGTCCTTGGAAGATGGCGGGCAAGAATGCGCTGCCGTGAATGCCGCCACCGCCTTGGCCTGCGGGTGGGCTGAAGGCCACAAAGCCAGGGAGATTGCGGTTCTCTGTGCCGAGGCCGTACAGCGTCCAACTGCCCACAGATGGCCGCACGAATTGGAAATTGCCTGTATGCAGTTTCAATGCCGCCTGTTGATGCGCCGGCACATCGGTGGACATGCCATTGAGGATGCACAGCTTGTCGGCGTGCTCTGCGACCTTGGGGAACAGTTCGCTGATCCACTGGCCGCTTTGGCCGTGCTGGCCGAACTTCCAGGGTGAGCCCAACCACTTGCCACCACCACGCCGCGCGGCGCTGGTTGCTTGGCCGTCTGCCGCATTCAACTTGGGCTTGTAATCAAAGGTGTCTACATGACTCGGCGCTCCGGCCATGTTCAACCAGATGATGCGTTTCGCGCGCGCTGCAAAGTGTGGTGCGTGGGGCGCGAGCGGATTCGCGGCGGTGTCTTGCGGCGTGCGCGTAGAGCCGAGTTCTCCGAACCCGCCGAGTGCTCCGAGAGCGAGCAAGCCGAAGCCGCCCGAAAAAGTGCGCAGCGCCTCGCGGCGTGAAAATGCGCCTTCAAGCGGATTGCAGGAGCATGATCGGTTTTCAATCGACATAACGGAACTCCGCTGTGAGGAACAAGCTCTGGCAAAGCGCAACCCACTTCTCATCGGCTGCGGTGGTCGCGACGGTGGGCGACCCACCGTCCTTGTCAGCAGTGCCTCCACGGCGGCGGCGTGGATCGTCGCGGCGCGTGCTGCTCTTCTTGTTCGGCGCTGAGCCCGATTTTTCAGCCGCCACGAAATCTGTAAGGAAACGATTCGCCGCGGCCATTTCTGCAGGGCGAGGCTCGCGCCCGAGTGCGAGTTTGAACGCCATCGTGATGCGTCCGGCGTCGTCTTTCGCGGCGCTCAGCACGCGCGCTGCGAATCGTCCCGCTGCCGCAATGACCTTTTCGTTGTTCATCAGCAGTAGCGCTTGCGAGGCCACATTGGTTTCTTCACGCGCACCTGTGACGAACGAAGGGTCGGCGAAATCGAACAAGTCCAGCTCTTCCGGGAGTTGATCGCGCATCACGGGCAAATACACGGAGCGCACCGGGCCGACATTCGCACTGGGATTTTCGAAACGCCGACCGCGAGCGACGCCTTCGAGCAGCGCAACGGGGGAGCCGTCAGGACGAGCGAGATCAAGCTGGTCGGCGCATTGCAGCACGGCATCGCGAATGCACTCGCCTTCCAAGCGCTTGCGCGGCATGTGCGAGAGCCAATCGTTGTCGGGGTCGCTGTCGCGCGCTTTGGCTGATTCCTGTGCCGACATGCGATACGCGTGCGAGAGCACCAAACTGCGGATGAAGTTTTTCGTGGACCAATTGCCGCGCATGAAACTGAGTGCGAGGTGGTCCAGCAATTCCGGATGCGTGGGCGGTGTGCCATTCACGCCGAAGTTGTCGGTGCTCGCGACGAGGCCTTCGCCGAAGAGATGCAGCCAGATGCGGTTCACCGCTACCCGTGCTGTGAGCGGATTGGCTTCTGAAGCGATCCACTCTGCGAATTCCAAGCGACCACTGCCTCGTGTGATGGCGGTGGGGTCGGTCGTGGACAGCACCTGTACAAAGCCGCGTTTTACGGTTTTGCCAGGACGGTCCGGCTCGCCGCGCTCCAACACCTTTGCGTCTTGCGGGCGACGCGCGTCGCGCACGCCCATGGCCAAGCGATTCGCAGAGGTGGCCTTTCCATCGGCGTCGTAGCGCTTTTCCAAATCATCCGCGAGAGCGATGACGGCGCGCGCTTGCAGCAATTGCACCTGCCGGACGACGTCGGGCTTCACTACGGGCACAGGCGCCGGCGCGGGTTTGGTTGCATTTGGTTTCGCAGGATCTGCGTCTGACTTCGCCTGTGTGCGTCCCACGAACGGCGTGCCGCCATCCAAGAGTGCGCGCGCGGATTCTCTTTGCGCGTCCAAGGATTGGCGTGCTTGCACAGTCATTGCTGGGCCGTTGCTCGCTTGCGCGCCTTCCGGCAAGGTCAGCAATTGCGAAGGATGGTTGTTGCCCAAGCTGCGCGCGGTGCCGTAGAGAGTTTCCGTGGACAAGAAGATGCCGGCGACAGCGTAATAGTCCTCTTGCGGAATCGGGTCGAACTTATGGTCGTGGCAGCGTGCGCAAGAGACGGTCAGTCCAAGCATGGCCTGTGACGTGGCGTCGATCTGTTCATCCACGAGGTCCATCGTGAATTGCCGCCGATCGCGACTGTTCATGCCCTTCGTGCCGATGGCGAGAAAACCGGTAGCAATCATGCGCTCGGCTTCTTGATTCGGCGAGGAACTGGGCATCAAATCGCCAGCGAGCTGCTCT
Organism: Planctomycetota bacterium; assembly: GCA_009691765.1. Lineage (GTDB taxonomy): Bacteria > Planctomycetota > SXUL01. Next base: position 43,764 of record SIAO01000008.1, on the reverse strand, counting down.
TTCAAGAACTGGTCGTAGGGCTTGTCTTTATTGAACGCGTCGAAGACATAGTCGCGATAACGCCACGCATGCGGATACATGACGTTGGTTTCTTTGCCACTGGATTCGGCATAACGCGCCACATCCAACCAGTGACGGCCCCAGCGTTCGCCGAATTGTGGCGACGCGAGCAAGCGGTCCACCACGACTTCGTGCGCCTTCGTCGATGAGTCTTTCATGAAAGCGTCCACTTGCGCTGGTGTGGGTGGCAATCCGACGAGATCGAAGGTGACGCGACGCAGCCATGTGAGTTTGTCGGCGTCTTGCGCTGGCACGAGCCCGTGCTGTTGCATGGCGGCCAAGAGGTGGCGATCCGAATCGGTCCATGGCCAACTCTCGTTGCTCGCGAGTTGTGCGGGCACTTCTGTGGGCAACCGATACGCCCATGTTTCGCGCGCCTTCGCGATGTCGATTTCGCGGTAGCCCCACGGTTCCGCTCCGGTGGTGCCGTCACTGCGCGCAACAGGTTCTGGCCAAGGCGCGCCGCGCTTCACCCAATCTTCGAGCGTGCTAATCGCGCTGGCTTGCAACTTCTTGCGTGGCGGCATGGTCAGTTCCTGATCTTCATGACGCACTGCTTGAATGAGCAAACTCGCGTTCGGGTTGCCTGGCACCAATGCCGGTCCCATGCTGCCGCCGAGCATCAAGCTCTCGCGGTCGTCCATGCTCAATCCCGCTTTCACTTTGCCGCCCTTGGTGGAATGGCAGGACATGCAGTTGTCGGCGAGCAGTGGACGCACATTGGTTTCAAACCACGCGATGTCGGCGGCGCTGAAAGAGGTTGCGGCTACTGCGCTGGTTTCATTGGCGGCCGCTGGTGCATTGCGGGGAGGGGAATTGGTGTCCGCGGCGTTTGGTTTTGCGGAGGTCTTCACATCTTCGAGATTCAAGAAGCCGTCGCCGTTCGTGTCGAGCGCACCGAACCGCTGGCGCAAAGGGTATTCCTCGCGACTGACGCGCCCATCGCCGTCTTTGTCGAAGAGCCGCAGTAGCGCTTCGAAACGGCGTGCTGGGTCTGGTGTTTGCCCAAGGCTCAATGAACTCAACAGACCCAAAGAAAACAAAATGGCGTATCGCATGGTGGCTGCTCCGTGCTGTGCCAACTCTACGCGCACCTGGATAGCTGCTTTCGCTGCAATCCACCCCGCTTTGCACTGGGGGCCCTGTGCACTTCGGCTCACTACTGCGCCCTCTTGGGCCTTGTGCATTTCGGCGGCCCACGATGCGTCGCGATACCTCAGGCTTTGGTGGGCTGTCTCGAGGTTTTCTCCACGCTTCCCGCTCTGCAGCGGCGCTGCTAAGACACATGCATCAAGGTCCCGTAGCTCAGTTGGATAGAGCAGCGGTTTCCTAAACCGCAGGTCGCGCGTTCGAATCGCGCCGGGGCCGCTCGAAGAATCTGCGAATTCAGGGTTTGCGCGCGCTTTCCGTTGCCACAATGCTGCCCGCTTCGCGTGGCGCGGAGACCGCAATCCCATCCCGCAGAATATAGGTGTTTTCTCGAAGGATTCGGGCAGTTTGCCGGACGCGTGCGGTGGCGTGCCACTTTGGCGCCAGAGTGAATCGCCCCGGGAAACCCGGAGCGATTCAGCGCTCGTGGCCCTGAGCGCATGCCCCCGCGTCCCACCCACCCGAATGGCCGAAGCCCCCACTGAAGCTCCTCGATCTGCTCTGGTATTTGGCGTGTAGTTTTTACAGGTAGCCCTTGCGACCGTGTGGTTGCCTTGGGTTTTGAGTGCGACGGCACGCAAGAGCGCATGTGAGATCCGACGATGAGCCTCAACCCGCGCATAACGCAAAGAGTCTCCTATCTGTGCTTCCTTGTCCCTTATGGGCTTCTGGGCATGTTTTTTGTATTGCTTGTCTTGGATGACTCTTACTGGCGCGGCCTTGATCTCTTCGATGCGTTGTACATGGTGATAGACACAGTGAGTAAAGGAGTGCTCGTGCTTGCGCCTGCAACAGTTGTGCGCGGGTTGTTGTTCGCAAAGCGGGGAATATGGCGTCCGTTTTGGGCGCTGCTTGTTGGCGGTGCGACTTCGGGCTTTGGTTTTTTATCGCCTATCTGTGCAACAATCTTTTCATCGGATGGTTTGCCGCAGTCATGCTTGCCACGGTATTTCCAGGTTGGCAGGCAGCACCACGGGATCCGCCTGTTCTGCAGTCACCTTTGCGCGGTCCGCCTGAGGACGCTGAGCGGTGTTCCAGCGCTTCGCTCCAGTTCGAGTTGCGCACGCGCGAGTTCGAGTTGCGCATCCAAGAATTCCTGCTCTACCAAGAGGACGCGCTGTCGTGCTCCGAGCAGGCTAAGCAGGGTGGTCTCCCCAAGTTCGTAGGCTCGCTGAGCGTGTGTGGCGCTGACCAGAGCTTGCGGAAGCACATCACGTTCGACGAAGAGCAAAACACTTTTTGCGGCATTCGCTCTGTCTAACGCTGCTCGCACTTGGGCTGCGACTTCGGCACTGAGCGCCTCCAGTTCTTTGGCTAGGGCATTGCGACGGTATTCCGCTCGACGGACTTGGGCGTGGTTTTGATCGAAGATCGGTAGCTCGATCGTGCCTGTGATGCCGCCGAGAAAGCTCGTAGCACTGCCTGACTCCGGGCGTTCGGCGGTAATCCCGATTGCCGCCGACGGAACTGTACGACTACGTTCGAGCCGGACTGTGGCATCCATGGATTTCAAGGCGAGTGTGGCCGCGCGCACGTCGAGCCGGGTTTGCTGGCAGCGCGCGACGAGTTCAGCGTCCAGCCCATCCATGGCATCAACGCCGGGCAGAGCGTCCGTCAGTCCAACCTTGCGCATGTCCATATCGAGGGAAAGCAGACTGGCGAGGCGTTGCTTGGCTATTCCTTCGGCTTGCGACTGCCGCTGGTCGTTCAACTCTGCGCTGAGCAAGGTCGCACGCGCAAGATCTGCGTCGGTCTTCGTTGCCACACCGAGTTCCACTTGGCGCTGTATCTTGGCGAGAAGCATGCGCGCGAGGGTCGTGTTTTGCTCGGTGACAGCATGGGTCTCGCGAGCGGCCACCGCTTCGAAGTATGCCGCTTTCGTACTGCCGATCAGTTCACCAGCGAATCGCGACAAGTCGAGGATGCGCTGATCTTGGCTGAGTCGCGCCACTTCCTTGCGCTCACGAAGTTGCCACACCTCCGCTACGCTCTCGATGAGGTCGGCTCCGACTCTTGATCGTCCTCCGCCGGACGGCAGCAAGAAGGCCAAGCTCAAACTCGGGTTCTTGAGCAGGCCCGCTTGAACGAAGTCTGCATGGCCGACGCCCAATTCAAAGAACCCGGCATGGAGGCGACGGTTGTTCGCGAGCGCAAGTGAAAGCGTCTCGTCGAGCGTGAGGCCCTCTGCGAGCACCTGCTCGATCGCGACCGCGCTGAGTACCGAGGCTTCAGGATCAAACGCGGCGGTCATTCCCGTTGTGTCGTGAATCAAGGACTGCGCCGCTGAAAAATCATGGGAGGGATCGACGACTGTCGTGCAACCCGCCAGCGCTACGCCGAGAACGAAGAGCAAGAGGGATGACATGCGCAAATCACGCAGGGACATGAATGGCCTCCTTATCGATCTGTAAGAGTTCAGCGCGCGGAACCGGCTTTCCAAAGCGCAAGAACAGTGCGGGTACGAGGATCATGTTGAGGAGCGTCGAGGAGAGCAGACCGAACAAGATCACGATTGCCATCGGCGTCAGGATCTCGTTTCCCGGTGCATCGCCTCGAAGTGCGAGCGGAACGAGTGCGAGTCCGGCGGCGAGCGCGGTCATGAGGATAGGTGACAAGCGTTCAATCGCCCCGCGTCGAACAGCTTCGTAGAAATCACAGACCTTTTCGACGCGTTGGAGGTGTCGGATGTGCGACACCAGCATGATCCCATTTCGTGCGGCAATGCCGAATACCGTGATGAAACCGATGAGCGATGCCACCGTAAGCGTGCCGCCTGAAAGGTAGACCCCGAAGATTCCGCCGATCAGGGCCAGCGGAAGATTCAACATGATCAGCACCACATCGCGGGCCGAGCGAAACATGAAGTAGAGCAGGCAGGCGATGCCGAGGATGATCACTGCCCCGAGCACAGCCAGCAGTCGTCCCGTGGAGGCCGCGCTCTCGAACTGCCCCCCGTATTCGACGTAGTAGCCCGGTGGCAGACTCACTTGTTTCTGGACCTTTGCGCGAATGTCTTCGACGACTCCACGCAAATCTCGACCGGACACATTGCACATCACGACAATTTTGCGTTGCACTTTTTCGCGACTGATGAAGTTCGGCGAACGGTCCTCGCGAAGCGTTGCAAGCGCGGAGAGCGGGATTTGCACGCCGCTCGGCGTGCCCACAAGGATGGTGGAGAGCATTTCCGGAGACAGCGCACTGACCTCGCCAACCCGGACCAGCATGTCGAATGTGTTCATTCCTTCTAGGATCTGCCCAGCAACTTGTCCGCGCGTCGCCAGCTCCAGTGCGTCGGCAACATCTTTGACTTGCAAGTCATGCCGCGCTATGGCAGCGCGATCGAAATCAACGCGCACGGTCGGTACTTGAGATTGCTGCTCGGTCGAGAGGTCAACCACGCCGGGAATGTCTTTCATCAAACCTTCGATCTGAGCCGACGCGGTTTTCAGGCGTCTGAGATCATCGCCGAACACCTTCACAGCAATGCTCGCGCGTGTGCCGGAGAGCATGTGGTCGATCCGGTGGCCGATCGGCTGTCCAAACGTCGCTTGAATACCCGGAATGCCTGCAAGTTCGGCCCGCAGTGCATCGAGCAGCGCCTCTTTGGATCGTTGCGGTTTGCCTAACCGCGTGGGTGCGTCCATGTCGAGCGTTAGGTCGATCTCGCTGGCCTCAACGCCTTGCACGTGCTCGTCTTCCTCGGCACGTCCGGTGCGTCGTCCGATGGCGACGATTTCAGGATGCTTCATCAACGACTCTTCGACGAGGTGAGCCAAGGCATCACTTTCAGTCAGCGAAGTTCCGGGCACCGTCACCACGCCGACGACCAGCGCACCTTCATTGAACTCCGGCAGGAATCCGCGACCAAGCGAGAGCCCAGTCATCCCGGCGATGACGAGCAGCGCCACGCTGGGCAATGCAACCATCCAAGGATGTCGCAGTGCCCATGTCAGCGGCTTCTCGTAACCAGCCTGCAGCGCTCTCACGAGCAGTGGTTCGCGTGCTTTGCGCACCGTGGCGCTCGTTGGGAGTAGCAGCATGCACAGCGCTGGCGTCAAGGTGAGGGCTGTGAGCAATGAAGCGGCCAGCGCGACTGTGAAGGCAAGTCCAAGCGGTTGTAGGAGTCTCCCTTCCACGCCGGTCAGGAAGAACAACGGCATGAACACGAGAAGGATGATGAAGGTCGCGAGCACGATCGACCCGCGCACTTCGACGCTCGCTTCGTAGGTGACGGCCAATGCGGAGCGCCGCGCTGCGTGAGGGAGCATCGCGTTTTCTCGCAAACGGCGTACGACGTTCTCGACGTCGATGATCGCGTCGTCCACAAGTGCGCCAATAGCGATCGCCATGCCGCCGAGGGTCATCGTGTTGATGCTCGCGCCGAGCAAATGTAGCGCAAGCATGGATGTGAGCAGAGAGAGCGGCAGCGCCAGTAGCGTGATCACGCTGGCGCGAGCGCTTGCTAGGAATGCGAGGACGACGAGCACGACCATCAGTGCGCCTTCGAGCAGCGCCGTAGTCGTGTTGGAGATCGAATGGGTGATGAAGGATGCTTGCCGGAAAAGGTCTTTGTTGATGAACATCCCCTGAGGCAAACCCGCTTGAATCTCGGTCAGCGTTGCGTCTAAGCGCTCGGTCAACTCCAACGTGTTTGCACCGGGTTGCTTCTGGATCGCGAGGATTACACCGGGCTCAATAATGGGTTCCCAATTCGGCCCGCGGCGAGACGCGGATCCGGTTCCACGCTTGAGAGCGGCTCCGATAGTGACGACCCCAAGGTCCGACACGGTGATCGGAACCCCCTCGTGCATGGCGACCTTGGTTCGCGCGATGTCGTCGAGCGACTGGATACGACCAATCCCTTCGACGAGCACTTCTTGCGCTCCGGTCGTGAGTACTCCAGCCGAGACGCTTTCGTTGGTCCGCTCCAACGCGCTCAGCACGTCCGAGGCCGCCAGCCCATAGCCACGAAGTCGATCTGGTGAGAGGATGACTTGATATTGCTTCGTGTCTCCTCCGATAGGCGTCACTTGTGAGACGCCCGCGACCGAGAGGAGTCTGCGTCGGACTTGTGTGGTCGCCGTCGTTCGCAGATCGAGTTGGCTGTGTCGCTCTGACGTGAGCGACACGAAGAGGATCTCTCCCATGATCGAGGACACCGGTGCGAGCTTTGGAGGCTCGACCTGCGAGGGGAGCGAACCTGTGATTGCGCTCAATCGTTCGGTCACCGTCTGGCGCGCGCGGTAGATGTCCGTGCCCCACTCGAACTCGACCCAGATGACGGCGATTCCCACGGCCGTTCCCGAACGCACGCGGCGCACGTCTGCCGCTCCGTTCATTGCGGTCTCGATCGGAAAAGTCACTTGGGTCTCCATCTCTTGTGGAGCGAGGCCGTGCCCTTCGACGAGCACTGTGACAGTCGGCGCGGTGAGATCCGGGAACACATCGACGGGCATTCGGAGCGTGACGAACGCGCCCATGACCATGACGAGAAGCGAGAGGATCACGATGGTGAGCCGATTGGCGAGCGACCATTGAATCAAGAGGTTGATCATGTGTTGGGCTTCTCAATCAATGCGCGTGGGCCGCGCCGAACGACGCGGGTGACAGTGCTGCCAGCTTGATCAGGTTTGAACCACGTGTAGCCACCCGTTCACCGGGCGAGATTCCGCGGCGGACTTCGACGAGCGCGCCGTCGCGGAGACCGAGTTCTATGTCGCGTCTCTCAAACGTCTCTCCGGAGAGCATGACGTAGACCGTTGGCAGACCTTGTTCCATGATCACGGCCTCTGCCGGTATCGCTACTGCGGCGGCGACATGCTGCGTCGCAAGTGAAAGCTGTGCCAGCATTCCGCTCTTGAGTGCGCCCGTGGGGTTCGGGATTTCGTAGCGAATTTCAAACGTGCGCGAGGCGGGGTCAATCGTGTTGGCGACATACGCACTCGCGGCGGCGTCCTCGCGAAGCTCGATGCGCTGATCGGGCATCGAGGGGAACGAGACGATTGCATTCGGCGCTGTGAGAAGCGCTGGTAGTGCGAATTCGGACGCGCGTCCTTCGATCCAGAGCCGCGACGCATCGAGAATGCGGAAAATCGCGGCGTCCGGGCTGACGGCTTCGCCTTCGACGCGGCCCATAGCGACGATCGTGCCTGCGATGGGCGCGCGCAGGGGGAGGCGTACGGCAGTGGGTGTGGCGCCTAGGTCTCGTGCCGCGCGGTTTGCGCTCAGGCGATATAGCGACTCCTTGGTAGCGAGCGCTGCCTCACCGTCGCTGCGCGCGACCGACAGATTTTGCTCGGCCTGCTCCAGTTGAGGCTTGGTGCTCAATCCTTCTTCTCGCAGTTGACCGAGTCGCTCACGTTCACGCTCGGCAAAGCGAAGCCGAGCTTGCGCCACAGTAAGTGCGCGCGTGGACTCCAGAACTTTGAGGTCGAGGTCAAGGTCTATCGCTTGGATCTGGGCCACATCGGATGCCGTGAGCGGCGGCTCGATCAGGCCGAGGAGCTGGCCTTTCTCAACTCGCTCACCGGTTGTGGGAAGTCGTCCTGTGGGTGGAGCGAGCAGTCGACCAGAAGTTGGCGCTGCGACGATCGCTGCGGCACCTTCGGGCAGCTTTGTGACCGCCGGAAGCGTCAGTCGTTTCGACAGGATTTGTGGAGCCGCAGTGGCGAGGAGCAGCTTCACTCTCCATTGCTGCTCCATCAAGAAGGGGATTTCGTTGGATTGAACGGCATCTTCAGTGCTTGGAGCGGCCTGCCGAGCGGCCTGTTCATCGGGATACACGCGTATCTCGCCAAGGTCGAGAACCTCTTCGACCTGCTCGCTCTGCACGGTCAGTCGCGCCTTATATGTTCCAGGCTCTGCGAATGAACCCTCGGGCACGAAGAGCCCGTCACGTTTCGGAGCATCGGCGACAAGCGTCAGCGCACCGATTTCCAAGCGGACCGTGCCAGTGCGCACCGGTTCTCCTGAAGCGCTGATGGTGAGATGCGCGAGGAAGCGGGCTCTGGTTCCGCACACCAAGGGCGGGTTTTCCATGAAGAGCAGGATTCGTTGACCGAAGACGGTCTTCGTTTCAGGTTCGAGCTCGGCCACAGTGCTTGAAGGCTGCTCGTGCTCGTGAGAGTGGGATGGACTGCAACCCGAGAGAATCGAGAAACAAGCAGAAAACGAAAGTGCGAAAACGAGGTAACGCTTCATCACGAGGGCTCCTTGGACGCTGGAATCGATGCACAAGCACGATCGCAGACGACGATCGCGCACCTCCGCTCGCCCCGCTTCGACGCGGGGCGAGGTGCGCTATATCAGAAGCGCTTGACTGGAGCCAAGAAGCATCGCGGCCGCCGAGTCTGGTCGTCGTGCTTGAGGAATCTCAGCACGAATAACAAGCGGCACTGGCTGCGGATGGAGCCAGTTGGCACTGCACAGCAGCGTGGCATGAATCGCCTGCAGGTGCGCAGTGATAGCCGCACTTGCAATCTTCGCGCAGGCTGTCGCGACGAGCACGGGAGGCAGCGCGAGAAGAACGCCCTCGTGGTCGTCTACGGGCTCGTTCGATGTGAGCTGTTGATGCTCGTCGCTCTCGTGCTGTGAGTGATGCCAAGCGGCAGCGTCATGCAGCGTGGCTTCGTCATGCGAAGCAGCAAGCATATGAACGTGTTCGCCGATTTCGCCGTGCGCATGGAACAGCGTCGCGCGTACTCCGAACACCTGGGCGAGGAGCAGCACAGGGACCAATAGCCACAGTAATTGAGTGCGCAGTTGCGGCGATGTTCTGTGAATCAAGACGCGCTGACCGTTCATTCGGGGCGCAGCCTATCACAGAGACATGGCAGCTGCTAGCAGGCTCATGAAGGTTGTCTTGGCGCTCGTGGTAGGCTCCGCCCCGCGCGGGATTGGGCCCGCACTGGAGATCACGTGAATGCAGACGAACAGCCCTGTTGGTAAGAATTCTGTGTCGGGGCCCAGTAAGAAGCAGGGCCAGCTTTTCACGCGCAAACCGCTGAAGATGCTGCTCGACGAAGCGAAGGGCGAGAACCGCCTACGCCGCGTGCTCGGGCCGGTGCAACTCACGGCCTTGGGTGTGGGCGCAGTCATTGGCGCCGGCATTTTCGTGAGCACCGGCAAGGCTGCGCACGACATCGCGGGCCCAGCTTTGATGTTTAGCTACATGCTGGCCGGAGTGGCCTGCATCTTCGCGGCGCTCTGCTATGCGGAGTTCGCGTCCATGGTGCCTGTTGCGGGCTCGGCCTACACCTATGCCTACGCCACGCTCGGCGAGATGTTCGCGTGGATCATCGGCTGGGATCTGGTGCTCGAGTACGCCGTGGGCTCTGCAACGGTGGCTAATGGTTGGTCCAGCTACCTGCAGAAGTTGCTACCGAAGTTGGGTATCGACTTGCCCGCTGCGTTGAGCAAACCGTTGTTCATGTATGTTGACAAGGATGGCGCTGGGCCAGGCACCGATCACGAGTTCGCGATGACAAATGGGATCGTCAACTTGCCAGCAGTGCTGGTCGTGGTGGCGGTCACGTTGGTCTTGGTGAAGGGCATTCAAGAAAGCGCGCGCTTCAATGCCACGATGGTGGCCGTCAAGGTCTTTGCAGTGTTGTTCGTGATCTTGGTGGGAGCGTTCTATATCAACCCTGAAAACTGGCAGCCCATGGCGCCGATGGGTTGGGGCGGAATCTCGTTCTTTGGACACAACGTCTTCGGGGAATCCAGCAGCGGCCCACCCGTGGGTATGGTTGCCGGCGCCGCGATCATCTTCTTCGCCTACATTGGATTCGACTCGGTGAGCACCCACGCGGAGGAAGCGAAGAACCCCCAAAAGGATGTGCCCATCGCCATCATTGCATCGCTGCTCATTTGCACAGTGCTCTACATAGGCGTTGTCGCTGTTCTGACGGGCATGGTCCCCTATAACCAAATCGATGTCGGTGCTGGAGTGTCCAGTGCGTTTAGTTCCGTTGGGCTGGGTTGGGCCGAGACCATCATTGCTTGCGCTGGCGTTGCGGGCATCACTTCGGTGTTGCTGGTCATGATGCTGAGTGCGCCTCGCGTCTTCCTCGCCATGGCTCGTGACGGCATGGTGCCAGCGAAGTTTTTCTCCGCGGTGCATCCGAAATACCGCACACCTTGGAAGAGCACACTTCTCATTGGCGCGTTTGTGGCAGTGTTGGCGGGGCTCTTGCCCATCGACGCATTGCTTGAAATGGCCAATATCGGCACGCTGTTCGCTTTTGTCATCGTGTGCGCTGCTGTGCTGATCATGCGCAAGAAGCACCCGGAAGCCGAGCGTCCGTTCCGTTGCCCGCTGGTGCCCATCGTGCCTATCCTCGGAATCATCATGTGCGTCGGGCTCATGTGCTCGCTGCCTGTCGCCAACTGGTACCGCCTCATTGGCTGGCTGGCCATCGGTTTCGTTATCTACTTCACGTACAGCATGAAGCACTCCGTGATGCGTAAGGCCGCGCAGGAAGACCGTTCGTGAGCGCACAGGACGCAGCAGGACCACCTATCGAGATGGGTGTGAAGGTTTTGCTTTCAGCCTTGGCGCTGCTCGCATTGTGGTTTGTGGTCATCTGGGTGATCGGGCTGCGTCGCGCAGCGAAGCGCACAGGGGCGGTAGAACAAGGCTCTGAAACGGGATACTGCAATCCAATTCAAATGGTCATTGGCGTGGTGACGGATTTCTTCGACACTCTCGGCATTGGCAGTTACGCGACCACCACAGCGTTGTTCAAACTGTTGCGTCAGGTGCCCGACCGACTCATTCCTGGCACGCTCACTGTGGGGCATTTCTTGCCCACGGTCTTGCAGGCGTACATCTTCACGCAGGCCGTCAAAGTCGATCCCACGACGCTCATCTTGATGATCCTTGGTGCCGTCGGCGGCGCATATCTCGGTGCTCGCTATGTCGCTGGGTTTCCGCGTCGCGCAATTCAAGTCGGCATGGGCGTTGCACTGTTCGTGGCTGCGACCATTCTGTGCATTCGCCAATTCGCGGATGTCAGTTCCCAAACCGGCACTGTCGGTTTGACAGGCACTACGCTCGCCATCGCCGTCGGTTGCAATTTCGTGCTTGGAGCCTTCATGACCATTGGCGTTGGGCTCTACGCGCCGTGCATGATTCTGGTGAGCTTCCTCGGCATGAACACCGATACCGCATTTCCCATCATGATGGGTTCATGCGCCTTCCTGATGCCGGTGGCCGGAGCGCGCTTCATCAGTGCGAACAGCTATTCGCCGCGTGCCGCGCTAGGCCTCGCCATTGGCGGCGTCCCAGCAGTCTGGTTTGCGGCCAAACTTTTCAAAGACATGGATCTAAACAGCGTGAAATGGCTGGTCGTGGGCATCGCGGCCTGCACCTCTGTCGCAATGCTGCGTTCTGCCTACCTCTCGAAGCGTTCCGTCTCCGCATAGCGTTGGGAATTCAGTTTGGCTCCGTTTATGGCGCAACATTGGCTCTGCCGGAGAGTTTAGATTCATAGACCCCGCTTTGACTTAGCGGGGCATATTGGGGAGCACCTTCTTGCAAGCAGCAACGACATTGATGGCCTTGGGACTGCTGTTGACGGTAGTCGTGGCGCAGGCCCCGCCTGGCGGTGAGTCGCGCGGCGCCGGTGCTGGGCCCGGGCGAGGAGGTCCAGGCATGGGCCCCTCTGCAGTCGAACGCAAGCTCGTGAAGCAGTTCGACAAAGACAAAAGCGGCCGTCTGGAAACCGCTGAGCGCAAAGCCGCACGTGAACTCATGGAGAAGGACGGCGCGACCGGTGGCCGTGGCCAACGTGGCCCCGGTGGGCGTGGGCCCGGTGGTCCGGGCGGCCGAGGCCCCGGCGGCACTCCGGTTGTGGGTCGGCCGGGTGAAAAACTCGATCCTTTGAAGGTGACGCACTTTCCCAGTCAGACTCTGTACGACCCCACAGTGCTGCGCACGTTCTTCTTTGAGTTTGAAGCCGCCGATTGGGAGAAAGAACTTGCGGCTTTCTATGGCACGGATGTCGAAGTGCCAGCGAAGTTGACAGTGGATGGCAAGGAGTATCCCGGAGTCGGTGTGTCCTTCCGCGGCGCATCGTCTTATTTCACGGTTGGCGAGGGACTAAAGAAGTCGCTGAATGTCAGTGTCGATCACGTGAATAAGGAACAGCGCCTTGCTGGCAGCAAGACTCTGAATCTGCTCAATGCTCACGGCGATCCGTCGTACCTCTCCACAGCGCTCTACAGTGAGATTGCGCGCGAACACTTGTCCGCACCGAAAGCCAACATGGTCGAAGTGGTCATCAACGGCGAAAGCTGGGGCGTGTTTGTGAGTGCGCAACAATTCAATCGCGAGTTTTTGCAAGAGAATTACGGCACGACCGAAGGGGCGCGCTGGAAAGTGAAAGGCAGTCCCGGCGGCCAGAGCGGGTTGGACTACGCGGGCGAGGACCTCGCGGTTTACAAACAGCGCTATCAGATTCGCTCTGAAGACAAGAAGGAAGATTGGGAGGCGCTGAAGAAACTCTGCCGCACGTTGAGCGAAATCCCGCTGGACAAGCTCGAAGCGGAATTGCGCCCCATGTTTGATGTGGATGCGGCGCTATGGTTTCTCGCGCTGGATGTGGTTCTCATCAACAGCGATGGCTATTGGATTCGAGCGAGCGACTACAATCTCTACCGCGATCCCAAAGGTGTGTTTCATTTGGTCCCGCACGACATGAATGAATCTTTCAGCCCTAGTGGTGGCATGGGCCCGCGAGGGCAGCGTGGTCAACGGCCCAATGACCCGCAAGGCCAGCCGCCAACAGACCCACAAGGTGGTACCGCACGTGGCGCCGCTGCTGGCGGCCGCGGCATGACTCTGGATCCGTTCACTGGCATGGACGATGTGAAAAAGCCGTTGCGTTCGCGCTTGCTGCGCGTTCCGAAACTCCGCGCGCAGTATCTGAGGAATGTGCAGACGCTCGCCAGCGATGCGCTCGGGGCCGAGAAGTTTGGCGCGAGTGTGGCTCGCTATCGCGCACTCTTGGAAAAACGCATCGCAGCCGACACACGCACGGAAACCAGCTACGAGTCTTTTCTCGATATGACAGCGCCTGCATCAGCAGCGCAGGTTGCACCCACTACTCCGACGCCTTCAGCCAATGAGCCACCCAATAGCGCTCCTCTCGGAGGCCGTCAACGCCCAAGTTTGAATGCGTTCGCTACGCAGCGTCGCGAGTATCTCATGGCCTACAAAGACGCAGGTGCGGATCCGCTCACTCCGGTTCCTAATCGCGGCCGCTAAAGTCGCATGAACGACACATTCCAACGCCATGAATTGAAAATCGTGCTGACGCCCGATGCGGCGCAGCGCGTGCGGCTCTGGGCTGCGGATTACATGACGCCAGACCCTTTCGCAGGCAGCGATGACACCTACATGGTGCATTCGCTCTATTGCGACAACGCAGCGCTCGATGTGTACCATCGCATGGCTGAAGACGGCGGCACGAAGTACCGCGTACGCCGCTACGGCAATGAAGACGTGGTGTGGCTGGAACGCAAGCGCCGCAAGGGCACCTTGGTTTCGAAGAGGCGCGCGCCTGTGCCGCTCGCGAGACTTCCGGATCTGCTCTTGCAGCCGAGCTCCACGGGTTTCGTGGGCCAATTCCAAGAGGCCTTGCAACAAGGTGGTTACAGCCCGCGCTTGCTTGTGTCGTATGCGCGCGCAGCTTGGGTGGGCGAGGGTGGCATACGCCTGACGATGGACGGAGCCCTGAGCGCGGGCATTCCGGTACGGGCTTCAGCACAGGCCCAGACCCCAATTGCAACGGCAGCACTAACGACAAACGGCGCCAACTACTTTGATGCGCCAAAGCGCAGCGCCAGCGTCAGCGCCGCGATCATTCTCGAATTGAAATACAACGCAGAGCAACCGCCACTGTTCTCGGATTTGTTGCATCGACTCGGCAAGAGCGGCGAGAGTTTTTCGAAGTACGCGCACAGCGTCGTAGCAACAGGTTTGGGCCTAGATGCCGGCTCGGATGTGAGCGCTGCACCCGGTCGCAGTGAGCCATGACAGCGGGTACATTCTAACGCTCATGGACAGCTTGTTTTCCACATCCTCCAATGGCGCAAGTATGCAAGAGTTGATGCCTTCGCTACTGAAGCTGCTCGTAGCCACAGGGCTCGGAGCCATTGTCGCCGGTGCGTGGTGGTGGGACACACGCCGCCGTCAACGCACTCCCGGGTTTGCTGGCACGCTGGTGTTGCTCGCCTTGCTCATCAGTTTCGTCACCATGGCGGTCGGCAGCAACACGGCGGTGGCTTTCACTCTCGTGGGCACACTTGCCATCGTGCGTTTCAGAACAGCAGTGCGTGACATTCGCGATACTGCATTTGTGATTTTCGCTGTGGGTGTTGGCATTGCCGCGAGCACGGTTGCGCCGGAACTGGCCGCGGCAGGGACAGCATTCGTGGCCTTCGTGGTGTGCGCGCTCGGTTGGTTTGCTGGACAGCGCAGTGGCGACAGCGACACACTTGCAATGCAATCTGCATGGCGTTTGCAATTGCGTTGCGCCGCCCCGGGGTTGGCGCCGAATGTGGTGGAGGCTTGTCTCAAGGCCCACGCGAAACAATGGCAGATGCTCATGACGCGCAGCGATGGCGACAGTGGCTTGCGCCAAGTGTGGGCACTTGACATCGAGCGCAGCAGTGCGGCCGGTCTCGTGAGTGCTTTGCAAGCACTTCCCGGAATGCGCCGCGTCACGCTCAGCTACGGCGACGGTAGCGACGACGAGGCTTGAGCGCTCACTGAAGCAGCTTCACACGCGCGCGCCCGAGTGCGGCGCACGGCGTGGTTCTCGCCGCCCGCCTCAACGAATGTTGGCGAGGATGGCGTTACCTACCCAGTAGCTTCCCGGCGGAAACGAGATCACAGGTTGCAGCGTCACGCGCACAGGGAAGGCTAGGCCCGGAATGGTGCTGTTCCAGCTTGCGCTCGTCGCGGGGATGAGTCCCGGCAATGTCGGAAACGATGATGCAAGCAGGAATAGGCTCGGGTCCCACGGCGCCAAGAGTGAGGGAGCGAAACACATCGTGCCGACGCCAGGAATATAGGTGATATCGGGAGCGCCCGGCACACCGACTTTGGCGAAGAGCAAAAAGTTCGCTGGCAATGGAGACATGGACAAATTCACCATCTCGATATTGATCGCCGCGTTGAGTGCGATGTCGACGCGGTGTGCCGCGCCACCCAGCGAACCGTTCACACGCAAATACACGATGGTGTTCGCCCCGGCAGCGCAACCTCCGAGAAATGGGCCATACGAGAGAATGTCCACACGGCCAGCATCTGGCATTGCGGGCAAGTCGTGGCGTGAAGTGCCGACCAGCACCTCGCCCCAGCCATCCGAATCACTGTCGCCGAGGGAGGCAACACCGCTGCCGGTCCCATCATCTAGGGCGCTGCCTTCGAAGCGTCCGAGGAGCGAGCCGTCGAAGCCAGAGACAAGGTCTGCGCGCCCGCAGTCTTCTGCAATGCCGTTGTGACCAGAAGCGCCGACGATTACATCTGGCCAGCCATCGATATTGATGTCACCTGCGTGCGCTAGGGACGATCCGAGCGTTTCGCCAAGGTTGCTGGTGCTGGTACTGAGATAGGCCTGCGTGCCTTGCAGACTCCACAGCAACGCGCCGCTCACGCCGCTGAACATGCGAACCACACCGACATTAACCAAGCCATTCCAATCGCCGGATGGCGCACCGATGCAGTAATCGCTAACGCCGTCAGCATTCACATCGGGCACGGCGGCGAGCGTCGATCCAAACAAGTCGCCTGCAAAAGTGCCGTTGTGAGTGCGTAGCTGCGCACCATTCGCGCCATCGAAGATGTATGCAACGCCAATGCTCGTCACGGTGCCAAGAGTTGCACTGCTCGCCCCGATCAGAAACTCACCGATGCCGTCGCCCGTGATGTCTCCGAGTGCTGCAACACTGTTGCCGAAGCGCGATCCGGCTGGCCCGCTGAAGGGCAGTAGCACGGCTCCATTGAATCCGTTCATCAAGTGCGCTGAGCTGCTGGAGCGGCTGCCAACGATGAAATCGTCGATACCGTCGCCCGTGCGGTCACCCGCATTGGCGATGGCTGCACCAAACTCTGAAGTCCCCGCGGGCGCGAGCAGCGTGCGGATGACACCGCCGGTGAGCCCGCTATAGATGACCACAGCTGGCTGTGGCGCCGTGGTGGGCAAAGGAAGCGCCGGGCCAAACCAAGTTTGCCCCGCTGCGTAGTCAGGGACACCGTCAATGTTTGCATCGCCCGCGCGCGCAACGGCCATTCCGAGTTGTTGGAGGTTCGCTGTGCCCGGCGTGCTGAAGATGGTGACACCGGTTGCGCCAGAAACGAGCCGCACCAAACCACCACCGCTGACGCCCGTTGATGCCGCTGCGAAGGATGTGCCGACGACGAAGTCCGTGCGGCCATCGCCGTCGCAGTCACCCACTGCTTGCATCTGACGGCCAAGCAGCTGGTTCGCTGCGCTGCCCGTGTTGGTGCCGAGGACCGTTTGCGCGCGCAGCACATTCGATGCACCCAGGATCATCGCGCATGCAATGCAAACAGATGTGACGTGTTTCATGGACCAGCTCCGAGGCGTTCGCGGTTGGATTCGCGGTGGCCACTGCCAATATACACGAGCGCATGGCACCAAGGCACGCTGTATTTGCGGTCATTATCAGCGCGTGGTGCAGTGCCGTTCAGCGTGCGCGCACGGTAAAGCTGACGGCGACAGGTTGCAACGGCGTGCCGTCTTGCGCGGAAAACCCCGTTGAGCGTTCATTGTTCAACTGAAAGCGATAGCTGCGCCCGGGTTCAAGGCGCATCTTTATGCTCAGCACTATGCGTGCGGCGTCGTATTGGGGTTGGCCCACCATCTCTGGCAGGTCTTCTTTGCGGCCAATAAAGGACCACGATTTGTCTCTCATCGGGCGATCAAACACGAATGTCATGATTTCGAGACCGGGATCGACGGCAGTGTCACCGTTGTCGGGCGTGATGGAAACGAGCTTTGGCGCCTTCGCCGCAGCTTGCACCAAAGCATCCGCCTGGGCGCGCAGCGTGGTTTCGATTTCTGGCAAGTAGTCCGCGAGTGTTGGGAACTTCGCGCGTGCTTGCTCGTAGTCACCAAGCGCACGAGCGAGCGCTGGCACCCAAGTGAACCCGAGATTCACATCGTTGCGAGCCTGCGCTTGCGCCACTTCCAAGGATTGCGTGGCAGCAAGGCAACGCAGCACACATGCGCGCACAAGAGTTTCGTAGAGCACGGTGCGTGCGTTGACATAGGCTTGGCGGCGCATGAGCGCGGCGTTGAGATTGAACAGAATCTCGCCAATGGGATCGAGCTTTTGAGCGCCGCTGTCAACCACCGCATTGGCCCACGAGTGCGCGAGCTCGTGTGCGAAGAGTTCGAGTGTGACGGTTTCGAAGAGCGGCATGCCGGTGTCGTCGAATTTCCAGCATCCCAGCACCGGACGCAATTCTTCAGGCTTGTCAGCACCGAAGCGGACGCCCAATCCAAAGTTCATGTCGCCGCACAGCAGGCCCGGAATGACCACGCAAGAAGCGAGCGCGGGCGCGCCAAAAAATGCGCGCAACCACTCTGGGCTTGGCGAACCCGCGAGGCGAGCTTGGAGCCGTGTCTCCACGGTCTGCCATGTCTGGCTCTGTGATGCGAAGAACTCAGCCGCCTTGGCATCTTTGGCGAAGCGCCGAAGTTCACCGAGGAATGCGCGCGTGGCCTCCAAAGGGTAGCGCTGGTCAAGCCGTTCGGGTTTGCTTGCGAAGTCGATGCGTTCTTTCAGATCGGGCAAGTCCGTCAAGTGCAGCGCGAGGCTCGCCACCGCGTCGTAAGACACGCCATGCTGAGCCCTGAGGCGGCGAAGGAATTGCACGGCTTCATGATTGCGCTGTGGTGCGAACCACGCATCGGCCGCGTCGCGGTAGGGCCACGCACCGACACTGCGCGTGTATTCCGGAAACTCCGCCAAGCGTGCGAGCGCGGTGAGCAACTCCACGCGCGCATCCACAGCCACAGTGAAACTCGGGGCCGTTTCCTGCGTGATGCCCGGAGCCAAAGCGAGCAACAGAAGTGTCAGAGTGCGAATTATCGCGTTGTGCTCTCTGGGAACTCCCATTCCGCGAATTCCGTGAGTGTGCGTTGCGCAAGCAGCGCAAGCATGGCCTTTACGATGTCTGAATGAGCGGCCGCAATATCGTTTGCTTCCGCTGGATCTGTTGCGAGGTCGTACAGTTCCATCCTCGCGGCGGAATTCTTCTTGCCATTGCGGCGCACGCCTTTCCAATTCCCCATGCGCACCGCCTGCGCCCCGTTGCCTTGCGGGAATTCCCAGCAAAGCGGTGCGCGCGTCGTTGGGCCTTCTTTGCCGCAAATCCACTCTGCGAGATTCACGCCTTCGCTGGTTGGTGGCGATTTCACGCCGGCCAACGCACATAAGGTCGGCAGCAAGTCTTGGTGCGCCACGGGCAACGCGCAGCTCGCACCTGCCTTCGTGCGCCCCGCCCACGAAGCGATGAAGGGCACGCGGATGCCACCTTCGTACACCTGCCCTTTGTGTCCGCGCAGTTCGCCATTGCCGCGAAACCAAACGGGGTCGTAGCCGCCAAGCTCCCAAGTGGCGCCGTTGTCGCTCAACACGATGAAGATTGTGCGCTCCAGCAAACCTAGGCTGCGCACCTTGTTCACGAGCTGTCCCACGTGCGCATCGAGACGCTGCACCATGGCTGTGTACGTGGCTCGTGGTCGCTCACAGGCCTCGTAGCCTTTTTTCCCGTCATAGGGAGTGTCGTTTTCGATGGGCGGCACGGAGGCCATTGCGTCGAGTGGCGCTTGCAATGCGAGATGCGGCAGGATGCTAGGAAAGTAGAGAAAGAATGGTTTCGCTTTCACATGCTCCATCCAAATGAGCGCTTCTTCGGTGATGCGCTCGGGCGCCCATGTGGTTCCTGAACTGCGCTTGTTATCTGGGAACGCCTCGCGCGTTGCGTCGCTGTCGAGGTACGCGGGCCAATAACTGTGCGCGTTGCGTTGGCAGAGATAACCATAGAAGCGTTCAAAGCCTTGCCGCAATGGATGTCCGCTTGCGTGTTCTTCAACGCTGCCACCCAAACCCCACTTGCCGAAACATCCGGTCGCATAACCCTCAGCATGCAACAGTGAAGCCAGCGTTGTAGTGCCTGTTTTTAATGCGCGTTGTCCGCCGTACAAACCAGCGCTGGGGTTGCGCACTTCATGGTTGTCACGAATCTGCGCGTGCAAACTGTCGCGTCCTGTGAGCAGCACGCAACGGCTGGGCGCGCACACCGGAGCGCCGGAATAGGCTTGTGTGAACATGATGCCGTTTTTGCGCAGCGCGTCGATGTGTGGCGTCTGCAACACTTTCGATCCGGTGCAACTGAATTCCGCGCTGCCGAGGTCGTCGGCGAGCACCAAGACGATGTTGGGTTGGAGACGCGATTCTTGGGCGCAGTTCACGCCAGCAAAGAGCAACAGCAGCAAGACAGTGGTGCGCATGGCGCGTAGTCTATTGCATTATGTTGCGATAGTAGGATGCGCTCATGTCACGTGCGTCCTTGCTGCTCCTCGTGCTGCTCTTGCCAAGCTGTGCACAAAAGGAGCCACTCGATGTGGGACTGGTCCTCATTCCCTCTGGCGATTTCTTGATGGGTTCAGCAGAGGGCTTGGCAGACGAGTTGCCGCAGGTGGCAGTGCATGTGGATGGATTCCGCATGTCGGCCACGGAAATCACCAATCGGATGTTTCGGCAGTTTGTGCGCGCTACGGGGTACATGACCACGGCAGAAAAGACGCCGGACAAAGCGGTGCTGATGGCTCAGCTTCCTGAAGGCGCGCAAGAGCCCGACCCCACGGCGCTTGTCCCTGGGGCGCTCGTGCATCATGCCGGTGTTGGTTGGGAATGGGTGATAGGAGCGCAATGGTGTCGTCCTCTTGGCCCCGATTCCAACATTGACGGCAAGGAGGATTTCCCTGTCGTGCAAGTCTCTTGGGATGACGCAGTGGCTTTTTGCAATTGGGTCGGCGGGCGCTTGCCCACGGAAGCAGAGTGGGAATGGGCCGCGCGTGGCGGTTTGAGCGCAGCGCGCTATCCGTGGGGCGACGAAGAGGTGTTGAGCCCGAAGCCGCACGCCAATGTGTGGCAAGGTGAGTTCCCTGTAACTGACAGTGGGAGTGACGGTTTCAAGGGATGCGCACCGGTGCGTTCTTTCGCAGCGAATGGTTACGGATTGCACGACATGGCGGGCAATGTGTGGGAATGGTGTTCCGATTGGTATCGCGGAAACAGCTATGCACTTCTGTCGCAATCTGGCGTGCGCGTGAGTAATCCAACAGGGCCAGAGGATTTCAATGATCCTGCTGAGCCCACGATTCCTAAGCGTGTGATGCGCGGTGGATCGTTCTTATGTGATGTGGATGTGTGCCACGGCTACCGCTGTAGTGCACGCATGAAATCCAGCTGTGACACGGGGTTGAATCACTTGGGTTTCCGCGTGGTGTTGCCGTTGCAGAAGTGAATGCCCGGCGGCCCGTCTTGTTGCGCAAGGCGGGCCTACGCATTGAGGCTCAAGGAGTGATGGTGACGGTCACTGGTGTTGAGGTGAACACTGGTGTGGTCGAGCTGATGAAAGCGAAATGCAGCGTGATCGGTCCGGCGAGCGGCGGCAGCGGCGGCACCACGAGTTGTGCTGTTGCGGTGCCCGTAGGGCTGAGCGCACCACTGAAGTTTGCAAATGTAGGTGTGTTGACGTTGCCGAGCGCTGCGTAAGTGAAGCTGTCGAGGACAAGCGGAATCTGCTTGCCATCCAGCAAAGTGATGCCGGGTGAGATGCCTGTCGCGGATGCGCCGATTAAGTAGCCACGCAGTCCGTTGCCAGTTCCTGCATTCAGCGTGAAGGTCGCCGTGCCACCGGTGCGTGGCACTGTCGCCGTCGATGTCGTGAGGCTTGGAGCGAATGTGCCCGTGGCCGTGGTGCCGCGCAGAATCCACGGAGCTGGGTCGAGAACGACTGCGGTGGCCGCGCCATTCGTGAGCAGCGTGAAGTCGTCGCGTTTTTGGTCGGTCCACACCACATGAGTCGTTTGGCCGGCAGCCGTGGTCACCTGAATGTCGACGGGGTAGCGATAGGCCAAAGCCGTTTGTGTTTGTTCAACGTTGCCGACTACAAAAGTCTGCCCGTTCACTGTGCGGTTGTCCCAAGAAAGTCGAAAGGTTGGAGCACCAGTGCGGTACACGCATTGATCGATGAGCCACGTGAGGTCTTGCCCATAGCTCACAGAAGCGATCGCCTTGAATTCGTCCCAAGTGGCGCTCTGGTAATCCTTCGCTGTGCGGTAGTCCGCGAGAATCTGGAAGAAGGCGGCGTCGCCGACAACATGGCGCAGCTGATGCAGGACCCACGCACCTTTGTGATACACATTGGTGGTGCTGAAAATCGAGTTCACATTGGAAATGTCGTTCACATACACACTGCCAGTGGTGGTCGGGCTCGCGGGCTTGTTCGCATTCATGCGCGTGAAGTAGGTGGCCAATGTGCCGCCGGCTTTGTTTTGGTCCCACAGCGCTTCCATGTATGTAGCGAAACCTTCATTGAGCGAGATGTCGTGCCATGTGGCGCAGGTGATGCAATTGCCCCACCATGAATGGCCCAACTCGTGCGCACTCAAGTTCTCGCTGAAGTTCACTTGGCTTGTGATGGTTTGATGCTCCATGCCGCCACCCCAATTGAACTGGCAGATGCCGTATTTCTCGTTGACGAAGGGGTATTGCCCGACGAGGCTGGAAAATGTCGTGAGCATGGGCACGATGCGATCCATGTTGGTCTGTTCGCCCGCGAAGCTTTCGGGATAGGCGTAGAAAGAGACGGGCATTGTTGGTCCGGCATTGGCCCATGAGTCCGTACGTATTTGGTAATTCGTAGCCGTCACCGACACGCCGTAGGTGGCGATGGGATAGTTGCTCGACCAGCGATAGCGCGTCCGACCACCGGCAAGTATGTCCGTGCCTTGCAGCAGGCCGTTCGAAGCGACGTAGAGCGTGGACGGCACAGTCACCCACGTTTCAGTGGTGAACTTGTCGGTCAGCGTTTCTTTGCAGGGCCACCATGTGTAGGAGTAGTAAGGCTCCGAGAGTGAGTTGATGATCGAAGTGGCAGGACTGCCATGAGTTTGGAATGCGAACGAGCCAAAGCCTGCAGCACCGCTCGGGGTGCCGGTGTAGTCGAGCGCCACTGTGAATACTTCGTTCAGCACGTAGGTGTGGTCGAGGGTGATGGTGACGGCATCCGTGGGGCGCGTCGATGCCGTTGCACTGCCATTCACGCGCACATTCGACACCGCGAAGCTGTTGTGCAATTGCAGAGTCATGCTGGACAGCCCTGTCACAGCGCAGCGCACCGTCCACGTGCAAGTGCCGCTGATGACTTGAGTGCTCGGGTTGATCTCGATGTTCAACAACACGTGTTGGGCATCAGTGGGGTCTTGCGCGCTCAAGCTGAGGCAGAGGCTGAGAAGGGCAACGACTGGCAGGAATCGAAGCATGACGTACTCCTTCAAGGACTGGTGATAGGTGCCATACGGGTTCTTTGTGGCGGCGTGTGCTGAGAGTAGCCCGCAGGGCACTTTGAATCCTAATGTGCAGCGAACAGCACGGGCCCGGAATCTTGATCCGAGACAATAAAACTATCGAAGTTGCGCTGCCAGACGTGTGTACATGCAGGCATAGGCGCGCACCATGGCATCGAGAGAATAGACGCTCTCACAGTGGGCGCGGCCGCGGGCTGCGAGCGCAGCGGCCTGCGCAGGGTCGTCATGGAGTTTGCGCAAGGCGCTGGCGAGCGCGGCAGCGTCTCCCTCAGGTGTGAGGTGCCCGACCGCGCCATGCAGCAACACTTCGGGGATGCCCCCGGTGTTCGTGCCCACGCAGGGGAGGTGCGCGGCCATCGCTTCAATGAGCGAGTTCGGGTGCGCTTCGAGTTTCGAGCACAGCACGAAGGCTGAGAGCTGCGCCAAGAATGCCGGGATGTCGTCAACATGACCGCTCAGGTGCAATCGGTCTTGCACTCCGAGTTCGCGTGCGAGCGCGACGAGCGGTTCGCGCAGCGCACCTTCGCCGGCGATGCGCACTTCAGCGTCCACGCCGTCGGCGCGCAATTGTGACAGCGCGCGCACCAACAGTGCTTGGTTTTTGATGGGGTTCAGATTGCCGACGGTGCCAATGATGAAGCGCTCACCAGTGCGGCGCTGTGGGGCCGAAGCGTAGCGCTGAACATCAATGCCATTCGGAATTAACCCGATGCGCTTGCGAGGCAGTCCCACTTCTTCGACGAGGCGCGTACGTGCCGCTTCAGATACGGTGAAAAGTTCGGTGGTCCAGCGCGCGAGGACGCGGAACGCAGCACGCCTCCGCCAAGGCATGGGAGCGGGTTCGGTGGTGCCATGGAACGAGAAAACCAACGGCGGTCGAGAACCGATGAATCCACGCGCTCGGACCGTATCCGGCCACGCACCCCAATTGCGGCAGTGAATGACGTGCGGACGAAACTCGCGGATAACGGCGCGCAGACGTCGCGGCAGTGCCCACTCGTTGGGTTTGCCATGCAGCGCTTGCAGTGTGATGCCCGGCGCAAATTTGTCCGCGATGAGCAAATCGCCAGACATCACCGCTACCGCTTGCACTGCGCCGCGCTCTTGCAAGGCACGCGACAAGCGCGCGAGGGCCAGTTCGAGTCCGCCGGTGCCAAGGCACGGCACCACGTGCAAGATGCGAACTCCTGTGAGCTGGGGCGCTGTTGCCTCGGGGTTTGCCATGGTGTGCGGGAATGATAGCCCGGGCGCAGTTCAGACTCTGCGGTTCCAAGTGCTCGTGATGGCGCTTCGGAAACGCTGTTATCAACGTGGGCTTCGAAAACACGCTTGACGCCAGCACTGCCACAGGGAAACCTCTGCTCGTGGAACGCTTGCCGATCGATGCCCATTTGTCCTCCATTGTGGCGGCGCTACGCGAACATTCTGCTGTCGTTATCAGTGCTGCCCCGGGCGCCGGAAAAACCACACGCGTGCCATCGGCGCTGTTGGACGCAGGGCTCGCTGGTTCCGGGCGTGTCGTCGTTCTGCAACCGCGGCGCGTGGCGGCACGTGCTGCTGCTCGGCGCGTTGCTGAAGAGCGACGCAGTGCGCCGGGTGCGGAAGTGGGCTGGCAGATTCGTTTTGAAAACCGTTCCAGTGCCGCCACGCGCATCTTGTTCATCACTGAAGGCATCCTCACGCGCTGGCTCATGGAAAACCCCGAGCTGCCAGGCGTTGGCTGCGTCGTGTTGGACGAGTTCCATGAGCGCAGTTTGCACGCTGATGTGGGGTTGGCGTTGTTGCGAGAAGTGCAGCAGTCGTTGCGCCCAGACCTGCGCCTCGTGGTGATGTCGGCCACATTGGATGCCGCGCCTGTGGCCGCGTTTCTCGGTGGCGCTCCGCTGATAGAAGTTCCGGGACGCATGTTCCCTTTGGAGATTCGCCACGCTGAAGCTCGCGACGATCGGCCACTGCCTTCGCGTGCCGCAGCAGCGACAAGGGTTGCGCTGCGTTCGTGCGAGGGCGATGTGTTGGTGTTCTTGCCGGGTGTTGGCGAAATCCGCCGGACCTTTGAAGCTCTTTCGGATCTGAACGGCGTAGACATCCTCCCGCTGCATGGCGAACTGCGCAGCGAAGAGCAAGATCGCGTGTTGTCTGTTTCTGCGCGCCGCAAAGTGATTCTCGCCACCAACATTGCTGAAACATCGTTGACCATTCCCGGTGTGCGCGCCGTGGTGGACAGCGGTGAAGCGCGTTTCAACATTCACGACCCCGATCACGGGATTGATCGCCTTGAACTTCGTTCCATTTCACGGGCAAGTGCAACGCAGCGCGCAGGTCGTGCAGGGCGCACTGCGCCCGGTGTTGTGTATCGCTTGTGGACGAAGGCTGAAGAAGCGGCGATGCCGGAATTCGAAACTCCGGAATTGCAGCGCGTGGACTTGGCGCGCACGGCCTTGGAGCTGCACGCTTTCGGCGAACGCGATCTTGCAAAGTTTGCGTGGTTTGAGGCCCCGGCTCCCGAAGCCCTTGTACGCGCAGAGAGTCTGCTGCAACGCTTGGGCGCCGTGCGCGACGGCGTGCCAACCGCAACAGGGCGGCGCATGTTGGATGTCGCGGCGCATCCGCGAGTGGCGCGCTTGCTCTTGGCCACGCAGGACGCTGGCGTGTTGGCGCAGGGTGTGTGGCTGGCGGCATTGCTCAGCGAACGCGACATCGTGCGCCGCACGGATGCTGCCTCGTTGGTGCACTTGCCCACGGGGCCGAGCGATGTTTTGGCGCGGCGCGACATGCTTGCGGGAGGCGACGGGCGTTCGTGCGATCGCGCAGCCGTGGATGTCGTTCAACGCGCCGCCGAGCAGTACGCTGCGGCACTTTCCGTGCGTGCTGCACCTATGCGGGCAGCAGTGCTCGACGCAGAAGAATCCACGCTGTTGCGTTGTTTGTTGCAAGCGTGGCCTGACCGCGTGGCGCGGCGGCTCACGCTCGGCGGGGCCGATGGAATGATGGTTGGCGGTCGCGGTGTCACTCTGGGACCTGCATCAGTGGTGCGCGACGCAGAGCTGTTTCTTGTGCTCGATGCGGATCTTGGGCGCCGCGGTTTGCATGCGCGAGCGCAGGTACGCGTGGCCAGTGCGGTGGAGCCCGCGTGGTTGTCTGACATTCCGGGCGCGTTGCAGGCTGAAGAATCCGTGGTTTGGGACGATACTCGCGGCCGTGCCATGCGCCGCAAGGTGCAGCGTTACGAAGACTTGGTGCTCTCGGAATCCCAGAGCCCCGTGCAGGATGCCGCTGCGGGGGCCGCGGCGTTGCGGGCCATGTTGCAAAACGCACCTGAAGCGTTGCTTGAGCAGCGCGCTGAGGAGTTGCAACTCTTGTTGCGCTTGAGCTGTTTGCGCGCGTGGCGTCCGGAGCTGGAATTACCAGTTCTTGATGCCGCCGCGTTGGTGGCGGCGGTAGATCCGTGGATTGAGCAGTGCCCTAGTTTGGAGGATGTTCGGCGCGTGCCCTTGCATGATTTGCTCACGGCAATCATGGGGGAGAGACGTTTGCGCGACGCGCTCACACAAGTTCCCGAGTCACTCAGCTTGCCGTCGGGTTCCACGCGGGTCTTGGAATACGCGGCCGACAAGCCACCGGTCTTGGCGGTGCGCTTGCAAGAACTTTTCGGAGAACCGGATACGCCCACAATCGCAGGTGGTCGTGTGCGTGTGCTGCTTCACTTGCTGGCGCCGAATCACCAAGTGGTTCAGGTGACTCACGATCTCAAGAGTTTCTGGAACACGACGTACCAGCAAGTGCGCAAAGACCTCCGCGGTCGCTACCCGCGACACAGTTGGCCCGAAGACCCTTGGACCGCCGAACCCACCGCTCGAGCGAAGCGCCGCAAGCCCTGATTGCTGATTCGCGCGGGCGATTGTTCGCGCGGGTTCCGCATGTCCTGAAGGGATTCCGCATTTCGGCTCGGAGGCCTCGAACGGAATGCTCCACCCCCACTCACTTTTGCTGAGCCGACCAGTCAAGGCAAGAGGGTGAGGGGGACGGCGTAGCTGGTGGCGGTGAAGGTCATTGTGGTGGGATTGAAGAGCACCGCAGCGAAGTTGAGAGGAAGCGCGTTGGGGAGCCCGACGAGTGGCGGCAGGTTGAGGCTTGCGAGTGCTCTGCCTTGTGCATCGAGCGCTGAAAATGTGTTGGTCAGCATGGGCGTGTTGGCATTGCTGAGTGTGAAGGCGAGGAGATCGTCATCGTTCAAAGGCAGAATGAAACTGCCGAGGGCGAGCCCGGGATTTGTGCCGGTAGCTGAAGCGAGCAGCACAAAAGCCTCATTTGCGTGATTGCTCCCGGTGATCAATTGGAATTGCACCGAACCGCCCGTGGATAGGGTGAGTGTTGGCGCTGAGGACCAGAGTGCACGATCAACATAGTGAGTGTGAAAAATGGTGCCGCCGGGAAGGTAATTCCATACGGTCGCGCCTGCGGGTGTGACTTCGAAGAGACGGCCTTGCGCGCCGCTGCAGATGAGCGTGTTGCCATTGGGCAGGCGTTCGCATCCCGAGATGTTTGTCGAGGTGAAGCCCGTGGCGGAATATGACCATAGCGGCGCTGCTGGGCCGTAGGCCGCGCCAGGTGTGAGGGGGAAATTGCCGCTGCTGTCCATAGGCAAGGCGATTTCCCACACGCGCGAGCCTCCGGGGTAATTGTTGTTGAACAGCGTGATGTTGCCGGCTCCGGGGCGGCCCGGCAGAATCTTTCTCGGGTCATGCTGCCCATAGAGCATTTGATTCGCTGCAGTGCCTGCGTCATACGCTTGCGGATTGCCCCAGCGGTAGAGCAAATCGCCACCGTGCCCACGGTTGCCGCCAGTGTGGCTCGCAGCTTGCGCCGTCGTAGTGCTGTGATCGATGATCCAGATTTCATGCTGGTTGTGGGAACTGAGAATGATCCAGTCATTTTCAGGGTCGTAGTCAATGCCGTTCACATGGTTGATGTCGTTCGCCTGATTCGCGAGGGCAGGGAAGTTGATGTCGACGAGCTCGGGGTGCTGTGCCACCACGCCATAGTTGGCCACAGTGGCACTCATGTCTTGGATGAGATGGTCTTTCACGCGCCATTCCCAGACGACATTGCCAGTCGTCGGCCCTGTGGGTTGCACTTCAATAATACTGTCCGTGCGCACAACGGTTCCTGTGATGAGCGTCGAATTGCGCCCCATCGCGGTGGCTTGCGGGACGGTCCAATTCTCCCAAGCGATCAGCAGCACGTTGCCATTCGGCAATGTCTTGATGTCGTGGTGCGTCCAGCGCAGCGCGTTGTGATAGTGAAACTCCCACCGCAGCGTGCCATCGAAGGAGAAGCGTTGCACGGCCCCACCGACGCCGCCGAGAACAGGTCCGCCCGTGATGCGCGCGGAACGCAGGAGGCTGCCGTCAGCTTGAATCTCCATGCCTTGCCCCGGCATGTAAACGCTGTTCCATGTGTGCACGACGGCGCCATTGATGTCGACGAGGTTGGTGACGAGCGAATTGTTGCCGCCGTACAAGCGCAGCCCGGGAGCGGGTGATTGGGCCGAAAGTGCGAGCGTCAAAAATAGTAGGAGTGAGAGGCTGCGCATGTGTCCTGTCTAACCTACCGCAGCAGCATTTGTTGCGCTTGGTTTTCAGCGCGAACGATTCTGTCAACGCGCTATTGAGTGTGGATGATGCGGGCCAGTAGGCGCGCGGCCTCAACGATGCGTGGGCCGGGACGCGCAAGCGCTGGTGCTTTCAGGAGATGCACCCGACCAGTGCGAACTGCTGGCAGCGTAGGAAAGGTAGACCAATAGGCTTCGCCGGCTTTCAGCGCATCGTCGGCATCTTCGCCAATAGAGAGATCCACGATGACATCAGGCGCGAGGTCGATGATGGTCTCGGCAGACAAAGCGCACCACGGGCGTTCGAGCGGTGGTATGCGTACGGCGTTGCGCCCCCCAGCGGCTCGCACCAACAAGTCCACAAAAGAGCCTGGACACGCGGCAAAGGGCGGACTGCGGTCGAGAACCACGAGCACGGTGGGGTGCGGGCCTGAGGCATTTTGGTGCTCAACTTCCTGCAACTGTTGTTGCAGAGCACTAATCAGTGCTTCGCCACGTGCTGCCGCATCAAGCGCATGTGCGCTGGTCCGCAAACCGTCAAACACTTGATCTTCACGTTCTGTGCGTGGTGTGACACATTGAATATGAAACTCCTCGCTCAGAGTCTTTTCCAAACTCGGCAAGGTGTCGAACAGCAGCACCAAATCTGGTTTGAGATCAGCGATGCGCTCTGCTTGAAAATCTTGGAGGCCACCCAAATCAGGCAATTGCCGTATAGACTCGGGAGAGTCGCACCAACGCGAGCGCCCTACGAGGCGATCTTCAAGACCAAGAACGCACACCAATTCTGTAGCACTCGGGATGAGGCTGACGATGCGTTGCGGTGCGCGTGGGCCGAGAGGTGCGAGTGGCCCCTGCAACTGCGGCAGCGGCATGGTGACGTCCTCACCGCTCCAGATGCGTGGTGGTGGCAGCGCCTGCTTAGGCGTTTCGTCCGTGCAGGCTGCGAGGCCCGCGAGCAGAGCAAGTAGCAGCAGTGAAGCGCGCATGGGCCGCGACGATAGCAGCGCTATCGGATATGGTTTGGCGCGTTGTGCGGAAAGGAAATCGTGTGATGAAATCAAACTTGATGCTGTTGGCTTTGTCGCTCTTCTGTGTCGGGTGTGCGAATTCGAATCTGCGCTTGCCCTCGGGGCATGGCATCGCAGGTTGGCGCGGGCGCCCGCATCTTGATCCGAAGATTGAAGCCACATGGGACGCAGCGGCGCGCGCCGAGAAGCAAGCTGCCTTCGACGCGGAAGTGCGCGCTCATTGGAGCGCGCGAAACGGCGAGCTGGTCAATGACGGCAACGGCGCCTATCTCACCAGCACCAATTCGTTCGGCGATGCCGAATACGAATTGGAATACCGCACGGTGGCTTTGGCGGACAGCGGCATCTACGTGCGCGCCAACCCGCAAGTGCAGATTTGGGACACCACCGAAGCCGGCGGCAAGTGGAACTTGGGCGCGGACAAGGGCAGCGGCGGTTTGTGGAACAACAAGCATCATCTGCGCGACCCGTTGATAAAAGCCGATCGCCCTTTCGGTGAGTGGAATCAGTTGAAGATCAGGCAGATCGGGGCGCTCACTTGGGTGTGGCTGAATGGTCAACTCAGCGTAGATGGCGTGCCCATGGAGAATTATTTCGAACCAGCCCTGCCACTGCCACGCACGGGTCCGTTGCAACTGCAAACTCACGGCAGCGAGATCCGCTTCCGCAACATCTCTGCGCGCTCCATTTCGGAAACGCAAGCCGATGAGTTCTTACGCGCGCACGAAGGCGCTGGCTGGACAGAGATTCCTGTCGATTCCACGCTGAGTGCCTTCGCAGGTGCAAAAGATGGTTACGAAGCCAGCGGTGGGATTGTGCGCTGCAAATCAGGCAGTGGCGGGAATCTGTGGACCACGCAATCGTGGTCCGATTTCAGTTTCCGTTTCGATTTCAAACTACCCCCTGGTGGCAACAACGGAGTCTTGCTGCGTTATCCAGGTGAAGGCGATGGCGCCTATGTAGGGTTTTGCGAAGTGCAGGTCTTGGACAGCGAGCATCCGAAATACGCGCAGCTTCAGCCTTGGCAATTCCACGGCTCAGCCTATGGCCTCGCGCCGGCGGCGCGCGGCTATTTGCGTGCTACTGGCGAGTGGAACCACGAAGTCATCACACTCAAGGGGCGGCACCTCACAGTGACTCTGAACGGCACGGTGATTCTCGATGCCGAGGTGGAGAAGCCACTCCACGATATGAAGCACCCTGGCCTAGAACGCACGGCCGGCCACATCGGTTTTGGTGGTCACGGCGACGCGGTGGAGTTTCGCAATCTCGCAGTGCAAGAGCTCCGCTGAGCAGCGCCGAGCTCAGTGTGGCGTGAGCAGAACATGCACTCGTGCCGCACCGTGTGGTCGGGACGGTGCGCGGATTTCCAGCGCAGTTGCGAAGGCGGGGTCTTTCCACGGTGAAGGCAACACCATAATCACACGCCCTGTGGGCCGGCGCGCTTTGATCGCAGCAGTGATGTCGTTCACTTCTGCAAGCGTGTCAACGCCCACAATCACTTGCCTGTCGGTGTAGCCGCCCACGGTTTCATGATAGTCGAAGGGCAGCAGCACGACATCTTCGGGAGCGGCGATCAGCTCGATGGCACGCGCCATTTGTTGCGCACCATCCGGGGTGAGCGAGACAGCAAGCGACGTAGATGCTGCTCTGAGGCCGTAGAGCGCAATGAGAGTGATCCCCGCAGCGGCTGCGAGGCTCGCAATTTTGCGCTGGCTGCATAGGAACCGTTCTGCGCCGCAGGCTGCGGCCAACACGATGGCCGGCAACAAGGGTTGAATCCAGTACTCGTGCACGGCAGCGTGCGCTTGCAGTCCAAACACCAACAACAGTCCAGGTGCCACCGCAAGGAGCAGCAGCGCGCGCATGCCGGCTGTGGATTGCACAAACCCCAAGGCTGCTAGGCCGAGGGCAGCCCAACCGAATTGCGTAAGGCAGTGATTGCCGAGCGTGATCCACCAGCCAGAGTTGCCGCCGCGGGCTTCTTGCGTTCCAGTGCCAACGAGTCGTCTCACTTCGTGCAACAAGGCATCGAATCCGCCGAGCACGTAGGCGCAGTGCAAGACGAGAGCGACAACCGCCGCAAGCAAGCTGAGGGCCAAGAGCTTGGCGAGTGCATGACGCCGCTGCAAGAGCGCCGCTGCCACAAAACACGGCAGCACGACGAGCCCGTTCCAATCGAGCCAAGCGTTGAAGAAGGCCAACGTACACAACCAATGTAATGAAGCTCTGTCGCCTTGCTGCGTGTGCCGTGACCAGAGCAGCAGTGATGCGCTGAGCAGGAGCGTGCAGATTCCGAAAGCCGAACACATGAAGCCGTAGTGTGCAGCGATGTGCAATGTTGCAGCCAGCACACCTGCGACAGCGGCAGCGCCAGGTCGATGCGGAAGGAAAAACAGCATGAGTAACAGAGCCGTGCCCACGTGCACACACAGCGCGAAGAGTTTCAGCACGAGTGGTTGCGTGCCGAAGATGGCATACAGCGCCCCTTGCAGCAGCATGTATCCGGGCGGGTGATTGCTGTAGTGCTGCACCCACGGTTGCTCTGCTTCCAGCACGAACCATGGCGCACCAAAGCGGGTGAGCTCAAGCGGCTTCGTCGCGAGGTTGATGGCTATGCGCGAGTCGTATCCAGCTCCATTGGCACCAAAAAATATGCTGCCAAACTCATTGCTGAGGCCACCATGCCACGCCGCGATCCATACAGAAAGCGCAAGCGCCAGCCCAGTGAAAAAAACGGCGCGCCGTGGCGTCATCGCAACGGTCACCAGGTGTCGGCCACGCGCAAGCGCTCGATGGCATTGTCTTCGCCTTCTCGCGGCCAGCATTCGAGCCCCACATAATCGTGGTAGCCCAGTTCGTGCAGCGCACGCATCACGCGGGCGTAATTCACTTCACCTGTGCCCGGTTCGTTGCGCCCTGGATTGTCAGCGACTTGAATGTAGCCCATCTGGTCGTAGCCCTCCTCGAGGCGGCGACACAGATCACCTTCGCTGATTTGCATGTGATAGAGATCCCAGTTGATCTTCACCATCGGAGAATTCACTTCGCGGCAGATGCGCACAGGTTCTGGGCTGCCGTAGAGACAATGCCCTTTGTGGTCCTTGCGGATGTTCATGGGTTCGAGGATCAGCATCACTTTGGCCGCCTCCGCGAAGGGCGCCGCGCGCTTGAGCGCTGTGATGACGTGCTCGTGCATTTCTTTTTGCGTGACGCCTTTGCGATCGTTCCCGGCAATGACCGTCATCTTGCGGCACTTGAGGCGCGTCGCCACCTTTAACGACGCTTGCAGTTCCGCGATGAACGCGTCGTGATTGGCGGGGTCGTTCATGCCCGGCACGAAACCCCAAGCAGTGAATTGCGCGACTTCGAGTCCAGTCTTCTCGCAGTAGGCCGCCAACTCATCGAGCGGTTTGTCTTTCCATGGCCAAAACTCGATGGCGGGGAAGCCCGCTTCGTGGGTCTTGCGCACTCGCTCCATGAACGGCAATCCGCCCCACCAGATTTCGGCGTTCACGGCAAAGCGTGTCTTGAAGGCAGCGGGCTTCGCTATCGCGTCCTGCGTTGCTGCCGAGAAGCTCTTGGCGCTTGGCAGGTGTGTCAACGAAAGCGCCGCGGCAGCGCTTGCTGTCGCGGCGAGAAAGTCCCGACGGTTACTTGAGGTCATGCGAGCTCCGAGAAGTGCGTTGGCACCCATGTGCCGCTGCGCTTGCGAGCGGCATTCTACCCAAGTCGTTTGGCGAGGTTGGTGTCGAGCGCGCTCAAGAACTGCTCGGTGGTGAGCCACGGCGCGCTCTTGCTGATGAGGATCGAAAGGTCCTTCGTCATGGCGCCGCTTTCCACGGTGTCGACGCAGACTTTTTCGAGCGTCTCTGCGAAGCGCACTACATCGGGTGTCTCGTCCATGCGCCCGCGGTGCTTCAGACCCTGGGTCCAAGCAAAGATCGACGCAATGGGATTGGTGGACGTCGGACGTCCGGCTTGGTGTTCGCGAAAGTGGCGCGTCACGGTGCCGTGCGCGGCTTCGGCTTCGATAGTCTTGCCGTCCGGAGTCATGAGCACGCTGGTCATGAGCCCGAGTGAACCGAAGCCCTGAGCCACGGTGTCGCTCTGCACGTCGCCGTCATAGTTCTTGCAGGCCCAAACGAACCCGCCTTCCCACTTGAGTGCCGCGGCCACCATGTCGTCTATGAGGCGATGCTCGTACACGAGTTTGGCCGCTTCAAAGCGCGAAGCGAACTCTGCTTGATAGACCTCGGCGAAGAGATCTTTGAAGCGTCCATCGTAGCGCTTCAAAATGGTGTTCTTGGTGCTCAGGTAAACGGGGTAATTGCGCGAGAGCCCATACGCGAGGCAAGCGCGAGCGAAACCACGGATGGAATCGTCCAAGTTGTACATGCCCATGGCCACACCAGAGCTCTTGAAGTTGAACACTTCATAGGACTGCGGCGCGCTGCCATCGGCCGGCGTAAACGTCATGGTGAGTTTGCCGGGGCCAGGGACTCTGAAGTCTGTTGCGCGATACTGATCGCCGAAGGCATGGCGACCGATGATGATGGGCTTTGTCCAGCCAGGCACGAGCCGCGGGACATTGCTGCAAATGATCGGTTCGCGGAACACAGTCCCGCCGAGGATGTTGCGGATCGTCCCGTTGGGCGACTTCCACATCTCCTTCAGGCCAAACTCTTTTACGCGCGCTTCATCCGGTGTGATGGTGGCGCACTTCACGCCTACGCCGTATTTCTGAATGGCGAGAGCGGAATCCGTGGTGACTTGGTCGCTGGTCAGGTCGCGGTTCTCGATGCCCAAGTCGAAAGTGCGTAGGTCCACTTCGAGGTAGGGCAGGATCAGCTTGTTCTTGATCAGCGCCCAGATGATGCGGGTCATCTCGTCACCATCGATGTCTACGAGTGGGGTGCTAACGCGGATCTTCTTCATAGGTAGTGGCGCGCGTCACGCTGACCATTCAGCGCAAACGCGAGCGAAGATCGTACGCCCTCGCAGGCACGGCAGAAGGGCGGCGTGGCTTGGCAACGCCGCCCTGTCATGCCGCGTTCAGTTGAGGCGCGTCAAGTATCCGCCGAGTCCATCTGGTCACAGCGTGAGGATGCTCCCGCTGAGATCGAAGGCAGCTGCGCTAACGAAATGCTCCGCGAAACCCGCATAGCTCGGCAGAGCACCACCGCTGGCCGCAGAGATGTCCACCAAAGCGAGTCCGGTACCGCCGAAGGCGTTCATTCCGACAGTGATGGGCCCGCTCACGGCGGCCCACTCCAGCACGATGCTTCCGTCGCTCCAAAGGGTGATTGACGCGGTGCTTTCTGCTGCGTCACCGGGGCGTTGCACTTGGTTCCAGGTGAGGCGGCATTGGACGCCGGCATCGCAATCCAATTGGATGCGGTTGCGCTGGTCGCCCGCGGGCATGAGCACGCTGGGGTCGAGGTCTGCCCACAGCACTACGATGCTCGCGCTCTTCGCCGTGAGTCCTGCGCAAGAGGCCAACGGATCACTGACGGCGCTGCTGCCAAAGGTGATGAGCCCGTTGGAATCCACCATGAGACTTGTGAAATCTACGCCGTAGTACTGGAAGGTCATACCCAAAGCGACGTTGGTCACTTCGTTGTCACCGAGGAAGCTGGGATTGGCACCGCTCGCATAGCCCGAAGCACCGAGCCCGGCGATGGCGCGCGGATGCACCACGCGATGCACGCTGTTGCTTAGAGTGATGCCGTCACCAGGACCCGTGGGGTCGATGGTCACCAATTGCAACGAGAAAGGCGTGCCTGCGAGGACCGTAGCGTCGAGCGTGAAGCTCGCGGTCATGCCACCTGCAGGGTCGAACGGCACCGGTGATTCCACAACCACCAACGCCGGCGAGAGCCCGACGCCGAAGACTTGAGATCCCAGAACCGTTGGACCTGAAACTGAGTCAGCGAGCAGCCACAACAGCGATCCTGCGGGTCCTGTGGCTGCCAGATTGACCGCGCCATTAGCGCAGCATGCTGGAATCCAGAGTCACTTGTGCCGGCAATGCAGCAACAAAGCAGAACGATAGACAGATTACGATTTTGACGCCCTTGCGCATGAAAACTCCTTGCCCTTATCGAAGGCTGATGGGGCGTGCGGGTCCGCGCCGTTCCGACGTTTCAGCAAAGAATGTGTCCGGGATGAATGATGCGCGAAATTAAATCGAATAAACACGCGCGGCGGTGCCACCGCGGATGGCGACGCGCTCGGAGAAGCTCAGTTGATGAAGTTGCGGCTCCAACAAGTGAAACACGCGTCCGTAGGGCGCTGCCAAGGTGCACACGGGCCAGTCTGATCCGAGCATCAAGCGCTGTGGGCCAAACGCCTCTATAACGACAGCGACAAAAGGCGCGATGTCGCGCTCCTCCCAGCGCAGCCAATCGGCTTCGGTGACGAGGCCGCTCAGCTTGCAACTCACATTCTGGTGGTGTGCGAGCGCGCGCAATTGCGAAGCCCATGGTTCTAATGAGCCACGACGCACGGGCGGTTTGCCGCAGTGATCCAGTACAAACGCCTGCTGCGGGAAGCGTGCGACCAATTCCAGCGCGGCCAGCAACTGATCTGCGCGCACAAGCAGGTCGTAGACCAATCCTGCATTCTCCAATTGTGCAATGCCCGCAACAAAATCCGGGCGCAACAGAAACTGTGGATCCGTTTCATCTTCCACGAGATGGCGCAGGCCCTTTAAGCGTTGACGCCCCGGCAATGTGGCGAGCTCATCAAGGAATCCAGGAGTACAGAGATCGGCCCAACCCACCACTCCGAGGATGAAATCATTCGCACCGGCGAGATCGAGCAACCAGCGAGTTTCATGCAGCGTCGAAGCGGCTTGCACGGCGACGCAGCCATCGATCATGCTGCCGCGCAAGAGGGGCGCGAGGTCTCGCGGCAAGAAGTCGCGCATGAGCGGTTCCATGCCGGGTACGCGCGTCATCCAAGTGTGAACCTTGGGTGAGTGCATCCAGAAATGCTGATGCGCATCGATGCGCCGAACACTGCGCAGTTCGCTCGCACTCTGTTCAGCCAATGCGGTGCTCCCGGATGACGGCGTCGCGGATTTGCAAACCACAGCCGGGCTCTTGCGGCAGCGTGTAATGGCCGTTCTTCACATGGATAGGCTCTACCCACATGTCGTTCAGCGATTCGTAGCAGTTCTCAACCATCAAGGCGTTGGGGGTGACTGCGGCCAGTTGCACATGCAGTTTCTGTTGCACGTTGGTGTGCGGCACCAGTGGCAAATTCCACGCAGCCGCCAACGCTGCCACTTGCAACCACTCATCGATGCCGAGGAGTTTGGTGGCATCCGCCTGCACGAAGCAACATGCGCCATCAGCGATGTAGTCGCGAAAACTCTGCAGCGTGTAAAGCGTTTCGCCGACGGCTATGGGCGTGGTGATGGCGCGCTGCAACGTAGCGTGCCCACGCACATCTTCCGGCAGCATTGGTTCTTCGAGCCAAGTGATGTCGTATTCCGCGAGTCTTGGTGCGATGCGCAGCGCAGTGGCTAACGTCCAAGCGCAGTTCACGTCGGTCATGATCTTGATCTTCGGGCCCACGGCTTTGCGTACGGCCGCAATGCGCGCGAGGTCATCCAGCGGGTCAGGCAGCCCCAGTTTCAATTTCACGGCGTCGAAGCCGCGTTCGACGAGGCGCGTGGCGTCGCGTACGAGATCTTCCGTGCTCCAACTCAACCAACCGCCGTCGGTGCTGTAGGCTTTCACGCTGTTTCGCGCTGGGCCGAGCAGTTTCCACAACGGCAAGTTCACAGCCTTGCAGGCGAGATCCCATAAGGCGAACTCAACGGCGGCGATGCCGACGCGTGTTGCGCCCACGCGACCAATGAAGTGGTTCGAGAAAAACATGCGCCGCACCAATTCGCGGCGATCCAAAGCGTCTGCGCCGATCAGTAGTGGCGTGTAGTTCTCATCGACCGCCGTCTGCGCTGCTTTCAGCCCCGGTGTGTAGCTCCAGTTCATGCCGTAGCCGGTGAGGCCATCGGTCGTGCGCAACACGACTTGCATGAACTCCACATGAGTCACACTGCTTTGCGAATCGGTGATGGTGCGTTGCTGTAGCGGCACGCGCAGCAGAATGGTCTTCACATCTTGGATGATCATGCTCATCGGTGTTGCTCTCTGCGCTTTCAGCGCATGTCCGGGTGCGGCACAACGCGTTGCTGCGATCGGCCAAGTTTGTCGATGCCCAGTTCCACAAGATCTCCAGCTTGCAAGTATTGCGGTGGGTCCTTCGCGAGGCCCACACCTGCAGGAGTGCCCGTGCTGATGACATCGCCGGGCAGCAAAGTCATGAAATGTGAAATGTAAGACACGAGGCTTGCGACACCGAAGGACATCTCGCGCGTGTTGGAGCGCTGCTGTTCCACGCCATTCACGCGCAACCACAATTCGAGCGCTTGTGGGTCTGGCACTTCATCACGAGTGGCGAGGAACGGGCCGAGCGGCGCGAAGGTATCGCAGCTCTTGCCTTTCACCCATTGGCCACAGTGTTCCAGTTGGAAGGCGCGTTCGGAGTAGTCGTTGTGCAAGCAATACCCGGCCACATGTGCCAGCGCGTCGGACTCGTTGACGTGCCGCGCAGTACGACCCATCACGACGGCCAATTCCACTTCCCAGTCGAGTTTGGTGCCGCCGAGAGGAATCACCACAGGGTCGTCGGGTCCGCACAATGCCGTGGTGGACTTGAAGAAGATCACGGGCTCGACGGGCAGCTTGGCATGAGTCTCCGCAGCATGATCGCGATAGTTCAACCCGATGCAGATGATTTTTGACGGCCGCGCGATGCAAGCTCCGAGGCGCGTTTCGGGAGCGAGTGTCGGCGCAGCAGCCGCGTGAGTCGCAGCCCAGTGTGCGAGGCGCTCAAGGCCGTCGTTCGCAAAAAACTCCTCGTTCCAATCTGAACCGAACCCGCGCGCATCAATGCGTCGGTTCTCTGCGAGTTGCAGCCCGGGTGCTTCTTGTCCCACAGGCCCGAACCGGAGCAATTTCATCGCAGCTGTTCCTTTCAGCGCACCAACACACCACCATCTATCGGAAACGCTTGGCCGGTGATGAATCCTGCGGCGTCGGAGGCAAGGTACACCGCCATGGCGGCCACTTCTTCTGGCGTGCCCATGCGTCCCATGGGCTGGTAGGCGGAGAGCTTTGCAAACATCTCGGCTTCACGGCCGGGATAGGTGGCTTTGATGAAGCCATCTACGAAGGGTGTGTGCACGCGGGCTGGGCAGATGCAGTTGCAACGCACGCCGTGCGCCATGAAGTCCACGGCAACGCTGCGTGTCATGGCAAGCACAGCGCCCTTGGACATGGAGTAGGCAAGGCGCGCTTCGATGCCGATGAGGGCAGCGATGCTGCACATGTTCAAGATGCAACCGCCGCCATGCGCAATGAGGTGCGGCAACACGCGCTGCGTGCAGTGCTGCACTCCTTTCACATTCACGCGGTAGACGCGATCGAGGTCGGCTTCGGTGGTGTCAAGCGCGGTGCCCACATGCGCGATGCCGGCGTTGTTCACGAGGATGTGCAAACGCCCGCTCCATTCTATGGCCGCATCCACCGCTGCAGCAACAGAGGCGGCATCACCAACATCGCAGGCGAAGGCTACGGCTTTGGCGCCAAGTGCCGTGATGCTGCGTGCAACAGTTTCGACGGCAGCAAAATCCAAATCCAACAAGGCCACAGCAGCGCCTTGTGCTGCGAAAGCGCGAGCCGTTGCCGCGCCGATGCCGCTGCCAGCACCAGTGATGAGCGCGTGTTTCCCTTCCAGTTGCCGCGGGTTCATGCAGAGCTCTCCGAGTTTGGATCCAGCAAGATCACAAGAAGTCGTGCAGGGCCGTGCACACCCGTCGTGAGATCGTGCTCGATGTCACCAGTGCGACTTGGCCCTGTGATGTGCACAAGTTGCGAAGGCAGCGCGTTTGCGGAGAAGAGGCGGAGCGACGAGGCAAGGTCGGGAACGATGCGCTGGCTGTGCAACAAGGCAATGTGCAGTGGCGGCAGCAAGCTGGTGGACCGCGGTGTGTCTCGTCCAGCGGCCAAGACCAAGGTGCCAGTGGCGGCAATGCCAACGAGAGCGCCAGTGAGGCCCGCATCAGCGCTTGCGCACAGATCGCGGTGATCGATACGGGACAATCCGCGCGGTCCATGCGCAGAAATGCCAGCGCCGAGTTCATGCGGCGAGAGTGGCGCAAGTGTGTCAACGGCATGATGCACCAAGTGCTGCACACCGCTTTCTGCGAGCACGGCGTTGAGGTGCTCTTGAGCTGCGATTGCATCGCGAGCCATGCGCACTTCTCCACCCACGGCGCGTAGCGCTGCGCTGAACTGCTCTGCGAGTTGTGAGTTTCGCAGTGAGTCAGTGCGCATGGTGCTCTTCCATTTCGAGCTCCTGCCACAAGGCGCGGAAAGTGCGTGCGGGGGCGGGCGGCAGGGAGCGAGCGCGTTGCCAGCGTTCGAGCGGCGGCACGAGTTTCTTCAAGAGTAGGGCCGTGCCGGTGCCGGATGCAGCAAGGCGCAAGACTCTGGGAATGACAGCCGCTCGCGGTGAGCGCAAGAGACGGAAGGCCACTCGGAGCGCAAGGCGTTCCAGGCGGCGCGGATGCTCTTTTTGTTCGCGCGCACGCAAGCGCACCAACATTTCGTGCAGCGGTATGCCAACAGGGCAAGCCTCGGTACACGCTGCGCAGAGTGTGCTGGCTTCGGCCAACTCGTTGGCACTGCGTTCTTCGGGGCGCAAGAGTGGCGTGAGCACAGCTCCAATCGGGCCGGGATAAGTACCGCCGTAGGAATGGCCGCCAACTTGCGCATACACGGGGCACACATTCAGGCACGCCGCGCAGCGGATGCAGCGCAACACATCGCGAAACTCTGGGTCTTTCCACACAGCACTGCGACCGTTGTCGACCACGATGACATGGAGATGATCAGGCCCGTCCACCTCATCTGCGCGCCGTGGTCCCGTGATGATGCTGAAGTAACTGGTGAGTTTCTGGCCTGTCGCAGAGCGCGGCAGCACTTCGGCCATAGCTGCCAGCGAATCGAGATCAAGAACGATGCGCTCCATGCCGAGGAACGCGATGTGCACGCGTGGCAAGGTCGTGACCAGTCGTCCGTTGCCTTCGTTGGTGAACAACGCGATGCTGCCCGTGGCGGCAACTGCGAAATTGACGCCGCTAACGCCGGCATCTGCTTGCAAAAACTTCTCGCGCAGGCGCACGCGCGCATGCGCGCACAACCGTGCGGTGTCTGACGAGAGGGTCATGCCGCTCTCAGCTTCGAACAGCGCCTGCACATCGTGGCGTGTCTTGTGAATCGCAGGCAAAATGATGTGCGACGGCTTCTCTCCAGCAAGCTGAATGATCCACTCGCCGAGGTCGGTTTCCGTCACTTCGAGGCCCGCGTGCTCCAAGGCTTCGTTGAGGCCGATTTCCTCCGTGACCATGGATTTGGATTTCACTACGCGCTGCGCGCCGTGCGAGCGCAAGATAGAGAGAGCGATGCTGCACGCTTCGTGGGCATCAGTGGCGCGATGCACATGTCCACCGCGGCGCTCGCAGTTCTCCGTGAACTGTGCGAGCAATTGCGGGAGTTCCGCCACCGAATGCTCGCGCACGGCTTGTGCTTTGGCGCGTCGTTCCAATGTTTTGGGATCCGGAAGTTCATCAGCTCGGCGCAGGTCGCGCAGACGATCTACGGTCTTGCGAACGGCTTTGCGCAGTTTGTCGTCAGTGACGGCCCCGCTTGAGCGTTCGGCGAAGTTCCCTTCGGGGCTCAACATGCAGCACGCCCCGTGGCGGCTTCTTCGAGAAGTTCAGCTAGATGCAGCACTCGCGTCGGCGTGCCGTCACGTGACAGCAATCCTTGCAAATGCAGCAAGCAACCCGCGTCGTTGCCTGCAAGGACATTGGCGCGTGTGCTGCTGACATGCGAGCACTTCTCTCGACCCATGGCAGCGCTCACTTCTGGAAACTTCACGCAGAAGGCGCCGCCGAATCCGCAGCAGTCTTCAGCGCGCGGCAAGGGGACCAGTTCGAGGCCTTCGAGGCCGGAAAGCAATTGCAGTGGTTCCGAACGCACATCGGCCAAGCGCGTTCCGTGGCATGAAGCATGCCAAGTGACTCTGTGTGGGAAGCAGCCAGGCAAGTTCTTCACACCAAGCCGATTCACGATGAAGGCCGAGAGTTCGTATGTCTTCGCAGCGAGAATGTGCGCCTCCTGCGTGAGGGCGTCGTCTTTGCCAAAGACCGTGCTGTAGTGCTGCACCATGGCGGCACAAGAACCGGATGGGGTGACGACGGCGTCATAGTCGCGGAACACATTCAACATCCGCTGCGCTTCGACTTTGGCCTCATTCACGTGGCCAAGGTTCCAAGCGGGCTGGCCGCAGCAGCCTTGGGCCGCCGGAAACTCTGGTTTCAGCCCGAGGCGCCGCAGTATGCGGACTGTGGCCACGCCTATGGAGGGGCGCAGTTGGTCAGCAAGACATGTGATGAACAGAGCAGTGTGCACGCGCGGTGGATTGTGCCGGAGCGACCAGTATCTGTGAAGCTGCGGTGAGCGCGCCGGGCTATGATCGGCAGCCGTGAGACGCATATCCGTGCTCGTTTTTTCAGGATGCTTGCTCGCAGCGTGTGGCGGTGTCGAGAGCCGCCCGGAGCCAGCGCCAAAGCGTCAGGAGAGCAACGCCGTGGAACCGAACAAGATCACGCGAACGGAGGCTGAGTGGCGCGCGCTCCTCACAGCAGTGCAGTACGAAGTCGCTCGTACCAAGGGTACAGAGCGGCCGTTCACTGGCGCGTACTGGAACACCAAAGACCTTGGGCTCTACTCCTGCATTGGTTGTGGGGCAGAGCTGTTTGTCTCCGATGCGAAGTTCGATGCTGGTTGCGGGTGGCCGAGTTTCTTTCAGCCCGTGGCGGCTGGGCGCATCACAGAAACGCGCGACACCACGCACGGCATGGTTCGCACTGAAGTCACCTGCACGCGTTGCGACAGTCATCTTGGGCACGTGTTCGATGACGGCCCCAAGCCAACAGGGCTGCGCTACTGCATCAACAGCGCCAGCCTGCGTTTCATGCCGCGACCGCGTTGATTTATTAAAATGTGCAGCGTGCCGACGATGGTCGCCGACGGGTTGGTCGCCGAACGGTTCGTCGATGAAGCGAACGGCCTCTTCTCCGTGCGATGCCTCGGCGCCGTCCTGCTTGCGAAACGGCGCGGCGATTTCCCGGACATCGCGATCCGGGAGGTGGTCGCCAACGCACTCATCCATCAGGACTTCACGATCGGCGGTGCTTCCGTGATGATCGAGATCTACAGCGACCGGGTGGAGGTCTCGAATCTGGGGGCTCCCGTCGTCTCCGTCGAGCGATTCATCGACGGCTACCAGTCGCGGAACGAACGCTTAGCGGACCTGACGCGCAGGATGGGAATCTGCGAGGAGAAGAGCAGTGGCATCGACAAGGTCGTCAGCGCGGCCGAGCCGTGTCAGCTGCCGGCCCCGGAGTTCTGGGTCGGGCACCGGCGGACTTCGGTGATCATCTACGGCCCGCGACCCTTCGGGGCCGTTTTCATCTTCCCGAGTCGAAGGTGACGATCGTGTCTCAGATCATTGCGGCGGCCATCGAAGCCGGCTGGTCAAGGTTTTCGCGACCGAATTAGCAGTTCGCGAAGAAGCTATAGACCATCATTCGAGCGCTCGCCGTGGAGTCCTCGTCGTCCCAACAAGTTGGGTTATCGCGACTGACCCCACGGGCGGCAGCACAATGTGCTTAGCACCGATTTCTTACCCTAGGTTTCTGCACCGATGGTGTTGGGACCCTATATAGCTAACGCGACGCTGGCGGTTTTAGTATCCAAACATCACGAGCACGGCATTTGTCAAATCCAAGCCAATAGGCGAGCCGCTCGGGATCACGACCGCTTGCAACGCGAGCTGCTGGCAGGCCAATGCCGGGTCGCAAGGAATGCTCACCGCAGTACTCCAGGAGCCAAGGCTGTTCGTCGTGAAGGGCAGTAACGGTTGGATGGACCCAAGGTCCAGGTACAGCACGCAACCAGGCACAAATACCAGAGGCGTCTGAGCCAGCAAACCGACATAGAGCATGCCAGACGTCAAGGGTGTGGCATTCGACACCGAAATTGTAGCCACCTGGCCGAGCTGCGGTGCGGAAGCCGCCAGAGTGGGAG
The DNA here is from genome assembly GCA_009691765.1 of Planctomycetota bacterium. Classification (GTDB taxonomy): domain Bacteria; phylum Planctomycetota; genus SXUL01. Next base: position 41 of record SIAO01000008.1, on the reverse strand, counting down.
GTGGCGAAGTGCTCCCGCAACCTGTGCCAACCACGGTCGCT
>SIAO01000004.1 GCA_009691765.1 Planctomycetota bacterium | reverse complement strand
GCAATCCACTGCATCTCGATGGAATCACCATGCTGGAACAGCCCGCCGGGCAAGGTGAAGGTCGATGGTGAGGTGATGTTGTACAGGTGCGGCAATGGCACTACTAGCATTGCAAGACCCGGAATCCCTCCGAGTCCGAGGCCGTCCGGCCAAAGCACAGCTGCCGGGTATCCAGGCAAGCTATAGCCGTGACCCAGGTCGAGCCCTGCGATGCCGGGAGTCATAAACGGGAACAGCATAGGTGCCGGTGGCCGATACGAGTTGACATAGGGATTGGTGGCTGGCAGGCCGATCGAGGGTCCGACGATATTGATCAAGCACGACGCGGGAATACCAGTCATCATGGCCGATGAAGTGCCGTTCCAATTCATCGTGGTGCCGCCGGTCGCGATGCGTTGGCCTGTACCCATGGCGTCGCTGTTGATGCCCACGGTGCAGATGTGTGGTTGTACGGAACCATCGCCATCGAGATAAACCTTGTCAGGGATGTTGCTCTGACCGGACGGGGCGAAGCCTGTAGCCGCCATGCCCATATCTGCAGCGATGTCAGCCACAGTGCGCGGGAAGCTGTAGACGCGGATCTCATCCATATTCATTATCGGATCAGCGGCTGAAGAACCAATGTAGCCTAAGATCGACAAGTTGGTGCCACTCCAAGTCACACCACCCACGGCAGTGGTTTGGGCAACGGTGATGTCATTCACTCCATTGATAACCCAACTGATGGTGCCAGGAGTTACGCCAACGTTGGGGACATGCACCAATGCTACGTGCGTCCAAGTGTTGATCACTAAAGGGATCCCTGCCGTAATCGCTTGGTTGCAAACGCCGCGAATCACCATCTTGCCGATGCCAGCTATACCGCCGCTGAAGCAGCGGAACGCACCGCCACTCGCACCTGACGTGGTAGGCGCGATACATGTGTTGTCACCGAAGATGTAGTCTGCGTTCCCAGTGGAAGTCGTCGCGCGGCGGATCCAGAATTGAATCGTGAACCCCAAGCCACCACTGTTGGTGGCCCAGCCAGTGGGAATGTACGCCGTGTTGGATGGGGTATTGCCGCGTAGCAAGGAAGCGCCACCAACCACCGACACCGCGGTATCCACCGAGATGAAGTTGCCGATGGTTTGCACGAACGGGTTGGGTGCACTGCTGGCTTGATTGAACAGTGTGATCTGAGCCGTGCTCGCCGAAGCGATCAAGGCCAGCGCAAAAGAGAGCAATAGGGCTTTACGCACGTGCGAGACTCCGTTGAAGTTGAAGGGGATACAACAATCACATGCATCACGCCGCAGCCGGTCTGAATCTGGGATGTACTCAGAAACCACGAATCGTGAGCGACAACTGGTAGGTTACTTCAACGGAGTCCTCATGTGCAAGTGAAGAAAACTTGCGTTGGGCAAGAATCTGCTGACATTCATGCTCGTGCGACAGCTTCGAGAGTCCGACGGATGCCTTCGGCGTCTAACGCGCCTGCGAGCATGCCGCTGCGGTGTATTGCCACAACCCCTGGAACTTGAGCTACTTGCATTGCCGCTGCAGCGCGGATCCCACCACCTGCCATCAGCGTCGGGCCGCCTTCGTTGAGGGCGATGGAGCCTAGGGTGCGCAGTACGGGAAGGCCGAGCAACGCTGTAGAAGCTCCGCCAGATGTGAGGATTCTGTTCACCTGCAAGTCGCGCAGCAGGCGGTACCCTGCGGTTAGGTCGGCGAGTCGATCGAAGGCGCGATGAAATGTGAAGGTGCACGGCGCCGCCGCAGCAATAAGACACAGCGTCGCTTCCTCATCGATGCTGCTGTCTGCACGCAACACGCCCGCCACGATGGAATCGGCGCCGAGTTCCTTGGCCATGAGGATGTCGGCCACAAGGTCGGCAAGGCCTTGCCCCTTCGCTAGGAACGAATGCGGTGTTCTGCGCACGAGCACTGCAAGATGCCCCGGAAACGCGCGTCGCGTTTGCTGGAGCATATCGCGACTCGGGGTCAATCCGTCGCAGGCAAGATCTGCGCACAATTCCATGCGCAAAACCCCAAGTTCATGCAGCGCGGCCGCCACGGGAGCATCCACAGCAATCTCTATTTCGACCTGCGCAAGCATGGCACCATGGTAGCCGCCACGCCGCGAGACGGCCGACTTGCAACTGCGCTTCGATGCGTGCTTGTGGTCACCATGGCGTGGCGCGCGGTCCTAACCGCGGTTCAAGGAGGTTTTGTGACTCATGCTTGCGTGATGTGTTTGCAGGATGGCGGCACCGTACTGTTGCGTGGTGTCGCGTGGCGCATCGTGCTTGCGCGCGACGAACCGCTCTATCCGGGCTTGTGCCGCGTGATTTGGAATGAGCATGTGCGCGAGATGACGGATCTTGAGCCAGCCGCGCGGCGCGAGTTTTTCGCGGCAGTCTTGCGCACAGAGAGCGCAGTGAGACGCGTGCTGCACCCCGCAAAGGTCAACCTCGCGAGCCTCGGCAACGTCACGCCACACTTGCACTGGCATGTGGTGCCTCGCAACGAGCAAGACGCACATTTCCCCAATGCCATCTGGGGCCCTGAGCGGCGCAACACCACCCCCCATGCACTCGACGAGAAAACTGTCCGGGCGCTGAAGGCTGCGGTTGAGGAAGGAACATGATGCCCATGCGCTTCTTGGCTTGTTGGTTGCTGGCGCTGAGTTTCGCCCATGCACAAGAGACGTCTCCTGAGCGCAAACCTCAAGTCCTTTTCCTCACGCACTCGGCGGGCTTCGTGCATGAAGTGGTGAAGCGACCGCCGATGGGGCTTGCTCTCGCTGAGGTTGAAATGGCGGCTCTTGCCGGTTCTTCCTTTCAAGTGCGCTGCACCCAAGATTGCAGTGACATCAATCCAGAAATGTTGCGCACTTGCAGCGTCGTTGCTTTCTACACAACGGGAGAATTGCCAATCAGTGCCGCAAACCGCGAAGCGTTGCTGGCTTTCATCAACGCTGGCGGCGGATTCGTAGGGATCCACTGCGCAACGGACACGTTCTATGAGTGGCCTGAGTTCGGGCGCATGTTGGGCGGGCGTTTCGATGGACATCCTTGGCATCAAGAAGTTGCAGTGTGCGTGGAAGACGCGGCTCATCCAGCTACGCAAGGCCTCGCGCCATCATTCCGCATTCACGATGAGATTTATCAGCATCGCGATTTCTTGCGCGCTGACCTCAGCGTGTTGCTGCGCCTCGATCCGGCTTCGGTGGACATCAAGCTCGGCCGTCGTGCTCCGAACGATCATGCTCTGTCGTGGTGCCGTGCGTGGGGGAAGGGCCGTGTTTTCTACACAGCCCTCGGACATCGGCCAGAAGTGTGGAAAGACGAGCGCTTTCGTGGACATTTGCTTGGAGGATTGCGTTGGGCAGCAAGTCTTGCGCAGACGCAATCAACGCCACTCGGTGCGAAGTTGTTGTTGAGCGCTGAAGTGTCGGCGAATTGGTTGTGCGCGGATGGTTCGCTGCATCCGTGGTCATCCACGCGCGAGACGGGCACGCTTGCAGCAAGTGGTGGTGGCGTGCATTGCAGCGAGGCCCGTGGTGACGGCACGCTGCATCTGGAGTTCCAGTCTGTTGGTGCTGAAGCGGTATCTGGCGCGTCCATCTCCAACGCGGCTGAAGTGCTGTTGAGCGGGCGCGCAGGCTGGCAGAGCTTGGACTTCGTACTGCGCCACGACCACGAAGGACAGCGTCGCGTGACAGTGTCGTTGAATGGTGTGCCCATCCAAACCCATGTTGCGTTGCAAAAGCCTGTTGAATCAGATTCCAACGAAGGCTTGCGCCTGCGTCCTGTCACTGGCGCGATGCGCTTCAAGAACATCTGGTTCTTGCCCCAGCCACCCCGTTGAGTGCGGGCGGTGGTTCGCGTGGGCGGTGGTTCGCGCGGGCTGCGCACGCCCAAGTCGCCTCGCAGGCCGGCTCGGATGCCTCGAACGGCCTTGCTCGGTCGACTTGGTCCGTGCTCCGCCCGCGCTCACTCTTGCCTCGGCGAATGAAGACCAACCACAGCAGGCAATCGCAGCGCAGCGTTAGTCGGGAAGGTCCTGAGCCTCGCGACACTGAAAAGCCAGCACGAGGCCGACGGCGTAGACGAGGCTCATCCATGCGCCCATGCGTCCGTAGTCGCCGCCGAAGGATGCGACGAGTGAGCCTGACAGCAGCGTGCCACCCGCTGCAACGATGCGTCCCGCATTGAAAGCGAAGCCTTGCCCTGTGGCGCGCAAGCGCGTGGGGAAGAGCTCCGGCAATGCGAGCGGAAGCCATCCGAAAAACGCGGCACTGAAAGTTCCGGCGAGTGCGCAACGCAGACAGAAGAGCGCGTCGAACTGGGCCGGTCCGCGGAACAACCACGCGCAACTCAGCAAGGAACCGAGCGAGATGATGAGAAAACTCAGCCGTCGTCCGCAACGTTGCGCAAGGAAAGGTGCGCCGAAACTGCCGACGACGAATCCGACGGCGCAGTAGAGGTAGGCGGTGGCGCGTGCCGTGTGGCGTGCGGCGGCATCACCGCTCGCAAACGAATTCACCCACGAAGGCACCCACTGCACCGAGCACCACATGCCGACGAGAGCGATGGTTCCAAACGCGGTCGCGAGCCACGTGCTACGGCGAAGCTGCGGCGAGAATATCTCTGTGACACGAGGTCGTGGCTCCGTCGCCGCGGCCTCTTTCCAGCGTTGTGATTCAGGCACATGGCGGCGTATGAAAAACGTCATCAATGCAGGCAGAGCGCCCACAAGAAACAGGAGGCGCCAACCCGAGTTGTCTGCGCCCATGAAAAACGAGACTTGTTGAGGAGTGAGAACATGAGAGAGAACATCGCGCATGGCGCCGGAGACATGGCCGAGCCACAAGCCGAGCAGCGCTGTCAAAAGGATGCCGACATTGGCCGCAGCGCCAATGCACGCAGCGAGCAGCGCTTCGCGTCCGCGAGGGAACACTTCGCGCACCAGAGCCACACCCACGGCCCATTCGCCTCCCATGCCGACAGAAGCTAGCGAGCGCAATCCAAAGAGGTGCCACGGTTCCGTTGCGAACGCAGAGAGGCCACTGCACAGCGCGTACGCGAGGATGCTCCAAGTGAGTGCACGCACGCGCCCGATGCGGTCAGCGAGCCAGCCGAAGTACAAGCCGCCGCAAGCGGCGCCGAGAAGAAACCCAGCGTAGATCGCACCCTTCCACGCATCTTGAGCCGCACGGTCCGGACCAGCGAGTTCTTGCAATGCAGGCCCCGCGACCAACGGAAACAGGCCCATTTCGAGGCCGTCAAAGAGCCAGCCGAGGATTGCAGCGGTCAACGCGGCGCCACGACCTTTGGTGGATTCGGGTTTCATCGCGGGGGAATCTTGATGTCCAACTCGCCGGCTGTCCACGGGAGTTTGCGCGCACCTTCTTGGCGACGCACCTCAGCCAACGTGGTCGGCATCACAGCGCTCTCAGCGTGACCAAAGGAGCGTCGAGTGAAAGTGAGGATGGCTGCGAGCTCTTCGTCGCCGAGTCGTGCAAACGCAGGCATCTCGGTTCCGAAAGGTTGGCGTTCAATCGTTCCGCTGCTGAATCCGTGCAGCAAGATGCGCGCCACGAGTTCCGGATCCGCCGTGACGCGTGTCGAAGTGTGCAGCGAGGCCGCGACGCCTTCCATGCCGCGACCATCTTGTTGATGGCAAGGTGCACAGTGCTGTTGGTACAGAGTTGCACCTTGCTCGCGCAATGCGGCACCACGAGCATCAAGCCCAGGAGGTAACGCTGGTCCCCCTTCGCGGCCAATCCATTGCACCGCAGCTAGTAGCGCGGAGTCTGCAGCGATGTGGTGCAGGAGCTGAACTGGTGGTGCTTGCGACAACAGAATCGGTCGTCGCGGCTTCACTTCGGCGCAAGCACGCTCCAACGCGCGCAAGAGAACCAAGCGAGCCTGTTCGGAGGAGTTGGCGCCGCTTTCCAACAGGTGTGTGATGCCGCTCGCTCCGCGTCCGGCAACGACACAACGCACAAGTTCGTTGATTCCATCGCTCTCAACACCTGCTTGGGCGTATTCGCTCGCAAGCTGTGCTTCGCGGCCTGCGAGCCCCGTCAACGCCAATTCGCGCAGCGTGGCGCCAGTCTTTGCACAGAAGAGAGTGCGCAGTGCTAGAGCGCTGGTTGCTTGCGGAAGGGCTCCTAGCATGAGCGCCGTGTGTTGTTGAACACGAACTACGTCGTCGTGCATGAGCGCTGTAATCAAGGTGCGCAACGCAGCAGCATCGCAGTCTTGTGCGCAGCGTGGCAGCAAGAGTACCGCTTCCGCGCGCACAAGCGCGTCTTCGGTTGCGCAGAGTTGCAGCACGGTTGCCGCCGTCAGTGCATGCAGACCTTCGAGTGTTCGGAGCGCGTGGAGACGTGGGAGTGGCGCTCCTGCTTGGTTCGCGAGTTGGGTGAGTGCCGGCGCGCATTCGAGCGAACCGCGTTGCACGAGCAAGCGTTGCGCGGTGTCGCGCACGGCTCCACCTGGGTGAGTTAGCAATGCCACCAGCTCCTCGGTCGAGCGTTTTCCTAGGCGTGGCACGGACACATTCTCTGGTTTTGTAGGCACCACCCGCCAGATGCGCCCGAGGTCAGTGGGTTGTTCGAGGCGCCGGTCCACGATCTGCTGGCGCAAGAAACTGGTGACGAACATGCGGTGTTGGATCACGCCACGCGCCATGTCGGCGACATAAAGCGCGCCGTCGAGCCCTTCAGCGAGAGCAACAGGCCGAAAGCGTTCATCGGTGCTCTTCAGAAATTCGCTTCCCGGCGTGCCATTGGTTGCGTGCAGGAGGCCCCCGCGATCTTCGAGCACATTGCGGCGCAGCAAGTGGGCGCATGGCTCGCAGACATAGGCGTTGCCTCTGTGTGTCACTGGAAATGTCGCACCACGATGGATGAAGGGGCTGCACGCGCCTGTGAAACGGTCGAGTCGCCCTTCACGCAACATTCCCGGCTGATAGCCACGGTTGATGCCAGGAGTGATGCGCGCCGGAAAGACATGTTGGTCTTCAGCGACGCGGAGGTCCGCGATTCCGGGAGTGCGTGCTGCTGCATTGCGCACCGCAAGATGCGCTGGGATCAAACTGGCGCGCAGTTGATCGCTGTTGCTGTTGAAGAAGAGCCTGCCCAAATCGTCTTGCGCTGCGCCCCATTGACCTGTAGAGAGGCTCGGTTCGAGTTGCAGACGCCCGTCAGTCCAGCGCATCCGAAATGGGTGATTCGCCCAGTGCAACCAGTTGTCGAGGCCTGGCACCAAAGCGTTGGGCGCGTGTTCCGGGTTATGGCGTCCACCAAAGCCGGCCATCACGATGCTGTCCTTTTCGTAATCAAGATCGCCGTCAGCGTCTGCGTAGAAGCGCAACCACGGAGGCTCCAAGACCAACACGCCGCCATCCACGAGGGCGAGCGCGCGCGGCAAGACGAGGTCATCAGCGAACACTGTGCGCTTGTCGGCGCGGCCATCACCGTCGGTGTCTTCGAGGACAGCGATGCAGCCCGTCGCGTCGTCTTCGCCGCGACCATCTACATCAGGCATGTAGCCGCGCATCTCTACAACCCAAAGGCGTCCGAACTCATCGAACCGAAGCGCGACGGGAGCGACGACAAGGGGTTCGGCAGCGAAGAGTTCGACGCGAAAGCCTGCTTCCACATGCAGAGCGGCCAACGCCTGCGAAGGGGTGAGGATAGGTGGCGCCGGTAGACGCAGTTCCGCAGGCAAGGACGCCTGCACTTCACCAGCTTGGTCGCCGCGCTGCGCGTACAGCATGGTGGCGAGAAGCAGCAGCAGCAGACCTGAACGCAGCACGCGGCGCGAGAGTAGCATGCGGGCCATGCGCCTCCTTGTGTTGTTGCTCGTTGTGTCTGTGTGCAGTGCGCAGACGTTGGTCCTCACGGCGAAAGCAGGCCTCTCGGCGTCAACGTTGCTGACGCTGCAGCACGGAGGTGGCGTAGCAGCGGCGTGGCGTTGTGGTGAAACGGTGCCATGGCCGGCGCTGCGATTGCCCGCCGGTGCGCCCGGCGAAGAGGGGGTGCGGTTTGCGATCCTCGCTGGCCCATTGCAGCCGAGTGATGCTGAAGTGACTCTCGTTCCGAGTGAGGAGGCTGAAACTCCGCGATGGAGTTGCAGCAGCGTGGACGGCGAGCGCGAAGTGCGCTGGAACGACAAGCTTTTCTTGCGCAGCGCCACCAGATTCGATCCCGCGCATTTGGAAGAGACATTCAAGGCGTTCGAACACCTTTTTGCTGCCGACGGCGTCGCGCGTCTCACCAAGGGAGCCGGAGGCAAGCACTCGCATCATCGCGGGTTGTTCTTGGGATGGAACGATGTCCGTCACGCGGGCAAGACTCTCGATTTCTGGCACGGCAAAGACGGTGTCAGCATTCGTCACAAGCGCTTTCGGGAAGACCTTGAAGTGTTTGGCGCTGCGGGGGCGCGCTTTGCTCTGGAGAACGAATGGTGTCTCGCTGACGGAACGCCTCTGGTGCAGGAGCTGCGCGTGCTGACAGCCTTTCGCTGCGGTGAAGCCCGTGCGCTCGACATCGCGGTGGGGTTGCGCTCCCTCCAAGGGTCTGTGAGTTTGCATGGCGACGCGCACCACGCGGGACTGCATGTGCGTGCTGCTGACGAAGTCGCGGAGCATGAGGCCACGACCAGAGTGCTGCTCACAGCGGGCGCCAAGGCTCTTGGCAACGACTTGCACACGGGTGCAGATTGGTGCTGTGAGAGTTTTTCGATTGGTGGCAAGACCATGGCATTTCTGCTCATCAATCACCCAAGCAATCCAGAGAGCGTGTTGTCTGCGCGTGCCTATGGACGCCTCGGTTTCATGCCGGAACTTGAGCTGGATGCTGCGGCTATGCGCGTCTTGCGCTGGCGGCTCGTCGTGTTTGACAGTGTTGCTCCCGATCCCGCTGCGTGTGACAAGTTGGCGGCTCTCTATCGTCAGCCAGCCACGCTCACATGGCGCTGAGCACAACGTCGCCGATGGAAATGTGTCAACGGAAGACCGCCGCGCGGTTCACTACTGACGGTCCTTCAGTGTGCGAGCAACGCTGCAAACTCGCTGGCCGTGGGAATACGGCTGTGCAGCACCAGTGCATAGCACACGTACCGCTGCGTGCTTGTGTCTGCTGAAGATGTGGCCGCTTGGACCTTGGGGAAGTGGATGGCGCCGTCTCGGAGCAGTGGTGCTGGCAGAACGCGTGCATCGTTCAGAGCGAGAATGCTCAATCCCACTTTTCGTCCGCGGAGTTCGCCGCAGACCGTGAGTGCTGCCGGCGTGATCACACTGTGGCTGTTCTCGAGGGCCAACTGCAATGGCGGCAAGACTGGTGCGTCCTGCGCGCCGTTGCCGACGTGTTGTTCCACGAGGACAACCGTCCATGGTCCAGCGGCGCTCCAGCGCAAAGATCCGGAACTCCATGCGACTTCTTCGCGTTCCGTTGCAGCAACTACGTCGCGCCCAACACTCCAATGTTGCGCGAGAAGATTGCGTCGACCAGGTGAGTAAAGCGCGGTGATCGACGCAAAGGCGTGTGTGTCCACAAGCAACTGCAACTCGCCGCCGCGCACGACGCGCCGTTGACCATCTACGAATGCGCTGCGCAGCGGCTCGCCCGCACCGCGCACAAGATCCGAGGTGTTCAAACGATCTTCGCGCAGCGTGTTGCCGCGGGCGCCTATGGAGCGCACGCTTAGGCCGTCAGGTGTTGCGGCGTCTACTTCGACGATGAGTGCAGCTTCGTTCACACCAACATCGAACAAAAGATCCGGATGCGGCTGCTTGGCGGCTTCATGCACATTGTTCGCTGCTGGCGAAGTGACGAACTCGTGCAGGCGGTAGCCGCTCAGCGCTTCACAGGAATGCGCGAACACACGCGTGCGATGCACATCACCGGAAAGCAGCACCACGCCTTCGATGCCTTCGCTTCCGATGAAAGACCACAGTCGATTGCGCTCATGCTGCCAATTCGTCCACATGTCCGTTTTCAACGGACGCACAGCACCATTCCAAACCATGCTGCTCGCGATGAGCTTGAAAGGAGCATCAGACTGCAACAAGCCGGCGCGAAGCCAGCGCCACTGCGTCTCGCCCAGCAGTGACGGCAGACCGTCTGCGCCGTTTTCTGTGTTGGAGAACGTGCGCGTGTCGAGCAGGAACACTTCCAAGGGACCGCGTCGCAGCGAGGTGTAGATGCCAGCCGTGCCGTTGCCAGCCGTGGCCAATGCACTCCACTCCAGCAAGGCTTGTCGCGAAAACTCTTTGCCTTTAAGCCGGCCATCTACGTCATTTTTGCCAAAGTCGTGATCGTCCCATGTGGTCCACACTGGCACGCGTGCAAGCAGCGTGGCCAATTCCGGCACGCGATGGAACGCTCTGCGCCGCGCACGTTGCGTGCTCAGCACCGTGGAGTCGATGTAGGGCGTGTCGCCGAGCAGTACGAGGCCGTCGATACGAGCTTCTTGCAGGCGCTGCCAAATGGCTTGATGCGGATAGTGCAGGTCGTGCGCACAGGATGCGAACGCGAGCGTTTGGCTTGTGGCGGTCGCACTCGGTGTGCGAATGGAGCGTGCGGCGGTTTGGCTACCGTCGGCAGAGGAAATGCAGAGTGAGTAGTCCCGTTCGGGTTCCAGATCTTCGAAACGAAAATGGACCATGGCGTCGTTGGCTGCTTCGGCATTGGCGCTGAGGGTGCGCGTGAGGCCCTCACTGGCGAGGGCTGCTTGGATCACGCCTAACTGCGCAGCTCGTGCGTACACATGGATGGACCTCGAATCCACATGGCCTACGAAGGGCCCATCTGTGAGGGGCGGCACATCAGCGCAGCTTGCGAAGAGCACAAACGCCACGCACAAGCCGATTCCTGCCGATGTAGGGACACTGGTTCTCTTCATGAGTAGGGTTCTAACGCATACGGCGGGGCGGCTTTCTGAATCGCTACCGCAGGATCCTGACGAAGCCCTGGCTCTCGCCATGGACGCGGCCACACCGGCGGTGCAAGTGGACGCACTGCTCCATCGTTTCGTGGAACAGGGGCATGAAGATGCTTGGCGCGCCTTCGAGCAAGCGTGTGTCGGTGTTGCTGCGTCTGTCGCTTTGGGTTTCACGGAGCCACGTGAAGCGTGGAGCAGGGATTGCCATCGCAAAGTTTTGGTGGCGTTGCTCGCACACCACAATCCTGTGGTTCGATCGGCCGTCATTCGCTCGCTCGCCGGATTCGATGGCGAAAGCACGTTGCCGCTCTTGCTGCGTGCCTCACGCGATCCTGTCGCCGCCATTGCGCGCCGCGGCAGGGCCGCTCTACTATCAATCGTCGCACTCGATGCAACGCAGTTGTTGCAATTGCCGCGCAGTACGGCCCTCGGAGTCTTGTCGTGCATGAATGCACAAGGGCTTGTGGCGCTGCTCTCGCCACGCTGTGGTGAGTCGTTGCGCGAACTGGCCGCCAGCGTGCTTGCGAATCACACTCAACCGGAAGTCCGCAGCGCACTGCTCTCCGCAGGCCTTGCTGGCGGCGAAAGCGTGTCGCGGGCCGCACTGCAATCTTTGCGTGCCCACGCCACTGGCGACGAAGCGCCGTTCGTTCAGCTTTACGAACTGGGCCCACCAACTTTACGCAGTGCATGTGTCGAGGCCCTCGGCGCGACACGCGGCCCCAGCGGCGATGCGTTGCTGGGGCAGTCATGCAGCGCGAACGATGCAGAAGAGAGATTGGCGGCACTGAAAGCCATGGCGCAACGCGGCAGCCCAGAGCTGCAAGCGTGTCTCGATGCTGCACTCTGCGATCGCGATGAGGCTGTCAAGACCCACGCGCTTGAGGCGCTGTTGCACCATCCAGCAAGCGATCAGATTCTGCTGCGCCTCGCGTTGCATGGGCCAGATGGCCAGAAGCTCCCCGCGCTCATGGAAGCCGCACGGCGTGGCATTGCATCCACCATGCTCGAAGAAGCAGCCGCTGAACTCCTCGAGTTTGGAGCGACGCTGACGGACTTGACGCGCACGCGCGAGTTGGACGGCGTGGTGGCGGTGGCGCGGCACTTGGCCAAACGGAATCACCAGCCTGCTCTCGTTGGATTGGCGGCTCTCGGCAAGTCTGTCGTGCGACGCTTGCGTCGCGAAGTGGGTGCTTGCTTGATGCTCTATCCCGTGGAACAGCGCCGCGCTGCATTGGCTTCACTGGTATCGACCCACGATCGCGACTTGTTGGAAGTTGTGGCGCGTGGGCTCGTGGAGGCCAAAGATGCAGCAGCACTCGTGCCCCTACTACGCCTGACTTTGGAGTGCCGCGGCCGCACGGTGGTGTGGGCACGCGAAACTCTCGAGCGCGATCCGCGAAGCCAAGACCTTGAGGCCCTCTTGGGTGCGTTGCATTCGAACTTCGCATCGGCCAAGCGTGCGGCAGCGATGCGCCTCGCGTCGCTCGGGGATGGTGGCGCTGTTGAAGGACTGTTGGCAGTGAGTCTCGAAGCGGATGTTGAAGTGCAGCTCGCAACGCTGGAAGCGCTCACGGGATTCACACCGACTCATGAGAGCGTGCGTGCGCGCATGTTGGATGCACTGACCTTCGGCGACCTATCCGTGCGCCAAACTGCATGTGAAGCACTTGGCCTTGCGCGTTGTGCTGAAGCGGTGCCCGCGTTGATTGGGCTACTCGGCAGCGTTTTCTTGCGACCGCGTGCGGCCGAAGCGCTGCGTCGCATCGGTGATCGGCGCGGTTTCATTGCCATGAAGCGGTTCGAGCGCCGTAGCAAGTTGCGCGCAGAGCAAAAAGCCATTGCGCGTCGCATCGTGCGCAAACGCTGAAGATGCGCAGTGGCATGTCTTTCGGGATGATAGTGCGCTGTCGATAGACACTGCGGATGCTGCGAATGCACGCAGAGTCCACACGGGAAGCGTCATACTTTGGACATTGGAGAACATCTGCTCGCGGCCGGCGTCATCCGCGCTGAGCAGCTCGCGGAAGCGCGTGCTGTTGGGGGAGAATCTCTCTGCACAGTGTTGATCGACAAGCGCATGGTGGCCGAGAAAGATCTCGTTCAAGCCATTGCCAAGCGGTTTTCTCTCGAAGCAGCAAACCTTGAAGGTCTGACACTCGACCGCGAGATCCTGAAGACCTTTCCTGAAGCGTTGAGCAAGAGTACGGGCACTTTGCCATTGCGTCGCGAAGGTGCTTTGTTGATTGTCGCCACCAGCGATCCCGCGAACGAGCCCATGCAGGACCGCATCGCGCGAGCGACGGGTTGCTCCGTGCGCTTCACCATTGCCGGTCCGAAAGCCATCATTGCCGCGCGCACGACGCTTTATGCGAAGCAGAGCACTAAAGCTGCAGCCTCCGCGATCCCGGGGCCTGCGCTGAAAGAGCTGGATCAGATTTTGAAACGCGCTGCTGAAGAAGCCGCGCCGACTCCAGAAGTTCCGGATGCCGATCCGCGCAATCTCCCTAAACTTGAAATTCGCGAACTGGACGCACCCGTGGTTCGCCTCGTGCATGGACTGTTGCTGAAGGCACTGCGCATGCGCGCCAGCGATATTCACATCGAGCCTATGGAAGATTCCCTGCGCGTGCGTTTCCGCGTGGACGGCGAGATGCAAGAAGTGATCCGGCTTGCCAAAGATATGCGTGCCACGCTTTCTTCATGCATCAAAATCATGTCGAGCATGGACATTGCTGAACGGCGCGTGCCTCAAGACGGCGGCATCAAGTTGGCGCTGGATGAGAAGAACGCCGTGGACTTCCGCGTGTCTTCATTGCCCGGGATCCATGGCGAGAAAATCGTCATGCGCGTGCTAGGTACCGGCGACCTCAAGGGTTCAGTGGATGAACTTGGACTCGAAGGGCGCGCTCTCGAGTTGGTCCGCGAGGCCATTGCCAATCCGTGCGGCATGATCTTGGTCACTGGCCCCACCGGCAGCGGCAAGACCACAACGCTCTACACCATCCTCAGTCAGCTGAATCAGCCGAATGTGAATATCGTCACGGCTGAAGACCCGGTGGAATACACGCTCGCCGGATTGACACAGGTGCATGTGCGTCACCAGACGGGGCTGACTTTCGAGGTGGCGCTGCGTTCGTTCTTGCGTCAAGACCCTGACATCATTCTCGTCGGTGAAATGCGCGACTACGAAACAGCGAGCATCGCTGTGAAAGCAGCACTCACTGGACACCTCGTGCTCAGCACGCTGCACACCAACGACGCGCCCAGCACTGTGGTGCGCTTGGTCGATATGGGGATCGAGCCTTACCTCGTGGCTTCAGCAGTGAAGCTCGTCGTGGCGCAGCGTCTTGTGCGGCGCATCTGCGTCAATTGTCGTGAGGATGTGGATCTGGCGGCACTGCAACGCAGCGACCTCGATCAAAGCATTCTCTCGTCTGTGGAGCGTCTGAGTCGCGGGCGTGGTTGCGAACAATGTGGCGGCAGCGGTTATCGCGGGCGTAATCCCGTCTTCGAAGTGATGGCCGTCAAATCCAAAGAGATGAAACGCGCCATCACCGAAGGTGGAACCGAAGTGCAGGTGGGCCAGATCGGTAAGCGTGAGGGAATGCACACGCTCACCGATTGCGCCATCGAGTTAGTCAACAGGGGCATCACGACGCTCGAAGAGGCGCGCGGAATCATTCTGGCCGAATGAACTTGCGGCCGCGTCAGCATTCAAGTTAGGAAATGTGTTGTCAGAGCAGGCGACTACGCGGCGCGTCATCGAGCCGCAGTGGTACCTCGCACCAGAATTCCAGCAGGGGGCATTGAGTCTCGCCGGTCTAAGCCGGCTTGGGCCAACGGAGCGCAATTTGCTCGAGGAACTCGCCACCAGTGTGACGCGAGGGCAACTCGAATTGCCGCCGACGCCACAGACGGCTTTGGAAGCGGTTGAAGCTCTGCGTGCTGCCGAAGTGGACTTTTCCTTGGTCGCAGGTCGCATTGGACGAGACAGCGTCCTCGCTGCTCCTTTGAAGCGTCCGAATGTTGGCGCGGTGCTGCAGCAGCGTCAAGTTTGGCGGGTGATGGGGTGCTGGCCTCGCAGAGTGCTGAACCAGGGGCACCAAGCCGCAAGCCTTCAGCGCGCAGCGAGCTGCGCTCGGATGCAGACAACGCCGCAATGCGCGCAGCCCTGCCACTGATGATCACGCTATTCAGCGCCAGCACCTCGCTATCCTGCGCCTGCGGTTCGGCGGTGATCTCGAGCACCGAGAGAAACTCACCTGTTTGGCCTTTGCGTGGTCCACTGCTGCGCTGTGGGACACGCACTAGCGCGGCGCGGCGTGCTCCCAGTGAAAGGTCGAGGGGCTTGGATACGCTCTCGCCCGCGGCGAGCACCAGCCCTACGGATACATGCTCACTGAAACACGCTGCATCGGGCAAAGCGCAGGCGACGAATTGCAACAATGCGGCGGCGGCGAGGGCATCACGCAGGCGCCAAAGTTGCGACGGTGGTCCATGACGACCCGCAAGCGAAGGTGAGGCGCTCATTGCTGACCTCCGCGCAGCGCTGTTCCGTGCAATGCGGCGAGTTGTTCCGCAGCCGCACCCGTGGCAATGGTATGGCGCAAGCGCACTGGGTCGTTGAAACCGAGGTTGCCGCTGCAATGCGCGTATAGGCTGCTGAGCGCGCCGTCATTGCAGGGCGTGTCCGCCGCTTCGGCGGGCAACCAGGTGCTCACGTTGCGTTGTGCGCCGGCGCTCAAGCTGAGGGGCACGCCGCCGGGGGAGATGCGTGCAGCGAGTCCGTAGTGCGCCTCATCGATGAACAAGACATCCGTGGTGCAGCCCAGCAGCAGAAATGCGGGCAGTAGTTTCCAGAGCATCGTCAGCCTCCTTGCGCAGGTGGAGTGCGGTGCGAGTGAGGCCGAGACGCAGCGCGTCAGGTGCCAATGCAAGGCCGCAATCCTCCCGGGCGATGCACACAGACGACGCTGCCCTGCGCAGGCGTTCCGTGCGCGTTCCAAGGAGCAACGCAGGCGAGCTCGCGCGCAGATCAAGGATGAGCCCGAACGCGCTCCATTCGAGTTCGTAGCCTTCGCGGTGCTGCAACGCCGTGCCACAGATGAGAGGTAAATCGTCTTGACGATCCAAGACGAGAGTGCAGGCGTTCAGGCCGCATAGCGCAAGCAAACAGAGCGTGCGTTCAAGACGACAGTTGCGTGCGCACGCGTTCGAGGAGCGTTTTGGTGGCGCGGATGCCCTCGGGTTCGGACAGTCTGTCGCCTTCGTATTCGATGCCCACATGTCCATGATAGGACGCCGTCACGATGCGCAGCATGCGCAGATAGTCGATACGGGTTTCGTTGCCTTGCGCATCGAAGTCGTAGGACTTGGCACTCACCGCTTTCGCAAACGGCATCAGCTCGGAGACGCCGAGATAACGGTCGTATTCCACGTCCTTGGCGATGTTGAAGTTTCCAAAATCCGGCAATGTGCCGAAACGCGGGTGTCCTACGCGACGCATGACGCCAGCCAGGAAATCTCCGTCGGAGGAGAGCCCGCCGTGGTTCTCCACGATGACATTCATTTCTAGTGCCGTGGCGTTGAGCATTAGTTTTGCAAAGCCGTCTGCGAGCAGGCGCTCTTGCTCCTCACGCGATCCGCGTGAGTTGGCGTTGACGCGAATACTGTGGCAGCCGAGAGCCTTGGCAGCTTCCAGCCAACGCGTGTGCTGCGCGACGGCGTGGACGCGTGCGCTTTCGTCGGGCGCGCCGAGATCGCCTTCGCCATCAATCATGATCAAGAGCGACTTCACGCCTTCGCCTTCAGCGCGGCTGCGCAAGTCCGCGAGGTAGGCCGTATCGCTGGCCTTGTCTTTGAAGAACGCATTCACGTACTCAACGGCATCGATGCCGTAGTCGCGGCGTGCGACCAAGGGGAAATCGAGATTGGTGATGTCTTTCTTGAACAAGGTGCGGTGCAAAGACCATTCCGCGAGCGAAATGCGATAAAGCGGAGCGTTGGATTCCACGTGTTCCTTGCTCGGATTGTTTGCGCAAGCAGCGAGCGCTGCGGCCACGGCCGTGGTCCCGAGAAAAGTGCGTCGGTTCATGCGGCTGTTCATCATGTTTGGGTGCTCGGGAAGGGACCGGGAGGGATGTGTGCATCTTCGCGCACTTGCCGCGCAAGCACGGACATGTCTTCAGCGCCATGGCCCGATTGCAGCAAGCGATCTTCGGCGGCTGCGACAAGCTGCGTGAGAGGTAAGTGAGCGCCTGCGGCTTGCGCTTCACCGAGGGCAATGCGGAGGTCTTTGCGATGTAATGCCAGTCGGAAACCCGGTGGGTACTGATCGCGAAGCATGTTTCCGGCGCGATTTTCCAGTACCCACGAGCGTGCGGCTCCTGCGCTGATGGCTTGCAAGACTTGTGCCGGATCGGCACCAGCACTAGCAGCCAAGACCAAGCCTTCTGCGAGGGCTTGGTAAGTGCCCGCAATGACGACTTGATTCACGGCTTTCGCCACTTGTCCGCAACCCACGGGGCCGACACGCACCACTCGCGCACCCAAGAGATTCAGTATGGGCAGTGCTCGCGCGAAGTCTGTCTCTGAACCGCCGCACATGATGGCGAGCGTGGCTTTTTCGGCACCTTCAGGGCCGCCGCTCACAGGTGCGTCCACGTAGCCGACGCCTTGCAACGCGAGCTTCGCGGCGATGCTGCGTGTCGTTCCGGGAGCAATGCTGGAGCAGTCGATCACCAAGCTCCCTTGCGCGAGGCCAAGAGCAGCACCGGTTTCGGGATGCAGCAGCACTTCCTCCACATCCGGCGTGTCGCTGACGTTCACGAGCAGGATTTCGCAACCCACTGCGGCAGCACGTGGCGAGCCCGCGCAGCGTGCACCCAATTTTTCGAAGTCCACAGCTTTGGCAGCAGTGCGATTAAACACCGTCACGCTGTGCCCGGCTTTCAAGAGATTGCGCGCCATTGGAGCGCCCATGGCACCGAGTCCGATTACAGCCAGTTGCATGGCCGCATCGTACATTGACGCGGTTTCAGTTCAGAGTGAGGCGCAGTGCGTTGCTGAGCGCGAAGCCGTTGGCGACGCCGCTGTCGAGCATGACGGCTTGCATGCCGAGCACGAGGCCAGCAAGCGCAGGGTCCTGCGGCAAGGGCAAAGTGAACGCGGTGCTGCCACTCGCGCTCGTGGGCAGGGGGCCGAGTGGCGCGACGCCTGCTTGTACGAGAATCATCATGCTTTGCAGTTCCAACCACACGTGACAGCCGGCGGCGATGGTCACGGGTTGTGCAGCGGTTCCCACTGAAGCGAACACCCATGCGTTGGTGTTGGCCGGGGCTTGATCGAGCACCATGGCAAAGCCCGTGTTGCCGAGCGTTGGAAGTTGCGGTGAGCTCAGCAGTGCCACTGCACCCGAGGAGTTCAGTGAGCCCGCGCCGAGGACTTGCACGGCGGGCAGTTGTCCGAGAGTGACTTCATCGGCTCCGATGTCGGGCGCGTAGTCGCGCACGTCGCCATCGATGTCCATGGCAGAACTGCCGGAAGTGCCTGCGCCGATGACTGCGGAGCCTGCAGCGACATGCAAATTGCCTTGGATTGGATCGATGAGCTGGGGATCTGTATCCATGGATTGCAGTTCGCGCGCCGACACACTGCGCCATGCGTTGAGGTTGAGCGACACGACGTTGCCGGATGGGCCAGAGTGCGCGAGCGGCGCACCAGTGGCATCGTTCCAGCAGTTGTGATCCATCACTTGCGGAATTCCGCTTTGCGTGCCGATGTCTTGGAGGGTGAGAATCGGCCTGCTTGCAGCCGCGTATTTGATGACGATGTTGTCGCTGATCGAAATGGGGGCCGTTTCATTCGAGCTGCCGGGGTTTGAGCCCAGCACTGCGAAGAGGCCGCCTGCGGCGCTCGTGACGGCAAAGGTGTTACCGCGAATGATGAGGCCGTTTTGTCTGCGCCAGCTCACATAGCCAAAGCGAGCAAGAGTGTTGAAGCCGCCCGCATTGGTTTGTTGCAAGTTCCAGAAGAAGTTGCTCTCGAGCAGAACATTCTGCGGATGAGGCAGATTGCCGTAGATCACGACGCCGGAACCGCCGCAGTCATGAATGCGGCAGCGGCGCACTGAAGCGTTGATCACCTGTCCGTGTTGCGCTTCGGAGTAGATGCTGATGGCGTCGTAGACGGCGCCGCGGATCTCCAAACCCTCCACACTGGTGTGGTCGGCGCCATTCCAGAAGATGCCCATGCTCTGGCCGTTGGCATCGAGGACTGGGTGTTCGCCTGCAGCGGCGCGGAAAGTCACAGTGTTGAGTGCTGAAGAGCCAGCCCAGTCCGCCAACACGAGCACGGCCGTGCCGTTGGCGCCAGCAACGATGGAAGGCAGGGTTGTCGTCCACACGACATTTACGGTGTTGAAAGTCATCGGTGCTGTGAAGGCACCAGCGTCGTCATAGACCTCGAAAACAACAGGACCGTTGACACCGGAGCTTTGCAGCGCAGCGACCGCACTGGCGAAATCGGCGTAGTTGGTGCCCGCGGAGGGCAGTGAAGGATTGATGGTGCGCAGTCCGCTCATCTGAGCGCAGAGAAAGGAACTGCCAAGCACAAGGACGCAAAGAAGTGCGCGTGGAGTGTTCACGCACAAGAGTACTCCGCAGCGGAGCAACTTGAGCGCAAACCACTATTATTTCAGGGTTACTGGCGTGCGCTGGCAGCTTTGGCGACGCCGAGCGAACCTGCACGACGGAGCTTCTTCGCGACTCGACGCGCCAGCAAATCGAAGAGCCAATCGGGCAGTCTCTTGGCCAACCACACCACAGCCGCCATGGGCCCCGGAAAGGCAAGGTGCGAGCGCCGGGCCAGCACAGCGTCGGCCATGAGGCGCGCCGCCACGTCGCTTTCCATCAAGAAGGGCATGTGAAAGGTGTTTCGTGCGGTCATCGGAGTGCGCACGAAACCCGGCGCAATATCCAAAACTGTGATGCCCTCGTGGGCGAGTTCGGCGCGGAGCGAGTCGAGGAAAGCGCTGAGCGCAGCTTTGCTGGCGCAATAGGGAGCAGCTCCCGGGCCAGCGCGCCACCCAGCAAGACTGGTGACGGCCGCCAACACTGGTGCGTTGGATTGGCGCACATGCGGCAAGGCCAGCAGCAAAGTGTGGATGGCACCTTCCACGTTGGTCGCCATGATGCTGCGCACATCCTCCATGCGCATGGAATCTACGGTTGCCGGAATGCCGATGCCAGCGTTCGCCACCACGCCATCCAGTCCGCCAAGCTGCTGTACTGCAAGCGCCACGGCAGTTTGCAACGCGGCGTCCGCAGTGACATCCACCGCAATGGCGTGGAACCGTCCTGGAAACTCGCTGACGAGATCGGCGCACAAATCGCTACGGCGACTCAGTCCCGCCACGCGGCATCCGCGCGACAGCAGTTCACGACAGAGCGCGTGGCCAAGGCCAGCGCTGCAGCCGGTGACGAGGATACGCTCAGGGCGGTTCATGCGTTTCGGCTCCCAGGTACGCGCGCATCGTAGCCGTGGGGGAAGCACCTGAAGATTTCCGTCCGGTTCGCTATCCTGCGCGGACATGGCGGTAGATCGTTCCAAACTTCTCGATGCAGCGTTTCTCGCGGCGCTCGAGAGCACGCCCTTGCCATGTGGGTCCGCGCCTGCACTGGATGCTCCACTCGCCCCCACGAGTTCGCTCACGGGACGCATGTTGCTCGAACTTTTCGAATCGCAGGTTGTGGCGCGTCACCTCGATCTTGAAGCGCGCGAACTGAAGCGTCGCAACGAGGGTTTCTACACAATCGGGAGCAGCGGGCACGAAGGCAATGTTGTGTTGGGGCGGCTCGTGCGCGAGACAGATCCTGCATTTTTGCATTACCGCAGTGGCGCACTGATGGTGGAGCGCGCGCGTCAACGACCGGGCGCTACACCGATCTTCGATGTGTTGCTCTCGTTGGTGGCTTCGAGCGACGACCCCGTCTCTGGCGGTAGGCACAAAGTTTTCGGTTCACCAACGCAGTGGGTGCCGCCGCAAACCAGCACCATTGCTTCGCATTTGCCCAAGTCTCTTGGCTGCGCTTTCGGCATCGAACGCGCGCGCGCTTTGGGCCTGCCACTTCCGATCCCAGTTGATTCCATCGTGCTTTGCAATTTCGGTGATGCCGGCAGCAACCACAACGTGGCGCAAGGTTCGTTCAACACAGCGGCTTGGTGCGCGCATCAGCATTTGCCGTTGCCACTGTTGTTCGTGTGCGAAGACAACGGCATCGGCATCAGCGTGCGTACGCCGCAAGGTTGGATTGCAAAGCGCATGAGCGCGCATCCCGGCATCCACTATGTGGCCGGCGATGGACTGGATTTGCAGTCGGCTTTCGATGCGGCGCAGGAAGCGGTCGAGCATTGTCGTACGCGACGTCGTCCTGTGTTCTTGCATTTGCGCACGGTGCGGTTGCTCGGGCACGCTGGTAGCGATGTAGAGAGTGAGTACCGAACGCGTGCAGATATTGAAGCTACAGAAGCGGTGGATCCTTTGGTGGCCAGTGCGCGCATGATTCTTGCACTCGGGTTGGACACGCCTGCGGGTCTACGCGAGCAGTACGAATCTGTGCGCCGTCGCGTGGCTGCTGCTGCGCGTGAGGCTGCAAGCCGTCCCAAGCTCATGAGCGCCGCAGAGGTGATCGCACCGCTGGCTCCGCTTGATAGCGCAGCGATTGCGGCAGAGGCTGCTCGCGTGGCAGAGCCTGCCATGCGCCTCGCGCAATTGCCCGCGGGCGAGGTGCTGCCTGAACTGAGCGATCGCCCGCGACATTTGGCGGTGCAGTTGAATCGAGTGCTGCACGAAGTGCTGCTGAAAGACCCGGCTACGTTGCTGTTTGGCGAAGATGTTGCCCGCAAAGGCGGCGTGTATCACGTCACCAGCGGACTCGCGGAGACTTTCGGAGATGGTCGCGTGTTCAACACGCTGCTCGATGAAACGAGCATCCTCGGCCTTGCTGTCGGCGCGGCGCATTTGGGTTTCGTGACCATGCCGGAAATTCAGTACCTCGCGTATTTGCACAACGCCGAAGACCAGTTGCGCGGAGAGGCATGTTCGTTGCAGTTCTTCAGCAAGGGCGCCTTCCGCAATCCGATGGTCGTACGCATCGCAGCGCTTGGATACCAGAAGGGCTTTGGCGGGCACTTTCACAATGACAGCAGCACGGCGGTGGTGCGTGACATTCCCGGTCTTGTGGTGGCGCTGCCTTGCCGTGGTGATGATGCCGTCCTCATGCTGCGCACCGCTCATGCTGCGGCGCGCGTGAACGGTGCGGTGGTCGCGTTCCTCGAGCCCATCGCGCTGTACATGACCAAAGACCTTTACGCCGACGGTGACGGTTTGTGGTTGACGAGCTATCCCGCTCCTGGCGAGTCGGCGGCGATCGGTTCAGCACGTGTCCACGCTGATGGCGAGGGAGCAGACATCTGCGTTATCACCTACGGCAACGGTGTGTGGCTGTCCTTGCGGGCAGCACGGCGCTTGCGCAAGGAACGTGGTTGCAGCGTGCGTGTGTTGGATCTGCGTTGGCTGCGTCCTTTGGACCGCGCCACGATCGTGGCGGAAGCGCGCCGCGCGGGGCGTGTGCTGATCGTCGATGAGGGTCGGCGCAGTGGCGGCGTGCATGAATCCGTCGCTGCGGTGTTGCTCGAAGAGTTGCAAGAGAACATGCCGCGTGTTTTCACCGTTTGTGCGGAGGACACCTACACGCCGCTTGGGCCGGCCGCCAACACCGTTTTGCCCAGCGAAGACGGGATCTTCACAGCCGCACTACGCCTCGTGTCGGCGGCGCGCGGAGGTGTTGCGTGAAGCGGGTGGCGCTGATTTGTCCTGGGCGTGGTTCCTATGCGCGCGCTGAACTTGGAAGTCTTGCGCGTCTTGCCGCTGCGGACGCGCGGCAGAAGGCCGTGCTGCAGCAGTGTGATGCGCTGCGTACCGCTGCGCGCAAGACGACTGTGAGCACTTTGGATGCGGCGGAGCGTTTTTCTGCGCAACACCTTGCAGGTGAAAACGCGGCGGCGCTGATTTTTGCAGGAACGCTGATGGACGCAGCAGTTCTGCGCGCAGACCTTGAAGTGCTTGCGGTCGGCGGCAATTCGATGGGTTTTTACAGCGCCTTGGCGGTCTCTGGCGCCCTCGACATCACGGCGGCATTCAGCCTCGCTGATGGCATGGGTTCGTTTCAGAGCGCCGGCGTGGTGGGCGGGCAGGTTGTTGTGCCCATCTGCGACGCTGCATGGCGTCCATCAGTGGAAGACGCTGCGCAGGTCGAGCAAGCATTGCGACAAGTCCAGCGCGAAGGTCACACTGCTGCGATCAGCATTCGTCTCGGCGGCACGATGATCTTGGCCGGTGACGACGCCGCTGTGAAGCATTTGCTGGCGCTGTTGCCGAAGAGTTGTTCGGGCGAACGCGACTATCCCTTCCAACTTCTGGGTCATAGCGCGTTTCACACAGCGCTCATGGAGCCCACGAGTCGCAAGGCGTTGCTTCAATTCTCCAAGCTCTGCTGGTCCGCACCACGCGTTCCTTTGGTGGATGGGCGTGGAGCAGTTTTCCGCCCGCGCACGTCGAAGCGCGAAGAGCTGCTGCAATACACCCTCGCGACGCAAGTCACGCAGACCTACGATTTCACTAACTCTGTGCGCGTGATCTTGCGTGAGTACGCACCGGAGGCGCTGGTGTTGCTTGGTCCGGGAGAATCCCTGGGCGGGTCCGTGGCACAGGTGCTGATCGAGGAGCGCTGGCAAGGATTGAAGTGCCGGGATGATTTCGTGCGTCGGCAAAAGAGTTCAGAACCGCTGTTGCTTTCGTTGTCGCGCGAAGAACAGCGCGCGCTCGTGGTTTAGAGCGCGGCGCAAAGAAAATCAGCGCAGTGCGCGTTCGATAGCGAACGCCGCTTGTTGCTGCGCCGCAGCCGCTCTTTGCAAAGTGTGAAGCACGATTTCGACGGCACGCTGCCGCGCTGGTCCGGGGGCCAGCTTTTGCGCCGCACGTAGCGTCGGCAGGCTGAGAGCGCTGTAGCCGTCAGCCGGATCCACTCCAACGAGGACATGGCGATAGCCAGGGCGGCCAGCCTCCATGTCCGTTTGCAGCAGGGCACGCGGCAGAGTCGCCAATAATCGGTTGGCTCCGATGAGGCGTGTGGGGTCTGGGTCGCTGGCCGAGGCGCTCGCGATGCGCGCGGCCAGCACCGTTGCCGCGCTTTGCAGTACAGCGACGGCGGTTTGGAGTTCCGTCTGCTCTGCAGCACTCAAGCCCGTGCTCACGCTGCGCACTTCGGTTGCGATCCAATCGGCGTGGGCCAACACATCGACGGCAAGCAACGTCGAATCTGCTGCGGCCCAAGCGATGCATGCACTGGCGCAAGCCACGGCGCTCATGTTGCGACCTTCAGGATCACCGAAGCGCTTCATCCACGCATAGGTGTCGTAGGCGGAGTGATAAACCCCGTAAGGCCCTTCCGAATTCACGCTGAGCGCTGGGGTGCCGAAGCGTTGCAAGAATGGTGCGAAATCAGAGCCGCCGCCCTGCATGCGTGGTTTCCATGTCGCTCCATCGTTCCGTCCCGCGAGCGCCGTGCGCACGAAATGGCCCGTTTCAGGAGCGCCACTGACGCTGAACTCGGGGCCAGTGACACAGGCATCGAGGTTGATGCACAGCGCTTGTCCGCCGTGCAGTGCGCGCTCGTGCGCCTCTGCGTATTCGGCACTACCGATGATGCCGAACTCCTCGGCGTCGAAAGAGCAAAAAGTGATGCTGCGCGCTGGGCGCAACCCTTGCGTGTTCAAGCGTCCGATGAGCTCCGCGCATTCGAGCAGGGTGGCCGTTCCAGCAGCGTTGTCCGCACCACCTTGGCCCCAAGCGTCGCGATGCGCGCACAGCATGATGCTGCTCTGTGGATCCAATGTGCCGCGCACTTCAGCGATCACGTTTTGAATGGTGCGTGTTTGCCAGTCTGAGCGTGCCGTCAGTCGCAACGTGACCTTGGCATCACCACCAACGTGGTAGGTGAAGGGCAAGGCGCCTTGGAAGCCCGCGGGAACGGCCGGCCCGCCAAGAGCAGCGAGCAGGGTGCCTGCATCGGTGGCGTTCAGTGCGATTCCTGCGATGGCTGGAATGCCTGGCGCTTCTTGCAGATTGATACGCTGTGCACCGGGCAGCGCTGCCACGCCGGGCGTGAGCGGATCGCCCATGATCGTCCCGATATCGAGAGCGGAACCGCGTTGCAGTGACTGTGGCGGACGCCAGGGGCCGAGTGGCCACACGTCACCGCGCACCCAGCCGTCATCTTGAGGATCACAGTAGAGCAACAGCGCGGCCAGTCCGTGCTCTGCTGCGAGCCGCACTTTGGTGCCGCGATAGCTGCCGCCATAGCGCACGACGCCGATGGCCCCGCGCAGATTCAACTTGAGTGGCGCGAGCGCCGCGTAGTCCGCTTCAAGGCCACGGTTGAGATAGACCACACGGCCAGTGACATCTGTGTCAGGAGAAAACGCGAGTAGCGGCAACGGCAGCGCCGATTGCGGCGCGTCGATCTCGTCCGGAAGCGTCTGCTCAGAAAGCGTGGCTTTCCAAGCGAACGGCGCGATCATCTCGACAGTCGCTTCTGTCGGCCAAGGCAGCAGCACTTCGTGTTCTTCGATGCGTGTGCTGAGGCCATGCAACAGGAACTGCTGCTGCACGTACAGCGCCGCAAGCCGTGATTCAGCGCTGCCAGCGAGGCGATTGTTTGCGCTGATGGATTTCAAATGCGCAAGACAACGCGTCGGACTTGCGTTCTGACGTATGCGTTCCAGAGCCGTTTTGAGCAGGGGTTCGGCGGATGGAGAAACACCGCGGGTTGCGGGCAAATTCGCGTCAGGGCCGCGGGCCACACTGTCGGCGCAACTCGTAGCGAGCAACAAGAGCAGCAGTGTCGTGAGTGTGGGCTTCATGATCGCAGCACGTCGATGGCGGTGCATGATGCTCAGGCAAGGACAGCGCGCAAGACATTGCCACGTGTTGCGGAGAGTTTGAGGCCAAGTGCATGCGCGAGCGTTGGTGCGACATCGAGCGCGCTGCCACCCGCGCGAACGACGCCTAGGCGCTTGAAGGCGGGACCAGAGAACAAGAGCGCCATGCGGGGCAGTTCTCTGTCGGTAGCGAGGGCGCGCGGCAGTCCCGCGATGACCACGGAAGCACCTTGGCCTGGCGCATGGAACGCAGCGAGTCCTCGGTTGAGTCCGGCAAACCACTGCGGCCGCCCTTCAGCGGGCGCCTGCAGCACAAGCACGCTCAACGGGGCTTCGAGGCGTTGTGAAAGGGTGTCTGCAGCGAGCGTGGCTGTGAACACCAATTTGTCTGCGCCGTCACCGGGATCTTGTATGCCCTTCGCGATGAGCCCTTGCAGTGCGAGGCTCGCAGCCACGCTTGCGCTCGAGCGTCCCATGCTGCGCAAAGCCGCTTCGAACGACGGGTTCGCTGGCATTCCACCGCGCAGTGAAGTGCGGCTGAGGCCTTGACTCGAGAAGCGCGGCGCCGCGAGGTTCGCGGGCACGATCTCGTTGAGCTCTTCCACAGGACCCGCTGCGATCAGTGGGCAAGTCAGTCCGGCACGCAGCGCGAGTTCTGCAAGAGACTGCGCCACACCATCCGTGCCACAGAGCAAGGCGTGCAGCTGAGCAACGCGGTCGCTGGCCGGAGCTTTGGCGGTCGCATAGCTGCTGCCGACAGCCGCGAGTTCCTTCCACGCTGGCAAGCGCTGCAGTTCTTCCGGGGTGGTGTCTTGAGTGACAACCAACACGAGACGGGGCGTGGCACTGGTTGTCTTCGACAGCAGTGCTGCGAGCAGTGCGACGCTTACGCCAAGAGCTTGTCTGCGATCGAGGGCAATCATGGGCCGTAGCTTTCCGAGACTTGCGTGTGCAGCACTGCGGCGACCAACGCAGCGCGCTGCTCTGCTGGTGTGGCGCGGAATAGCGCCAGTTCCGCTTCGCTTGCAGGGCGCTGGCGGCAACGCTTGAGGAAATCATTCCATGCAGTTTCGTCAGGCGGAACGTGTAAGGGGAGGAGCAGCGCCAACAGTGTGGCACTGCCTTCGCCAGCGATAGCGTGCAGTTCGCTCGCGAGCTTCGCTGCTTCGCCTGTGGCGGGCAAGCGTTCGAGGCCGTACACGATCGTGCTTGCAGCGGCTTGCTCCGCTGACATCACGCGCACTGCGCTGTTTTTGCGCAGCGGCGAGGAAATCCATTCGCGTCGGAGAGCAGCCAAAGCACTCGGATCAGCGGCGACGCGAAAAATGGCCTTGCGCGTGCTGTCGGCATCGAGACTGCTGCCGAGGCAGCGGCGCGCTTCGGATTCGACCAGCCGTCGGAAGAAGCCGGGCTGTCTCGCAAGGATGCCCAAGAGGTCCGAGGAGGAGGCGCCACGATCGCCGAACAGTGCGACGCGTTCGCCGCCCAACATGCGCGCCGCAGCGATGCGCAGATCGGCGTCGTCGCATTGGGGCGCTGGCAGATACATGCGTAGCAACGCCACCGCCGTGGCTTGCTTGTCGGCACTCGCAGCAACGGCGGCTTCTGCAAGTCTGTGCATGGCTGCGGATGTGCTGAGCGCACCGTTGGCCAGGTCAGCCACCAATTCTGCCGGCGGGTCGCCAATGCCAAGCGGCTCCGCGAGTTGCGCAAGGCGCGCTCGCGCGCACTCGGTGCTTCCCAGAATCGCAGCGAGCGCGACGTCCTCGGTGACATGCAAGGCATCGCTCAGCTCTTCTGGCATGGGGGGCCGCTGAAGCAGATCGAGGTAGAGCGCCGTCACTGCGCGACAAGCATCTGGCGGACCTAACAAGCGGTCCTTGGCATCGAGTAGACCAAGCTTGCGCACAGCGGCCAGATCCAGAAGCTCCCCACGCACTCGGCATCGCCCGAGCACTGCCCACGCGTCATGCGCATCGGGTTGCAAGCGCGTGAGGGCTTCCGCGCTCTGTCGCTGCTCCGCCACCAACTTGTGCTCGTCGCACCAGCGCATGAGTTCGCGCAGTGCTGTCGGATTCCGAGCTCTCGCAGCGCGAGCCTTGTAGATGGCGCTGAAGTCGGCTGTGAAAGTGCGGCCGTCGATGCTGACGACAGTTTCGGAATCCAAGCGCTCTGGCGGCCCGCCTGCGTGTGGGCGCAAGAGCAGAACTTCGCAATCGTCGGAAGGCATGAGTTCGCCTTCGTGCACAGCACCATCACGCACCACGACCTTGTTCGTGACCGTCGCTTGCGGCGGTTTGAGCACTTCCTCTGTGGGTGTTTCTGCTTCTACAACTGGGTCAGTCGGACCTAGTTCGTCGGGACGTACCGCAATCTCCGGCGGACGCTCGGCGGGTGTGGTTTCGTGGATGAGCGGCGCTTTTTGGGGGTCGGTTCGTGGATCTGTGTTTTCCAAATCCGTTGGAGCGAACACCTCATAAGTCACAGCGACTGCGAGCGCTGCAATCCCGAGGCAGAGCCCCGCGATTCGAAGTCCGCTCTTGTGTGGCGGAATGAGGTTTTGTGTTGCTCCTCCTACGGTTGAATTCGAGGCCACTGGTTGCGCATCGATCAACTCACAGCGCACGGCGCCGAAGCGGAGTTGTTGTCCAGCGCGAGCTGCGCACGGAGCAGTGATGCGCACCTCATCTACAAACGTGCCGTTGCTGCTGTCCAAGTCTGTCACCAGCACATGGTTAAGCGCAGGCTCGAGCCGCGCATGGAAGCGTGAGATGGTGCTGTCTTCGAGTCGGATCGCAGCTGCATCACCGCGTCCGACAATGGCGCCGTCCTCATGGAGGGTGAGGATGCGATCATCGAGGATCGCGTTGCGGATACGCAGTTGGAAACGCGAAGCGGGCATGCTGGACAGCGGCCGATGGTATGCGCTGTTGCGTGTTGAGTGCTGCGGCATGGGCCGCAAAAAAAGGAGACCCCGGGGGGAATCACTCGGCCCGGGGTCTCAGCTGATCGGATGCGCCACAGGTGCTGGTTACGGGACCAAGCCCAAGCGACATTTCCGAAGTTCGTGCCTCATGGAGCACAGGCGCGATCGGGGAAATCGTTCGTGCCTCCCGCAGACTTCATGGAAGCCGTTGGGAGGGTCAATATAGGCACGTGGCTTCAGGGGGTCAACGCAACCCTTCGAGGATTCCGAGAGCGGGCGCAGTTGTGTTTGTTGTCGACGTAAAGCACTGCAAATAAACAAGTTGCAGACACGTACGCGGCTGATTGGTCTTGTTTTGTAGCGCTAATCTGGCCATGGCGGGGTGAATGCGCTCTGAGGCCTGCTGGACAGCGGGTCACAAGTCTCGAAGCAGTAACATGTTCCGCAGGATTGCCGAAAACTGTCTGCTGTCTTGGTGCCCGGATAGGGAATAAGCCACCCACGGGCTCGTCCGAAAGCGATCGGATCTTGCTCGCATCAATATGCCTTCCAACCGCTTCGTATTGCCCTTGCTGCTCCTCGCCTGCGCCCTAGGCATCTGGGTGCTTTTGTCCACGACTACTGAGCCGCCAACGCTTCAAGGAAACTCGATGGCGCTCGCTCCAGAGGATGCCGCTCCAAGTGTGTCGAGCCCCATTACGGCGCATCCGCCGCGCGCGAGTTTAGAGAATGGCAGCCTCGCATTGCGTGAGTTGGACGCAGCCGACAGCACGCTCGTGCTGCGGGGGGGGTGTCGCTCGCATGAGGGTCTGCCGCTGACCAACGTGTCTTTGACGTTGGCGCTCGCCGAAAGCGCTGGCGGCATCATGGTGTCAGGTGCGGATCTTGCAGCGGCACACAGCGACGCATCAGGAGCCTTCCGTTTTGAGAATGTGTTGCGTCGCGGCGATCGGTATGTGCTGAGTGCGGCGCACCCTGAACTTGGTCAGTGGCGCTCCGAGTTGGTGGATCCGTTGCGACGCACAACGCTGTGGCAGGATGTCGTGCTCGGGTATGCAGGTGTCATCGACGGGCGCATTCAAGACGGTTCTGGGAATGGCATTTCCGGTGCGGAGCTTCGCTGCGAAAACAATGTGCGCAGTGCTGTGCCGTGCGCTGGCGACGGCACTTTTCACATCACCTCGGTGCCGCCAGAGGGGTTGCTCCTGCGTGTCAGCGTCACGGGTTTTCGTTCTGTGACACGCCTTGCCAAACCCGGCGAAGCCTGCGTGTTCGAGCTCATGCCGGGGCTTGCTGTTGCTGGTGCGGTTTTGCATACAGATTCCCGCGAACCTGTCGTCGGAGCTCGTTTGACGCTGCGACCAACAGATGGTGGCTCGGAGGAGCGTAGTGAGAGTACGGATGCGCGGGGCGCGTTTCGCTTCGAGGGCGCCGCTCCGGGGGTGTTGTTGCTCTCTGTCGATGGTGTTGCTGCTTCCGCGCGCAATGTCACAGCAGGGGCTGAGCATCAGCTGATCGAAGTGCGCTTCGGCCCTCGTGTTGACGGTGTGTTGTTGGCTGCCGACGGAAAGCCCGCGCGTTGCGGTCGTGTGGCGCTCGTGCCTTTCCTGGAATCCGCTGCTGGGGCGTTGCCGCTGCATGCGTGGCAGCCTATAGATGCTGAAGGTCATTTCAGTTTGCAAGCGCGAGAAGTAGGTACGTGCTTCGTGGTCGCGGAAGGGCCTGGCAGTGCGCGAGTGTCGTCAGGTCCTGTGCAGGCGCCTGGCAGAGTCCAATTGCAATTCGCTGCGGGAACAGTGGTGCACGGGCATGTTCAAGATGAGCGTGGATCTGCAATTGAAGGTGCAGTTGTGGTTTTTCGCCGTGTTGTGCTTTTGCGCGCAACGGCCACGGGGTCTGGAGTGGCGGCTGGAGTGGGCAGCAGCACACAGGTTGTCTCCGCTGCGGATGGGAGTTTTGCATGCTCCAATCTGGCGTCGGCAGAGTATGACTTTGAGATTCTGCATCCGTCCTATGTCGGGCGCGCCCTGCCTCGGCAACGCATCAGTGGCGCAGAAGTGTCGCTTGGGGATGTAGCGCTTGGTCGCGCGGGAGAATTGGAAGGGTTAGTCCTGAATAAGGCGGGTCACGCCGATGACACTGCAGTAGTCTTGCTGCTGCATGCCGGTGGCGAACGACATACTGTGAGTAGCGATGCGTTGGGAAAATTCTCGAAATCCGGTTTGAAACCAGGAGTTTGGCAAGCGAGCGTAGTGCAGAGCGAAGGCGTTTTACGGGAATCTGTGGCGGTGAGTGCCACGTTGAATGCTGGTGGACGCGCTTTCGTGCGTCTTGAGAGTCGCTGAGGCGAAAGAGGGAGTCTGCGATGAAGAACGGACAAGTTTCAACTGCGATGTGGGTGTTGGTGGCAATTGTCGCCCTTGTCGGCGGCGCTTGGTTGCTGCTGACGCCTGACGCGGGGCCCAGCGTGGATCCGCTGCCCGAGCGTACCGCTGTTCCCGAAGAGGTTGTACATCGGCCCAACATGCCCACTGGGCCAGCCATCGCGCCCGTGCCGTTCGATCCGAAAGCAGATCGGGACGCTTCTTCCGCCGCGCTTGAAGGTGAAGACACAGGCGTGAAACTGAACGGACTTGTGACGGATCCCGCAGGGCACGGAATTGCCAATGCGTTGGTGGAACTCGTGCAGGATCTCTCCGCATTGAAGAGTCGGTTTCAAGAAGGCGATGTGCTGGCCAAGTTGCGTACAGGCCGTGATGGAGATTTCCGCTTCGAAAACTTGGTTCCAGGCGACATCTATGTGGTGCGCGCAAGTCATGTCGACTGGACTACAGACCGCGAGCATCCCATCGACGCCTCCGACACCGCGACTCTGCAACCAGTGCTGGTGCTCGAACGTGGGTTCAATGTCTCCGGGCGCGTTACCGGAAGCGGCGGCGAACCCTTGCATGGCGCGACTGTCGAAGTGCATGACCTCGGCGTGCAGACGTATGAACCCGTGGTGCCTCCGGAGCGCTCGGGAACGTCTGGCGTGGATGGGCGCTATACGGTGTCGCACGCGAGTGCAGGTTTGAAGAAGTTGATCGTGCGCTGCAAAGGGCGCGCGATGGACGGACGCAACGCGATCGATCTGCGTGCAGATGTTAGTGATGTGGATTTCGTGCTGGACACTGGCCTGCGAATCTCGGGCGTGGTCCTTGATGCGGTTTCGCGGCGTCCCGTGCCAAACGCCATTATCACGGCGCGGCCATTGAACTTTTTGATTACGGCTGCGCCAAGTTCTGAAGGAGAGCGCGGCGAAGACGATGGCCGCGATGATGACATGCGTGTTCGCGAGAGCGTGCGCCGTGTTGCAGCAGGGTTGAAGCCGACGGAGAATGCGGCGGAGGTCAACGCAGGCCGTCAGCTCCAGCCGCAGGCGATTCAGCAGAAGGCATTCCTTTTGGGGGATGCACGTAGCGATGATCAAGGTGTGTTTGTCTTGGATGGATTGCTGAGTGCCCGCTATTTGCTGGTGGTGCGCGCACGTGGATACCAGCCCAACAACGGTTTCGCTGCAGATGCCGGCGCCGAGGCTGTGGAGCTCACGTTGCAACCTAGCGCCTCCATTTCAGGTCGCGTCGTGGATGGCACTACGGGCGAGCCTGTGGCGCGTTTCAGTGTGGCTCTTGGAGCGGGGCCCGATCCGGCGTTCATCACGGCGCAGATGCGTCAGCGCTTCAACAACGCCAACGGTGAGTTCACCTATGTCGATGCGCGGCCGGGCACTGTTGTGCTGATTGCAGAATCCGATGGATTCGCCGGTGGACGCAGTGATCCGATGAACATCACTTCCGATCAACGCATTGATGGCGTGATCGTGCGTCTTGAAAAGGGAGCCGCGGTGAGCGGTTTGGTGACTGGTTCCGATGGCAAGCCCGTGGCTGGAGCACGATTGTCTCTCGGCAACTTCGCGAATGCCATTCCGGATAATCCCTTCACCAAGGTGTTGTCGGAGCAGCTCCGTTCTGCGTCGCGAAAACGCGCGGTGAGCGCCGCTGACGGCACATGGCAGATCGCCGGCGTGTTGGCAGGCAGCTACAAAATCTCGGCGGAGCACAACGACTACAGCGCCGCAGAATCTGGGGAGATCAGTTGCGATGGACGGAGTGCTGTGGCTGTCCCGACGCTGTTGATGGCGCGTGGGGGCACGCTCAAGGGCACGGTCAAAGGCAAGGACGGTTTGCCGGATCCGCAAGCGACGGTGATGGTCTCGTCAGCCGATGTCGGCGTTATGTGGAGCCGCTCGATCACCACCAATTCTGAGGGGACCTATGAAGTGCGTGGCCTGAAGCCTGGCAACTACCGCCTAATCGCCACGCAGCGCCAAGGACAAGTGGATCTTCTGGCCATTCTGAAACGCGCTCAAGACCCGGGCTCGATGGTCTACGTGGGCGACGGCGAAGTGCGGGTGTTCGATTTGTAAGCTGCGTGAGAACAGCGCGCGTCGTCTTGGCGCGCGTTCAGTCTTTCGAGGGGCAATCGGTCTTGGCGCACTTGCTCGCGTCGCTCGGACAGGCTGAGGGGGCGTCCTTCGCTGCATCTTTCTTCCAAGAATCGCTGCGGTAGTCAGTGCCATAGAAGCCGCTGCCTTTGAAGATAAGCGCGGCACCGGCACCGATAAGGCGTTCATAGCGCGCCTTCTTGCATTTGGGGCAGCGGCGCAGCGGCTCGTCGCTCATCTTCTGCGTCACTTCAGCTTGATGCCCGCAGGCGCGACAAATGTAGTCGTAGCAGGGCATCAGCCAGCTCCACTGTCAGCAACAGGTTGCGTGGAAATCACAACGCGCGCAGGTCGGATGACGAGATCGGCGAGCAGGTAGCCCTTCTCTTGCACTTCTATCACCGTACCTGCAGGCACATCTTCGCGGGGCATTTGTCCGATGGCTTCATGGAACCGCGGGTCAAACGCCCCGCCTTCAGGGGAAACCGCGGTGACGCCGCATTCGGCGAGCGCGCGAGGGAGCGCGTCACACACCATTTGCACGCCCGTCAGCACGGGGCCGGCACTCTCAGGAGTGGCACTGCGCACAGCGCGCTCAAGGTTGTCAAAGCAGGGGAGCAGCGCGCGCACCGCGTCGCGTACGGCGAAGCGACGGGCTTGTTCACGGTCCTTCACGGCACGCTTTTGAACATTGGCGAGATCTGCGCTGACACGCATCCAGCGATCGTTGGATTCTGCGAGTGCGCGGAGCAACTCATCCATCGCTGTATCCATGTTGGCGGCACTACCGACAGGCGGCGGTGTCTGCGCTTCTGCAGCTTGTTCTGTTGGTGGTGTCTCTTCAGGTGTCATCGCGTCACTCGAATATCTGCTTCACCTTGCGGAAGAAGCCTTGTTTTTCTTTTTGGCCCTTATTGCCTTCGAGGGCCAGCAACTGTTCCCACAATGCGCGGGCCTTGGCGTCGAGACGCGCAGGGGTTTCTACACAAGCGAGCACGATGATGTCGCCCATGCCGTGTCCGCGCACATCCGGGAGCCCTTGGCCGCGCATGCGGAAGCGTGTGCCCGGTTGTGTTCCTGATGGGATCTTTAGTCCAGCACGGCCTTCAAGTGTGGGGACATCCACTTCGGTTCCCAAAGTAGCTTGCACGCTGCTGAGCGAGAGTTCGACAAGCAGATCGCGGCCATGACGTGTGAACTGGGCGTGCTCGTCCACATGAATGGCGCACAGCAGTTCGCCGCGTGTTCCGCCTTCTGTGCTGGGTTCGCCTTCGCCGCGCACGCGCAATTCCATGCCGTCCTCGACGCCTGCAGGAATGCTGACAGTGATGCTGATCTTCTTCGGTTGCAGGCCTTCGCCTTTGCAGCGCGCGCAAACCTCTTTGACGATGGTGCCGCGCCCATCGCAGCGCGGGCATTCGCGTTGCATGAGGAAGCCACCGTGGTTGATCGTGACAGCGCCGCGTCCCTTGCAGGGTGTGCACGCTTCAGGCTTGGTGCCCTTCTTGGCACCGTTGCCGCCGCACTCTTCGCACAGTTCGCGGCGTTTGACTTCCAGTGTGCGTTTCACTCCTGTACGCACTTCGGCGAGCGAGAGTGAGAGTTGCACGCGCAGGCTGCGTCCGTGCGCAGGGCCGCGTTGTCCGCCGCCGCCAAACATGTCGCCAAACGCGCTGCTGAAACCGCCCTGACCACCGAAGATGTCGCCAAAATGGCGCATGATGTCTTCAGTATTGGTGAAGCCTTGCCCACTGCCGCCGGCTTCGGCGCCGGCATGACCGAACTGGTCGTAGCGCTTGCGTTTGCCAGCATCGCAAAGAACTTCGTAGGCCGATGCGGCCTCTTTGAAACGCGACTCCGCTTCTTTGTCACCCGGGTTCTTGTCGGGGTGATGCTTGAAAGCCAGACGGCGATAGGCCTTCTTGATGTCGTCTTCGGTCGCGTCGCGCGGGACGCCAAGGACATCGTAATAGTCGCGCCGTTCGCTCATCGTGAAGGTCCATGACGGACAGGACGCCGTGGCGCCCTGTCCTCGCGAGCGGTGTTCAGGACACAGCGCCGATCACGGCAGTGGTGTCGTCCTTGAGTTCCGTGATGGTGGTGTTGGTGGTCAGCATGAGCCCCGAAATCGACGCCGCATATTCGAGAGCCAAGCGCGTCACCTTGACGGGGTCGATGACTCCGGCTTTCACCAGATCTTCGTACTCGCCGGTCATGGCGTTGAATCCGACATTGCCGCTGCGTTCGAGCACATTCTCGACGACCACTTGGCCGTCATAGCCAGCGTTGGTCGCGATCTGCGCGCACGGAGAGCGCACGGCTTCGAGGATGACATCCACACCGGCCCGTTCGTCTTCGTTGCGGCATTTCTTGCGGGCTGCTTCGATTGCGGGAACGCTGCGCAGCAGTGCGATGCCGCCGCCAGCAACGATGCCTTCTTCCATGGCGGCGCGTGTGGCGTGCAAGGCGTCTTCTACGCGATATTTCTTCTCGGCCATTTCCTTTTCGGTGGTGGCTCCGACGCGGATCTCGGCAACGCCGCCGGCCAGTTTGGCCAAGCGTTCTTGCAGTTTTTCGCGGTCGTAGTCGCTCGTGGTGGTCGTGATCTTGGCGCGGATTTGCTCGATGCGTTCTTTCATCGCGCGCTTCTCGCCGCCGCCTTCGATGACCAAGGTCTCGTCCTTGCGCACTTCCACGCGGCGGGCTTTGCCGAGGTCCGCGAGAGTGAGCGATTCGAGTTTGCGACCTTGATCTTCGGAGACGAAGGTGCCGCCGGTGAGGATGGCGAGATCTTCGAGCATCGCTTTGCGGCGATCGCCGAATCCGGGCGCCTTGGCGGCGCACACATTCAAGACGCCACGCAAGCGGTTGATGACCAGCGCGCTGAGCGCGTCGCCGTCAACATCTTCGGCGATGATGAGCAGGCTGCTGCCAGTCTGCGCCACTTTTTCCAGGATAGGCAAAAGCTCGCGTAGGTTGGAGATCTTCTTCTCGTGGATGAGCAGCAGAGGTTGATCGAGCTCGGCGATCATCTTGGTGGGATTGGTGACGAAGTAGGGCGAGATCCAGCCCTTGTCGAAGGACATGCCTTCCACGACATCGCACACCGTTTCGATGCCCTTGGCATCTTCCACAGTGATCACGCCGTCCTTGCCGACTTTCTCCATTGCGTCAGCGAGAAGTTTGCCGATGCTCTCGTCGTGATTCGCGGAGACGGTGGCGACCTGAGCAATTTGATCACGCCCCTTGACCGGCCGCGCTTGTTCTTTCAGCGATTCGACGGCGGCTTCCACAGCCTTGTCGATGCCGCGCTTCACGCTGACGGGATTGCAACCTGCGGACAGGTGGCGCAGCCCTGCGCGATAGATGGCTTCCGCAAGCACCGTTGCGGTGGTGGTGCCATCGCCGGCCTTGTCGTTGGTCTTCTTGGCCACTTCGTTCACGAGCTTGGCGCCCATGTTCTCGAAGGGATCTTCAAGCTCGATCTCTTTCGAGACCGTGACGCCGTCCTTCGTGACCGTGGGGCCACCGAACGACTTGTTGAAGAGCACATTGCGCCCGCCGGGTCCGAGGGTGACTTTCACCGCGCGGGCCAGCTTGCCGAGACCCGACAGGATCTTCGCGCGTGCATCGGCTGTGTACAGGATCTGTTTCGCCATGTGCGTTGACCTCAGGCGAATTTCGCCAGGATTTCGCTTTCGCGCAGAATCTTGAATTCTTTGCCGTCCACCTTCACATCGGTGCCGGAGTACTTGCCGTAGACCACCGTGTCGCCCTTTTTCACTGCAGGCAGCGCACGGCTGCCGTCTTTGAGCATGCGGCCGGGGCCGACGGCCACGACCTTGCCCTGTTGCGGCTTTTCTTTGGCGGTTTCAGGAAGAATGACACCACCGGCGGTGCGCTCTTCGGCTTCGAGGGGCGTCACCACAACACGGTCGTCGAGAGGATTGATCTTGAGGGCCATTGGATTCTCTTTCGTGGATATGAATGAGCCGGTGCGCTTGCGCGCATCAGTCCATGTGTTCGTGATCTTCCGCGCCACCAGCTTCGTCTGCCTTCTTGGGGACATCCGTGATCAGGCATTCTGCCGAGATCAGCACGGTGGCAACACTTGCTGCATTGGTGAGGGCCGAGGTGGTGACCTTGCAAGGGTCGATCACGCCGTCTTCGATCAAGTCGGTGCAGGTGTCGGTTTCAGCGTTGTAGCCGTGTGCAAATTTGCGCTCGCGCAAAACACGCGCTGCGATGACGGGCCCGTGCCCGCCGGCGTTTTCAACGATCTGTTGCAGCGGCGTCTTCAAAGCGTCGCGCAAAATCGTGGCGCCAATCAGTGCATCGCCAGTCAGGCCGGTCAAGTCGAGCATTGCGCCTGCGCGTAGCAGCGCGGTGCCGCCACCCGGCAAAACGCCTTCTTCAAGCGCCGCTTTGACGGATGCGAGAGCATCCTTGATGCGGGCCTTGCGTTCCTTGAGTTCGGTTTCGGTTGAAGCGCCGACATCAATCTGCGCCACACCTCCGGCGAGTTTTGCCAAGCGTTCTTCGAGCTTCTCGCGGTCGTAGCTGCTGTCCGTTTCGGTGATCTCGAGGCGGATCTGCTTCACGCGCGCGGAAAGTTCTGACGCCGAGCCGCCGCCTTCCACGATGGTGGTGTTGTCCGCCGTGATGGTGACTTTCTTCGCAACGCCCAAATCGGCGAGCTCGAGCTGCTCCGGATCGACGCCAGTTTCCTTGAACACAGGCTTCTTCGCGCCGGTGAGGATGGCGATGTCTTGCAGCATGGCTTTGCGGCGATCGCCATAGCCAGGGGCTTTCACAGCCACGCAATCCACAACGCTGCGCAACTTGTTCACCACCAACGTCGCGAGCGCTTCACCATCAACATCTTCGGCGATGATGAGCAGCGGGCGCTTGGCCTTGCTGGCTTTTTCGAGCAGCGGGATCAGCTTCTTCACAGAGCTGATCTTGTCTTCGTGAATCAACACGAGGCAGTTGCGGTATTCGCATTCGAGCGAGCGTTGATCCGTTGCGAAGTGTGGCGACAGATAGCCGCGATCGAATTGCATGCCCTCGACCACCTTCACGCTGGTCTCGGTGCCCTTGCCTTCTTCGATGTTGATGACGCCATCCTTGCCGACCTTCTTGAGAGCGTCGATGAGGATGGTGCCCAACGGCTTGTCGTTGTTGGCTGCGATGCTGGCGATTTGCACCAAGCGCTCTGGCGTGTCGAGACTGACTTTGACAGCCTTGTCGCGCAGAGTTTTCTTGACGCGCTCTGTGGCTTCGAGAATGCCGCGGTTGATTGCGGCCGTGTTGGCGCCCACGCCGAGGTGGCGCAGCGCACCCAAGAAGATGGCTTCCGCGAGCACCGTTGCCGTCGTGGTGCCGTCACCAGAGACATCGTGGGTCTTCGAGGCAGCTTCCTTCAGCATTTGTGCGCCGAGGTTTTCGTACTTGTCTTGCAAGTCCACTTCATCCGCGACGGTGTAGCCGTCTTTCGTGATGGTGGGACCGCCCCAACCGCGGTCGATAACCGCAGTACGGCCGCGCGGGCCGAGGGTGGTCTTGACTGCGCGAGCCAATTTCACGACCCCTTGTTTCAGGGATTCGCGGGCTTCCGATTCAAAGCGCAGCTGCTTCGCCATGCTCCAATTCTCCTCGTGAGTTCTGTGGGTCCGGATGGCCCGTGTGGGCCGACTGGAAAGTCGCGGGCCTTCAGAGGAAGGGGCGCCTTCGCGTTGGAGGTTTAGCAAACCCGGGGCCGGAGAACACCTTTTTGTGGATCTGCCTTGACGAAGGCCACAAATGCCTACACCAGCGTCACCTGAGCTGGATGCGCGCTCGCTGTCAGCGTGACAGTTTGAGGAATTGGGATCGACGAGCTCTGTCACTTTGGCAGCCGCAAGCCGCTCTGCGCTTGGACTCAGCGCTGCTGCTACAACAAACGCCGTCAATACGTTATGCGCATGCTGCTCGTGCTCCTTGCTCTCACTCTTGCGACGGTCGGTGCCCAGGCGCCGGCTTCAGTGCATATAGAAGCGTTGCAAGGGCCTCAGTTGGTTGCTGAGCTGGTGGGGTTCGATGCCGCCAAGGGTTTCGTCTTGCGCCGCGACGGAGTCGAGGTGTTCGCGCCCTTCGCGACGACCGTGGCTCTTGTTGCAGCGGTTGCACAGCCGGTCGCAGCGAGTCGCGCAACAATCATCACTTTGCTGGATGGCTCAACCCTGCGCGGACTTCCGGCCGCGTCCCGTGGTGACGGCTTTGACTTCGAGACTCAAGGAGCCGGAGTGATTCCGTTGCTGCTTGATGATGTAGGGCGCATCGACTTCAGCGCCATTGAGCTACCGCAAGCTCACGCCGAGGATGACTTGCTCTGCTTTCGTCGTGGTGACGGAGTCGATGCCTTGCCTGGTGAAGTGCTGGGCTTCGGCCGCGATGGTGTTCGTTTTCGCAGTGCGGCGGGCGAGCGCGTTTGGAACCCGCAACGCGATGCTGTCGCTGGATTGCGATTGCGTACACAGCCTGTTCCAGCGACGCCGAAGGGGCCACGGGCTGTTGTCGCTCTGAAAGACGGCAGCCGGTTGTTCGGAGTGCTGGAAGGCCCGGGACTCAAGCTGCGCCTTGTCACTGGTTTCAGTGCAGCTCTGGATCCAGCGCGCGTCGCTGCGCTTGAACCATTCTCACCGCGTTTTGCGCGCCTGTCGGATCTGGAGCTCGAGCTGATCGCGCACAAATCGTTGCTCGACGGCGCGACCTTGCCTGCCTTGGCGCTGGATCACGGACTCGTCCCAGAGACTGGCCTCGTCATTGGCACGCGTGCGTGGCGGCGCGGCATCGCAGTGCGCGCGCGCAGCGAACTGGCATGCGAATTGCGCGAAAACTGGAAGCGCATCACGCTGCATGTAGGTGCGGATGCTGCCGGATTGCGTGCTGGTGTGCGGGCCAGCGTGCGCGCGGCCATCTTTGCTGATGCTCACGAGCTTTGGCGCAGCGACTTGCTCGTTGCGGGTGAGCCCGCGGTTGTGGTTGATGTTGCGCTTCCTCAAGGGACGAAGCTGCTGCGCCTTGTTGTGGAGCATGGTGCGTCTCACACCACGGGCGCTCGTGCAATCTTTGCCGACGCACTGTTGCACGCGCCGTGAACATCTTCGCTGAGCTGTTTTTTGATCTCAGTGGTGTGCAGTGTTCACATCCCAATGTGCTTGCCCTCGGCACAGCACTGGCCGTTGTGATTTGCGTTTGGTCGCTTTGGATTGGTCGCGCAAGCTCCAGCGCTCTGTTGGCGTTGCTCGGCCGAAGTGCGGTTTGTGTGGGCCTCGCTGTTCTCGCGGCTGAACCTCAAATCGAATTCGTGACCGAAGTGCCGACACAGTTGCTCCTGCTTGGTGGGCGCGAGTTGCCGGAAGGCGCCGTGCGTCATGAACGCTTTAACGCGTTGGTGGCCGACTCGAGCTCTGCGTTTTGGCTCCCGCCACAAGCAACGCCTTTGGATTTGAACGACACCGTGCAAGTAGCTGCGCTGTTGCCCAATGCTGCTGCATGTCAAACGGTGGTCGCGTTGGATGGCATCGAAGGGTTGCGCCAGAACGAGGCCATGCGCAGTCTTCACGCGTGCGTGCTGCCAGCGCATGTGCGCGCCGCGCCGCCGTACAGCGGATTGGAACTTCAAGTGTCAGCTGCTGCGACGCCAGCAACCAATTTGCCAGCGCGATTGCGCGGACACGCGCGGATCGAAGGACCGGCGTCGTTGCGTGTGCTCGTCGACGGTCAGGTTGTCGAGGAGCGTGAGGTGTTTCTTGCACCCGGTGCGTTCGATGTACCGCTCACCGAACTCATGTTGACGCAGGGATATCACAGCGTCGTGGCGCTGATCGGGAGTGGAGCAGCGCAACGCGCAGCAGTGGCCACGGTGGAGGCGGCATCCGCGGCGCTTGTGGCGGTGGTTTGCGCCGAGCCCGCGCCGTGGAGCATGAGCGCGTTGCAGGCTCAAGGTCGAGAAGTGGTGCATGTGTCACCAGCGGAATTGGGCAGCAGCAGCGTGGCGCGGCAAGCGCGAACTTTGGTGCTGGACAGGGTGAGTGCGACGCAGCTTTCACAAACGGACACGCTCGCAGTGCTGCGGCAGCGTGCAGTGCGTGGTCTCGGTTGGGTTTACTTGCCCGCAGAGGCTCATGGCGACCTTGGAACAGAAAGTGCTGCGCCCTTCGCGGCGTTGCTGCCGGCGCAAGAACGCGAAGCGCAGGTGACTCCACCGCCGTTGCCGGATCCGCCACCTGACGAAAAGCCCGACGAGTTGCAACCCGCAGATCCTGCCAAGCGCACTCGCGAAATGCGCAACGTGCCGACGCTCGGACTTGTTGTGGCCATTGATGCCAGCGGTTCGATGCAAGGCGAGCCCATGCGTCTCGCCAAAGAGGCTGCGTGGGCGGCGGTGCAGGTGTTGCATCCTGAAGACTTCGTGGGCGTGATCGCGTTCAACAAGGAAGCGAAAGAACTCTTGTCTTTGACCAAGGCTGGAGACAAGGACACCGTCAAGGACCGAATCGCGCGCATTCAATGTGGCGGCGGAACAGATTTCAGCAGTGCCTTGGAACTGGCGGAGGAAATCTTCGCCGAAGAGAAATTTTCGGTGCGGCATCTCATTTTGTTGTCCGATGGCGAATCAGAGCCAGGTCGGTTCGAAGCCATCACGCAGCGGCTGGTGCGCGCTGGCATCACGGTGTCCACGGTGGGTTGCGGCCCTGCGCTCAATGTGCGCGACTTGTCGAACATCGCGGCGCATGGCGGCGGCAAGTTCTATCCCGCGTACTCGCTGAAAGAGGTTCCAGAGATCTTCACCATCGAAGCCGAGCGCGTGATTGCTCGTAGTGGCGCGCGGCGTGCGCCTC
The DNA here is from genome assembly GCA_009691765.1 of Planctomycetota bacterium. Classification (GTDB taxonomy): domain Bacteria; phylum Planctomycetota; genus SXUL01. Next base: position 202,678 of record SIAO01000004.1, on the reverse strand, counting down.
CAAACACTGTGCCAACACCGTTGGCACCGCAACCGGTGTCGAAGCCCGAGCCTACGCCAGAGTTGCCGAAGCCTGCGAAGCCGCCTGAGATTGCGCCGCTGCGGCAAGTGCGGCGCGTGGCGGAAGTTGCTCTCTTGCAAGGTGTGGATTGCACGCGCATTCCAGGTGTGTCCGATTTGATCCGTCTGCACGCGACAGACACTGGCACTGTGGCGTTGAGCGCCGATGAAGATCCGCTGCTGGTCCAAGGCCAGTACGGCGCGGCGCGCGTGGTGCAATTCGCGGTGCCCTTCGAGGGTGCGTTCGCTGCGAATTGGAGTTCGAGCTCGACCGCGCAGGTGCTGCTCGCGCAGGCTACAGCTTGGTGCGAAGGGCGCGATGCGGCCGAGCGTGCCCGACTCAGCGCCATCACCTCTGGGCGCAGCGTGCTCTGGCGCGGCGAAGATCTTTTCGAACGGCATCCAGATCACTCGTCGGCGACTTTCACGGTGCAGACGCCTGCGGGTGCGTTGGGCGAGCAGACGACTTCGATGGCCGAGTTGCAGTGGCAGAGTTTGGCGTCGCCTTCGGAATCAGCGCCCGTGCTGTTTGGAACTTTGCGTTTGCAGCGGGATGGTGCTGTCGCTCATGCCGCTGCACTGCTGCCCACGTCCGCGCAACGCACGTGTGCGCTGCCGCATCCGCAAGGTCTTGATCATTGGGCCGCCGCGCTCGGCGCAGAAATCGCGTTGGTACCGCCGCAACGGAGCACACAGCGCTTCATCGGACACAGCGCGCATGCATCTGGTGAGTGGTTGGCGGCTGTCGCAGCGCTCGCCTTCGCAGTAGCTTTGGCACTTGAGCGCGTCGCGCCGACCGCTCTGATTCGAGAAAAGAAAGTATGAGTATGCACCATGAACTTGTGATCGCGTGCGGTGACCCGCAAGGCATCGGGCCGGAGGTGGCAGCGGCAGCTGCGCAGCGCTTCGTTCAAGAGGAACCCTTGTGCGCCCTCGTGCTCGTGGGCGTGCAGTCACAACTCTCAGCGTTACTTCCGTCCGTGGCGTGCATGTCTGTTGACAGCGCTGCAGCGCCGGGCATTCGCGTGCTCAGTGTGCAAGGCGAAGTTTTCGATAAGGCGCCGCCATCGAGTCTTGGAGGCTTGGTGGCGTTGCGCTGCCTTGAAGCCGCGCTGCTGCGCGTGCGCGCCTGTGGCTCTGCGCTCGTGACGGCTCCGCTGTCGAAACAGGCGGTGGCTTTGAACGCGCCTGGATTCAGGGGACACACGGAGTGGTTGGGGCAGCGCTGCGGCAGCGAGCCCTTGATGTTGTTCTCAGCGCCTGGGTTGAAACTGGCCTTGGCCACGGTGCATGTGTCGCTGGCGCGCGTCCCTGCCGAAATCAGCGGTGGAGCCGTCGACCGTGCACTGCGCCTGTTGCACAGCGGCTTGCTCGAGAGTTACCAAATCAAGGCGCCCAGCATCGCGGTGCTCGCTCTGAATCCTCATGCTGGCGAAGGCGGGTTGCTTGGCAGCGAAGAACGGAAACACATCGCTCCTGCGCTCGAGCGTGCGCGCGCAGCCGGCATCAACGCTAAAGGCCCGTTCAGTGCCGACGGTTTCTTTGGTGCAGGCGAGTGGCGGCGCTTCGATGCTGTGCTGGCCATGTATCACGACCAAGGGCTGGTGGCGGTGAAGTCTTTGGGCTTTGGCAACGCGGTGAATGTGACTCTTGGATTGCCGATCGTGCGCACCTCCGTCGATCATGGATGCGCGTTTGCTCTCGCAGGAAAAGGCATGGCCAAGAGCGACAGCATGTTGGCGGCGCTGCGCGAAGCCCTGTTGTTGCAGCGCTTGCGAAATCCTGTTTGACGCGCGCGAGGCTTCGCCCATAATCGCAGCGTCGAACCCGGGCTGTGGTTCGGCGTTGTTTCGAGCAGCCGCCGGGGAGGGCGGCAGGCATGAAGTCCAATCGGGATCTGCTGTTCTCGTCGTTCAACTCAGGGAAGCTGCAACCTGGTTTGCAGCACAAGCCGCCGGTGCCCTTGGCGCATCTCGCCATCCTCGCTGGCTTCCTCTGCGTTGTGATCGCGGGCGTGAGTTATTACCTTTGGCCCGAGTCCGAAAGCCAAACCCCTCAGGGGGTGAGGTTGTCGGCGACCGGCACGGCGCGTGATTCCACCATTTCCAAGGAGTCCCGAACTGCTGCCGGCGAACCGGAAGTCTTCTGGTCTGTCAGGGTTATGACCATCGGCCGCGCGGCTGAAGGTGCTGATCCTGCGCCGCTGGTGCAGCGGGCTTTGAAGGCGAAACGGCAGCTCGAAGATCAAGGCTTCTCGCCGGTCTTTGCGCTTTCCGACCTTGTGTCCGGGAAACGTGAATACTGGGTGAGCGTTGGGCGTAGTCGCAACCCCGACGAGCTGAAAGACCTAGAACGGCGCTTGGAGCGCACGTCGCTGGGGTCCGAGAAGCCCTTTCAAGATGCGTATGTGTGCCGGGTGGCCGTGCCGCCCCGTTGAGCGAGAGATATTGCCATGGCTGTCCATAAGAGCCTCCGACCGAGCAAGGGTGCCGCTTCCAACCGCAGCGTTTTGAAGCGCGCCGAGCGTCTCGAACAACTTTCAAGAGAAGGGCGCTGGAAGCCAGGCGACAGAGTTGTCGGCATTCCTAAGACGCGCGTGCTGAGGGCCAAAGTCAAGGTCAAAGCCGCGAAGAAGAAAGATGACGCTGCCGCTCCGGCAGCAGCAGCAGCCGCGCCCGCGAAGAAGAAGTGAGATTGCTGAGCAGGGAGTGCTGAACTCCCTGCACGGCGTGTCTTGCTCAGGTCCGACCCGTGGTTATGGATGCACACAGGCTCTCCGCGCTGGAAAAAAGCCACGCTGTAGACCTGATCGAGATCTTCTCGTCCGTGCAGGGCGAAGGACCACGTGTTGGCGAGCGCCATTTGTTCGTACGGACGGCACACTGCGACTTGAAGTGCGTGTGGTGCGACACGCCGCTTTGCCATGTGGTGCCGCGTGAAGCGCGCGTGACACCTGTGAATGACGGAGCGACGGAGTGTGTCCCTAATCCCGTGCCCGTAGCGCAAGTCTTGGGCTGGATCAGCGCCGCCTTGGCCGCCGTGCCTCATGCGGCCGTGTCTTTCACGGGTGGTGAACCGTTGTTGCACCCGTGGCTCATTCGCGCAGCAGCGCCCTTGGTGCGTGCCGCCGGAGTGAAAGTGTTGCTCGAAACAGACGGGACCATGCCGACTGTGCTCGAAGCGGTGCTCGACAGTGTGGATATCGTCAGCATGGACTGGAAGCTGCCCTCGTCTTGTGGCGAGCGAAATCTGGATGCGGAACATGCGGCCTTTCTGCGCTGTGCGCAGGGACGCGAAGTGGTGGTGAAATTAGTGATGACAGCAAGCACGACAGCGGATGAAGTTGCAGCCGTCGCACGCTGCGTGGCACGCGAGTGCCCGAGTGCGGTGCTCGTGTTGCAACCGGTGACGCCGCTCGGTGGCGCAGTGCCTCCGGCTCCGCGAGCGTTGCCCGGTTTGCAAGCGATAGCGCTTCGAGAGCACGCGTTGGTGCGTGTGCTGCCCCAAGTCCATCGCCTCATGGGCCAAGCATGAAACTGCCATCTGTTGCCATCGTCGGCCGCCCCAATGTGGGCAAATCTTCGTTTCTCAACGCGGCGGCTGGCCAGCGTATTTCCATCGTGCATGATCGCCCTGGCGTGACACGCGACCGCATCGCCACCGAGCTGACCTACGGTGATCGCACGTTCGATCTCATCGACATGGGCGGCATCGGCATCGTCGATGACCAAGCGCTGGATGAAGATGTGGAAGTGCAGATCGACGCCGCCATCACGGGCGCGGATGTGATCCTCTTTGTGGTCGATTCCCGCGACGGCGTCACGCCCTTGGACAAAGAAGTCGCCGAGACCATCCGGCGCACCACGAAGCCGCATTTGCTCGTGGCCAACAAGGTTGATGGCGAACGCCATCGCGTTCAGGCTCAGGAGTTCTATAGACTCGGTTTGGGCGAACCGCTCATGATCTCCGCGATCGCGCCGTTGGGCATCACGGATGTGCTCGACAAGTTGATCGAGCTTTTGCCCCCCAAGGCCGAAGACGAAGCGCCTCGGCGCACCGGTGAGACGCTGATCGCGCTCGTGGGCCAGCGCAACGCCGGCAAGAGCACGCTCTTGAACGCCGTGGCAGGGGAGGATCGGGTGATCGTCAGCGAGATCCCCGGCACCACGCGCGACGCGGTGGATGTGCAAGTGCGCTTCGGAGAACGCTCGTTCACGCTCATCGACACAGCAGGCCTGCAACGCAACGCGCGCCTCGACGATTCGGTGGAGTATTACTCGCAGCTGCGCACGCACGAATCCATCCGCCGCTGCGATGTGGTCTTGCATCTCATCGACGCCACCAAAGAGATTTCACAGGTCGACAAGAAGGCCGCAGAATCTGTGCTGGACGCTTTCAAACCCACGATCATCGTGATCAACAAATGGGACTTGGTCGGCGACATCGACACCGAGAAGTACCTCAAGTACATCTCCGAGAAATTGCCTCCGCTGCATTTTGTGCCGGTGATCTTCATTTCCGCCAAAGAACGCCTGCGTTTGCGGCAGTTGGTGGACTTGGCGTTCGAACTGCATGACCAGTCGCGCCACCGCGTGCCCACCAGTGAGGTCAACCAGCTCGTGGAAGATTCCGCCAGCGTGCGCGGCCCTCGCGTGACGCGCGGCAAATACCCGAAGATTTACTATGCAACCCAGGTGGGGGTGACTCCGCCATGGATTGTGTTGTTCGTGAACGATCCCACCTTGTTCAAGGACGATTTCCGCAGGTTCCTGGAGAACCGCTTCCGTGAGGCCTTGCCCTTCCGGGAGATTCCGATCCGCATTTCATTCCGCAAGCGTCAACGCGAGAAGTAGCGCGCTGCGTTACGTCCGCTTCACGGAGGATTGCCTCATGCGTTCAGGGACTTTGCTCGCTGTGTTCGTTGGCATCGCGATGCTTGCCGCGTGCTCCACCTCGGATGTCGGCAGCACTACGGCTGGAACCAGTTTCGTGTACCAGCACACACGCGTTTTTCTTATCGACGAGGTTCGCACGCAACTTTCTCGCGAGTGGCCAGCACCAGCCATCGAAGCCGAGACTCAGGCGGTGATCACCGATTGGAAAGAACAGCTCGCGGTGATGTCGCGCTTCGGTCGGCGCGACCGTTTGCGTGTGGTGCTCGAGGGTGCGGATGGCAAGGGTTGGAAAGTTGTTTGCACTCAGGAAACGCAGCGCAATATGGAGCAAGAAGATCCGCTCTCCTCATCCAAAGCAGAGTGGGAAGCACAGGAAACAGATGCGGCACTCGCGCAGAAGTTTCTCTTCGATCTGCATCGCCGTTTGAATCCCAAACAAGCATGGCGCGAAGCCACCATTCGTTGAGTGTGCGGGCTGCAAGAACGGTGCGTCAGAAGATTGTCAAGAAAAATGGTTGCAGCATTTTGCAACCCCCCTTATGCTCCCGCTCGTGTCCTAACGGACATGAAGAGGTTACGGGACCTTTTCCACCTTTGGAACCTCAGATGGAGGTAGGGAATCATGGCCAAGAAAGCTGCTAAGAAGAAGACTGCAAAGAAGGCAAAGCGCGCAACCAAGCGCAAGTGAGCCTAGCAGTGTGATTCGAATCGGGCCGTTGCTCCTTGTGAGCAGCGGCCCGATTGCAATTTTACGCGGGAATTTGCCTGAATTCTGGTGGTGTGCCATGACACTGCGTTGTCCGTTGATCTTCGCCCTGTCGCTGCTGCCGCTCGTCGCTCAAGTGCCGACGGACGATGCGCGCGAAGCACACAAGCGTTGGTTCGTGCGTGAGCAAGAGCGCCCCGACATCGTGGTCGGCACTTTCGAAGTGGTGCGTTTTCCGATTCTGCGCCAAGCGCCGCTGCGCCTGAATCACGATCCCAAAGAACAGAAACGAATCTTGAATCCGGATTTTTGGTGCAACCGCTGCGCGCGTGAGAAGCGGATTCCCGACCAAGTGCGCCGTGCCGACAATCGGCTCATGGATCTTGATGCGCCGCAGGTGCTGGAAGCGTTGCAGGCACAGCAGCGCGGGCGTTCCTGGACCTACATCGAGGACGCGCAGTTCAAGCTGTGGATCGATGTGCCGGGCATCAATCTCAAGATGGAGCCATCGCGCTTTCTGAAGGAAGAGCTCGCAGAACTCGGCGATGTTTTTCCTGAAGTCACCGAGAAAACGGTGCAGATCGACGATCACAAACGTGCGCACCTCGTGCTCCTTCGGCTCAACCGCCTCATGCGCGACCTTTGCTGGATGCTGGGCAAGGATTCAGCGGGTGTGAAGCGAGCGCATCCGGAACTTGGGCCCTACCTCGGCATGAACGGCAAGCAGGAGGTGTATGTCTTCGACCGCGCCTTGGCTTACGACAATTTCGCAGGCAAGTTCATCGGGCGCACGGCCCCGGGTGGGCAGTGCTGGCATCTATTCAAGTCTCGGGCCATGGTCGCGCTCATCGACGCCTCGAATCACGGCGATGCGCGTCTGACTAACGCCATCCATCACCGAGTCGCTCACAACCTGCTCGATGCGTACCGCATGTACAGCTTCAAGCTGCCGGCATGGTTTCAAATGGGTTTGGCGGCTTTCATCGAGCGGCGCGAAGACCCCAATTGGAATTGCTTCTGCTACTCCGAAGGCACCATCCCTAAGCTGCTCTACGAATCAAATTGGATGCCCAAGGTGAAGCGCATGCTCACGCTTGGAGATGTCGATCCGTTTGTGGCCGTGGCGCCAATCCAAGAATACGGCGACTTGAAGCCGGAATATCACATGGTGTCGTGGTCTTGGTTTTGCTTCATGCTGCGGCTCGGCCCCGAAAAACTGCCGGTGTTCATCGAGGCGCTGAAATCCAAGACGGAACAGGAAACGCTGCATCAAGTGCAGGTGCGCGCCTTCCGCACCGCTTACGGCCTGAGCATGCTCGAGTTCGACGAAGCGTGGCGCGTGTGGGTGAAGGCGCTTTATCCGGATGTGTAAGCGTGAGTCTTGTGTCGGCCTCCACGACGGACGGCATGAATTCGGTTGCAGGGCATTATGATCAAGCGCATGAATGCTGCGACGCGCTTAGCTGCTGGCACATTTGTCATCTGCCTCTGCATGGCGGTTGCTGCGGCACAGGAGGTGGGCAAGCCAGCGGCAGAGGCGGCGCTGAAGGCATTTGCCGGATACGCAGCCCATCAGAATGTGCATGTGCGGCGTGCCGCGCTCGACGAGCTGGCAGCTACAGACCACGAGCTGGTCTGCATGGAACTCCTGCGGCATGTGAAGGATCCACTGCCCGAGATTCGTTCTGCGGCGGTGCAGGGCCTGACGCGGCAGCACAACGGCCCGGGCAGCGACGAGATCTTGCGCCGTGTGTGGCGCGGCCGCGATGAAGCGGAGCGTTTGGAGCTTTTGAAGGTGCTGAAAGCGGTGCATCCGCCCAAGGCGCGCACGGTGCTTGAAGAGCTCGCGCGCTCGACGCATTTCAACTTGCGCCTCGCGGCCATTGAAGCCCTCGGCACCTATCCCGATGACGACGGTCGCACTACGGGGGCACTGCTTGCGGCTTTGAACGACAAAGAACCGTTGGTGCGCTTGGCGGCGCTAGACGCTTTGCCGCGCACACAGCACAAGGAGTGCGTTGATGCGCTTGTGCGCATGTTGAAGGATTCGGATTGGCGTGTGCGTGCCTCAGCCGTGTGGGGTGTGCGTGCCATGCGTCCCAATGCCGCAATCGCTCCGCTCATCGCGCTGCTGGATGTCGAGCAAGGGCGCTTGGTCGACGACGTGGTAGCTGCGCTCGAAGATCTCACCGTTGCAGGCCACGGCGGAGACATCGTCGCGTGGAAAACATGGTGGAAGCGTGTGTCGGACCGGTTTGTGGTGCCTACTAAAGCCGAGATCGAGGCGCTGCGAAAAAAGGAAGAGGCCAATTCGGCCAGCTATGCCAAGCGCGACACGGGCTACGACCGTCGCCCGTACCACGGCATTCGTACGCGCTCGCGCAACATGCTGTTTGTCATCGACTGCTCGACGAGCATGGCCGAGACCGTGGTGCTCGATGAGCGCGACATCAAGAACCTTGACGAGTTCCGCAAACGCTATGGCACCATGCGCACGAAAATCGACATTGCTCGCGAAGAACTGATCCAACTTGTCGCCGAGCTGCCCGCTCACGCCAAGTTCAACATCATCACCTTCAACGCCACCGTGGATACGTGGAAGAAGGGATTGGTCCCCGCGGATGAGGGCAGTCGCAATGCCGCTATTCGTTGGTTGTCGCGGCTGACGACCGCTTCTGTGGTGCCCGTCGGCACGAGCGGCGCGGGGCGCACCAACACCTATGAAGCCATGAACGCGGCGTTTGGCCTAATGACCGGTGGCACCGCCGAGAAGGCCACGTTCAAGACCGATGCGGACACCATGTTTTTGCTCACCGATGGAAACCCCACCACCGGGGCCATCACCGAACCGAAACTGTTGATTGAGCATGTGGCCGAAGTCAATCGCAAAGCCAAGATGGTGATTCACACCATCGGTTTCGGCGCCTCCAACCGTCCGCTCATCGAAGCGCTCGCCCGTGATTCCGGCGGCCAATATGTCAGCATCGGCGGCTGACTTGCCTCAGCGCAGGGCAGGGTCGAGGAGGCCGCGTTGCAGTGCGGGTGCAAGGACGGGGTCGGCGTTGCAGGCGGTGCGGATGCTCGTGGTGTCGAGGCCAAGTGTGCGCAAAGTGGTGATGGCGGCGTTGGCGGCGGCCGAGTCGGAGCGGAGGAGTGCTGCGTGCGCGCTGAGCAAGTGAGCTGGAGCCAATTCACTGTCGCGACTGAGCGCTAATTGAAGATTGCGGGTTGCGGCAGCGCTGTCCCCATTGTTGATGGCTTGCAAGGCTAGGGCCAGTTTCGCTCGGGCCGTGGCTCGATTGGCTAGCAAGCGCTCTGCGTCGCGTTGCGCGGCAAAGCCATGCCGGATTACGAGGTCGAGCGCTTCAGGGTGAATCGCATCATGAGCGAGAATGCAAAGCGCTTTGTCGAGCGCGTCAGAGCTGCGTTCCGCGACATCGGCGGCGCGTGCAGCTTCAAGGAGTGGGCTCTCCGCATGGGTGTACGGCAGCAACCACCGCAGGGATTGAGCTTCATGCCCGGCATGAAGCAGATCGAGGGAACCGATTTTGCGCAGCAGCGCGTTGGAGGGCTGCGTCGCGAACTCTGCTTCTTCACGCAAGAGTCGCAGCGCGTCGTTCGGACGCGCGGTGCGTAGCAGTATCTCCGCCAAGACTTCACGCGTGCCTGGTGCCTGTGGCAGCAGCTTGATCGTGTCGCGCAAGAGTTGTTCAGCTTCGCGCAAAGCGGCTGGCACCAACGCGGTGTCTTCGATGCGCAACAACTCTTCGGCTTGCAGCAGACGCGCAGGCAGGTGCAGCGCATCGTGCTTTTGCACATGTGCAATCAGTGCGCGGGTGGAACTTTGCGCGTGACCAAGCCACGCCGGACGGGTTCCCACATTCTCCAATGCGATTCCGAGAGCGGCCAATTCACGCGCGACCAAAGCTGCACGGTAGGCGTGTGCCGTGCCGAAAGGCTCTGCTGCGAGTGAGGCGATCGTGTCGGCGCAATCTTGCACCGCGGCCATGGCTTCGCTCTGAGCCTTGTGGCGCACATGGTGATCGAACGCTGATAGCTGGCGCCGAGCGCGCCCAGTGAGCCAATCCTCGTGCGTGTGCAGTGCAGCGCCCAAGAGCGCAGCCAAGAGCAACATGCTGATGCCAATGGCTATCCAGAGGCGCGTTGGGCCAGCACTTGGAGCGCCTGCTGCAAACAGCCATCCAACGCACAAGCCTGCTGCAAGCGTGCCGCACGGGTGATGAAATGGCGAACGCACTAATGCGAACACACTCAAAACGATGACCACTCCCAAGATGGCACCGCGCGCTTCAGCTCGTTCTGCTGGCAGCCGCCGCCAGCGCAGGAAACACAACAGTGCGATTCCAGCGCACAGCGCGAGCCCAAGAACGCCACCTTCCGCAGCAACAAAGAGCACTTCATTGTGCGGCGATTCCACGGCACTGTTGGGCCCGGCCGCATGCCACTCTGCTGCGCTGCGGAAACGCGGGTATTCGGCTTCGAAGCGCCCGGGTCCGACACCGAAGGGCAGATTGGCAACGGCCATGTCGAGGGTGCTGGAAAAAAGTTCCAAGCGCACGGCATTGGTGGGATGTGCACTGTCAAAGGCCGAGAGCGCGCGTGCACGCAGAGGTTCCAAGTTCGGCAGTAGCGCAACGCACAGCACGAGCAGCAACAGCGCGCCAAGGATTAGCTGCCCTTGATGCCGTGCTCGTGTGCGTAGCAACAGAGCCGAACCCGCGAGCAATCCGAGCGTGATGGCCAGCAAGCCTGCGCGGGATTCCGAAAGTCCGCTGAGCACCAGCGCCGTGAGTGCGAGGCCAGCGTCTGCAAAGCGCATACCCGGCAGCAGCAACAACAGCACCGCGATGGGGGCCGCAAATTCCGCGACTTCGTTGCTGTTGCCAAGCGTGGAGGAGAAGGCCACATCGGCGCGATCGGGGATCCATCCGAGAAGTTCTGTGTGACGCCGCACCAGCCCCACGGCCAGCACCAGCAATGTGGCGGTGCCCAAAGCGCGGGCCAAGGCGCGTAACGCCTGCAAGCTGCCACCACTGCCTGCACCGATTTGCAGTGCGACGAGTGGCGCCGCGAGCAGCATCAACGCGGCGGCGAGTTGGGCGGCGTCAGGAGTGCATTGAAGTGTGCTCACGCACGCAAGCGGCACGAGCAACAAACACAGCAAGTGGAGCGGTGCCAACACTGCGTGGTTGCGGCGTTGCCAAAGCAGCAACAGTGCCAAGGGGATGCCGACCGCGGCGAGCAGCAGCGTTTTCGGCGCTGCGAATTCCGAGTGAAACCAAGGCGCTACTGCTAGTGGGAGCGCGAGGATCCACAGCGCAGAGAGCGCTCCGCACCATCCGCCCGCGGAGCCGCGCATGCAGGCCGTCACCAGCGCTCACGGCGCGGGCGCGGCGGCCTCCTCACCGAAAATGCCATCGACGAACGCTGCGGCATCGAAATCTTCCACATCTTCCGGTTTCTCGCCGACACCGATGAACTTCACTGGAATGCGCACTTGGTCGCGCAGCGCGATCACCGCACCGCCTTTGGCCGTGCCATCGAGCTTGGTGAGGAATAAGCCTGTGATGTCCAAGATGCGACCGAACTCGAGTGCTTGCTGAATAGCGTTTTGGCCTGTGGTGGCATCGAGCACGAGAATGGTTTCGTGTGGCGCGCCCGGAATGCGCTTGGACACTACGCGTTTGATCTTCTCGAGTTCCGCCATGAGGTTTTTCTGCGTGTGCAAACGCCCTGCAGTATCGATGACGAGATAATCCGCGTTGCGTGCGAGGGCTGCTTCGACGGCATCGTAGGCGACAGCTGCAGGGTCGGCCCCGGTGGGCTGACGAACGAGGCGGCATCCGATGCGCTCGCTCCACACCGCCAATTGGTCCACCGCTGCGGCGCGAAAGGTGTCGGCCGCAGCTAACACCACACTGTGATTCCCGCGTGTGAGTCTCCATGCTAGTTTGGCGATGGAAGTCGTTTTGCCGGTGCCATTCACGCCGGCCACCAAGATCACAGTGGGGCCTGACGCGGCTTTGGCGAGGCCTGCGCCGTCGCCTTGCAGCATGGCTTTCAATTGCGTCTTGAGCAGTGCGCGGCACTCATCCGTGGTGCGGATCTGGCGAGCTTTCCACGCTGCACGCACGGCATCCATCAATTTCGCGGTGGTGGTCGGCCCGATGTCGGCGGTGAGCAGCGTCTCTTCCAATTCGTCGATGAGCTCCGCGTTGAGCTCGCGCCCGATGGGCAAGATGGCCGCGAGGCCGCTGACGAGTTTGTCGCGCGTTTTGGCCAACCCGCGTTTCAGCGCGTCGGTGAGCTTGCCGAACATCAGCCGCCCTCGGGGCGCAGTTTGCGGCGCAACTTGTCGAGCAAACCATTCACGAAGGCGCCAGATTGCGCCGAGCCATAGCGTTTCGCGATTTCGACCGCTTCGTCGATCACGACACTGACCGGCGTCTCGGGCGTGGATTTCAGTTCATGGCAGCCGATGCGCAACACATTTCGGTCCACTGCGGCCATGCGCGCCACGGTCCAGTTGGCAGCAACTTCCGAAAGCAATGCGTCGATGGCGTCACGGTCGGTTTGCACACCTTTGACCAGTTCTTCAGCAAAACTGCGCACTGGGCCCGCAGCACCTTGGTGAGCGGCGAACTCATGAAACGATTCTGGCTGCTGCGCGCGTAGGTCAGCAGAGTAAAGATATTTGAGCGCCAATTCGCGGCCCTGCGAGCGAGTGCTGCGATGGCCATCATCGACGGGAGTGTTCATGGCAGGTTGCGCGGGGCACGCGCTAGGTTGGCTAATTCGAGCGCTGCCAAGGCCGCCTCGCGGCCCTTGTTGTGGCTGTCGTTGCGCGAGCGGGCGAGGGCCAAAGCGTCCGTGGCGCAGGTGAGCACCCCGAAGGCCACGGGCACCTGACGGCGCAGCATCACATTCATGAGGCCTTCCGCAGCGAGGCGCGAGACGTGTTCGTAGTGCTCGGTTTCGCCGCGGATCACGGCGCCGAGCGCGATGACCGCGTGCGGTTGTGTTTGCGTAATCAGCAAGTCGCAGCCGAGGGGCAGCTCTACCGCGCCGGCCGTGGCATGGATGGAAATATCATTGCGTTGCACGCCGGCTTCGAGCAAAGCGTCGACGGCCCCGCGCAGCAGTCCGCTGGTGACTTCCGCGTTAAAGCGAGCCACAAGGATGCCGATGCGCAGGCCGATCGCGGAGTGATTTGGTGCAGGAATGTCCATGCTCAAAACTGGGCTCGCACCTTAGCAGCAGGCATTCCACGGGGAAGCGGCGTGTTGCCCCAAAGCCACTTCCGCAGCAGAATCCCGCCATGGATGTGGCCACAGGTGTAGATCCGCTGGAAACGCTGCGCGAGATCGAGCGCGTGGCGGCGGAGTTTGAGGACCTGCCTCCCGAAGTCACAGTGAAAGAAGACTTGCTGCGCCGAGGTGTTTGGTTCACACCAGCAGCGTTGCAACGCGGGCACACTTTCGCGCGCAAGTCGTACTTTATCTTTTCCTTCGACCATCTGCCGCTTTCCCAGTTGGATGAATTGGTGCGCAATCACGCGCCAGAAGAGATCGCACTCGAAGGCGGGCCGCGCGGATTCCGTCGCGTCGTTGTGAGTGTGCGTTTGAACCCCATGAGCCCTTGGCTGGTGGATGCGTGCGAGGACGGCAGCGTGATGCTGCGTTGCGGCACCGAAGATGTGGCGGGCGTCAGCTTCGCACCGCAGCCGGCGTACTACGGCGAAGTGCTGCCGGATGGCACTCCGATCACGGAAGTAGCACCGAGCATCGAGTGGGGCTATCTGCTGTATCTCACGGTCTTCCGCATGTGCCAGTACTTTGGCCAAGAAGAAGAGTGCCAGTTCTGCGATATCAATCGCAATTTCAAACAGCAGCGTGAAGACGGGCGTGCGTACCACGCGATCAAACCCATCGACCGACTGCTCGCTGCGCTCGATCGAGTCGTGGCCAGCGGCGCAACACCGGGCGCCTATACGCTCACGGGCGGATCCGTCACAACAAAGCTCGATGGCCTGGACGAAGCGTCTTTCTATGTTCGCTACGCGGAGGCCATCGAAGCGCGCTTTCCCGGTCGTTGGCTGGGCAAGATGGTGGTGCAGGCTTTGCCGCGCGCCGATGTCCTGCGCATCCGTCGTTCTGGCATTCGCATCTACCACCCCAACTACGAAGTTTGGGACCCGGCGCTGTTCGAGGTGCTGTGTCCGGGTAAAGCGCGCTATGTCGGCCGCTCCACGTGGATGGCGCGCATCCTCGATGCCGCAGAAGTGTTCACGCCCGCGGGTGTGATCCCCAATTTCGTGGCCGGCATCGAAATGGCCAAGCCGCACGGATTCCGCACCGAGGAAGAAGCGTGGAAGAGCACCGCGGAAGGGCTCGATTATTTCATGCGACACGGCGTCATGCCGCGTTTCACGACGTGGTGTCCAGAACCACTCTCCGTGCTCGGTCGCGAGAACGGCCCCGCATCGTTGCGCTACCACGTCGGGTTGCTGCGCGTTTGGCGTGACATGCATGCGCGTCATGGATTGCTGGCGCCGCCTGGCTACGGCCAAGCCGGCATCGGCAACGCCGTGTTCAGCGTGTCATCGTTCATGGATGTGATTCGACCGGGAACAGCCGTGGCGACATTGCCATGCTGACCTACGCCGAAGCGATGCTCGTGTTGCGCAGCTCCGTGCCGCCGCCTCCGGCACAGCGCATGCGCCCGTTGGCACAGTCGCTGGATTGCGTGTTGGCGCGCGATGTGCTGGCTGAAATGGACCTGCCGCCCTTCGAGAAGAGCAGCATGGATGGCTGGGCCGTGCGCGCGGATTCAACGCACACGGGTGAGACACGCCTGCGGGTCGCGGGGCGCATTCTCGCGGGCGACGCACCAGGCGCGGTGCTCGCGGAAGGCAGCACATGGAAGATCATGACTGGGGCGCCACTACCTGTTGGCGCCAACGCCGTGGTGATGGTGGAAAAGAGCAGTTTGCAAACGGACGACGCGGTGCTGTTGCACGAGATCGCGCGGCCCGGACAGAACGTGTGTCATCAGGGTGAGGATTTGCGCGAAGGCGAAGTGGTGTTGCGGCGTGGTACGCACATCGATGCTTGTGCTCTCGCGGTGCTCGCTTCGGTGGGTGCAGATCCTGTCCCTGTGCACACCTTGCCGCGCGTGGCGGTGATTCCTACTGGCGACGAATTGGTGTCCACGCACGGTCCGAAGCCATTGCCCGGACAAATCCGCGAGAGCAACGGCGCACTCTTGGAAGCTCAACTGCGCAGTTTGTGCGTGGCGCTCACGGTGGTGCGTTGCGGCATCGCACGCGACGAGCAGTCAGCGTTGTTGCAACACCTCGATGTGGGCCTCGGTCACGATGTGTTGTTGCTCTCCGGCGGAGTGAGCATGGGCGATGCCGACCTCGTGCCTTTGCTCTTGCGCGAGCGCGGCATGGAAGTGCTGATCGAGAAGGTGGCGATCAAACCCGGCAAACCCATGCTCTTCGGACGTGTGCGCCGCAGCGATGGTGGGCTTTGCCATGTGTTTGGATTGCCGGGGAATCCAGTGTCGACACTGGTCACTTTCGAAATCTTCGTGCGTCCGTTTCTGCTGGCATTGATGGGCCTTGAGTTCCCAGAGCCGCGTCGCGTGCATGCGCGTTTGGGCGGCACGCGCGCACTGAAACGCATCCCACGTTTGCAACATGTGCCTTGCAGTCTGCGCAGCACGCCGCAGGGTTTTGAAACCGAACCGCTAGCGTGGCATGGCAGCGCAGACCTGCGCGGAGTGCTAGGCGCCGATGGACTGATGCTCATCGACATCGGCGAGGGACAAGTGGAGCCCGGAGCCGCCGTTGAAGTGCACGTTCTCGATGGCGCAGCGTTCCGTGGGCCCGCTAGGGCGAGTCGCGGCGCATGAGTCTCAGCGCTCGTTGGCCGCGCACACTGCATTTGTTGGTGGCACTCTGTTCGGCGCTGTTGGCGCACGCGGCTCAACCGCCGCTCGATTGGCCGTGGCTCGCGTGGATTGCTTGGACGCCTTGGATTGCATTCCATGCGACGGCACCGCGGCGCAGCACGCTGCCCATCCTCACGTTTGCGCTTTATGTGCAGATTGTGCTCTCGATGGGTTGGGTCGCATCCTTGGAGCCGTGGGGACCATGGTTCATCCCACTGATCACAGTGCCCTTCGCAGCGCTTGGTGCCTATGCACTGGAGCGGCTTACGCGCGCACCACGGGGACCACGCTGGTGGGTTTATCCGTTGGTGTTGGTCAGCGTGGATGTGCTGCGTGAAGCAGTTCTCGGCGTGTCGTGGAGTTGCGCTGGGCATTCGCAGTGGCGCTGGATTGAAGCGTTGCAAAGTGCCGCCGTGTTCCGCGTGCATGCGCTCTCGTTCGTAGTGTTGTCGGCGAACAGCGCGCTTGCGTTTCTATGGATCGCGGCGCGTCGCGGGGTCCTGCGCCCGGCAATCCCGGGATTGAGCGCCGCGGCGGCTGGTGTACTGCTCTTGCATTTTGGCGGCACGCTTGCGCTGTGCGACGACTTTCCGCAGGGGCCGCTCGTGGTGGGTGTGCAGCCCGCCGTGCCTCAGGCCGTCAAGTTGCGGCACAGCTCCGCGGATATCTGGGAACGGCACCGCGTTGTTTTGCACACGGCGGAAGCGCGCGCTTTGGACCCAGACATCTTGGTGTTCCCTGAAACCACATTTCCCCCAGTGCGCGACCCTGACCGTAGTTTGCAGGCTTTGCTGCGCCAGCCCTATCGCGTCGATGACGGTGTGACCGAGCCATACGGAGCGTTGTTGCCCCGCGGGCGCGGACAGTTGAGCGTGGTGGGTTATGCACGTCATGCGCGCATTGCTGATGACGCGCGCCTCGCAGACACCGATGGCAACGGCTGGGGCGAATGGAACATGGCGGCAGTGTTGCGCGATGGCAGTGAACTCTTGGGCGAAAACCCCAAGCGCATGCTTGTGCCTTTCGGGGAGTACATCCCGTGGCCGCGCGGTTGGCCGTTGCATGCGCAAATCCTCGCTGGCGTGAGGTCGAGTGCTGGCTACATCCCTGACATGACGCCGGGGGAGGAAGCTCCCCTTTTTCCTGTGAGCGTGCATGGTCGCGCCGTGCCCTTCGGCTGCACCATCTGTTTCGAGGCGGTATTTCCTGAGGAATTCCGCACGCTCGCCGCGGCGGGCGCTGAGTTCACTATCAATATCTCTAATGACGCGTGGTTCGTCGTGGGCGCAGAACAGGAATGCGTGGATGTTGCCGTGCGCTTCCGTGCAGCGGAATGTCGGCGTTCGGTGTTCCGCGTGAGCAACGCTGGGATCAGCACACTCATTGATCCTTGTGGGCGAGAATTGGCGCGTGTGAACAGCGCGGGCCGGTCTAAGGACGTGTCTGGATTGCTTTCAGGTCATGTGCCGCTCTGCACCAGCGTGACTCCGGCGGTGCGCTTCGGCTTGTTGCCCGCAGCTCTGTTCCCTTGTGGGTTGGTTGCGGTGTTGCTGCTTTGGCGGCCGCGGCGACCATCCGGCATGGGCCGCGCACAAGACTCCAGCACATAACGGCTTAGGGCCGCGCACGGCTCAAAGTTAGCGCTCCTTCTGCCATGCTTGACTTCATTTTCTTCATCCCTACAATGCCCGCCACTGGAAAAAGATGAATCCCGCTCGCCTGGCGCCTGTTGCCGCTGTGAGTGTGGATATCGCTGGAAAGGGACACTTCATGAGTTCCGTAGCCCGGATCTTCGTGGTTTTGAATCTTGTTCTTGCTGTGGCCTTCCTCGTGGCGGCCTCGACCTTCCTTGGTCTGAACAACGACTACAAGGCAAAGTTTGAAGGCGAGAAGACAGGGCGTGCTGAAGATCAGCAGCGCCATGCACAGCAGGTCTCCGAGAAAGACGCAAGTCTTTCGAAGGTGTCCAGCGATCTCAACACTGCTCGTCAGCAGTCCGCGGACCTCGAAGCTCGCGCAACCAACTTGCAGACGCAAGTCGGTTCGCTCGAATCTTCGGGCAAGACCAAGGACACGCAGTTGGCCGACCTGACTCGTGCCAACACTGAGCATGCAGGCACGATCGAGCGCCTCCGCTCGGACAACAACCGCCTCGGAACTGCGAACACGGACTTGGACGCTAAGCAGCGCGAAGCCGTGGCCCGCATGGACAAGGCGGTCGGCGAGCTCGATGCTGAGCAGAAGAAGAACCTCGATGCCAACAACAACATCGCGGGTCTCGAGAAGAACGTGGTGAAGCTCAAGGATGATGTCTCCAACCGCGACCTGCTCATCGACTTCGCGAAGTCCAAGGGCATCGACTTCGAGAACATCATGGTCATGGCTCCTGTCAAGGGCCAAGTCGTCAACGCTGACAATGCACTCAAACTGGTGCAGGCGAATGTTGGCTCCAACAACGGCGTCAAGCGCGGTTACGTGCTGGACATCGTTCGTGGCGGGACCTACATCGGGCGTTTCCGCGTCGACACCGTCGGACCGACCTACTGCGCAGGCATGATCATGTTGCTGGACCAAGGTCAGCAAGTGATGGCTGCGGACACGGTCACCAACTCACTGAACTGACGAAAAGGACGGTTGCACCATGGCTGATGAAAACCTGAATCCAAGCGACGCCGCCCCGACCGACAACGCTCGTGGGTTGACCGACGCTCTCATCTACAGCACGGCCGCTTTCCTGCTGATCGCGTTCATCGTGATCGAAAAAGCGCTGGCCAAGTGGTTCAGCGCTGGCATGTTCGCCGGCTGAGCAGCGCAAAAGCGCTGTGAGTGCACGGGGCCTCCTTCGCGGGGGGCCCTGTTCGCGTTTTGGGGCTGGCGGTTTTGCAGCGCTGCTACACTCCCGCCGCGCGCTGGGGGTGGTCGGTGTAGGCGCAAAGATGCCTCCCGAACTTGACCGGTTGACGTTGCCGAAAGTGGCGGCACGGAGGGACGAATGTTCACAGTCATCGACCGTATCGCGGGCATGTTCTCGGTCGATGTGGGCATCGACCTTGGCACAGCCAACACGTTGGTGTGTGTTCCCGGCCGTGGTGTGATTCTCTCGGAGCCATCAGTGGTCGCGGTGCGCAAAGGGACCAACGAAGTGTTGCAGGATGGCGACGGTCTTGCTGTTGGCGACAGAGCCAAAGAAATGCTCGGCAAGACGCCCGGCAACATCACAGCCATTCGCCCGATGAAAGACGGCGTGATCGCAGATTTCGAAATCTGCGAAGCGATGCTGCGTTATTTCATTCGCAAGGTGCACGGGAATCGGCGCATATTGGTGAATCCTCGCGTCGTCATTGCCATCCCACCCGGAATTCGCCAAGTCGATAAGCAAGCTGTGATCCACGCTGCAGAGCGCGCCGGTGCACGCCGCGTGTTCTTGATCGAAGAGCCGATGGCTGCTGGCCTCGGGCTCGGTTTGCCCATCCGCGAACCCATGGCCAGCATGTTGGTCGACATCGGAGGCGGCACCACGGATGTCGCTGTGCTTGCGCTTGCAGGCATCGTGCACTCGAACAGCATTCAAACTGCTGGCGACGAATTCGACGACGCCATCACGGAGTTCATGAAGTCTGAGCACCAGTTGCTCATCGGGCCGCTCGGTGCCGAACGTATCAAGCTGGCGGTGGGTTCGGCGTGGCGTCTGCCGCAAGAGTTGCAGCTCACAGTGAAGGGCCGCCATGTGAAAACCGGATTGCCGAGCAGCACCGTGGTGGATTCCATCACCATTCGCGCCTGCCTCGAGCGTCCCCTCGAACAGATCACGCAGGCGGTCAAGCGCACGCTTGAAGAGACGCAGCCAGAGCTGAGCGCCGATCTTGTGGACCGCGGCATCGTGCTGTGCGGTGGTGGGGCGCTGCTTCGCGGTTTAGCGCAACGCCTCAACGAAGCGACCGACATTCCTGTCATCGTTGGCGACGATCCACTGACTGCGGTGGCCCGTGGCACAGGCATCATTCTGGACAATCTCGAGTCGCTGAAGAACGTGCTGGAGTCAGCCGACAGCATCTGAGTTGCTGCGCTTTGTGACGATCCGCACCAAGATCTTGCTTCTCTGCACCGCCTTGCTGGTGGCGGAAGGCGCATTTCCAGATCAAGCGCGCCGTGTGAGGCTCAGCATGACGGGTGTGCTCATTGCAGGGCAGGCGCTGGCCAAGAGTGCGGCGCGCTCGACCGCCGCAGAACCCAACGAAGCTCTCGTACCTGTGTTGCGCCAGGACGCCAAGCGAGGCGCGCTCGTAGCGGCGGCTGGCAGTTTGCAAGGCGTGCGCTTGGGCGCTGAAGTGAGTGCTGGCGGCCGCTTCGTGGGCGTCGTGGATGTCGTTGCGCCTTCGATGTGCCGCGTGCGCATGCTCGGTTCCCGCGCCTTGCGTTTGCCCGTGATGGCACTGCGCCGCGAAGCCGCGAGCGAGCGCAGCATCACATGCGGTGTGCTTGTTGCGGAGGCGGGGCAACTCAGCTTCAGCGCCGCCGCGCGGCCTGACTTGTTACGTCAAGGCGATCTCGTGCGCATGCACGACGAAGCAGGCAACGCGGGCACATTGCTTGGGCGCATCGTCGTCGAAGGGATGCGTCCGTCCGTCGAATGCTCCGCCGTGGACACCTCACGCGGCCTGCAAATTGGTGGCGTGCTGCGCGCGGCCGATCTTTCTGCTTTGTATACAGCAGTTCCCGTGATGCGCATCACAGCACCGCTCGGCCCAGACCCGCGTTGGCTGCTGAAAACCGCACCTGCGGAGCTGCATGCCGGTTCTGCCATTGTGAATGCGGCGGGTGGCTGCGTGGGTTTTGTGGACGAAGCTGGCAGTGCGGTGCACCGAGCGCGCGGCATGGCACTCGTGACGGCGCCCATCGCGCTGCGTGCCGTGGGGGAGCGCTGGGAATCAGTCTGCATGTTGTTGCCCGATGCAGAGCGCCCCGAAGGGTGGCGTCTTGAACTGGCGACCGCGCCACCGCCGGATTGTGAAAGCGCGCGACTCTTCAGCGCGGCGGGCACCGGATTCGTGCCGCGCGGGCTCCATGTTGGTGAACTCCGCTTCCGTAGTGGCGTGGCGTGCGGTGTTGACTTCTTGCCGTATGGCGGCGCGCTCACGGTGCTCGAATTCGGCGACCGAACCGCGCTGGTGCGCTTGCTGGAGGCGCCGTGACCGACTTCGTAGCACTGTTGCTCAGTCTCGGCTGGGGTTGGGGTTGCGCTGTTTGCTGCACGCAGGCGGGAGCGCGCGGTTTCGTGTTTCTTGGTCTTAGTGCGTTGCCGCTGTTGGTTTGGGCGCGGTACGCGCCGGCGCGCCGAGCGAGCCTCGCAGCAGCTGGAGCAGCATGTGTGCCCGGATTCCTGTTGCCAGCGGGCCCTGCCGCCACGGTGCTCGCAGCCGTGATTCTCGGAGCGGTCGTGCAAACCATCTTCAAGGCGGTGCCAGCGCGTGGGCTCTTCGCGTGCGCGACGCTTGGTTCACTGCTGTCCGCCATGCTGCTCGCCCCCGCACTCTTCCTGTGCGACTGGCCCGGGCCTACACTCTCGGCGGAGAGCCTCGGCTGGGCGGTTGCGGGCTCTTTTGCGTGCGGAGCGAGTTTTGCGCTTTTGGAACGGCGCATTCTGCACTCGAGCGCGTTGCGGCATGCGCTGCAGCGTCCCTGACGCAGCATTCCCGTCCACCCCTCTGCTCTTGTGACGAGCCGCTTCACCCTGCTTGGATCTTGTTGCGTGATCGCAGCGATTGCGATCGTGCTGCGCTTGCACCAGTTGCAAGTCACCGAGGGTGAGCGTTGGCTTGCACGCGCAGAAGATTCTCGTGGTGGCGTCAGCACCTTGCCCGGTGAGCGCGGCAGCATCAGCGACGTGGAAGGTGTGTTGCTCGCGCGCGATCAGGCGGCCGTGGATGTGAGTGTGCTGCCATCAGCTTTCCGTGAGCAGAGTTTGCTCCATGCGTTGGCCGATGCGTTGGTGCTCTCGGGCGCGCTTGGGGCCGAACTCTCCGCCGAACGCAGTAAGGCTTTGCGTTGGGAATGTGTCACGGACCCGAGCGGAGCTTTGCAGCGACTCGCACGCATGCCAGCACGGTCGCTGCTTACGGACGACAACATGCCCGCACGCATGGACACCTTGCTGCCGCCACATGGCGTGTTGCCGCGGCGGCGTGAAGAGGGTGCCGCTCGCCTTGCTGAAGCGCTGCGAGTGTTGCAAGGCTCGGGATTGCGCGTGCCCGTCGCGTCCATGGCGAAGTTGCCTGGCACGTTTGGAAACGTTGCGGAGTGGGACGTCGCTGGAATTGCTGCGCGCTGTCTCGAGGAGTTGCGGTTGTTGTCGGCGCTCGCACGGACTGCTGCCGGCGATTTGCCAGCGCTGATGCAACAGTTGGACGCGCTCGGCCGTCGCGAAGAACTCTGGAAACAACGCCAAGTACGGCATGAATTGCGGGATGCTGCGGCTTTGGACCACTTTGGGACAGCGGCACCAGCGCTCGAAGAACTCGGTCCTGATGCGTGGCGTGCGTTAGTGCAAGAAGCTGCAGCGCCCTTCGCAGACGAAGATCAGGCAAGCGCCGCGCTGGCGCGCTGCGCAGCGTGGCTCGGAGGTGGCATCCCAACGCCGTCCATGCTCAGTGCTGTGGACGGATCAGACGATGCCATTGCGGCGGCTCTGGCTTTCGGGCTCGTCTCGCAGGAGAGTGAAGGCGTGTTGGATGCTTGGTTCGCCGTGCGTAGTCGCGAGCTCGAAGCCACACCACTGCGGGCGCGCCGTGAACGCGAGTTGCGGGCCTTGTGGCGACGTGGTCGGTCGTATGTGCTGCTGTGTGCCGCTGAACCGCAACTCAGCGCCTTGGTGACGGGGCCGGGACGGCTTGGGCGCATCGGTTTCAGCGTGAGTCCGCGTCTTGTGCGGCAACCGCTTTCTGCCGCGCGTGAGTTTCGCGGCTTAGGCTTGCTGCTCGGCGGTGTCGCAAGCGAAACCGGCGAAGCGACCGTGGCTCGTAGCGTGGAAGCCGCGCTGCACGAGCGTCTACGCGCTACGGATGGCGAAAGCGTTGCCGGTAGAGCCGCAGGTGGCGATGTGCTGTTGGCACCGCAACATGGGACGCCAGTGCGTTTGACACTGGATTGGAAAGTGCAGCGTGCTGTGGAAGATGCGCTGGGATCTCCGGAGAGTTCCGAGCCGGGTGCGTTGGTGCTGCTCGACATCACCACAGGCGGCGTGATTGCGATGGTCAGCACACCGTTGCCGCGTGTTCTCAGCGCAGCGCTTGCGGAGCGGCGCGAGCTGGAAAATGAACGCACACTCTTGCGCAGAGTGCTCGGTCGCGGTGAAGGATGGGCGCGGCAGCGCTTGCTTTCGCTGCGCGGGAGCGCTGAGGCCGAATCCGAGGCATCTCGCTCGGAATTCGCAGTGCTGCAAGCGGCCTGCGATTCCAGTGGAGCCGAGTTGCAGCGGCGGTTGGATGTGTTGGGTGAGCGTTTGGCGATCAGCGCGGCCTACCACCGAGCAGTGGATAGTCCCGAGCATCTACCACCGGGGTCGGTATTCAAAGCCGTGACCGTGCTCGCGGCGTTGCAGGAAGGCGTCTGTAACGCAGCGACGCCGTTTGAGTGTCGCCGCACGGAGCATCGCGATTTCCTGCGCTGCAAAGGGCATGGCGCAACGAATGCTCACGATGCGCTGAAGTTCTCCTGCAATGCGTGGTGCTACGACGCCGGTTCGCGCTTAGGCGTGCCTCGCCTGATTCAGTGGTACCGCAAGTTCGGCATGTTTGAGCCCGTGCCAGGACTGATGGAGGCCGATGAGCGCCTCGCACGGGAATTGCTTCGCGACGATGCGCGTGCGCTCGCCATCGGTGGTGGCAGTTTGCGCGTTGCGCCGGTGCGTGCAGCGGGAATTGCCGCGAGCATTGCGACTGGGCGCGTGGTGCGACCACGACTGATCGTTGACCCTTCGATTCCCGTGCAGGGTGTGGCGCTTGCGGCGGAAAAGCATCTTGCGACGGTGCGGGCTGGGATGCGCGCGGTGGTGCAGCCCGGAGGAACAGCAGGCACTGTGCCCGGACTCGGACACCTACGCATTGCTGCGAAGACCGGCACGGCTGACTACGAAGCCAGTTCTGGCGAGCGCTTGCATCAAGCGTGGTTTGTGGGTTGGGCCCCCGCCGGTCCCGGAGAAACGCCGCGTATCGCTTTTGCCGCCATGCTCGCACACACACATGACCAGGGCGCTGATGCAGCACCTATGGCGGCTCGTGCACTCGATGCCTATGGAGCTGCGCGGCCCGAAAGGAAGTGGTGGTGAGCAGCCCGCTGTATGCACTTTCCAAACTGCGCGGGCTCGACGCCTTCGTGCTGCTGTTCACGACCCTGCTCATCCTTGCAGGGTTGTGGTTCCTCGATTCGGCAGGACACGGCTCTGATGTGTTTGTCACTACGCAATTGCGTTGGTTGGTGCTGAGCCTCGCGGTGGCGCTGCCGGCCATGTTCATTCCGTGGAATCGCCTCTTGAGTTTGGCCCCGGCGCTTTACGCGTTTGGATTGCTACTGCTCATTTTCGTGAAGCTCGCCGGGCCAGTCATCAACGGCTCGCAGCGCTGGTTGCCGCTCCTTGGTCGCGGGCTGCAGCCTTCTGAGTTCATGAAAGTGTTCACATTGTTACTTTTGGCCCGCATCATGCGCCCGCAATGCTCGTTAGATAAATACGGGTCTTGGTTTCCACTCATCATTGCGGGTTTGTTGCCGACGACGCTCATCATTATCCAGCCGGATTTGGGAACGAGTTTGCTGTTCGTGCCGCTCACTGTCGCGGTGCTGATTGTGGGTGGCGCCCCATGGAAGAAGTTGTTGCTTGCAGGTGTGTTGGGCGCGGCCGCATTGGCGGCATGTGCTGGGTTGCTCTTGGAGGATTACCAGAAGGAACGCATCTGGAGCACGCTCCACATCGACAACATGACTGCCGCGCAACGCAGCGGCCCGGGCTATCAACTAGAGCAATCCCTCATTGCGGTCGGCAACGGCGGGCTTGGCGGTCATGATCATGGCGAAGGGCCACGCGTGCAGTCAGGCCGTTTGCCGTACCATCAAAATGACTTCATTTTCGCATTGATTGCGGAAGAGCAGGGGTTTGTGGGCACCACACTGTTTGTGCTGCTGGAGGTGCTCTTCGTATTAGCCATTTTCAGAGTTGGCGCGGCGCAACGCGAGGCTCCGGCGCGTGTGCTCTGTGCAGGCGCCGCCGTGCTGCTCGGCACGCAGGCGTTTGTGCACATGGCTGTCACCGTCGCGTTAGCTCCCACCAAGGGCCTGCCGCTGCCCTTGGTATCCGCGGGAGGCTCATCATTGATGGTGAGCATTTTGCTCGTGGCTTTGGTGCAAAACGTCGCCATGCACCGTGGGCGCTGGCATTCCCTCGGCGCTCTCTCCAGCAGCAGTTGACGATTGAGTTGCTCTCGGCCAAGCGCTCCGCCTGCTGGCGCACACCTGCACTGTTTCTCTACTCGTTTCACTCTCATAGCGAGTGGATCAGAGAATGGGGGCGGTCACGATTCCGGTCGGCGATCTGGCAAGAGATCCCAGGAATCGAAAAACTGACAAACACTCGTTAAATCCAGACAAAATCGTTCATTCCGACAGGCGGATCATGTCAGCAGAGACGGAGCGAGTCGATGCGCAGGCGGTAGGTGTCAAAATCGTTGACAACTACCGAAACCCTAAAGCCCCTTTTATTGTCTATACAAAGGGGAGCACTGCGCGATCGCAGCCCGTCGCCCTATCTGAGGGCTTGGGAATTGCCATTGCTGACACCAAAGGCGATTGTCACCTACCGTTTCTTGATGCGTCGTCCGTGTCGATCGTGCCTGCCGCCGATTCCTACACAGGCCGTTTTGCGCTGACGGATCAAGGAAACATGGTGCATTTCCTATTGATTGATCCAGCGCAGTGGCTTGTCAACATTTTGCTCGCAACTGCGACACACAAGGAAGAGCGTGGCGCAAGCCTTGCCGACACCATCACTCTCGATCTTTCTCAGTTTCTTATTGCGCGCACACTTTCAGAGCCGGAAGCCGTTGCCGCCCGGGACGCTCTCCGCATTGCGCTCGAAAACGCCACCAGCGCACCAGCAGACTTGATCGCTGCCGCGCGCTCGGCCGCTGACGGTCCAAACGTTGTGCCACTTCTGCACCGCTTCCTCGGCCCGCTGCGCTGAGCAGCATCGCAGCTCACGCCAGCGCAATAGAGGAAGGGTGTTGATCAAAGCTCTCAGCGCTTGATGGGCGATCCTTCGGTGTCAGCAAAGACAGGATCGGGGAGGCCCAAGCCCTGCAATTGCGGCAGGATCTTCGAGGCATCGCCTACCAGAATCAGTACGCCGTGTGTTCCAGCGATTTCGTTTGAGGCGACCACATTGACCGCATTGGCATTGGCCGCTGCACTGGCTCTTGCGGATTGGCGCAAATAGCCGGTGCCTAAACCTGCGATCAAGGGTGTTGTGAGTACGCCCGCTGCGCTGCCCACTTCTTCAAAGGCTTTCACGAGTTCGAAACGCTCTGCCGCTTTGGCCTTGGACAGTTCGTCGGCGTTGATGTCTTTGGCTGCAAGGCGTGCAAACTCCGAGAGGAACTCGCGCAGTGCTGGGCCCGTGACATCGGTGCGCACATTGGAACTGGCTACAAAGAAGCCTTCGTTCACATCCTGAATCACGCGTGAACCCGCGCCATAGGTGTAGCCGTTCTTCTCGCGCAAGTTTTGCGACAGGCGGCTGGTGAAACTGCCACCAAAGATGGTGTTGGCGAGGCCGAGGGCGGCGTCGTCGCCGGCGCCTAGGGCATGAGCATCGCGCTGGAAGCGCACGACGGTCTGCGGTGCATCAGGACGGTCCACGATGATGAGCTTGGTCGCGGTGAAAGGCGGCGGAGGACTTTCGCGTTTGACGGCGGATGTAGGCGTGACGAGATGACCGAACACTTTGGTGAGGGCCGCTTCAAGTGTGGCGCGGTCGATGTCGCCAGCAACAGCGAGGCGTGCACCACCCAATCGTTGCAGCAGCGCCGTGTGATTCTCGCGGACCATGGCATACGTCAAGCTTTGCACGGTGACGGTGTATCCCGCCACCGGGTCGCTGCGCCGGCCGCGGTCTTCTGCCAGCGTGCGCGCGGCGACAAGTGCAGCCACCGAATCTGGATCTTGAGCGCGCTGTTCGATGCCCGCCAATTGCGTGGCTTTCAAGCGATCGAACTCAGATGCGTCCAACTTGGGACGCAGCAACATGTCAGCGAAGAGTTCGAGCGTCGGAGCGAAATTGCGTGAGAGTCCATTCAAATGTGCGCCGGTGCGCAGGCGTCCTGCAGCAATGCCGACTTTGCCACCGAGCATGTCCACCGCTCCGGCAAATGCGGCGGCGTTGCGGTCGCCCGCACCTTCTTGCATCAGCGCTGTAGTGAGCGCGCTGCAACCTGCCCTCGTAGGGGCTTCGTCCGCGGCGCCGTAATCGCAGCTCAGCAGCAAGGACACGAGGGGCGCTTGGTGTTTCTCCAAGAGCCAGACTTCCATGCCGCCCACTTTGAACACTTGCGGTTCCGGTGGCGTCCACTCATTCGCGGCGCTCGTTGCTGGGCGCTCGTCGCGCGGAGTACGCTCAGCCGCACTGATTTGCCCCTTGGGCAGCACATTCAAAACGGCGCGTTGGCCAAGCTGCAAGCAGTTGCGTGCAGCAGCACCTACCGAAGCTTGTGTTGCATCGCGGTAGCGCGCGAGGTCGCGCGTGAAACCGTCGGGATTGCCGAAAGCAGATTCGTACTGGTTCAGCAGATCGGCGCGCGAGAGCAAATCCTGCATGCTCGCGGCGAAACCGGCTTCGTGCTTGTTCACCGTGCGCTGCAGTTCTTCCGCGGTGATGCCACTTTCAAGGGTTTGCAGCAGCACGGCGTCGAGAGCGGCTTCCAACTTGGCTGCACTCACTCCGGGCATGCCCGTGGCGCTCACATAGAAGAGCGATGAGAGCAATCCTGAAGACTGGAAACAGCTCACGCGTTGTGCGATGCGCTGTTCCTGCACCAAGGCTTTGTCCATGCGCGAAGCAGCGCCATCCGAGAGAATGCTCGCGAGCAAGTCCAAGTCTGCGTCGCCCGGTGCGAATTGCGCCGGAGAGTGGAAGCAAAGCGTGACGCGCACGGCAGGGACTTTGTCTTCCACGGTGCGGCGCACGATGCGGTCGAGCAGGGGAGCCGTCGCGGTTGGCGGCGCAGCGTGTTTGCGTCCTGCTGGCAGCGTTCCGAAGAGTTGTGCCACAAGAGTGCGCACTTTGACGGGATCGAAATCGCCTGCAATCACAAGCACGGCGTTGCACGGGATGTAGTGCGTTGCGAAGAAATCTTTCACATCTTCGACGCTGGCGGCTTCGAGATCCTCGTGGCTGCCAATGACCGAATGTGCGTACGGATGCCCCGGCGCGTAAAGCATCGCGGGCAATTCGAGGGTGCCGCTCGCGTAGGGACGATTCTCATAGGACTGGCGGCGCTCATTGCGCACGACTTCGCGTTGCAGATCCAATTTCTCTTGCGTCATGGTGCGGCCAAGGTCTTCCATGCGGTCGGCTTCGAGCCACAGCAGAGTCGGCAGCATTTCCGCAGGGCCGGATTCGAAGTAGTTGGTGCGGTCTTGCGAAGTGGTGGCGTTGTTCGAACCGCCGCCAGCTTCCATGATTTGATCGAACTGACCTTGAGGCACGCGCTCTGTACCCATGAACATCAAGTGCTCGAACAGGTGCGCGAAACCCGAGCGCCCAGCGACTTCGTCTTTGCTGCCCACGCGGTACCAGATGTTCACCGCAGCAATGGGCAGAGTGTGGTCTTCGTGCAAGATCACGGTGAGTCCGTTGGGGAGGACATAGCGTTCGATGCTGAGATTCTGGGCCATGGAGACTCCGGCGAGCAACAAGAAAATGGTGAAGTGAAACATGCGCGAACCTCCTGCGGGGCGCTTGGTGTCGGTGACGATAGCCGCGGCGCCGCGCGCGGGAAACAGCCTCGGCTGCTACACTCTCACACGATTCTCATGCAGCCGATGGACCAGGACCTGCTTTCTGTGGCCGATGCTCGGCAATGCGCTCGACGTGCACGTGCTGCGGCCGCGCGTCTGAGTCGGATGAGCCAAGAAGCGGTGGATCGCTTTTGCCACGCTGCTGTCGAGGCTGGCTACGCCGCCGCCGAGAGTCTCGCCAAATTGGCAGTCGACGAGACAGGCATCGGCAATGTGCAAGGCAAGACGGTGAAGAACCGTTTTGCCACGCGAGGCTTGTGGCAAGCCGTGGCGCACATGCGCACCTGCGGGATCTTGAGTGAGAACAAATCCACCGGCATCACCGAAGTCGCGGCACCCTTTGGCGTGGTGGCGGCCATCATCCCCACCACGAACCCAACGAGCACAGCGCTGTTCAAAGCCATTTGTTGTTTGAAGTCGCGCAACGCCATGGTGGCCTCGCCACACCCGCGTGCAGCGCGCTGCATCCGTGAAGCGGTGCGAGTCGTCCACGATGCCGCTGTTGCGCAAGGCGCCCCGCCAGATTGGGTGGTGTGCATGGAGCACATTGCGCTCGAAGGCACCCAAGCGCTCATGCGCGACAAGGATGTGGATCTGATTCTCGCCACGGGCGGTTCGGCGTTGGTGCGTCAGGCCTATTCGTCTGGCAAGCCGGCTTTCGGCGTCGGGCCCGGCAATGTCCCGGTGTATGTCGATCGCTCGGCGGACCTTGCTGGCGCGGCTGAAGCGATCGTGCGCAGTCAGACTTTCGACAATTCCACCATTTGCTCTTCGGAGCAGGCCATCGTGTGCGATGCGCCGGTTGCACAGCGATTGTTGGATGAACTCCGCCGCCGCGGTGTGCGTTTGCTGTCGCCAGAAGAAACACGCTTGCTAGAAGCGCTCGTTGTGAAGGATGGCGGAACGAATCCGGCAGTCGTGGGCCTTGCTGCAGCGCGCATTGCGTCGATGGCGGGTTTCGAAGTGCCCGCCGACACGACGGTGCTCTTGGCGCCCTGTAGTGGCGTGGGGCCGGGGCATCCACTCAGCTACGAGAAGCTCGCGCCGGTGCTCGCTTGGTACGTCGTGGAGGGCCACGAAGCAGGTTGCCAGCTTTGCATCGACATCCTTGCTCTTGGTGGTCGCGGGCACACACTCGGCCTGCATTGCAGCGACGAAAGCATCATTCAAGCCTTTGCCATCGAGAAGCCGGTGAACCGCATCATTTTGAATGCCCCGACTTCGCTCGGGGCGGTTGGTGCTGCCACGAATCTGTTCCCGTCCATGACTCTCGGATGCGGGTCCTTCGGCGGCAATATCACGTCAGACAATGTGGGTCCGCAGCATTTGTTGAACATCAAACGGCTTGCTCGGGCCAACGAGGCTTGGCGCAACGGCACTTTCGATGGGCATTTCCCTGAGGTGGCAGCCGGTCTGGGAGACGCAGCGCATTCTCCTTGGGATCGCTCAGTTTCAGAGCCACCCGTTAGGGTTGCGCCGTTGCTCGGAGATCCAAGCAAACGCATGCCCGGGGAGCATTTCTCGGGTGCGGAACTGGTGCGCATGATCAAGACGGCGCAAGAGCGTCGTGCAGGAAACGGCAGCGGGGACTTGTCGGCGTGCGCGGAGCGGTGATCCTATGCTCCTGCCGCTGGCGAATTCACGCCCGGAATGAGGTGACTTTGAGATGAGCAAGATTGCACTGGGAATGATCGAGACCCGCGGGCTGATCGGGTCTATCGAAGCAGCCGATGCCATGGTGAAGGCAGCGCAGGTGACTTTGATAGGCAAAGAGAAGATTGGTGGCGGTTATGTGACCGTCATGGTGCGTGGCGAAGTTGGCGCTGTGAAAGCTGCCACCGACGCTGGCGCAGCTGCGGCGCGGCGTGTCGGCGAATTGGTGAGCGTGCATGTCATTGCGCGCCCGCACGAACAGGTCGAGGCCATCTTGCCTCAGCCTGAAGCGGACGGCAGCGTTTGAATTGAGCATTGATGGCATCTGGAATCGAACTGAGGGCGTACACGTTCCTCGATTGCATGCAGCCCGCGGTAGCCGCCTACATTGGCACGACCGCGCGCGGCTTCCTGCCCGTGCAAGGGCAGGCATCGCTGTTTGTTGAAGTGGCGCCAGGTATCGCCATCAACCGCCTGACGGACATCGCACTCAAGAACCATGATGTGCGTCCGGGCTTGCAAGTGGTGGAGCGCGCCTTCGGGCTCCTCGAAATCCACTCCGATTCGCAGAGTGAAGTGCGTGCTGCGGGCGCGCGCATGTTGGAGAGCTTGGAACTGAAAGAGGACGATCGGCTGAAGCCGCGCGTGATGAGTTCGCAGATCATCACCAACATCGATCCCGACCAAGCACAACTCATTAACCGTATTCGTTTTGGTGACATGATCTTGGGTGGCGAGACTCTCTACATTTTAGAGGTGCATCCCGCTGCCTACGTGACGATTGCCGCCAACGAGGCGGAAAAAGCTGCTCCCATCAAGTTGATCGAAATGCAGTCCTCAGGGGCTTTTGGACGGCTGTACCTCGGCGGTACAGAGTCCGCGATCCGGGAAGCGGTACAGGCCGTGACGCAGGCCCTTGAGAACATCTCGGGCCGCGAGAATCGCTGATTCAGGAAGGACGAACGTGTTTATCGGCACAGTGCAGTGCGAAGTCGAATTGTCCAAGTCTCATCCCGCCTTCGAAGGCTTGCGCTTCCTCTTAGTGGAAGCTGAGCACGAAGTGGAATGGACTGGGGCTGTCGTAGTTGTTGATTGCGCCGGAGCTGAGCTCGGCGACATGGTGCTCGTGGCGCTCGCTCCCCTCGGGGAGCGTTTCGACCTGCCACGCGACATCCCCATCGCAGGAGCTGTTGTCGGCGTTGTGGGGAGCATCACCACACCTGCCGAAGACGGCGGCGATGAAGAGGGTGGCGAAGCACCTGCTGCTCCGGAGCGCGTGGAACCGCGTCGTCTGCAGCAAGGGCGTGGACGCGGGGATGGCCCCGGCCCACGTCATGGCGAGCGCCATGACCGCCCGTATCGTGGCGAACGCCCCGAGCGTGGTGGTAACGAGCAGCGGCCCGACCGCGGTAACGAGCAGCGCCCGGATCGCGGCGAACGCCCGGAACGCGGTGGTAACGAGCAGCGCCCCGAACATGGCGGCAATGACCAGCGTCCTGGTCGCGGCGAACGCCCCGAACGTGGTGGCAACGAGCAGCGCCCCGAACATGGCGGCAATGACCAGCGTCCTGGTCGCGGCGAACGCCCCGAACGTGGTGGCAACGAGCAGCGCGTTGACCGCGGCAACGAGCAGCGTCCCGAGCAAGGCGGCAACGAGCAGCGCTTCGAACGTGGCGGCGGTGAGCAGCGTGGCCGTGGCGAAGGTCGTTTCGAACGTGGCGAACGCCGAGATCGGCGCCCCCGTCACGACGGCCCTGGTCAAGATCGTCCTCGGCAGCAGGAAGAAGTTGTCGGTCCACCAGAGCGTCTGCAAGCCCCGGTCGCACCTGTGCCGCCTGCACCAGTGGCGCATGAATCTGAAGCTTTCACAGCGGTGTGGGATGAGCCAGCTCGTCCGGCGACTCCAGCGCCTGCTGCCAAGGTTGCTGTTCCAGCACCCGGCCCCGATAGCGGTTTCGACATCGTGTGGGACGGTGGAGGTGCTCCTGCGCCTGCCAACTCGACTCTGAAGCGCCCGCGTCGCCGCAGGTGACCCTGTGCAGCGTCGTGCTTCGACAAGCGAACCTCTGGGAATGCTCGAGTGGACGAGCATCGCCCAGGGTCTGCTCGCTGCTGACGCTCTCGCGAAGGAAGCTGAAGTGCGCTTTCTCGCGCTGCGTCCGGTCACACCCGGGCGCTACGTGGCGCTCTTCACCGGCACCGTCGAAGCCGTGCGTCGTGCCATCGGGCGCGGTGCAGATGTGGGTGGTTCTTTCGTGATGGACTCATTGTTCCTTGCGCACCCCCATGCATCGTTGTTGCCCACGGTGTCCGGTGTGGCAAAGGTGAAAATCACAGCATCCGTAGGCATTGTCGAGACCACATCACTTTGTTCCACGCTGCTTGCTGCAGATGGTGCAGCCAAAGCGGCGACTGTGCAGTTGCTTGAAATCCGTCTTGCCATGGGCCTTGGCGGCAAAGCATTCTTCACGTTCACGGGGGAGCAGAGCGATGTCGAATCCGCGCTGCACGTCGGGGCTTGCTTGGCGCGCGAGCGCGGTCAGTTTGTGAATGCAGTGGTGCTGCCGAATCCGGACGCGAAAATGCGCGACCTGTTTGCGGAAGCCACAGTCCCTTTCAGCGACTTCCTGATCGCCTAAGGGCGGTTCGCAAGGAGTTCCTATGAATCCTAGTCTCATGAATCCTGGTTTCCGTCCTACGCTCGGCCCCGACCCTTCGAAGAGTGCGGCTGATGCGAACTTCACGTGGTTCGGTCCCACCGATGATGGCAGCGTCCGTTTCCGCTATGCGGTCATCACGGAGGAAGGCACCTCCGTTTCGATCCTGCCTGGCGAAGCACGCTTCAAGAAAGGGCTGCAAGCGCTGCGCTGGCCTGCCAAAGAAGGCGGCGAAGCAGTGACCTATTTGGTGTCCAAGACGCGCCCGAACCGCATCGATCTCGAGCGCTGCTGACGGAACTCGCGCCATGGACGCGCGTCCAAGGATGAGCCGCTCGGGTGAAGGACTTCGAGATGAAACCGAACTGGTGGCCAAAGCCAGGCTCGGTGACAAACAGGCCTTCACCAGCTTTGTAGAGCAGCACGCAGATCGGCTGCATGCGTTCATCGACAGGCTGAGCGGAGACGCGGAGCAGTCGGTGGACCTGACGCAAGAGACATTCCTTCGAGCTTGACGCGGCATCCGCGGCTTCGACGGTCAGAGCGCTTTCTACACGTGGCTCTACCGCATCGGACGCAACACTGTGATCTCGGCCGCGCGAGCAAAAGCAGCGCGTCCTGTCATTGCTGCGAGTCTCGGGAGCGATGTCGGTGAGGTGCCTGAACCCGCGGTGCAGTGCGATCCGAGTGCAGCTCTCGACCAAGCGGAGCGCGTCGCGCTCGTCATGGCCGCCTTGCAGGATCTGCCCATGGAGTCGCGCGAGATCTTGGTGTTGCGCGATGTCGAAAGACCGTTCCTACGAAGCCCTCGCTGCGATTCTGGAAATCCCGCCGGGTACGGTGCGTTCGCGATTGTTTCGTGCGCGTGAACGGTTGCGCCCTTTGCTCGGGGAGCGCGGCACATGATGTTGCCCGCAGATTGCAACGTCGCGCGCGAGCTGGCTTCGGCGCAGTTGGACCTTGCGCTCGACGCACAAGAATCAGCGCGCTTGTCGCACAGTGGCTGCGGGGTTCGCCTCACAGCGCACGGCATTGCGCGCCGCCGAGGGCAACCCCGCCACGGGTGAGACTGTGCCGATTACACTCGATCACTAGCGATTTCCGGCCTCGCGGCAAGGGTCAGTCTCACTTCGCGCCTCGCGGATCCGATAACGGCATTAGAGAACACGCGCCCACGAGTTCTGAGGGAGCCTTTCCCATGCCTAAGGATTTTGATGATCGGGGTGATGGAGGTGAGATTGCTGCGGCTGAATTAGGTCCCATCACGGTGTCCACGCGGCACCAACGCGCAACAGAAGTGCGTCGACGCTACGACTTCAGCGTCATTCGCACGCTGCGCCAACAAAAGGGCCTGACGATCGAGAAGTTCGCTCGCGAATGTGGGCTTTCGTATGCACCTATCTCGCGCATTGAAACGAATCTGATCAAGCCCAATTTGGATACGCTCGATCGCATCGCTGAAGGCTTGGGCATCACTACTTTCGGGTTGCTTGCGCTTGCAGAGCGGACCGAAACCAGCGTGCAAAACACACGCGAGGTGCGCGCTGGTGCGTTCCATTTCCAAGCGATCACGCTTGGTCAAACCGAGCTCTTGCTCGGGCAGGGACGGCGCGGAGCTGTTGCTGTGGCGCCAGAACTTGGCACCGCACACGCGATGTCCATCGTCGTGCACCACGGCGTGCTCGTCGTCGATGCCAAAGACAAGCGGCTCGTACTCACCGCCGGGCAAGCATTGGCTCTTGAAGGCATCACGCCAAGCCGTCTCGAAGCAGAAGACGACTGCGACTTTGCTGTGCTGATTCTGCGCCGCGCGTAGGCGGGGCACCGTTCGCTCAACGGGGTTTCGCAGCCGGATCCACGAGCAGGCGAAAACCTGTTTCGCTGTCGCGATCACCGATAGCGCGTTTCAGCCACACCCAACCGGTGGACACATCGCGATCGCCATTGCGGAATGAGCCCCCGCGTACCGCGACGTTCTCTTGTGCGACAGCGGCAGCATCGACGAGCTTGCCGGATTCGTACGTCATGGTCCATTCAGCGACATTGCCGGCGAGATCCATGTGACCAAAGGCATTGACGCCTTGCGGGAATGACCCCACGGGCATCAGTCCTGCATTCGTATGGTCGCGATCACGATCATTGCAACGCCCAGGTTCGTGACGTGCGCCCCAAGGGAACATGTTTTTCTCGCGGCCCGCAGCGGCGGCACACCATTCTTCTTCAGTGGGTAGCCGTGCCCCGTGAGCTTGCGCATAGGCCATTGCGCTCTGAAAGGTGATGGAGCAAACAGGATTCGCTTCAGCGCCCACGGGCACAGCGAGGATGCCTGTGCCGGGCTCGGGCTCCCAGATTGGTTTCCCGGTTTCGTCGCGCGGCTGATGAACGCGTCGTTCTTCTTCGCTGAGCTTCAGCAGCCAGCCAAGGTATTCAGCGTTCGTCACTTCATGAATGCCAAGGAAGAGATCGTGATCCAAGACAAACGCGCGGTCCTTCTTGCGCACACCTTGGCCTGCGAAGCCCGCGGTGAAGGGCGTCGCGTAGTTGCCGGCTGGAATGCGCGCGAATCCTGAAGGGGCGCCACGGCGAAATGCAGCGCTCGGGTCTTTAGCAGTCAGCAGCGCTTCTTTTGCGGCTTCCACATCCGCATGGGCGCGACGCCACGCAGTAGGGGTCGGCAACACGGCGCTCAGTTCATCATTCCACAGCACATGGAACGGGCGGCCGCCGTTCAGCAAGGGTTCGAGGATGAGCGTCACCAGTTCGTCATCTTTGCGGGCGAGCCCCGCTGCGACTTCACCGTTGTTCTGGAGCACAGTGAGCACCCGTGGAGCAATCCACGCCGCGAGGTCGGCGCACGTGGCATTGGTACTGCGCTCCATGCTCTGCAAGCCTTTTTTCACTTCCGCGAGGAGCTTGGCTCGGGGCGCGCCACTCAAGGAGCGAGCTGCAGCGAGGGCTGTGCCCATTTCAGTGCGCAGCGTCGCAAGCAGAGTTTCGTGGTCACTCACCAACGCCTTTTCGAGGCGTTCGTAGAGCGCGCTCATCTGCGTCTTTTGGTTTGCGAGCGTCTCTTGCGTGCTGGCGACGCGCTTCTCCAACGCGGCGGTGCCCTGAGAACAAAGTAGCGAGCAAAGCGCGAGCACTGTCAGGCAAGTGTGAAGGGAGCGCATGTGCGGCGGAGCGTATCACGCTTGACGGCGTGGGATGCTCAGCACAACCTGCGCCCATGAAGTCCAAGCA
Source organism: Planctomycetota bacterium (assembly GCA_009691765.1). GTDB lineage: Bacteria > Planctomycetota > SXUL01. The sequence goes on along the minus strand of SIAO01000004.1, from coordinate 166,431 downwards.
CAGCAGGCCCGCGCGGTTTCATGAGGCCATGTTGATCGTGGATGTACTTGCGGCCCATCCTGGCGCGCAAGTTCTGCTGAACGCACACGCGCTGCCTTGTGAGCGCTGCGTGGTCAGCGAGTCGGAAACGCTGGCACAGGGTCTGAAGGCGTATGGACTGGATGTCAGTGCAGTCCTTGCAGAGCTCAACGCGTTGCCGGAATGAAACTCTTTGACGCTGTCGCGGAATTGAAAGGCGTGGGGGAGCAGCGTGGCGCGCTGCTTCAAGCCGCTGGCGTTGCAACGCTGTTCGATTTGTTGTTGGTGACACCTGGACGCTACAGCGCACCGCCGGCTTTGGCGCAGCAGCCGGGCACCGAACCGTGTTCTCTGTGGGGCACAGTGCTTAAAGTGCGTCGTGGTCGCATGCGCGGTCGTGCCGGTGGCTTTGCAGAATTGCGTCTCGATTGTGGCGGTCATGAAGTGTTGGCGCGGTTGTATGGGCAAGGCTGGATTGGTGAACGCATCACAGCAGGCATGAAGGTTGTGATCAGTGGGCGCAGTCACGGCACCAAGTCTGGCGAGTTTGTCGCTTCGAGTTGTGTGGAGGCAGCAGATGAGTCTGCACTTCAAGCTGTGTTGCAACGCTTGCAGGCTGTCCGGCCGAAGCTGGATGGTCTCGCAGCCGGAACGCTTGCGCGCTTGTTGGATGCTAGTTTCGACGCCGGATTTGCTGATCCGTTGCAAGGACTGTTGCCACCGGGATTGCCGACGTTGCAAGAAGCCTTCGAGGGTGTGCACAGACCCCGAGATCGCTCTGCCGCAACACGCGGTGCGGAGCGCTTGCTGTTCGATCGCTTCGTCGCGTTGTTGGTCAGCATCGGAGCGCCACCGGAAACTGGAACTGCGCCGTGCATCGCGGTATCGCCGCGAGTCCACGAACGCATCGACGCACGCCTGCCATTCACGCTCACACCAGCGCAGCGCCGTGCGCTGGATGAAGTGTTGGCCGACATGAATCGTGCGGTGCCTATGCGGCGCGTGTTGCAAGGTGATGTCGGCAGCGGCAAGACCGCGGTTGCTGTTGCTGCGGCTCTCGCCACCGTGGCCGCACGTCGGCAGGTGTTGTTTCTCGCGCCCACGCAAGAATTGGCCGAGCAGCATTACGCATTGCTCACACGCTGGTTGGTCGGATCCAAAGTGCGGCTTGGGCTTTTGACTTCCGCCGGGAGACGCGGTGGTCGCGCTGACGCTTCCGCTGCGAGGGACGTGGACATCCTGACAGGAACGCACGCCGCGCTTGCAGAGCAAGTGCGTTTGCCAGCGTTGGCACTGGTAGTCGTGGACGAGCAGCATCGCTTCGGAGTGCGCAATCGGCTTGCTGCAGTGCGTAAGGGCAGTGCTGTGCACGCGCTCTCCATCAGCGCTACTCCGATTCCGCGCACATTGGCACTCAGTTTGCTCGGGTCTCTGCCCAGATCCGTCGTTGAAGGCCGACCGCCTGGCCGTGGAGCCGTCAGCACACGTCTGGCGACAGTGCGCGAAGCCGTCAGCGAGGTCGCCAGAGTTGCAGCCCGTGGCGAGCGAGTGTTTTGCGTCTATCCAGGCATTGACGCGCTCGGGGCTCCTGCGCTCCTGCGTGAAGGACAGCGACTCGTGGCGCCGCGTGGACCTCTTTCGGCCATTCCGTATGTGATGGCGCATGGTCGAATGCCGCCAGAGAAACGTCAGGCAGCGTTGGCGTCCTTTCGAAGTGGTGGAGCGCAATTGCTGCTCGCTACGGTCGTCGTTGAAGTCGGCCTCGATGTTCCTGAAGCAACGTTGATGGTGATCTTCGGCGCAGAGCGCCATGGACTTGCAACACTGCATCAGTTGCGCGGGCGTGTTGGGCGCGGCACGGCCCCCGGCACTTGCTTGCTCATTCCGAGCGCGACGGCCCTGCCCGCTGCGCTCGCTCGCTTGCAAGTGTTGCTCGCTGAATCCGATGGCTTTCGACTGGCAGAAGCAGACTTGGAACAACGCGGCCCGGGGGAAGTGCTGGGTCTGAAGCAAGCAGGGCATGGCGCGATGTTGCAGGTAGCGGCGGCCGCGCAAACAGAACTCTTGGAACAAGCGCGTGCTGTTGCGCGCAGCGTCTTGGAGCGCGGGACACCTGAGACACTGCACTATTGCAACATGCTGCACGGCGCGTCAGCGCCTGTCTTCAGGCCGCAGGACGCGCTTTGATTCAAGGTGCGTGTCTTGTCAGCGTGGGCGCGGCACCACAAGATCGCACGCATGGCTACCCGTTTGAAATGGCTGCTGCTGACTTTCGTGTTCTTGACAGCGTGTTCGGACGATGTTCCCGATTCGGTTTTTCCTGAGGCTGAGGCACAGACTGTTGCCATGAGTTTCGTGCGTGCTTGCATCGACGCCGACATTGAGCGAGCGACAGCCGCCACGGGTGTTCCTTTCAGATATCGCACGCGCGACTGGATCACTTCCGCAGAACTTGCGAAGGAACTGCCGCGCCAGTTTGCCACCATCGCTCGCGAAGCAGGCGCAGCGGATACTTGCGAAGTGTGGCCCTACGCGCGTTTGCTGCGCGGCAGTTGGCCGCGGGCCGAGATGCTCGATGTCGCCAGTAGCGAACGCCGTTTGGGCGCGCTCGGAGTAGACCCCAACGGCTTTCTCGTGCGCCTTGTTGCCGATGGCGGCAGTTCCGTGACATTGCGCGTTAATCCTGATGCGGCCGCGAAACTCGTGGTCTCGGGTGTCCTGACGGTCCCTTGATGCCTTTGGCCCGCAGCTCATAGACTGACACCCCCTGAGTGCACCGCAGCGAGGCGGAGAAGAGCATGGCTATCCGCATTTTTTTGTCAGCCCTTTGCCTGTTGGGTGTGATCGCGGCGCAGCCGGTGTTTTCACCTCCCGTGCGCCCGAAGCCTCCGACTCCTGAAGCAGGTGGCGCCGCCGCGCCCATTGTGGTGAAGCCAGAGGTGCCGTCAGTGCCGCCGCCGGATCCGATCGAGGCGCTGATGCAGCGGCTTTCCAGTTGGCCGCAACCCAGAGCGCGGGAAGCGTCGCTGGTGCTTTCTGGCCTCGGGAATGATTCGGCGTCGCGTCTGATTGTTGGTCTTGCGCACAACGACTGGCGCGTGCAGTCAGGCTGCGCTTGGGCTCTCGGCGAAATGCGTGAAGCGCGTGCGGTGCAACCCTTGCGCCTTGCTATCAGCGATCCGAGCAACCGCGCCGGGCTACCAGAATTGATGGCTGCACTGGTGCGTATCGATCCTCGTACTGGCACCGCTGCTGTGTTGCCCATGCTGACTCATGCGTCGGCACGCGTACGCCAAGCCGCATCACGAGCCTTGCCTCAAGAGCTCGATCAAGAGTACTTGGGCAGTGTGTTGGCCCTGCTCGCGACGGCGAAGGGCCCAGGCAAAGCCACTGCTCTCGAATTGCTCGCACGAATCCCTGGTGCGCGCCTGCGTGAGGAGTTTTATTCTGCGTTGTCCGACCCAGAGCCTGCGGTCGCGGCAGCGGCTGCTGAGCACCTCGGCAAGCAAGCTGACGCCGGCGCACGCACGCGACTCGGCGACTTGGCGCGGCAAGCTCCGGCGCGCGCAGCGTGCTACGCGCTCGTCGCTTTGGTCGTCGATGAAGATTTGCACGGAGGCAGTGCAGTGCCGCTCGATGCAGAGCAACGCGCGCGTTTGACGCAGTGGTTGCAAGGGAAAGATCCTTTCCACCGTGGCTGCGCCGCGATAGCGCTCGCGAATATCACATGGGTGAGTTCGGCGCCTGATGACCGTCGCCTCGCCGACACGGTGCTCGTACCAGTGCTGATTGACACTGTGGCTGGTGGCGTGTTCTTCTCGGATTACACATCGCTCGAAGGCATGGTGTGGCGCAAGCTCGCCCTGCTGAGTGGCCGGTCTTTCGGCCAAGACGCGTTTTCTTGGAAGCGTTGGTGGGTTGGTGCAGCCGAAGGATTCCACGCACATCGCGAGTTGCGAGGGCTGGGCTCCGAAGAAGCAGCACGCGCCGAGTGGAGCGTGCAGCAAGTGCAGGGCGGGCGCGTGCAGCGCAATCTGACCTTGGCGGGGCCCGCTATCAGCGCACAGCGCGCTGGGCCTGATGTCATCATTCTGGAAGCCGCTGCGTTGCAAGAGTTGTTGAATGCAGTGCAGGCCGCCGAGTTTTTCTCTTCACGTGGCGATCCTGAAGACGCTGCGCGCAGTAGCGTCGAAACTTGGATCACCGTCGCTTTGCCGGAAGAGTCTTGTAAGTTTCGCCGCATCAGCGCGGGCACACTGCCTGCTCCGTTGCAAGCGTTGGTGGAGCTTGCGGAGCGCTTGGCTCTGGAGCGCGCGTGGCAGCGTTTCGTGCATGGCGCCACGCCTGCAGAGCGTGCTGCGAATCTTGCCAATACGACTCAGTTGCTCGAATCTGCACGCACTCGCGAAGCGCGTGCCGGAACCATTGCAGATCTCGCCATTGGCGCCTGGCCAGCGTTGAACGGTGTCGCTCGCAATGAAGCGGCCGGCATGTTGCGTGCGATGGACTCAGCATGGCGCAAGTCCGCAGCCGAACGCATCGCGACGGCGCTGCTGAAGAGTGGCATCGGCGATGAATGTGCAGCGGAGTTGGCGGGCCAGGTGGCTGGCTTGGTGACGGCAGATGCGCGCGGCACGCTGATCGAAGCGTGCTTACGGGGCTCGTCGCAAGACAAGCTGCTGGGCGTGGTGCTTGCCACGCTGGCTCCGCAGGATCTTTCGATGGCTTTGGCCTCGGAACACCCGCGTGTGCGCGCTGCGGCTGCAACGGCTCTCGGGAAAAGTGGTGCTGCTGGCGTTGCAGAGCAACTTCTTGGTGGACTGCGTGATGAAGACAGCAAAATGCGTGAGGCCTGTCTCACGGCTCTCGCAGGCCTGAGGGACCCGCGCACTGCGGCCTTGCTCGAGAATCTGCTCGCGGGTGAAGATCGTAATCTGCGCGCGCGCGCCATCATGGCGCTCGGTGCTGTCATGGGCGAACAAGGTGTCGCGCGCGCCATGGAGTTCTGGCATGGCGCAGAGCGTCCCGAGAGAGCCGCTGTGTTGAAAGCACTTGCTGCTGCTGGTGGGCCGCGTGCAAAGCTTGCTTTGCAAGGCATCGTGCGTGAGGCGGGCGACATCGGCCTGCGTCGCGAAGCGCTCGAGATTCTGGCGCGCTTAGACAACACGGTTGAGATGCTGCGCGATGTGTTGGAACACGCCGATGTCGGCGAATTGCAGATGATGGCCCTCGGAGCGCTTGCAACGCAGTTGGGAACTCAAGCGGTGCCCATCATCGAACCTTGGCTGTCGGCAACAGATCCGCTGCTGGCACGCAGCGCTGCACTTGCGTTGGCGCGCCTCGGCATAGTGACCGCGCTGCAACCGTTGCTCGCGCGCTTGCTTGTCGCGCCTGAAGGCGATCAAGCGGTGGAACTGGCCCTTGAGGGCCTGACTTTCCAAGTGGCGCGTGAAGCGTCGCCTCCACGCCGCGCTGAGGAGTTCCGTGTGTGGAACGAAGCGGAGGGCGCCAAGTTGCGTTCGGAGTGGTTCCTATCAGCGGCTTCGTCTGCTGGAGTCCCACTGGATGTGTCTGTGGACTGGCTCCAAGCGCGTGGGCTCACGGTGCTGCAACACGAAGCGCTGATTCGTTTGGTGGAGAAGGGGAGCGCACCGCTGCGCGTGGAGGCCGACCGCATTCTGCGCGACTCCGTGGTGTCCGCAGGAGCGCCACTCGCACCGTTGGCGCCGCGCTGTTCGAACGCCGAAGCCGCAACTCGCGCAGTGCAATGGCGCGCGCGTATCGGCCCGGAGCGTTGAGCCGAGCGCGAGCGCAGTGCTCAAACCGACATCGAAAGCAGGAACTCGGCGTTGTTGCGCGTGCGTTGTAAGCGCTGCAAGAGCAGTTCGAGTCCGTCTTCAGGATTCAGAGCCGATAGTACGCGTCGCAGTGCTGTCACGCGGCGCAGTTCATCCGGGTCCATGAGCAGGTCTTCTTTGCGCGTGCCGGTGTGGGCCACATCAATCGCCGGGAAAATGCGCTGCTCTGCGGCCTTGCGATTCAGGATGACTTCAAGGTTGCCCGTGCCTTTGAACTCTTCGAAAATGACTTCGTCCATGCGCGATCCGGTGTCCACCAAGGCTGTGGCGATGATGGTGAGCGAGCCACCGCCCTCGATGCTGCGTGCAGCACCGAAGAATCGCTTCGGACGTTGCAAGGCCGTGGAATCGACGCCGCCTGAGAGAATGCGACCGGAGTTGGGACTCTCCGTGTTGTGCGCGCGCGCGAGGCGCGTCAGGGAATCCAGCAGCACGACAACATGCCGTCCAGCTTCAACCAAGCGGCGCGCTCGTTCAATGACGATGTGAGCCACTTGGCAGTGGCGCGCAGAGGTCGAGTCAAAAGTCGAGCTCACCACTTCACCCGGAACACTGCGGCGTAAATCTGTGACTTCCTCAGGGCGCTCGTCCACGAGCAGCATGATGAGGTCGATCCAAGGTTGATTCGCCTTGATTCCTTGTGCAAGCGCCTTCAGCAACATGGTCTTGCCTGAACGCGGCGGCGAGACGATCAAAGCGCGTTGTCCGAGCCCGATGGGAGCGAGCAGGTCGAGGATGCGGCACGAATACTCGCCAGCGCCGTTCTCAAGCACCAAGCGTCGATTCGGGTGCACAGGCGTCAGTGTCTCAAAGCTCGGGCGACGGCGCACCACTTCAGGAGATTCACCTTCGATGCATTCCACGCGCAGCAACGCAGTGAAGCGTTCACCCGTTTCCGGCGGCCGTGCAATACCGATCACGTGCATGCCCGTGCGCAGTTCGAAACGGCGCACTTGACTCGGGCTCACGTACACATCGGAATTGGAAGAGAGGCACTCATTCGCGGGGGAGCGCAAGAAGGCGAAGCCCGCTGGCAGCACTTCGAGAATGCCGTCGGCCAGTGGCAGGCCTTCAGCAGCGATACCAGCTGCAACGAGTTGTTGAATCAGACGCGTGCGTGGTGTGTTGGATTCGGCTTGGATTCCATGGCGCTGAGCTTCGCGCAGCAACTCCCGTTCATCGAGCGCTGCGAACCGAGAAAACACCGTCGTTGCGGCCTTTAGCCGATCGTATTCGGCGTGACGTGCTGCCCCTGTTGGCTGCGCACAGTTTTCAGCTTCCGCGGCTGTTTCCAGCTGGATCTGATGTTCTTGATTCGGGTGCTGCGGCATTGTGTGCTGTTGCTGCGGGCCCAAGTCCACCATGGGCTCGAGGACCATGCTCCCCAATGCTGTGCGCAAGTCGATGCGCTGCCAGCAGGCCATCCAACAACTCGTCGACCTCTTTGTGGAGCGCCGTGACCGTACCAGAGTTTTGCAGCACGTGTCGCGCAAACACACGCTTCTGCTCAGGCGGAAGCTGCGCCGCTTCGCGTGCTGCATATTCCGCGCTGCTCCAGCCGCGCCGTTCGTGGCAGCGTTGCTCGCACAGTTCGCGCGGCGAGTTGATGAAGACAAGTCGATCGCAGAGCGCTGCGACCGTGGGATGTTCGGCGAGGAGCGGGACATCCAAGACCAAGAGCGTCGGCGGCGTTGTGGCAGAGCGTGCAGCACCGATGGCAGCTTTGAGGCGCTGGAAGACCTTTGGATGTAGCAGTTGCTCGAGAGCTGCGCGCTTGGCGTCAGCTTTGGGTGCAAAGACGAGCGCTGCGATGGCTTTGCGATCCGGTTGCCCAGCCGCGTCGAGGATGCTAGGTCCGAACAGGCTGCGAAGCTCGGAAATCACTTCAGGCGCAACGAGGAGCTCGTGCACCATTGCGTCCGCGTTGAGCACCAGCGCTCCATGCTCAGATAGGCGCTGAGCCACAGCGCTCTTGCCGCAGCCAATGGCTCCTAACAGGCCGATCACAGGGGGTGGCGCCAAAGTCAAGCCTTGGTTCATGACCGGCTCCGGAGGCGTATTACAGCTGCATGCTCCATCTGGCGGCATCGTAGGGAGTTGCGACAGCAGGGTCAAAGGGCCTGCAGCTCGGTAGGCCGCCTTGACGACCCTTGGCAGGGGTATCTATGATCCTCCCTCCTGTGAAAGGGGATGGCTCGGGATTCGCCCGCTTCATCAGTACAGGTTGTGCCTTGCCTCGGATTGGTTCCGAGAGGGCTGGTTGGAACGTGCAGTTCGATGTGGACGCCATGATGCACCACCGTCGAACGGAGATGCCGCCGATGTCTGTTCACTCCGCTCAGCGGGGGGCCGTCAGCCTCCTCGTCCTCATTCTTGTGCTTGTCGTCACGTTGATCTTCGGTGCGCTCTGGTTTACCCAGATGACTGCAAATGAGGAGCTCACCAAGAACGCGGAAGTTGCTGCGAAAGGCAACAAGGCCGCAACGGCGCAAATGGAGTTCTATCGCGACTACTACGCCGCCGTGGCTCCGCTCGTGGGCGGAGGCGTGCCCTCCACAATTCCGTACGACTCAACCACCACCGATCCGGGCGCACTCGTCGCCGAAGGTGTTGTGAAGATCGTGACGACCGTGCTTGAAGGCGTTGGCCAGCAAGTGGACGCGCCCAGCGAACGCCCCGCCAGTCTCGTGGCAGCGTTGGATGTTCCCATCACTCGCGTGAAGGCCCTCAAGGGGCAACTCGCGGCGAAGGACCAAGAGATCGTGCGTTTGAAGTCTGAGGGCGAAGCTCAGGTGACGCAAATCAGCCAGCTCGGCACGGCCCACGCGGATGAGAAGGCTCGCATGCAAAGCGAGTTCGAATCGAACATCTCTCGCCTGAACAGCCAGATCAACGAAGTGCGTGCTCAGAATGAAGCGGTGCAAGGCAACGTGCGCACCTCGCAGACCGAGCTGGAAAGCTCGCGCGAAAACTTCAACAAAGAGAAGCAAGGCTTGCTCGCCGAACGCAAGGACATGGAGTCCACGGTGCGCTCAGTGAAGTCTGAGCAGCGCATCAAGCGTGCAACCGTCACGGCTGACGGCAAGGTGCTTTCTGCCGATCCCAAGACGGGCACTGTGTTCATCGACATCACATCCAAGAACATGCTGCGCCGCGGCACGCGGTTCAAAGTGTTCGAGACTGGCAAGGGTGGGGAGCGCATTCACAAGGGCTACGTGACGGTGACCGATGTGGGCGCAGCGATGAGCGAAGCTCGCATGGATGAATCCGCCGGCAATGGCCAGATGGGCGCAGGCGATTGGCTCTACAGCCCCATCTTTGAAGCCAAAGAGACGGTGACGTTTGCATTCCTCGGTCAGCTTCCTGGTCGCTACTCGCGCGAAATTGCATCCCGCATGTTGGCAAACGCTGGCGCAAAGATCGGCGACAAGGTTGATGTCAGCACCACCTTCCTCGTGCTCGGCGAGAAGGAAGATGCCGATGCGGAAGAGCTCACGGCCTCAGCGGATTACAAGAACGCGTTGCTGTGGGGCGTCGAAATCCTGCGTTCTCAGGATCTCTCTCCCTTCCTGAAGCAGTGATCCTGCTCAGTGCGTAACATCGCAGGCCCTAGCGGAAATCCCGCTCGGGCCCGCGCTGCTTTTCATGCCCATAAAAAAGCAGCCGCCGAAGGAGCAGCTTGACCGCGCCCGACGACAAAGAACAACAACTCGCGCCCACACGCATGAGCTTCGGAGCTCATCTGGATGAACTGCGTCGCCGTCTGATGCGCGCAGCTTGGATAACGGCGATCGGCGTCACGCTGTCGTTCATCTACTGCCGCGAAATCATGTTCATCATCGTGAAGCCTTACCGCGATGCGATGACGGACATCGGGCAAAGCCCGGCCTTGATGGTGACGGGCCCCGCGGCGGGTTTTTTCGCGTACCTCAAAGTCTCGATGATCTGTGGGCTCATCGTGATGGCCCCATTCTGGATCTGGCAGCTCTGGGGCTTCGTCGCTTCAGGTCTGTACAACAAAGAAAAATCCAACGTCTATCGCTACGCGCCGCTGTGCCTTGTGCTCTTCCTCGCAGGCGTGCTCTTCGGCTACTACGTTTTGATTCCGATTGGCCTGCGATACTTGCTGGCTTTCCCTGACCCAGACCTCATTCAGAATCTGATTTCACTTTCTGAGTACCTCTCACTCTTCACGCTGTTCACTCTTGTCCTCGGGCTGACTTTCCAATTGCCGACGGTCATGGTCGCACTGGCCCGCCTCGGCATTGTGCGCATTCAGACGTTCCGTGAGAAACGCCGTTGGGTCATCCTGGTCATCTTCATTGTGGCCGCAATCCTGACGCCACCAGACCCAGTGACGCAGAGCCTCTTGGCCATTCCGCTGTGCTTGCTTTACGAGTTGGGCATTTTCATCGCGTGGGCTGGTATGGGTGCGCAGCGCCCGCCGATCAACCGCGTGGCTTTGCGCCGGGGTCTGATCAAGCTCGCACTCGTGATCGCCATCGTCTATTTGATGTGGGGGCACGTCGTCGATTTCTGGGAAAACATCCAAGCTGATGACCGCCGCCCTGCCGCTGAGGCGGGATTCCATGACGCACGGCGCATTGTCGCTGCTGCACTGGAGGTCGATGTCGCCGTCATCCTGCGCACAAGCGCTTCCGATGAACCGTTGCTCTACGCGGCGCTCAGTGCAAAAGGTCCGGCTTTGATTGCGTTGCGTCAGGATCGTCGTGCGCTGCAAGTCATCGACCGTAGCGCAGACGAGAGTGTGATTTCGTGGACGCCTTCCGGTGCAACCGTGTGGGTTGCAGAGCAGCGTCGCGAAGTGGCATGGGACTCTATTCTTCCGGGCCTGTGGCACGCCGTGCGCAACGGAAGTGAAGAGACAGCAGCGGATGCACGCTTGCTCCTCGAGAGATTTGCGGGCTTGTTGCCGCTCGAAGATGAATCGCTGGGCGCCTTCAGCGCGCGCGTGCTCGCCAGCCGCGGGCCCGTTTGGAAGGCGTGATCCATGGGCGTCGCGTGTTTCCTCGCCATTGGTGACGAACTCGTGAGCGGCCGCGTGCGTGATGCCAACGCGGCGCCAGTTGCTACAGCTTTGCTGCGCCACGGTTTCGCGATGCGCGAAATGCGCTTGTTGCCCGACGACAAAGGCACGATCGTGCAAGTCTTGCGCGATCTTGCTCCGCGCTGCGATCTGTTGGTTGTCAGCGGCGGGCTTGGTCCAACCGAAGATGACCTCACGGCAGAAGCGGTGGCCGAAGCCGCGGGTGTTGCCTTGGAGCGCAACGCCGAAGCGGAGGCGCTCGTGTCGCAATTCTTCGCTGCAGCAGGCCGCACCGCGAATGCCGCGAACTTGGTGCAGGCCGATTTGCCTTGTGGTGCTCGGCCGTTTCGCAATCCGCAAGGCACAGCGCCAGGCTTCGTCTTGAGGGTGGGGCGTTGTGATGTGCTCGTGTTGCCGGGCGTACCCACGGAACTGCAGTCCATTTTGCAAGAGACACTCGAGCCGTGGTTCGCGCAGCATCCCGCGCGGGGTGCAGCGCGTTTGCAGCGCACCTTAGTGGTGGCTGGGATACCGGAAGCCGAAATGGGCACACGCGTCGCGCACTTCATGGAGCGTGACCGCCTTGTGCAGATTGGGTCCTACCCTGGGACTGGTGAGATTCGCCTCGTTCTCAGTGCACCAGCGGATTCCGCGGCCGCTCTCGACAGCACAGTAGCGGCAGTTGCACAACTTCTGGGCGCTGATCTTGTCAGTACTGACGGGCAAGATCTCGCTGCGCAGATTGTGGCGCTTGCTAGCGCGCGTGGTCTGCGACTTGCTACTGCGGAATCACTGACCGGTGGAATGTTGGCAGCGCGCATTGTTGCGGTGCCCGGCGCTTCAGCGTGCTTCGCTGGAGGCGTTGTGGCCTACAACGATGACATCAAAGCTGCGGTGCTCGGTCTGGCGCCAGCACTGTTGCAAGAACACGGTGCTGTATCCGCCGCGTGCGCAGAGGCGATGGCAGCTGCGGCGCTTGTGCGTTTTGCGGCAACGCATGCATTGGCAACCACAGGCGTCGCAGGTCCCGCAGGTGGAACTTCAGAATCACCTGTAGGAACAGTGTTTATTGCACTCGCAACAGCAGCAGGAGTTTGCAGCAGACGCTTGCAGATTCCCGGAGTGCGTGCCCAAGTACGCGAACGCGCTTGCACTGCCGCGCTCGACTATTTACGACGCTCAGGATTCAGCGTGTCGCAGTTGCCTTCGGCGTGAAGCGCGCGTGAGCGCACCACATTGCCCCGCCAGGACTCGAACCTGGAATCTCAGGACCAAAACCTGATGTGTTACCATTACACCACAGGGCAGCGCGTGGACTGTAACTGCGAATGCGGCGCATTGAAGGGCCTCTCAACCAGATCTTCGTTCTAAGGCAAAAGTGCGTGGACCGAGCTGGAGTTTTGAGGCAGGCAAATTTGGTGTCGGCGCTGGGGTGTCATCGAAACGCCCATCTCCGTTGGCATCACGGCGGCCATCTTGCAAGCTGAGTGGAGTGCCGTGCGAGAGCGTTCGCGTGGGTAGCCCAGTTGCGTTGAATCGCGTGGCGGTGAAGCGCCCATCGGCACGGTGCGCGAGCAACAGCGGATGTCCCTCGGCCGTGCGCGTGAATTCGTTGTCTAAGCGCGCGTCGAGGGCGCCGGGGAAGGGGCCCGTGCTGGATTGCAGGCGCCCGTCCTCTTGAAAACGCAAGATGATCAGATCGCCTCCAAGAGATCCTTGCGTGGCGTAGAGCAGAAGTTCTTCACGTCCATCCGAGTCCACATCCAGCACGGCATGGCGCACGGTGCGATGATCTTCGGAGAGCGGGATCTGTTGCATGAGCTGTTGGTCTTCGGGATTGAGCAGCAGGAGTGCAGGTCTGCTGCTTTGCGGCCCTCCGAGGATGGCATCAAGCGCCTGCATGTCGGCAGTCCGGAGGGTGCGCCGCTGTTCCATGCCGAAACCTGCGCACATGACGGCTTCAGGATCAGCCGCATGTCCGAGGCCGTAAAAGTGCAGTGCTTCATGCAGGATGGCGCTGCGCACATCGGGTCCGCCCGCTTGTTCCCATGCGAAGGCCGGGTTCAAGTGGATGAAACCCGGAAGTTGTGCAGGACCGGCGTGGGCAAGGTCGCCTTCACTCTCAAGAAAGTCAGCGCACCCTGCGTGGGCGCGCGACCGCCAGCCGATCTCGATCGCTGCTTCGTCTTCACGTGCTTCACGGAAGAGCGGAACAGTTCCGTGTCGCAGTGGCAACAGCACATCGCGCACTGCACCCAAGAGCGCTGTCGCCTGCAACGGACCTGTTGCGCTGATTTCCACGCGGAAGGGGAGTGGTGGTGGTCCAGCCGGAGCGCAACTCACACTCCAGCGCAGCAGCATGGGTCCGTCAGGAGAGGCCACCTTCGAGGTAGTGGCCTCAGCGCTGCAAGCCGCACAGCAGAGCAGTAACAACCATGCACCGTACGGATGCGCTTTATAGGTCATCGAGGAATGCTAGCAAAGCTGACTGCTGCGTCTCGCTCAGAGCGTTATAGGCGTTGAGGACTCCTGTGGCTTCACCTGCGTGCGCTCTGATTGCATCGAACGGCGTTTCTGCGGAGCCGTCGTGCATATAGGGCCGACTGTGGCGCAAGCCCCACAGTGGTGGTGTGCGATAGAAGCCACTGCCCGCACTCGGCTCTTCCATGCCGCTGAATTCTTCGGTGGCGACATTGTGGAGCAACAGGTTTGAGAACAGGCGCACTGGCCCCGAGGCGTTTTGGAGCACGGGTGTGTGGCACTTCGAGCACCCAATCTGTGTGAAGAGGAGTTCGCCTGACGCCACGTAGGTCGAGGTAGATCCTGCGCGTTCGGGCGCGGCAAGGTGTTCCAGGAAGAATTTCGCGGCGTCGAAATCCGCGCTGGAAAGCTCGGGGTCGCTGATGCCATCGCCGTCGATGCTGATGCCAAATGGGTTGCCTGTGGCATCGACAGTGATGCCGTTTTCTTCGCCCATCGCGTCTCGCAGGAAGTCGCGCATGGTTGGCACTTGAGCCTTCCAGCCGAAGCGTCCGAGAACAGTGACGCCTTCGACAGTGAGCATGCGTGCAACACCACGAATTCCGTCGCCGTTCAAGTCGTTCGGATCTTGCAGTGCGAGAATTGTGGCCGCGGGGATGCGCTCTACCAAGCCAAGTCCAAAGAGTGGAGGCGGATTGCGTTGCTCAAAAATGTCGGTGATTGCGGGGTCGTACTCCTCGCGCAGCACGAACTCGGAGCGCGTGAGGCGCGAGAGGATCTGTGGGTTTCCGAAGGGGTCCTCCGTCAGCACTGTGCCGAAACCCTTCCCAACATTCGAGCTGGCGACGCGGCTGACATTCAGATCCACATCGCCGCTGCCGCCGACGACCGGATCGAAATGGCAAGCGCGGCAACTGTCGGCGTTGTAGTGCGGGCGCCCAACGCCTTCACTGAGCGAGAAATCGTGATCGAACACGCGGCGTCCGCGCAGCCACGTCTGAGTCTCGCCCCAATCGAGCGTGCGGTCTGGACCACCGAGGCTGCCTGTTGCAGGCAGAGGATCGGTCGGTCCGACAAACTGAAACGCGAGCAGCAGTGAGCTGCACAGGAGCAACAGTGCGCCGCGTCGGAGTGACGTGCTGCGCATCACAGTCCCTCCAAGAAAGCGATGAGGTCGGCTTGATCGGCGGCGCTCAGCGCTTCAAATGTGATTCGTATTGCATCGGCCTCGCCAGCGTGCATTGTGATGGCTTCCAGCAATGTGCCAGCACGCCCGTCGTGCAAATAGGGCGCATTCAATGCGGCGCCCCACAACGGTGCAGTACGGTATTCCGATCCTGTGGTTGCAATTCCAGCAAGCGATGGTTGCGGACTGCCTTGCGATATTCCGTCGGCCAACTGTGGTCCCATGTCATGAATAAGCAAGTCTGTGAACGGTTGAATCGTTCCCCTGCTAGTGGTGAGGTTCATCAAATGGCATTTCGCGCATCCGATGGATTCGAACAGCACCTGACCGCGCGCTGCGGGAGCGGTGAGATCGAGTCTGCGAGGTGGCGCGAGGAAGCGACAGAACGCAATGATGTCAGCGAAGTCTGGGACGGAGACTTCCGGATCAGCAACCGTGTCCTCGTCGGTAATGGGGTCGTTAGGTCCGGTAGTTGGCACTTGCGGCAGACGGCAAGAAGAGAGACTCACGGTGGCGCCGGAACCGAGCACTGGGTTCGTCGTGACGCCCATCTGATTGCGTGCGGCACCCCGAATGAATGACTCGATGTTGTTGGCTTGTGATTTGAATCCAAAGCGTCCGATGAGTAATCCCGGAGCGCGATTGAAGCGCCCGGAGATTCCATCGCCGTCAGCGTCATCAGGGTCACTGAGCGCGATGATGGTGGCATTCGTCACCAATGCGAAGAGGCCTGTTCCGAAGAGCGGAGGCCCTGCACGCTGTGCCATCGTGATGGCCAAGCCTTGCGGGCCAGTCACAGGAACAACGATGCGCCCGCCTCTAAAACCCGGGCCGAAGAAGCTCGGCAGGACTTGACTGGGCAGGTTGCTGATGGGCAATGGAACCTGACTTCCTTGCGGCCCCATGGCCACAAGGAAAAAGTTGCGATAGTTCGGCGCTCCGCCGCCCGTCACGGGCTGCTCATGGCAGGCCGCACAGGAGCTTGCGTTGTAAAGCGGGCCCAGTCCTTCGGAGGGTGTGAAGCGCCTACGCATCAGCGCGCTGCCGCGATCAAACGCAGCACGCTGTTCCGTGGTGATGTCGTCGAGTGGTCCGCCGGCTCGCGGAATCTGGATTTCAAACCCGCATGCTGCGAGCACGAGACATGCCGCTAGAGCGAATGTATTGCGCATGGGTTTCATTCTGGAGGCCCTTTCCTGTACCGATCCGATGCCTGCTTAGTCAAGGAGAATGCAGCTGACTTCGGTGCTGTGCTTGCGCTTGATCACGGAATCACCGGGGCTAAGATGCGCGCGTTCCATCCCGAGCGGATTCATCCAAGCGCCGCCATCTACCCTGTGGTGTAATTGGTAACACGAGAGGTTCTGATCCTCTTGTTCTAGGTTCGAGTCCTAGCAGGGTAAACAGGTCGGGGTTCGGGAGCAGCGGCTTCCGAGCCCCTGTTTCATTCTGGTAAGCCTGTGGCGGAGTTGTGGCGTGCAGCACGGGTGGGCTGTGCGCAGGTTGCATCTCGCGGAGAGGAAATGCGCATGAAGCGATCGCTAGTCGCGGTGGTCCTAGCAGCGGGCGAGGGGAAGCGCATGCGCACTCAAGGCCCCAAGGTCTTGGTGGATCTGCTCGGCAGACCGCTTCTCGGGCATGTGCTCACCGCGCTCGCGCCGTTGTGCCGTCAGCGTGTGATCGTGGGAGGCAAGCAGCTGCCAATCCTGCGTCAGCGCTTCGCCCATGAAAAAGGCGTCGGATTCGCACTTCAAGCACGTCCACTTGGGACAGCCCACGCAGTCAAGTCAGCCCTCAAAGTCCTGCCGCTGCGTGGCGTCGACGTGCTGATTGTGTGCGGCGATGCTCCACTGATCCGCACCGAGACCCTTCAGGCGGCGGTTGCCTCTCACCGCGCCGCCGGTGCAGATGTCACAGTGCTCACGGCTTGCGTTACCGACCCCACGGGGCTCGGCCGCATCGTCCGGAATGCTGGGGGTGCCCTGCTGCGCATCGTCGAGCAAAAGGACTGTTCCCCGAGAGAGTTGGATCTTTCCGAGATCAACGCCGGACAGTTTGTGGTTCGTGCCGAGGCCCTGCACAGGCTCTTGCCGCAAATCGGACGCGACAACACGCAGCGCGAGTACTACCTCACTGATCTCATTGCACTTGCCAAGGGGAAAGCTCATGCCTACCGCATCGCCGACCCTGAAGAAGCCCGGGGCGTGAACCGACCAGATGAACTGGACGCGGCACGCAAGCATTTGCAAGCCCGTATCGTGCATGAACTTCGAGCCGCGGGGGTCATCATCCCAGCACCGGAACATGTGGTGATCGAGAGCGGGGTTGCCATCGGCGAAGGCACAGTCGTGCATCCGTTTGTGGTGCTCAGAGCCGGTGCTACGATCGCCGCCCGTTGTTCCGTGGGCCCTTGTGCTGTTCTCAGAGATGGGGCCCAGCTCGAAGAAGGTGCTCGTGTGGGCAATTTCGTCGAGGTTAAGGCAAGCCGCCTTGGGCAACGGGCCAAAGCAATGCATCTCAGTTACATCGGCGACGCGGAAGTTGGCGCAGATGTGAATGTGGGTGCAGGGACAATTACGGCGAACTTTGACGGGGTCGTGAAGCACCGAACCCGCATCGGAGCCGGAGTGTCGGTGGGTGCTGGCACGATCTTTGTGGCCCCCGTGACGGTGGGTGACGGAGCTCGGACCGGCGCCGGTGCGGTGGTGACCCGCGGGCATAATGTGCCCAAGGGCGCCACAGTGGTGGGTGTGCCAGCACGGCCGCTCGCCAAGAAGTTGAAACAGCGTCACTCTTGAGTGGCGCCGAGTGTTGAGGAGAGCGGAGCGATGGAAGTCGTGATGTTGCCAGTGGAGTTCCGTGAGATCACGGGTTCCCAAGAATGCAAACGCATGCGCAAGGCCGGGCGAATTCCGGCAGTGCTCTACGGATTGGGGCGCGAATCGCGTCACATCAGCTTGGAGACTCATGCTTTCGACATGGTGCTGCGCAAAGGCGCACGCATGTTTGAATTCAAAGTGGGTGACAAGACTCAGATGTGCCTGCTGAAGGACATCGGTTTCAACTCGCTCGGTGACAAGATCGTGCACCTCGACTTCATGCGCGTGGACGACAAGAAGCCCGTCGTCTTGAACGTGGCCGTTGAGTTCCTTAATCCTCCAATCCCGGTCACTGGTGCACTGCTTGAGTTCATCAACCGTGACATCCACATTTCGTGTTTGCCGCGCGAAATCCCTGGTGCACTCACGTGCAACATCGCGGATTTGAAGGTTGGCGGGCACGTTGAAGCCAAGGACATTGTGCTGCCTGCTGGCGTCACGTTGGCGGATCCGCCGCACAAGACGTTGGTCAGTTACCACTACAAGTCCATTATTGTGGAAACGCCTGTTGAGGGCGCACCCACCGAGCCAGTGGTGCTCACGGAGAAGAAGCCCGTTGAAGACGCGGCTGCTCCTGAGAAGGGCAAGGACAAGAAATAGCCTGCATCCTGCTGGTCTAAGACCAGCGTGATGCGGGAAGTGCGAGGTGTCGCCGCTCGCCCCTGAAGCAGAATTTCAGGGGCCGCGTTGTCCGAAGGTCTGCGGGAATCCCTGCAGCGGGCCACGCGACCGTGGGAGGCGACCAGGCCCATGGAGGGTCTTGCGTGTCTGCAAAGCTCTGTAAATACGAAGGCATGTTTGTCTTGCACAACAGCAAGGTGAACGCTGAAAATGGAGGCGGCACGCAACTCGTGACCGGCCTCATCCAAAAGCACCACGGCCAGCCGGTCAAAGTGGATTTGTGGGACGAACGCAAGCTCGCGTACCCCATCAAGGACCAGAAGCGCGCGACGTACATCCTCGCGCACTTTGAAGCTCCGCCCACTTCCGTCGCAGGTCTCAGTCACGCTGTGAATATCAGCGAAGACGTCATGCGTGCGCTCGTTGTGCGCGTAGAAGAGTTCCCCATGTGGCGTAACTTCGCCGAAATCGATGCACTCCGCCCACGGCGTGAGCCGCGTCGTCGCGACGATGAGTCGTGGGACGAAGGTGGCGGTGGTGGCGAGCGCCGCGGTGGTTACCGCGAGCGTTACGACGACGATTCGCGCGGTGATTCCGAACGATTCGATTCCGGCAACTGAAGGAGACACACATGCCAGGCATCAAAAACAAACTCAAAGAGCGCCGGAAGAAGAAAAACAAGCTGAAGAAGTTCACGGAGCGCCTGCCCTGCAGGTTCTGCGCTGCACTGAAGAAGCCGAAGCCCGTGGAAGGCGCACCTGTGCCGACCGAACCGGCAGATACACGCCTCGATCCCGCTGTGGGCATCGACTACAAGAACCTCGACCTGCTGCAACGCATGGTCACTGGTCAGGGCAAGTTGGTTTCGCGCAAGCGTTCCAGCGGCTGCCCGCGCCATCAGAAGGCCATCAAGTACGCAGTTAAGCGGGCGCGCTTTCTCGCGCTGTTGTCCTACGTAGGCTGAGGAGGCACCCATGGTTGAACTGCTACTTGTGAGGGACATTGACCATCTCGGCAAGCGCGGCATGAAAGTGCGCGTTCGCGAGGGCTATGCCCGCAACTTCCTCATTCCCACCGGAGCGGCTGTGTCCGCCACGGCGGACAACGTGCGCCGCATCGAAAAGGTCCGCGCACAGTGGCTGGCCGAAGAAGCCAAGTTACTCGCGGAACTTCAAGAACTTGCGGCACGGCTCGCGGGTTTCGAAGTCACCCTCGTGGCGAAGGCTTCCGAAGCTGGCAATCTTTACGGCTCCATCGGAGTGCGTGAGATCGTCGAGGCGTCGGCCGCCAAGGGCTTCCCGCTCGAGGCTCGCGTCTTCAAACTTGCTGGCCCAGTGAAGCTCGTGGGCGACCACGCGATTTCCTTGGTGCTGCACGATTCCGTGCAGGTGAGCATGACCTTGAAGGTTCGTGCCGAAGGGCGCGGCGATTGGGTGCCAGGGCAGGAAACGCCCGAAGCTCCGACGTCTGCAGTCTGACGGGTTGGAAAACAGCCTGCGGGGCCAGTAACTCGGCTCCGCAGAGTGTGTGCACTCTGGGAGGGGTTGCGTGGCGGAAGACGCGCTCAAAGTTGTCATGCCGCAGAGTGTCGACGCCGAGATGAGCGTTCTCGGTGCGGTACTCATCGACCCCAAGATGCTCGATGATGTGCTCAGCATCATCACTGCCGACGATTTCTTCCACGAAAATCACGCAGTGCTCTTTCGGGTCATCGTGGATTTGCACGCGCGTAGTGTGCCGCTCGACGCCGTCACTTTGGCTGCCGAGCTCGAATCGCAAGGCCGCTTGGCCGCGATGGGCGGACGTCCGTTCCTTGGCCAATTGCTCGAGCTTTTGCCTTCAGCGCTGCACGCGCCACATTACGCAAAGATCGTTCGTGAAAAATCTCTGCGGCGGCAGTTGGCGGAGATTGGCGATCATGTGCGCCAGCAAGCCTTGAGCTCGTCTGCGCCAGTCACGGAGATTCTTGACGATGCGGAAGCGCGCGTCTTCGCCATCGGCGAAAACGAAAACGCCAAGGGCACTTTTCACGTCGGTGAATTGCTGCAAAGCACATTCGATCGCATTGAGAAACTCTCCGAGAGTCGCGGTGCGGTGACCGGCGTGGACACGGGCTATTACAAGCTGAACGCCATGACCAACGGATTGCAGCGTGGCGACCTCGTGGTCATCGCGGCGCGTCCCAGCATGGGTAAGACCACGTTTGCTTTGAACATTGCGTTGAACGCGTGTCTCGCCGAGCAGAAGACTCGAGCGTTGTTCATCTCGCTCGAAGTTTCAGAAGAGCAGATCGTGCAGAATTTGGTGTGCGCTCAAGCGCGCGTTGAAGCCACACGCATCAACAAGGGCACGCTGTCTGAACGCGATTGGGCCAAGCTCTCCGATGCGGCATCACGCTTGGGCAGCGCACGCTTCCACGTGGACGCATCGGCGGCGTTGACGCCGATGGGCATCCGCACCAAGGCACGGCGGCTTGCGCGTCAACTGGGAGGCCTCGACCTCTTGATCGTGGATTACTTGCAAATGGTGGCGCCGCCTCCAGCGGCAGAGAATCGCCAACAGGAAATCGCGCAGATTTCGCGCGGGCTGAAAGAACTTGCGCGCGAGTTGAAGTGCTGTGTCGTCGCGCTGTCTCAGTTGAATCGCGCTGTGGATAGCCGCGAAGATCACCGCCCGCGCTTGTCTGACTTGCGCGAATCTGGCGCTATTGAGCAGGATGCAGACGTGATCATGTTTCTGTACCGCGAGGACTATTACAAAGGCGATCTCACGCCGAGCAACGAAGGCAGCTTGACGGAAGTTCTTGTGGCTAAGCACCGCAACGGCCCAACCGGCAAGGTGGAATTGCAGTTTTTCCCTGCGCGCCTGCGCTTTGAGAATGCCGCAGATGGCGGCCCAGAGAATTGAGCCCCTTTACAGAGTTATGCCGCGACCTTTGACTCTCTGTCCGCTGGAGAACCGCATGTCGAACCTGCTTCGAATGGCAATGTGCCTGCTGTTGTGTCTCGTCCCGAGCGTGGTGTTCGCTCAAGGTGACGGGCAAGAGCTCGAAGGCAAGCCTGTGCATTCCATTCGTTTTGAGGGTCTGCGCACACTCACACCCGACGCTGTGATGGCGGTGATGACTGTCAAGGTCGGCGCACCCTTTGCGCGTGAAGCACTGGATCGCGATGTGCGGCGACTCTCTGGCTGGCAAGATCCAGCACCTGTCGATCCGAATCGTCCGAAGCCTGTTGAGCCCGCAGCGCGTTTGCCCAAGCTGTTCGCGGTGATTCCAAGCGTGCTCGCGACGCTCGATGCATCCGGTGGTGTGGTGATCACGCTGCAAGGTGAAGAAAATCGGCGTGTGATGGGGCTCGTCTTTCTCGGCGCACTCGAATTCGGACGCGATGAGTTCTTGCCAATCATTCGCACGCGTGCAGGCAATCTGGTGGACGATTTCACGCTGGAACTGGACCGTCAAGAACTGGAACGGTGGTACCGCGAGCGGGGGTTCCATTACGTCAGCGTGCGCTTCGTGAAGGAAACCGAACGCAGCGGCGACATCGTGCTCTTCAACATCATCGAAGGCGTGAAAGTGAAGGTTCGCGAAGTGATCTTTGAAGGCCTTGTGGCTTTCAACAAAGATCAATTGCTCGAGCAGATGTTGTGGTGCGCTGAACCCGGTTTCTGGAGCAGCAAGGAGTTTGTGCTGGAACAAGTGCGCCGCGATGTGGTCGGCATCAGCGCTTGGATGCGTGGGCAGGGGCATCTCGACGCGCGCGCCACGCTGATGGAGTGGGTTCCGACGCCAGACCACGAACGCGTGGACTTGATGATCTTGGTGGAAGAAGGGCGCTTGTACAGCGTGCGCTCGGTGACGCTTGAAGGCGTCACACTGTTCGATGCAACCGAATTGCGCGGCGCCATGCGCACACAGATTGGGGCTGCATATGCGACCGGAACCGACGGCGACCTCGGGCGCGACCTGCGCAATCTCACGGAGCGTTATCAGGAGATTGGGCACATCAATGCGCTCGCAAGCGACAAGAGCACGATTGATCTCGACAGTGATCAAGTCGACGTCTTGATCGCGATCGCTGAAGGCGAGCTGGTGCATGTCGGCGAGATCGAGATTCGCGGTAACGTCGAAACGCAAGACAGAATCATCCGTCGCGAAATCGAGTTGTTCACCGGTGATCCACTGAATCTTCAGAAGCTGCGTCGTTCTGAACAGAAGATCCGTTCATTACGCTATTGGTCGCCGCAAGCGGGGGTGACGTTCGAAACGCCAGAAATCCCCTTCGAAGACTTTCAAATTTATCGCGACGCCTACGTGCAACTGCGAGATACCAAGCGCGAAAACGTGCAAGACATTGTGGTGGATGTGCAGGAAACTGACACGGGCGCACTGCGCTTCGCTATCGGTGTTTCAACCAATGCCGGGTTTATCGGCGACGTCACTTGGACCAAGACCAACTTCGATCCGCTGGACACGCCCGAGTCCTTTGGAGAAACGCTCGAGTCCTTCACCGGCGGCGGTCAGATCTTCATCTTGAGTTTTCAGCCTGGCACCGTGGTCACGCGTGGGCGCGTGCTGTGGGGCGATCAACGCGCCTTTGATTCGCAGTGGTCTCTCACTGGCGAGCTCTATCTCACCGAGTGGCTGCGCGAAGACTGGCAAGAAGGGCACGAAGGTTTGGCCTTCACCGTGGGCCGCGAATTCGGCGATGACTTCCGCGTCGACCTCACTTTGCGTGATGAGGTCGCCGATGTTTCTGGAATTGGCGTTGGCGCGCCGCAGTTGGCCTTCGATTTCGAAGGGCGCAACGAAGTGGCTTCGGTGCAATTGGCATCTCGCTTGCGCCGCGTCGACAACTTGCTCGATCCCACCACTGGCTATGAACTCTCCGCCACGGCGAAGTACGCCGGACTGTGGGGTGCGCTCTCCTACGCCACCACCACGCTGCGCGCGGATCGCTATTTCCGTCTCGGCGAAAACGTCGACGAGCGTGCCCATGTGCTGCAATTGAGTGGCACCATCGGACATGCGCTGGAGTTGGGCGACACCCGCGATGTCCCCATCTTCGACCGCTTGTTCGCTGGTGGTTCCGGCACCATCCGTGGCTTTCGCTTCCGCGGCGCAGGTCCGCACGATGGCGAAGATCCGATTGGTGGCAAAGCGATGTGGTTGGCCAGTGCGGAGTACTTGTTCCCCGTTGCCGAAGAATCGTTGCGCGGTGTGCTCTTCGTTGACACCGGTTCCGTCGCAGAAAGCTGGAGTTCCGCTGACATCACCAGCCCGCGCGTCTCCGTTGGGGCGGGTGTGCGCCTCGTGATACCTTTCCTCGGTGATCGTCCCATTGCGATTGACTTTGGCATTCCTCTTCTGAAGCAAGATGGGGATGAAACGCAGTTGATCTCGTTCTCGTTCGGCTCAAACTTCTGAAGGGGGAGCCCATGCGCAGTGCAGCTTTGTTGATGGTGCTTGCCTGTTCCAGCATTCTTGCCGCACAAGGTGTGGCTTTTGTGAATATCGAACGCGTCGTTCTTGAATACAAGAAGACGGCGGACATCACGACACAACTCGAGAACCGCCTGAAGCAAAACACCGAGCAGGTGCGCCTGAAGCGCCAAGGTTTGCAGCAAAAGCTCGAAGCTTTGGAGCTCTCCGATGCTCCTGCGTTGGATCGCCTCCAGAAGGAACGCGATCTGGCTATTGAGCGCGTCGAGATTGACTTGCAGGAGAAGGGCGCGCTGCTGCAGCAAGAGCGCGAGCTCGTTGAGCATCTGAAGAAGGTCTATAAGGAAGTGCAGCGCGAAGTTGCTGCCATCGGAGCGAGTAAGGGGCTCTCGGCCGTATTGCTGCTGAGCAATGAAGAGCTTGGCGGACGTACACGCAACGATGTATGGGCCGGCATTCAATTGCGCAGCGTGCTGTGGCGCGATGAGAAATTGGACCTCACTGCTGAGGTGGTGCAGCGTCTGAACCGCTGACAAGCATGGGATTTTCTGTCCGAAATCTGGCAGCGCTGGTGCAGGGAGAGGTGTTTGGAGACGCCGACTGCACCATCAACGGATTCGCAGGGGCCGAAACAGCGACGGCGGGCGATATCACCTTTGCTAGTGGCGAGCGCTGGCGCTCTGCGTTGCTCGCTTCCAAAGTCAGTGCAGCAATTCTGGATTCGCCACTCGCGGGCTTTCGTGGTGTCACGATTATTGTGCCCAATCCGAATCTTGCGTTCGCCAGCATTGTCGAGCACATGCTGGCTGCGGCCCGGCCGCCAGCAGGTGTGCACGAGCGTGCTGTCGTGGAGCATGGTGCCATTGTTGACAGCACCGCTTCCGTAGCTGCACTTGCCTTTGTGGGCGCTGGTGCACGCATCGGTCCGCGCACTTCTGTGGGCCCCGGTGCCGTCATCGGCGCTGAAGCTGTGATCGGCACCGATTGCGTCATCCATGCGCGCGTTGTGATTGAACACCACGTCCAACTCGGCGATCGCGTCACTGTGCAGTCTGGCAGCGTGATTGGTGCCGATGGGTTTGGTTTCGCCACCGATGCGCAGGGCCGACACACCAAGATTCCGCATACCGGAACCGTCATTGTTGGCGACGACGTGGAAATTGGTGCGTGCGCGTGCGTGGACCGCGCGCGTTTTGACGCCACGCGCATCGGGCGCGGCACCAAGATCGACAATTTGGTGCAGATCGCTCACAACGTGCAAGTCGGTGAGGATTGCTTGCTCGCCGCGTTGGTTGGTATCGCAGGCTCTACAGTCCTCGGCGACCGGAGTGTCTTTGGTGGGCACGTCGGCATTGGCGGGCACTTGAACATCGCAGCGAATACTCAGATTGCTGGTTACAGCGCCACGACGACCGAACTGGATGGACCTGGGCAATACATGGGCATTCCGGCCATTCCGCTCGCAGAAGGCCTGCGCGTGCGCGTGCTCCAAGCGCGTTTGCCTGAGATGTGGCGCCGCTTGAACGCGATTGAGAAGCGCGTGACACCCGAGGCAGAAGCATGACCCTGCGCAATCAACGTACATTGAAGAGTGCGGTGTCGGTGCGTGGCATCGGTCTGCACAGTGGCGTGGAATGCAGCGTCACGCTGCGGCCAGCGGAGGCAGGCAACGGCATTGTGTTTGTGCGCACCGATCTCCTAGGCCGTCCGCGTATTCCACTGCGTATCGAGAATGTGGTGCAACGTGAAAGGCGCACGGCCATCGCGCTCGGCGACGCCGATGTGCACACGGTGGAGCATCTCACGGCCAGCCTTTATGCGCTTGGCGTCGACAATGTTGATGTCGAGATTGACGGTGCTGAAGTGCCCGGCCTCGATGGTTCCAGTTTGCCCTACGCAGAAGTGATTCGTGGAGCTGGGCGCTTGGAACAAAAGGCGCCACGCAAGTGCTTCACGCTCGATCAGCCCGTCGCGGTGCAGGATGGGGAAGCGAGTATTGCTGCTTATCCCGCTGCTGAAGGCTTGAACCTCTCCTACACACTGCACTATCCCGGAGTTGTCGGGTTGGGCACACAATGCGTAGCGCTGGCGTTGAAGGAAGAGACTTTCTTGTCGGAGGTGGCGCCGGCGCGCACCTTCTGTCTCGAAGCCGAAGCCAAGGCGCTGCAGGAAATGGGTCTGGGCAAGGGCGCCAATACGCGCAACACCTTGGTGCTTGGGCCTGATGGCGTCAAAGAAAACACACTGCGCTTCCCCGACGAACCAGCACGGCATAAGTTGCTGGACTTGCTCGGCGATCTCGCGTTGCTTGGGTGCGATTTGCAGGGGCGTGTGGTCGCAACGCGCAGCGGGCATAGCGAAAACCAAGATCTGGTGAAGAAGCTCGCGGCTCGTCAGCGCGAACTTGAAGCGCGCGGGGTCATCCAGAACGACACGGGGCTCGACATTCGCGAGATCCTCAAGATCTTGCCGCACCGCTATCCCTTCTTGTTTGTGGACCGCGTGATCGAGCTTGAAGGTTGGCAGCGCGCTGTGGGCTTGAAGAGCGTGTCGTTCAATGAACCACACTTTCAGGGGCACTGGCCGGGACAACCCATCATGCCCGGTGTGTTGCAAATCGAAGCACTCGCGCAGCTGGCGGGTGTGTTGCTGCTGCGTCGTTTGCAAAACACTGGCCGTGTGGCGGTGATGGTTGCGATTGACCACGTGAAGTTCCGCAGGCCGGTGGTTCCAGGTGATCAGTTGCGTCTTGAATGCGAAACCGTTTCTTTGCGCGATCGTTCGGGCAAGGTTGAAGGCCGCGCCACGGTCAATGGTGAGCTCTCTTGCCAAGCCGTGATGAAATTCATGTTGATGGACGCATGAGCAGCATTCATCCGACAGCCCTTGTGCATCCTGACGCCAAACTGGGCATGGACGTTGCTATCGGGCCCTATGCGGTCATCGGTGAAGACACCATCATCGGCGAGGGTTCGAGCATCGGCCCTCACGCCATGGTGGGGCCACATGTTCACATGGGTGCGCACAATGTCATTCACGGTCACGCAGCCGTGGGTGGTGCGCCGCAAGATCTCACTTGGAAGGGTGAAATCACTTGGCTCGCCATGGGAGATCACAATGTCGTCCGTGAATTCGCACAGATCAATCGCGGCACGTTGAAAGGCGATGGCTGGACGCGCGTCGGCTCGCACAACTTGCTGATGTCGTGCTGTCACGTGGGGCACGATTGTGTCTTGGGCGATTATGTGGTGATGGCCAACAATGCACTTCTCGCTGGGCATGTGGTGATCGAAGATCGTGCCATCTTGAACGGCGCCGCCGCAGTGCAGCAGTTTGCCACTGTGGGTAAGCACTCCTATGTCGGCGGGCTCACCCGCGTGGTGCACGATGTGCCTCCGTTCATGGTGGTGGAAGGCCATCCGTCTAAGGTGCGCAAAGTGAACACAGTGGGCATGCAGCGTGCTGGCTATTCATCGGGGCAAATGGAGGCGATTCGCGAGGCCTATCGCACCATTTTCCGCACAGCGCGCCCGCGCTCCGAGATCCTCACAGAGATCGAGCAAAGCCCTTATCTGACTGCCGAAGTGGCGTATCTCGTGGCTTTTTTGCGCCGCTCCGAGCGCAGTGCCGCTGGCCGCGCCCTGCAAGGTTGAATTAGCGCACCCGCAGTCGAAAGCTGTGTGATTGCCAAGCTCAAGTCTGCTTTGAGGGGTGAGAATCCAAGAACCTCAGGACTTCGCGTGCAGCACGCTCGGCAGTTCCAGGTGGCCCAAGTCTGCGCGCAACTTCGACAAGATCTGCGCTGCAGCGCTCGCGCGCCGCGCCTGAACTCAGGCGTAGCAAATCGTCGGCTGCTGCTGCTGCGAACGAACGCACCGAAACATGTTCGGGCACGACTCGAGCTTCTGCAACCAGATTCACAGGCGCGATGTGCGGCACTTTGACCAACAACTTTGCGATGGGCCAGATGGGAGCTGATAGGCGGTAGCCCACGACGAAAGGCTTGCCGCTCAATGCGAGTTCAAGCGTCACCGTGCCGCTCGCGGCAAGGCTCAAGTCTGCGGCGTGCATGAGTTCGAGAGCTGAGCCTGTACATGCTTCAACTCTGAGTCCGCGTGCCGAAGCAGCAGCAATCAAGTCCGCTCCGGCAGCGCCGGACTGTGACACCAGAAAGCGCGGGCGCATGTCGGTGGCGGTTGCTGTCGACGCGTTGGCTGCACTCGTTCCCATTGCGGCGCTCCGTTGTTGCGCGCACCATGCCTGCTCGAAGCGTGCGGCCGCATCGAGGAACACGGGCAACAAGTTTCGGACCACATGAGGACGGCTGCCGGGAAACAGGGCTACGCAAAACGGCGCTCCGGCACGCAACGCACTGACGCGCGCTGCATCCGGCGGGTTGTTGAACCAGTGGTCCACTACCGGAGAGCCCACATGCACGGTCTGTAAACCGACGGCACGGAACCAAGCTTCTTCGAAGGGCAGGATCACCAGCAATTGATCCACACATTGCGCGATGCGTTTCACGCGCCAGCGCGCCCAAGCCCAGACTTTGGGCGCGATGTACCAAACCACTGGGATGCCCCGCTTCTTCGCTTCGGCAGCAAGGCGCAGATTGAAGCCCGGATAATCCACGAGCAGCAGCGCGTCAGGCCGTTGTTCGTCGAAGTGGCGCACCGCGTCTCGGAACACGCGGCGCAGGCGCGGCAGGGCCGCGATCACTGGGAACAGCCCCATGACCGCGTTGCTGGCGAGATCGTGGTGCAGGGTCATTCCTGCGGCTGCCAAGCGTGGGCCACCAAGGCCTCGAGCTCGCAGGGCTGGTCTCTGACGCTGCAAAGCCAGCAGCAGATTGGCGGCATGGAGGTCCCCGGAAGGTTCACCCGCAGAGATGAACAACCCTCCGGCCAATTGCATGGCGCGAGCGTAGCACCCGAGCGCTTTCCATCGCAGCGCCGGTTGCGGGCCGAGGTCCGGCAGATAGACTCGCCAAGCTTGAAACCAAGCCCTCCATGGTGGAGGAGCAGGGTGCTCAAGCCCAAATCCAAAGACCATTCGACGGCCCCGGTTTCCTGCGTCAAGGAAGCCACTATGGGGCCACGAGAGGGAGTTCGCCATGATTGCAGTCCCAGTGAAAGATCTGCTCGAAGCCGGCGTGCATTTCGGTTGCCGCGCCTCGCGCTGGAACCCGAGGATGAAGCCTTTCATCTTCGGCAAGCGCAACCTGATCCACATCATCGATCTGCGTGAGTCGCTCCGCGGTCTGATCAAGGCCACCACCTTCCTGCACCGCTTGGCCGCCGAAGGCAATCAAGTGTTGTTCGTGGGTACGAAGCGTCAGGCTTCTCCGGTGATTCAGGAGTGTGCAGGCCTCGTGAAAATGCCGATGGTCACCGAACGCTGGCTGGGCGGAACGCTCACCAACTTCACGACCATTCGCGCGCGCATGAAGGCGCTGATGGAACTCGAAGCGATTTTGCTCGACGAGTCCTTCGCTGAGCGGCCCAAGAAAGAGCAAGCCTCCATCATGCGCGACAAGCGCAAGATGTTCCGCAATCTCGATGGCCTGCGCACCATGGAGCGCCTGCCAGGTGCGCTCGTGATCGTGGACCCCAAGAAGGAACACAACGCCGTGCGCGAGGCGAACAAGCTGGGCATTCCAGTGATCGCCATCCTCGACACCGATTGCGACCCGAGGATGGTGGACATTCCCATCCCGGGCAATGACGACAGCATGCGCTCCATTCAAGTGCTGGTGAAGGCGCTTGCTGAAGCTGTAGCAGCAGGCAACACCGCCTATGCGCAGTGGCAAGCCGCGGAAGAGAAGCGTCGCGCCGACGACGAAGCGCAGCGTCGTGAGGAAGAGAAGAAGGAGCAAGATGCCACGCGCAAGAGCGCCGAGCGCCGCGCGGCCGAGATGGACGCCCTCAAGGCGGCTCAGCAGCGTTTGCGTGCGGAACGCGCCGCGAAGACGGCCACTGAAGGCACGCCTGTGGCAGCCGCTCCGGATGCCCCGGAAGCCAAGCCCGCAGAGTGAGCTTCTTGGTGTGAGTCGTTGTGTGCATGTGTTGGAGACAGTGTGAGAACGACGGAGAGACGCTTATGGCTACGGTGACCGCTGCAATGGTGAAAGAACTGCGTGAACGCACGCAAGCGCCGATGATGGAATGCAAGAGCGCGTTGGACGCGGTGGCTGGCGACATTGAAGGCGCCATCAAAGTGTTGCGCGAGCGTGGCATCGCCAAGATGGCGAAGCGCGCCGATCGCGATGCTGCTGAAGGCGTGGTGCGCGCACGCGCCGGCGCCGAGAACCGCGGTGCAGCAGCAGTGCTGCTCTCTTGCGAGACAGACTTCTCCGCACGCAACGACAAGTTCCAAGCGTTGGCCGAAGCGGCCATCACCTCGGTCATGAGCATGTCTGCTGCTGGCGCCACGGCTGAAGCCGTCTTGGCGGCTCGCAGCGGCAGCGGCACGGTGCAAGCGTTGCTCGATGATGCGAGCAACACCATCCGCGAAACGATGGGCCTGCGACGCGTCGCGCGCTTCGATGGCATTGCTGGTGCCTACCAGCACTTCGACGGCCGCAGTGGCGGCATTGTGGAAGTGACGGCCGAAGGCGGCACGGGCAGCGCGGAGTTCGGCAAGGTGTTGCGCGAACTCTGCATGCACGTTGTGGCGGCGGTGCCTGCACCGTTGGCTGTGGACGCTTCCGGGATTCCGCAGAAGGAACTCGATGCCGAGCGCGAGATTTGCGTGAAGCAAGCCATCGAATCCGGCAAGCCGCAAGCCATCGCTGAGAAGATGGTGGGCGGGCGCTTGCAGAAGTTCGTGGCCGAGCGCGCGCTCCTCGAACAGCCCTATGTGCTCGATCCCGACAAGACCGTTGCCGTGTGGCTCGCCGAGCGTGCGCGCCAGTGCGAAGTGAGCAACGTGCGTGTTACGGGCTTCGCGCGAGTGCGCATCGGTGAGTGACACCGGCGCAAAGCCCGCGCTGCGCTGGAAGCGAGTGCTGCTGAAGCTCTCCGGTGAATCGCTGTGTGAACCGGGTGGTCACGGCATCGACCTTGTCGCCGTGCGGCGTGCTGCTGAATTGGTGAAGACGGCGCATGTGACTGGCGCTCAAATCGCCGTTGTGCTCGGTGGCGGCAACATCATGCGCGGTGCCCAAATCGCACCACTCGGCATCAATCGTGCCACGGCCGACCAAATGGGCATGTTGGCGACAGCCATCAATTCCATGGCTTTGCAGGATGCGCTGGAAAAACTCGGCGTACCTACGCGAGTGTGCTCTGGCATCGACATTCGCGAAGTGATGGAACCGTTCATCCGCCGTCGCGCTATGCGTCACCTTGAGAAGGGACGTGTCGTGATCCTCTCGTGCGGTACGGGGCGCCCGTTCTTCACAACCGACACGGCTGCAGCTGTGCGCGCTAAAGAACTGGATTGCGAAGTGCTGCTCAAAGCCACCAAGGTGGATGGCGTGTATGACAGCGACCCGCGCAAGAATCCGAACGCGAAGCGCTACGCGCGCATCAACTACATCGATGTCATCACCCAAGGGCTTGAAGTGATGGACAAGACGGCCATCACCACTTGCATGGAGCATCGCTTGCCCATCGTGGTGTTTGACATGTCCGTGCAGGGCAACCTTGTGAAGGTGCTCTCCGGTGCCGAAGTGGGTACGCTGGTCAGCGACTGAGGAGGACTCTATGGACTTCAGCTACAACGGCATTTTGAAGGAAGCGAGTGAGCGCATGGCCAAGGCCGTGGCGCGCCTCGAAGAAGATATGCGCGGCATTCGCACAGGCCGCGCTTCACCGGGGCTCGTCGATCACATCAAGGTGGATTATTACGGCTCGATGACGCCCATTTCGCAGTTGGCGCAGGTGAGCGTGTCCGATGCCAAGACCATCGTGATCAAGCCCTTCGATGCGTCCGCAGTGTCCAGCATCGAGAAGGCCATTCTCGCCAGCAACCTCGGCATCACGCCGCAGAGCGACGGCAAGATCATTCGTCTGCCAGTGCCCATGATGACGGAAGAGCAGCGCAAGAAGCTGGTCGCGCACATCAAGGATTTGGGTGAGCAGCAGCGCATTGCGGTGCGCAACGTGCGCCGCGACTGCAACAAGTCTGCGCAGCAGTCCAAGAAGGATGTGAAGATCACCGAAGACCAAGAGAAGGATCTTGAAGCCAAGATCCAAGACCTGACCAAAAAATCAGAGACGCAGATCGATGCGTGTCTGAAGAAGAAATCTGACGAACTCACGACGATTTGAGCGCTTGCGCGTTCAACGCTGTCGCGAGAAGTGGCTGGGCAATCTGCCTGGCCCAACGAGGCCGTAGCTCAGTTGGTAGAGCACCGGATTTTTAATCCGTAGGTCGCGGGTTCGACCCCCGCCGGCCTTATTTCTTCAAGGGTGGCGCCTGCGCTCAGTTCAGCGGGCGAATGTAGATGTTGGCGAATTCGATGGCGTCGCCGTGGTTTTGTAAGCCCAGCGGACCGCGTGCGGGGAGGCCCTTCAGAACGGCGCCTTCCAGCACGCGTTTGCCGTTGAGGTCCACATCCAGTTTCTCGCCCTTCAGGCGGATGCGGAAGCGATTCCATTCGCCGAGTGGTGCGTCGGCGCGTTCACGCGGGGCAAAACTTGCGCGCGTGCCTGCGTCGGTGGCGGGGTCTGTGCGGTAACCCCAAGTCTCGCCCGAGCCGCAAGGCCAACACCAAATGTTCACTTGCGCTTTGGTGCTGCCGCGCAAATAGATGCCAGAGTCACCAGCGTCTTGCACCGTCACGGTGCGCTCCTTGCCATCAGCATCTTTCGCCGTGCCGCCATCCGCGGCGAGCACGGGCCGTTGCATTTCCTTTGGCTTCGCGGGCAGGCGCCAATCCACCAACATTTCAAAGTCGCCAAACTCTTCGGTGCTCCACAAGTCGCTGCCTTGGCCGTCGTAAACCAATTGCCAATCGTTGGATTTCCAGTGGCCGGTTTTGTCGGCTGCCTCGCGCCAGCCTGTCAGTGATGCGCCGTCGTAGAGACTGCGGAAGCCCTCGTCTGCGGTAGCAATCATGGAGGCTTCGAGAGCTGGCACCGCGTCGGGCAGCTCGCGAATGCGCAGGTTCTTGAAGTGGCACTCGCTGCCTTCAGACTCCAAGCAGATGTAGCCCTTGCGCGGCGTGCAAGCGCTGGCGCCACTGACTTCAGCACCGTTCACATGTAGCTTGATGGTGCCGTTGTTGACGATCACGCGATAGTGATTCCACTCAGGGGAAGGTTTGGTGCGTTGTTCGCTGGGCAAGCAGCGTGCCCAGCCGTGGGGGTGCTTGCGGTCAGGCACCATGTGCGCACCGTGGATCGAGAAGATGTCGCCATGCGAGGTGTAGAACCCAGGGTTTTCCACGCCGTCCATCACCTGCACTTCGATAGAGCGACTGAACGGCTGGCCACGGGCCGTGAGCGCATCTGACCACAGAAACAGCCCAGCGTTGCCGCCAGCTTTCAAGTGGCGGTAATCCAGCTCCAGCTCGAAGTTCTCGTACATGCGAGCCGTGCGCAGGATCCCAGTGGGCAGGCCAGAGCAGACGACCATGCCGTCTTTCACGGTCCAAGTGGAAGGTGCGCACTGAACATTGACCCAGCCGTCGAGGCTCTTGCCATCAAAGAGGGGCTCGAAGCCATCCTGCTGCTTGCAGATTCCGGAGAGAAAGAGACAGAGCACCCAGAGGAGTACGAAGTATGCCATTGGCCTGATGTTACAGGCTGTGCAGAGGGTTGGTTTGGTTCATCGCGGCATTGGCTCCTCGCATCTGGAACAGGCAGGAGGCCTTGATACCCTGTCTCCGCTCGGCCCCGTCGTCTAGCCAGGTCTAGGACATCAGGTTTTCATCCTGGTAACACGGGTTCAAATCCCGTCGGGGTCATGATTTCATCGCCCGCACCCGTCACCACGAGTGCGGGCGTTGTTTTTTGTGGCGGAATGCGGGTATCGACTGGCGGCGTTGGTTCTGTTTCAGTGAAACTGGTCGCCGACTCGCTACTGCTATTCGTCGGTGTTTTCAGGCGCAATACACCACGATGACCAACACCGCCTTGGAGAGTGGCTTGGTGAGGCATCTTGTGACCAATGAGACGGGGTTTCACTCACCCGAATCTTGGGTGCAGGGCAAAGTCGGGGTTCCCAACCGGTCTCGCAGCTTTGAGTTATGGCAGCCCAAATAGGTGTGAGCGGAAATTGTTTTTCTACTGCAAACCCACCCCGCCGCGCCGATAAGTCCACCACGGCAGGTTGCGTCTGTTCGCTCGGGTTGCGGCTGCGTATCTGCTTGATGAGGGCTGCGCTATGCAAGCTGACAAGACCATCGAGCGCATCGCGCAAATGTCGAAGGAAGCCTTCGCCGCCAAGCGTGTGCAGCTCTCTTTCGAGGAGTACCTCGAGCTCTTACTGCTGCGGCCGTACACGCTCACACGCAATGTGCACCAAGTGCTGCGCGACATGTTCGAGCATTACGGCGCCTACGAAGTGGATGGGCTGGGTGGCAAGCAACGGCGCTTCATGCTGTTCGATGACCCAGGCGGAGATGGCGCAGCTCAAGTCTTTGGTCAAGAGCCGGTGCAGAACCGCATTTATGAAGTGATCTCGGGCTTTGCGGAGCGCGGGCGCTGTGACCGCTTCGTGTTGCTGCATGGCCCCAATGGCGCTTCGAAGAGCAGCCTTGTTGACTGCATCCGCTCTGGGCTTGAAGCCTACAGCCGCGACGAAGCCTGCCCGCTATTTCGTTTCTCGTGGGTTTTTTGCGAACGCGGCGACAAGGGAGAGCTTGGATTCGGCGGCAAGCTCAGTGCCGCAGAGGACAGCTCTCTCGCAAACATGGATGACCGCTTGATTAGCAGTCGCCTGCCTTGCGAGATGAAAGACCCGCCATGGTTGCTCATCCCCAAGAAGCGGCGCGTCGAGATCATCAATGAGGCACTCGAAGCAGCCACGGAAGAAGATCGCGCACGCTATGTGCCGAGCGAGTTGCTCTTGAAAGGTGAATTGTCGCCCAAGAATAAGGTGCTCTATGAGGCTTTGTTGCGCAGTTACAAAGGCGATTGGCGCCAAGTGCTGCGCCATGTGCGCGTAGAGCGTTATTACATCTCGCATCGCTACCGCACTGGCGCGGTGACCATCGAACCGCAGACAACCGTGGACGCTGGCACGCGCATGCTTACGCACGCATCGATGGAGGGGCTGCCCGCGGTGCTCTCACACGAGGAGATGCACGAAGCGCACGGCGACTTGGTCGATGCCAATCACGGCGTGGCGGAATACAGCGATTTCTTGAAGCGCGCCTTGGAAGCGAACAAGTATCTGCTGACCACCGTCGAGCGCGGTTTTGTGAACTTGCCCTCCATGACGGTGGCACTGGATCTCTTGTTCGTCGGGACCTCCGACGAGAAGTACCTCGCGGCCTTCAAGCGCGATCCGAGTTTCCCAAGTTTCAAGGGGCGCATGGAATTCGTGCGCGTGCCGTATTTGCGACGCTGGTCCGACGAAGCGCAAATCTACGAGCGCCATTTGGCATCCGTGGCGCGCAGCAGTCATGTGGCGCCGCACGCGTCTATGGTCACAGCGTTATTCGCGGTGCTCACACGATTGCGTCGTCCAGATGTGGCGGCCTACGAAGGTGTGCTGGCCAAAGTGGTGCGCAAACTCGCGCCCATCGAGAAGGCACGCTTCTACGAAGATGGCACGCTGCCGGACAATCTCGACGAGCAGGAACAGCAATTACTGCGCGAGTCAGCAGAGGTCATAGCGACTGAATGGGACGGAGCCGAAGATGAGTTCGAAGAATGCGTTGAAGCGGCGTACGAAGGCCGCTGCGGTGCTTCGCCGCGCGAAATGCTGAACTTGCTTTCGGAAGTAGCGGTGGAGAAACACGGCGAGTGCATTCTGCCTATGGATTTGCTGGAGGCACTACCACGCTTGCTCAGCGATCCGACGCTCTATGCCTTCTTGCGTGTGCCTGCGAATGGCGCCTATGGTCAGTCTGAGGCGTTTATTACCACGGCGCGCGAGGAGCTTATCCGTGCACTCTCTCGCGAATTACGCAGTGCATCGCAATTGGTGGACGAGCGCGAAGCGGATCGCCTCTTCGCCGATTGGATCCGCGAAATTAAAGCTTTCGGCACTGGCGAGAGCGTGGCCGACCCACGGACTCGTGAGGCGCGTCAGCCGGACCGGCGCCTGATGGAAGATGTTGAACGCCTCATGGGTGTCAGCAGCGGCGCTGAGGAGTTTCGCAGCAACATCATTCGGCGCATTGCTGCTTTCCGCCTTGGCAACCCCGAGGCACCGCTGGTGCTGCGCGAGCTATTCCAAGTTCAGTTCCGTGCTCTGGAACGCAGCTTCTATCGCGAACGCGAGTCGAAAGTTTTGCAATTGGTGCGCGACTCCATGCAGGTGCTCATGGGCACAGGCCAAGAATTAGACAAGGAGCGCCGCGAGGCCGCAACGGCTTTCGGCACGCGCCTGATTACGGAGCACTCTTGGTGCGAGCGTTGCGTCGGGACGATGCTGGCGTGGTATCTGCGCCACCACGAAGAAGCTTCCGACTGAGTTTTGCTCGCGGGTGCGCTGCCTCATACACCGTTTTCAAATGTGATGGCGTGACGTGTGTGTAGATCTGCGTGCTGGAGAGCTGGCGGTGGCCCAGCATTTCTTGCACTTCTTTCAGCCCGGCACCTGCCAGCAGTAAATGCGTCGCGAAAGTGTGGCGCAGCGTGTGCGGTGAGATGCCGCGCGGCATGCCAGCGCGCCGAATGCAGCGCTCAAGAATGCGCCGCACACTACGATCCGTGAGCGGCGTTCCAAGGCGGTTCAAGAACACGCGTTGGCGCTCGCGGCCGCGGCACATGGATTTGCGTAAGGGCCACCATGCTTCAAGCGCTTCCAGTGCGTGGCTTCCAAGAAAGCACAAGCGTTCTTTGCGACCCTTGCCAAGGACTCGCACGATTCCGCCGCTGGAATCAATGGCTTCGAGTTCCAGCCCCGCGAGTTCGGCCACACGCATTCCAGAGCTGTAGAGCACTTCCAGCACCGCCCGGTCGCGAGTGTCGACGAAGTTTTCTCCCACGGGAGCGGCAAGCAGGCGTTGCAAATCTGTATTCGACAGCGCGCGTGGCAAAGCGCGGCGAGGGCGCGGCACGCGGATTGCGGTTGTTGGATCGGCAGTGACTTTGCCACTCGCCAACAACCAGCGATACAAACCGCGGATAGAGGAAACATGTCTGGCCACGGACGCGCGTCCCAAGCCGCGTCCGAGCAAAGCCACGACGTGCGCTTTCAAGTTCGCTGTGGTCAGTCGCGTGGGGTCACACGCTTGTCCGCCGTGCACTTGTGAAAGTTGCGCGAGGTCGCGTGCGTAGGCGCTGACCGTGAGTTCCGAAGCGCCACGCGCGTGTTCGAGATGGCGTAAATACTCAGCGGCGTGCTTCACGAGCGAGAGCATACGCCTGAAGCGATAGACTCGCCGCATGACCGCAACGCTGCGTTTGCAGACTCATGCGCTAGGAGCTGTGCCCGATGCTGGCGCACTGCTCGCGCAACTGCATGCGCTCAACCCAGTGCTTTTCGATAGCGGTGCGGGCGGGCGCTTCGGTCGCACCAGCATGCTGGCGTTTTCGCAGCGCCGTGTTTTCACATGGCAGCAGGGAGATGTTGGCGATCCATTAGCGGCTCTTGAGAGTGAACTCGCGCGGGCGCCGCGCATGGATCCATCAGACGGGCCCTTCCCCGGAGGATGGGTGGCCTTGTTGTCCTATGAGACACGCCATTTGGTGGAGCGTTTGCCCTCACGCCATGCGCGCATCACTAACCTCCCAGACGCACTATTGCTGGAAGTCCGCGTCGTGCTCGTGCGTGATGAAGTGAGCGGCCAAGGCACCTTGCTCGTTTGCGAGGCGCCGCACGATGCTGCAGAGACGCAGCAAACTCGCGAACTCGCCGCAAGCGTGCTGCGCTTGCTCGCAACACCGCCTCCGCGAGTGCTGTGGTCGCCGCCGCGAGGGGCGCTCATCCCACCGAATGCTGCTGCACACCACGTGCGCGTCGCCGCAGCTCGCGAGCACATTCTCGCCGGCGACATTTATCAAGCGAATCTGGCGCAAGCGTGGCGCATGCCGCGGCCGGCTGACACCGTCGCGTGCTACCGCCACTTACGTACGTTGAATCCGCCAACCTTTGGTGGTTATCTCGAAGCGCAGGGTGAAGCGTTGCTGTGTTTCTCGCCCGAGCGGTTCTTGCGTGTGGACGGCGACATAGTGACGACGCGCCCCATCAAGGGCACAGCGCCGCGCGGGCGCACGCAGCACGAAGATCAAGCAGCAGCGACGGCATTGCAACACTCGGTGAAAGACCGCGCCGAGCTGGCCATGATCGTGGACATTCTGCGCAACGATCTCTCGCGCGTGTGTCGCGTCGGCAGCGTCGAGGTGTTGAGTGCGATGGAATTGGAGCAGCACGCCACGGTGCATCACCTCGTCGCAGAAATACGCGGGCGCCTGCTGCCGGGGGAATCGGTGGCAACGCTTTTGCGCGCCACTTTGCCGGGCGGTTCCATCACCGGTGCTCCGCGTATTCGTGCCATGGAAATCATCGACGCCCTGGAAGCGCAGCAGCGTGGGCCGTATTGCGGCACGCTCGGTTGGATTGGCTACGATGGCCGCAGTGATTGGAACATCATCATCCGCTCTGCGTTTACGGCAGGTGATTCCATGATTCTCCATGGAGGCGGTGGCATCGTGCTGGATTCAGATCCGCAACGTGAAGAAGAGGAGACGCGCCACAAATTGGCGGCGTTGCTTTCGGCATGGCAATAGACGGAGCGCAATATCCAGTGCTTGTGGACGGCGATTTTCTCGTGTCGCCTACGGTCGCGCTTGGAGTTCGTGATCCTGCGCTGAATGCTGGCGAAGGGCTTTACGAGACCATGCTCGTGCTGCGTGGCCACGCGCCGTTGTTGCAGCGTCATCTCGGCCGCTTGCTGGCTTCTGCTCACATGCTCGGCCTGCCTGCGCCTCCGTCAGCGGAATTGTTGAGCGCTGAGGTTGGCTCCGTTGTTACGCGCATGTCTCACGGTTCTGGCCTGCTGCGCGTGGTGTTGCTTCATGACTCCGGGCGCACGCGCCGCCTCATCGTCTCCGATCCGCTGCCCGCAGACCGCATGTTGCCCGCTCAGGTGGGCCTCGCTGCTCGTGCGTTCCAAGGGCCGCGCCCTTTGGCGGCGCACAAGACTCTCAACAACTTGCAGGCGCGTTTGGCGCATTTGGAAGGTGCCAGCCGCGGACTCGACGAAGTTCTGTTCACTTTGCCGGATGGAGCAATCCTCGAAGGCACACGGTCCTCCGTGTTCCTCGTGAAAGGTGGCGCCTTGTTCACGGCGCCGCTCAGCCTGCCGATTCTGCCGGGCATCACTCGGGAAGTCCTGCTCGAACTGGCGCGCCGCGAGGGCATCCCTTGCCACGAAACCCCGTTCACGGTTCAGGACCTGCATGGCTATAGTGAAGCCTTCATTTCAGGCTCAGTGCGTGGCGTGCGAGCTTTGGCTTCGTTCGAGGGCACCCCACTGGCTAACGTAGATGGGCCTACCACTTGTCGCCTCCGGGCGGCCTATTCGGCTTTCTTGGGCTGAAGCCCACTTGCAGCCGTAGCCTAAGAGCCTGAAAATCAGGCACCCCGCAGGAGACTGCACATCATGATCCTCATGCTCCGATCTCTGTCGTGTTTGCTGTTGTTGCTCGTGGCTGTTTCCGCTCAAGTGTCCGATGCCGATAAGGCCGCCGCGACCGAAGCGTTGACAGGGCTGCGCACTGCGGTCAAAGGCAAGTCCGATGGCGACATCGAGCACTTCGTGAAACTCGTTGCGGAGAAGTGGGCCGCAGTTGATGCGGCGCAGCGCAAAGAAGTCCACACGCTCTTGCCCAAGTGTCTCGGCAGCAAGACGAGCAAGACTCGCGGTGTCGTCGTCGAGTCTATCGCGCTCATGGGTGGCGGCGAGAAAGACAAGGACGCAGATACCTCCGCGAAGGTTTTGGTGGATGAAGTCGCGAAGAAGACAACGGCGGACGATCTCACGTATCACAGTCAAGTCTTGGTGGCGCTCGGCAAGTTGCACTCCAGCAAACATCTCAGTGTGTTGACCAAGTACTTGCAGTACAAAGATTGGGACGTGCGCGGCTCGGCTAGCGAAGCGCTTGGGTACTACAAGGAGAGCCCTGTGTCTGTGCGCAAGGAAGCTGTGGATTCCATGCTCAAGATTTACAGCAGCGCGTGGAGTGCTGCGAACGATCCGCGCGACACCACCGCCAAGAACAACTTGCAAAAGATCAACCGCGCCATGGAAGGCAGTTTGAAATTGCTGACCAATGTGAAGGCAGGTGTGGAGGGCGCGCCCGCTTGGCAGAAGTGGTGGAACGATACGGGCAAGAAGGCGACCGAATGGTGAGCGTCTGATGCCGCGCATTTTGTTGTTGATCACGATGGCGCTGCTCAGTGCAGTGCTGCTGTTGCGTGTAGCAATGCTGACGGAAGCGAAAGACGAAGCGCCGCCGGCGCCGTTTTACGCCGAGCCCGCAGAAGTCATCGTGTTGTTTGGTGAATCCAATGGGCTCGCAGTGTTAGTGATGCAACGTCATCACTCACCACAGCGCCGTGAATTGGAAGCGAGTGCTTGGGGTGGCGAGGCGCGAGTCGATGTGTTGCTCGAGAATCAGGGGAAGACCGAACTCGTTGTAGATCTGGCTCAAGCGCGGCTTGAGACTAGCGACGGCAGCGTGAGTTTGCGTGTCGGCGCCCAAGACGGGAGCGTCTGGGGCACTGTTCTCGAAGGCGCAGTGTTGCGCCCCTTGCAACCTGGGACGCAGCGTCGTTGCAGTCTCGTCGCGGCCACGGGCGTGGCCTTTGGCGACAGCACTTCAGGATGGCTGAATGGTGTGGCGTTGAAGGCGCGGCGCTTTCCGCGGCATGCTCTCGATAATCTCGGAACCGTGGAGTTGTCAGCGTTATTGCGCGTCCCGAGCGCTGGCGGAGGCGGTTTGTGAGCGAAGCACATCACGGCAAGAGCGATGACGATGTTCAAGGGCCGGTCGGCGATCAGGCACCAGCGGTACAGCCGCGTCGCGATGTGGCGCCCGTCGAGGGTTTGACGACAGCGTTGCAGATGCAGGCCGAAGTGTTGCGGCGTCTGCACGAAGAGCAAAAGAAGTTGGGTGAAGAAGTCCGCGACCGCGGCCGTTCGGACTTGATGATTCGTTCCGCGCAGGCGTTGAACGACTCCTTCGCCGCCATGCGCCAGTCCCAAGAGCAGTTGGTCAACACGCTGGAAGACTCACGCCCAGCGCGCAAGCGTCTGCTGCTGGTTGTGGCGCTCGGTTTCGTGGTGCTCGCTGGAGCGGTGACTTTTTCGGTGCTGCATTTTGGCAAAGACGTCAGTGAAGGGCTCGGCCGCGAGTTTGCCAACGACAAAGAGCGTGAGCAGGCGCTCACATTGCTGGAACAACGCTTGCAAGGCGTGGAAGGTCGCGAGCGCGAAGTGCTGCTCGAAGAAGTTCAGAAACTCCGTTCGGCCTTCGAAGCCAACGCGTTTGAACGCGCGCGTTTGGAGCGTGAACGTGACGAGGCGCGCAAGAACCTCGCCAGTGCCGAAGCGCGGAGCGAAAGCGGTGTGCAGCGTGAACAGACTCTGAACGATCGCTTGCGTCAGAGTGACATGGAGCTCGCGCGGCTTACTGAGCGTGCGTTGGCTGATCAAAAGCTCGTCGCAGAATTGAACAAGGCTCTGGAGAATGCTCGCGCAGCTTTGCCGCATCCTGTATCCATGCTGACTCACGGCAGTGGGGCCAAAGACGCAGCGCCAGTAGGCACAGCATCGCCAGCGCCGCAAGCGGTAGATGATGCGTTTATCGCCACCGTCAATGCTTTGCTCGCGCGTCACAGTGGTTACGAGAAGCATGTTGTGCGTTCCTGCACTGGCGTGGACGAAACAGGGCTCCTTGGTGTGGTCGTTGAAGTGCGCAGCAGGGACGACCAACTCTCCCGCGTGGTGGAAGCTGACAAACTCAGCATTGCTCTCACAGCGCGAACACGACTCTTGGAACTTACTTTCCAGCGCGGCAATGTCACGTTTCATCAGGGCGTGGCTCGTCCCGTGCGTTCGCCGTTCTTCAACGAGCGTTATCAGATTGTGCTCGTGGGCGTGGAATCTGATGCGTGGACCAGTGCGCGTTTGCCGTTCACGTTGGCTGCAGCACGATGAGTTTCATGGGCAAGAGCGCCGCGGCACGGCCACTGAGCGTGCTGGAACTGAATCA
This sequence comes from Planctomycetota bacterium, assembly GCA_009691765.1. Lineage (GTDB taxonomy): Bacteria > Planctomycetota > SXUL01. Next base: position 124,557 of record SIAO01000004.1, on the reverse strand, counting down.
GTTGGCACGGGACTTGCTTGAAGAGCAGTTGGGTGACGTTTGCGTGTGCGGCGAAATCTCGCGCGCGATCGTGCAACCGAGCGGTCACACCTACTTCAATTTGAAAGACGCTGAAGCCAGCGTTGCCTGTGCCTTGTTCGCTGGTGCTGCACGGGCCAGCCGCTTCAAGCCCGTGGATGGCGCGCGCGTCATCTTGCGCGGCACCGTGTCGGTGTATCCAGCGCGTGGCAGCTACCAGCTCGTGGTACGCAGCATTCAGCCAGAAGGCGAAGGCGCCATCCGTCAGGCGTTTCTCGCGTTGAAAGCGAAACTGGATGCTGAAGGCCTAACCGCTCCTGAACGCAAGCGCGCGTTGCCATTCTTGCCGCGCAGTGTCGGTGTGGTGACTTCGGCCACGGGCGCCGCGATTGAAGACATCAAGAAAGCCATCTGGAAACGGTTCCCCGGCATGCCCATCGTGCTGGCTCCAGCGCGCGTACAAGGCGCCGAAGCCGTTGCAGAACTCTGCGCAGCACTGCGTCGCGTGGATCGACACGCCGATGTTGACGTCATCATCATCGGGCGCGGCGGTGGTTCGGTGGAAGACCTTTGGGCCTTCAACGACGAGACTTTGGTGCGCGCCATTGCTGCCACGCGCTTGCCGGTGATCAGCGCTGTGGGCCACGAGATCGACGTCACGCTGGCCGATCTTGTCGCCGATGTGCGTGCGTTCACACCCACGGAAGGCGGGGAACGCGCGGTGCCCGCTTTGGCGGACTTGCAACAACAACTCGAGGCCTACGAGACACGCTCGCTGCGCACGCTGCGCCGCACATTGCGCGAATTCACATTTGGGTTGGAGGCTGTACGGGAACGATTGCACCATGCCGCGCGCAGCGTCGCCATGAAGCGGCGTCCGCGTCTCAACACACTTTTCGAATGCCTTATTGGCGCTAGTCCGCGGCGGCAATGGAGCGCGCAGCAGCAGAGACTAGAGCGCTTGCGCCAACAGCTTTATTCGTTGCCGTTGCACTGCGTCGCTACGCGCAAGGCTGTGCTCGAACGAGCTGCGGGTTCGCTCATGGCACTCAATCCGCTGGCGGTCATGGCGCGCGGCTTCACGCTGACGCGCCACGCCGACGGTCGCATTGTGCGCAGCGCTGGCGAAGTGCCGGTGGGGTCCGTCATCAGTACGTTGTTTGCATCTGGAGTGGCACTGCGTTCGCAGGCGCTTGCAGCCGATTCGCCCGGACAACAGGCCCCTGCTAACCTGTAACGCCATGCCCAAGGAAACATCTAAGAAGTCATTCCAAGCACGGCAAGACGAGCTGGCTGCCATTGTGCAGCAGTTGGATGCAGGAACTCTGAGCCTCGAAGATTCGGTCGCGCGTTTTGAAGAGGGTCGGCGTTTGCATCAAGAGCTCGTGGCCGAACTTGCGGCCTACGAACAGCGACTCGAAACTCTTACGCGAGACACAGAAACTCCCGCTGATGCCGATGGCGATCATCAAGGACATTGACACAGCAGGCTTCGTAGCCGCCGCGGCGAAAGAAGTGGATGCAGCGCTCGAACGCTGGCTCCCGGGGCCTTCGTCGGTGCCCGGCATCATTCATGAATCAATGCGTTGGTCTGCGCTCGCACCCGGCAAACGCTTGCGGCCTGCGTTGCTCCTCGCTGCGGGTCGCGCGTGTGGTGCGGACAGCGCCACTTTGTTGCCGAGCGCGGCAGCCCTCGAACTGATTCACGCCTTCAGTCTCGTGCATGACGATTTGCCCGCCATGGACGACGACGATTTGCGCCGCGGATTGCCCACCAACCATGTGCGTTTCGGGGAAGCCACGGCCATCCTCGCTGGTGATGCACTCGCTTGCCTCGCTTTCGAAATCATCGCGCGTGAAACTCCGCAGCAAGACCTTGTGGCGCCGCTCATCGTCATTCTTGGTCGGGCCACGGGCACGCAAGGCATGATCGGTGGCCAAGTGCTGGATTTGCTGGCTGAGGGGTCGCAACCGAATATCGCGGCCGTCGAGGAAATTCATCGCCGCAAGACGGCTGCGCTCATCCGTGCGAGCTGCGAGATGGGGGCGGTGTGCGCGCGCGCGGATGCGGCCTGCACACGAGCCATGGTGCAGTACGGCGAACGCATCGGAATCGCTTTTCAAATCACGGACGACTTGTTGGACATCACTGCGACGGCGGAACAAGTCGGCAAGCGCACACGCAAAGACCTTGAGCGCGGCAAACTCACTTGGCCAAGAGTGGTCGGGGAGGAAGTTGCGCGACAAGATGCGCAACGCTTGGTGCAAGAAGCCGTGGATGTCATCACGCCGCATGATCCGCAAGGTGTGTTGCGTGCATTGGCTTTGTTCATCACGGGGAGGAATCACTGATGGGAATCCTGCAACGCATCAATGACCCCGCTGATCTCCGCGCGCTTCCGGTGGAAGATCTGCCAGTTGTTGCGGCAGAGATTCGGGAACTGATCTGCACAACGCTTGCCAAGAATGGCGGGCATCTTGCGAGCGGCCTCGGCGTCGTGGAACTCACCATCGCACTGCATTGCGTGTTTGATTTCCTCCACGACCGTTTGATCTTCGATGTTTCACATCAGTGCTACCCGCACAAAATTCTCACGGGTCGGCGCGATAGCTTTCACACCATTCGTCAGCGGCACGGGCTCGCCGGATACACAAATCCTGCTGAGAGTCCCTACGACTTGTTCCACTTCGCTCATGCAGGCACGGCGATTTCAACAGCGTTGGGCATGGCGGCCGCGGAAGACCCAGACAAGGACAATGGGCGCAAGTTTGTTGCAGTCGTTGGCGATGCCTCGATTGCCACCGGCGTTGCCTTCGAGGCGCTGAACCACGGTGGCGAGCTGCAAAAAGACGTGCTCGTCATCCTCAATGACAACGAGATGAGCATCTCGAAGTCGGTGGGGGCTTTCAGCGAATACCTCTCGCGTGTGCGTGCGGGCAGTTTCTATAACGAGTTAAAGGAAACGGCGCACCGCTTCATTCAGGCCATCCCTATGGTAGGCGAGCGCATCGACCATGACCTCGTCGATGCACGCGACGCAGTGCTCTCAGCCATCAAGCCTGGATATTTCTTTGAAGCGTTAGGTCCGCGCTATTTCGGGCCGGTCAACGGCCACGACTTGAAGCACCTCATCGCAATCCTCTCCGACATGAAGCGCCAGAAGGGCTTCCGTTTGCTGCACGTGATCACTGAAAAGGGACATGGGCATCCGGACGCGATCAAAGACCCCATCAAGTGGCATGGTGTTTCTCCGAAGTTGGCACCCTCAGTACCTGCGCCGCAAGAGTATGTCCGTCAAGGAACACGCAATTGGAGCGATGTGTTTGCGGATGTGGCTATCGCTCGCGGCCAGCGCGACGAAGCGCTCGAGGTGATTACGGCTGCGATGCCGGACAACACTGCCGTGACGCGTTTCAAGAAAGTGTTTCCGAAGCGCACCTATGATGTCGGCATTTGCGAGCAACACGCTGTGGCGTTCGCAGCGGGCTTGGCCAAAGCAGGCAAGAAGCCGGTCTGCGCCATCTTCAGCACTTTCCTGCAACGCGCTTTCGATCAGGTGTTCCATGAAGTGTCGCTGAATAATCTCCCTGTGGTCTTCTGTGTGGATCGCGCCGGCGTCGTGGGCCCCGACGGCGCGACGCACAACGGCAGCTACGACATTGCCTACATGCGCACATTCCCAAACATCATGGTGATGGCGCCACGCGATGCGAGCGAGTTCGCAGCCATGTTTGATCTCGCGCTCGATTGCGGGCAGGCTGCGGCCATCCGCTATCCGCGCGCGGCAGCTCCAGACCTTGCGCAGGAGTACCCCGTGCGTCGCGAAATGCTCGCGGGCCTTTCCGAAACGCTCTGCACTGGCGCTGATGCTGCCGTTTTCGCGCTCGGTCACATGGTCTATCCAGCCATGGAAGCCGCCGAAATCCTGGCACGCGAAGGCATCCACATTACGGTCGTGAATGCGCGCTTCGTGCGCCCCATGGACACCAAAACTCTCGGCGAGCTGTGCACGCGTTATCAGCACGTGTTCACTTTGGAAGAACACACCATTCGTGGCGGATTCGCAGCCGCTGCGCTCGAAGAATGCGCCATGCTGGGCTACGGAGCAGAACGCATTCGTCCTATCGCATTGCCTGATGCCCTGGTGCCCCACGGCACACGCGCAGAGCTTTTGGTGGAATTGCGCCTTGATCCGACTGGGATTGCTCAGCGGATTCGCGAGACCCTGCTCAGCAAAGTTGCGCGCTGAGCGGCCACGCTGCCGCCGCGCAGCAGCGCTGCGGTCGGTACGATGCCGTCATGGCCTTCGCGTTCCCTGCAGATTTTCGCGCCAGAGTGTTGGGATTGCCGCGTTTGCTCCGTCAAGGAGGCGGTGGTCAAGGAGCTGCACTGCCCGGCGGTCAAAGCGAATTCCGCGGTCATCGCCCTTTTGTTCAGGGCGATGATCTGCGCCGTGTGGATTGGAACATCTTTGCGCGTCTCGACCAACTGCATGTGAAAGAGTTTGGGCGCGGCGAAGCACCCGAAGTTTTGTTGCTGCTCGATCGTTCTGGTTCCATGCTCGATGCAGCGGGTGGCAAGGATCGCATCAGCCGCGAATTGACTGTGGCTCTCGGATTTCTCGGACTTGTGGCTGGAAGCGAAGTGGTGCTGTGCTTGCCTGGCGAAGGCGGGCTCATCACGCTTGGGCGTTGGCGCGGCGAGAACCGCCTCAATGCGTTGTTCCGTACGGTCGAGAATCTCGAAGCGCCTGCTGGGCGCACGTGGCTTGGCAGTATCGAGCGCTTGCCGCCACGTAGCGCCGCTGGTCGCGCTGCGTTCTTGCTGACAGACGCGCTCGTCGCTCCTTTGCCTGCAGCCGCGTTTGCAGCGCTGGGTCGTTCAGACGATGCTGTTGTGGTGGTGGTCTCGGCGGACGCGGAGCGTCACTTGGAAGAGGGCCGTTACTCCATCCAAGGTGCCGAAGGTGAAGCGCCCTTCGATGCGACCGTAGACAGCAACTTGCAGAATGCCTATCTCGCTGCTTTGACGCAACATGAAGAAGATGTGTCTGTTCTGGCGCGGGCTCATCGCGTGGGTTGCGTGCACCAGAGTGATGCCCAACCGTTCGAGCACGCTGTGCAACATTGCGCTCGGCGTGGCGGAGTGCTTGCGTGAGTTTTGCGCGCCCCGAATGGCTGTGGTTGTTGTTGCCTGCGGTGCTACTGCTGTGGGTGAATTCGCGGCCCAAACGCAAGCTGCTCACAACACACTTGTTGCTCGAACGAGCGCTGCGTTCGTGCCCTGCGCAACACGCATGGCGTGTGCGTTGGCAGCATGGGATCTTGTTCGCGGCGCTGCTGGCAGCGTTGCTCTCACTTGCGGGAATGCAGTCCACGGGTGCAGCGGCACCACTGACGGTTCTCGTCAGCCAGCGCGCGAGTTTGCTGACATGCCTCAAAGGCGAGACGGCCGCAGTGCGTGCGTTGAGAACTGTTGAAGTGAGGTTGGGCGTGCCGCGGCGCGTGTTGCATGTGCAAGACCCAGTGCGTGACTGTGCCCAGCACGTTGCGGCAGGGGAGCAAGTGGTGCTGGTTCTTGACCAAGCACCGAGTGCTGTGCCCAAGGGTGTTGGCCTCGTGCTTGTCGGAGACGACCAACCCAATGCAGGCATCACAGCTTTGGGGCTCGATAGTGAAGGGCGGCTGCTCATCAGCGCGGCGCAACGCGGCGTAGGTGTGGCGCGAACAGTGCATGTGGTTTTGCGCAACAGTGCTGGCATCGAAAAGCCCCTGCTCGAGTTTCCGTTGGACAAACCGCGTCGCACTGAGATTGTTGCGAATGTGCATCCTGCCCTAGGCGAGGTGATTGTGGCGCGCATCGAACCCGCAGATGCACTGCCCGACGACGATGCTGCTGAGCTTAGTGTTTCCGCACAACCGTTGCGCATCGGACTTCCGTTGCGCGGAGAAGAAGCGTTGCACAAGGCGTTTGCTGCTCAAGAGAGAGTGATCTTGCAGCGCGGAGATGGCCTGTGTGATTTGCGTGTGGGTGCTGGTGCTGGCACTCATCGGCTCGTGGTGCACAAGGCCGCGACGGCTGCCCCGCGGGAGGCAGTGTTGGCGGGTTCGGCGGCGCATGCTTGTGCTGGCGAAATGCTGACGCTCGCTTTGGCGGCGGCTCCGAAAGAAGTGGACACATTGCTCACGCATGGAGCCGCGCCGTTGCTGGTGCGCCGCGCAGAGGAGTTCGTTCTGCTCGCAGATCCCGCCACTCTGGACGGAACGGCGGCGCTGCCATTGTTGTGTGCCGACTTATTGGCTTTGTTGCGTCCACAGCAAGCATGGCAGTCCAAGGGCGTCCTCGACGCGGACGCCAGCGCTGGAGCACGAGTGCAGTTTGATAGCTTCACGGCCCCCACGCAGCGCGCTGATTCAGTGGCTTCATGGTCGCGAACGCTGCTTCTACTTTGCGGTTTGTTGTGTGTGCTTTGGTTGCTCTTGCGCCTGCGTGCATGGAGGCGTGCATGAAAATCCGCCGCGGTCTCGTATTGCGCATCGTGTTTGCAGTTCTGTTCAGCGTCTTGTTGCTCGAGCTCGGGTTACGTGTGCTCACGCGCAATGTGGAAGGTCACGCAACACTGTTTGGTTTGAAACTGCTGCCGTTCGAACGCCTGACAGCAGCACATGAAGCGACACTTCTGCGCGCTCCCAATGTCTCCGACTACATCATTGCTGACGCGCACTTGGGCTGGACCATCAAAGCGAGTGGGCGCTCGGTCGACGGCTTGTTCTGCGCTGATGCGTTGGGCCTGCGTTGCGCTGACGCAGCGAGTGCCGCGACCAATGTGGTTCAACCGTCTGCGACGGCCGCTGCGGTGTTGCTCGCGGGAGATTCCTTCACGCACGGCGACGAGTTGCCTTGGGTTTCCACGTGGAGTGCGCAGTTGCAGCAACTCCTTGGGACCGAGCACAGGGTGCACAACGCCGGCGTTTCAGGTTACGGCACGGATCAAGCGCTATTGCGAGCGGAAATGTTGTTGCCCAAGTTGCATCCGAAGTACGCCGTGCTGGCCCTGTGCCGCGACGACTTGCTACGCAATGTGAACATCGTGCGAGCGTTCTATTTGCACTGGACCGATTTCCCATGGACCAAACCACGCTTCGCGCTGCGCAGCAACGCGCTCGAAGTGTTGAATCAACCCACAGTGCCGGTGCCTGAGGTCGCTGCGACAGTGCGCGCCTTCGAGCAAAGCTCTTTCGCTGAAATCGATCTTTGTTTTCGCCCGGGGTTCTACGCAGATCCATGGAGCGATGCTTCGCGTTTTAGCCGCTACATGCGTTCGCGTCGCGAACACCGTGAGCGGCACGAAGAGTTGCAACGGCTTTGTGGCAGCGGTGGAGAAGCCGTGCAGATCACAGCAGCCATCCTTGAACGCTTCGTCAGCAACATGCGCGCCGCTGGTGTGCAGCCCTTGGTGCTGTTGTTGCCACAGGCCGATGACTTGCCCCGCTACGCAAGCGGAACGCCTTCGGTGTTCGAGCCACTCATGCACCTTCTTCGCAACAAGAATCTGCCTTTTGAAGACTTGGGCCCGCCACTGCTCGCGGCCTTGCAGCAAGGTGAAGACACGGCAGCTCTGTTCGTGAATGGCACAGGGCATCCCAACGAACGAGCTGCAGCAGTGATCGCCAAGGCGGTAGCAGCTTTCGTGCAAGCTCCGCGTTAGGTCAGCGCTCGAAGTGCAAGCGTTGCCAATGCGAAAACGCTGCTGGCAGTGGGCCGCGCGCAACGCTGCCATCAAAGATCGCGAAGCTCACGGGCATGTTCACGGTTTCTGCAATGTGCCCTGCGCGCTCCGGTCGCAACACCATCAGCACGGTCCAAACACCATCGCGCCATTGTGCGCGGCCGACATGCTCGGGGCCGATGGGCGAGCGGCACACACCGTCAGGGTTTTCGAAACGCGGCGTGAGCTTGTCGAACACAGGGTCGTCCGCTGCGGGCTTGGCGCTCGCCAACCACAGCGCGCGGTCTACAGGCAAAGGGCTACCTGGAATAGGCAAAACCGGCGGCACAGCGGTGCTCGTGACGCGTACGGCTACGCCATCGGGTGCAACCGCTTTGGCGCCAGCGACATCGTAGGTGCGGTCGGCATACTCGAGACGCAGCGCGATGTGTTCGCCATCGTGGAGCGCGCGCACCGACACGCCTTCGACGGTGCGAGTGTGGCTCTGAAACGGCGCCAACGCGACCCACGTGGGTTTGAGCGCTGCGAAGGCCGGATCGTCGGCGCTGGTCGGCAGCGTTCCCTTGTGGCGCGGCACTGCGATGGTCCATGGCATCGGGTCGTGGAGCTCTTGTTGGCCACGCGGAATGAGAGCCTGGACATAGTGGACCAAGTCCCATGTGTCAGCATCGGAGAGTTCGCGCTGCGGCACTGCTGGCATGGGCGTTCCGGGAATGCCCGCACGAATGCGCTGCCATAGCCGCACATCTTCAACGCCGCCCTTGAGCACGCCGCGAGTGAGGTCGCGAGGCTGCGCGACATCACCTTCTGCCGTGAGCCGCGCGGGGTCGTAGACGCCGCGTCCATCAGCGCCATGACATGCGGAACAGAGCCGTGTGAAGAGCAGCGCACCGTTGGCGCGTGCATCGACGGTGTTCGGCGTTTCCGCCGGCATGTCTACGAGCGGCCCTGGCGTGTCGGCTTCAAGCACAGCAGCTTCAAGGGCAGCAGGGTCTTGGATCGCGGTTGCGAAGCGCTCGCGCAGCCCGTCACGGCGGAATCCGCGAACGATGTCCACGAGCATGGTGCGCTGCTCCGGAGGAAGGTGTGCGAAAGAGAGCATCGCCGAGCCCGGCAGCCCGGCTGAGATGGCTTCCCAAAGATCACCATCGGTTGGCACCGAGTTGCTGGCAGAAATGAAGCGGAAATAGCCGCTGCGAAAGTCGCGGGGTTTCGGGTCGAGGAAGCGCGCTGCGGGTCCGTCACCTCTCCCGCGCTCGCCGTGGCACGCCGAACACTGCTGCCTATACAGCTCCATGCCCGGTTGCGCGCACAACAAGCTAGTGAAGAGACCGAGGGCGAGCAAGTTCAGGATGCGCATGTCGGCAGCATACGGCGCGAACATGCTAGTTCACGTGGGTTGCGTATGTCCTGAAGGGGTTCCGCATTTCGGCTCGGCGGCCTCGAACGAAATGATCCACCCCCACAGGACCATGCTCTACTCGCGCTCACTTTTGCCCCGGCGGACGGAATGCTCCACCCCCTCAGGGCATGCGGAACCTGAGCTTGCTACGCTGGCGCCATGCCGCCTGTCATGGACATCGTTTTGTTCGTCGCGCTGGTCGTGGGCGTAGCTCTGCTTTGGCGGCAGATCGAGGCCATGAAGCGCGTGCGCATGAACACAGCGGAACGCATCGAGGGTGTGGAGCGGCGCTTGAATGACTTGGTGGCGCGGCCACCGGTGGTCGTGCCTTCGACACCTGACGGCGAGGTGCAGCGCCTGCTCGCAGAGGTGCGCGTTGCTCAACGCGATGCGCTGGCGGCTGTTGAGACGTTGCGCGGCGAGTTGAAAGAAGTGCGCAAGGACCTGCGTTATGCGGTCGAGCGCGGCGCAGCAACACCACCCGAGGCTGAAGACATCGCACGTCGCTGGCTCGTGGCTGAAGGCTACGCCAGTATCGTCTTCTTGAAGCGCGAAGCACGCGATGGCGGTGAACGCTTCCTTGTGAGCGCCGCTCATGGCGATCAAACTCGGTACGGTGCGATCCTCATCAAAGATGATGCTGTGGCTACGGCCAGCATGACCGCACCAACTTTCCTGTTCCCCTGATGCACAACCATGTCACAGGTCTACATCCGCGATTTTGGCGCCCACGTGGGCAAGGTGGTGGTCTTGAAGGGCTGGCTCTATAGCCGCCGTTCCAAAGGCAAACTGCACTTTTTGTTGTTGCGCGACGGCACGGGCATCGTGCAAAGCGTGGTTATGAAAGGCGAGGTTGCTGACGAGCTCTTTGATGTGGCCGGGCGCATCGGCCAAGAGTCGTCGGTGATTGTCACGGGTGTGGTGCGCGAAGACGCGCGTGCCCCTGGCGGGTACGAACTCGGCTTGCAAGACCTGCAAGTTTTGCAGGATGTGAAGGATTACCCGATCGCGCACCAAGAGCACGGTCCGGATTTTTTGATGACTCACCGGCATCTGTGGCTGCGCAGTAAGAAGCAAGCCGCAGTTATGCGCATCCGTAGTCGCGTGGTGCGGGCCATCCGCGACTATTTCGATGATCGCGATTTCACTTTGATGGACGCACCCATCTTCACGCCGAACGCTTGCGAAGGCACTTCCACACTGTTCGAAGTGAACTACTTCGATGAAGCCAAGGCCTATTTGACGCAGAGCGGTCAGCTCTACGGCGAAGCCGCGGCCATGGCGCTCGGCAAGATCTATGTGTTCGGGCCCGTGTTCCGTGCGGAGAAAAGCAAGACGCGCCGCCATCTCACAGAATTTTGGATGGTGGAGCCGGAAGTGGCCTACGCAACGCTCGCAGATGTGATGAATCTCGCGGAAGGGTTGGTGTGTTCCGTGGTCGCTGAGGTCTTGAAGCATCACCGCAAAGATCTTGCGGATCTCGAACGCGATGTCAGCAAGCTCGAGTGCATCAAGGCGCCGTTCCCGCGCATCACTTACGACGAAGCGGCTGCGTTGTTGCAAAAACTCGGTACGGGCTTTGTCTACGGCAACGACCTAGGCGCCCCTGACGAGACCGCTCTCGGCGAACATTTCGGCATGCCGGTGATGGTGCACAGTTGGCCGCACGAAGTGAAGGCCTTCTACATGAAGCGTGACGCAGCCACAGGTCGCTTTGCGTTAGGCATGGACATGATCGGGCCGGAAGGCTCCGGCGAACTCGCGGGCGGCAGTCAGCGCGAAGACGATCTCGATGTGCTGCTCGGGCGCATCAAGGCCCACGGTTTGCCCGAGGAATCGTTTGCGTGGTATCTCGACCTGCGCCGCTACGGCAGCGTTCCGCACGGAGGTTTCGGTCTCGGATTGGAACGCACCGTTGCGTGGATCTGCGGCCGTGAACACGTGCGCGAGTGCATTCCGTTCCCGCGCACGCTCAACCGCATCTACCCGTAAGTTCGGGGCTCAGACGTTGCTGGGAGTTTCGAGATGTTGCGGCTCGAAACTGATTTCACCGGCGCGTGCACGCACGCGCACATCCATGCCTTCACGGATGGTGCCGTCGAGCAGCAAGTCCGTGAGCGGCGTTTCGATTTGTTGCTTGAGCGTGCGGCGTAGTTCGCGCGCGCCACACTCTTTGCGCCAGCCCTTCTCTGCCAAGGTGCGTTTCACGCTGGCGTCGAAGTGCAAGTTGATGCCGGCTCGTTTCGCGATACGACCCATTTCGCCGAGCATGATGTCCACGATGCGCACGCTGTCATCACGCGTCAGAGTGTTGAACACGATCACTTCGTCGAGGCGGTTCAAGAACTCTGGTCGGAAGCATTTCTTGAGTGCCTCATCGATGGCGCTGCGGTGACGTTCGTAGCTCGTGTTCTCGCGTGCATCAGAATCGAAGCCGATGGCGCCGCGTGCGTCCTCCACTTCGCGCACACCGATGTTGCTGGTCATCAGCACCAACGCATTGCGGAAGGAAACTTTGAAGCCCTTGGAATCCGTGACCATGCCTTCGTCAAGAAGTTGCAGCAGGATGTTGTGCATCTTGCTGTGCGCTTTCTCGATTTCATCGAAGAGCACTACGAACTCGTCCATCTCCTTGGCCGCTTCCGTGAGATAGCCGCCTTCGTTGTGCCCGATGTAGCCCGGGGGAGAACCGATGAGCTTCGCGTATTCGTGCGGCAGTGCGTACTCCGAGCAATCCACGCGGATCAGTTTGGTTTGCGTGCCGTAGAGGTATTCGGTGAGCGACTTGGCCAATTCGGTTTTGCCCACGCCAACATGGCCGACGCAGAGGAAGGCGCCGATGGGGCGGCGCGGATCGCGCAGGCCGACGGCGGCCTTCTTCATGGCGCGGCTCACGATCTCGACCGCCGAGTCTTGGCCCACAATGCGCTTCTTGAGCTCGCGGTCCATGACCATGACGCGTTCGAGCTGCTTCTTCGACTTGGGCGCCGGCTGTGACAGCGCGTCAAGTTCCTCATCTTTGCAGACATCCGCGAGCATGAGCGGGATAGAGACCTGATGGATATCGAGGCCGGGATTGACGTCCACACTCAGGAGGTAGAGAACCTCATCAATGTCCGCCACAGTGCCCTGAAGTTTCACGCTTTCCAATCGTGCACTGAGCCCAGGATTGAAATCCAGCAGCGTGTGCTGCATGACGTGTAACTGGTAAGCGGCGCGGTCTCCACTGCAACCATTGGCAAGTAGTGCCTTGGCTTCAGTTTCTGAACACACGCGGATGCGCAGGAACTCATCGAGTGCCTCGCAATATTTCAGCACGAGATTGACGTCACCGATCGCCATTGTGTCGATTCCTCGCTTGACTATGACCAACCAACCAAACTCGGGCCCGCGCCGTCCCTTGCGCGAACCTCGCTTCTGGTTCTGTTTCGGAAAACGACGGCGTATGTATTAGAGGCTGTTGCGAGCACATTCCCGATTACGGATTTTTTGCTTTTATTGACACATGCTCTGCAGCCTCGGTAGCATCGCAACATGGATGGTGGTGGCAAACTCGCAGCGCGGCTCGTGATGGAAGGGTTGCTCGATGAAGCTACGGCGCGCGCGGTTTTGGCGAAGCAGGCCGAATTACAACAGCGCGGTCATGTGCTCGGCGTGGCGGACATTTGTTTGCGTAAACATTGGATCACGGCAGGTGAAGCAGCCTTGTTGCAGGGCGAGCACCCGCCGGAGAAGTTGCTTCCCGGGCTACTTTTGGGGCCTCAATTGGCTCGCGGAGGAATGGGTCGTGTCATTCGGGCGCGCGACATTGAGGCTCGCTGCGATGTGGCCGTCAAGATCCTGCATCCGCGCCTGGCTCGAGATCCTCGTTCCGCAGCGGAGTTCCGTGCAGAAGGAGAGCTGCTCTGTCGCCTCGAGCATCCCAACCTCGTGAAAGGTTGGTATCTGCACGAGCATGAAGGCTTGATTTATTTCGTGATGGAGTGCTTTCCGGGTTGTTCCGCGCAAGAAGAACTGGACCGCCGCGGCCGCTTCACCGAAGAGAAAGCGCTCGCGGTCATTGTGCAGGTGGCGCGCGCGCTCACTCATATGCACGAACACGGCTTCCTGCATCGCGATGTGAAGCCGGCGAACATCCTGTTGGATCCGCAAGGGCGAGTGAAGCTCTGCGATCTTGGGCTCGCAGTGAAGCTCGATCACGCGGCGGGTGAGACCACTGCTGGAACACGTGCCTACATTGCGCCGGAGCAGGCGACGGGTTCTGGCCTCGACCCGCGCGCTGACATTTATGCGCTCGGAGCGAGTCTTTATCACCTCGTGGTGGGGCGCCTGCCTTTTGAAGGCCCCACGGACGATGAAGGCATGGCACGGCGCTTGTTGGACGAACTGCGCTCGCCGGAATTGAAGGCTCTCGGTATCTCGCAGCGCATGCATTATTTCATTCAGAAGATGATGGCCTTGGAGCGCGAGGTGCGTTACGCGAGTCCGCAGGCACTCGTGGAAGACATCATGGCGCAGACTGGCATCGGTTCGGCACCACCGCCCACACCCAAGAGCGACCCGCGTCTAAGACGCCTGCGCTAATGCGTTATGCGCACTGGCTGTTATGTGTGCTGCTTTCAGGCGGCCTTGTAGCCCAGGCGGAAGAGCGTGCTTTCGAACTCAACCAAGAAGGCGTTACAGCAGCCGCGGCCGGAAAACTCGACAAGGCTGTGGAACTGTTCGAACAGGCGTGGCTGAGCGACAGCAAAGCTGAGACCATCCGCACCAATCTCTGCGTCGTGCTTGTGCGCCGCGCGCGCGAACATGTCGCAGCAGGGCGTTCGATTGCGGCTGAAACCGATGTGCGCCGAGCGTTGCAACTGGAAGCACAAGATCCGAATGCAATCGCGCTACTCCTCGACATCTTGCGTCGTCGCGGTGAGCTTGCGCAAGCGCGGTGCGTGCTGCCTGATGTGAAGAGTGCAGCAGCAGGGGACGCGCGTGTGCTGAGTTCGCGTGCACTCTTGGCCTACGACGAAGATTTGTTGGACGAAGCCGTGAGTGCTGCGCAAGCCGCGCTCACAGCGCCTGAGGCTGCAACTCTCATTGATATCGCAGGACTCAAGGTGTTGCTCTCGCGTTGGCAGACAGAAGCGGAAACCGAGGGCGGCTTTCTTCGCGAAGTTGGTGCAGGCTTCACCGTGAAGTATCCGGGGCTTGAAGAACGTGAGCGTGCTCGCGAAGTTCTCGATGCAGCACAGCGTGCGGCGTCGAGCATCGAAGTCTCTCTTGGTGCGCGGCCGCAGCGCGGGCTTGTCATCGTGCTCTTGGCGCGCAAGTCGTACTTGCTGAGTGCTGGCGCGCCTGAATGGTCTGGCGGACGCTTCGATGGGCGCGTGCGCATCCCCTTGGAACGCCGCGAGCGCGAGGAAGATCAGTTGCGGCGCACATTGACTCACGAAATGGTGCACTGGTTTCTACGCACGCTCGCGCCGGCTTGCCCGACGTGGCTGCATGAGGGATTGGCGCAACATCACGAAGGTCGCGCTACCAGCGACACCAAGGTGCTCACCAAAGAAGAAACGCGCAAGCCGTTGCGAGAATCACCAGAAGACTGGAGCGCGCTCAGCAATCGCGACGAAGTGAGTCTGCTTTATCGTCACGCGCTGGCCTACACCGAGTGGTTGATCGAACGCCATGGTGCTGCTGCGTTGCGCACCGTGTTTCAGAGTCTGCGTGAGCAACTGCCCTTCGAAACGGCCTTCGCGCGCGCTTTCGGCTTCTCGCAAGAAGAAGCCGAGCGGATCTTTCGCAGCACGCTGCGTTAAGTCACAGCACTTTGAAGAAGAGTGGTGCGGACAAGGGCCAGCCATTGCCGACGCGCACGGCCTGCACCACAAGCGCTAAACCTGCTGCGTTTGCGGGCAACGTGAATGTGATGGACCCACCGGTGCCTTGAGCACTCGCTCCACCGGTGATGAACAACGGCGCCACCGCCGGACTGATGCTCCAGAGCAGCAAAGGATCGGTGTAGGGCGCCATCAAATGCATGAAGCCGTTCGTCCCGAGCGTGATGCCCATGCCAGGACTCGTCGTGCCAGAGAGCACCAATTCGAAGAATGTGCCACCAGCTTCGCGGGAGCGCACATCGAAGTAAATCGAGCTTCCGGCAGTTGGCGTCAGCGAAGAAGCATCAATGGTCATGCGCGTGGAGGTCGTCATGGTGCGCGGCCAGATGGCCAGCGCGTCGGCCACGACGCGGTAGCCGCCGAGATTGGTGGCGTAGCCCATGCTCGATCCGGTGGTGCCGCCAATTAATGCGTAGAAATTGTGGCTCGTGCTGAGCGGATTCAGCGTGCTGCTCCAGCAGAAAACATTTTCGTCGCCAGCGACAGTCCAAAGCAGCCGCGGGCGTTGTCCGCCTTGATACACGCCGGCTGGGTCCCATGTTTGGTTAGACACCCAACCAACATTGGGTTGTTCTTCAATATCGCTGACCTCAGAGAGCACGTAGCTGCCGCCGTAGTAGAAGTTCACCACTTGGGCGAGGTCGCTTTGGCGATATGCAAACAACGCTGGCAGCGCGCCAAAGGGCGGGCGAATGACGAACACGTCAGCGCCAGTCCAACTCAGCAGGTTTCCGGTCTGGCCGTTCAGCGGATTGATGATGTTGTTTCCAGTGCCAGCGCCTGCGAACGAAACCAGCACAGCGCCGTCCGCCAGTTCGGCATAGGCGTCAACATTCAAAGCGGCGTTCGTGCCGATGGCCGCTTGGAACGCGCCGCGCGGAATGTGAATGGCGTAGGTGCCAATACCGGTGAGCCTCACGATGTCTCCGGTGTTCACCAAGGTGCTGCCGTTGGCGGCGAGGACATTGGCACCGAACGAGAAGCGCAAGTCGAAGGGTGAGGGCTGCAATGTGTTGGGCGGCGGCGCTACGACTTCCAAGGCGTCGATGTCCGGCCAGTCGAACGGAAAGCCGTCGCCGTTGCGATCGCCGAAGAGTAGGCCCAAAGACTGAGCATTGAACAGCGAGCGCCCCGAGCCATTGGGTTCACCTTGACTCAGGGCCACGATTTCGTTGGTGGTGATGCTCGGGTTGCCGGGCAGGCTTACCGCTGTGAGTCCAGCAGTTTGAATCGGCGAGAGTGATTGCAAGAGCGTGCCGTAGCCCACTTGGGCCGGAAGCATGGCAGCGAACGCAAGCAGCGAGAAATATAGGCGCAACATGGCCTCCAGAGTAACGGCGCGGACCCCTTCTACGCAACGCACCTTGGACGCTCGCGGCAGCCCTGCCTACAATCCCGACGACCTACGCGGAGTTGTCCTTGTCAGAGCGCCACAAACTATGTTTCGTCACGGATGGTTTGGAGCGCAGCGGCAGCACCATGTTGTTGCACGCGTGGCTTGGTAATCCGCTACTCCACCTGCGTTTTCAGTGCCACGTGGTGAGCCTAGGCGCTGGCACAGACATGGCCATCGAGTTGCAGTCTGCGGGTGCAGCGGTCCACATTTTGGAAGGTGGGCAGGAGCCGACGTCGTTGCGAGGTGGCACCTTGGCTCTGTTGCGCTTGCTCACGTGTTTGCAGCGTTTGCGCCCGGATTGCGTCCATGGGATCGGTGCGGCGGCGGCTTTCCTGGCGCCTGCAGCGGCACGTCTTGCGCGAGTACCGCGGGTGTTCGTGACGCCCCGCAGTGAGTTGCGCACTGCTGCTGCTTTGCGCTTGTTGCTCGGTGGTGCGTTGCGCGGCGCCGATGTCGTCACTGCTTCCAACGGTGACGAAGCGTCGCGTTTGGCGGCACGCCACGGGATTCACCCTCGCCGTTTGCGACTTCTGCCCGCAGTCGTCGCGCCACACCGATGCTCGCATCAAGTGAGTTTGCCAGTGCTGCCAGGCAATCCGCGCGTGGTGATGCTCGCCAACTTTCACGAACAGGACGACCTCGCTTGGGTGGCGGAGAGCGTTGCGATCTTGCGACGCTATCACTCAAACCTCGAGCTCAGTGCCTACGGTAGCGGTGTTGCCGGGCGGCGGCTCATGCACGCTGCGCAGCGCGCCGGTTGCGCCGAGCATGTGCACTTGCCGGGTCCGACGGACGACCCCGCTGGTGTCTTGATGGCGGCCGATGTGTTCCTCAATGCACGCGTGACCGACCACGCGCCACTCGCGTTGCTCGAAGCCATGGCGCTGGGGCGTCCTGTCGTGAGCCTCGTCGCGCCAGGACTGCAAAACGTGTGTGAGGACGGCGTGCACGCACTCTTAGTGCCAGCAGGGAATCCGGCGTTGGTGGCGGACGCCATCGACCGCGTGCTGAACGATGCAACGCTGCGTGATGGCCTTGTGCTGCGAGCGCGCGAGTTGGTCGCTCGTGATTTCGCGCCGGGCCCGGCCGTGGAAGCTCTGGCTCAGTGTTACGCGGAGAGCCTTGAGCTTGTCGCGACTTTCGCGGTGTGAAGAGCCACGGCGACCGAGAGCGCTGCCCACAGCACGGGTTGTAGAGCACGTACTGAGCAAAGATCCATCAAGCGCGGCGCTGGAACTTGCAGCACCCCTTCAAACGCGGCAGCTTCAGCGCTCAACATCGCTCCTGCAAACTCTCTGGTATCTGCGTGTTGCAACCATGCGTTGAGCGGAGCAGCGAAACCGCGTTTGGGGGCGTTCACGATGGCCCTCGGCAAATGTGCGGCAAGAGCTTGGCGCAACGGGAGCTTGCCACGCGAAAAACTACGCCGTGCGCTGCCCGGCAAGGCTTGGCAGTGACGCACCACAGCTTCATCCAAGAACGGAGCCCAGATCTCATGGCTGCTGCTCATCGCGGCGCGATCTGCCTTGGTCATCAGTCCGTGGGCCAAACCGAGTTCCAAGTCGGCTCGTCCGGCGCGTGCAGCGGCATCTTCGCTCAATGCCGTCTTGAAGTGGGATGTGAATGGGTCGCGCTCATCCGGTGCTTGGTGCGACAACAAGGCGGACAACTGCGCAGGTGGTGCGAGAGCGGCGAGTGACGCAAATGCGGCTGGTCCGAGGCCGAGCGCGCGCAAGCCTGCTGCGTGGCGCGAACTCGGCGCGCACAAGGCGACAAGATTCCAGAGAGCTGCGGGCAGCAGTTTGCCGAATCCAGCAGCAGCGCGTGCGACACCATGCCTGCGATAACCCAGCAGAAGTTCATCGCCGCCATCACCGCTGAAGAGGACGGTGGCTTCGTCGCCAATGGCGCGACACAACGAGGACATCTGCAACGTGCTCGGGTCGGGGAGCGCTTCGCCGCACTGCCGTGTGAGTCGTTGCAGTTCCTCATGTGGCACCAACTCTGGCCGCAGGACATGCAAGCGCACGCCACATGCAGCGGCGATGGATTGCGCTGCGCTGCTCTCATCGAGCTTGGGGTCGGCGGAGGCGTAACACCACGCCGTCGCGCCGTGGCGCGCAGCACACAGCAGCACAGCGGCTGAATCGAGTCCGCCGCTGAGCAACACACCTGCGGGGCGCACCAGCGCTGCAAAGCGTCGGTCCACGGCGCGCTGCAAGTGGTCGAGCAGGCCACCCGTGAGTGGATCGTGACTCGCGTCTTGGCGCGCCAGATTCAGCGTGGATTCCCGCTGGCCCGCAACGATTTGCAGCGCCGTGCCCGGAGCCAGAGTTGAAATGCCAACGAAGAGGCTGCGCGGCGGCAGGCACCATCCGAAGCGCAAAGTCTGTGCAATGGCAGCGCTGTCCGGACGCAACGCAGGCAGCACCGTCGCTAGCGCGGCAATCTCGGAAGCGAAACAGAACCAACCTTGATGGCGTGCGTAGAAAAGTGGCTTATGACCATGGTGGCCACGCACCAAGCTCAAGCGTTGTGGCCCGGTTTCAAAAAGCGCGGCGGCGAACGGCCCTTCCAGTTGTGTGAAGGCCGCGAGCCCATGTTGCTCGAGCAACGCGGGCAACACGGCGCAATCAAACCCAGCGCGGTCCATTCCGAAGCGTCGCTGCACTTCCGCTGCATTGTGAAATGTGCCGTTGACACTGACCAGCCAACCGCGACGCAAGTCCGCGATCGGTTGCGCGCCAGCCGCGCTGGTTTCTGTGAGTGCGAGGCGGGCGTGCCCAAGGGCCAACGGTCCGTGCAGACACGTGCCACTGCCATCAGGGCCGCGGTGTTGCAGAGCGCGCAACATGCGTTCGACGAGAGCTTGCTCGGCTTCACCCGCGAGCAGGCCGTCCTCGCGCAGGACTCCTGCGATGCCGCACATCAGCCGCCGCTGCCGTCGGCTACGACTGGGATCTTGCGGCCGTTGTCATCAACAGCCACATAGATGACATCCGCAGCCGTGACATGCACCTTGAGTCCGTATGGTCTGAAGCGTTCGGCCACCACATCCACATGCACCGTCACTGAAGTCTTGCCCACGTGAGTCACATGGGCATAGAAACTGATGATGTCGCCTACGTGCACGGGTTCTTTGAACACAACTTCCTTCATGGCCACAGTGACCATGCGGATGGGCGCGTAGGGCCGTGCTGCGACGGCTCCGGCTTGATCGATGTACGACAGGATCACTCCGCCAAAGATGGTCCCATGGATGTTGGTGTCTTTGGGCATCAACGAGACGCGGATGGCGGGTTCGCGTTGTGGCGTGAGATTCATGCCGTGAGCGTACGGGCCGCTCCACGCAGCGGCAATGCGCACTTTCTCAAAGCTCGGGACAGCGCGCCTGCGATTTCACTCTGGACAGACACGGAAGAGGAGCACTATGCGCAAGCGGGACGTGCTGGAACGCAGTGACGAAGAGCTCATCGCCTGCCTCGTGGGCCAAGAGGCCGCTCGGGGCTTGGTGCAACAGGAGTGCGACCTCTGGGAACTCGGCAAGCAGAGCAGCGGACGTGCTTTTCTTGCTGGCATGAACTCGGAGTGTTGCGAGCGTATCGCTGCTGCTTTCGAGCTGGCGCGACGCCGAGAGCGAGGCCGTGGTGCACCTCGCGGCAAACTTGATGACCCCGGTCGAGCAGCGCGCTTCTTTCGTCCGATGATCGGTGCAGCCAGCGTCGAAGTGTTTTGCGTCGCTTGCCTAGATGCTCGCAATCGCGTGCTCATGGCGGCAGAAGTCACGCGAGGCACACTGCTCAGCAGCTTGGTCCATCCGCGCGAAGTCTTTCATGGGGCGATTCTCGCCAGAGCCGCTTCCATCGTCGTGGCTCATAATCACCCCAGTGGCGACCCTGAACCGAGCCCTGAAGATCGGCTTGTGACAAGGCGGCTCGCGGAAGCCGGGCGTCTGCTTGGAATACCGCTGCTTGATCATGTGATTCTCGGCGATGGTCGTCATGTATCCTGCCGCGAGAGTGACGCGCAGTTGTTCAACACACCCTGAAAGGCACTACATGCAACAAGGCATCCAACGCGTCTCGACGGCACTCGGCGAGTTTTCCTTGAAGTGGGAAGGTGAGCGACTCTCGCGTGTTGGTTTGCCGGGGCAGGCGCTGGAAGGTCCAGCGGTAGCGGGTTGCGCCAAGTTAGCGAGTCTGTTGCAGGACTACGCAAAGGGTGGTCTGGTGGATCCTGCGGCTGCCAAGATCACGTTGGCGGATGAAAACCTCCGCGACTTTCAACGGCGCGTTCTGCTTGCGTTGCGCAAGGTGCCACGAGGGAAAACGCTCAGCTATGCCGAGTTGGCGGAACGGGCCGGTTCGCCTGCGGCGGCACGTGCCGTGGGCCAAGTGATGCGCACGAATCCATGGCCGCTGATTGTGCCTTGTCACAGGGTTCTTGCGAGCGGCGGGAAGCTCGGCGGCTTCAGTAGTCCGCGTGGCACAAGCCTCAAAGTAGAGCTCTTGCGTATAGAAGGCGTGGTGGTGCAGCGTGCAGGAGCTTGCTAAACCTCGGCTCCACCAATGCTGGCCATCATCAGCGACCTTCACTCCAATCTCGAAGCGCTGACTGCCGTCTTCGCAGACAGTGCCGCATTCCCCGTGCAACGCACGGTGTGTTTGGGCGATGTCATCGGGTATGGGCCTAATCCGCGTGAGACCCTCGAACTGATGGATCGCTGCGATTTCGTGTTGCTCGGCAACCACGAGCAGGGACTGCAAGACGGGGCTTTGAAATTCAATCCGCGCGCGCGCAAGGCGCTCGACTGGACACGGTGCGAGCTCAACTCGAAGGCCTTTTCGCGGGAGGCCAACTATGCGCTGTGGGACCGCATCGAGCGCATGTTGCACAGTCGCCAAGAAGGCGAGCAGCTCTTCGTGCATGCATCGCCGCGTTCGCCAATCGAGGAGTACATCCTGCCGAAGGACTCCTTGAACATGACGGAGATGGCCGCCGTGTTTCGCAGTTTCGACGGACGCGTGGCCTTCGGTGGGCATACTCACGTGCCGGGCGTGATTCGTGAAGGCTTCACCTTTGCGCACCAATCGGAGTTCGACGGTTGGTTCACGCTGCCGCTTGAGAAGACGCTCGTGAATGTCGGAAGTGTTGGACAACCGCGGGACGGTCAAAACACCGCCTGCTATGTTCTCTTAGATGGTGATCGGATGCAGTTTCGCCGTGTGGCGTACGACTATCAGACCACGATGAAGAAAATCCGCGCTGTGGCCGAGCTCGATGACTTTCTCGCCAAGCGCCTCCAGGTTGGGCAATAGCTATGGAAAAGCGATTCCTGCTCGCGCTCGTCCTGAGCCTCGTTGTGTTGTTCGGTTGGCAGTGGGCATTCAGCGACCAAGCCGAGCCTGCACCGAATCCCAAGCCTGCGGCTCAGACTCCCGTGGAACAGAAACCTGTTGAGGCGACGCCGACGCCTGCGAAACCGCTGGTGACGGCGCTTCGTCCTGAGGATGTGCGCGAAGAGGTGCTTGAGAACGACCGGCTGCGCTTGGTGTTCACCAATGCGGGTGGTTTGCTCAAGTCCGCAGAGTTGAAGGACTATCACCCGAACGCTGGTGACGGGAAAACCACGTTGCCGTTGTGGACGGCACAAGCAGACGGCACGGGCGCACTCGAACTGAACGAAGAGAAGAAAGACGATCTTGGTGCCGGCACACCGTGGACTATGAGCCGCAGTGTCGATGGTCGCACCGTCAAGCTGGAGCGCACGGTCGAACGCTCCGGTGCGTCGTTGGTGCTGCGCAAGGAAGTGAGCTTGCCGCCTGGAGACACGCGTCACGCGACGGTGCGCATCAGTGTCGAAGCACGGGGCGCAGAGAATGCGGTGCTGTCACCAGAACTCACTCTGACAGTCACTCGTGGCGTGTTCCAAGAGCTCGGTGGTTCGGCTATGTCGCCTTCGCGCGCGGTGTTGCGCAGCGTTGACAACGCATTGCGCATCGTCACGGCACAGGAGGCGGGCGAGGACAATCGCGGATCGAGAATCCCACTCGGAGGCACGCGACGCTTCACGGCCGATCTGTCGAACTACTTCGGCGCGGTGCTGTTGTTGACGAACTTTCCCGGCCCCGTTGAGGCCATCGTGCACGCCATGCCGCCTGGCGATCGTGGCGACGGTGGTGCTACGGAGCTGCGCACATCCTCTTCATTGGGTTTTGGAGCGCGCGCTCAGTGCGGCCAGCCCGCAACGGTGTATGAAGCCGTGCTCTACCTTGGCCCGCTCGATGCCAAGATCATCGTGGCGGATTTTCCGGGGCAGGCTGAAGACGCCGCTGCGCTCACTTCGATCTACACCGATCAACTCGGTTGGGCTCGCTTGGTCGGGCGCGCAGTGCTGTGGATGCTCGACGTCTGCCACAGCGTCGGAGGCAACTGGGGTCTCGCGATCATCTTGTTGACGCTGTGTGTGCGTCTTGTGTTGTTCCCTGTGAATCGTCGCTCGCAAGACGCCATGGCTCGCCATCAGGAAGGCATGGCGCGCTTGAAGCCCAAGTTGGACGCGCTGCGCAAGCTGCACGAAAAAGACGGACGCCTGTTTGCCGCCGAGCAAATGAAGTTGATGCGCGCGGAGAAGGTGAAGCTGGTGCCGCTCGGTGGCTGCTTGCCGATGTTGCTGCAGATTCCGATCTTCTTCGGGTTGTTTGCCGCGCTTCGCGCTTCCATCGATCTGCGTCAAGCTTCGTGGTTCTGGGTGGCGGATTTGTCGCAACCCGATCATCTGATTCGCTTTGCTGAAGCAGTGTCCAATCCGCTGTCGCTCTGCGGAGCGATCCCCGGTTGCGGCGCGTGCATGGGTGGCGCTCCGGCCCTGACGGGTCTGCACCTGCTGCCAATCCTTATGACCATCGCTTGGTTCCTGAACTCGTATCTGATGCCGAAGCCGGCGAGCACTGATCCGCAAATGGAACAGCAGCGCAAGATGATGCTGTTCATGCCGATCCTCTTCGGGTTCATGATGTATGGCTACGCCGCAGGCTTGTCGCTCTATTGGCTGGTGAGCAGCACGATCGGCATCGTCGAGAGTCGCATCATCCGCAAGCTGCGTACAAACGCAGCGAGTTAAGCGATGACCGCGGGCCGCACGATTGTGGCGGTGGCCAGCGCTCGCGGCCCGGCAGCGCGCAGCATCGTGCGCCTGAGCGGGCCCGCAGCGCTTGCAGCAGTGCAGTCTATTTTCGTGGCGGCCAAGCCAGTGCAAGCGGCGGGTCTCTACGAAGGTGAGTTGCACTTCGATTCTCTTTCTGTGCCGTGCACGCTGTGGCTACGGCTCGCGCCGCGCAGCGCTACAGGTGAAGATTGCGCTGAGTTGCATGTGCCGGGTTCAGCGTTGCTCGTGGCCACACTCCTGCGCCAGTTGCTGGAGCAGAATGTGGAACTCGCGCAGCCTGGCGAGTTCACACGCCGCGCTTTCAGCAACGGCAAGCTCGATTTGAGTCAAGCCGAAGCTGTGGCCATGCTCACTGCGGCCGAGGGTGAAGCGGAGCGCTGCGCCGCCATGGCCATGCTCGCAGGCGGCCTCGGTCAGCGTCTCCTTGCTTTGGAATCCGCGGTGCATCATGTCCTGATTCCGTTGGAACTGGGGTTTGATTTCTCGGATCAAGATGTGGCCATTCCATTGCCAGAGGATGCTGTGGCGCGTTTGGAGCAAGCCGCGCAGCAAATCGAAGCGTTGGCGGCGCAAGGCACTGTGGCAACGGCGGGTGCGGCGCGTCGCCTGGTCTTGCTCCGCGGCCCGGCGAACGCTGGAAAATCCACACTGTTCAATGCTCTACTTGGACACAGCCGTGCTCTCGTTTCGGCCGAAGTAGGGACGACGCGCGATCCGGTGCATGCGGATCTGGATTGCGCAGGCAGCGCCATCACGCTGGTCGACACTGCAGGCGACGATGTTGGTGAAAGTGTCGCGGATCTTGCAGCGCATGCTGCGCGCCGCCGCTTGGAATCGACAGCAGACTTGTTTCTTGAGGTGCGCCGACCTGGTCAGACTGCGGCACTTCTGACGGCGCGTTCACTCAGAGTCTGGACCCACGCCGATCTTCTGGCGGGTGGTGAAGGGCTGCATGTGAGTGGGAGTAGCGGCACAGGCCTCGCGGAGTTGCGAGCGGCCATTCGGGACGCCCTCGAGCACGGTGACGCGCGCGTCGGTTTGCTCAATGTGCGGCAGGCTGAGGCTTGTGCACAAGTTGCGGTGGCGTTGCGCACTGCGGCAGCGGGACTTGTGACGCAGGCGGCGGGCGAGCTCGTAGCAGCAGACTTGCATGCTGCGCTCGCGGCGTCAGGCACGCTCAGTGGCAGAGATGCGCCCACGGCGTTGCTTGATCGCATTTTCAGCGGTTTCTGCATCGGCAAATGAGTGTCGCTTGACGCACTCGCGCGTCCGGTGATATGAGGAGCCGCCCATGCGCTGCCCATTTTGCAAAGCTATTGAAGACAAAGTGATCGATTCTCGTGCGTGCAACGAGCAGGCTGTCATTCGGCGTCGGCGTGAGTGTCTCGATTGCTCGCGACGCTACACCACGTACGAGCGCATCGAAGAGATGCCACTGCGTGTGGTGAAGAAGGATGGTTCGCGTGTGCCTTTCGATCGTCAGAAGATTCTGAGTGGGCTGCTGCTGGCTTGCCACAAGCGGCCTGTGTCCACCGAGACTCTTGAAGAAGTCACCAGTCGCATCGAAGCGCGCGTGAGTGAGATGTTTGGCACTGAAGTTTCAAGCCGCATCATCGGTGACTTCGTGATGGCTGAGCTGCGCACTCTCGATCAGGTGGCCTATGTGCGCTTCGCGTCCGTTTACCGCGAATTCAAGGACAGCAAGGAGTTCATGGTGGAGCTGCGGCAGATGCTCAGCGCGGAGGGTGGCGATGCGCCGAGTCCTAAGGCGTGATGGCACTACCGAGCCGCTGTTGTTGCAGCGTTTGGAGCTGGACCTTGAGGTCGTGCTCTGCGAATGCGGTGAGCGCGACGGCGCTCTTGCTCGCGAACTGGCCAGCGCGGTGCTGCGCCATCTTGAGCTGAATCGTCCACCCGGCGATATCGCCGAACATGATTTGGATGACATGTTTGTGCGGGTCTTGCAGGCCACGGGCCACGAAGACGCTGCTGCGCGCCTCGTCGAAACGCGGGAACTGCGCGACACGCTGCTTTCAAAACTGCTGATTCATGCGCCCGGAGGCGATGCCCCTTGGTCGCGGCAGCGCCTTGCAGCAAGCCTCGTGCGGCGCACCGGCCTGCCCGAGTTGCTTGTGACAGATTTGGTCGCAAGCGTGGAGCGTCATCTTGCGCGGCTCGGAATTGAGCGCGTTCCATCTGGGCTTGTCACCGAACTGGCCGCGACAGGATTGATGAAGCTCGACGGCACGACGTTGCGTTCTGCGGCGACGGTGTCGTTGTCACCGCGACGCCTCGGCGAACTCTGTAGCGATTCCGGCGGCCAAGCTGCGCTGTGCGATCGCGCCATCGCCAACGAAGTCCTTGAGCGGCTCATGCTTCAAGAGATTCACTCCGGGGCCGTGGCGGCCGCTGTCGAAAATCGTTTGATCGCGTTGCCGGGAATTGGCGATCCCTTCCGCCCAGCGTTCCTCGGCTTGGCAGCAGAAGATGCGCCTTGCACTTTGCCGGCTCTCGCGCGCTTGGTGCGCATCCTCTTGCCATGTGTGCGCTCGAATCTGTGGATTCCAGGGTTTGAGGCCTTGCTCCGCCGCTATGGCGCCGAAGCGGTTCATGCGTTGGTGGAAGCTGTGGCTGATGCGCGCCGCGCAGGGGCCGGGGCCTGGGTGCAGATTGATCTGGCGCCTTTGCGCAGTCATCACGACGCGCTCGGTACGCATGCGGCCGGGTTAGGGATTCGCGTTGAGTGGAATCTGCAAGACGGCATTCCGGACGCCGAGGAAGCAGCTCTCTTGAGTCAAATCGTGAGCGCTGGCGACAGTGTGCGCTTGCGCAACGCTTTGACGCAGCGGCGCAGTGCTTTGCTCGAAGTTGCGCTCAATCTCCCAGTGCTGCTCGAAGGTGTTGCTGGACCAGAGCAGGCCGATGTTGTCATGAGCAAGGCTGCCGGATTGGTGCACACCGCTGAAGCGGAGCGCTGCGGTCTCGTGGACGGAGCCAGCGTGCGAGCCGCGCTCCACGAAGCCACTGGTCTTGACGTGCCTCTGAACGAAGAAACGCATGTCAGCATTTGGGGTCTTGGCGCGGCGCTCAGTCGGCTCGTCAGTGCGGGTGCCGGTCGCAGCCAAGACCATCCGCGTCTCGCGGCACGTTTGCTTGGCCATCTCGACTACGCCGCGAGCGATGCTGCACCGCGTCCGCGGCGCGTCGGGTTTTGGGTGGACAGCGCACAGCGCCGCCGCTTTCTCGAAGCCAGTTCGGAGCATGCTGCCGGAGCGCAAGCTTTGCTGCCCGTGGAGATCCCCTTGTTCGGAAGTGGCAACCGAGAGCTTCTCGCTTCGAAGCTGAGCGAGCGCATGTTGGGACCGATTCCGTTGCCCGCAGCTCTGCTACCGCCTCAAGGCATCCCTGCAATGCTGCGCCAGTTACGCAGCCGAACGCGCCTCGAAAGTGTCTGCTTTCCGGCTCCGGAATCTGGCGTTCTGGAGGTGCAAGGCGACCTGTTCCGCGCGCAGTCTCACGGATAGGAAATCAGCAGGCGAGGGGCTATGCTCCCACCGGGCGGGTAAATGCAGTGGCCTTGGCTAAGGCCCTGCCACCCGATGGGGTGTTGCGATGCGGCTGCAGCGGTTGATCGTGCATGGCTTCAAGTCTTTTGCCGACCGAACGGAGTTCGTCTTCGAAGGCGGTGGACTCACATGCATCGTGGGCCCCAATGGTTGCGGCAAATCCAATGTGATCGACGCCGTGAAGTGGGTGCTCGGCGAGCAGCGCCCAACATCACTGCGTGGCCGCGAGATGACGGACGTCATCTTCAACGGCACCGTGCGCCGCCCGCCTATGGGCCTGTGCGAAGGCACGCTTGTCTTTCAAAACAGCGACCGTGTTTTGGGCGAGGACAGCGATGAAGTGCAAGTGACGCGCCGCGTGTTTCGCACCGGCGAGACGGAGTACTTGCTGAATGGTCGGCCCGTTCGACTGAAAGATGTGCGCGATCTCTTTGCCGGCACTGGGCTTGGCAATGGTGGCTATGCGTTCATGGAGCAGGGCAAGATCGACGCGGTGCTCGCGAACAACCCGCAAGACCGCCGACGCGTGTTCGAAGAAGCCGCCGGTATCTCGCGCTTCCGTACCCGCCGTCATGAAACCGAGTTGAAGCTGCAAAAGGTGGACGAGAATCTCGCCCGCCTCGCCGATGTCGTGGAAGAAATCTCGCGCCAGATTCGCTCGCTCAAACTCCATGCGGGCAAGGCGCGCAGTTACCGCGAACTGACCGAGCGTTTGAAGCAAGTGCAAGGCCGCTTTGCTCTCGCGCGACTGAAAGCTCTTGCGAATGCAGAAGCTGGGATCGCGGCGCGACTCGGCGAGCTGTATGCCTTGCGCGATGCGGCTCAAGCGCAACGCGAGAGTGCGAAGGCGTCGGCGTCCACAGTTGAAGGTGAACTGGGAGCAACTGTAGAACGAGTGGCCGGCGCGCGTGAAGAGCATGCCACGCTTGCAGGACGCTTGTCGAGTTTGCGCGAGACCATTGCACTGCAACGGCGCTACGCCGAAGAAGCTGATGCGCGTTTGAAGACGCGGCGCAACGACGCTAGCGAGGCACGCCGGGCTGTCGAGGAGCTCACGGAAGAAGAAATCGTCATTCGCCGTGAAGCGGAAGTGTTGGCCCGCGATGTGCAGAGCACAGCCACGCAACTCGCGGCCGAGATGGCGCGTTTACAGCAAGCGCGTCAAGAGTCCGCTGAGTGTTTGCAAGTCCGCACCGCTGCCGAGAAGGATATGGGTGGGCTCGAGCGGGGGATTTCCGCGGCAGGAGCTGACGAAGCTCGCGCAGAAGTCGAATTGAGCAATCAACAACGCAACCTCGGTGCCGGCGCCGAGCGTTTGCAACGCGTCCTCGCGGACATGGAGCAGCGCAAGGGCCTCCTCGGTGAACGCAGTGGCACGCAAGGAGAGCACACCAGCGTGCTCGAAGAGCGGCGCTCTGGGCTCACGGGCGCAGAGCTGGAAGTCGAACGGCTTGAAACGGAAACCAGTCGTGCGCTCGAAGAACAGCGTCGACTCGATAGCGATTTGAGCAGAGCACAGGCCCGCAAAGATGTGCTCACGAATACGCTGCGGCGCGGCGAAGGGCTCAACGAAGGCACTCTTGCCATCCTTGCCGAGCGAGCACGTCGTCCCGAATTCTTGCCGGGCTTCCGCGGCCTGCTGCTGAATCTTTTTGAAGTCGAGTTCCAAGATGCGCGTGGCATCGAAGCGGCTTTGGGTGATGCGGCTCAAGCGCTGGTTGTGGCGGATGGCGCTGAAGCCGTCGAAGGATTGCGCTTCTTGCGTGAGAAGCGTTTGGGCGGTGCAATCTTTTTGCCGCTCGACCGCTTTCAAGATGCGCAAGCGGAATTGCCTGCTGGTGTGCGTCCAGCAAATAGGGACATTGGCAATGTGCTGAGCGCGTTGCTTGCAGGTGTGCGTGTTCTTGCTCGGGATGAATTCGAAGCGGAGTTGCGCAGCGGCAAGCACTCGGGCGCCATGCTCGTGAGTGCTGATGGCGATGTGCTGCGCTCTGGTCGCATGTTGTCCACCCCACGTGGCGGTCATGCTTCTGCGGGCTTGGTAACGCTCCAAGCTGAGGCGCGTCGTTTGGAGAAGCGCCTTGCGAGCCTCGCAGAGGAGCGCGATGCCGCCAAACTGCGCTGCAGCGCTTTGCTGTCACAACGCGATGCAGCGCGCTTGCGTGTGCGTGAACTGTCGGTTTCGCTCGTGAAGGCCGAGGGTGACGCCGCAAGACTGGACCAAGAAGTCGTGCGTTTGGTGAATGAAATGGAGCGCCTCGCGCAGGATCGCGAGTTGCTTTTGACGGAAGACATGCGCTTGCGTGAAGCCATCGAAGCTGCAGAACTGCGCTTGGAAACGGCTCGCGGCGAGCATGTGCGTTTGCTGGAAGGTCGCCAAGCCGCGCAGGGAATCCTCGAAGCGGCTCGCGAGCGTGAGCAGGCTCAGACGTTTGAAGTGGATCGCAATCAACATGAAGTGCATGAAGTCCGGCTTGCAGCAGCCAAGTTGGCTGAGAAGTTGGACGCCGCGCGCGCGCGCCAAGTCTTCCTCGCGGCGGGCATTCGCGACACCGAAGATCGCGCTGTAGCGGCGTCGGCGGAAGAAAGCGAGTTGGGGCGCACCATTCAGCGAACTCGCGCTGCGCTTGAACTGGAAACGCAAGAGCTGGCTGGAGCCGAAGCCGCGCTTGGCGGCGTTGCTGGACGACTCGCGGATGTGGAGCATGGCGCTGATCGTGTGCGCGAGCGCATGCGTGCTGCATCAGTCGAACTCGATGTCGCAGAAAAGCGGCTCGGTGACTTGGCGGAGAGCATCGCTGAGGTGCGTGCCTCTGAAGGCGCCAATAAGGCGGCGCTTTCAGCGTTGCAATCCCATGTGCGCGAAGACCTCGGTATTGACCTTGCAGACTTCGAATTGCAGGAGGCAAGGCGGCTTCAAGAAGCGGAGCAAGTTCCAGCAGCAGATGTTGCGGATTCCGCAGCCGCGGATGTGGTGCTCGAAGATGAAGTGCGCGAACTCAAAGAGCGAATCCAACGCTTGGGCAATGTGAATCTCGCCGCTGTCGAGGAACTCGAGGCTGCGGAGCAACGCTCAGAGTTCATCTTGCGCGAGCGTGATGACTTGGTGAAATCGAAAGAGCACCTCTACCGTGTGCTCAAGTCCAT
Organism: Planctomycetota bacterium; assembly: GCA_009691765.1. Taxonomy (GTDB): domain Bacteria; phylum Planctomycetota; genus SXUL01. The sequence goes on along the minus strand of SIAO01000004.1, from coordinate 94,239 downwards.
CGAAGAGCAGAGCACGCAACTCTTCCTCGATACGTTCAACGCAGTGCGTGAACACTTCAGTGTGGTTTACCGCCGCTTGTTCGGTGGTGGACGCGCTGAGATCAATCTTGAGAATCCTGATCTTCCGCTGGAATCGGGCATTGAGATCCGCGCCAAGCCACCAGGCAAGGAACTCCAGAGCATTAGCTTGCTTTCGGGCGGCGAGCGTTCGTTGACAGCCGTTGCGTTGCTGTTCGCGATTTTCCGTGCGCATCCCGCGCCTTGCGCTTTCCTCGATGAAGTCGATGCAGCGTTGGACGAAGAAAACACGGAGCGCTTTGTGCGCCTTGTTGCGGAATGGCGTGAAAAGAGTCAGTTCATCGTGGTGAGCCATGCCAAGCGCACCATGGAACACGCTGACCGACTTTTCGGCGTCACCATGCCCGAACGCGGAGTCTCGCGCCGCGTGAGTGTGCGTATTGAGCAGATTGATGCGCAAGGCAACTTGCGTGCCACTGAAGCTGAGTTGCCCAACGTTGCACCGCTCGAGTCGGCATTGGCCGCACGCCGTGCGCGCCCGCCCAAGACGGAAGCGACGGAAACATCCGGGGATACCGCAGCGGGGTAGCCAGCGGAGTCGAGCGCCATAGGCAGGTTTGCTCAAGCTGCGTGTATAAGTGTTGGAACTGCGTTCGACCGTTTGCGAGGAATACCGATGCAGCCGTGCTTGAGGGCTTTCGCGATTCTGTTTCTTCTGCTCACGATTCTGCCAGCGCAGACGGAACGCGAAGGCGTGCAGTGCGAGTGGGATGTCGATGGCATCAAACGCCGAGCGCTCGTATACATGCCTTCTGGCGAGGCCCGCATAGGTCCCATCGTCTTTGCCTACCACGGCCACTTCGGATCATCAGCTCAAGCAGCGCGATCTTTCGGACTGCACAAACTCTGGCCTGAAGCGTTGGTGGTGTATCCGCAGGGACTGCTCACGATTTCATCCTTTGACCCGAAAGGCGAAGGTGCGGGATGGCAGTTGCATCGCGGTAGTTACGAAGATCGCGACCTGAAGTTTTTCGACAAGTTGCGCACAGATTTTGCGAACAGCGGTTGGCTCGATCCAGCGGCGCTTCACGTCATGGGACATTCGAATGGTGGCGCTTTTGCCTATTTGCTGATGCAAGCGCGTGGCGGGGATCTGGCCTCGATTGCACCGAGCGCTGCGACGATTGGCGCCCTCGGTCAAGCACCCGTGACCGTGCCTGTCGCTGTGTTGCACGTTGCCGGCAGCAAAGACAACACTGTGTCTTTCGCGCGCCAAGCCCGGTCCATGCGCACTCTGCGCAAGACTTTCTGCTGTGCGCAGAAGGGCGAGGAATGGGCGCCAGGCGCACTGCGCTATCCGGGAGGCAGTGCGGATTTCGTTGCTTTCATTCACCCGGGCACGCATGTCTATGCCAAGGATGCTTCAGCGCTCATGGTCCGTTTCTTCAAAGAGCATCGCAAAGGCGCAGCCGTGAAGCCGGCGCTGTCCGAGCCGCATTTCAGCGGCTTCCTGCGGATCCTGCCAAGCATGACCGCATGGTTAGAAGCCGCTCGATGGATCAATGTGTGACAGGGTCAGCGCGGGCCTACCTGCAGCGCGGTGAGCCTGTAGTGCGCACGTAGGCTGGATACCATGCTGACCATGCCAGCCAGCCGCAGCGAAATCGAAGCCTGTCTTGCCCAGAAGGGGCAACTTTCCAAGTTGGATCTTGTCGGCGCCGATTTGCGTCACTTGGATCTCTCACAACAAGACCTCTCCGGGGTCGATCTGCGTGAGGCGTTGTTCACGCGAGCCTTGATGCACAACACGCGCTTGAGAGGTGCGAATCTTGAAGGCGCGACCCTTGAGATGGTGGTGCTCAGGGAGTCAGACCTTGGCGGCGTGCGCGCTCGAGGGGCTCAGTTTTCGCATGCATTGATTGAGCAGACGCTGCTCTCCGACGCGCTGCTCGAGGGCGCGAGCTTTCGTGGTTCAACGCTGACGGCGTGCTCGCTGCGCGGTGCGAAGGCGGAAGGCGCAGACTTCACCAGTGCCGACCTGTCGGGCTGTATTCTCGAAGAAGCGAGTCTCGAACGTGCTTGTTGTGCCGGAGCCATTCTTGCCGATGTGCGTATTCTCGGATGCCGCCTTGCAGCAGCAGACTTTTCCGATGCCGATCTCACGAATGCTGAGATTCGCGAAAGCGATGCGCCACGCTGCAACTTTGGTGGCGCCATTTGTGAAGCGACTGTCTTCGCTGACAGCGATTTCACGGAAGCCGATTTGCGCGGCACTGGCGTTGAGCAACGGCGTTTGCAAAGTTGCATCACGCGCGGTGCGCAGTTCTCGAATCCTGCTTCAGGCAGCGCATGAGCGCTTCGACTCAGTACACCCTCAAGCTCGTCATTCAGTACGACGGAACCCGTTTCGTGGGTTGGCAGCGCCAAGCGAATGGGATGTCCGTTCAAGCGCTGCTCGAAGAGGCCTTGCACACCATCACTCGCGAGCAAGTGCATGTGGAGGCTTCGGGTCGTACTGATGCCGGCGTGCACGCCTGGGGCCAAGTGGCGAGCGTGAAGCTCAGCAAGCGCGTCGTTCCCATAAGGCTGCGTCTGAGCCTCAATGCGCTGCTGCCGGAGGATGTGGCGGTACTTTCCGTGGAAATCGTCGATGACGGGTTTCATGCACGCAAGAGCGCAAAGTCGAAGCGCTATCGCTACACCATTGTGAATGACCATGCGCGCCACCCGCTGTTGCGCCGCACCAGTTTTCACTATGCGCAGAAGTTGGATGTCGCCGCCATGCAGCGTGCGGCTCGGGCACTTGTCGGAAAGCATGATTTCGCGGCCTTCGTTAAAGAAACGCCACGCAAGAGGAACTGTGTCCGCACCATCTTGAGTGCTTCCGTGACAAAGAATGGCGTGGTGTTGCACGTCGATGTCACGGGAACCGGTTTTCTCTACAACATGGTGCGCATCATCACTGGAACGCTTATAGAGGTGGGGTTAGGCCGTCGCCCTGAAAGCTGTATCGCGGACCTTTTGCAAGGCGCGCCGCGCGAGGCAGCAGGTTTCACGGTTCCTCCTCATGGCCTAGCTCTTGTCGAGGTCAACTACAGCAGCTCTGAAGTTCACGACTTGCCAAGGACTCCTCCTGAATCCGAGGATTCGGCTTAAGCACTCCTGCACTCGCGGCCGTACATAGGCATGGCAGGAATCGCAGATGGGTTAGCACTCAATAGCGCAGGCATTTCGAGAGGAAACTTCTTCAGCCGCTGATGTCGGCAAAGGACGCATGCATGCAGATTAAGATCACCGGGCGCCACCAGCATCTGGACGACGATGTGCGCGACTACATTTGCGCGAAGCTGGAAAAGACGCTGCACCTTTCGGAACGACTGGAGTATGCAGAAGTGGTGGTCGATGTGACCAAGACAAACCAACGCGTTGAGGCCATCGTGCATGGGCCCAGGGGGCATAGTTTCGTTGCGCACGCTGAAGGCGAAGTTGTGCGTGCTGTGATCGATAGCGTTGAAGCGAAGTTGGCTGCGCAGATTCGCGCTTTCAAGGACCGGCTCGTCGACCATCGCCCGTAGGGCACTTGTGCCCCGCTTGAGCGTGGGCGGGCCTTGGCTTAGCGTGCAACGCCGTGTCAGGGCTTAGCCAGTTTGTGCTAGGCATCATTAGCCGGACCACGGCGCGAGGTGCATGGATGAATTTGGATGCAATTGTCGCTGAGCGTCAGGGGATCGAGCGGCTCGCGGGATCAACTCGTGAGCAGGTGTTCGGAGAAGTCGCTGCAGCATTGGCGCGAAGTGGCGCAACGGATCCTGAGTTCTCCGATGCTGTTGCGGCGTCCTACTTGCAGCGCGAGAAGCGCGGCACGACCGCCTTCGGATTCGGAGTTGCGCTGCCGCATGTGTTTCATCCTTCTTTGCGGCGCATTCACATGCTCGTGGCGCGCCATCCTTCTGGCGTGGACTTCGGCGCCCTCGACGGCGATCGCACGCGCATCTTGATCTGCCTCGCAGGGCCTGAGTCGCTCCGCGATGAATACCTGAAGCTCTTGGCGTTCCTCGCTGGAGCGATCCGCAATCAAACTTGGCGCAAGCTTATTCTCACTGCTCAAGACACGAATGCCATCTACGACGCGCTCGCGGAGGCGGCCGCGGAAGGCTGAGTGGCGTGCCACGCAGCAGCGCGCGCATCGTAGTGATTGGTGGGGGCACGGGCATTACCGCGTGCCTGCGCGGGCTTAAGTCTCACACGCGTGAGATCACAGCCATCGTGACAGTTGCTGATGACGGTGGCTCGAGCGGGCGCTTGCGCAAGGACTATCAGATGCTCGCGCCTGGCGATGCGCGGAATTGTCTCGTCGCGCTCGCTACAGGCGATGCGTTGCTGCAAGACATGTTCAGCTACCGCTTCACGGATTCCATTTTGCGCGGCCACTCTTTCGGCAATCTCATGCTCGCTGTGATCACGCAGCTCTCGGGCAGCTTTCCGCAGGCACTGCAACAGGCGGGCGCCATTCTGCAGTGTGCCGGTGAAGTTTTGCCGAGCACAGAAACGCGCGTGGTTCTGGTGGCGCTCCACACCGATGGCAGCAAGTCGACGGGAGAACAATCCATCTCGCGTTCAGCCAAGCCGATTGTGCACATGGAACTGCGTCCCTTGCCGCCGATGCTCGACGAGATGTTGGCTGAACGCATCCGTTCAGCTTCAGTCGTGGTGCTCGGTCCGGGAAGTCTCTACACAAGCATTCTGCCCAACTTGCTTGTACCCGGCATGGTGGAAGCTCTCAGCGCTTGCAGCGGCCGCGTGGTCCTCGTCGCCAACATCATGACTCAGCCCGGTGAGACTGATGGGTTCGATCTCGAACGGCATGTGAAAAGCCTCATGCTGATCTCCGGTTTGAAGCGCCTTGATTTGGTGTTGGCTTCGTCCACGCAATTGCCGACAGAGGCTCTTGAGCGCTATGCCGAGAGCGGGGCCGCGCCAGTGGTGCCGCCCGGAGGGGCCATCACGTGCTGTGGTGTGCCGCTCTTGGTGCGGCCATTGTCCATGGTGCTGCCTGGTGGCATGGTGCGCCACGACAGCGAACGTCTCGCTGCCGAAGTGCTTGCCATTTCGCAGGAGAGCTGTGCATGAGCGCCCCCTTGGTTCGCGCCAGCGTGACGCTGCCTAACGAGCAGGGTCTCCATGCACGTCCTTCCGCCATGATCGTGCGCACGGCCAATCGCTTTCAGGCGGTGGTCACGATGCGCGTGGGCGAGCGCAGCGCCGATTGCAAGAGCATTATGGAAGTGCTGATGCTCGCGTCACCGCGGGGCACATTGCTCGCGTTTGAGGCTAGCGGCATGGATGCTGATGCAGCCGTGCAGGCGTTGACGACACTTGTGGGCAGTGGCTTCGGCGAGTGAGCGCATGGAACGCCTCAAGGGCATAACAGTTTCTGACGGCATCGCGCGCGGCGTGGCGGTGATCGTTGGTTCCGTCGATCGCGAGGTTCCAGAAGTTCAAGTGTCGCGGGGCCAAGTGCCGCGAGAGTTGGCACGTTTCGATGCTGCCGTAGTGGCGGTGGCTGCGGAGATCGAGACGCTCAAGGAAGCCACGCGTGCCGCCCTCGGTGATGTCAGCGAGATCATCAACACCTACCTCGCCTTTCTCGGAGACGAGATCTCAATTCTTCGCCCCATCCGGCGCTTGATCAGCGAGGACCGCAGTGAAGCCGCTTCAGCAGTGGTGCGCCATTTTCGGGCGCTTACCGATGAGCTGCGAGGCCTTCCGGAGCCGTTGCCGAGCCGCATTCCAGATTTGCTCGACATTCAAAGGCGTCTTGTGGAACGTCTGCAGGGCGTGGCTGCGCTCACGCTCGCGAACAAGTTGCCCAAGAACAGCGTCATCATCGCGGACGACTTGACCCCAACGCAGGCGGCATCGCTCGATCGCAGTCGCGTCGTAGGTTTTGCGACGGCTCACGGCGGTCCAGCTTCGCACACGGCCATTTTGGCGCGTCACCTTGGAATCCCAGCTTTGGTGGGGCTTGGTTCTGCGCTCGGCACCGTGACTGCTGGTGCGACCGTGATTGTGGACGGATTCTTTGGCGATCTTGTGGTGGCCCCCGACGCTGCCACCTTGCGCAATGCTCAGTCGCGCATGCGTCGCTTGCAGCAGAAGGCGCACGGCGAAGTGGGCGAGGCGTGCACGCGCGATGGCACGCAGATCGAGTTGCACGGCAACATCGATTCCGATCTTGGAGCGCGCGAGCTCAAATCTCTCGGTGTGTCCGGCATCGGCCTGCACCGCACGGAGTATCTCTTTCTTGGACGCGAGCATGCTCCCAGCGAAGATATGCAGTTGCAGCACTATGCGCGACTCTTGCGCTCCATGGCGCCGCGCCCTGTGGTGATTCGCACGATGGACTTCGGATCCGACAAGTGGGATCCGCGCATTCAAGCGGGGCGTGAACCGAATCCGGCCCTCGGATTGCGTTCACTGCGTTTGAGCTTCGCCTACGGCGACATCTTCAAGACTCAGTTGCGCGCGTTGCTGCGCGCCGGCGTGCATGGCAATGCCAAAGTTCTGTTCCCCATGGTTACAGATGTTGAAGAGTTCGGTCGCGCGCGAGCAGCATTGCGCGACGCCATGGAAGAGCTTCGCCGCGAGGGTTTGCCTTTTCGCGAGGACTTGCCTGTCGGCGCCATGTTGGAACTCCCTGCTACGGCGCTCTTGGCGGATTCACTTTTCGCCGAGGCTGACTTTGTGAGCATTGGAAGTAACGACCTCATCCAGTATGCGCTCGCAGTAGACCGTACGAATCCGGAAGTTGCGGCTCTCTTTGTGCCGCACCATCCTGGTGTGCTGAGACTGATGCAACTTGCTGTCCAAGCCGCACGCACTGCGCGCAAGAGCATCACGGTTTGTGGCGAAGTGGCAGGGATGAGTCGCTACACACCATTGCTGATCGGACTTGGTTTCACGAGCTTGTCTATGGCGCCAAGTCGTTTGCGCGATATCGCTGAAGCGACACGTGCCTGCAATGTTCCGGCTTGTAGGGAACTCGCTGAAGCGATGTTGGCCGCCCCCGGCCCGCTTGCGGCCGACAAGCTGCTTGATGCCTTCCACGGTGAACGCCCTAAGCGCGCCACGCGCCGAGGTTGAGCGCAGCACGCTCGTTGCACCCAAGGTGCGCCGTGGAGCAGTTCAAGCCCGCGTCCGTGGGGTCCGAAGAACCTCTGCAGGAACTGCACGCGCAGCATTTTTTTCCGCCGCTGTGTTGCGCAAGGAGTCTTCATGTTTGTGCGTTCTTCGTCTTTTGTCAGCGTCGATGCCGACTCCGCCTCAGTGAAGGTCGTAGAGCTGCGTGAGCAAGGAGGAATCCTCGTGCTTGCAGCGGCCGCCGTCCGCGCTGTGCCAGCGCAGAGCAATGCAGCCGCGGTCCTTCAGGAGCTCTTGAAAGGCACGGGCGTGAAAGAGCGCCGCTGTGCGCTGGTCTTGCCCCAAGGAGCTGCATGGGTGCAGCACGTTGAAATTGCTCTAGGCGAAGATCCTGTATCAGCAGGCATCAATCTCGCGACGCGGGAGTTGCCTTTTGGTGCGGATGAGCTGGCTGGTGCCGCTTGTCTTGACGCCTCTGGGCAACATAGCGTGGCCGTGGTTCCTCGCGCCATTCTCGAGACGGCACTCGCGTGTCCGGAATCCTCTGGACTCCGGCCACTTTTCGTGACGGCCCATTCCCTCGCACTCGCCGCGGCAGCGCCCGGGCAGGAGCGGATCTTGTTGGTGGAAATCTCTGCCGACGGAACGGAATTGGTTCTCGCGCAAGCTGGGAAAGTGTGTGCCTCGCGTCACCTTTCCGTGGGCTTGACCGAAATGGCGCGTCTTGCAGCCGCGGCTTGCTCTATCTCACCGCAGCAAGCGTTTGCCTCGCTCCGCAGTGGCGCCGATGCCTCGCAAGCAGAGTGCATCAGTTCTGTTGCCGTGGAACTCGCAGCAGAGGCGGAACTTCTATTGACTGCGCAAAGCAGCACATCCGCCCCGCCGACAACGCGCGTGTTGCTGGCAGGTGACGGCGCTAGTGCACCCGGTCTCTCTCTGCAGCTCACTACGGTGCTGCATTTGCCCGTGGATCTCATGGACGCTTGTGCAGGCCTTGAATGCCAAGGGAGTGCAGCTGCGCTTTCGGCGCAAGATCGTGCAGCGCTTGTTGCCGCGGTCGGCGCTGCGAAACTCGCACTTGCGCGCGGCAGCGGAGTTGGTGCGCCGGATCTGCTGCCAGAGTCTCGCCGTAATGCTCGGCGTTGGTCACCGAAAACGGTAGCGGCCTGTGCACTGGTTTTTCTGCTTGTCACGGCAAGCTCTGGGGCATGGGTCATGTGTGGTTTTGGTCCGCTGGAGGCGGCCATCAAGCGCAAACAGGATCTGTTGCGTGTTGTGAAGAGCCGTGAAGCGCGGCTTCTACACCTCGCCGGTCTACGCGCCGAGAAGAGCGACATCGACGAGCGCGGGCGCATCATCCGCGAGATCGCTTCTTCGCGCGTGCCTTGGACGCGCAAGCTGGATGAACTGTGGCAGGTCACGAGCGAGTCGGATGCTGCTGGCGCTAGCATGTGGCTGAATACTCTGAGCGTGAAGGCGCAGGACGCACGTGCGACCGCTGGGCGCAAGAGCACGGGAGAGATCGTCAGCATCCAAGGCTACTGCCTTGCGGAGCGCCAGGGCGATCCCTTGCAGCGCTTCAACACTTTCCATGAACGCTTGAAGTCCTCCGCGTTCTTCACGGGTTCCTTCGAGAGCATCAACAACCCGGCAGGCAAGTCTGTGCAGATGCAGGATGGGCGCCCCGCTTGGACCGTGGCGCTTGATCTGCAGATGGCATTACGAACGCCAGAGAAGAGTGACGGTAAGGCCGCGCTCGCGAAGGTGGGGGGCTGATCCATGAAATCGTCTGCACAAATCAAAGCGTTTTTCCGCCGCCCAGCGGCGTTGTTCTGCTCCGCAGGGTTGCTCGTGTCAGCGGTTTGCGGTCACGGAGCGTGGACAGCTTGGAGCGACACGACCGCGCTTGATGACGAGAATGGCACGTTGAGTGCGCGTGTGGCCAAGGCCGATCGCGATCTCGCAGTGGTCGCCGCTATCGAAGACGATGTGTTGATCCAGCGCCACAAACTTGAAGCCTATTCGCGCATTTTGCCGGATGACGCAGAGATCAACGACTTCGTGGAGCAACTCACGCGCTCCGCTTTCGAAGCCAAGGTGCAGATTACAGAACTGGATGATTCACTCGCGCGCAATCGCAGAGTGCGCAAGGGTGTGCAACGCGAGGCGTTCGCACGCGTGACCTATCGTCTGAAGCTCGCCGCTGACATGGAGGGCCTGTTGCGTTTCCTCGACAGCTTCGAGAATCGGTATGCGCGTTTCGTGGCATTCCCAACGCTCAGCGTGGAAACCGGTTCTTCCGATCACGTTCAAGACAAGAAGCCGCACAGTGTAGATCTCGTGCTTGAGACCTACGTCTACGCGCCCAAGTCGCAGCAAGACGGCGCGGTGGTCATCCTGGATGCGGAAGAGCGCATGGAGAAACTGATCAGTTCGGGCCGCGTTTCTGACAAAGTCGCGGCGCCAGGGATTGAGCGTTATGCCTTCCGCGGAGCCGCAGGGCGTCGGGATCCATTCCGTGATCCTGTGGAATTGGCGCAGGTGGTTGCAGTATCTGCAGACACGGCAGCGCCTGTTGCCGCCACGACACAGCCTTTGGGAGCTGTGGATCCAAGCGCGGTAGACACAGCGAAATATGAAGCGTTGCGTCTTGAACTGGAACAAGCCACGCGTAGCGCGAACAGCGCAGATTGGGTTGCCCTTGAAGCGCGCTTAGCGAAGGTGCGTGATGGCCTTCGAGGACTGCAAGCAGGACCGCAGGCTACAGAATTGACCGCGGCGCTTGAAGTCGTGCTGGCTGGCTTGGCGGTGCGTTCAGAAGCAACGCGCCAGCGTCTCGAAATCACAGGTGTCATCCTGTGTGCCGAGGATGCGCCGCGCTCTCTTGCGCTGATCAATGGGCGTGGGGTTGTCGCCGGTGACATGATTGAAGGCGTCCGCGTGCTCGCGGTCTTTGCTGACGCGGTCGAATTGGAATTCAAAGGCTTTGTCTTCCGCCGGGCCATGGTTGTCCGTGGAAGCGGTCTCAAGAACGGGGATTCCCACTGATGCGTTGCCTGACACCTATCTTATTGGCGCTCTTTGTGATCGCACCCTGCGTCGTGTCTCAAGTGCCGCAAGCTGCGGCACTGGTGACTGTGCAAGTCACTGACCAGCCGATTGCAGACTTTGTGAACCACCTTCGCGAGCGCTCAGGCGCCAACATCCTCATCGCACCTGGGCTTGCCGCCAAGGTGACTTTGTCGCTGAACGATGCGCCATGGCGCACCGTGCTCGACATCGCCGCCGAGCAATCCGGTTGCGTGGTTTCGCAACGTGGCGGGATTCTTTTGGTGGAGCGTCCTCCGCGCGTCACATTTGAGTTTGCTGGCGCAGAGATCAAATCTGTCATCGACGCCATCGCAAAAGTCTCCGGCATGAGCATTGTGTCGGCGCCTGATGTCGAAGGCCCAGTGTGGCTGCGCTTGCGAGATGTGCCTTGGCGCACGGCGCTCGATACTGTCGCGCGCGCGCTTGGGTTTGTCGTGGTGGATGAAGCTCACGGCATCTTGCGTGTTGTGCGTCCCAGTGCGCTGGAGGCGCAGCTGACGACGCGCGTGCTTGCGGTGCGCTACCTGCGTCCGCCGCCTGCGTATTCGCCGCAGATTAAGAGTGAGTACGCGCAGAAGACTGGTGCCAAGGCACCTTCCGCAGATCCTGAGCAGGATTTCGCGTTGCTCCGCGCGCTGCGTAATGCGTTGACGGCCGCGGGGAAAATCGAGTACTTCGCTTCCAACAACATGCTCGTGGTGAAAGACATTCCGCCTGTGGTGGATGAAGTCGAGCGCATGTTGGCGCTGATGGACATCGAACCAGCGCAGGTCTACATCGATGTGAAGTTCATCACGACCACGAATGTGGATGCACTCAGCTACGGGCTGGACATCGGCAGCGGCGGCTTGTCCGCGAGCATCGGCGGCGGCTCTATGCCCACGCGTTTGCCGTTCCATCTCGGCCCTGGCGGTTGGAATGGCGGTCTCGTTGCATCTGAAACAGGGATCACGCCTGGCTTGCCGGCTGCTGCGCTTGAAAGCGCGATGCGCTACGGAACGCTCGATTTCACGCAGATGGCCGTGACCTTGAACCTGCTCAAGGAAGACCAAGGCACACGCATCGTGCAGGCGCCCAAGTTGCTAGCTCTGGACAACCAAGAAGCCACGATCTTTGTCGGGCGCACCGTGCGCTTCGCCGAGACCGTCGCGGAATCGAATCAGAATGGCGGGCTGACGTACTCCATCAAAGAAGCCGCGAATTCGCCGGTGCAAACGGGCTTTCAGCTGTATCTCGTGCCGCACGTTGTTGCCGGCACAGACAAAGTGATGATGACCGTCATTCCCGAAGCCGAGCAGTTGGTGGGCAACTCCGCTGAGCTGCCAGGTTTCCAAGTCTTCACCTCTGGCGAAGGCGCAAATCGCGTGAGCATCGCCTTGCCGCAAGTGGCTTCGAGCACTCTCGTGACCACGTTGCTGCTTGAATCGGGCCAAACCGCCGTGATCGGTGGGCTGATTTCCAACAGCGAAACGGATCTCGACCGTGGTATTCCGCTGCTGGGAGACCTGCCGCTGATCGGCGCGCTGTTCCGCAGCAAGCAGAAGAGCCATGTGGAAGAGAGCCTGCTCATCTTCATCACACCGCGCATCCTGCGGGATCGCAGCGACATGGCCAAGTTCTTGGACCTTGAGGAACGCATTCGTGAAGAGGCCATTCAGGCCGAGGTGATGCGCGTCATGGGGGCGCCTACTGGCCCCAAGCGCGAGGAGGCTCCTGTGCCTGCCGAAGCGGGGAAGTGAGCGCCAGCGCTTGCCGCGGAGGCGCTGATTGGATATAGAACACCCATGGCACGAGGGGTGTGGCTTTGCGGCCTCATCCTTCGAATCCGGGGGAGCCCCGGGGCCCCCACGGGTTTGCGCTCGTGGAAGGCGCTTCAAACAGACAAGTGCCGGTGTGGAGGCAACGGTTGTGCCGGGCGCATGTGCGCCCGCGAGTGCACCGTGGGTCGTCGGACCGGAGCGTAAGGAACACCATGGGCCCAAGATTGGGCTCAGGCATAGGAATCCAGCGAGCTTTGATGATCACAGCAGCCACATCCCAGAAGTACTGCCCAGTGCTTGATCTGCCCAGCGTCCGTACCTGATCCGCTGATTCGCTGATTCCGTTTCGCGCTTCCGTGCCCGCGACCCGTGCTTGCCGCATCGGCGGCGATGCTTTGCATCGCTGCTCCGCAAGGAGGGCCGATGGAACGCACGATATACATCAACGCGGACGACTGCGAAGAGATTCGCATAGCCATTGTGAGCGACGGTCGACTCGAAGAAATCTACATCGAGCGCGCCTCCGCAACGACATTCCTGGGCAACATCTACAAAGGGGTTGTCACCAACATCGAGCCCAGCATTGGCGCTGCCTTTGTGGATTTCGGTGGCGACCGCAACGGGTTCTTGCACGCCAGCGACATCTTGCCCATGTACCGGGAGAACAACCCGGACATGCCGCCAGACCGCATCCGGCGCAGTGAGAAGCGCAACATTCAAGAGTATGTGGCCAAAGGGCAAGAGGTCTTGGTTCAGATCACCAAGGATGGCATCGGCAAGAAGGGCCCGACTCTCACGACCTACTTGAGTATTCCGGGGCGCTATCTCGTGCTCATGCCCAGCCTCACGCGCTCGGGCGTGTCGAAGAAGATTGAAGACCCAGTAGAACGCCAGCGGTTGAAGCGCATTCTCGAAGAGATCGACCCGCCGGATGGGATGGGCACCATCATCCGCACCGCTGGCATCGGCAGAAACCGTCAGGACATCGAGAAGGACCTCGAGTACCTGATGAAACTCTGGAACACCATTGTGAAACGTGTGCGGAGTGAGCGCGCGCCCACGCTTGTCTATCAAGACAGCGATCTCGTGGTGCGCACCATTCGCGATGTGTTCACTTCGGATGTGAAAGAAGTTGTTGTCGACAACGAGCCCGTGTTCCGCAAGGCGCGAGATTTCTTGCGCGCTGTCATGGCGGAACAAGAAGACCGCGTGCGGCTCTACACCGATGGTCGGCCTCTGTTTCATGCGATGGCGCTCGAAGAGAAGATTGAAAAGGTCTTCGCTCGCAAGATCACGCTCAAGAGCGGCGGGTCGCTGGTGATCGATCAAACCGAAGCGCTGGTCGCGATCGACGTCAACTCAGGCAAGAACCGAGAAGAAGGCGATCTGGAGGACACGGCGTTTCGCACCAACATGGAAGCCGTCGAGGAGATCGCACGCCAGTTGCGCTTGCGCGACCTTGGTGGGGTCATCATCAACGACTTCATTGACATGCAGGACGAAGGGCATAAGCGCGAGGTCGAAAGCGCTCTGCGCGAACAACTGAAGGACCACAAAGAGCGCATGAAGATCGCGCGCATCAGCCCTTTCGGTATGGTGGAAATGACCCGCCAGCGAGTGCGCCCCAGCTTGCACAGGAGCAACGCGTTGCCGTGCACGCATTGCAAAGGGAGCGGCTTCGTTCGCACCGTGGATTCCATCGGTCTGAAGATACTGCGCGAGGTCATCGACATTTGCTTCCGCAACCGTGCCCGGCGTGTGCGCGTAAGAGCCAATGTGCGCGTGGCGGACTTCTTGAAGCGCAACAAGTCCGAGAAGATCAAGCAGGTGGAAGATACCTACGGGAAGCCCATATTGGTGGTGGGTGATCACGATCTCGGCACCGAGGATTATGAGATTCAGCGCCTGAAATAGGGCTTTGGGCCGGGTTTTCTGTGGTTGAAAGCGGGGGACTGGCTGCTACCGTGCCGTTCCATTTCCGGCACTTGCCGGCTGTCGAGGACACCTATGTACGCGATCATCAAGGACGGCGGTCATCAATACCGCGTGGAACAAGGCCAGCGCCTGCGTATCCATTTCCGCGAAGCACTCAAAGACGCCAGCGTCACTTTCGACCAAGTTTGCATGCTGGGAGGCGACGGCGCCACTCGCATCGGCACTCCTTTCGTCGCTGGTGCCAAGGTTGAGGCCAAGGTGATCTCTCCGCTGGTCAAGGGCGTGAAGCTCAATCCGTCGTTCTATCGGGTGCGGAAGCACAGCCGCAAGCGCACGGGACACCGTCAGCATTACGTCGAAATCGAGATCACCGGCATCGCCGGTTGAGGGGGACACAATGGCCCACAAAAAAGGACAGGGTTCCAGCAGGAACGGCCGCGACAGCAATCCGCAGTTCCGCGGCGTCAAGAAGTTCGGTGGCGAAGCTGTTGTCGCTGGCAACATCATCGTGCGCCAGTGCGGAACGGTGTTTCATCCCGGCCGCAACGTCGGCATGGGACGCGACTTCACGCTCTTCGCTCTGAAGGACGGCAAAGTGGTGTACGGAACGCGCAGCCGCGTTTCTGTGCTCGCAAATTAGTTGCGCCACGCGGCCGACGTGAGGCGACTGCGCCTGCGTCGGCTTTTGTGCGTTTTGAGAGGACGCGTGCCGCATGTTTCGCGATGAAGCCAAATTGATTGTGCAAGCCGGCAACGGCGGCGATGGCTCCGTAGCTTTTCGACGCGAGATTTACGTCCCGAAGGGTGGACCTGCTGGCGGCGACGGTGGACGTGGTGGCGATGTGGTGTTGCGCGCCGAAGAATCCGAAACCACGCTGCTCGATCTTGTGCGCTCGCCGCATTTGCGCGCCCGTTCAGGCGAAAACGGTGGTGGCGCGAACTGTGCTGGCAAAGACGGTGAGAGTCTGCTTGTACACGTGCCGGTCGGTACCATCGTCATCGACAGCGAATCGGGCGTGATCCTCAAAGACCTTGCGATGCCTGGTGACGAGCTGCTGGTGGCTCGCGGCGGTCGTGGCGGACGCGGCAACACGGCGTTCAAGTCCTCGACGAACCAGACGCCACGCAAAGCCGAACGCGGTCGTCGTGGAGATCATCGAACGCTGCGGCTCGAATTGAAACTCATCGGCGACGTGGGGCTTGTCGGCATGCCCAACGCAGGGAAATCCACGCTGATCACGCGCGTGTCTGCGGCGACACCGAAGATCGCGGACTACCCGTTCACGACGCTGCACCCGCATCCGGGCATCGTGGACATGCCGGGCTTCCGGCGCTTCGTGATGATGGACATTCCTGGGCTGATCGAAGGTGCGAGCGTGGGAGTTGGTTTAGGCGACCGCTTCTTGCGCCACATCGAGCGCACGCGTGTGCTGCTGCACATGATCGAACTTCCAAGCGACGAAAACCTCGAACGTACCGCTGCGGAGGCGCGCACAGTTCTCGGCGAGTTGGCGCGCTTTGGACACGGACTCCTCGAGCACCCGCGCATGACGGTGTACTCGAAGGCGGATCAAGTGCTCGAACCCGAGGTCTTGGCGCGGGAACTCGACCGCATGCTGGGCGTGAAAGGCCGCGTCGTCAGCGCCCTCAGCGGCTTCGGTGTTCCAGAACTGCTTGAGGCTTGCTGGGCTGTTCTGCATCCCGCAGAAGCCTGAGGCAGAGTTTCGCGTGCGCGCAGGTTTTTGAGCGCGGCGGCATGGCCGATAAGTGCCATGGAGCGCTCCATGGGTTTCGACTTTGAAGCCGTCCTCGCAGCCGCAGCCACTGCGGATGCATCGGACATCTTATTGAAGAGCAATGTCTGTCCTGCCCTCAAGGTGGATGGCTGTGTCAGCTTCACTCAATTCGCTCCGCCGAATGTGGCCGAGCTGCTGCAGTTGGTGGAAACGCTTGCACCCAAGGGCGCCTCTGAACGCTTGAAGACTACCGGCGACTGCGACTTTGCTTTCGAGCGCAGCGGTGTCGCGCGTTACCGCGTCAATGCCTTTCGTCATAGCGCTGGCGTTGGCCTCGTGCTGCGCCAAGTGAAGGCCCATGTGCCTTCGTTCCGCACATTGCACTTGCCCGAGCGTCAGTTCAGCGCGTTCGCAAAACTGCAACGCGGATTGGTTCTCGTCACTGGCGTCACGGGGTCGGGTAAGTCCACGACGCTGGCCTCGTTGATTCAAGCCATCACTTCGGAACGCGCCGTGCATGTGATCACGCTGGAGGATCCGGTCGAGTTCCGTTTCCGTGATGGCCCGGCGATTGTGCACCAGCGTGAAGTGGGCGTGGACATGAGCGACTGGCGCCAAGGTCTGCGTGCCGCGATGCGCGAAGCGCCTGATGTCGTGATGCTCGGAGAGATCCGAGATTCCGAGAGCATGGAAGCGGCTTTGGCTGCTGCCGAGACCGGGCATCTCGTGCTGTCCACGATGCACACTGTGAACGCGATGCAAACGGTGGAGCGCATCCTGACGTTTTTCCCGCCGCACCAGCATGAGTTGGTGCGCTTGCAGCTTTCCTTGGTGCTTGAAGGCGTCGTAAGCCAGCGTCTCGTTGCTTCGGCCTCCACGGGGAGACGTGTCCCGGCTGCGGAGATCTTGTTAGCGACTCCGCGCGTGCGTGAGATCCTGCGCTTGGGTCGCACCAAAGATCTTGAACATGCTCTGAGCGACGGAGCCGTGCAATACGGCACGCAGACCTTCAACATGGCGCTCCGCTGCCTCGTCGATGAAGGCGTGGTAAGTGCCGACGATGCCGTCGCCGCCTCTGATGCCCCAGATGATCTGCGACTGCTCCTGCGCGGGGTCAGCCGCGGCAGCGACCGGCGTCCAGCCCCCGTCCGCTGAGGGAATACGCGCATCTTCTGCGTCGTCGCGGGTTCGCCCGTTGATGCCTGCACGCTCCGCCACTACGATGGTCCCGACCGCTCCATGAAGATTTCAACACTGCGCACGCTGCTCCTTGTTTGCGATGTCATGCTCGTCTTGGGCATCGGCTTAGTCATTTGGAATGTGGTCGAAGAGAAGAAAGCGCGCAGTAGCGAGAATCAGGTCTACATGGCTGATGTGCGGCGGAAGCTCGCAGCCATCAAACCCGAGGGCGTCACAGGGCGGCGCAAGATCGACTATGGCGGGGCGATCACGGAAGGCGTGCTTTGGCCCAAGAAGGTCGTCGAGGCGGTTGCGGCCAGCAACGTCCAAGCACCACCGCCGAAGGCGCCGGTCGAAACACAGTTGAAGGTCTTGTTGATCCAGTATTCCACGGCCGGCATGCCTTCGATGGCGTACTTCGTGAAGAGAGACGGCACCACGGCGAGCATTGCCGACCCATTGATGCCCTATTTAGAAGGACATGTCGTGGAGTGGGCCAGCGGTGCGCTGGTGAAGAAGATCGAACCTGGGCGCGTGGTGTTCACTTCCGATGGCCGTGAAGTGGCACTTGAACCAGAACCCTACAAGCTCACAGGCGCTGCATCCGGCCCATCAGCTCCCAAAGTTCTTGGGCCTGTCGACGCAAACACGAGCACTTGGATCGAGTGGCAGGTGGCCAAGCCGGGCACGATCACCATCACGGAGATGGGAGCAAGAGCTTTCGGCGACAAGGGTGAAGCGACGCTCGATGGTGTGCGCTTCGCATCTGAACGCCTCGAAGATGGCAAAGATGCAGTGAAGCTCGACGCCATCCCTGTGGACAATGTGCTGCGTCGTGGCGGCGCTGAAGAAGGCGATGTCCTCGAATCCATCAACGGTATTCGCATGACCACCAAGGCGGACGTCATTGCCTATGCGAAGAACAATCCCGAGACCACTCGTTTCGAAGTGCGCCTGCGTCGCAAGGGTGTGACGATGACGCGCACGGTCGTGGTGCCGCGCCGCTGACCAGCACTATGATCCGGCGCCTGTACGCCGACATCGGCAATTCGCGTGTGAAACTCGCTGATTGCAGCACTCCAGATCCTCGAGTGATCGCTACTTGGGGCACCACTGCGTCGCCTGAACTGCCAGACGATCTTGACGAACTCGTGCTGGTGTCGGTGGTGCCTTCGGCGCTGTCGCGCATCGTCCAGACACTTTCAACACAGAGGCGAACTGTGGCACTGCGTTGCCTTGGCGTTGATTTTCACGCTCCATTGCGGCTCGATTACGCGACTCCAGAGACATTGGGCATGGATCGTGTCGCTGCTGCATACGCGGCTTGGAAGCACGATTCCGGCGGCGCGCTTGTGCTCGGGGCAGGCACTGCATTGACTCTCGATTGGGTTGATGCCTCGGGCACTTTTCGCGGAGGATTGATCGCGCCTGGACGAGCCGCGTTGCGGAGTGCTCTCGAAGCGGCGGCGCCGCTGTTGCCGGCAGCAGGCAGCGCGACCGTTTTCCCTGCACGCAGTTCTGCCGAGTGCGTTGCACTTGGACTTGACGTGGCTTTCGCAGGGATGGTGCAGGAGGCTGTGAAGCGCGCGCGCAGCGTGTGTGGTTCAGACTTGCCGCTTTGGATTTGCGGTGGCGACGCCGCTTTGGTCGCGCGTTGCATTTCTGGACGCGTGGATGTTGATGAATCGCTCGTGTTGCGCGGATTGGCGCTGTGTAATGCAGCCAACGCCTGACTGTTCCTGGACGCGACTCACAGCTACAGGGTCTGCCGCACTTCAGGTTTATTCGCTGCAGGGAATGGGAATCGCGAGGCTGCTGCCACTGCTGTTCAAAGCCGGCGCGAGAGAGAGCGGCGCCCTGCGTCACGGCCACGTATTCGGCGTAGCAGGCGTCATTGACGAAGTTCTACTGGCAGGGCCGCACGCAGATGGACATGTGGAAGTTGCGTTGCATGGATCGCCGGCAGTCGCACATGCCTTCGAAGCTCTGTTGCATGCGCATGGAGCCACAGAACTGCGTACTTCGCGTGTCGATGTGCACTCGGAGCGCGATGTTGTCGCACGTGGCGCTTTCGCGCCCAAGACTCTTGAGTTGCTTTATGGCGCAGCGTTCACGGAGTTCGTAACGCTGCTGCGCACGCTTCGGAGCAGCGCTGCAAGGGGATTCATCGCGAACGAGCGCATGGTGCTGCTGATGCAAGTGGAGCGTTTGCTCGAACGCGCTGCGTGTGGGCTCTGCTTGATTTCGGGAGTGCGCGTGTTGCTGCTGGGCGCACCCAACGCAGGAAAGTCCACGCTGTGGAACGCATTGATCGGTGAAG
Organism: Planctomycetota bacterium; assembly: GCA_009691765.1. Lineage (GTDB taxonomy): Bacteria > Planctomycetota > SXUL01. The sequence goes on along the minus strand of SIAO01000004.1, from coordinate 75,061 downwards.
ATCGCGCGATAGTGAGTTCAGAATCGGGGACCACTCGCGATGTGCTCTGTGCTTCGGTGGACGCGCAAGGTTGGCCGTTGCTGCTGTTCGACGCCGCGGGGCTTGGTTCGACTCCAGCGGGCATCGAGGCGGATTCTGCAGCGCTGACCCTCGCTGCTGCCACTCATGCAGATATCTTGGTTCTTGCACAAGCGCCGGATGCGCCTGTGCCGGCTGAGATTGAAGTGTTGGCGCGGGGGCGGGCCGTTGTGCGCATCAACACCAAGTGTGATCTTGCGGTGCATGCTGGTTTGAACGTCTCGGCGTTGACGGGGGAGGGTTTGCCAGCGTTGCGGCGCAGACTGCTGGAGGCCTCTGTGCTTCGCCCGCTCCTGAACGAAGCGCCACTGCTGGCTTGCCCTTTCACGCTCAGGCAGCAATGCTTGCTTGCTACGCTGGCGAGCGCTCTGCGGAATCCAGCCGTTGGTGCGAAGGCTGTGACCGCGCTCGTCGAGGAACTAGGCCCATGAAACGTGACTTCGTCACCATCGATGATCTCCCTGATGCGGCGCTCTCGAATCTGATGGACTTGGCGGATCGCATCCGCACAAACTTGCGTGGGCACGCAGCGGATTTGCCGGGCTATCTGATGGGGAGTTTGTTCCTCGAACCCAGCACGCGCACGCGATTGAGCTTTGAAGCCTCGATGCTGCGTCTCGGTGGGCGCGTCATTACGTCGAGCGATCCGGCGACATCATCGGCTGTGAAGGGGGAGACTCTCGCGGACACCGTGCGCATCGTGGATTCGTATGTTGATGTGACGGTGTTGCGCCATCCATCTGCTGGTGCGGCACGTCTTGCTGCAAGCCTTGCGCGCGGGCCTGTGATCAATGCTGGCGACGGCAGCCATGAGCATCCGAGTCAGACGCTGTGCGACTTGTACACCTTGCGCAGTGAGCGCGGCCCTATCGCGGCGCAGACGGTCGTGCTCTACGGCGATCTGCGCTATGGACGCACTGTCCATTCACTTGCTCGTGCGCTGGTGCGTTTCGGCGCGCGGGTTATTGCGATTGCAGAAGGTGGCCTGAACTTGCCAGAGTTCGTGGTGGAAGATCTTGCGAGTCGTCCGGGCTACGGCATGTGCATGGTGCAGATCAACGATTTGGAAGATGTGTTTCGGCGGCGCGGTGTGGAAGCGATGTTGGTGGCACCGCAAACTGAGCTGCCAACAGCGAAGGCGGGCGAGATTGCAGAGTTGTCGATGCGCACGAAGAAGGTGCACGCCATCTATGTGACGCGTTTGCAAAAGGAGCGCCTTCGTGGCGACGCTCCGAGCGCGACGCTGCCCATCTTGGATCATCGCTTTCTCAAATCGCCGACATTCAGTGACAGCATCGTCTTGCACCCGTTGCCACGAGTCGGAGAGATTGCGCGCGAACTCGATTCCGACCCGCGCGCTGCATATTTCCGACAAGCAGCTCTCGGTGTGCCCATCCGCATGGCGTTGCTGCTGTGGAGTTGCGGCATGGTGGATCTCGATGTTGGCCACCCGCACGGCACCCGCCTTGTTCCGTGTCGTGGAGCGGAGTGTGTCAACCCTGGATGCATCACGGTGAAGGAAGCTCCCGACTTCGCGGAGGTTGGCCGTGACGCTCAGGGGCGTTTGCGCTGTCTCTTCTGCGAAGAGCGTGCATCGATCAGCTGAAGCGGCTCGCAGCGTATGCCCGACTTTGCGATGTGCGATGCCGCACAGATACGCAAAGCTATGCACAGCATGTGCTTGTGATCGTCGAGTGGCGTGTCCGCCCACGGCACGCAGATTGCTTTGCCGTTGTGTGGGTCTTAATCCCCTGCGATTGACGACCCTTGGGTGCTGTTCTTATGATCCTCCGGCTCAGAACGAACAGCGCCACGCGGCCGCCGCCCGGGTGGAGGTGGCGCATTGGTTGGAATGACAGGAGATGTGACAGCATGCAGCGGATGAACTTACGTATTGCGGTATTGCCTTTGGTTGTTGCTGTCTTTGCGGCAGTTCTCGCAAGCGGTTGCGGAGGCGGCAGCTCTGGTGGTGGCGGTTCTGCTGCGCTTGGCAGGCTCATCGCGACATCTTTTGCAGGCAACGAAGTTGTCCCGTGCAATCCGAACGCGGCATCACCTCTGCCTGTGGTCTTCATCGACGAAGCGTTGGAGTTTCGCTTCGATGGTCCTATTGATGCAGCTCCTTTGGGCGGTCTGCTGATGGTAGGCGGCCTGCTTGTGGAGCAGGTTGGCGTTTCACCCACCATTGGCACAGGCGGTGTTCTGTATTACCCCTTTGCGAATCAGGGGTTGGCGCAGAACTCACTGCAAATTCGCACGAATCAAAACAACTCTCCACTGCTATCCAGCTACATCGTCGGCCGTCACAAAACGAAGCTGGACACAATCGTGGTTGACCCGCGCGTCTCGGCAACGAATCCGCTCGGTCTTCCCTTCAATGGTGGATTTATCGCATCAGCTCAATACACCTATTTCATTCCACCGGTCAACTTGATCCGTAGCGGTGGTGTGTTGGCACAAAGCGTCGGGATCAGCCCGTTGCTCTTGCCAATCATTCCCCCCCCATGCAGCACACAGCCCGGCATTTCAAGAATCTTCGATGCAGGTGCGGCTACGGGGCCAGATCCGATCCCAGCACAGGTGCTGAGCATCGCGCCGTTCTCTGGTGTCGCGGGAACTGCGTTGGATCCAATGAGCGCGAACGACAGCGTGGTCATCACGTTCTCCAAGGCGATCGATTCATCGACTCTGAATCAGTTGCAAAACATGACCGTCCGCAATGTGAACCAGAGCAACCAGCTTGTCCCTGGCAGCCTTGTGATTCAGCCAGCGACGCCCAATGTCGTGGTCTTTACGGCAGCACCATCGTTCGGCCCTGGCCCGTATCAGATTCGCTTTTCGGTGAACAACCCAGCAGGCACCGTTGGGGTCCCGCTGATCTTGGGCGTGCCTCAGGGCACGCCCCCACAGCAACTTGCCGTCAGCAACGCACTGGAAGTGATTCTCTTCACCAGCGTGTGTTCAACCTGCCAAGCAGCGGTGTCTGTGGTGGAAGATTTCGTGAGCATTTCCGGACGCGACGCAACATATTCGCCGCAATTCAATCAAGCGGCATGGAACGCTGCGTTTGACTCAGGTTTCCTTGGCGGCGTTCAAATCACGGGGACACCTTTGGCGGCCTACCAAGGCAACGTTGCCAACCTCGGCACGCGCACACAGCGTTTGATCACCTTCCCGGGGCCGCTTGGCACTATCGGCGGCACGGTCAATCCGCCAGGTCTCGTGCAGCCCTTTGACAATCCCGCGAATAACCTCGGAGCCGCCATTAATCCTCAAGGCGGCTCGCACATTCAGCATCTCTATGAGGCCGTGGACCTTGGCGCTCCTCGTAATGCTTTGGAGTTGATCGAGTGGGGCCCAGTGCAGAACTTCGTCAATCAAGTGACCTATCCGGGCTATGCAGCTTGGGGTGGCATGACGAGCACCTCGGGCCCGATCACCTGCCCAGCCAATGTGAACGGGCTGTCGCCGCTTTATTCGGCCAACTACAATATGTCGCCGATACAGATCCCGGATCCGTTGAATCTGAACCCGCCGAGCAACAACGGCAATTGCCCCATGTCCACCACGACCCCGGCTGTCGGAACTCTTGGCGCGGTACGTTTGAACAATCCCGCGCCGTACAACTGCGGCCCAGGCTTCACCACCTACTTCCCATTCCCGGTGTTCACCAATCCTCTGGATTACATCGGCAGCGGTGCTGGTGTCGGCAACCTCGTTGTCGAGCAGAATTTCGATCCGAATACGGTCGTGCTCTTGAACCTCAACCGCTACCGCTCGGCAGCCAATACGCCAGCACGACGTGTTGTCGGTGCACCCAAGACCCTCACGCCCAACTGCTTCAGCGGTGCAAACGCATCAGCTGCCGCTGGGTGCGACACCTACGATATGCGCTTCACGTTTGTGGCTTTGAATTCAGCAGCTCGCTCGAACTTCTATGACACCAACGTGACAGTCGGTGTGCCCATGTACCAGAACTTCGCGCTCTCTCCGGGCCCCGCGCAACAGCCTGCAGGCACCACGGCTATTTGGCAGCTCGAAGGCGCCAATGCCATTATCAGTCCCAATACGCCGTCAGGCCCGACGACCGGCTTGCTGACCTACTTCACGGGCACGCCAGCCACGGGCACGACGAATGTGCTGGTTTTGAATAACCCCGGTCAAGCCGGTGCACCGCAGCTCACTGGTCGTCGCTACTTCCGCTTCCTCTCCACCTTCCGCAACGACGCGGCGACCAACGGCCGTCAGCGCTACAACAACTTCGTCATGGCCGTTTCCTTCTGATCTGGCCAACACCCCTCGGCTCTATTGCTTGCACATAAAACTGCTTCGCAATAGACTCGCGTCGCACGGTCCCTGAGAGTTTGCCAATGCAACTCTTGGGGATTTGTGTCATCCGGAGACTCCTGGCGGTGGAGTTTTCGGACGCTATTGCGGTGCCGTGGGAGTACCCGTGGAGCAGACAGGGGAGGTCTTGGTCCTTTTTTTTCTCGGGACCATGGGCGCGTGCGTCGGTTCATTCCTAAATGTGGTGGCGTGGCGGCTGCCGCGGGAATGTATGAGCATCGTGCGCCCACGATCGCGTTGCACTCAGTGCAGCACGTGGATCTCGTGGTGGGATAACTTGCCCATCATCTCGTGGTTGATTCTGCGCGGCCGCTGTCGCAAATGTCGTACGCGAATCTCTTGTCGGTATTTCTTCGTTGAGCTTGCGACGGCTGTGTGGTTCGCGGGATCGACCAAGTTGTTGTTCGGAGACGCGCCGTTGCTGCACAGCTCCGCAAGTCAAAGTGTCGTGTGGTTGCACTACGGTGTGGTGGCTCTGATCTTTTGCGTGTTGTTGGTGTTGGCTCTGATTGACTGGGACTACCGCATCCTGCCGGATCAGCTCACCATTGGCGGCATGATCGTTGGACCGCTTTTGGCCTTCGCAGCTCCTGATGTGCAGCACGGCCGCATGTTGCTGCATCTCGCTGGTGATGGCGCGTGGGCGTTGCGCACCGATGCCGCGCTCAACGGGTTGCTCGGGATGATCCTCGGTGCAGGTGTGCTCTGGCTTGTAGGCGTGATCGGCACGCGCATCTGGAAACGCGACGCCATGGGCTTTGGTGATGTGAAAATGATCGGAGCCATGGGAGCGGTCCTTGGCCTCTGGGTCTTTCTTGCGCTCGTTGTGGCATCGGTGACCGGTGCTTTGGCGGGGCTGGTTCGTTTGGCGATTCGCAAAGACCATCAGATTCCTTTCGGGCCATTTCTTGGTCTGGGGATGCTGGTGGTGGTGGTAGCGGGGCCGCAGGTGCTCGATCTGTGGCTGGGACTAGCGCGCGTCTAAATGACGTGTGCTCATTGGGGGAGTTTCATCATGTTTTCCAAGATGTTTTTCGTAGGAGCGCTGGCAGGCGTGGCTCTGCTCGCCAGTTGCTCGGGCAATCAGGAGCTGTTGCAAGAGAAAGACCGCGCGCTGAGTGAACGCGCTGCGGAGAACGAGGGGCTCAAGCGTCAGCTTGGTGACTCTTCTTCTACGCGTCTCGTGATGCAGAAGCAGATGGACGCACAACGTAACGAACTCGAGGAGTTGCGCGGACAGGTTGTCGTCAAGATCAAGGCAGATGCGAATGCGCTGCGTACTGAAGTCGAGGCAGTAACGCCTGTGGCCCAGAAGGCTCCGAAGGTGTCGATTGATGACAAGAACATTGAAGTTGCCAAGCGCGGCGAGAACCAGACTCTGTTGCGCATGAACTCTAAAGACATGTTCGTGTCGGGCAGCGCCGAGATTACGCCGAACGGCCAAAAGCTCCTTGCGAAGGTCGCGAAAGCGATCGCAGGTCACACGGATTGCAAAGTGACGGTCGAAGGCCACACGGATGACACGCCCATCAAGAAGTCAGCCGGCAAGTGGAAATCCAATGAAGCCTTGAGCCTCGCACGCGCCGAAGCTGTCAAGGCCTACCTTGTTCAGAAGGGCAAGATCGAGGGCGAACAAATCGCCTGCGTCGGACTTGGCGAGACCAAGCCCTTGCTTGCGCAGAAGACCGATGAGGCTCGCGCTCGTAATCGGCGCGTCGAGATCATCCTCGGCCGTTGATTCTGAAACGTTTCTGGCAGCAACAGTGGGGTGCTTCCTGTCAAGGCAGGAAAGCGCCCCTCTTTGCGTTTGGGCAAGCGCAGTTTGCACGCTGGACGGAGGCGGGGCCCCGGCCGTAGTCTCATGGACAAGCCCAGTGCAAGGAGCACACCATGACTCACCCGGCGCCTTCAGACCTAAGAAACGTTGTCATGGTTGGACATGGTGATGCGGGGAAGACCACCCTCGCGGAGCATGTGCTCGCAAGTGCCGGCGCCATCCAGCGCGTTGGGACCATCAAGGAACGCACCACGTTTCTCGACTACGAGGCGGACGAGAAAGAACGCCACCACACCATTTCTCTCGCCATCGCGCGTCTGAACCACGCCGGCAAGACCATCGCGCTGGTGGACACACCCGGATACCCCGATTTCATCGGCGATGTGTCCATGGGCATCGATGTGGCCGATTTCGTGCTCGTGTGTGTGAACGCGCACTCTGGCGTGATGGTGAACACGCGCAAAGTGTTTCAGATGGCGCATGAGGCCGGCAAAGCACGAGCCATTGTGGTCACCAAGTGCGATGCGGCCACAGGGCCGCTCACCGAAGTGCTGGAGCGCATACGGACCGCGTTCGGCAGCCGCTGCGTTCCTTGGAATGCGCCTGCGGCCTTGGGTGATCGCGGCCAAGAATGGGTGGAGGCCGTCGTTGAAGTTGATGACAATCTCATGGCGCGCTACCTCGAAGGTGATGCGCTGGCGCCAGAAGAAATCGCTCGCGCCTCGCGACTGGCGGTTGCTGTTGGGCGCGTGGTTCCCGTGGTGTTCACGAGCGCTGACAAGAACGAAGGCGTGGACACAGTGCTGAAGTTGATCACGGAGCTCGGACCAAGCCCTGCCGACGCGAAGCGTGTTGTCGCGCCGAAGAGCGACCCGGACCATCCTCCTGAGCCCATGGCAGCACTCCCAGACGCGCCTTTCCTCGGGTACGTGTGGCGCGTGCAGATCGACAGGCACGTCGGCAAGTTTGCTCATGTGCGCATCATCCAAGGGCAGATCAAGGCCGGTGACAATTTTGTGGTGTTCGGAAGCGAGAAGCGTGAGCGCGCTTTGCACATTCTCAAAGCGCATGGTCGCGACAGCGTTGAAGTGACTGATGCCGGCCCCGGTGAGTTGGTTGTGTTGCCGCGGTTGGATTCGCTACATCTGGGCGATGTCATCGGCCACCACACGAGTGATCTCGTTGTGCGGCGCGCGCCGTGCCCAGTTCCGATGTATGCCCTTGCTGTGGCTCCGAAGACGCGCGGTGACGAAGCCAAGATTTCTGAAGCGTTGCACAAGATGGCGGAAGAGTGCCCGACCTTCGTGCCGCATCGCGAGAGCGCTACGCATGAGCAAGTGGTGAACGGCATGAGCCAGTTGCATCTCGACATCATGTTGAAGCGCATGAAAGAGCGCTTCGGTGTGGAAGTGGAGGTGCACAAGCCCCGGATTGCTTACAAGGAATGCGTGCTCGGTGCGGCGGAAGGCCATTACCGGCACAAGAAGCAGAGCGGTGGGCGTGGCCAGTTTGCCGAAGTGTTTCTTGCGGTGGCTCCCGCGCCTGCGGGCAGCGGCCTGGTGTGGTCGTGGGATATTTTCGGTGGTTCCATCCCGCGCAATTTTGAACCCGCCATTGAAAAGGGTGTTCGCGAAAAGATGGTGCACGGTGTCGTCGCGGGTTACGCCTTGCCGGATGTGAAAGTGAGCATTCGCGACGGCAAGTTTCATGATGTGGATTCCAGTGAAGCTGCGTTCAAGATCGCTGGAGGTCGCGCCTTCATCGAGGCTGTGACGAAAGCGCGAGCAACGTTGCAGGAGCCACACGCGCACCTCGAAATCGTCATCCCTGGTCGCTGCATGGGCGATGTCAGCGGCGATCTCACCACGCGTCGCGGGCGCATCATCGGCATGGATCAACAAGGCGACTTGCAGGTGCTCAAGGCTGAAATGCCGCTCGTCGAAGCTAGCGATTATGCGCGAGCGCTCACCGCGCTCACCAGCGGTGAAGGCACATTCACCATGACGCCTGGGCCCTACATGCAAGTGCCTGCAGCGCTCGCAGCGCAGCTTGCGGCTGCATACAAGCCGCATCACGGCGACGAAGACTGAAGGTGCCAGCCGCAGCGTCTTTGTATCGAGCGAGACGCTGCCGATAGATGGAGTGCCTCCGCTTCATACGGAACACTCATGGCACATCTCGAGGACTACCTAACCACGCTGGTCACGCGTGGGGGATCGGATTTTCATCTGTCCCCCGGGGCTCCGCCCAAGATCCGTTTGCACGGCAAGTTGACCGATCTGTCACCAGAGCCGGTTCCTGCGGACGAATCACGGCGCTTGGCCTATTCGATCCTCAACAACGATCAGATCGCCACCTTCGAGCGCGACTGGGAACTCGATCTTTCGTTTGGACTTGAAGGCATCGGGCGCTTCCGCGCCAATGTGTTTATGCAACGTGGCGCTGTGGCCGCTGTGTTTCGCATGATCCCTTTCGAAGTGCAGGGCATGAATTCTCTGGGATTGCCGGTGAAATTGTGTGAGTCGCTGTGCACCATCCCGAAGGGGTTGGTATTGGTGACGGGAGCCACCGGCAGCGGGAAATCCACGACGCTGGCTTCAATGATCGATCACATCAACCGCACACGCGATGTGCATGTGGTGACCATCGAGGACCCTATTGAGTTCTTACATCGTGGTCGCCGCGCTTTGATCAACCAGCGCGAAGTCGGCTCGGATACCCACGCTTTCGGCAAGGCGCTGCGTTCCGTGTTGCGCCAAGACCCCGACGTTGTGCTGATCGGAGAAATGCGCGACCTCGAAACTATCGAGGCAGCACTGACGCTTGCAGAAACAGGCCACCTCACATTTGGAACTCTGCATACCTCCGGCGCGGTGCAGACCATCAACCGCATCGTGGACGTCTTCCCAGCGTGGCAGCAGCAACAGATCCGCACACAGCTCAGTTTCGTGCTGCAAGCGGTGTTTTGCCAGCAACTACTGCCCCAAGTAACGGGACGCGGACGTGTGCTTTCCGCCGAAATCATGGTGGCGAATGCGGCGATTCGCGCGCTGATCCGTGAAGACAAGGCGCATCAGATTCACTCACAACTGCAGACCGGAGGCCGTGAAGGCATGCAGACCATGAATGCGTCACTGGGGTCGTTGGTGCAGCGGCGTCTGATCTCTCGCGAGACGGCGTTGGAACATTCGTGCGACAAAGAAGACTTGTTGCGCATGCTGGCGGCGCCAAGGCCGCTGGTGGGAGTGCCCGCATGAGTGTGGCTACGAAATCAAGTCAGGCACCAGGCATCGAGATGATGCGCGGGCAGCCCAACGTGGCTGTGCGCCGTCGGCGTTCCATGAAGCGTGGCGAGATCGAACTCTTCACGCGCCAATTGGCCACGATGGTGAGCGCCGGTTTGCCCTTGCTCGAATGTCTCTCCATCCTTGGTGAACAAGCGGAGAGTCGCAGATTTGCGATGACGGTGGACGCCATCGTTGCAGACATTCGATCAGGCATGGATTTGTCAAAGGCCCTATCGCGGCACCCGCGAATATTTCCTGCGGTTTACGTCAGCATGGTGCGTGCTGGTGAAACCAGCGGACAGCTTGATGAAATCCTCGTGCGCCTCGCGGAGTACCTCGAGGCCAGCGCCAAATTGCGTCGCGAAATCAAGTCGGCCATGACTTATCCGGTTGTGAGCCTCGCGCTTGTGTTCGCCATCACCGGTTTCCTCATGATCGTGATTGTGCCGCGCTTCAAGGAGATCTTCGACGGCCTTGGCGTAGAGCTTCCCGCTGTCACCAAGGCAGTGATGGCCATCAGCTTGGCCCTGAAAAATCAGTTCTTGATTTGTGCCGGTGGCATCGCGGCTCTTGTGGTGGCGTTCATCTTCTGGAAACGCACTCCAGCGGGGCAACGCTCCGTCGACCAATTCCGTTTCGCGATGCCGGTTCTCGGGCAACTCTTTCGCAAGGTGGCGCTCTCGCGTTTTGCGCGCACGTTCTCCACTATGGTGAAGAGCGGTGTGCCCATCCTCGCAGCGCTCGAAATTGTGGCTGAGACCGCAGGAAATGTGATCATCCGCAGCGCCGTGATGCGCGCGATGGAAAGCGTGCGCCAAGGCGACACCTTGGCCGGACCGCTCGGCAAGGAAAAGGTCTTCCCGCCGATGGTGGTGCGCATGATTGGAATCGGCGAGCGCTCTGGCTCGCTCGAAGTGTTGCTGGAAAAAATCAGCGAGTTCTATGACCAACAGGTCGAGGCGGAAGTGAAGAGCCTCACGTCTTTGATCGAACCGCTGCTCATCGCGGTGATGGGAGTGATCGTGGGCGGCATCGTGCTGGCCATCTTCTTGCCCATCATGAAACTGCAAGAAGCGCTGACACCCCACTGATGCGTTCGACGTCTTTTTTCAAGCGTTGTGCGCTGTACGGATGTGGCGCAGCTGCGATTGCGGTGTTGTTGCTCGTTGGTCTCGCCAAGCCAGAGCCAAGCATCGACGAGCTCATGGACCCTGTCTTCGCGCAAGCGCGTAGTGATCTCGTGGCTGCGCGTGCTTCAGCGGTGGATTTGGCGGAGCGCTTTCCCAAGGCAGTCAAACCTGCACTGCTTGCAGCGTTTATCGCTGAGCGGAATGGCGACTTGGTTGAGGCGGCGCGCTGGTATTCGATTGGGCTTGAGCGTTGTACCGATGCGACGCAACGCGCTGAAGTGTTGATCGGCATGGCCGATCTCGCACGACGCGGCCAGCGCAGCGGAGATGCGCAGCGGTGCTTCGCTGAGGCAAAAAGTCTTTCCCCGAATCTGTTGCGAGTCCGCGCCTTTAGCGTGTTGCAGGCCATCGATGAGGGCCGTTGCATAGAAGCACTGCAGGAAGCGCGATCTCTTGCCGAAGAAGAGCATGGCAGCCCCATGGTGGGCCGTCTCTGTGTCTTGGCTGAAGAAGCGTGCCGCGTGCGGCAGGAATCTCCGGCTCGGAAAACAGAGAACACCAGTCGCTGACAGTCACACCGTCACACCGTCACATATAGGAGTATTCATGAATCGCAATAAATCTGGTTTCACACTGATCGAACTGATGATCGTTGTAGCGATCATCGCCATCATCGCCGCCATCGCGGTACCGAACTTGCTCTCGTCGCGCCTTGCGGCCAACGAGTCCAATGCCATCTCTACGATGCGCAACCTGGTGAGCGCACAAGCGCAATTCCAGTCCATGGGCGCTGTGGATAACGACCTCGACGGCACCGGCGAATACGGTTGCTTCGGCGAGCTGTCAGGTCTCACGCCGCTCAATGCGCGCGGTGTAGGCCCAGCGACGCCTCTTGATCCGCCGATCTTGGCTTCGACTTTCCAAAACGTGGATGCCAACGGCTACGTCAACAAGTCAGGCTTCTTTTTCCGCCTCTTCCTGCCAAGCGCAGCTAACCCACCTGCAGGTGTTGCAGAAGTTGCTAACGGCGGCCCCGGTGCTGTCGGCGACGACAACTGCGAGAACATTTGGTCGTGCTATGGCTGGCCAGTCGGTGCAAGCACCACGGGCAACCGCGCCTTCCATGTGAATCAACGTGGAGAAATCCTTCAGACTCGCATGAATGCGTTGGTCTACGACGCAGCGACGCCTCCAACGTTTGACGCGGCTTACACCATTGCCGGTGACATGAACAGCGCACCAGCCATCAACGGCGCACTCGCCATTGACGGCAACACTTGGACTCCTGTGCAGTGATCTGCTCCTGAGTTTCGTTTCAAGACTCGGCGCACGGAGCGGCCTGATGCAGGTTGCTCCGTCGCCGTGCTTTTGGCGGCCTGTTCTGATTGACCGCTGGCACGCGGGCTCGTAACTTGGAGCGATGCCACGTTGTCTCTTGTTGCGCATGCTGTGCCTTTGCATCGCCTTGGGGTTTGGCGTTCTGCAGGCGCAGAGCCCGGCGGAGCGCTACTTGCTCGCTATGGCTCCCGTAGCAAGTGTTGAGCGCGCTTTCGTTGAGGCCAGTGCGGATGCGTTGCGGGCTCTTGCGGGCAACGAAGAACTCGTCGTCCTGGCAGGGCGACACGCTGCGCACGCATCGGCCACAGTTCGGCTGGTGGTGCTTGAAGCTCAGGCGCGTGGCGCTTTGGGTTTCGCAATCTATGCACGGGCACTGCGTAGTGAAGATCAAGCATCGGCCACATGGTCGCTGCTGCATCTCGAGGCTGCGGGTTTGCATGGCGCGTTGCTCTTGTTCGATGTCGCCTGTGAGCCCCGTGGCCCTTGGCACGTCGCCGCGCTTCATTCACTACAACGCTTGCGCGGAGCTCAGCGACGCACGCTCTTGGCTGCACTCTTGGCACGACCTTTGAGCGCTCTGCACACTGCGGTGCTGGCTGAATTGGCGGGGTTGCCTGCTGGCGCCGCGATCGAAGACTTGCTGCCCAACCTCTACGCTGATCCTCAACTCCTATTGTTGTTGCCCGCAGCCGCGCGGAGTTCAGGTGATGCGCTCAGAGCACTCCTGCCGCCCACCACATTGCTGCTGGATGCACCAGCGTTGCAAGCCGTGCTTGCTGCGCCATTGCCCGCCCATGTGCTTTTCCTTTTGGAAACCGCACCGACCTTGAGCGTCGCGCAACGCGTGCCCGTGGCACGGGCGCTGGCACTGCTGGCGCACCCGAGTGCGGCAGCCATGTTGACGGAGGCCTTGGCGCTTGGTGCAGACACAGACCGGGTTGCTGCGTTTCATGCGGTGATGGAATCGCGAGCGCAAGTGCCCGTACAAGCGCTCTTGGCTGGTTTAGTGGACGCATCCGATGTCGTGCGCTGGGCGGCGCTTCAAGCTGCGGAGCAATTGCAGGCGCGGCTCACTTTGGCCGAAGCAGCAGCCGTGTTGCCCGTCGTGCCTGCAGATGTTGCGGACGCGTTTCTGGACATGGTGCAACGCGGTGAGAGTGCGAGTGGCTTCGATCAAGTGTTGCTGCTCGTTATAGATCCAGCCGAGGGTTTCGAAGCTCCAGACTTGGCTGCCGAGCGTCTGCTTCGACGACCAGAGTCGTCGAAGCATTTTGCAATGCTGTTGCGTCATCCGAATGAACTTGTGCGCACACTCGCGCTTGCGAGTCTTGTGCATCGCCGGTGGGATGAAGCGTGCTTCACAGCCGTGGAGGAGGCAGCGCTTGCAAATGCGCCTCTCGCACGCGCCACCGCAGCGCTGGCTCTTGGTGCTTCGCGTAGCGACCGGAATCGCAGTTTGTTGCTGAGTCTTCTGCGCGATGCAGTCCCTTTGGTGCGCGAGTGCGCGGCTCTGGCGTTGATGCATCAAGACAACTGGCATGTGGTTCCAGCTTTGCGCGCATTGCTCGAAGATGCAGATAGTTCCGTGCGCAACGCGGCTGCCTGCGTTTTATTGCGCCACGGCTTCAATGACGTGCGCCCCTTGCTGGAAGCGGATCTGAATCGGGTGTGGTTACAAGCGCGCAGCGGTGCGGCGCTCGCTGCAGCAGATCAGCGGAAGCCTGTGCAGTGATCACATCCAGTTCACCAGCAACAAAGGCAGCCGTCTTGAATGCGCTGCGTGAATGCCATCGGCCGTTGCTGCTCGGGCACATTCAGATCGATGGTGACGCCTTGGGTGCAGCCGTGGCGTTGTCGCGAGCATTGCGGGTGCGAGGTTGCGCTCCGTGCGTGGTTTTGGAAGAGCCAACGCCGAAGATCTTTGATTTCCTTGTGCCAGAGGAGACGGTTCTTGTCATCACGGATGAGGAAAGCGCCAACAATCTCGTAGCTGCGGCGGATCTCGCCATCGTGCTCGACAACAATGCATGGTCGCGCTTGGGTTTCATGGAGCAGGCGCTGCGTAACGCGACCTTCCCGGTGATTTGCATCGATCATCACCCTGCGTTGGTCCCTTTTTCAGCGCTGCATTTCGTGGACACGCGAGCCGCGGCTACGGGATTGCTCGTGCTTGAACTGCTCGAGGAACTGGGCTGGCCGTTGGATGCCATGGGTGCGGATGCGCTCTATACAGCATTCGTGAATGACACAGGTTGGTTTCGTTGGTCCAATACCGATGCTCGTGTGTTTGCCGCTGCAGAGCGGTTGCTGCGTGCAGGCGCAAAGCCAGAGCGTGTCGCAGCAGCTCTTGGGCAACGCGAATCCCTGGCCGGGAAAAAGTTACTCGGGCGCTTTCTCGAAGGTGTCACGCTGAGTCACAACGGGCGTCTGGCACTTGGTTGCGTGACTCATGCGATGTTTGCGTCAACTGGTGCCACTCGCGCCGACAGCGAGGATTTCGTGAATCAATTGCGCTCGATTGAAGGTGTGGAGATTGCTGCTTTCTTGCGCGAAGAGTCGAGTGGCGTGAAGTTGAGTTTTCGAACTCGCGCCCCTGCGAGTGCCTTGCGCTTGGCGTTGCAATTCGAGGGCGGTGGGCATGTGCTTGCGGCTGGCGGTCGTCACCTGGGGCCTCTGCAGGCCACGCTGGATGCTGTGAACCGCGCCGTGAGCGAAGAACTTGAGCGCGCACAAGCGTGATCTGCTGGGAGAACCGCGCTTCGGCACCAGCGCGTTTCGCGGAGAAGCGCTCATTCAGTCCTCGTGGTTAGACTCCCGCCGGAGATGCTCATGGACCGTGATGTCATGCCCGTGGATGTGCTTTTTGTCGGTGCTGGCCCGGCGAATCTCGCCGCTGCTCTGAAGCTCGGACGCAGGCTGAAAGCCGCTGGGGCCGAAGGCAAATTCGAGATCATGGTTCTCGAGAAGGGCCGTGAAGCTGGCGATCACATTTTGTCGGGCGCGATCATGGACCCGTGCGGCATCGCGGAACTGCTCGGCCCCGATTGGCGTGAGCAGGGCTTTCCTGTAGAGGCTGATGTCACTACAGAAACGGTGCTGACTCTGAGTGCTACGGGTGCCAGCAAGCTGCCGTTCATTCCGCCGACGCTCAAGAATCACGGCTCTGTCATCGTCACGCTCTCGCAAGCTGTGCGCTGGATGAAAGAACAGGTGGAGCAGCTTGGCATCACAGTGGCTGAAGGCATGCCCGCGGAGTCGCTCGTGATCGAAGAGGGCAAAGTGCGTGGAGCGCAGATTGTGGATCGCGGGCGTGAACGCGATGGCTCGCCCGGGCCGTCGTTCGAAGCTGGTGCGCAAGTGCGCGCGCGTGTGACGGTGCTGGGCGAGGGCAGTCGCGGTTCGCTCACGAAGAGTCTCGTTGATGCGCTCAAACTGCATGGGCCGAATCCGCAGGTGTACGGAACGGGTTGCAAAGAACTGTGGGACCTCCCAGCCGGACGCGTGCGCAAGGGTGACGTGATTCACACCGCAGGCTGGCCTCTGGACAATCGCGGCTACGGCGGTTCGTGGATTTACGCGCTCAGCGACACACGCGTGAGCATCGGTTTCGTCAGTGCGTTGGATCACAAAGATCCTGCCAACGATCCATGGCAGAACTTTCAGCGTTGGAAAACTCATCCACGCATCGCAGCAGTTCTCGAAGGTGGCACGCTGCTCAAGGCGGGTGCCAAGACTGTGCCGGAGGGCGGTTGGTGGTCGCGTCCGAAGAGTCACGGCGATGGATTTCTCATCGTGGGCGACGGCGCGAGCCTCTTGAACATTGCGCGGCTCAAAGGCGTCCACACGGCCATCGGTTCTGGCACGCGCGCTGGCGACACGATCGCCGATGCTCTGCTCGCTGGCGATCCTGCCGAGTGCTTGAGCGAAGCCACGCTATCGGCCTATGAAGCGCGCATCCGCGGATCGTGGATTCGTGAGGAACTTTGGCGTACTCGCAATTGGCGCGCCGCTTTCGCCAAACATGGATTCCGCGTGGGAAAATTCGTGGCGGGCTTCGCCAACATGCTTGGTGGAAAGATCTTCGCAGACCGCTTGCCACTGCACGCCGATCACGAAGCGATGGGCAAGGGCGATGCGCAACGCGGGCGCGCCGAGTTCAAGGCCGACGGCAAGCTCACCTTCGACAAAGTGACAGGTGTCTTTCACTCTGGTTCGATTCATGAAGAGCAGCAGCCAAGTCACTTGTTGGTGGCCGACACAGATCTGTGCCTCACGCGTTGCACAGAAGAGTACGGCAACCCTTGCGAGCGGTTTTGTCCGGCCGCGGTTTACGAGTTTGTGGGCAAGGCCGCCGAGCGTCGCTTGCAACTGAACTTCAGCAATTGTGTGCATTGCAAAACGTGCGACATCGCCGACCCCTACGAGCAAATTCGCTGGACGGTGCCGCAAGACAACGGCGGACCGAAATACCTCGGGCTCTGAACGGAGCTCAGGCTCTGGTGAGATCCGCAATTGCTGCGATGGCGCGGTCCACATCAGCGAGTGTGGTGAACGCGCCTGCCGAGAGTCGCACCGTTCCTTGCGGGAAGGTGCCGAGCGTGCGATGTGCGAAGGGAGCGCAGTGTAATCCTGCACGCGCTTTCACACCGTGACGCGTTTCGAGCAAGCGTCCGACTTCCATGGGGTCTTGGTTTGCGAAACTGAGCGCGAACACTGCGGTGCGGCATTCCGGTTGGAGAGGGCCATGCACGCTGACGCCGCGAATGTCGCTGAGTCCCGCGAGGAAGCGCTGAGTGATGAGTTGCTTGTGCGCCGCGATGCGTTCGACGCCTTCATGCAAGATCCACTCGACCGCGGCGCCGAGGCCCGCGAGGCCGGGCAAGTTGTGCGAACCCGCTTCGTGACGGTCGGGCCAGAACGGTGGTTGCTGCGCTTCTTCGGAGCGGCTGCCTGTTCCGCCTTCGCGCACGGTTGCTAAGTCCACATGAGGCGCGACCCACAAACCGCCTGTGCCGAGTGGGCCCATGAGCGCTTTGTGTCCTGGAAAAGCAAGCAAATCGATGCCGATGGATTCCGGAGTGAGCGGCATCGAGCCGATGGTTTGTGCAGCGTCGACCAAGAACAGCGCACCGGCCGCGTGCGCCGCGTGGGCCGCTTGCGCGATGGGCTGCAAACTGCCCGAGACATTCGAAGCATGTTGCAGCACCACGAGGCGCGCTGGTTCACGCAGGGCTGCGGCGAGCGCTTCGGGTTCGACACAGCCATCCGGTCGCGCAGCCACGCGATCCACGCGCACGCCGAGGCGTTCTTGCAACGCTGCAAGCGGGCGCAACACGGAGT
The DNA here is from genome assembly GCA_009691765.1 of Planctomycetota bacterium. Taxonomy (GTDB): domain Bacteria; phylum Planctomycetota; genus SXUL01. Next base: position 57,764 of record SIAO01000004.1, on the reverse strand, counting down.
TGTGTTCCATGTCGCTGGTCACCACGCGGTCGCCTGCGCGCAGCACACCTTTCAAAGCGAGGTTCAATGCGTCGGTGCAGTTCAGCGTGAACACGATGCGTTCAGGTGCTTGAACGCGCAGCAGGCATGCGAGTGCACCGCGAGTACGCTCCAAGATCGCGCTGGCTTCCTGAGCTTCGCTGTACGCCCCGCGCCCCGCGCTGGCGTGCACGGTGTCCATCACATGCAGAACGGCTTCGCGCACACACGCAGGCTTCGGGTGCGAAGTGGCGGCATTGTCGAGATAAACCCCGGTTTCCATCGCGCGGCACCATAGCAGCGCTTCCGTTTGCTCCGTGCATGTAAGCAAGCTACGATCCGCGCGCCTGTCAAGGATCCGGCGCCATAGCCAAGCGGTTAGGCAGCGGATTGCAAATCCGTTCAGCCCGGTTCGACTCCGGGTGGCGCCTCAAAAGAGTCTTGCGTATGAAGCCCGTCCGTGTCCGCTTCGCCCCGTCGCCGACGGGTTATCTGCATGTGGGTGGTGCCCGCACTGCGCTGTTCAACTGGCTGTATGCGCGCCAGAAGGGCGGCACTTTTGTGCTGCGCATGGAAGACACGGACGAGGCTCGCAACACCGATCAAGCGCGCCAAACCATTTTTGATGGGCTGCGTTGGTTGGGGTTGGATGCTGACGAAGGTCCTGAGCAGGGCGGGCCTTGCGCGCCCTATAGCCAGAGTGAGCGTCAGTCCATTTATGCTTTGGCGATTGCCGCGCTCAAGGCCAAAGGCGTTCTGTATCCATGCTTTTGCTCTCGCGAACGCATGAGCGCGCTGCGTACGACGCAAGAAGCCAACAAGCTTCCTTACCGCTACGACCGTCTGTGCCGCTCACTCGCACCCGACGCAATTGCCGCGCGCTTGGCCGCGGGTGAAGTGCCAGCGTGGCGTCTGTTCGTTCCTGAAGGCAAGACCGTGTTGAACGACATGGTGCGCGGTGAGATTACGGTGGAGCACGCCGACATTGAGGACATCATCCTCGTGCGCGGCGAAGGCACTCCCATCTACAACCTCGCGGTGGTCATCGACGATCACACCATGGGCATCACGCATGTGTTGCGCGGGGAAGACCACCTGACGAATTGCTTCAAGCAGATCATCATCTTCCGCGCCATGGGCTGGGAAGTTCCGGCATACGGCCATTTGCCACTCATCCTTGGCCCCGCTGGTGAGGGCAAACTCAGCAAGCGCAAGCATCCTGAAGCGGCGCTCGAGCACTACCAAGTACGGGATTTTCACGCTGAGGCTTTCATCAACTGGTTGGTGCTCATTGGTTGGTCGTTCGACGACAAGACCGAACTCATGACGCGCGCAGAGTTGGTGGAACGCTTCAGTATTGAGCGCGTCAACAAATCCGGTGCCCGATTGAACATCGAGAAGCTCGTGTCAATGAGTGGCGACTACATCCGCCGCATGGACTCTGCGAGCGTGCGCGCCAAAGTGTGCTTCCACCTCGTGAAAGCCGGTTTGATTGCCGAGCCGCTGTCGGCGGAATCCGAGCGCAAGGTCACAGCCATCGCGGCTGCCGAACACGAACGCTTGAAGGCTTTCGGTGACATCGTCGAAATGTCGCGCTGGGCTTTTGCTGACGATCTCCCGATGGAGGAGAAGGCGCTCAAGAACCTGAAGAAAGACCCGGGCAACGCCCTAATGCTCCGCGATTGGGCTGCGACGCTGTGCGATCCGTTGCCAGATAGCGCCACGATGGAAGGTGCGGCTCGTGCTTTCTGCGAAGCCCGAGGCGTTGGCTTTGGTCAATTTGTTCACCCCGTGCGCGCAGCCCTCACCGGCCGTACGGCGGGCCCGCCGTTGTTCGATTGCGTGAAGATCTTGGGCGTGCAACACAGCCAGCACAGGCTGTTGCGCGGTGCAGATCTCGCGCATAGCGCTGCGTCGTGACTGCTTGAACCCACCGCCCGTCACCCGTAACCTCGCCACTCAAGACGGCCCCATCGTCTAACCCGGTTAGGACATAAGGTTCTCATCCTTGTAATAGGGGTTCAAATCCCCTTGGGGTCATCAATGATGCCGCCCGCTCCATAGCGGGCGTTTTCGTTGATAGGGCGTGCGCAGTTGCGAATCTCCCGAGCACCAACGCTTCGCTCAGCAGCTAATGGCGCGGATGGCGAGGAGTTGTTCGACGAGTGGGCGCAGGTCAGAGAGTTTCAGCGCGTTGTCTTTGTCGGAGCGAGCGCGCTCGGGCTCTTCGTGCACTTCAAAGAAGAGGCCGTCGATGCCAACAGCGGCTGCGGCACGCGCGAGGTACGGGACCATGGTGCGATCGCCGCCAGAGTGATCGCCGTGGCCTCCGGGTTGCTGCACGGAATGTGTGGCATCGAAGATGACCGGCGCACCAAGGCTGCGCATGAGTGGCAGCGCGCGGAAATCATTCACCAGAGTGTTGTAGCCAAAGCTGGTGCCGCGCTCGGTGATGGTGACACGCGGATTGCCGGCGTCGCGCACCTTTTGCAAGAGAGGAACGATGTCTGCGGGTGCGAGGAACTGGCCCTTCTTCACATTGATGATGCGGCCGGTTTGCGCGGCTGCGACCAGCAAATCTGTTTGGCGGCAGAGAAACGCTGGGATTTGCAAGATGTCGGCCACTTGCGCAGCAGCGGCGCACTGCGAGCTTTCATGCACATCTGTGAGGATGGGCAAGCCAAGCTCTTGCTTCACGCGCGCGAGGATGCGCAAGCCTTCCTCCATGCCGGGTCCGCGGTAGCTGCGGATGGAACTTCGGTTGGCTTTGTCGAACGAAGCTTTGAAGACAAATGTGAGCGGCAGGCCGCGCAGGTCGCGTTGCAGCGCGGCCGCTTGGCGCAGCGTCGCGTCGTGGTCTTCAACAATGCACAGGCCGGCCACGAGCAGCAGCGGGTGGCCGGGGCCAATTCCGATGCGACCGTCACTCACAGCATTGGGGAGTTTGTGCGTCATGGTCATGGTGCGAACAAGCGTGCCTTGCCAGCTTCGAGCGTGATCTCGACTGGCGTGGTGCCGAGGATATCGCCATCAATCTGCGCGTCTACAGCGGCGCCATTCATGGCGCTCACACGGATGTGGCGCGCTTTGGCGTAATGCGTGATGCCGGAGGAGGAGCGCAGGCGCAACAGCCCGGCCCCAAAGCGTCGCAGCGCGGGCACCATGCCGGGTTTTGTCCAGATGTGCAGATCTAACTGCCCGTCAGAACACGACGCGCCCGGAACCAAGTGAAAGATGCCGCCGTAGTTGGCGGTGTTGCAGGCCAGCAATCCATAGCAGGGCTGTTTCAACGCCACACCATCGATTTCGACTTGAAGCTGCGGCCATGCATAGGCGCGTGCGGCGCCGAGGCTCGGCCGAATATAAGACAACATGCTGATGGGGCCCGTGCGCACGCGTGAGAGCGCAGCCACGATGGCGCCGTCGAGGCCCACGCCCACCATGGCGAGGAAGGGGCGTCCGTTGGCGCGGCCAAGATCGACCTCGCGAGTGCGCCCCGCCACCAACACTTGGACAGCCCGCTTGGGGGAGAGTGGGATCGACAGCTCGCGGGCCACAACATTGGCGGTGCCGACGGGGATGACGCCCACGGAGATGTCGAGGCCAGCGAGGCCCGCGACCACTTCGCCCAGCGTTCCATCGCCACCGACAGCGATGACGCCATCCATGCCTTCCGCGAGCGCTCGCACACTGTCGCGGCCGTCACCGGCACGGCGTGTTTCGTGAATCACCGTTTCGATGCCGGCAGCGCCGAGAAGCTCAGCCGCCAGCGTCGCCGCCTTTCGAGCGCGTCCGCGTCCAGACACAGGATTCACCACCAAAGCCAGCCGCCGCATGGGGGCGAGAGCATAGCAGTGCCTTTGTTCAGGCGCGGTCTCGCGCAGCGAAATGCGGCATGCGAATGGCGTGAACACAATTGGGCCGTTGCCGGAGCGCAGCGGAGTTGCCAACATCGCAGCGCCTGGAGAACTTTGTGATGCCCGAAACCCTCGCCCCACGATTCGAACCCCAAGCCGTGGAGGCGGGCTGGATTGCCCGTTGGAAAGAGCTCCGGTGTTTTCGCCCGGAAGCCGTTGAAGGTGATGGCAAGCCGTATGTCATCGTCATTCCGCCACCGAATGTGACGGGCATCTTGCACATGGGCCACGCGCTCGTGAACACGCTGCAAGATGTCCTCGTGCGCTTCGAACGCATGCGCGGGCGCAAAGCGCTCTGGGTGCCGGGTACGGACCATGCAGGCATCGCCACGCAGAATGTGGTGGAAAAAGTGTTGGCCAAGGAAGGCAAGAAGCGCCAAGAGCTCGGCCGTGAAGCGTTTCTCGCGCGCACGTGGGAATGGAAAGAGCAGTATGGCGGGCGCATCCTCGAACAGTTGGCGCGCTTGGGTTCCAGTTGCGATTTTGAACGCTGCCGTTTCACCATGGATGAAGGGCTGAATCGCGCGGTGCTGCATGCGTTCGTGAATTTGTGGGAAAAGGGTTTGATCTATCGCGGCGAGCGCTTGATCAATTGGTGTCCGCGCTGCGAAACCGCGTTGTCGGACGAGGAAGCAGAGCCACGCGAAGAGACCAGCGGGTTTTGGCATTTGCGTTACCCGGTGGAAGGGGCGCCAGAGCGCTTTGTGACGGTGGCCACGACACGCCCGGAAACATTGCTCGGCGATGTGGCGGTCGCAGTGCACCCTGACGATGAACGCTGGAAAGACCTCATCGGCAAGATGCTCGTGCTGCCACTCACGGGCCGCACCATTCCTGTGATTGCAGACACGCACGCGGATCCCACCAAAGGCTCTGGTGCCGTGAAGATCACTCCTGCGCACGACTTCAACGACTTCGCAGTGGGTGAGCGCCACAACCTGCCGCGTATTCGTATTTTCGACAACCAAGCCAAGCTCAATGCCAATGCAGGCAGTTATGCCGGATTGAATCGCGCGGAAGGGCGCAAGGCAGTGCTCGCCGATCTTGAAGCGCAAGGCTTGATTGACAAGACCGAAGACAAGCTCGTGGCGCTGCCGCATTGCTATCGCTGTGACACTGTGGTGGAACCGCATTTGTCGCTGCAATGGTTTGTGAAGATGCGTCCGCTGCTCGAACCCGCCGCCGCAGCAGCGCGCGATGGTTCGGTGCGAATTCTGCCGGAGCGGTACACGCGCACCTATCTCGATTGGGTGGAGCAGTATCGCGATTGGTGCATCAGCCGTCAGATCTGGTGGGGCCACCGCATTCCGGTTTGGTACGACGAAGACGAGAACGCTTACGCGAGCGTGGAAGCGCCCGCTGCCGGAGCGACGCATCCGAAGAGTGGCAAACCGCTCGTGCGTCAAGACGAAGACGTGCTGGACACATGGTTCTCATCCCAGCTCTGGCCGCTATCGGTCTTTGGTTGGCCGGAGCGCACCGCAGATCTGCAGACCTATTACCCCACGGATGTGTTGGTAACGGGTCGCGACATCATCTATTTCTGGGTGGCGCGCATGGTCATGTGTGGGCTGCACTTTGAAGGCAAGGTTCCGTTCCACACGGTGTACATCAACGGCACCATTCTCGATGGTATTGGCCGACGCATGTCCAAGAGTCTGGGCAATGGCATCGACCCGCTGGATATGGGCGACAAGTACGGCATGGACGCTGTGCGCTGGACGCTTGTGTCGCTCACCACCGAAGGCCAAGACATTAAGCTCGCTGAAAGCCGTTTCGAAGGCGGACGCAATTTCGTCAACAAACTGTGGAATGCCGCGCGCTTCGTCGGCATGAATCTCGGAGACGGTGTGCCTGCAGAGCCTGCGCGCACGGCATTGACCGCGGAAGATCTGTGGATCTTGGGGCGCTGTTCGCAGACCGTTGCGGCGGTGACGGAAGCACTGGAGTCGTATCGCTTCGCCGAGGCGACTCGTTTGTTGCATTCGTTCGCTTGGTCCGAGTTCTGCGACTGGTATTTGGAATTGGTGAAGTCGCGGCTGATGGATGAAAGCGCTGAAGCCAACGCCGATCGCGACACAGTACGTTGGGTGTTATTGCGAGTGTTGCATGCACTGTTGCGCATGCTCGCACCCATCACGCCGTTCGTGGCTGATGAGATTCGCGCGCGCCTCGCAGTGTGGCTGCCCAGTGGCAAAGATACGGTGGCTTTGGAACGTTGGCCACTCGCGACGGATTTCCCCAACGACGCAGAATCGGTGGCTCGCGTTTCTATTCTCGTGGAAATGGTGCAAGCGGCCCGTGCCGTTCGCGACCGGCTGAACGTGCCGCGTGGTACCGAGTTTGATTTGCATGTGCGCGCTGCCGACGAGAGCACCGCCGTGCGCGTGCGTGCGGTCGCACCGCGCGCAGCTGCTTTGGGTCGTGTGCGCAGCATTGAAGTGGGGACGGCACTGGCCAAACCACCGATGTCAGCGGTGTTCCTCGCGGCGGGTTGCGAAATCTTCGTGCCGCTCGAAGGCGTCGTGGATTTGGATGCCGAGCGCGCGCGGTTGACCAAAGAACTTGCCACCGTGGTGCAGGGCATCAGCAACATCGAACGCAAACTTGCTGGGCCGGGGTTTGCGGACCGGGCTCCGCCTCAAGTCGTCGCAGCCGAGCATGTTAGGCGTGAAGAGCTGGATGCGAAACGCAAGAGTCTCGAAGCGAATCTCGCCGATCTCGGGTAATGCGCCGGGGTGATACGCTTCCGCCGTTCGAGCAGCGAACTCCCCATCGCCATGCTTCATTCTGCCCGCGCCTTACTTTTGTTGATTGTGTTTCTTGTTCCCGGCTTCGCTCAAGACGCTGGCTGGACCGTGCTGAGCGTCCGTTCGGTCGAGAGCAAGGGGGGTGAGACCTTTGAGGTTTTGCCCGACGCATCGGTGCTGGTGAGCGGCCCGAATCCTGAGGCCTCCACGTATTTGATCACTTGTACGACAGACCTCCGCTCAGTGTCTGCATTCAGGCTGGAAGCATTGACGCATGACTCGTTGCCGCTGCGAGGTCCCGGGCGGGCCGTCAACAGTCACATGGTGCTCACCGAGTTTGAAGCGTCAGCTCACGCTCAAGGGCAACGCCGAGTCACTCCTATCAGTTTCTTGCGCACAGCGTCGGACGAGCTGCGCTATCAAGGCTCGCAGCCTGATGCCCATGGCACGGTGATCGATCGTGTGATCGGCACCATGACAGGTTGGGTGATTGATGGAGGCTCGAGCCGGCAAGACCGCTTCCTCTATTTGGTCTGCGAGAAACCGCGCGAACTCAAGGCTCAGACGCAAGTGACCGTGAAGCTCGTTTTTGATTCGGGCTGGGCAGGACATGGACTTGGCCGTTTTCGCTTGAGCGCAACCGCAGCCACCAACCCAGACAAGTTGTTGCCAGCGGAAGCCGCAGTGGCTGTCGCGACTGTGAATGCGAGCATCGATCTTGGTGTGCAGTGGTTACTGAATTGCCAAGCGATTGATGGCACTTGGCGTGGTCCAGATGCGGGAACATACCGCGCTGGAATGACAGGCCTCGCGCTCTACACCTTGATCAAATGTGGATTGCCTACGGATCACCCGGCCTTGCGCTCTGGAATTGCATGGTTGGAACGTGAGCGGCCCACGCGCACCTACGACGCGGGCTGCACCATGATGGCGCTCGGAGCCTTCGGCGATCCGAAGCACAAACCCATTCTTGCGCAGCTCGCGAAGCAAGTTGTGCAGAGCGTTGGCGCCGGGCCCGGCGTGTATCCCGGCGAATGGGGCTATCCCGGGAATCACGGAAATCCTCGTGGCATCCACGCAGATCTTTCCAACACTCAATACGCGCTCCTCGGACTGCGCGCTGCAACCCATGCGGGTGTGGATGTTGATGAGCAGATTTGGTTGCGCGTGAGCGAATGGCTTTGCGAAAGGCAAGAGAGCTATGGCGGGTTTGGTTATTGCAAGGGCAGTATGCCCACCTCCAGTCTCACCGCCGCGGGCACCGGCTGCCTGCTGATTTGCGCTAGTGAATTGAAAACCTTGGGCAAGGCCTCCGAACCTGCGGTGTTGCGTGCGGAAGCTGGCGCGCGCCTCGGCATGGGCTGGCTGAAGGAACACTGGTCCGTCGAGCAGAATGTCGAAGGCAAATTCAATCCCGCGAAGGGTGCTGACCGTTGGCTCTATTACTGGCTCTATGGCCTCGAACGGGTCGGATCGCTTTCTCATCAAAGGCTTATTGGCGAGCATGACTGGTATCAAGAGGGTGCGCGCAGCATCGTGCGTCGTCAAGCGGCGACGGGCAGTTGGTCTATTGCGGATGAAGACTCCGACACGTGTTTCGCCTTGCTCTTCTTGCGCCGTGGCACAGGCACGACTGCACCAGCACCTCGCGACGTCAATGCGTCGGCGTCTGGCAGCGGTGTTGCTATTGGAGCGAGCGCTGAATGGCCTCCTTCATTCTGGGTGCGTTCGGTAGGCAAGAGCGTCGAAGAGCGTTTGGCGAAGAACGAAAAAGCCGTGTGCGTTCGCTGGTATGTGAACGAAGCGGAAGTGGCTTGTATCAATGCACCGCATGCCGATCCGCGCAGTGAAGCCTATGCGACGCGCTGGCAGGCGCCCGACAACGGAGTCTGGAAAGTCCAAGGCCGCATGAGTTTCGTGAATGCCGAGGGCGCAGCGTGTGGCGAAGAAGTGTCCGCGGTGCTTTCGTTGCGCGTGGATAGCGTTGTGACGGCGCGGTATGCGGAAGCGGTGCGTGACGCCGGGCAAAACCTGATGCAGCGCGATCGCCCCACCATCGCAGTGAGCTCTTCTGAGCGTGACGGCACCACGGCCGCAGGGGCCATCGACGGACGGCAGACCATCATGTGGCTCTGCGATGAAAAAGATTCACAGCCAAGCCTGACGCTTCGGCTCGCGCGACCGGCACAAGCCTCCGTGGTCAAGCTTGGTTTCCCGGTGCACTGGCCCAATGGCGAGAAGTACTGGTCGCGTCCACGCGATGTGCAAGTACGCATCAATAACGAACCGCCCTTCCTCGTGCGCCTGAATGACGATGCGAACCGCAAGCATGCCATTAGTTTTCCCAAGACGCTTGTGCGCACACTCAAGCTGAGCGTTCTCAGCACCTATGCAGGTTCCTACAAGTCCACCGGATTCGCGGAGGTGGAATTGTTTGTGCAGGCACATCCTGAAGATGCTTCCATGCAAGCGCTCGGCGGCGCACTGCAGGTCATCGTGCCGCCTGGGCGCGAGAATGCCGCCGTTCGCTGGCGTTACACCGCTTCCATGCCGGAGGATGGCTGGGAAACGGTTGGATTCCGCAAGGCGCTGGGTTGGAATGAGGGGCCAGGCCCTTTTGGTGTTATGCCCGCTGGTCGCACGCCTGCGCGCACCGCGTGGGAAGGCGAATCACTATGGCTGCGCGAAGAATTCGAGGTGCGGCAATTGCACGAAGGCACATGGAGCCTCGATGTTCTCGCCGATGACACCGCCAGCATTTGGATCAACGGTGTTTTTGCGGGCGAAGTTCCGTTCACCTCTCAGAACTACAAGAGCATGGACTTGAGCGCTGAGGCTGTCGCGACTCTCCACCTTGGCCAAAACCTGATTGCAGTGCATGTAAAAAACACGGGCGGCCCCGGCGCCGTAGATGTGGGCCTTTTCTTCAAAGCCAGTTCGGCCCAACCCGCCAAGTAGGGCCAGCGCGCCATAAGTGCAGCCCGTCCTATTTGAGGCGGCTCTGCACAGCATCCTCGTGTTCGCTTTGGCTACTTCAGTGCGGCGGCGTCGCCGACTTTCACGATGGCGCCGCTTGCGTCTTTCTCTGCCGGGCTGGTTTTCAGCACCAGTGAGATGACGAAGGACTTCTTCTGTAGACTCTTGATGGGGAAGGAATACACGAGTTCCACCGTGTCGCTGCTTGGACTGGCAATCACGCGTGTGCCTTGGGCATCGGCCACCACGGGGGGCGGGAAGGACTCGATGTAGATCGAATAGGGTTTGGATCCGCCACGGCGCTCAATAATGAACGAGTCGGGCACTTTCACGCTGCGATTGAGAGCGAGATCGGTGCCAGCCTTCAGGCGGTCAATAGCCTCAGTTGGTGATTCAGGGCCGTTCTCGATGGTGGCCGCTGCTTGCCAATGAACGAAGTAATCTCCGGGCGGCAGCGGAGGATTCGCAAAGCCAATGTCCGTGTGCACAAACCCAAGCATGACGCGCTTCGATTTCTCGGCCGAGGCGTATTGCTTCAGCGTGCTGAAGTCGCGGAGCTCATCGCACTTTCTATTCACGATAGTGACGAAGGAAGCGCGTGCAGGCAGACCCGTCGTGCTTTCCCAGCCGCCCTTCATCAGTGCGCCGATCGCCAGAGGATTGCTGCTATCCAGTTCGGCATGCTTGCGATGCTGCATGACATCGCCGGCCAGCGGTTCGTAATCCACGAGCCACGCACGGAGCTGTCCGCGACCCACGAGCCAATCCACGGCGTCCTTGCCGCGCAACGCTGATGCTGCGGTGCGGAAGCCCACCCACATGGCTTTCTGTTCCCGTGGGAATCCGAGACGCGAAAAACTGGACACGATCACATCGCGTTTGCCGCAATCGCCGCCACGCAGCGTGATTTCATCTGCATTGAAATCGGCGCTGGAAACGCGGCGTCGATTGATCGTGGCGCCCTTGAAGCCCTTGTAGGGCTCAAAGGGGGAACTGGTCATTTCGTAGGCATTGCCGGCGAGGTCATCGAAACCAAGTTCGCTACGGCCTGAAGGGAAGCTACCCACGGGGAGCATGGGGGGCTGATTCGGTGGCGTGGCGCGGCGGCCAGCGTGGTTGGCGGCACCGTCGTAATTGCAGCGCAATTCACGGTCCCATTCGCCCCACGGCCAGAAGCGCGGTTCTTTGCCGGGTTGCTTGGTGTAACGAGCTGCCGTTTCCCATTCCGCTTCGGTGGGCAAACGGCGTCCGCACCATTGCGCGAAGGCTTCGGCATCTTCAAAGCTGATGCCGGTGACGGGGCGTTGTTCCCAGCCGTCAGGCATTTTGCCGTCGCTCCAATTCATCGGCACGGCACCCTTGGGATTCTCTTTGAGGTATGCAGCCCACCACGCGCAGGTCACTTCGTTGCGGTCGAGGAAGTAGTTGTCGAGTGTGACTTGCTGCGGCTCTGTCGAGCGCCATTGCAAGATCAACGAATCGAGGTTGTCGCCATAGCGCAACTTCAAAGCGAGCTTACGCAGATCAGCTTCGGTGATGCCGACCTGATACTGGCCGCCCGGCACTGTGATCATGCCTGCAGGCACACCGGCTTTGCGCGCCGCATCAGCTTCGTTCATCGCATCCAAACGCCGACACGCTTCGTCACGCCGTTTCTGCACGAGCGCAATGCCCTTCGATAACTCGGGGCGGATCACATCGTCGAAAGTCTTATCGAAGCTGTCTTCGCCGAGACTGTCTGTGACGGTCATGGCGAGGATGCGAGCAGGGTCTGCGCGACCGCTCTCGATGAACCGGTCGGCGATGTTGTTGACGAGGTCTTCGTCCAGCATGGCGGCGAAGCCGGACCCAACGAGATCTTTGAGCGTGGCAAAGACTTCTTTCCGCATGGCCGCGCGGGTCTCAGTGGCGTTCGGGCCCTTCAGGTTCGCCTGCTGCGAGCCGAGAATCTGGCCGAGCTTCGCTGCGATTTTCGTGCGCACTTCTGCTGCGTTCAAGCGCGCGAATTCGGCTTGGAAGTCGGTCCGCTTTTTTTGGATCCGCTCTTCGTCGTTACGAAGCTGCGTGTCGAGGGCGGCAATGTCTTTTTGAAGCTTCAGCTTGTCAGGGTTGTCTTGCGCCGTTGCGAGCGGCAATGCAATTCCAACCAATACAGCGAGCACGATGAGGCGGGCGAAAGCTCCAGACATTGCTTAATGCACTCCTAAACTGCCTACAGCCAGCGCCGTGGGTAGCACTATGGACTTCACATCTATCGCGCAGGGGCTCATGCCCCGACGTGGCCGGATCCCTTGTTGCGATGGGAGAATCCCGTCGCGGGAGCAGGGACCCGTCAGGGGCTATCGGGCTCGTGGACCGAAGCCCCCTTCGTCGGGTCCCGGGCCTCTCCGACCGAGAGGCCTGGGATGGAGTGCCGGGAGTATACGGGAACGGCCCCACGGGAGCCAAGATCGGTTCCCGCGGGGTCGTCAGTGGGTCTTGATGGCCGATAGTCGAACTTCGGCTACTGCACCGTGACTTGCACGGTATTGGAGAGGCGTAGCGCGCTATCTGCATCTACGGTCGCGGCTTGAAACCAGAAACTCAGGCCCGCGAAGCCCATTGGCACGGTTACAGGCAGCGCGGACCGGCCATCGGCGTCGCCAGCGACTAGCGCGAAGAACTCGAAGGGCAGGCCCAAACCGAGGGTCAAAGGTCCGAGGGGTGTAGGACCGGGCGTGAGGCTGATGAACAAACCGGCGAGACTGGATGCCTCGATGTTGCCGAGCGTGATATTGGCTGTGCTGCCTGAAAGGGGCGCTGTCGGAATGGTGAGCCGAAGGTCGTAGCCAGGCAGTTGCCTCCAGCGTTGAATCACCGGTGCGCCTTGATGGCTGACATACATGCGGCTGCCATCACGCGAAAAGACTGTCTCGTTGGGCTGCGAGCCTGCGCCAGTGGAAACGATGCCCGTGAGCGCGAGCGCATCAACATCCACGAACACCACCTGTTGGCCGAGCATGTCCGTGATGACGCAGGTGGCAGCGTCGGGGGACAAGCCCACGCCATGCAGCCCAAGGCCCACCAAGATAGGTGAGAAATTGAGCGTGCGGCTGACGCTGCCACTTGCAACATCGAACTCCACGAGTTGCGGAGCCATGCTATAGCCCACAGCACCGAGGACTTTGCCCGCAGGTGTGCAGACAATGTCAGTGATGCTTGGATAGGCAAAGAGTTGCAAAGGGCCAGCGCTGATGGTGGCGACCACGGCGCCCAACTGCACATCCACAAGCTTGATCCCCGTGACCGACGAGGTGGAATAGCCCAGGATGGGATCGTAGTTGTAGGTGGTGTATGGAACTGCAACCACCTGCGCTGACACCCACACCGGGCGACCAAACATGTCTGGCACATTGATGGTGCTGACGATGGTGCTGAAAGTCGGACTGGTCGGCACGGCATCAATGGCATCGAGTGTTCCGCAAGCTGTGCCTTGAACGTAGACGCGGCTGCTGTCCGCAGACGCGAGGATGCCGAAGGGCCAGACGCTGCCGAAGTTGGATCCCCAGCAGGGAGTGAGGTTGATGTCCAGCGCGCCCGTGAGATCCGCGTTCAATCGTGTCACTGTGCCCGAAGAGCTGTTGCTCACCCACACATGGCGAGTGCTGCCATCAGGGTTGCGCGTGAGAGCGATCTCTTCGGGAAACAGACCACAAACACCGGTGGCGTCTTGCAAACCGCTCGCGAGGTCGATGCGCACCACATTGTCATTGTTGTAGTTGCCCCACTGTGCGGGCGGTGAAGTCCACGGCGCAAGGTTGCCGCACAGCGCTGCATAGAGCTTGGTGCCGCTTGCGTCGCGGGCGACGCCGAAGACCGTGTCCGCACTACCGGACTGGTTGTCGCTGACCGCAATGGTTGCGTCGAGGACTTGAGCGGGAAGGGTGACGGCTGCAAGCGCAGCCACGAGGAGAAAACGAGACCACATTGGAGCACTCCCTGCCGGAACCACGCCGGCCGGAACCTTGAGGCCGCGGGCGATGGCTCTTGCGCTCCAGCGAAGCTGCAACGCGAGACTCCGACCTCGAGAGTCCCAAAAGAGCTTGCTCTCAGCCGGTGGATATCCTGGCTTGTGGATCAACCTACTCACTGCACCTTCCCACGCGGCCTTGGGCGCGCGCAGTGGCTTCAGCAGCTTTCGTCCCCACTCACAGTGGCGGGACCGCGATGGTGTTGCACCATCTTCCCCCGCAGCATTGCTGCTGCGGCTTGTTTCCCCGAATGGGAACCAAGCACCGTCCGAGAGGCCCGTGATCACACGGGCGGTGCCGTTTTATGCGACACAACTTGGCGGCGCAAGCGTGATAGAGGGAACTGCCCAAGCGGATTTGCTGGAGCCGCTGGCGTGCGCGCGACGAAGTGAAGGAGTGAAGCGTGACCTCCAACACATGCAGTCGCTGCAAGGCTACGATGCGCAGCGACTTGCGGTGGAGTTCAGGGCCGCGCTACGGAGGTGACCTTGGTGTCCGACGCAGCGGAACAAGCTGGCGAGCTGATCTCGTTTGAAGTGAACGCAGAAGCGGCGGGTCAGCGCTTGGATGTCGTTTTGCAGGCGCAGCTTGAAGGTAGCTCGCGAACATTCGCCAAAGAGCTGATCACGAGTGGGCGCGTGAAAGTGAACGGCAAACCCGCGAAACCGGCGCTGAAACTGGATTGCGGCGATCGCGTGGAAGCGCAGGTTGTGCCGCCAGCGCGTAACGCGGCTCTGGTTCCGCAGGATTTGCCCTTCGGCGTTTTGCACGAAGACGCTTCCATCATCGTCATCAACAAGCCCGCAGGGCTCACGGTGCATCCTGGCGCTGGGCAAGCGGATGGCACGCTCGCCAACGCGTTGGCATTTCGTTTCGACGAACTTTCCGATGTGGGCGGCGAGCAGCGCCTCGGGATCGTGCACCGTTTGGACAAAGACACTACGGGCGTGATGGTGATCGCGCGCACGAACCGCGCGCACTACGCCCTGGCCGGCCAGTTCCAAGAACGCACCACGAGCAAAGAGTATTTGGCGTTGGTGGAAGGCTCGGTGCATCTCGATGGTGATGTGATCAATCTGCCGTTGGCACGAAATCCGCGCGATCACATGCGCGTGATTGTGGACGGACAGCACGGCAAGGCGGCAGAAACACGCTGGGAAGTCTTGGAGCGTTTCGCGCGCTTCACGCTTCTGCGCTGTAGGCCGCGCACGGGGCGCACGCACCAAATCCGGGTGCACTTGGCCAGCATGGGCCATCCCATTGCTTGTGACGCTTTGTACGGCCGACGCCGTGTTTTGCGCATGTCAGATCTTGGTGGAAGCGGCGACGACGTGGTCTTGGGCCGCCAAGCACTACACGCCGCAAGGCTCTCATTCGTACATCCACTGGATGGGCGTCCGCGCGAATACAGCGCAGACATGCCCGCGGATTTTCGCACGACATTAGAACTGCTGCGCAGCTCGCGCTACGCAGCGGGAAGGACTGGGTCATGAACAACGCTGACAAACTCCTCGA
This sequence comes from Planctomycetota bacterium, assembly GCA_009691765.1. Lineage (GTDB taxonomy): Bacteria > Planctomycetota > SXUL01. Next base: position 42,578 of record SIAO01000004.1, on the reverse strand, counting down.
AAAGGTGAGTCGCACCGTCGATCGCAAAGCCTGGCGCAGTTTGCACTGGGAGGGGTCGTTCCGCGACTATCTCGAGCTTGTGTATGCCCAGCCGTGGGTTGCGCGCAACGCGTTCCAACGCATGCACGACATGATCATGTCGTTCGGGCATGACGAATACACCGAACACAAAGAGCGTCGTGTGCGCTATCGCTTCTTCTCGGACCCTGAAGGCGGCGGACGCGATGCGATCTTCGGGCTTGATGCCCCACTGATGCGTCTCGCCGACACCATCAAAGCGGGCGCGCATGGTTACGGTCCTGAGCGTCGCATCATTCTGCTGCACGGTCCGGTGGGCTCGGCCAAGAGCACCATCGTGCGCTTGCTCAAACGCGGTTTGGAACGCTGGAGTCACACGGACGACGGCGCGATCTACACATTCTCTTGGATCCTGGAGGATGGCACAGAACTGCCTTCTCCGATGAATGAAGAGCCACTGAAGTTGATTCCTGAGGAACTGCGCGGTTCTATCGTGGACGCACTCAACAGTCGTTTGGACCGCACATGGCGCTTGAAGGTCGATGGCGGGCTCGACCCAGTTTCGCGTTGGTATTTCAACCAGTACTTGCGTCAATACGAAGGCGACTGGATGAAAGTGCTCGACCACGTGCGAGTGCGCCGCATCACGCTGAGTGAAAAAGACCGCCGCGGCATCGGCACGTTCCAACCCAAGGACGAGAAGAACCAAGATTCCACCGAGCTCACTGGCGACATCAATTACCGCAAGATCGCTGAGTTCGGTTCCGACTCAGACCCACGCGCATTCAATTTCGATGGTGAACTGAACATCGCCAATCGCGGGCTGTGTGAGTTCATCGAGGTGTTGAAACTGGATGTGGCCTTCCTCTACGACCTCTTGGGCGCCACGCAGGAGCACACCATCAAGTCGAAGAAGTTCGCTCAGACGGACATCGACGAAGTCATCATCGGGCACACCAACGAGCCGGAATACAGGAAGCTCCAAAACAACGAATTGATGGAGGCCTTCCGCGATCGCACGGTGAAGATCGACGTGCCCTACAACCGCACGCTGCGCAACGAGATTCGCATCTACCAACGTGATTTCGATCAGGCTCGCGTGGTGGGCAAGCACATTGCACCTCACACTATCGAAATGGGCGCGCTGTGGGCGCTGCTCACTCGTCTCGAAGAGCCGCGCAAGGCCAGCATCACGCTGCTGCAGAAAGCCAAGCTCTACAACGGCAAGATGTTGCCCGGTTTCACCGAAGACAACATCAACGAACTGCGTCGTGAATCTGTGCGCGAAGGCATGGACGGCATTTCCCCGCGCTACATCCAAGACAAGCTCAGCAACATCTTGGTGAAAGACACTGCAGCGCATTGCATCAATCCGTTCATGCTCTTCCATGAGCTGGAAGAAGGGTTGAAGCATCATTCGCTCATTAGCAACGAAGACGTGCGCAAGCGCTATCGCGAATTGCTGGCGGTGGTGCGCGAGGAATACCAAGACATCGTCAAGAACGAAGTGCAGCGTGCCATCAGCGCCGACGAGGACGCGATCAAACGCCTCTGCAGTAACTACCTCGACAACGTGAAGGCCTTCACGCAGCGCGAGCGCGTGCGCAATCCTTTCACGGGCGAGGCCGATCCGCCGGACGAACGCCTAATGCGCTCTATCGAGGAGAAGATCGAAATCCCCGAGGCGCGTAAAGACGATTTCCGTCGCGAGATCATGAACTACATCGGTGCGCTGGCGGTTGAAAACAAGACCTTCGACTTCCGCAGCAACGAGCGCTTGCATCGTGCGCTGGAGCTGAAGTTGTTCGAAGACCAAAAGGACACCATCAAGCTCACCAGTCTGCTTTCCAACATGGTGGACCGCGCCACTCAAGAGAAAATTGACGTGGTGAAGAAGCGGCTCATCGACAACTTTGGCTACACCGAGGAATCCGCAACGGACGTGCTGAACTTCGTCGCCAGCATCTTCGCGCGCGGTGACAGCAAGGGCTGATGATCGGACCTATCGAAAAGGACCACCGGCGTTTTCGCCAGATCGTGCATGGCACGATTCGACGCGATTTGAAGCGCTATGTGTCGAAAGGCGAACTGCTCGGGCGCAGCGCTGGAGGGACGATTTCTATTCCTGTGCCGCAGATCGATCTGCCCCATTTCACATTTGGAAGTGGAGATGGCGGTGGCGTTGGTCGCGGTGAAGGTGGCGAAGGCGAGGGCGAAGACGGCGGCCAGGGCGAGGCAGGGGAAGGTGAAGGCCACCACATTCTTGAAGTGGAGGTGGGCCTCGACGAGCTTGCGCGCATTCTCGGCGAAGAACTGGAATTGCCCGATATTCGTCCACGGGGCGAATCCGACATCGTTTCTGAGCACACGCGTTGGAGCGGCATCCGTCGCGTGGGGCCAGAATCGCTGCGCCATTTCAAACGCACCTACCGCGAGGCTCTGAAACGCCAGATCGCTTCAGGCCAATGGGATCCAGCGAACCCTGTGGTTGTGCCCGTGCGCGAAGACCGGCGCTATCGCAGTTCGCAAGTGAAGCGCCGCCCTGAATCGCGCGCCGTCATCATTCACATGATGGATGTGTCTGGTTCCATGGGCACAGAGCAGAAGGAAATCGTGCGCATCGAAGCCTTCTGGATCGACACGTGGCTGCGGCATCAGTACAAATCCATCGAGACGGTTTACATCGTGCATGACGCAGTGGCCCGCGAAGTCAGCCAACACGACTTCTATCACTTGCGGGAAAGTGGCGGCACCAAGATTAGTTCGGCATATCAGTTGTGTCTCGACACGATTCGCACTCGCTTCGGCTCGGGCGAGTGGAACATCTATCCGTTCCACTTCAGCGACGGCGACAATTGGAGCAGCAAAGACACCGCAGCTTGTGTGGAGCTCTTGCGCACAAGCGTCTTGCCTCAGTGCAATCTGTTCTGCTACGGCCAAGTGCGTTCGGCCTACGGGTCCGGACAATTCAAACGCGATCTCGACCAGGCGCTGCCTGCTGAAGAGCGCTTGGTCACCAGTGCTATCGCCGATCGCGACGGCATCCTTGGTTCCATCCGCGATTTTCTCGGGAGAGGCCGATGAATCTGCCGCCCAGCCTCTCTTCATGGGAACAACGTATTCGCGCCAGCGCCAAAGCGCATGGCCTCGTGTGTTTCGACACCATCTTTGAAATGGTGGATGAAGAGCAGCTCGACGAGATCGCAGCCTATGGTGGGTTTCCGACGCGCTATCCGCATTGGCGGCACGGAATGGAATTCGAACGCTTGCGCAAGTCGTCGCGTTGGGGCATATCCAAGATTTACGAACTCGTGATCAACAACGACCCTTGCTACGCCTACTTGCTTTCGAGCAACAGCCTCACAGACAACAAGCTGGTGATGGCACATGTGTTTGGGCATTGCGATTTTTTCAAGAACAACGCTTGGTTCCGCCACAGCGAACGCAAGATGATGGACCGCATGGCCAACCATGCCGTCAAAGTGCGCCGTTGTATTGATCGGCATGGTGTGGAGGCCGTCGAGGCCTTCCTTGACCGTGCGCTGTCTCTCGAAAACTTGCTCGACTACCGCCAACTCTGCGCGGGCACTCCGCTGCTGCGGCCGCAACCACGTCACGGAGTGGATGAAGACGAAGTGCCTGCGGATGCGCCCAACTTTCGGTTGCGTTCACGCGACTACATGGATGAGTTCATCAATCCTCCGGAGTACATGGAACAGCGTCGGCGCAAGCACGCGGCCGAGCAGGAAGAAGAGAAGCGTTTGCCAGGCGGTCCGCGGCGCGATCTGTTGGCCTTATTGCTGGAACACGCGCCGCTCGCGCGCTGGGAATGGGACTTGCTCAACATCGTGCATGAGGAGGCGCTGTATTTCGCGCCTCAACGCGTCACCAAAATCATGAATGAAGGCTGGGCCAGCTATTGGCACAGGAAACTGATGGTGGACGACGTGCTGACGGACGACGAAGTCGTGGACTACGCCGACACGGTGGCTGGCACGCTGGCCGAAGGCCAGAGTCTGAACCCCTACAAGTTGGGTTTGGAGTTGTTCTTGGACATTGAAGCGCGTTGGAACAGTGGCCGTCATGGAAAGGACTTCGAAGCTTGCGATGACATGGCGCAGCGCGACGCGTGGGAGAAGGCCGAAGGTCGCGGCCTCGAACAGATCTTCTTTGCGCGCGCCGTGCATGACGATGTCACTTTCCTCGATGCGTACCTCACCGAAGATTTCTGTCACCGGCACAAGCTCTTTGTTTACCGTCGCGATCCGCGCACACACAAGAAGGAACTGGTGACGCGCGAGTTCGCGAAGGTGAAAGAGGAATTGCTCACCAACATCGTCAATGGTGGAGCGCCCGTGATCGAAGCCGTGGACCTCAACCACAGCAATCGTGGCGAACTCCTCTTGGCGCATCGTCACATGGGCAAAGACCTCCGGCCCGATTTCGCGGAAGCCACACTCTTGAACCTTGCAGCCATTTGGAAACGCCCTGTTGTTCTGGAAAGCCGCATCGAGGACAAGCTGGTGCGCTGGATTGCCGCGAAAGGCACGGTCAGCATGGAGCATCCGTCAGGCTGATTGCGGGCGCGCCTTCACTGCGTTGGCGTAGCGGATAGAGTCTGCGCCCCATGGGCATGCTGTGGCCGGTGGACCGGCTGAATCTCGCTTTCCTCGCTTTCGAGGCTGTGCTGCAACTCACGCGTTTGCGTAGCACCAGCGGCGGTGTGTGGTGGCTGGCTTTCGATTTGGCTTCCATATTGCTCGTACTGCTGCTCGCGCGCGCCACGCGCACTTCGACCCTGCGCCGCGGTGCTGTGGTACGGCTTGCTCACGGGATGGTCACTGTGCCGCTGGCTTTCACGCAGGTGGGGTTGCAGATCGCTGCTGTCGCCGGGCATGACTACGCAGGTGAGCTCGCGGCCGCCGACCGTTGGATGTTTGGTGGCACCGACCCGTTGCAATGGCTTGAAGGCTGCGCCCATCCATGGCTCACTGAAGTCTTGCAGATTTCGTACACGCTCTACTTGCTGTTGCCCGTTGCGGTGGTGCTCATGTTGGCTTTACGCGCGGATGCTCTGGTGATTGCGCGTTCTATCTTCTCGCTGCTCGGCATCTACTATTTGTCCTACATTGGGTATCACCTTGTTCCTGCTTCGGGGCCGAATATCCACAACAATTTTGGCCCACTCGTGAACTGCGAGATCACTCCCGTCCTCCGGCATTTGTTCACGGACCCGTTGGATGGCGTGTGGCTCACGGAGACGTTGCGGCAATTCATTTTCAATGCGGAAATGACGAAACAGGACTGTTTCCCAAGCGGGCATGTCGCCGTGGCTGCGGCATGCATGGTCTATGCTTTCCGCTGTGGTCGGCGCGTCGGCTTGTTGTTCTTGCCGCTCTGCGTCGGCGTCATCTTCTCCACGGTCTACTTGCGCTACCACTATGTTGTCGATCTTCTCGCCGGTTTGTTGCTCACCTTCCTTGGGATCACGGTGCTCGAAGCTTGGCATCGTCGCATGGAGCCACGCAATCCTGCTGCGTAGCGCGGCACTCGTTCTTGCGCTCGCACTGGGATGCGGAGCTCTCACGGCGCAGCAAGTGTTGCTCGTAGCGCCTATAGAGAGTGAAGAAGGCCAAGCCATTGCGACAGGAGCGCGCGCGGCGCTCACAGCACTTGGCCTTGATCCTGCTTTGGCTGCGTTCGGCACGGCTGACGCATTAGCGAAACCCACGGTGATTCCGGAATTGCGCCTCGTCGTCGCCGCTGCGCCGCGTGCGCGCGTGCAAGCTCTGGCGCAAGCCGCGGCCAAGCGCGGTGTGCCACTGTGTGATGCTGGACGCGCGGGCCTTGGTGGAAGCCTTGATCCTGATCCAGCAGAAGAAGGCGCGGACGCGGCGTGGTGGTTGTGCGCGCCTTTTGCGCATCACGATGTGTTGGTGTTGCAAGGCTCAGATCCGAGCGACAAGGCTGAGGCCGCGGCCTTTGCGACGCGTGCGAAAGCTCTCGACAGCTTGAAGCGTGTGGAAGGTCCGCTCGCCATGGAATCTGCCGCTGCGTTGAAGAAGCGTTTACGCCGCGCCGCGGAAGATGGCATCACCGCAGTGTTCTGTGCCGCATCAGCTCCTGACGTGTTGGCCGTGGCGGAAGCCGCGCGTGAATGCACTCCCGCGCTTGTGGTGCTGGCTTCAAGCCGCGCGCTCGCTGTGACGGAGAAAGCGCTGGTCTTCCCGGAAGGCCTCGTCGTGATGGATTTCGCGCCGCCGACTTTGGCCGTGGCGAAGGAACTGCCCGATGCTGCCAAGCTGGCATTGCAAAGCGGAGTGTCGGCACTGCGAGCACTCGCTGCCTTCGATGCCGTGGTTTCCGTTTATGGCGCGGGCGTTGTGAAGTCGCAAGAAAGTGGCGGTGCGTTGCGCCCCGGCGTGTGGTTGCGTTCTCGCGGCAGTGATGCGCGGCGGCTGTTGCATGCGCCTGTGTGGCTGGAATCCGGCACATGGAAAGCGCTCTATCCCTTCGATGCCACGCGGCCTGCTCCGGTCCAAGCAGGCTACGACCCCGTGCGCGGTTTCGGTTCACTGTCGCGTTGGAGCACACTGCGCTTCACGCCACGCGCTGGCACCACCGCTGCGGTTTTCCACTATGGCGCAGCGGACAATCGCACCATCGACGACGACTTGTTGCGTTTGAAGCTCAGCACAGGCGGCCGCTTGCCGCTGCTGGATCATCTCGTGCGCGAGAAACTCATGGCGCGTCTGCTGTCCGTGACAGCAGAGAAGTACTTGCACGAGAGTGATGGAGCGCCTGTGCCTGGGCGCAGCTTTGCGATCAGTGTTTGTTCTCGCAAACCGGCCAAGATGCCGACGAAGCGCATCTGGCCTTGTTCTGTTGCGGGTGACGACCCTGGAGCTGGTGGGCGCGCCTTCGGTTCTCATTGCGAGATTTATTCTTCGTTCATTCGTCGCACGATTTTCGAACAGCGCGAACTCTTGGAGCGACCCGTCGATGCTTTGGATCTCGCCATGCTCACAGGCATTCACGAGGAGACTGGCCCCTATGTCACCGGGACGCGTCGCGATGTGCTCTATCGCCTCATCGAAGGTTTTTCGGGATCGATGGGGCTGACCGCGGCTCATGAAATCGGGCATCTTGCTGGCCTTGGTCACGACGAAGATGACCCCTGCGGGATCATGAATGTGAAAGAGGGCGGCGGCATTTCCCACAACGATGGGCACTTCACGCCAACGAATGAAGCCACTTTGGACAAGACGCTCGGGCGCGTGCCCAATGCGTCGCCGAAGCGCTGAGGCGAGAATTCAGAGCGGCTTCTCGTACAGCCGGTAGGTGCGGTAGGCCCTGCCGCCGCCTCGTTCAAGGGCGTTGCACATGAGGTTGTTGGTTTCGAGCACCCACGAGGCTTCGCAACTCTCGATGCCAACCTCTGCGGAGCGCTTCGCCACGTCGGCATAGAGCACGGCGTCGAGCCCGCGATGTTGGTACTGCTTGCTGATGCCCAAGATCATCAAGCGCGTGTGCTTCAAGCGCTTCTTCGACAGCAACAAGCGCAGCAGGCCGAAAGGCCAGAGCTTTCCCTTGAGGTGCTGCAAGATTTCGTTGTAGTCCGGCAACGCCAAGTGAAAACCAACTTCGTGCCCGTCTTTCATCACAAACGCGCCAAGGTCGGCGCGCAGAATGGGGCGTAATTCGCTCGCCATGTGCTTCAGTTCGCAGGGCGCCATGGGGACGAAACCCCAGTTAGCGCTCCAAGCATCGTGATAGAGCTCTTGGATGAGGCGCAGCTCGCGTTTGAAGTGCTTCATGTCGAAAGGGCGCACAGTCACTTGCTCGCGCTTTTGGATCAACTTCGAAACGCGCTGCCAGCGGGTTTGGTCGAGCTGCATGGGGAGGAACTGGAAAGCAATGAGATCCATTGCCTTGCGGAGGCCGCAGCCTTCGAGCAGAGCGCCATACCACGGAGGGTTGTGCGGCATCATCAACCGCGGACGACCGACGTCTCCACCGATGAGCACGCCGCATTCGTAGTTGGTGCTGGGCGAGTATGGCCCGCGCAGGATGGCGTGACCAGACGAGCTTGCCGCCACGGCATCCATCAAAGTGCGCGCAACATCCGGGTCGTTCTCGCATTCGAAGAACCCAAAGAACGCCGCGTCTTCACCGCAGTGGCGTTGGTGCGCGGGGTTTTCGATGCGTGCGATGCGCCCAACGACCTCGGTGCCGCGCAGTGCCAAAAGTGGATGGATGCTGCCGATGGCGTGGAAAGGGTGCTTGCCGGGACGAAGCAGCGCTTGCACATCGCGGTCGAGCGGCGCAATCCAGTTGGGATCTGCGTGATGCAGGCGCTTGGGGAAGTCGATGAAGGCGCGTCGGTTGGCGCTGTTTTCAACCGGAACAAGGCGTAGTGGCGCGCTCACAATTCAAGCGCGTGCGCTGCTGCTGAGCGGTAGTTTGCGCTGTTGCATCAGCTTCGCGAACACTTCGATCACCTGCGTGATGTCCTCGTCGCGATGTGTGGCCATGTACGAAGTGCGGATGAGGCCCTTACCCACAGGCGAGCCGGGTGCGACGACCGGATTGGCGAACACGCCGTGCATGTCGAGCATCTTCCAGAACGCGAAAGTGTCTTCGTCGCTGCCGATGAGCACTGGCACGATAGGAGTTTGCGAACCGAGCGTGTCGTAGCCCAGCGCCGCGAATTCGTTACGCACGTGTGAGCTGATCTCGTGCAAACGCTTCATGCGCCAAGGCTCTTCTTCAAGGATGGTCAAGGCCGCGAGAGCCGCAGCAGTGTTCGCTGGAGTCGGGGAGGCAGAGAAGATCAAGGCACGTGCGGTGTGCTTCACATAGTGCACGACATCGGCGCGGCCGGCGATGAAGCCTCCGATGCTCGCCAACGACTTGGAGAATGTGCCCATCACCAGATCGACGCCGCTGTTGGGGTCGTCGAGCAAATTGAAATGTTCAGCGGTGCCGCGGCCCCTCGCGCCAAGCACGCCGATGCCGTGAGCATCGTCGACCATCACGCGTGCGCCATACTTCTTGGCAAGGCGTACAACTCCGGGAAGGTCGCTGATGGTGCCGTTCATACTGAACACACCATCCACAACGATGAGTTTGCCGCTGGCCGCTGGCGTCTCGACCAACATGCGTTCGAGTTCGCTCAAGTCGTTGTGGCGGTACTTGCGAGTCTCACCGAAGGCTAAGCGCGCCCCATCGATGATGGATGCGTGGTTCTCGCGGTCGCAGAAGACGACGTCGCCCTTGCCAACCAGAGCAGCGAGAACTCCGAGGTTCACCATGAAGCCGGTTGAGAACACCGCCGCGGATTCCATGCCCATGAAGCGAGCGAGGCGGTCTTCAAGCGTTTCGTGCAGTTCGAGGGTGCCGTTCAGGAATCGCGAACCTGTGCACGACGTGCCGTAGCGATTGGTGGCGTCGATGGAAGCTTGAATGACGCGCGGGTCGTGCGTCAGGCCGAGATAATTGTTCGACCCGATCATGATGACTTCGCGGCCATGGATGGTGGCGCGGGTGCAGTCATGCTTGCCGATGGCTCGGAAGTAGGGGTAGACCCCCTTGGCCATCAGGTCCTTCGCACGAGTGAATCGTTCACACTTATCGAAAAGATCCACGATTAATGAGTTCCCCGGCAGGCAGGCAAGGCTTCGGCTGCGACCGCTGCCCGCTTTGGTTCAGTTGTTCTTGTGAGCCCGAGGGCGCACACTCCGCAACGTTACTGGTTGGCCACCGGGGATGCCCTCTGCGGGCGCCCGTCCAACCGTCGGTGTCTTTTTTATCATCAGGAAAGCACTTGTGAAGGGGCCAACAGCATTGAACCGCAAAGTCTTGGTCACAGGTGGTAGCGGTTTTATCGGGCAGAACCTTGTGCAAGTCTTGCTCATGCAAGGCTTTGAAGTGCATTTGCTACTGCGATCCGAGCCCAAGAATGTGGATTTCGATCTTCATGAAGTGAACTGTCACTTCGGGGACCTTGCGAACCAGAATTGTCTCGAAGTCGCCGTCGCTGGCGCGGAACTGGTGTTTCATCTGGCCGGCCTCACGAGAGCCAAGAGCTTCGAGCAGTTCTTGGAAGCCAACGCACGCGGCGTCGCGAATCTTGCGAAGGCTTGTCTGACCCATGCCCCTAGTTTGAGCCGTTTTGTGCTGGTTTCTTCGATGGCGGCTGCAGGCCCCGGCACCGCGGCTTGTCCACGCCTCGAGTCAGACAAGCCCAGTCCTGTTTCTGCCTACGGGCGGTCCAAACTCGCTGGGGAACACGCGCTGCAACAGGCCTTTGCGGCTTCGGGGGGGCCTGCGTGGACCATCGTCAGGCCTCCGATTGTCTACGGCCCTTGGGACAAAGACGTGCTGACCTTGCTCAGAGGCGTGCAGCGTGGTTGGGCGCTGATACCGGCGGGGCCCGAGCGCTCCTTTTCGTTGGTGTATGGGCCGGATCTTGCCGCAGCTTTGGTCAGCCTCGCGCAGAACCCAGCTGCGGCAGGAGAGGTGATCCACGCAGCACACTCGCGGCCCTACGGACATCGCGCCATGCTTGATGCCATGGGTGTCGCCGTTGGGCGCGCGCCACGATGCGTAAAGCTGCCTCGCTGGTTGACGTGGGGCGCGGCGGCTGGCGGGTCAATCGCCCAGTACCTGCTGCGCCGTCCACCGCTGTTGACTCTTGACAAGCACCACGAAGTGATGGCTCCTGGTTGGGTGGCTTCTACTGCGAAGCTGCAAGAACTGAATCCAGCGCTCTGCGCCACAGGTCTCGAAGAAGGTCTCGCCGCCACCGTAGAATGGTCGCGCGCACGCGGCTGGTTGCACTAAACTTTTACGGGTGCGTTGAGCACTGTTGGTGTGGTAGTGTCAATGCAGTTGTTTACGGAGAATCCCTATGCCTCGAATGCAGTTTGTGTTGGTGTGCTTGCTGTCCCTGAGTGCGTTGGCTTTCGCCCAATGCGGTGGCAACGGCGGGAATGGACACCTGTCCAGCTCACCGATGGCGCTTGGCACGACGGTGAACCTCAATCTCTCCGGCGGTGTGAACCAGCCGTGCATGCTGTTCGTATCTGCGGGGCCCGGCCCCGTGGTTATCGGCGGCTTCGGCACAGTGTGTCTCGATCTCGGATCGATGGAGACGCTCGTGAGCGGTGCGATCCCAGCTGGCGGTACGCTGGTTCTGCCCGTGGGAGTCCCGAACGATCTGTCTTTGCTTTACCTCATCGCATTCTTGCAAGGCATTGTGGCCGATCCGGCTGCGCCGTTCGGCATGGCGCTGACGGAAGCCTTGCGCGTGCAGTTCGGTGTCTCTGACAGCTACAACGCTACGCCAAGCATGGGCAGCGCACGTGCGTTCGGTTCCGGTGTCACTCTGCGTGATGGACGAGTGTTCTTCACCGGCGGTGGTGGCGGCAGCCTTACTGCGCCATCGGGCAATGCAACGACCGAGTTCTTCGATGCTGTCAACCGCACTTTCGTGCCCGGGCCGAACATGAGTGCGCCCCGCGGCATGCACACCGCGACGCGTTTGAACGATGGCCGCGTCTTGATTGTCGGCGGCGTGAGCACTGCAGGAGCCACACTCAACAGCTGTGACATCTTTGACCCCGCCACGGGCCTCATCACGGCAGTTGCCTCCATGGTCGGACCTCGCGCCGGACACAACGCAGTGCTGCTCGCTAATGGGAAGGTGATTGTTGCAGGCGGCAGCTCCAATTTCGTCATTCCTGTTGGCGGCACCCTAGGCGCCATTCTGAATGTGTCGTTGAACACGGGTGAGGTTTACAACCCCGTCACGAACACATGGGCTCCTGCTGGGAACGTCATGGCCTCGAAGCGTTTTGGTAGTGCCGGAGTCCGCCTGAATGACGGGCGCGCGCTGTTCACCTCGGGCATCAACGGCACCTCGGTTCTCTTCGGCTTGGAACTGATCAACTTCACAGCGACCACCTCATACTTCGACGGCGCGACGAATCTATTCACAGCCGGTCCGAGCATTGGCACTGCACGCGCATTCCATAGCGCCGCGACCATGGCCGATGGACGGATCTTCGTTGCTGGCGGCGCGCTCACAGCGTTGATCCCGGTCATTTCCAACACAACGCGGGTTTTGAGTGCCGGCGTTTTTGGAGCAGGTCCTAACCTGGCGGTGGCATGTGCCATGCCAACTCTCGTCGCGCTCGGCAACGGCGCGCTGCACATTACTGGCGGCTTGAGCGGCGATTTGGTGACCCAAGTTTTTTCTGCAGTGAGTGACTGTGCGCGCTATTTCGGTACCACAGCGACGACGCTTAATGCGTTACCCGTCGCGATGGCTGGTCAATACGGCCACCGATTGCTCGATGGTTCGGTGCTGTACTGTGGCGGCTCAGATGCCACGGGTTCCGCAGCGCTCGTTTCCTATATCTACACGCCTTCGCCGTAGGCGCGGGTGCGGAGCGACTCACTCATGACAGTGAGTGTGGTGATCGTCGCTTTCGGCGACGATCCAAGAGTTGATGACGCATTGCGCTCCGTGCGAGCGCAGGACATTGCAGTCTCATGTGTGGTTGTGCACAACGCGGTCGCGGAAGATGATGGGCAACGCGATGCGGATGGCACTGTGCATTTGCGCAACCGGCGAAATCTTGGATTTGCAGCCGGATTCAATCTCGGTTTTCAAGCGGGCGACGGGGATTTCGTCCTCAGCTTGAATCCTGACGCTCAACTGGCTCTCGGGGCGCTATCAGCGGCACTTCAAGCGCTGCACGCTGACGCCGCGATCGGTGCTGTCGCGCTGCGCCTAGTGCGACCGGATGGAATCACTCTTGACGGTGCTGGCATCCGCATGGACTGGTTGCGCCGCGGTCGTGACCGCGGGATTGGCAAGCCTGCTCGTGGCGCGTTCGAAGAAGCGCAAGACGTGGACGCAGCGTGCATGGCCGCGGCACTCTTTCGGCGTGAAGCACTGCTCGCGGCGCGCGATGGCGCTGGCCAAGTGCTGGATGCGCGATTTTTCGCCTACAAGGAAGATGTGGATCTCGGTTGGCGCTTGCGGAGAGCTGGTTGGCGCGTGCGTTACGTGCCAGAAGCACGGGCGACTCATGAGCGCGGTTGGAAAGAGGGCGCGCGGCGTCAGGTTGCTCCGCAGCTGCGAGCGTTGAGCCTCGGCAACCGCTGGTTGACGATCTTCAAGAACGAATCGTTGTTGAATGCGCTGTTGCGCACGGTGCCTTGGATCGTTCAAGAGTTGCTCTTGGCTGGGTGGTTGCTGCTCCGGGAACCGCGCACGCTGCTGGGTTATTGGCATGCGTTGCGAGGCCTGCGAGGGAGCTTGTGCCGTCGCAAACTCCGGGGAAAGTCGGCGCCATGAGCACTCCTGCTCCCGAGCTCTCTATTATCGTGGCCAGCTACAACACGGTGGACTTTTTGCGTCCATGCCTCAGCAGTGTGCAGCAGGCGACACCAGGGATGCAGTGCGAGACCATTGTGGTGGACAACAACTCCAACGATGGCAGTGTTGCCATGGTCGAGGAGTGTTTTCCTTGGGTGCGTGTGTTGCGCAATCAGGCGAACGAGGGCTTCAGCAAAGCCAACAACCGTGCGTTGCAAGAAGCGCGCGGTGAAGCCGTGTTGCTACTCAATCCGGACACCTTGTTGCCGCTCGGAACGCTGCAGCGCCTGCTTCGCGTGTTGCGGGAAACTCCGCAAGTTGGAGTGCTGGGCTGTCGCATCGTTCGCCCGGATGGTTCCCTTGATGAAGCCTGCAAACGCTCGTTTCCAACACCGCTTTCGGCACTGTCACGCTTCCTCGCGCTCGATCGCATCTTCCCACGCAGTCGGCGCTTTGGGGCTTACCGTCGCACGTACGAAGATCCCTGCGGCAGTTACGAAGTGGAGTCCATCGTGGGGGCGTTCATGTTGGTGCGGCGCTCTGCACTCGAATGCACGGGCGGCCTCGATGAAGACTATTTCATGTACGGCGAAGATATCGACTGGTGTTGGCGCTTGCGGCAACACGGCTTCGTCATCTGGTACATCGGCGATGTGAGCGTGGTGCACCACAAAGGAGCCTCCACGAGCACGGAGCCACAACGCATGAACTGGCACTTTCATCGCTCCATGTTTTTGTTCCATCGCAAGCACCTCGTGAACCGGTATCCATTTTTCGTGAACTGGTTGGTGTACCTCGGGATCACCGCGAGCTATGCCTTGCGCTCGTTGCGTGTGGCGCTCCGGCCGCCAAGGCGGGCGAGGCCTCTGCCGGCTGGCAGCGTTGCCTGAACGCTATAGCTGCATCATCTTGCGAATGGGCCTTGCTTGCAGCGCATATGATGCCGCTGCGAAGGGACCTGATCACGATGCGATTTGTTGGACTGAGCGACACCGGGCGTAAGCGCGCCGAGAACGAAGACCGATTCGCGTTGAGCGAAGCAGAGGGCTGGGCTGTGCTCTGCGACGGCATGGGAGGGCGCGCTTTCGGCGAAGTGGCTTCAGCCATGAGCGTTGAACGGCTGGCCGAGTTGATCCATGAGTGCCTACCGCGGCGCCTTGAACGGCTTGATCGCGACGAGCAAGCGGCCGCCATGGTGAACAGCGTGGATGAATGGGTGCGTCAAGTGAATGCGCATGTTCACAGCAAGGGTCTTGCAGACGAGCGCTATCGCGAAATGGGCACCACATTGGTTTGCCTTTTGGAAATCGCGCACCAAGTCGTCATCGCGCATGTGGGGGATAGTCGCGCTTATCGCTTGCATGGCGGCAAGTTGGAACAGATTACTGACGACCATTCCGTGGTCGCAGCGCGCGTGAAGGATCAGCAGATCACTGCCGCTGAAGCCAAAGTGAGCCGTGAGCGGAACATCATCACTCAGGCTATCGGCACGGCGTCGCAAGTGCGCCCCGATGTGCGCGTGCATCCTGCGATGCCCACAGATCGGTTCTTGCTCTGTAGCGATGGCCTGCACGACATGCTCACCGATGAGGAACTCGAGCGGATCATGCTGCAAGGTGGCGAGTTGAATGCGCTGGCGCACAGGCTCGTGGATGCGGCCAATGCTGCAGGCGGGCGCGACAACATCACCGTCATTCTCTGCGAAACAGCAGGCTGATTCAGTTGTTGGCGCTATGCACGATGGTGCCGCCAAGCACGGTGTGCAACACGCGGACTTGAAGTAGTTCGCTCTCTTCGCAGCGCAGCGGGTCGCGGTCAAGCACGATGAGATCAGCGGCGTGGCCTGGGCGCAGCATGCCGACGCTGCGTTCGCGGTGTGCAGCGTGGGCTCCCCATGCGCTGAGTCCAAGAAACGCTTCTTGACGCGTCATGCACTGTGACGGCGTGAAGCGCGCGCCAACTGCTGTCTGGCGAGTGACGGCGGCAAAGAAATTCCGCCAAGGCGACAACGGCTCTACGGGTGCGTCGGTGCCACACGGAATGCGAACCCCGTTGTCAAGCAAAGTGCGCCATACGTAGGCACCGGAGTTGGTGCGTGTTTCCCCGAGGCGTGCTGCAACCCATGGGCCATCCGAAATCGCGTGGCACGGTTGCATCGAAGGAATGACACCGAGTCGAGCGAAACGTGCTTGATCGCGAGGGTCAATGTGTTGCGCATGTTCGATGCGGGGGCGTGCCGTAGCGGCGCGGTCTGGCGGAAGCGCTCTGAGCGCCGCTTCGAATGCGTTGAGTGTCTCGTGAACGGCACGATCACCGATGCAGTGAACACACACCTGCCAGCCTGCTGCCATGAGCCGTCGTGAAGCATCGCGAATAAAGGCCGGGTCGAGCACAGGGAAACCACTGTGATCCGGCCGGTCGGTATAGGGTTGCAGCAGCCACGCCCCGCGCGAACCGAGAGCGCCGTCAGCATAGAGTTTCACCATGCGTACGGAAACACGGTCGTTGTAAAGGCTCGGTGCTGGGGAGCGGCGCAGCACTTCTTCAAGGGTTGTGGAGTTGTCCATCGAAATCATGGCGCTCACGCGCAACTGCGCCTTGCCCGAGGCGTACAGCGTGGAAAGTGCGCCAAGTTCGGCGATGGATTGGCCTGCATCCACGAAGGTCGTAATGCCCTGTTTGAAACAAGCCCGCTCTGCTGCAAAAAAGTCCTTCGCGTTGTCAACGGCTGAGGATTCACCAACGCGACCGATGAGCGCCATCGCGTTGTCCACCAACACTCCCGTTGGCGTTCCGTCTGCATGGCGCACAACCTCGCCGCCACTCGGACACTTCGTCTCTCGTCCGATGCCCGCTTGTTCAAGCACAGCACTGTTCACCCAGAGAGCGTGACCGTCCACGCGAGTCAGCAACACGAGTCGTCCCGGAGCCGCGGCGTCGAGCGCTTTGCATTCCGGAAAAACGCGCTCGGGCCAAAGCTCTTGATTCCAACCACGTCCCGCCAGCATTTGGCCCGCGGGAAGTTCCTGTGCGCGCTGCTGGACCAGCGCCAGTGCCGCTTCTAGGCTTGCCGCGGTGCTCAAGTCGAGCTCACGCAGTGATTGCCCAAGCGCGAGCAGATGTGCATGGGATTCGATCACACCTGGCATGGCGATGCCGCCGTGTGGCACACGCAGTACGCGTGCGCCTGGTTCGCGCAGTGCGGCTTGCGCGGCAGCGCGGTCGAGTGTAGACACGATGCCATTGCGCAACACAGCCGCGGTGGCTAACGGATGCGCGGCATCTGCGGTGCGGATCGGGCCCAACACGACGAGCGGCGCGCTTTGTGCGCACAGTGCGCGCGCAGCGAACAACAGAACGCAAGTAGAGAGCAGCAGCTTTCGAGCATGGGTGACGCGGTTCATGCGGAGCCATGATAGTGCAGGTCGGCGGTTACGATCGCGCCGGGAGACACGCTTGCAAATTTCTGATTCCGCCCTTTCCGCAGAGCCGCCTGTACAGCGTCTATGGCTTTGGCTCGTCGCGCTGAATGGACTTGTGCTCGCAACAGCGGTCTTCTTGCCGACCACCGCGCCGTTGCAGATCGCGCTCTTGGCGTGGGCGTTGTTGCACCTCGGCGTGCAGTTGGCGTGGACTATCACGTTGGTTGGCGATGCACAGAAATCCGAGGCGTCAGGGGCGCTCACCCGTGGCGGCGTCGGGTTCTTCATGGTGGCAACCTGCTTTCTTGCCGATCTTTGGAACGGTTTTGTGTTGGTGCAGTTGCTGCGTGTTGCGGCGCTGCGTTTGAAAGAGATTGACGCCAAAGCTGCCGAGCGCCTTGAGCGTGCGGCGTCCGATGCCGGCAAACTGCTGCTGGTCGGGATTGTGGCGTTCACGCTTGGCCTTGTGCTCACGGGAACCGCCGAACCCGCGGAAGAGGAGAGCGACATAGTGCAGCGGCTTCTCACGGAGCGTCCTTCGCTCGCTGAGGAATACGGCTCCTTGAACGCGAGTTTGCTTGCGGCGTTTTATGTGGCCTATGCTTGGTTTGCACTGCGCACCATCCAGCGACTCGTGCCCGAACTTGTGCGTGTCCGAGCGGCGTTGCGTGCACTGCCAAGGCGCGATGGCTGAGCCCGCATTGCTGCTCGAGGCCGAAGGGTTATGCGTCGACTTCGCCGGTCGAGTCGCGTTGGACAAAGTCGCGATTCAGGTTCGCGCCGGCGAGATTCACGCGTTCCTCGGCCCCAATGGCGCGGGCAAGACCACAACGCTGCGTGTGCTGCTCGACTTGCTGCGTCCGCAGTCCGGCAGCGTGAAGCACTTTGGTTTGACCTTGGAACCAAGTTCCAGCGCTTGGCGTCAACGGATCGGTTTCTTGCGTGGCGAGGGCGGCGCTTTCTTCGACCTCAAAGCAGTAGACATGCTGAACCTAATGTCCGAGCTGCAAGAGCGTCCGCCCGTGCGTCGCACTGAAGTGCTTCAAGCGCTGCGGCTTCCAGGAAGCGCTTTGTCTCTCCGCCTCGGTGCATGTTCCACGGGGATGAGGCAGGCGTTCGCCATCACAGCCGCGTTGCAGCACGATCCGCAGTTGCTGCTGCTCGATGAACCCACGAACGCGCTCGATCCTTTGGTACGGCTCGCATTCCTTGAACTTTTAAGCGCCGCCCGCGCGCGTGGCTCAGGCATCTTGCTCAGCAGCCACGTGTTGGACGAAGTGGAGCGTGTGGCGGATCGCGTCACGCTCATTCATCAAGGGCGCGTGAAACTCTGCGCTCCGATGCAAGAACTTCGACTGCGCATGCCTCGTCGCGTGCGTTCCGTAGGCGCCGATGGTCGTGAGCACGTGCGATTGATTGCGCGAGCCGATGCCGCCATGCTGCAAAGCCTCGCCGCCGAAAACCCTCGCGATGTGCTCATCGAAGATGCTGGGTTTGATGCGCTGTTCCACACGCTGGAAGGGCAGGGCGCAACATGAAGTTGGCCCTCACACGCTATGTGTTGCGGCGCGCGCGGCGTGGTTGCTTGTTGGCCATGGCGCTGCCTGTGCTGGTGGGTGTGGTCAATGGGCTCGCCTATCCCAGTTGGTCGCGCGAACGCGACGTGCTCCGGCCGGTGGTGCAGCGTTTGAGTGCGTGGTTGCGCTCCGATGTGATCAATGTGGACATCTTCACCCCCGAAGGTGCATTCTTGATTCCGTTCCAGCATCCGCTGACGTTGCTCGCTGCGGCACTTGCAGCAGCCACGCTCATGTTGCCACTGCCTGCGGGGGAGCGGTCGCGCGGTGGCTTGGAGGTCTTGCTGTCGACGGCGCTCACGCGACGCAAACTCGTCTTGTCGCTCGCAGCGGCACTCGTACCAGTCGCGTTGCTGCTCGGACATGCTCCGCTTGTGGGTGCAGTTCTAGGTGCAGTTTGCGTCGGTGAGCTTCAGCATCTTCCTTTGGGCACTTACTGGTTGGTGGTGCTCAACTACTCGCTGCTGGTGGCTTGGTTCGGTTGCTTGGCATTGCGTATCTCCGTGGCGGCTTCGGATGGCGCGCACGCGATTCGGATCTTCGCGGTGTGCACGGGGCTGGCAATGCTGCTCGACTTTCTTTCGCACGCGTTGCGCGACTACGAGTGGGTGCGTTACGCCACACCTCTTGGTTGGTACGAGCCATCACCAATCCTGCATAACGGAGCACCAAACATTCTTTCACTGGGAGTGCTGCTGCTGACGAGTCTGTTGCTGCTGGCGGATGCGTTGCGTCATGCCCAGTCGCGGCGCAGCGCGTAATGCAGGGAGCACTCGCGCGGCATCAGCGGAGCAGTTGGTCGAACAATGTCCGGTGCGCCTTGGCCACGGTGTTCCACGAAACTTGCTCGGGAAAGTCCGCCGGCGTCGGAGCTGGCTTGTTGAGCGCGCGCGCAAGCGCTGCTTCGATCGGTTCGCCAGAGGCGATGCGCGTGTGGATGGCTGCGGGCAAACCTTGAACGAGCGACGGGACATCAGGCAGCACGAGCGGGCGTTGGTAGCCGATGGCGAGGTTGGCGACACCCGAAGTGGTGGCGGCACGGTAGGGCAGCACCGCAATATCTGCGGCCGCGAAAAAGTGTGGCACCAGTTCGTCGGGGACCCGCTCTGGGATCAGCACAATCCGCTCGTCGCCTTGCGCGAGTTGCAGCAAGGACTTCTTCAGTTCCGCGTTGGTGCACGAGCCGACGATCAGCAGTGTGGCAACAAGTTGGGTGCGCCTGAATGCAGCGATGAGTTCTTGGATTCCGCGGTACGGGCGGAGTTGTCCGAAGCACAGCAGAGTTGGCCGTTCGGGCAGACTACAGATCATGCGCGCATCGGATCTTGTTGGCGCAGGTCCGTAGGCGTCGCGTAAGGGGCCATGAGGAATCACGCGCACGAGCGCGGCTTTGTTCGCGCCGCCCGCGGCATCGACGCTCGCTTCGCTATGCACCACAATGCCGACCGCGGCCCGAGCGACGCGCTGCATCATCTCTCGTTCCGGCGCGCTGGCATCATGTGGATCGATGTTGTGCATGGTCCACACCACGGGCCTACGCAGCGATTGAGCGTTTTCGAGCAGGCTCACGAGTTCGCGCTTCCGCAGCAGATTGCGGATGGGGTCCTTGTTCAGCCAGATCCAGTGCACATGCAACACGGATGCATGCTGACGCAAAGCCTCTGCCGGCCGCACGTTGTGTGGTGGCGTGCAGTCTTGTGCCTCCAGCGCAGCGCCAAGAAGGCCGAGGTATGGATTCTCCGCGTGCGGCCATGGAACACTGACCCAGCACAGCGGGGTTGAGACTGGCACCGTGTTTTTCCCTCGCGTTGGACTATACTCCGTTGCGAGCAGTGAGTGCTGTGGTCACAAGGCCATAGCGTCTGTTTCAAGAGCACAGCAAAAAACATGCGACTGGCCTTAGTAGCTCCTCCGTGGGATGTGATGGTGAACTCGTATCCGCCCTTAGGGCTCGGGTATGTGGCCGCCGCCGTCAAACAACGCGGTCATGAGGTGAGCATCCACGATTTTGGCTTGTTCCCGAGCGCGGGTGTGCCCGAGATCGTGGAGCAGGTTTTGGCCACCAATCCGACCATCATCGGCATCACCACGTGGACGCACCTGTACCACGTGTGTTGCGAACTGGCCCAGGCGTTCAAGCGCCGTGCGCCGCAGATACCTGTGCTCATGGGCGGCCCGCACGTCACCATCTTCCCGGCCGAGACTCTTGTCGATGAAGCCGCGACCGACTTCGTCATCTTTGGGGAAGGCGAGATCACCTGCGGTGATCTCATGGATGCGCTTGGGCGCGGTGACAGCGATTTCTCGAATATCGAAGGGCTCGCGTGGCGCGGGCACGACGGTGCCGTTCGCAATTCCGATCGAGGACTCACGCGTGATCTCGGCGAGCTTCCCTTGCCTGATCGCGAGTTGATGCAGATTGAGCGCTATCCGTTGCGCGCGTGGGATGGCGAACCCATGACCACCATGATGACCAGTCGAGGTTGTCCCTACGCTTGCACCTACTGCTTCAAGGGGCTGTTCGGCCGACGCTACATCACTACTCCGAACGACGCCATCATTGCCGAGATGGATACCATCCACGAGCGCTACGGCATCACGCATTTCTACTTTGTGGACGATCTGTTCGTGGTGAACGTGAACCGCTTGATGGAGTTCACCCAAGAAATGGTGGCGCGCAAGACTGGCTATCGCTGGCAGTGCCTCGCACGCGTGGATCGTTTGACGCGCGAGCATTATCACGCCATGGCGGCCGCAGGCTGCTCGAAAATTCACTACGGCATCGAAACTGGCGATCCTGAAGTGATGGTCCGCGTGGACAAGGAAGCCACGCTCGACGAAGTGCGCAACGCGGTTGCTTGGTGTGATGAAGCAGGCATCCTCGCCAAAGGCTATTTCATGATCGGTCTGCCTGGCGATACGGAACAATCTGTGCGTCGCACCATCGATCTCGCTTGCGAATTACCATTGCACGAAGCGATGTTCTCGCTCACAACGCCGTTCCCAGGCACCGGACTTTGGAATGACATCAAGGACCGCTTCGACGGCATCCCACGCAAGGAGCTGTTCCGTCGCGCGAGCTACTACTACGGCACGCGCACAGTGAGCGAGCCCATGTTCAATTTGTCGCAGCTACCTACCAAGCGTCTGATCGAGCTGGTGGAAATTGCGGAGTACGAATTCCGCACTCGCGGGCACCGCGCACGCAGCATCGAGGCCGAGCTCGATTCCCCCGTCAAGCAGTGGTTCTTCAAGTTCACGCAACGCAAATGGGTGAAGCGCCTCGGAGTTGGCCCGTTCAAGAACATGGGCAAGAAGTGGTTGGTGCGTCAAACGCCTTTGAGCGGTAATGCACCTGTGACGGCTACGGGGCGACGCTGAACCCATCTATGTCATCGCCACCGAAGCTGCCGGGCCCTCTGGCGCGCTTGAAAAAGCGCATCAGGACCACGCTCAATCTCCCACGGTTGTGGCGCCATTGGTCGAAGGGCAAGACGGATTTGAAGGGCGCATGGCCTGACCGGCTCTACATCGAGATCACCAATGTGTGCAATCTTGATTGCGTGATGTGCCCCACTGGGCTGCACGTGCTGGAGCGCGCCAAGGGTTTCATGGAAGAGGACTTCTTTCAGCGCATCGTTGATGAGATGGCGCCACACGTGCGCACGACCACTTTGCACATTTGGGGCGAACCTCTTCTTCACCCCAAACTCGCATCCATGATCCGCTATGCGCGAGAAGCGGGCCTCGAGGTGTCCATCTCCACGAACGCGACTTTGCTCGACGAGAAACAAGCGCGCGCCATCTTGGGCTCTGGTTTGTCGGAGATTTACTTGTGCCTCGACGGCATGGACGCAGCCACCTACGAAGCCATTCGGCGCAAGGCAGATTTCGCGGTCACCGTGGCCAACATCGAGCGCTTCATTACGCTGAAGCAGAGTTGCGGAGGTGCAGTCGCGCCACCCAAAACCTACGTGCAGCTCATCGAGATGGCGCCGACGCACGAACAAGCCGCGTCGTTCCGCAGTCACTGGTCGCGTCCCGGTGTCGATCGCGTGAATGTGAAAGCCTTCGACAGTTGGGGCAATCAGGTGAAAGAAATCACTCGCCTGAAAGATCCGACGACGGAGCGCGTGTCCATGAAGGACCGTTACCACTGCCCGCTGCTCTGGTATCACGCGCATGTGTATGTGGACGGCACCATGACATGTTGCGATCGCGACTTCGGCGCCAAGTATCCGCTCGGAAATGTAGCGGAAGCTGGTTCGGTGATGGCAGTGTGGAACGGCCCACGCATGCAAGGGCTGCGCGCCAAACATCTTGCTAAGGATCTTGCGGATGTTGCGCCCTGTCGCCTGTGCACAGAGTGGTCTTGGTGGAAGCCAGGACCGTTCAATTCTCACGGCAACGCGCCGGGAGATCGTTGAACGCTCATGCGCGGCGCGGCACTGCTGCTGCTGAATCCCGCGAGCCCCTCGGGCTCACTCGTGAACCGCGAGGGCATGGGCGGCTTGGGTTTGGTGGTGCCCACGGATGGCTTTGTGTATCCAGCGCTCTCGCTTGCAGAAATGCAGGGAGCGCTCGTCGCCATGGGTGCTTCGGTGCATGCCGTGGATCTCACGCTGCAACCTAAGCGCACGCTGCCTCTTGGCCACGACTTCGTCGTCGTGCGAGTTGCGCTCGCCGCGTTCGTGCACGACCTTCGCGAAGCGGGTGCAGTGCAACGCGCCGAGCCTGCGGCGCAGCTTGCGTTGTTCGGCACAAGCTTGGGCGTGCGCCGTGCGGAGATTGCCAAGCTCCTGCCTACAGCGCGTGTGATCGAAGCGCCAAGCGGCTATGACGCTGCAACCCAGTTGGCGGGGATTGCACCTTTCGACGCCGAGACGGCTCCGGACGCTGATTGGACAGGACTCCCGCTCGGGAAGCGCCGCTGGTTGCCGCTGCATCACAACCGTGGCTGCACTCACGAATGCGCCTGGTGTCCTTACACGTTGGCGACAGGCCGACGCTTGTTGCGGCGCAGCCCGGCACGAACGGCGCAAGAATTCGCGGCACTGGTCGCGCTGCATCAGCCGCGCCGTGTCGTTTTCCGCGATCCGTTGTTTGGCGCCGACGAAACCGATGCACTCGTGTTGCTTTCACGCATTGCTGCACTGAAGCGTGAACAGCGCGCGCCTATCGAAGTTGAGACTAGACCCGAATGCGTGACGGCAGCTTTGGCGCAAGCGCTTCGTCGCGCAAGCTGCGTGGAATTGAAACTGGGCATTGAATCCTTGGAAGCGGGAGTTCTGGAAGGCCAGCGGCGCCTCGTTCCCGGTCGCAGTGCGGCAGATTATCGCGAGAGTGTGCGTGCGGCATTGATGTATCTCGACGATGCGGGTGTTGCAGTGCGCTGCTACTTACTGCGAGGGCTGCCAGGGGCCACCGCGCGTGGCGATGCGGAGTCCGCTGCAGCCTTCGCGGACCGCGCCGACTTGGTCGTGAAGCAATACACCGATCCGCAGGCGCTTATGATGACGCCCGGCTGATGGCGTCCTCGCTTCTAAAAACCTCCTGTGCCTTGCTGCTCTACGGCGCTCGCGTGCCAGGGCTCGGCTGCTTGCTGCGTCCTGCGGCCCGTTGTTTGGCGGGAGTTCACAAGGAACGGCGCTTCCTTGCAGGTCTCACACCGTGGCCTTGGATTTCACCGCGCGCTGAAGTGTGCCTGAAGGGCGCCGCGAAGTTCGGGAGGAATGTGTTCATTGATGACGGCTGCGTGCTGTACATGCCCGATGCCAGCGCACGCCTCGACATCGCTGATGGTGTCAGCCTGTGGCGCGGCAGTCTGATTCACATTGCCGAGGGCGGCAGCCTCAGCATCGGAGCAGATTCACATTTGCAAGCCGACACCATCATCACGGCACTGGCTCCAGTGCGGATTGGTGCGCGCGTGCAGATGGCTCCGCGCTGTGCGCTCTACCCTTACGACCATGGTTTCGATGACGCGACCAAGTCCATCATCGAGCAACCACTACGGAGACGCGGCGGGATCTGCATCGAAGATGATGTGTGGCTTGGGACAGGCGTGGTGGTGCTCGACGGTGTCACTATCGGCAAGGGCGCGGTGATCGGTGCAGGGGCGGTCGTCACCAAGGATATTCCGGCGGGTGCCGTGGCTGCGGGAGTTCCAGCGCGTGTGCTGCGTCAACGCGGTGCGGGGCGCGGCTGATGGATCTCGTCAAAGAAGCGGATCGCTATTGGGACGCCAAGGACGATCGCGTGGATCAAGAGCGCTTGAGCCTGCTGCTTTCGCTGGTGCCGCGCGGAGCTCGCGTTCTCGTCGTGGATGGTGGCCCAGGGATGCTCGCAGAGCGCTTGCAGCATGCAGGCTTCGAAGTGTGCATGACGGAAGTGTCCGCTCACGCTACGGCACGCGCGCTGGCCAAGGGTTTGCGAGCTCAAGTGTGCGACACCGACACCCAGTCGCTGCCGTTTCCTGACGCGCACTTCACTTGCGTCATCAGCGATTCCGCCATCGAACATCGCTTCGATCACATTCGCGTGTTCACGGAGTGCGCGCGCGTGTTGGCGCCCGGTGGCATCTTCTTGTTGTTGGTGCCCAACATCGCTCACTGGCGTCACCGCTTGCAGCTGTTGTGCGGGCGTTGGCCCGAAGTTCGGGGCGCTGCCAGCGATCGTTGCCACTTGCGCTTTTTTGCGTTGCCGGAATTGCGCGCATTGATGCGTCAGCATGGATTCCACGTGCAACACACCACGGGCTACGCCGCACTCTGGGTGAAAGGTCTGTGGCCGAGTGTGTGCCGTGCACCGGGAGTGAAGTGGATCTTCTCGCGTCTTGCTCGTGCTTGGCCCGCGCTGTTTGCGCGCGATCTGCTGCTCAGTGCGACGAAGAACGGCTTGCAGCGTGCAACATGAACCCGAGGGTGCGCAGGCGCCCTGACGTCACCAAGACGTGACAAGTGTCGCCTTCGCGGATCACGACCACATGGGCCGCTGCGTCGCCTTCGACGCGTGCGCCAGCGAAGATGCCTTCCGCAGGGCCTTCGAGGCCCAGCTCCATCGCGGCACCAAGAGACAAGGTGAAGACGCGTGTGCGCTCGGAAGGAACTTCAGCATCGAGAACATGCGTTGAGCGCTGTGCCGCAGGTGTGAACAATCGGCGCCAGTGGTCGGGGCGCTCCAGGTCGGTCAAATCCGCATAGAACGATGCTAAAGCCGCACCCTCGAGGTTGCGTTCGGTGCTGGCCATCCCCGCCAAACGGCCGAGATCGACCAGCGGAGTTCGCTCGCTCTGTTGCACAACATCAGCGCCCCAGAAGGTGGTCCCTACCGCGAGGGTCTCGGGCAAGGTCGGTTCTGGCGCATTGACACTGGTGTCGCCAAGAAGCGGCAGCCAGCAGAACAGCGCGATCGAAGCCGCTACACCGGCGTAGGGCCAAGCGCGGTGCAAGAGAGATGGGCGCGGATGCAGCGCATGCTGGAGGGCTCGACGAAGCTGCTCGGGCGGAGCTTCTGTCGCCAGAGCGGACTTCAATCGTGCTTGCGTGCGCTCTTCGTCAGCGCACATCGCGCTGCAACGCGTACACAACTGTAGATGCCGCAGCACTTCCAAGGCGGTGTCGGTCTCTAGCTCGTCGCTCAGCAGCAGGGCGAGACGTGGGCGTACATCGCTGCACTTCATGCTTCGGCCTCGCGCTGCAGTGGCGCTTGAATCCAGCCGAGGCTGCGCGCATGCACAGCCAGTTGCTCTTGCAGCATCTCGCGCGCTCGGAACAAGCGCGACATCACCGTGCCGATGGGGCAATCCAGCACGGCGGCGATTTCGCGATACTTCAGGTCTTCCACGGTGCTCAGCAAAAAAACGATGCGCAAGTGTTCTGGGAGGCTGTCGACAGCGGCACGGATCTGATCGTCGACGGCTTCGAGGACGGCGGCACTGCGTTCCGCATGGGTCGGACGCTCGAGATCGCGCAGCATTGCGTTCGCGGCGCCTTGCGGCTCGATCCCTTCGATCAGCGGGGTGGCCACAGGGTCGCTGTCCCGTCGCTGATTGACATGCGTTGTGTACAGAACCCGGTACATCCACGCCTTGAAATTGGTGCCTTCGGTGTAGGTCGCGAAGAAGCGCAGCGCTTTGAGCGTTGCTGTTTGCACGAGGTCTTCTGCGCCATGCCGCTGCCGAGTCAGTCGCAGTGCCGTGCGCCACAAACCGGGCAGCACGGGGTCCAGCAAGAGCATGAATCGGCTGCGTTCAGCGGCTTCGATGTGTTGTGGATTTTTCATGCGGCGGGCTGCGAGATCCAACGGGCTTCGGGATGATTCTATTCCGTCTTCGGGTTGAAAGGCATAGACCTTGGCCACGCGACGCGGCACGGATCGCGGCAGTGGCTCGCGCCGTATACTGTGCGCCGAGCCACCCCCGGAGCCCATTGCATGCGATCACTCGTGTTGACACTGCTCGTGCTGCCCTGTCTGCAAGCACTTATTGCGGCGCAATCTGCTCCGGCTCAACGACTTCTGTTGTCGGGCGGGCATGTACAGGTAAATACCGCAGAGGCGCCGCGACGTGCCGATGTGCTCATTGTCGGTGACCGCATAGAAGCCGTGGGTGAGGGATTGAAGGCGGAAGGCGCTGAGGTGTGCGATGTCACGGGGCTCGTTATTGCTCCAGCTTTCGTTGACGCAGCCAACCTTGGATTGCTCGACGAGAGCGCTTTCCGTGGAGGAGCCAGTGACCTCGCCGCCGACATGCTGGAGGCTCACGATTCCCTCGCGCGGGAGCGTCTGAATCGCGTTGGACTCGGGTTCGTGTATGTGGATCTGCCGCTCATGAACGCCGCGCGTGGTCCGGTGGGGTGCGTTGCGAGTGCCGACCCAACCGCTGCGAATCCAGCGGTGCTTGAGCGCCTCGCAGGATTGAGTTTTGGCATTGGCACGCGGCAAGGTGGAGAAGCTGGACGGCTTGGCAGGTCTGGAGATGCCGCAGCCGTGGGTGAGGCTTTCGCCGCAGCGCGACGCTATCGCAAGAGTTTCGAAAAGCACGAGAAGGACTTGAAGGAGTTCGAAGCCAAGCAAGCAAAGTCTGAGAAGGCCGAGAAATCCGAGAAGACCGAGAAGCCAGAGAAGACCGAGAAGCCAGAGAAGCCAGAGAAGAAGCCTCTGCCGCCGCAGCAGCCGAAAACCGAAGAGGCGCACGAGGCCGTGTTGCGTGTGCTCGATCACAAAACGCCGTTGCGCATCGAAGCTCACTGGCGCGAGGACATCGAAGCTGCGTTGGACCTTGCGACGAAGCAAGGTTTGCGCTTGGTACTGCTCGGTGGCGGTGAAGCGGATCAGCTCGCCGACAAACTCGCAGCTGCGAAAGCCTGTGTGGTCTTGGGGCCAGCGCAGCCCATAGGCATGTCGCCGCTGCAAGCACCGCAGCGCCGCGCCAATGTGGCCGCTCTGTTGGATGCCGCTGGAGTCAGCCTCGCTTTCATGTCGGCCGGAGCACAGGGGTATCGCTACGACTCCGCGCCACTCATCGCAGCTTTGCATGTCGCCGAAGGGCTCAGTGAAGCCGCAGCATTGCGTGGGCTCACGTTGGGTGCTGCCGAAGCGCTCGGTTGGAGTGGACGCAGCGGCAGTGTTGAGGCTGGGCGCATGGCCTTTTTGCAAATCGGAAGCGCCAAACCGTCACTGAGTGGTGGCGCCCCTGTGAAGATGGTTTTTGGCACGCGCGTTGTCACTTGCGGAAAGAAGTCGTCATGAAGCGCACTCTCGCGGTGGCATTATCGTTTGTCTTTTTCAGTGCGCTGATCTGCGCACAGAGTGGCACCTTGGTGATTCGTGCCGGCACTGTGCTGAGCGTCTCTGGCGAAAGTTACAGCCCCGGTGCCATCTTGATCGTGGATGGACGCATCGCGGCCGTGGGACGCGAAGTTGCGGAACCAGACAAGGCTCAGGTGCTCAATCATCCAGATGCTGTGGTGGTGCCTGGCTTTATTGATGCTGGGTGTGGCGTTGGTGCGCGTCGCGGTTTGGTGGAATCGCAGCGTGCGGTTCTGGCAGATCTGCGCATGGCCGATGCCCTCGACGATACCGATCCGGCAGTACGGCGTCACCTTGCTGCGGGGATCACCACTTGGATGTTGCTGCCGCAAGAAGGCAATCTTCTCGGTGGTCGCGCTGCAGTGCTCTCGGCAACTGCTGCAGGCGCTTTGAAACTACTCCGCGCTGAAGCGGGTCTCACGGTGTGTTTGCGCGAAAGCAGTTACGACCGTGAGCGCGAACCCACATCCCTCATGGGTGCTTTGGCTTTGATTGAAGGCGGCCAAGTTGCTGCGTTTGATACTGCCGCTGCGAATGACCGTGGTGTGTTGCTCGCGTGTCAGTCCGACCGCGAAGTGGCGGTGGCTTTGCGTCTCGCAGGCCGTGCCAAGGGGCGAGCCTTGCTCTTCACGACGGTGGACACCGGCGATTCCGCCACTGCTGCCACCAAGGCCTTCAGCGGCACCGTCTTCTCGCCCGTGTTGCCAGCGTTGTCTGAGCGCCATCGCGCTGTGCCCGCACGCTATGCGGCCGGCGGGGCTCTCATTGCCTTCAGTACGAATGCACCACAGTCTCCTGCCAGCACACTGCGTTTGTCCGCTGTGACGGCGACACTCGGTGGTCTTTCGCAAGACGCCGCCTTGCGTGCGCTGACTCTCTCGGCGGCGGAATTGCTGGGAGTTTCGGATCAAGTGGGTTCGCTGACTCCGGGCAAGCAGGGCGACGTGTTGATTTTCACAAAGCACCCGACGGACTCGCGGGCGCAGTTGTTGCGCGTAGTTCAAGACGGCGTTGTTGTCACAGCGTCGGCGAAGGAGTGATGCCATGAGAGCGATGCAGAGCCTGATGTTGGTGCTGGTGGGTACGTTGACACTCAGCGCACAGACAGTGATCAAGGCGGCGAAGGCGCACCTCGGCGACGGGCGGGTGATCGCGCCAGCATGGGTGTCCGTCGAAGGTGGGCGCATCACCGCCGTCAGCGCTGAATCTCTCAGCGGCGACGAAGTGATCGACTGTGGCGCTGGCGAAATTACGCCTGGATTCATAGATGCGTGGAGCAGTGCGGGCCTTGCACGTGGTGACAACGAAAACGAAGAAGGTCGTGAAGTGACGCCGCAGGTGGATGTGGCGGGGCTCTACGAAGTGCGCCATGTGAGCGTCAAGCGGCGCCTCGCGCAAGGTGTGACTTCGCTGCTGGTGCATCCAGGAACACGCGCTGTGATTTCGGGTGCGGCCATCGTGGTGCCCACTGCGGTGGATGCCACAGCGCCGCGTCATGAAGGTGCGTTCTTGTGCGTCACTCTCGGGCTGGACCCCGCGATGGGCAATTCCGGCGGCCAAGGCGGCGGTTTTTATTCGCGCAGGCCCAATTCGCGCATGGGTGTGGTCTACGACGTGCGCGCTGCATTCACGCAAGTGCGCGAAGCGCTGAAGTCAGGGCAAGCCATCGATGCGACGCTCGCGCCTTTGGCTGCGGCTTTGAAGGGCACAACGACGGTGATCTGGTACACGGAAACCGAAAAGGAAATCTGGACGGCGCTGCGGCTCATCGAAGAGCTGCAGATTCCACGCAACATCTGCGCCGGTGCGGTGCGCGCTTCGGCTGCGGCGCTCGAACTGAAAGCCCGTGGCGTTCCGGTGCTGTTGGGCGAACAACATTGGCCGCAGTACGCGCAGCGCCGCGGGCGCGGTGGGCTTGATGAGCACGATCACGATCATGCTGGGCATCTTCACGAGGTCACGCCAGAAGTCCGCGCACGCCTCGCAGCACTCGCACAAACCGGCATGACGCACCCGATCGATACAAGTGAAGAGGGCCTTTTCGATCTCGGTCAAGACTGTTGCATGGCGCCCGGCGTTGGTGCCGGTGTCGTGAGCACCGATAGGAATCGCATTCCCGTGACCACGCAGGCCCGCGAGTTGGTGCGCGCCGGTGTGCTCTGCGCGTTTGCGAGTGGTGGCGATACAGAAGGTGTGCATTTGATCGACTACGCGCGTTTCGCGGTGCGGGACGGCCTCGATGCAGCGCGAGCGCTGAGCATGTTGACGCTGGAGCCAGCGCGCATTCTCGGCATCGCAGCCAATAAGGGTTCGCTGGAAGCGGGCAAGGATGCTGATTTGGTGGTGTTCAACGGCGATCCTCTGTCGCCAGGCAGTCGCCCAGTGCTGGTGATGGAAGAGGGTCGAATTGTGGTGCGGCCGCTTGCCGCGAAAGGGGAGTGAGCCGTGAATCTCAAACTCATTGCAGTGTTGTGCGTTGTCGCTGCTGCCGCATGCGGGCAAGACGTGCTCATACGCGGTGGCAAGGTGATCCCGTGCAAAGGCGCCGAACTTGCTGAAGCCGATGTGCTCGTACGCAACGGGCGCATCGAAGCTGTGGGCAAGGGCTTGACGACGGACGGCAGCGCGAGCGTGGTAGACGCACGCGGTCGCGTCGTCATGCCGGGCTTTGTTTTAGCGCACACGAGTGAAGGCATGGACCGCACCAACGAAATGGTGCCGGTGACGCCTTACATCTCCGTGTTGGACGGCGTAGACCCGAGTCGCCCATTCTTCGAGGATTGTTTGCGAGATGGGCATCTGACCATCGCGCTCATGCCCGGCGAGCGCACCATCATCGGAGGCACGGGAGTCATCTTGCGTCCTCACGGTTTGGTGGTGGAGGACTTGCTGCAGTCTGACAACGCTGGGATGAAGTTGTCGCTCATTCCTTCGGCGGGAAATCGCGCGGCGCATCTTGCCAAGCTGCGTGCTGCGCTGGATGACGCCAAGCAACACATGGAACGCAAGCAAGCGGAAAGTGGTGCGACTGCCAGCGGCAATGTGCGTTTCGATCTTGAAGCCTTTCAACTCGATCGACGCAAACGCGAACTCGCTCGCATGTTGCGCGGCGAGATCCCCGCGTGGATTGCTTGCGGCACACCAGCGGACGTGGACCAAGCGCTGCGTCTCGTCGAAGAATACAAACTGAAAGCACGGCTCGTGCTCGGTGGCGGCACTTGGCGCGCTTTCCCGCTGCTCACAGGCAAGAACATGCCCGTGATTCTCGATAGCGAATTCGAGTTCCGTGAAACAGATCCTGAGACGGGCGAAGAAGTGATTCGCAACTTGCCGCAGTTGCTCAAGAAGGCCGGAGTGAAATTCGCGGTCACCACGGCGCCATCGTCGCTTGGTCGCCGTTACCTTTGGTATCAAGCAGCGTCGCTGGTGCGCGCCGGGCTCAGTCGCGAAGAAGCGCTCGCCGCAGTCACCTGCGATGCAGCAGACGCCATTGGCCTCGGTGCACGCAAGGGCAGTCTCGAAGTCGGGAAGGACGCCGACATTCTCGTGTTGACCGACGACCCCTTGAGCGGACGCGCTTGGGTGGAGGTTGGAATCATCGGTGGCAAGGTGGCCTACGAGCGCAGTAAAGACCCGCGACTCACCGAGATCTTTGGGGCTGGTAAATGATGGCGCTGCGCAGTTTCGCAGCGTTGCTTTGTCTTGCGGCCTTCGTAGCAGCACAAGAACCGACCACGCTTCTGATTCGCGATGTGTCGCTTTTTGACGGCACCGCATTCCAAGAGCACCGTTCTGTCTTGGTGCGCGATGGACGCGTGGTCACCATCGGCGATGCCTCGCTGGCTTCAGATGGTGCGAAGGAACTCAGTGTTGCAGGCGGCGTGTTGCTCCCGGGCCTTGTTCTCGCGGATTCCGTGAGCATCGCGGCTATGCAGGCGAGTGAGCGCTCCGTGTTTCCGCAGGTGCGAGCGGGTGACGCCTACGACGCATTCGCTCGTCAGCGCGCGCTGTTCTCGGGCATCACGACAGCTTGGTTGTCACCCGGACGCGAACGCCTCGTGCCCGGCACCGGCTCGGCAGTGTCGCTCGGGCCCGTGAATGCTGGTGGCGGCGTGCTTACAGGTATTAGTGCTGTGCATGCTGTGCTCACACCCGGCGCGTGGAATCCGCCAGCGCTGTATGTGCCTGCAGTTCCGCCGGGCCCTGAAAACCGCCCACAAGTGGAGCGTCAGTTGCCGCGCACTCGTGGCGGCGCTGCCGTGGCTTTGCGCGAACTTTTCGACGAAGCCCGCAAACATGCTGGTGGTGCTGAAGGCGATTGGGATGAAGACGATTGCGGTGCTTTGACCGCGATGAGCGGCGTCATTGCGGGCAAAGTTGCGCTGCGCGTGCGCGCTCACAGCGAAGCCGAAATCCGCTTGGCCATCGAGCTCGCGGCCGATGCCGGGACGGGGTTGGTGATCGAAGGCGGGCGTGAAGCCTGGAAACTCGCAACAGAATTGGCGCGCGCAAAAGCGTCGGTGGTGTTGGAGCAAGGCACGCTGCCGGGCTCTGATCCACGGCAATTGCGCAAGTTGGAAGAACGACCCAATGCTGCTGCGTTGCTTGTGCAAGCAGGTGTGCCTGTTGCGCTCGCTGTGCCCGAAGGTGGCGCCGAGAGCGACTTGCTTTGGTACGCGGGCCAACATGTAGCGGCTGATTTCGACAACACACGGGTGCTGCGCGCTGTAACCAGTGAAGCGGCGCGGGTGCTCGGCATCGACGCCGGCGTGATTCGAGAAGGGGCAGTGGCAGACCTTGCGTTGTATGACCGCGATCCATTGTTGCCGGCAGCACGCCCTGTAGCGGTCGTTGCGCGCGGACGCTTGGTGCACGGTGGCGCAGAGACTGATTCTGGAATGGTCGCGCTGCGCGGTGTGAAGATCATGCATGGCGATGGCAGCAGCATCGACGATGGCATCGTGCTTGTCGTGGACGGCAAGATCGCCGGAGTTGGGAAGGGTGTCACGATTCCGCCAGGCGCAAAAATCGTAGATATGCCCGATGCGGTGGTGGTCCCCGGCTTCGTGGATTCCGGGACGCAAAGCGGCATCCGCAACTTGCGTGATGACGAAGGCGAAGTGGAACCTGCGGCGACACTCCCGGCCCTTGGGCTGGAAACGCAACCATCAACGCTCTTCGATGCCACTCAAGCTGACGTGACCGCGGCGGCGCGTTCAGGCGTGACGACCTTGGTGCTCATTCCGGGTGGCGGGCGCAACATCAGCGGGACCTTGTCGGTGGTGAAAGCTGGTGACGTGAAGCCGAGCCCGGTGGTGCTGCCGGTTGCGGGCATCGTTTGCGATTACCGCACCATTCGTTGGTCGCTTGAAGAAGTGGATCGTCTGCGGAAACAAATCGACGGCGTGAAGAAATACTTCGAGGCTTTTGAGAAGTACGACAAAGATCTCGCCGCGTGGCAAGAGAAGAACCCGGCTGCTGCTGGCGCTACCGCTATTGCGCACAGCGTCACGCCCTCTGTTGCTCCTGAACTGCGCGAAGCACTCGGCGGATTTTGGCGCGGTCAAGTTTGGTCTGGCTCATTGGACGGCAGACGCGCGAGCGCTGAATTGCGCTTCGAGAAACGCAAAGAGGCGCTCACGGCCATCGTGAAGTTGGAAGGCAAAGATCCCTTTGAGGGCAGCGCCAAGATCGTGGACGGAGTGCTTAGCATCGAAGGCACTTTGGGCACCAAGAAGCTCGTGGCCAGCGGTGCGCTGCTGCGCTCGGAGTGGCAGGGCACGGCCACGCTCGAGGGCGAAGCGGCTGCGACTTTTTTGTTGCAACGCAGCACGACACCGTTCGTGGTTGCAGTTGCCGCAACACCCGCGAAGGACGGCAAGGAAGCAGCAGCGGCTCCCGCGAAGGAGTCCAAAGCAGCGGCGGCTCCTGCGAAGGACGGAAAGGAAGCAAATGCGGCAGCGGCACCAGCGGCAACCAAGCCCGCAGAACCCAAGGACAAGCCCAAGGCTCCGCGCAAGAATCCGTCGATGGAGCCGTGGAAGTCTGTGCTCGCTGGCGAAGCGCCGCTGTATCTCTCGGTGGCTTCGGAGCGCATGGCGCGCGGGTTGATTGCGCTGCTGCGCGATGAGTTGGATATGCGCGTGGTGCTGCTGAGTTCGGAAAACTTGCCAGCTTTATTGCCCTTGCTGAAAGAGAAGGGCGTTGCGTACGCACCGAGCGGCGCTCCTGTTTTGCAAGTGGAAGGCAAGGATTGGCCAGCGGTGGTGCACGTGGCGCGCGCTGGCATTCCCGTGATGATGCGCGGACTTGGTGCATCAGGAGCGGGGCTGTACGCCTCTGCGGCTCACGCGGTGCAACAAGGCATGAACGCCGATGACGCTTTGAAGATGTTGACGCGCTGGCCAGCCATGGTGTTGGGCCAGCAAGCACGATTCGGCGCCATCCAGAATGGCCGCGATGCGGATCTCGTGATTCTGAGTGGCGTTCCGTTCGCACCTGCTACGCGCATTCTGCGCGTCATGGTGGGCGGGCGTTTTGTGGATGGGGGGGCACGCTGATGTTCAAGCAAATTTTGCTGCTCACTTTGGTGTCTTGCATGCCGCTGTTGGCCCAAGTGGGGCCCGTGGCGCTGGAGCAAGAAGGCTGCTTCGCCATCACTGGTGGCCAAGTGTTTCCGATGAACGGTCCTGCTATTGACGCAGGCATCGTGCTCGTGAAGGACGGGAAGATTGAAGCCGTTGGCGCAGCGGGTGTGCTGGCAGTGCCAGCGGGCTATCGCGTCATTGATGCGAGCGGCCACCGCGTCATCCCGGGTTTCATCGACCTCCACAATCACACTGGCGCTTCAGATCTTCACGACATCGTCTATCAAGTGAATCCGGAACTGCGTGTGCTCGACAACATCGAGATGAATTCGGCCGAGATGCGCATTGCTTGCGCTGGCGGTGTCACGACGCTGCTCTCCATTCCCGGATCCGGCACGAACATGGGCGGCTTCGGCGTCATCATCAAGACTTTTGGCGACAAGCCGGATGAAGTGGTGGTGCGCTTTCCTGGCGCGCTGAAGATCGCGCAAGCCGGCAATCCTGAGCGCGGGAATGGCGACCTCGGTTCTGGTCGCATGGGCATGAACTGGATGATTCGCAATGTGCTGCTGGAGGGGAAGGCGTATCACGACGCGTGGACGGCCTTCGAAGCAGGGAAGGGCGAAGCGCCTGCGAAGGATGCGCGTTACGAGTATTTGCGCGGCTTGTTCCGTGGCGAGTATCCCTGCGCGGTGCACACGCAGATCTTCCAAGTGGTGCAGAGCACGCTGCGCATGTTGGCGCGCGATTTGAAACTGAAGATCGTGATTGATCACGGCGAGTTCGACGGCTTTATCAATGCACCTTTGGCGGTGGAGTTGGGTGTGCCCGCCGCGTGCGGCCCGCGCATCTTCTGGCTTAGCCCCAATGACGGACATTTTTATGGCCTCGCTGCAAGTTGGTACTGGTTGGGCGTGAGTTCCGATCGCATTGGTGTGAACACCGACTCGCCGGTGGTGCCGCAAGAAGAACTTCCATTTCAGGCAGCGATGGCCATTCGGCATGGCCTGCCTGAAGGTGTGGCGTTGAAGGGCCTCACGATCAACGCCGCGAAGATGTTGCAAATCGACAAGCGCGTGGGTTCGCTCGAAGCTGGTAAGGATGCCGACATCGTGCTCTGGAGCGGCGATCCTTTCGATCCGCGCTCGAAGGTCAGAATCACTATGGTGAATGGAAAGGTGGCCTATGACGCCGCACGCGATGGACAGCGTTTCTAGGGTGCTGCGGCTGGTGGCCGTGCTTTGCATTGGTGGCGCGTTGTGGGCTCAAGACCCGCCGCCCGCTGAAGCTGCGGCAGCGGAGCCCGATGCGTCCACAACAAGCGAGCCGCAGACGGCGTGGTTCGTGCGTCGCGCGTACACCGTCAGTGGTGCCGCCGTGGACAACGCGGTCATTCTCATCAGCGGTGACAAAATCACAGCCGTCGGCCCCGAGAGCAGCACGGAAGTTCCTGCTGCGGCGAAGCGCATTGAACGGCGCTCCATGGTGGTGACGCCAGGTTTCGTGCACCCAGCAGCGCAGTTTTTCGGCGCGGCGGAACGCATGGATTTGTCAGGCACCGCGTTGAAGGGCGATGAGACCATGCGCGGGCGGCTCGACCCCACGGTGCAGGAATTGCGGCAACTTGCGGAATCCGGCTTCACGACAGTGGCGCTCATGCCTTCGGGCGGCGGTGTTTCCGGAATGATCTCGCTGGTCAAGCCGCTGACGCCAGCACGCACGCTGCCTGATGTGGGTGCTCTCGTGCGCGACGATCAGGCAGCTCTTGCTTTGGCTTTCGAGCCTGGCACTGCCACGCGCGAGTTCTTCTTGAAGACACTCGAGAAGGCCCGCAAGTACATCACAGATTTGGATGCCTTCAAAAAGGGCAAGAAGGACGCGCCTGCGGCGGAAAGTAAGCCCGCAGAAGTGAAACCTGCGGAGGCCAAGCCAGCGGAAGCTCCGAAGGAAGGCGAGAAGAAGCCTGAGGAGCCGAAGAAGGAAGCACTCAAGGAACCCGCCCAAGATCCGAAACTCATGCCGCTTGTGGACGCGCTCAACGCCAAGATGCCGAGTTTGCTGGCACTCTCCAGCGCCGCTTCACTCTTGCATGCAGAGGCGATTTTCGCAGCGGAAGTTGCCTTCAAACCAGCTTTGCTGTTCACAGGCAACCCCATTCGCGGTGGTCCAGACATGTGGCGCGTGCTCCCACAGTTGAAGCGCCTCGGTTTCACAGTGGTGTTGTCGCCGCAGCTCAGCCAAGTGCCCTTCGTCGCCACACGGCGCTGCACTCAAGTGATGCTGCTGGATGCAGGAATCCCGCTTGCACTGCTACCAGAACAGCGCTCGGTCGCTGGTCTTATGGAGTTCCGTGGGCAGGTGCTTGAACTTATCCGCCATGGCATGGATTCCGCTGACGCGTTGCGCGCCATCACGTTGACGCCGGCAGAGGTGTTGGGTCTCGGTGGCAGTGTGGGTTCGCTCGCAGCAGGTCGCGCAGCGGACTTGCTCTTCTTCGACGGCGAGCCCTTCGATCCAGCGACCAAGCTGTTGCATGTGGTTGTCGGTGGCACTGAGATTCACCCTGTGACCGTGGAGAAAAACTGATGCGCGGCACCTTCATGCTCTTGGCGACACTTTTGCTGTCGTTGCCGCTGCTGGCTCAGGCCGAGCCGGCCAAGCCCGAAACGAAGCCGGCAGATGCGAAGCCCGCGGAATCCAAACCCGCAGACAGCGCCAAGACTGCGGTCGCTGCGGACGCGAAATCCACAGCTAAGTGGGTAGCCATCAAAGGCGCCACGATTCACACCGTCAGCGGGCCTGTGCTGCTGGACGCCACCATCTTGCTGAAAGACACCAAGATCGCCGATGTTGGTCGCGACATCAGCATTCCTGCTGACGCGGAAGTCATTGATGGGCGCGGCAAGCATGTCTGCCCTGGTTTCGTGGCCATCGCTGCGAAGGGTCCGCTCGGCTTGCGCAATTCCAGCGGTAAGGAAAAGGCGGAGCATCGTTTCGATCCCTATGCCGATTTCATGGTGCTCGCGCTCGCCAACGGCATCACTAGCGCGCACGAATCTGGCGGCATGGCGGATTTCGGCGGCTTGTTCGGTTTCTCTGGCAGCGCATTCACGGGTTCGCACACGGGCGTAGTTGGTGGCACGGTCGGCAAGCTCACGCATGGAACCGTAGAGGGCTTTGCGCTACGCGAGCCAGCAGCGCTGTATCTCAATTCACCGGTGCAGGGGGGCGGAGGAGCGATTGCTGAACAGCGCGACTTGTTCGAACGC
The DNA here is from genome assembly GCA_009691765.1 of Planctomycetota bacterium. GTDB lineage: Bacteria > Planctomycetota > SXUL01. Next base: position 4,505 of record SIAO01000004.1, on the reverse strand, counting down.
GCCAAGAAACATCGTGCTGCGCGCAAAGCGTGGCTGAAAGAACTTGCCGGCGGCAAGAAAGACGCGGCAGAACCCAAGACGGATGACGTCTGCGTCGCTTTGGCCGACGCGATGGACGGCGATCTTCCAGTTTTCTACTACGCCGATAACCGCCGCCACATTGAGCACGCGTTGGGCCTTGCTGCGGAGTTCGATGTGCCTGTGGTTTTGCACACTGCACAAGAAGCGTGGACGGTCGCCGCAGAAGTTGGGCGTCACGCACGAGGTGTGGTGTTGTTGCCGCGTGGCCTCGGCGTACGCGGCACACGGCCCTACACCGATTTGAATGTGAGCGCTCCGCATGGCTGGCGCATCGACACTCCGGCCATCATGCAACGCACCGGAGTTCCTTGGGCGGTCTTGACTTTGAACACCGGCATCAGCACGACGCTGCTCGGCGGTCGCGACTTGATGGGTTTGCATCTCGAAGCGGCGTTTGCTGTGCGCGGCGGCGCCACCGACGCCGAAGCTCTGCGCGCCATCACGCTGACTCCGGCAGAGTTCTTGCAAGTGGCCGACCGCATCGGCAGCCTCGAACCCGGCAAGGACGCAGACTTGTTGCTCATGGATCGCGAGCCTCTCGACTACCGCGCCTTTGTTGAAAAAGCGTGGGTGAATGGTCGTGTTGCTTACGACGAAGATGTGACCCCGCTGTATGGCCACATCCAGACCGATCGCCGCCAAGCGCCGCGCAAGTGGAAGCCTTGGGGCATTTGGGGCGACCTCCCGGATCAGAAAGAAGCTCCGCCTCTGCCGGATGGGTCGCAACCGCCGCCAGTGCGCTGAAGCGCTTCTCACTCCGCGGGCGCGTCGCTATCCTGCGCGCGCCCAAGGAGACCGAGCATGAGCGCACTTCACGAACAAGATCCCGACATCGCAGCTTGCATCGCACGCGAATTGGTGCGGCAAGAAGAAGGCCTCGAGCTCATCGCTTCCGAGAACTTTGTCTCGCGCGCCGTGATGGAAGCTGCGGGCAGCGTGCTCACCAACAAGTATGCCGAAGGCTTGCCGGGCAAGCGTTATTACGGCGGCTGCGTGCATGTGGACGATGCCGAGAACTTGGCCCGCACGCGAGCCAAGGAACTTTTCGGTGCCGCTTGGGTGAATGTGCAACCGCATTCGGGTGCCAGCGCCAACATGGCGATCTATCTCGCCTTCTTGAAACCCGGCGACACGCTGCTTGGATTGAACCTCGCTCACGGCGGGCACCTGACACACGGATCGCCCGTGAACTTCTCGGGGTTGCTCTACAACGCGGAGTTCTATGGCGTCGAAGCGGATGGCCCACTCGAAGGGCGCATCGACATGGACAAGGTGCGCGAGCAAGCACTCGCCGTGAAGCCCAAACTCATTTCCATCGGCGCCAGTGCTTATTCGCGCGATTTCGACTACGCCGCATTCCGTTCTATCGCGGATGAAGTGGGCGCGTTCTTGTGGATGGACATGGCGCACACCGCGGGGCTGATCGCCACGAAGCTTCTGAACGACCCACTGCCGCACTGCCATGTAGTGAGCACGACAACGCACAAAACTCTGCGCGGCACGCGCGGCGGCATGTTGCTGCTCGGCAAGGATTACGAAAACCCCTTTGGCAAGACCGCGCCCAAGAGCGGGCGTTTGAAGATGATGTCCGAGCTCCTAGATTCCGCCGTGTTCCCAGGCGTGCAAGGCGGGCCGCTGATGCACATCATTGCGGCCAAGGCCGTGGCTTTCGGCGAAGCGCTGCGCCCGGATTTCCGCGAGTACTGCCGCAGCGTGATGGCCAACGCGAAGGCCATGGCCGCCGAGTTCACGAGCCTCGGATACCGCATCGTTTCTGGCGGCACCGACAACCACTTGATGCTCTTGGACCTCACCAGTCGCAACGTCACGGGCAAGGTTGCCGAAGAGGCGCTCTCGCGTGCCGAAATCACCGTGAACAAGAACATGGTGCCTTTCGATCGCAATTCGCCGTTGGTCACCAGCGGCATCCGCTTGGGCACCCCAGCTATGACCAGCCGTGGGCTCAAGGTCGAGGATTTTCGCAGGATCGCGCGTCTCATGGACCGCGTGCTCAGCGCGCCCATCGACGAGGGCGTCGCCGCGGCGGTTCGGGGCGAAGTCCACGCGCTCTGCAAGGCCTATCCGCTTTACGCCTGAAAGCGTGTTTTTCTGCGAGTTCTTTGCGCAGCCTTGAACGCGCCGCGCTGCTCCGTAGAATCGCCGCGCTCTGCACCCATAGCTCAATTGGATAGAGCATCTGACTACGGATCAGAAGGTTGGAGGTTCAACTCCTCCTGGGTGCGTTCAACGCGGGGTGGGTCGAAAGGCTCGCCCCGTGGCTTTTCCCTGCGCAGTTCCTAAGCACCGTTGCTCCGGCCACTGCAGCTGTCCTCTTCCTCCCGGAGCCCCGGCTCCACGGAGGAAGCGCCATGCGTCATGTCTTGTGCACCATTCTGTTCGCCACTTCGCTCTGGGCCCAGCCCGCCATTCTCGGCACGGTGAGTGTGACCGGAGGGGCAGCGGCCATCGATCTGCCCACTCTGGCGCTTGCTGGAATCACTTCGCCAGCGGCCATCGGTCGCCTGCAGAACAACACGGGTTTTCTTGCCAACGACCTCACCATTCGCATCGAACCAGCGCCGGGGTGCAGTGGCAGCGCGCCGCGTATGCACCAGCTCCATGTGGGCACTCAGAAGTTTGAATTCAACAACGCTGGCGTGGGTGAGGCACGCGTGAACATCATCGCGCTCACGCATTCCTCAACCGTTCCATTCAGCATCAGCACCTTGGGTGTGGCGACCGCGAGCAACGTGCGCATTTCCTTTGTGTTCTCTGCCGCGCCACCGTGGACTCCTGAAGTGGACATCGCCATGCCCGTGGTGGTGGATCCAAACATGCCTGTGGCGACACAGGTGCTGCCTTTCCAAGGCGATGCTGGAGTGATGTTTTGGGTCGAGAACTCAGGCACAGGTCCGGTCGCAGCACTGCAAGGCTTGGATATCGCCTTCGATTTCTACGGACAGCGCAACAATGTCGTGCATGCCGCGGTGCTCGACGAGTTTTCGCTGCTGCCCATCGCGGGGTCGGAGGTGCTCTGGCACGGCAACGGCGTGACGCTCAGTGGAGCTCCGTTCCTAGCGCCGCTCGAGCGCGTGGCTGTGGTGGTGTTGTTTGAATGCGAACCCACGCGCGGGCTCGGCATCACCACCACGGCACGTTGAATTGTGCACCTAGTTCAGAAGGTGAAAGCGGTGATGGGGCTGAATCCGGTGTAGATGCCGGTAGAGAGATCCCACACCGTGGACACGCCGAAGATTTGCAAGCCTGCCAACAGTGGCAACGGCAGGGTCAGTGACGCGCTGGCATATCCAAGCGCGTCGAGTGTGCCCACGAACGGAGGGAAGCCCGCGTTGATGTAGAAGATCACGTCGTCGTAGGCGATGTGCAGCCCGAACCAGCCGCCGAGGTAGGGATTGCTTGCGTTCAGCGGATCTGCCGAGAACACATTCAAATATGTCAGCCCGGCATGTTCGAGCGCAGCGTTGGTGGTCACAGTGAAAGTCGATGGTTGCTGCGCAGTAGTGATAAGTGTGACTGGCGTGAGGTCGAGATACAGCACTTGAACAGGGAAAGTGCTCGTGATGGTGCTGGCGTCACCAAGCTGGCCGTAGGTGTTGTGTCAAGTTGCATAAGGAATGCCCCAGGGCCCAAGGAACAATGTGCCAGCGGCAATGGCGCGCGCTGTAAGGAACGGCATCACGCTGAAGAGGTTGCGCGCAACGACATCGCCATGGCCAACTGCCCGCTAATGTTGTCGCCACAGGTTCTGATTGCTCCACCGGGGCCGAGCAGCAGCAAAGTGCGCCCGGTCGGGAGGTCGTAGGAAGGCAACGTCACCTGCCCAGAGACGGTGCTGAGAAAAGTGAACGGCAGCCCGCGCGCACCGCAGCCTACGGTGCCATTCAGCGAGAAGTTTGAGCCGCTGAGGAGCAGGGTGGCAGAGGATGCTTCGGCTGTGACAGTGTTCGGAGTCACACTGCTCAGCACGGGGTTTTGGGCTTGAAGGAACACAGAAAGACCAACAATCATTGGAAGGATGAACTTCATGGAGAACGCCTATCACGCCCAGATGTTGTGGTGGGGCTGGAGTGTTTGCGGTGATGGCCCCTATACTTCCACACCGAGCGCCCGTAGCTCAACTGGATAGAGCAGCGGACTTCGAATCCGCAGGTTGTGGGTTCGAGCCCCCCCGGGCGCGCTCAAGTTTGCGCGGCCTTGTCCGAGAATGAAGCTGTCGGAAGGGAAAGCCCTCGACAGGAAGACTCCACTCTCTCTCTCGCTCGAAACGCAGGAATGGGATGCAGGCCGTAACGCCTGTGTCCTGCTCCGCGTTTTGGGGGACGTGGGTACTTCACGTCAGCGTGTGAGGGTTTCCTATGCCATTGACTTGGCAGCCACTCGAGCTCTCCATGCGTCTTCAACTC
>SIAO01000007.1 GCA_009691765.1 Planctomycetota bacterium | reverse complement strand
GCTGCTGAGCGGGCCATGGAGCAATCGGAAGTACGGAAGCTTGGAGCAGCGCCCCACATCGGGGTCGCCCGCTTCTTGGCAGGTGTTGACCGAAGCCCTTGGCGTCGCCCTGCGCAAGAGGCTGCTCGGGATTTTCGATTTCGCGCGGATTGCGGCATTCCGAGCCCCGGCGGGCAGCGCCAACGAAGGCTGCGCCCTAGTGTTTTTCATTGAGCCGCGAGGCACTCGTCTCACGGTCGAAGGCGCTATGGAAGCATTACTGCGGGATCCGGGAATGTCCCAGGGGCTTCTCGAGGACATTCAAGCAGCGCTGACGCCAATCGCGTCTCACCCGGACTCCAAAGCCTTCAAAGCACTGCGCGCGGAGGCACGGTTTACGATGGGCGACCATCGAGACTTCTTGGACGATGGCGGCCGAGTCCCTCGATTCAACGAAGAGCTTCAGCAAGCTCAGAAGCTCATAGCGGATACTAATTCCGCTCTCAGGGCGAGCCGGGAATGATACGCAGCCTGCGGCGGGGCGGCATCGTCGTGAGGACCAAGAGTCGGACGTGATCTCTCGGAATGCACGACCGAGACTTGTACGCTCAGATCCTCGGAATCCGGAATCCTTCTTGGATGGTCGCCGACGTGGTCATCAGCTTCCCGGACCGGCAAGTGAGCGTGTTCGTGCAGGCGACGTCCGACGCGGTGACCTGCCCCCATTCTTTGGTCCACTCGCTATGAGAGTGAAACGGGTTGGGAAACAGTGCGGGTGTGCGCCCGCAGGCAAAGCGTAGCGGAGCCGAAGGGCGCACACCCAGCGGCAAACTCGTGCGGGCTTTTGTAGCCCAAGCTCGAGTGAGGATGATTGTTGTTGCACTCGAAACGGAAACCTGCGGTGAGCTATTTGGCCGTGAGATGCCAGTGCGTGCAAGCCAAGCGCGAATGGCCACCGCGAGAAACTTCAGCGTGCGTCCGTCATCCGTTCTGCTGCTTCCAGCGGTAGTAGGTCTGCTCGCTGACTTCCAGTCGCTGCAAGATTTTGGCCAAATCTTCGCATTGGCCCGCGGCCAATGCAGAATCACGCAGCTTCTTGATGATCTCGTCCGGGCCGTTGCGTTTGCGCTTCTTCAAGAGCGGCGCGTGAGCCACTTTTCGGGGAGCAGGTCAGCATCAGCGCTGCCAAGTCAAAAATGTGTAGTGCTTGTCGTAGCGCAGCATGACGGCAGGCGACTTGCCGAGACTCACTGCGGCATAGGCTCTGACATTGCCTTCGATCACACACGAGCCGAGAACCTCTTCGTCAAATGGACCGCCTTGTCCGCGTCGCCCGTGGCGCAATTCGACGAGCAGTCCATCACCTTTGGGACGCACACGGGCAAGCTCTTGCAGGCCATCGCCATCCATGTCGCCCGCGAGGAACACACGATGGCGTAAACCCCAGCGATCGAAGCTCGCAGCATCCACGATGTCGGTGAGCGAGAAATCAGGAGAGCGCGGCCATGGCATGCCGCCGCCGCGATGCAAGTACAAATGAAACGTGACAGGACAACGACCGATGGCGCGTTGCAGTTCTCCGCGCACGCCCGAGGCGACGAGCGTGAGCGCCAAGTCCAGCTTGCCGTCGCCATTCACGTCAACAAGATCGGGGCCCGTGGACAACATGCCGGAAAGCAAGAGCGCGCCCGCAGGTTGCGGCGTCCCTTGGCGGTAGAGCAAGAGTTCTGTGCGCGGCTCCGGGATGCGGCCTTCTTCAGCGCGCGTGCGTGCGACCAAGAGCGCGTCATCCGTGCCGGGTTCGAGAGCGGCGACGCTGCACTCCACGCGTTCGACGAAGCCGAAGGACTGAGCAGGCTTGCCAGGCAGTTCGAACAACACATCAAGCGCTGCCGTTGCCGCTGTGAAGTGCTCCACGCCGCGCGAAGTCAGCACTACAGCCAGAGGTTGTGAGGGTGTCGCCGGGCGACGCAGCAAACCGGCGCGTGCTCGGACAGCCTGCTCTTGGAAAGCGCCCGTTGCTGTGCGTGTGAGGCGGAAGGTCGCTGCTGGTGTCAGTGCGAGTTTGGTTCCTGCAGCGCCATGGGCGTCGTTGAAGACCAGCCATTCATGATCGAGCCCAGGCAACAAGACATCGTCCCACCCATCACCATTGTGATCGCGCGCCCATTCATGACACCGCGGCGCACCGCGCGGCATCGCGGGCAAGAGCAACTCAATCTGCAGCCATGGTTGTGGCGGACCTCGCATCCCAGCCAGCAGCGAGGCACCATGCGCAGTCAACAGCAACAAATCCTCTCCGGGCGGGTCTGCAAGATCCACGAAACTGAACGCCGCAACATCATTCGGCAAAGGGATGTCGCGCCGCTCCGCCTTGGTCCATGGCGCTTTCAACAGCACCAAGCGGTGCTGGTTTGCATCCACCAACAGCAATTCGCGCACACCGTCACCATCGGCATCCACCAGAAACCAATCGTCAACATTCACATCGGGCGGCAACGCAACGCTTTCGGATTTCAGGCTCTGGCAAAGAACCCAAGGCGCACAGCACAAAAATATGAGCAACGCCTTCATACGCGCTTCGGCTTATTGAATCGGGCGAGCGCTGCGAAGAAGAGCGTGAGGCCCCACGACGCGTGAACTCGTAGGTGACGCAAGGTGTAGTCAAGGCAATCCACCTGCGCTTCGTGTTCGGTACGGCCTTCGCCCAAATCGCGCAGCGTTAGGAGTGCATGATCGACGAGGGCATAGGGCGCGAAAGCAAGTCCGTTTTCATGTGTCCAAAGTGCAGGCAACAGCAGCACCGCGCCAGCCACGAGGAACGCGACGAGGGCATCTTCCACGAGTGTCGCTCCGAAAACACCGGCCAGCACAGCGACAGGCACGATGCCGAGGCACAAGGGCGCAAGTTGTGTGGCTTGGTGATTCACAGTGGCACTCGCGGTGATGAACATGCCGCCCGGTGCGATGTCACCGAAGGTCCGCTGCAGCAGCATGGCAAGCACAGCGCTTCCACAGCTGAGTGCGGCCACCATCAAAGCCCAAGCCTGCGCGCCCAGCATCAAGCCTAAGAGGATCTTCCAGCGAGAGATCGGCGCCAAGAGCACGCTGCGCAGGGAATCTTCGCCACGCTCGCCGCGCAAGACGGCGCTGCCTAGCGCGGCGGAAACTAGGGTGATGCCTGGCAACAACAGCAACAGTGCATCGGCCAGACCACGCACGCCTTCGTCTTGTTCTCCGTTAGCCGCAAGCGCTGCGCCGACGCCAGCGAAGGGCGCTGCAAGCAAGAGCAAGCGTGGCAACAGTCGCGCGCGTTGGGCGCGCAGTGAAAGTGTCGTGACGGCGAGTACAGCTTTCATGCCTTGACCTCTGCGCGTCCGAGCAACACATCTTCGAGCCCTGAGGCCGGTTCGAAACTGCACACCGGAACGCCGGCGCTGACGAGGCGCGCAAGCAGTGCGTCTGCGGGCAGTGCGCCCCGTGCGATGTGCACTGTGGCGTCTGCGTCTTGGCGCAACACTTCGCCGGGAAGAGCCGCGGCGCAGCGCTGCAAGGCCAACTTCGCATCGGAAAGTCGGACTCTCCAACCGGCGCGCTCGCGGAGTTTGGCCAAGGGGCTTTGAAGCACGAGGCGACCAGCGCGCAGCACGCCAACGCTGCTGCAACATTGCTCGATCTCATCAAGCAGGTGTGAGGAAAGCAGCACGGCTGTGCCTTCTTCGCGCGCGAGTTTGGGGAACAAGCCGCGCAGTTCCACGATGCCTGCCGGATCGAGCCCGTTGGCAGGTTCATCGAGCACCAAGAGTTTTGGTCGCGTCACCATGGCCATCGCGAGGGCGAGGCGTTGTTTCATTCCGAGGGACCATGTGCGCACGGCGCGGTGATCAGTTGCGTCCAAACCCATGCGGGTGAGAGCCGCGCGGGCTTCGCTGGCAGCGCATTGACCATGCAAGCGCGCAAAGACGAGCACATTGTCGACGCAGCCGAGCGCGGGAATGAATGAAGGCGCTTCGACCACGCTGGCAAGGCCCCGGCGATGCTCGGCGCGGGTGACTAAGTTGCCACAAAAATGAACCTTCCCAGCGTCAGGGCGCAGGAGTCCTGTAATCAAGCGCAATGTGGTGGTCTTGCCCGCGCCGTTGAGGCCGAGCATTCCATAGACTTCACCGGCGTGAACTTGCAATGCCACATCCACGACGAGCGGCTGGCGGCCGACTCGGTAGCAAAGGCCTTCTGTGACGAGCAAGGGTGGCATCTGTGAGCAGCTTCGGAGCTGGTACGGCGCCTGTCAAACCGTAGAAACGACGCGATGCGGCCGTCTTTGGACGGTATCTGCTCCCGGGCGCTCAAGTCCTGCAGGGAAGCAGACCGAAGAGGGAAGGTCGAACAATCCGCCTGTCTCCGAGTGTCAATCATTCGAGGGTGGCAGGTGGCGCAGGTTCAGGAAGTCGCGGGGTTGTGGTTTCCACGTAGAACTCTCAGCAATTCCCTCATTCATTCCCTTTTCCTTCTTCTCGTGAGAGTTTCCCCGGGACTTCCCTTTTTGCCCTAAATCTGCCGATGAGGGAAGCATGGCCACTACAACCCTTCTCGATCCGCGCATCCGCATTGCGCATCTCGTCGTACCTTTGAGCGCGCGCAGCGAGCTTGCCGCTCACGCCAAGGCAGGTCTCGAGTTTGCGAGCCGCTGTGCGAGCCGTGTCACTCTGCTCTATCTCACCGAGCCGACTTTGAAGTCGTTGGATTCAGCCATGCGTTGCCTCGCGATTGCCGTGGGCAGCGGATGCGCTGGCGAAGCGGCTGTGAAACTGGTGGTACGCCACGGCGACACCGTGGCTGCGGTGCGTGCGGTGTTGGAGAAGGACCCTGGTTTCGTCTGGGCCAATGCCGACGAGAGCCTGCAACTGCATTTCGACTGCGTCGAAGGCTGACGCGCAGCGCTTCCGCGTGCTACGGCGCTGCCGTAACATGCGGCCATGTTGGCGGCACATCTCTTAGAACCTGTGCTTGCGCGCGCTTTGCGGCGTGACGCTCGTCGGGCGGCGCTGAACAAAGCTGTGCGTTCGAGTGTGCGTGCGGCACCGCTCGCGGCGTTGGTGGCCGCAGTCGCCGTGTTTCTTGAATTGCCCACGGCCGTAGCCAGCGGTTGTGCAGGCGTGAGTCTTCTCTGCATTGCGCTCGCCGCTGTTTGGCGCAGTTTCCAAGGCGTTGACATGAGGCGCTTGCTGCACGACTTGGATACGCGCTGTCATGGTGCAGGTGCTCTCATGGCGCTGCGCTGTTTGACGGTGGAAGCGCGTTTTGCACCCTTGGTGATGGCGCATGCCGCCGCGGCTTTGCAGCGCGACCCTGGCGCTTTGCGCGTGCCACGAGCTGGCCTGTTGCGTCTCTCCGTGTGGCTGCTGCTGGCTTTCGTGATTGCTTGGTGGCCACAGGGCGTGGCGTCGCTAACAGCCCAGACCAGGGCAACGAGTGCCCCTGATGGCAGCGAGAGTGCTGCTGCGCACGCAGCCGCAGAGGGACGCGCAACGAGTGGTGCTCACCCGGAAGCAAACCTCAGTCTTGCGCTCGAACGGCGTGTACTGCCACAAGGACAAGATGAGCCGTTGCACATCACCTTCACGCAACTCAGTGCCAGTGACGTTGAAACTCCGGTGCGTTTTATCGCGCTGTTCAGCGACGGTTTTGACGGCGCTGACCAAGGCTATGGGCGCGATCAACGCCCAGTGCGACTTGATGCGCAAGCACGGCTCACTCGTGAAGGCCCGTGGGCAAGCGAGACCAGCAGCATTTCCTTGCGCGAGTTGTTGCGCACCGCGCGTGTGGAAGGCTCTGGATTGGTGAGTCTCGAAGTGCGCGCTATGGCACGTCTGGCCTCTGGGGCTGACTTTGAAGTGTGTAGCGCACCACTCACTTTCACGCTTGCAGATGCGGGCAGTGCCGTTCCGGAAGAAGCCATGGTGCCTGTGACGCTTGAACGCCAACAGGCCGCCACGAGTGCTGGGATGGAACAGCCAAAGCTTGGCCTTGGCGGAGGCGGTGGTGCTGTAAAGCTCGGCGCCGCGGAAGAGCTCGGGAAAGCCACGCTGGTGCCGAAGGCTGTGAAGCCACTCGTGAGCGAAGGCAACACGCTGGATAAGGAAGTGGATGTCTATGAGCGCGAAGCAGGCGGGGTCGCGGCTCCGCCAACTCCCAAAGCGCAAGCGTCTACTGCTGGATCAAGCACGCTGTTGCCTCAAACGGAACGAACAGGCTTGCGTGCCAAGTGGAATGCTGCCGAGCTGCGTTTGATCGAACGCTACTTCCGACGCTTGCAGAGTGGCGCGGGGATTCGTTGAGCATGGATGCTGCGCCGGTTGTGGACGCGGCTCTGCTCGCACGGCTTGAACATCTCGATCTCGCGATTCGTCGGCTCGCGCATGGTGCCCAGCCCGGAGACCACAGTGCCGCGCGTCGGGGAGCAGGATTGCTCTTCCGCGAACATCGGGCCTACAGCGTGGGCGACGACCCGCGTCGTCTCGATTGGAATGTCTATTTGCGCTTGGGCGAGCTGCTCGTGAAGGAACACGAAGCCGAAGAAGCGCCACGCTTGCTCTTGGTGCTGGATCGCAGCGCAAGCATGGCCCTGGAGCCGCGCCCGAAATTCGCAGTGGCGCTCGAGCTGATGGTGTGCATGGCCGCCATCGCGCTGATGCGTCGTGTCGTTGTGACGTGTTGCGAATCGCCACCAGTAGCTGAACCGGCGACCTTTAGCAGCCGTGCATCCTTGCCGGCCTTGTTGGCTCGTGCGCAGAGCACACAAGCGGGTACTGGTGAGAGTCGTGTGGGCCTCGAAGCCCTCGCTGGCGTGTTGCCTGGGGCACGGCGCTCTGGTTTGGCGGTCTTGTTCACGGATCTCTACGACGACGGCCTCGACAGTTTGGTGCGCTTCATCGCGTCGCGCCAAACGGAAGTGCACGTGGTGCACTTGCGCAATCCTGAAGACCTCACGCCGCCACTCGGGGCAGACGTTCGTCTGCAGGATGCTGAAAGCCATGAAGAACTGAGAGCTTGCATCGACAGCGACGTGCGTGATTCTTGGCGCGAGACTTTGGAAGAACATTTCGCCTTGCGGACTGAGAAGCTCACTGCGCTCGGCGCCAGCGTTTCTGCGTTCGATATTGCTGCTGGTGCAGAAGGCATTCTGTTGCAGCTCGCACGACGCGGCGTCTTGGTGCACTGACCATGTGGGGACTGCCGCCAAGTGCTTTCGAGTTCGCCTCGCCGCAACGGTTGTGGTGTTTGCTGCTCGTACCGTTGGTGCTCGTTGGCGTGCAAATGCTGCGTCGTCGTGCAGCGTTGTTGCAAGTCCCGTCACTCGCACTGTGGAAGATTGCTCTTGAGCGAGTGCGCCGTCGCGAGTTGCGTTGGCTGCGACGACTCTTGCTGCTGCTGCGGGTGTTGGTCTTGGCGGGGCTCGTGGTGCTGTGGGCTGGGCCGCAGACCTTGGAGTTGCAAGCAGGGCGCGGCAGCACCACGCTGTTGTTGGATCAGTCGCTCGGAACTTCAGCGTTGGATGGTGCGCGTGGCACTTTGGCGGAGCGTGTGTTGGATCGAGCGCGCTCGCTCGTTGTGGATTCACGCCATGAAGGGCCGGTCGGGCTCGGTTTCATCGGCGATGGGATCACCGCGGCCGGAGCTTGCGGCGCTGATGCCGCAGTCGATGTTGCGCTCTCGGACCCGCCACGCCCGCGAGGAGGACGCGATCTCAATCCTGTGTTGGTGCTGGCGCAGCAAATCGCGGCACCACGTCGCGTTGTGTGGATCTCGCCGTTCGAAGTGGATTCTGAAATGCGCGCGCGTCTGAAAAGTGCTGGAGTCACGCGGTTGCGCGCAGGCGATGTGCGCCCGCAAGCTGGCATTGTGCAAGTCGAGCGGGATGGGTTGGAGCGGCTCGATGTTCTCGTGCGCGGCGCGGGGGAATTGCGTCGTGTTGTGCTGCGTGCTGGCCAAGAAGATCTCGGCGGGTGGCCGTTGCAGCCTACGGAAGCGGGTACGCACGTAAGTCTGACGCTGCCTGCGAAAGCAGCAGAGCGCTTGAGTCTGCACTTGGAGCCGCCGGATTGTTTTCCGCAGGATGACGTGGTTTGCATCGCTTTGCCGGAGCGTCGGCATGTTGCGCTGTTGCTGGTCAGCGATCAGCCGAGCAAAGTGCTCGATGCATATTTTTCTGTGAGTGAATGCGTGGATCACCTGCGCTCTGGGCGCATGACTTCTGCGGAGTTTGGCAACACGCCTTTTACCGCCGACGTCGTTGTGTTGCATGGCGTGAAGCTCACGCAGCCGTTGCCAAGCGGGCGCTATCTCCTCGTAGATTCCAGTGCTCCGGGAGTTGGGCTGACGCAAGGTCCCGCGCCCTTGGTGCGCGCTGCTCTGTTGGAGGTGGATCGCACAGATCCGCTGCTGCGGGGATTGGATTTCGCCGACCTTGATATGCCTGCCATGCCAACGGTTGAGGCGGAAAGAAGTGTGCGCGTGATTGCACGCACCAGCGCGGGAGCACTGATATCGCGAGGCAGTGCCGGAGCCGCGGAGTACGTGGCGCTCAGTTGCCCCCTGCAACGCAGCAGCAACAATCTTGCATCGCTACCAGCATTTCCATTGCTGCTGGATGCTGCACTGCGCGCCTTGGCTCTCCCGCGTCAAGCGCTCTTGGCTCCAGCGACCGCCAGTGGGGCACCTCTATTACTGTTTGAGGGTGAAATTGCGAGCGTCACTGCCGAAGGGAGTGGGGAGAGTCGCGTGCTCGTTCCGCTCGAAGATGCCACTGGTTTCATGGCACCGGAACCGGGTTGGTGGAGGAGCAGCACGGGGCGGCTTTTTGCGACTGCACTCTTGGATGCGCCTGGGCGTCCTTGCGCAGCTTTGTTGGATGAAGGCCACATCGAGTCTTTCCCACCAGAGGTCGTGTGCACGTCGTTGCGGCCGGCATTGGCCATGCTGACACTTGGGCTCTTGTTGCTGGAATGGATTCTGCCGTTGCTGTTCCGTCGCCGCGTCGCTGCTTGAACAGAAGTGAGACAGGGATACGCTTTCCCTTCACCACCGGGCACGCGGATGGGCGGCCCCGTGGGCCGGAGCGCGCGAACATGCTCGAGGACGAAGTACCGCTGGGCGTGACCTATGACGATCTGCTGCTCGTTCCTGCCTGGAGCGAGGTGCTGCCTTCGCAGATCGACACCTCTACGCGACTGACGCGGCGCATCTTGCTGCGGATTCCGTTGTTGTCCGCTGCGATGGACACCGTGACGGAATCGCGTCTCGCCATCGCGCTCGCCAAAGAAGGTGGCATTGGCATCATCCACAAGAACTGCAGCGCTGAAGTGCAGGCTCGTGAAGTGGACAAAGTGAAGCGCTCTGCGCACGGAGTGATCACAGACCCGGTGACGCTGCCGCCGACAGCCACGGTGCGCACAGCACGTGAGATCATGGCGACGCACAACATCAGTGGCGTACCAGTGGTGGAGGGTCGGCGTGTCGTCGGCATCCTCACCAAGCGCGATCTGCGCTTTCAAACGGAAGAAGATGTTCCGATCACGCAATTGATGACGGCTTCACCGCTGATCATGGCGCCGCCTGAAACGACTTTGGAAGAAGCTCGCACGCTGTTGCACAAGAACAAGGTGGAGAAACTCCTGCTGGTGGATGAAGCGCGTCACTTGCGCGGCATGATCACGATTCGCGACATCAATTTGCAAGAGCGCTATCCGCAGGCTTGCAAGGATGAACGCGGCAGGCTGCGCGTCGGCGCGGCAACGGGAGTGAACGATTACGAACGCGTCGCGGCGCTTGTTGCTGCCGGCGCAGATCTCATCGTGGTGGACACCGCTCACGGACATAGCCGCAACGTGGTCGAGACTGTGCGCGAAATCAAGAAGCGCTTCGATGTGGATGTGGTTGCAGGCAATGTTGCGACGGCGGAAGGCACACGCGCGCTGATCGACGCTGGTGCTGACGCCGTCAAGGTTGGTATCGGGCCGGGCTCTATTTGCACGACGCGCATCGTGGCGGGTGTGGGCGTGCCGCAAGCGAGCGCCGTGTATGACTGTGCGCGCGAAGCTGCGAAATCTAATATTCCGATCATTGCTGACGGTGGCATCAAATACAGCGGTGACATCACCAAGGCTTTGGCGCTGGGTGCAAGCACGGTGATGCTCGGTTCTTTGCTCGCGGGGACCGACGAAAGCCCCGGCGAAATGGTCATCCTGAAGGGCCGCGCCTACAAAGAAGTTCGTGGCATGGGTTCGCTCGGCGCCATGATCAAGGGCTCGAAGGACCGCTACGGCCAGCAAGATGTGCGCGAGACGCACAAGCTGGTGCCTGAAGGCATCGAAGGGCGTGTGCCTTACAAGGGGCCGCTCGGCGGCTTCGTCTATCAACTCGTTGGCGGAGTTCGCGCAGGCATGGGTTACCTCGGTGCGATCACGGTGCCGGAATTGCAAGCCAAGGCGCGCTTTGTGCGCGTGTCCGTGGCGGGTTTGCGCGAAAGCCACCCGCATGATGTTGAGATCACCAAAGAAGCGCCGAATTACGGGCTGGAACAGGGAGACTGAATTGCAGTCGATGCGCCACGAAGAGATTGTGATTGTCGATTATGGGTCGCAGTACGCGCAGCTCATTGCGAGGCGCGTGCGCGAAGCGCAGGTGTTCTGTCGCATTGTGACGCCCGCAGTGAAGGCCGCAGATCTGCGCGAGCGCAATCTTCGCGGCATCATCCTTTCAGGTGGGCCCAAGTCGGTTTACGAGCCGGGCGCACCATCTTTGGACCAGGAGATTCTCGATCTCGGCGTGCCGGTGTTGGGAGTGTGTTACGGCATGCAGTTGATTTCGCATTTGCTCGGAGCCAAGGTGCAGCCAGCTGCAGAGCGCGAATTTGGCCACCGGACATTGACGCGCAACGGAGCCGCCGACGATGGCCTGTTCGCTGACACGTCCATGGAGCAAGTGGTGTGGATGAGCCATGGCGATCAGGTGCGTTCTGCTGAAGGCCTTTTTGAAGTGTTGGCGGCAACTCCGACTTGTCCTTATGCGGCTGTCCGGTTCCACAGCGCGGGACGCCGCTTGTTCGGGCTGCAATTCCATCCCGAAGTGGTTCACTCAGAACATGGAGCGACATTGCTCCGCAATTTCCTGTTCCGCATTTGCGGCGTTGCAGGCGATTGGCGCATGACATCTTTCGTCGAGGACTGGACCACGCGCATTCGTGAGACCGTGGGTTCTGGCAGAGCGCTGTGTGGCGTGAGCGGCGGCGTCGATTCCACCGTGGCGGCTGTGCTAATGCATCGCGCTTTGGGCGATCGCCTCGATTGCGTTTTTGTCGACAACGGCCTGCTTCGCGAGAACGAAGCACAGGAAGTGATCGGGTTTTTCACCGACAACTTTCCCATGAACTTCAAGTGTGTGGATGCTGGCGCGCGCTTCATTGCGGAACTGCGCGGCGTTTCGGACCCCGAAGAGAAACGCAAGATTATTGGTCGCATCTTCGTTGAGGTCTTCCGCTCCGAGCAACAATTGGCGCGCGAGCACGGCGCTCAGTTCTTGGTGCAAGGCACGCTCTATCCGGATGTCATCGAGAGTCAGTCGGTATTTGGTGGGCCCACCGCCACCATCAAGACGCACCACAATGTGGGCGGTTTGCCGAAGGATCTCGGATTCACGCTGATCGAACCATTGCGCGATTTGTTCAAAGATGAAGTGCGCGCGCTCGGTCACGAATTGGGCATTCCCGATCACCTCGTGTGGCGTCAGCCTTTTCCTGGTCCGGGCCTCGCCGTGCGCGTCCTTGGCGAAGTGACCGAAGAGCGTCTTGCGGTGCTGCGCAAGGCCGACCTTGTGGTGCGCGAAGAGGTTGCGCGCGCAGGGCTCGAACGGCAGCTTTGGCAGTCCTTCGCTGTGCTGCTTCCTGTGCAATCCGTGGGCGTGATGGGGGACGGTCGCACCTACGAGAACACTTGCGCCGTGCGCGCAGTCACTTCCGTGGACGCCATGACCGCCGAATGGGCACGCCTGCCCTACGAGCTGTTGGCCACCATTTCGCGCCGCATCGTGAATGAAGTGCGCGGTATCAATCGTGTTGTTTACGACATTTCATCGAAACCGCCCGCCACCATAGAATGGGAGTGAAATGAGCAGCCCTATTCACCGCACCACCATTCACGATTTCCGCACGATGAAGGAGCGGAAACAGCACATCGCTATGGTGACGTGCTACGACTTTCCCACCGCACGCATCGTTGATGAAACCGGCTTTCCAGCGCTGCTTGTAGGTGATTCTCTCGGCATGGTTGTGCACGGCTTCGATTCCACTTTGCGTGTGACGCTGGACATGATGATCCACCACAGCGCTGCGGTCGCACGTGGTGCTAAGAAGGCGATGATCATCATCGACTTGCCTTTCGCCACCTATTCGGCATCGGATTTGCGCACCAGCCTTGAAACAGCGCGTCGCGCCATGCAAGAAGGCGGCGCGCAAGCTGTGAAAGTCGAAGGCGGTCGGCGCATGGCTCCTGTGGTCGGTGCGCTTGTGGCCTCCGGTATTCCCGTGATGGGACACATCGGATTGACACCGCAGTCCATCCACATGATTGGTGGCTACCGCGTGCAAGGCCGTAGCGAAGAAGCTGCGGAACGCCTGATTGCTGCCGCAAAAGCTCTTGAGAAAGCTGGCGCGTTTTCGGTTGTGCTGGAATTGGTTCCTGCACCGTTGGCGCAACACATTTCATCCCTGCTCAGCATTCCCACCATCGGCATTGGTGCGGGCTCAGGTTGCGATGGACAGATCCAAGTGTTTCACGACATCATGGGGCTGTACGAAGATTTCTTGCCCAAACATGCCAAGCGCTACGCGCTGCTAGCCAACGAGATTCGTGGAGCTTTGAAGCGTTACCACGACGATGTCGTCAGCGGCTCGTTCCCGGGGCCTGAACACAGCTTCGACCGCTGAATTCACCTGCCTGAGTCGCGCAAGTGGTCCGCTGCGAGTGCGCATCAGCGCGCATTCACATTGGGCGCGGGCAGTCGGGCTCGGATGGTGCGCGTGTTGTAGCGTTCCATGAGCTCCGCACGCAGAGGTGTCATGGGGAAGCGTTCTTCAGCGCCATACGGATAACGCGACATGCCGTGGAAGGGGAGCGGCAGCAAGCTGTCGGGCGTTGCGGAATTGGGGTCCATCTCTTTCGAATAGCCGTCAGCGTGCAAGAAGTAGGTTCGCGTCATGCCTGCCGCAAGTTGCGGGAAAGCGCTGTCGCGGAAAGTCAGCGCGAGTTCATCGCCTGTGGTGCAGATCACGAAGATGTCATCGCTGCCTTGCAGCAATTCGGCCACCTCTCCTTCGCGTGTGAAGTTGCCGCCAAACGTTTTCCAAGCAGACTCACGCGTGACTTTGGAGTAATCGAAACCGAATGCGTCATGTCCGTGGCCTGGGATCTTCTCGGAGAAGCCGCGCCAGTGAAGTTCAGCGGAGCTTGGAAGCTGGCGGCTGATGCTTGGCACAACAGTATTCATGAGCTGCGCCAGTGCTACCGCGTTCCAGTGAATGCCCATGTTGGTGCGTAGGCGCAGCGTCGTGTCGGTGGGGCCGAGTTTGCCGCCAAGATCGAAGCACATGGTCTGCGGGCGGCCTACGGGAATGCCGATGTCCGTTTCGATGACGCGCCATGAACCATCGGCATTGCGAGCCTCAAGCAGTGGCAAGGTGAAACCCAGCCCGCTCTGTTGCGCTCTGCGCGTGTCGCTACTGAAGGCGTAATCCGTCCAGCCTGTGAGTTGCAGCAAGGGGTGTTCGGGGATGGCGTCAAATTCGAGTTCGAGCGTGTGCTCTTGCGCGAAGCCGCGGATGCCGCTGCTGCCAAAACCTGTGGCATGAGCGCGGTCAATGCGAGCGAGCGCCGCAGTTTGGTCGCGGCCCTCGTCATCCACAGCGCGTCGCGGAGGCCGAGCGCCCTTGCTGACGAAGACCTTGCCCGCGCGCGGCGTCACAAAACTCATGCCTTCGTCAGGATGCGCTTCGGTGCCTACTGGATGATCGACAGCCAGCAAAGAAAGATGGTCTACGAAGAGTGCCTCTTCGAGCTCGTTGGTGACACGTACTTCGAGCACACCATTGTTGGCCTGCAACGCACCTGGAGGAATGCGCACATATTCCTCAGGATCCGGCAAGCTGCGCACGCCTTCAGAGACCCACGCACCCATTTCGCCGCCGCCCATGAAGTCGGTGATGAATTGGAACTCGTGGCCGTTCCACGTGTAGAGGTTGGGACAACTCGAGGGTTTGCGATCGACTTCTTCGAGCGCCCAAGGTTGTCCGCGCGCGCGAGCTGTCGCAGGGATCTCCGCTTGCACATTGCCGGAAGGCCAAAGCAAGCGGAGTGCGTCCACCGTTGCGCGAGCGCCGAGCCCGAAATGCAATGTTGCTGGGCGCGTCGCCGGGCTGCTCATGCCAGATTCCAGCCGTTGTGTGAGGCTGCCAGCGCGGACGTCGAGCTTGGTTCCATACCCGCTGCGGTTGGATACGCGCCCCTTCAGGTGGACGGCGAGTGAGTGCTGCGTGGCGGCGAGTTCATTGCGCACAAGCTGCGGGCGGCCTGCCGCGTCAGCACACACGAGGTCGATGTCGCCGTCGGCATCCACATCAGCGGCAGCCATCGAGCGCGTGGCGAGTTCAGCGCTCGGCACGGCGTCTGTACTTGTGGCAACGAATCCGGTGGGGCTACCACGGAGGAGCGTCAAGCGCCCCGCTGCGAGGGATACGAGATCCATCCAGCCGTCGTTGTCCATGTCGGCGAAGAGGACAGCATCGCTCGCAACTGTGCTCGCCGCACTTGCAACGAAGTCGCCACGATTGTCGCTGCTCAGGAGCGTGTTGCCTGCAACGCCGCCGAGACAGATGTCTTCGAAACCATCCTTGTTCCATTCGCCGAGCGCTATGCAGGTTGCTGCGTTCGCGTGCAGCGGTCTCGCGAGAAATGTCCCGTCGCGACGATTCATGAAGGCTGTGCCACCGGCGGAACCGTGCGCCATGATCAAATCGATATCGCGTCCGTTGTCCATGTCACTGGCGGCGATACCGAGAACAGGTGCGTCACCGCTGAGTTTGCACGCCTGTGTGATGTCCAGAAAAGTTCCATCACCGTTGTTGCGCAATAACAACGCGCCACGTTCGGTGCCCAGCGCAATGTCGAGATCGCCATCATGATCAGCATCGGCCAAACATCCGCTGCGCAGCAATGCGGGCAGCGTTCCGAATGCTGCTTTGGCCGTGGCGTTTTCCCAAGCGTCACTCACGCGGAGCAGCAGTTGAGGGCCCAGCACGGAGAGCAGCACCACATCAACCTTGCCGTCGGCGTTCATGTCTCCGGCGAGCGCTCCTACGCAAGGTTGAGCGCAAAGTTGTGTGCCCTCGCTGAAAGTGCCACCTGTATTGGTCCATAGGGTCGCGCCCTTCGGCCCGCAGAGCAGCGCATCGTCATCGCCGTCAGCATCGAGGTCCGCAAGATTGACGGTTGGTGGCAAACGACGCGCGGCAGCTAGGGTGGCCTCGGCTTCCTTCGCTGTTCCATCGGGTGCAGGTGCTGCGGTTGGTGGCGCTCCGCTCAGTTCTTTCGAGGCGACCAACTTGGCGCTAGGCGCCTTGGCATCGAACGCTTGCGTTGCGGCCCCAGCCGTCACCGCGGCGGCATAACGGCCGGCTTCGAGGTACTGCGTGCCGAGCGCTGTCGCGTAGCCACTATTGCGTAGTTCTTGGAAGCGTTGCAGCCATGGTTTGGCCTCCGCGCGTTGTCCGAGGCGTT
Source organism: Planctomycetota bacterium (assembly GCA_009691765.1). GTDB lineage: Bacteria > Planctomycetota > SXUL01. The sequence goes on along the minus strand of SIAO01000007.1, from coordinate 95,036 downwards.
GCAAGGTGATTCCGAGGCTGTAGACAGCAGTCGTGTTGAAGGGCTCGCGTGCGACGGCGCCTTGCAGCAATTCCAAAGCCCGCGCGAACTCTTGAGTTTCCATGCAAAGGCGCGCGAGTTGGATGCGCGTCGCGGTGTCGCCGCTGTCCAAGAGCAGTACTCGCTCGAAGGCCGCGCGCGCTTCCACGATGTCATTCAACTGGCGGGCTGCGAGCCCCACGAGGTAATGCGCCTGCGCTGCTTTCGGACTGTCGTTCGCAGCCTTGCGCGCTTCCACCAGCGCTTCAGGCACCTTGGTGGCGTGATATAGCGCAATGGCGAGATTGATGCGTGCGGCATGCAGCGCCGGATCCAAGAGCAGCGCGGCTTCAAAACGCCCAATGGCCTTCTCAGGACTGTATTGCTCTAACAGCGCTACTCCCGCATTGAGTTCGCGCCAAGCGTCTTCGGTCTTGGACTGAGCCGAAAGATTCAGTGCAAAGAATGCCGTGATCAGAATGGCCTGTGCCGTGCGTTCCATGCGCGGCACAGTACCAAGCTGCAAACAGGGTGGTTCGACCTACTTGGCGAGGGCCTCGATGGCGGCGGACACTTGCGCGTTCCAGCCGCTCCATGCGTCCAAGAGCGTGCCATCTTCGTTGACCAGGAGTGTCACAGGCACGCTGATCTGCGGGCCTGAATAAAGCGCTGCGGCCGCTTTCGCTCCGCCGAGGACCAAGCGGTACGTGATATTTTTCGCTTTGGCCCACGCGCCGATATCGACCGCAGTTTCGGTGTCGAGGCTGATGCCGCATAGGTCGATGCCTTTGGCGGCAAGGGCTGGCGCGAGGCTATTCAAGTGCGGCATTTCCACAGCGCAATTGGCGCACCATGTGGCCCAGAGATTCACGAGCATCTTGCGGCCGGGGCGCAGGCCGGAATAGAGCTTCGTGGTTTTGCCCGTGGCATCGGTGAGAGCGAGGTCGGGGATCTTGCCGCCTTGGCGCAGATTGAGTCGGCGAAGTGCGTGAGCGACGCTTGAAAGCGGGTCTGCCAACTGAGCACGCTGGCTGGGCACGGAGCGCGCAGTGACTTCTTTGCTGCACAGCAACACTTCGCTGCCACTTTTGAACGGACCTTCGAAGCGCTGCGTACGGCCACCCGGCCAAAGCACGTCGATCCACTCAGCGCTGCCATCTTCCGGCAAGCCGAAGAGCAGGCGCGCATCGTGCTGTGAGAGGTAGCCTTCACCGCAACTCTTCACCTTGCTGAGAATGCCCGCCGCCGTCTTCACGCGCACTTGAGCGCTCCACGCAGCAGGACCGATCTTCTCGTCACCTTGCAAGGACACGCGCAGCCAGCCACTGCTGTTGCCAACATTGTTGCGGAACAGAATGTGTGCGTCGCCTTGAATGGTGTTCATGAAGATGTCGGTGTCGCCGTCGTTGTCGAAATCGGCAAACACTCCGGCTCGGCCATCGGTGATCGAATCAATTCCGGACACGCCGGAAATGTCGAGCACCTTCTTGCCGCCGAGATTGATGAACAGCGGATCGCGTTCGTAGCCGCTGAAAGAGAAGCCTTGTTCGCCCATGAGGCGAGCTTGATCAGTACGCAGCGCGGATTCAGCATTCGGATTGTTGGTGAGCGTCACGACCTGACGCCAGAAGTGGCTTCAAGTGTCTTTCATAGACGGGCCCGAAACGAACCCGTTGGGACAGAAGAAGTCGCTCCAGCCGTCGTTGTCGAAATCGATGAAGCCGCCGCCCCAAGCCCAGCCACCCGAGAAGCCGCCGATAGCTGCGGTGACATCTTCAAAGGTGCCATCGCCTTTGTTGCGAAGCAGATTGTTGCCAGCAGCCAATTTCTTCAGCACATTGTTAGACGCGGTGGCGCCAGCAAAGATGCGCCCGATGATGCGGTTGCCCGCGGTGCTGGACATGTTGCTCGCGTGGATGTCGAGGTGGCCATCGTTGTCGAAGTCGCCGAAGGAAACGCCCATGCCATTGCCAGCGTCCATGGCTCCGCGCTGCGCCGCTTCATCGACGAAATGATCGCCCTTGTTCATGAACAGGGCCTTTTCGCCGAAGTCGTTGGCCACATAAAGGTCCATGCGACCGTCGCGATCAAGATCGACAAACTGCGCGGCGTAGCTCCAGCGCTTGTCATCCACACCCCAAGCGTGCGCGGCTTCCTTGAAAGTGCCATCACCCTTGTTGATGAACAGCAGATTCGGTGTGCCGTTCGTGGCCTTGAACCAAGAATCTGGTGTCACGCGGCCATAGTGGTTGTAAGAGCACACGTAGATGTCTTCGAAACCATCGTTGTTCACGTCGCCAGCCACAGCAGAAAAACCTACGGCATCGCGTTGCACGCCGGCTACGGCCGAAACATCGTCGAAGGCCAAGACGCCGTCGGGCACGAAGCGGTTTTGCAACAAAACCTGAGGCCCAATGCCGCTGAGGAACACATCGAGATCGCCGTCGTGATCGACATCCAAAAGCAACGGGGCGAGACCTGATGCGAGTCCGGCTACGCCCGTCGCTTCGGACGCATCTTTGAAACGCACTCCAGCTTCACTCAAATAGATGCGGTTGCGTCCGCCCGTCGTGGTGAACAAATCGAGGAAGCCGTCGCCGTTCAGGTCCGCTGTAGCGGCTCCGTTCCACGCATAGCCGCCGGTGTAGGCGGGGAGCTCCACAGCGAGGCCAATGCCCGCGGCGACATCTGTGAAAAGATCTTCTGTCGCGACGAGCGAATCGATGGACAGCGGTTTGTAGCTGCTCCAACGCCAGTGGCCGTCCGACTTCGCCGCTGTGATCCAAACATTGCCGCGCAGCCATTCGCGCTGCTGTTTCAGATTGCGACCAATGACATAAAACGCCACGCGCACGCGAGCGTTGTCTTTGTCGTCGAAATCGCCCTCTTTCATCTTGAAGCGCACATCTTCGATGCTCGGAAACTGACCGAGCATTTGCATCCAGCGCTCGTGGAAGCGCGCTCCGTCTGTCGGGCGCTGCTCCGCGACTGGGCCGTCGGTGTCGACAGGCAACCATGCGCGATCGCAGATCCACTTCACGCGTGTCTTCAGTGCTTGTGGCAAGCAAGCGAAGGGCGAGGCAAGCAGGCTATCGGCGAAGAAGGTGCGGATGGCTTTGGAGTCTTTGTCGCGCACCGCTACCGAGAGTTCGAGCAGATCATTGGCCAGATCTTCGCTGAGTTCTTCAACGCGTTCGAGTCGCGTGATCTCTGCCGTGCTGGCCTTACCCGCTTCCTGCGCAAAGATGGGCGCAGCGAGCAGCAAGAGTCCGGCGAGCAGGGTGGAATGGCGCATGAGATTCCTTGGTGCGAGGGGGGCTCTGCACCGTTTCGGATCTTACGCCAGCAGACTGTGATCGATTACAGAGTCGGCAGGATTTCGAGTATCAGCTCGTTGACCAACGCCGGATTGGCGCGGCCTTGCGATTCTTTCATCACGAAACCCACGATGGCTCCGGCAGCTTTCTGCTTGCCAGCGCGCAGGTCTGCGACAGCCTTGGGGTTGGCCGCGAGGGCTTTGCGCACGATCTCCATGATGGCGTCACGATCGTTCACTTGCCCGAGCCCGAGCGTCGCCACGAGATCTTTCGGATCCTGCGCGTTGCCAATCATGGCTGCGAAGATCTTGCGTGCCGAGGGGACATTCAGAGTGCCGTCCTTTTGAAGGCGGATGAGCGCGGCGAGGCGTGCTGGAGTGATGCACGAAGCGTCCAAGTCTTGCTTGTTCTCGTTCATCCAACCAAAGAGGTCTGCGCCGATCCAGTTGGCTGCGGCTTTCGCGTCGCCCGCGAGGCCCGCGCATTCTTCGAAATAGACAGCCACCTTCTTGTCTTGCACCAACACGCCAGCGTCATATTCGCTAAGCCCGAAATCGCGTTGATAACGAGCCATGCGCTGTTCGGGCAGTTCCGGAAGAGTTTTGCGCACATCATTGATCCACTCTTCGCTGATGTGATGCGGCGGTAGGTCAGGATCTGGGAAGTAGCGATAGTCCTGCGAGGCTTCCTTCTTGCGCATCAAGCGCGTCACGCCCTTTTCGTCATCCCACAAACGTGTTTCAGCTTCAACAGCTCCACCGGCGGTGATGAGCGCGTGGTGGCGCGCAGCTTCTGCGTCGATGGCTCGACCAGCGGAACGGAAGCTGTTGAGGTTCTTGATCTCGACGCGTTGTCCAAAAACGCTGGACCCCGGCGGACGAATGGACACATTCACATCGCAGCGCAGCGACCCTTTTTCCATGTCGCAGTCAGAGGCTTCGACATGGCGCAGCAAGAGCTTCAAAGCGTCGAGATACTCGATGGCTTCAGCGCTTGAACGCATGTCGGGCGCGCTCACGATTTCGAGCAGCGGCACGCCGCAGCGGTTCAAATCCACGAGGCTGCCCGTGCCGCTTTCGGTGTGGCTGCTCTTCCCCGCATCTTCTTCGAGATGCGCGCGCACGATGCCAATGACTTTGCCGGAGCTGAGCCGCAGCGAGCCATCGGCCGTGATGGGCTGATCGAATTGCGAGATCTGGTAGCCCTTGGGCAAGTCGGGATAGAAATAGTTTTTGCGATCGAACTTGGTGGAGCGTGCGATCGTGGCGTTCAATGCGAGGCCGACGCGCATTGCCAGTGAAAAGGCTTCACGGTTGGCCACGGGTAAAGCGCCGGGCTGTCCTGTGCAAACCGGGCAAGTGAGCGTGTTGGGCTCGGCGCCATAGCGATTGGGGCAAGCGCAAAACATTTTGGTGCGCGTCTTGAGTTGCAAATGCACTTCCAGACCCACCACGATTTCGTAGGGCAGCGTGCTCATGAGCGGACTCCGTGGGGAGCGACGGGCAAGGGGCCACCTGCGGCGCGTTCGACACCGCGACCAACACGCAAAAGTAGCGCTTCACTCAAAGCAGGGCCCATGAGTTGGACACCGACGGGCAGCGCTGTGCCAGCTTCATCGATGGTGCCCGCAGGCACGACGAGCGCGGGAATGCCGGCGAGATTTGCGGATGCCGTGAGGATGTCAGCGAGGTACATCTGGAGTGGGTCTGCAACCTTCTCGCCAAGGCGGAAGGGCAAAGTTGGCGTGGTCGCGCCGAGGACGACATCACAGCGCACAAAAGCGGTTTCGAAATCCTGTGCAAGCAGAGTGCGCACGCGCATCGCGCGGTCGTAGTAGGCGTCGTAGTACCCCGCGGAGAGACAAAAAGTTCCGAGCAAGATGCGTCGCTGCACTTCGCGACCGAGACCTTGGCCTCGGTTTTTGAGGTAGCACGAGAGCAAGTCGGTGGAGCCGGGCGCGCGCACACCTTGGTGCATACCGTCGTGGCGCGCGAGATTGCTGGACGCTTCCGCGGTGGCCACGATGTAGTAGGTCGGAATGGCGTAAGGCGTGTGCGGCAGCGTCACATCCACGAGAATGGCGCCTTGTTCGGCGAGCTGCTGAAGGGTTTGTTCGATGCGAGCACGAATGCGTGCATCGATGGCGTCGCTCATGTATTCGCGTGGCACGCCGATGCGCAGGCCGCGCACGCCCGCATCCAACTGCGCCAACGGATCTTCAACAGCCGCAGCTTGCGAAGTGGCATCGCGCTCGTCGCGTCCGGCCATGGCGGCATAAATGCGCGCGGCATCTTCGACATTGGTCGCGAGCGGGCCGATTTGATCGAGAGACGAACCGAAAGCCACGAGGCCGTAGCGCGACACGCGCCCGTAGGTGGGTTTGAGACCAACCGTTCCCGTGAAGGCTGCTGGCTGACGGATGGAACCGCCCGTGTCGCTGCCGAGCGCCACCGGCACGCATCCTGCCGCAACAACAGCGGCCGACCCGCCCGAGCTGCCGCCTGGCGTGCGTTGCAAATCCCAGGGATTGCGGCACGGGCCATAGGCGCTGTTCTCGGTGGAAGAGCCCATCGCGAACTCGTCCATGTTGAGCTTGCCAACCGGGATGGCCCCGGCCGCTTCGAGGCGCTCGATCACAGTGGCGTCATAAGGAGCACAGTAGTTCTCGAGAATCTTCGAGCCGCAACTGGTGCGTTCGCGCAAAGTGCAAATGTTGTCTTTGATGCCGATGGGCACGCCCGCGAGCGGCGGCTTTTCTCCGGCTTGCAAGCGTGCCGTCAACGCAGCGACGCGTTCTTCCATGCGCTGGCGATTGACATCGAGCACTGCACCGAGCTCGCGCCCCGTGGTCTCGAGGTGCTTGCAGGCGGTTTCGGCGAAGTGTCCCGGGGACGCGTTGCCCGCGAGGACCGCTTCCACCATTTGACTGGCGCTCAAAGGCATCAGGCTTCTCCAATCACGCGCGGGACGAGGTAGTAGGGCCCTTCGCGACGAGGCGCGTTCGCCATGGCGCTATCGCGAGGCAGCGGCTCATGCGGGATGTCATCGCGCAGAATGTCGTGGGAAGTGCCCGCGTGAGTGAGCGGCGCCACGGCGCTGACATCGAGATCTTTCAACTGTTCCACATAAGAAATGATGGCGGCCATTTCTGCAGTCAGCGACCCGAGACGCTCCTCGGGAACTTCGAGGCGCGCTAGCATGGCAACGTGTTTGACGGTTTTGGGGTCCAGCATGGGCTCTGCTCCAAGGCCGCGAGGATAGCCCCGGACGCAGTTCTCTCAAAGTTTGGCCCCTCGGCCGAAATCGTGATTGCGCGTAGACTTCGTCTACTCGCATGGGCCGTAACGATCTCGAATTTCTTTCGCTGGCTTTGGGCATCGTGGGCACATTTTTCATTTGTGCTGCAGTGCAAGTGAAACGGCCCAAGCACATTCTCGAAGATGCCTTTGGTGTGGTCACCGAACATCTGCGCGAAGTGCGTTCGGCGGTGCTGAAGCGCAACAACTTGTTCATGGGCTTCGGTTGCAATGTCATCGCGCTGTTGCTGCTCATCTTCTCGCGCAACCTCGACATGCCTGAGCACTATGTCCTGTTGGATGGATGTGACGCCTTCGGCTTGGGCGGCATCCTGCTCGGCTTCGGAGTGCTGCTGGGCATGGTGCTGCATTGGGCATCGCGCATCTATGGTCGCCGTTATTTCAGGCGCATGGTCTTCGAGGTGGTGACGGAAAACCGCTTGCCACTGGAAACCAATGTCGCGTTGGCGATCGAAGTGGGCACGCTTCTGGGCGTAACGCGCGACCCTGACGACACGGTGGAAAGCTACATCGTGAAGCTGCGTCAGCGCCTGAATCTGCCACGCAGTGACGAACGCATGCGTCTGCGCGCTCGCTGACTTCCTCGGACACACTGGCAGTTCGGCATCGCACGCACTCCTATCCCATGGGGTGGCGATGCGCGCGTTGTACGAGATCCGTGAAGCTCTAGGGTGCTTGTTGTTTCCTAGCGAGTGCCCTGCTTGCAGGTGCTCGCAAGAGCATGATGGGTTTTGCGCGGCGTGCTCTGCCCAACTGCGCCCAGTCCCGGTTTCGTGTGTGCCAAAGTACGCACCGACCACGCGCTCACTATTTGTCTACGGAGGGCCGTTGCGCAGCGCCGTCGTGCGCTTGAAGTACGCGGCAGACCCTTATCCTGCGCGTTGTCTCAGCGCGCTGCTCGCTGCTGGTTTTCAAGGTCGCGAAAGTGTTGCTTGGTGCGACACATTGGTGCCCATGCCGCTTTCGTGGTGGCGCGAACGCGAACGAGGTTTCAATCAAAGCGTTCTCTTGGCGCGTGGTCTGCAAGCGCGCTTGGGCTTGCGCTGGTCACCACAATTGCTGCGGCGCAAGCATCGTCCTCCACAGGCGGGGCTCACGGCAACGGAGCGGCGCGTGAATGTGCAAGCGTCGTTTCGGGCAAGGCCATGTCCGGGAGCTGCGATCTTGCTCGTTGACGATGTAGTGACGACAGGTTCCACGCTCTTGGCTGCAACCAACGCGTTGCTCGCTGCTGGTGCGCGGCGCGTCTTGCCGCTCACGTTGGCTGCGGCGCTCGAACCAGGGCACGACGCACTTGCGAGTCACGCTGCATGGCAAGAAGTGCTGTGATCTGTGCCCTAAAAGTGAACGGTCAACGCGCCGAACTCCGTGAGCAGCAAGTCAGGCTGGCACGGGCCTTCGCGATGTTCCAATTCCCATGTGGTGTGGTGCGGGATATGCACCGTGCGCAGTCCGACGGCAGCGGCGGCGATGATGTCGGATTTTGGGGAGTTGCCAATCATCCAGGTGTGCGCTGGCGTGAGTCCGTGGCGCTGCACCAGCTCCGCGTAATTCGCCGGGTTCTTCTCGCGCAAGATCTCGCAAATGGGAAACATGTCGCCAAGGCCACTGCGCGCCACTTTGGCTTGTTGTTCCAAAGGGTGACCTTTGGTGACCAAGAGCATGCGATGTCTGGGCGCGAGCAATTCGAGCGTGGCGCGAACACCAACCTTCAGCTCTATTGGGTGTTCGTGAATCCATTCGCCCAGCGCACGCACGCGGCGTTCGATTTCAGGATCCAAGGTGCCTTCGAGGCGTTCGGAAGCGGCGCAGAGGCTTTCTGCGAAGTTGCGTGAGCCGTAGCCGTAGCGTTGGGTGCGCTGCTCTTCTTCGATGCGAAAGGCGGTGCGAACGGGCTCCAACTGGTGACCGCGCGCGGTCATGAGCGTCAGCCATTCGTCATAGGCCTGCAGGAAATAGGCGTGGTTCTCCCACAGCGTGTCGTCGGCGTCGAAAAGGAGAGTGCAAGGAGGATGGCGGCTCACGCGCGTGCATGGTGCGTGAGACGTGCATCTGCGACAAGCGCAGCGCATTGCAGCTATGCGGCGTGGGGGATAATCTCCGCTCATGTCCGCTGAAGAAACACCTGTGCGTTCTGTGGCACCACAGCCCATCACTGGACTTGAACTGCTCTCGGAGCTCTTGGCCACACGCTTTCCGGCGTTCGCTGGCCGAGGCATGCGTGAAGCCGACCGGCTCATGAAAAAGTCGCTCGAAGATGACTGCGCAGTGTTCACGACGCTTTCGGGCGCCATGACGCCAGCGGGACTCGGCACAAGTTGCATCGTGCCGTTGATCGAAGCTGGCGCGATTAGCTGCCTCACAACGACGGGTGCGAATCTTTATCACGACGTGCACCGTTTGCTCGGGTATGTGATCCACGAAATCGATCCCAATGCGGGGGACTTGGCGCTGCGCCAAGAGCGCGTCATTCGCATTTACGACCTTGGCTTTGACGAAGAGACCCTGCTCGAAACCGACAACTTCTTTGCCCGCATCATTCAGCGGCCTGAGTTTCAGCGCGAGATGACCACGCCGGAGTTTCATTACGAACTCGGACGCCATGTAGCGGCTTTGGAAGATGAAGTCGGCAATCCGTATCCGACGGTGCTGGGTGCTTGCTTTCGTAATGCTGTGCCCATTTTTTCTGGCGCGGTGCAAGACGGCAGCATCTTCTTGAACATGGTGCGTTTGCAGCGCCTCGACCCAGCATTTCGGCTGCGCATTGACATTGGCCGCGACGTTTATCAGATGGGAGCCTTGCAGCATTGGTGCCGCAGCGCTCGCGAGCGCGATTGCGCCATCTGGATTTTCGGCGGCGGCGTACCCAAGAACTACACGCTTCAAGGCGAGCCCTTGTTGGAACAGATCCTTGGCGTGCCCGCGCGTGGTTTCGATATCGACTTGCAAGTGTGCGTCGATGTGGTGGATAACGGCGCCTTGTCCTCCTGCACAGCGGGTGAAGGACACACGTGGGGCAAGACTTCGGCGGAATGTGTGCAGCTCACCAGTGTGTATCTGCGCACGGATGTCACTGTCGCTGTGCCTTTCCTTGTGCACAGTCTGCTGAGTGAAGTGGCTCTGAAGCGTGCGCCACTGCGCCTCTATGAACGACTGGCCGAAGCTGAACAACTGTTAGATGCAGCTCTTTCCAAGAGCTCTTGAGACCATTTATGTCAACACAAGCCAAAGCGTACGAACCCTACATTCCGGCCTCGGCAGAGCAGCGTGAGCTCAGTGTGCGCGCGCTCATTGTCGGCACATTGCTCGGCATGGTGTTCGGCGCATCGTCTTTGTACCTCGTGTTGCGCGTCGGCCTCACGGTGAGCGCGAGCATCCCCGTGGCGGTGATTTCGATCACGCTGTTTCGCTTGGTGAAACGCTTCGGTGGCAAGGACGCCACCATTCTTGAAAACAACATCGTGCAGACCGCGGGTTCGGCGGGGGAGTCCATCGCCTTCGGTGTGGGCGTGACCATGCCCGCGATCATGATCTTGGGCTTCGACCTTGAGATTGTGCGCGTTTCGCTCGTGGCCGTGCTGGGTGCGCTGCTGGGCATCTTGATGATGATCCCGTTACGCCGCGCGTTGATTGTCGAACAGCATGGCTTGCTGAAGTACCCGGAAGGGACAGCTTGCGCCGAAGTGTTGAAGGCCGGTGCGGATGCAGAATCACAAGCGCTCGCGAGCGCTGCGCACAAGACGGGTCCTGCGCTCTCCGGTGCGGGCACCATCTTTGGCGGCTTCGTCCTTGGGTTGCTCTACAAGAGTTGGATGGTGGCTTTCAAAGGCTGGAAGAGCGAGCCGGAGAAAGAGTTTCACGAGCCGTTGAAAGGCGGGAGTGTCGGCATCGACATTTCGCCAGAGTTGCTCGGCGTGGGTTACATCATCGGCCCGCGCATCGCGTCGATCATGGTGGGCGGAGGCGTGCTGGCCTATCTCGTGCTCATTCCCATGATCAAGTTCTTCGGCGACGGTTTGGATGCGCCGTTGCCACCGGGTGATTCATTGATTCGCGACATGGGCCCAGGGGCCGTGCGCAGCAAGTATGTGCTCTACATCGGCGCAGGAGCCGTTGCGGCCGGCGGCATCATTTCGCTGCTGCGCTCTTTGCCCACCATTTGGGGCGGGCTCAAGCACGGCTTCAGCGGTGTGGGGAAGGGCAAGAGCAACGGAGTCATTGCGCGCACCGATCGGGACATGCCGATGAAAGTCGTGTTCCTCGGCATCCTGTCCATCGTGGCCGTCATCAGCATGGCTCCCATGTTGGAAATGAACATCTTCGGTGCGCTGCTCATCGTGGTGTTCGGTTTCCTCTTCGTCACGGTTTCCTCGCGCTTGTGCGGTGAGATCGGTTCGTCCTCCAACCCGATTTCAGGCATGACCGTGGCGACTTTGCTGCTCACATGCCTCATGTTTTTGATCATGGGTTGGACCGCGCCGCACTATTACGTCACTGCACTTTCAGTTGGGGCCATCGTGTGCATCGCGGCCAGTAACGGCGGCGCGACTTCACAGGATTTGAAAACAGGATTCCTCGTGGGCGCGACACCGCGACATCAGCAGGTGTCGATCTTGCTCGGTGCTCTCGCTTCAGCCTTGATCCTCGGGCCGATCCTCATTCGCTTGAACGACGCCGCCACGGTGTACGTGCCCATCGGGTCCGCCGAGGTCGAAGCCAAAAACATGCGTGTTGATGTCAGCACACTGACAAAGCGCGAGAAGCTGCAAGGACCGCAAGCTGAAGGCGACGACCGCACTTATCTCGTGTGGAACAGGATTGACGCCAACGGAACCGCAGCGCGTTACCTCGTGGACGAGCGTGATGGCACCGCGCGCTATCTCGTGGATCCGGGCATCAACGGGGCTCATGTGAAACGCCCCGATGGCAGCGCCGTCACCAAGTTCGACGCGCCCAAGGCCACGCTCATGTCCTACATCATCAAAGGCATCCTCGATCGCAAGCTCCCGTGGGCTTTGGTGATTCTCGGCGCGATGATTGCTTTGGTGCTTGAGCTTGCTGGCGTACCCAGCCTCGCTTTTGCAGTGGGAGTTTATTTGCCGCTCGCGGCATCGGCCCCCATCTTCGTGGGTGGTGCTGTGCGTTGGATTGCGGACCGTCGCAATCGAGTGTTGCCTCACAACAAGGGCAAATCTGAAGAAGAACTCACGGCCGACGGCGATCGCTCTGGAGGAGTGTTGCTCGCTTCGGGCTACATCGCTGGTGGTGCTATCGCGGGCATCATCATCGCGTTCCTCGCAGGAGCGATGGGCGACTTCGACAAATCCATCACAGTTTGGGCTGAAGCCCACAATCCGTTCTACGCGGGGGCGTATGCGGACATGCTGGCGCTGATCCCGTTTGTGATCATCACAGGGCTGCTCTTGAAAGTGGCTTGGCCGAAGCGGTTGAGCCTCAACAAAGCCTGAAGTCGATGACCTGCAACTGAATGTTGCCGGCGCCACGGTAGTCGTCGAAGCTGAGTTCGTAGAGCAAGTCGACTTCCGGCAAGTCAATCAGCTCGGGGAGCCGTTCTCCGAGCCCGAAGCCCACGCAGCGGTGGGCCATTTCGCCTTCGCGCACCATGAACTGAAGGACGGAACGGTCGCGCCCAACGCGCCGTGGTGCGCCGACGAGTTTGCAGCGTCGTGTGACGAATCGCGCAATCGGGTTTCCCGCACCATGTGGTGCGAGCTGCTCAAGTTCTTGCACGAAGCGCGGCCCGAGCTGTGCGAAGTTTGCGAGCACATCGGCGTGCAGCGCCGGCGCTGGCGCGCTGCGCAGGAGGCGTGCAGCGCTTTCTTCGAAGGCCTTTTGAAACGCGGGGAACTGCGCTTCGGTGACGGTGCATCCGGCGGCACCTGCGTGTCCGCCGCCGCTGACGACAAGTGGCAGCAGTTCGTGGATGAGCTCCGCGAGGTTCACCCCAGTACGGCTGCGTGCGCTTCCTCGGCCTTCTTCACCGTTGAGCGCCACCATCATCGTTGGCACCTGGAAGCGTTCGGCGAGGCGTGCCGCCACAATGCCGATGACGCCAGCATGCCAATTCTTCTTGCCGAGGCAGATGCCGCGATCGCCAGGGAAGTTGCGCAGCTCTTTGCAAGCGAGAACTTCTTCGAGCATTTCGCGTTCGATGCCACGGCGCGTGTCGTTGGCAGCGTCGAGTTCACTGGCCAACTGCGCAGCGCGTTCCACACTGCGGGTGGACAAGAGTTCCACGGCCTTTTCCGCCATGCCGAGGCGTGCCGCAGCATTCAGGCGCGGCCCGATGCGAAAACCGATGTGTACGGCTTGCACTGCTTTGCCATCCAACTTGGCGATGCGCATGAGCGCATCCAGACCAGGCATGCTCACTTTCCCGAGCGCGGCAAGCCCGTGGCGACAGAGAACGCGGTTCTCGCCAGTGAGTGGCACCACATCAGTAATGCTGGCGATCGCCACCATGGCCGTGGCTTGCACCAGAAACTCGCGCAGCGCCGGGCTCACGCGCGTTGCCCCGTCGAGTTCGATGGCGGTACCCCAAGCCAGTTTGAAGGCCACGCCTGCACCGCAAAGGTCTTTCGCCGTCGAAGGGCAGTCTGCTTGGCGCGGATTGATCAACGCATACGCACGGTCAGGCAAGTTCGCTGGCGGATGGTGGTGGTCCGTCACAATCACATCGACGCCAGCGTCAGCGAGACGCGCAATGCCGGCGTTGGCGGAAGTTCCGTGATCGACGGTCAGCAGGAGTGTGGGTTTCTCTGCACCACCGAGGATGGTGTCGAGCGCACCAGGATTGAACGAGTAACCCTCTTTCAGTCGGTTTGGGATGTAGCACTCGGCGCGTCCGCCAGCTTGGCGAATGAAGTTCAGCAGAATGACGGTGCCGCTCATGCCGTCGACGTCGTAGTCGCCGTAAACCAACACCAACTCACGCTCGCGAATCGCCCGGGCGAGGCGTGCCGCACCTTTGCGCAGGTCCTTCAAGCACGCGGGGTCTTCGACTGTGGTCAGGCGCGGTTGCAAGAACGCACGAGCCGCAGTGGGATCGGAGAAACCACGCCGATGCAGAATCGCTGCGAGCAAAGGTGAAACGAGCACTTCAGCGACGAGGCGTTCTTCGGCAACAGGGTCGCGTTCACCAAGTTGCCAAGTCGCTTGCATGGGGCGCAAGCGTAGCACTGCTCACGGTCAAGCAGCTATCATCTTGGCTCATGAACGCCCCTGTCGTGCTGCGCGCCGTCCTCGGAACTGCTGGTCACATCGACCATGGCAAATCTACGTTGGTGAAAGCGCTCACGGGCACGGATCCGGATCGCTTCCCCGAGGAGAAGGATCGCGGCATGACCATCGACATTGGTTACGCGGAGTACCGCACAGCCGATGGTGTCGATGTCGGGCTCATCGATGTGCCTGGGCACGAGCGCTTTGTGCGCAACATGGTGGCCGGCGCGTCGGGCATGGACCTTGTGATGCTCGTGGTCGCGGCTGATGACGGCGTCATGCCGCAGACGCGCGAGCATCTCGAGATCATGACGTTGCTGGGTCTGAAGCGCGGTTTCGTGTGTCTCACCAAAGTGGACAAGGCTCCGCCCGATCTTACGGAACTCGTGGAAGAAGATTTGCGTGAGTTTCTTGCTGGGACTTTTCTTGAGGGCGCACCCATCTTGCGCATCTGCGCCTTGACGGGTCTAGGCATGGACACGCTGCGGGCCACCATTGACACGATGGTGCGCGACTTGCCAGCGCATGATGACAGCGGCGTGTTTCGCATGCCCGTGCAACGCAGCTTTACTGTGAAAGGGCATGGCACCGTCGTCACCGGTGTGCCCGTGAGCGGGCGCGTGGTGCTCGGTGATGCACTGGAATTGCTACCCGCAGGGTTGCCTTGCCGCGTGCGCGGGATCCAAGTGCACCATCGTCCGGCCGAGCAAGGCGGCGCTGGACAGCGCACGGCGCTCAACCTCGCCGATGTGGAGTATCGCGCCGTGGAACGCGGAGCGGTGCTGACAACACCCGGGTATTTCAGCGCCACGCGTTTGCTTGAAGCACGCTTTCGTTTGCTGTCGACAGCAGCGCCTATGCGCGACGCTTTGCCAGTGCGCTTTCACGCCGGCTGTGTGGAGGTCATGGGCACGATGGTGCTGCTCGACACGCGCGAACTGCAACCGGGCGAAGATGCGCTGGTGCAGTTGCGGCTGGAGGAACCGGTAGTGATCGCTCCAGGGGATCATTATCTCGTGCGTCTCGCTTCTCCTGAGCGCACGCTTGGCGGTGGTTTGGTGTTGGGCGAAACGCGCTTCCGCTTCAAGCGTTTCAAAGAGTGGATCCACGAAAACCTCGAAGGCAAGGAACAAAGCCTCGCGGATCGCGGGCGCTACCTCGAGTATGTGGTGCGCTCGGAAGGATTGCACCCGGTTCCTATCGAGCGTTTGCCCTTGCTGCTCAAAGACTCACCGGCTGCTGTTGCCAAAGACATTGCGAGTTTGCTCGCGGCAGGTGTGCTCGTGCAGCTTCCAGCGCGCAAAGAGCTGTTACACCGCGACATGGTCGCGCGTGGCGCGGAAGCAGCGTTGAAGGCGCTTGTGGAATTGCACACGGCAGACCACTATCCGTTTGGATTCGGTGTGCAGCCTTGTGCGTCGCGCATGAAACACCCGCCGCACGCGGTTTCGTTGTTCTTGCAGCGCCTCGTTGACGACGGAGCCGTGCAAAAGCAAGGCGAACAGTTTCGCGCGAAGAGCTTCACGGGAGGATTGAGCCATGAAGATCGGCGCTTGTGCGCTGAACTCGAGAAGCTCTTGGAATCCACAGGATTCGCGGCGCCGATTCCGCAAGACATCGCGGAGCAATTGCAGACGCCTCGCAAGCGCGTCGACAACATCTTGAAGCTCCTCAGCGGGCGCGGCCTTGTCGTGGAACTGGACGAGAATGTTTTCGTGCACTTCAAGAGTGTCAAGGAGGCGCGCGACAAACTCGTTGCGTATTGCCAGCAGCATGGCTCTATGCCCAGCAATCAAATGAAGGACGTGATCAACGCCACGCGCAAGTACGTCATCCCGCTTTTGGAGCACTTCGACAAGATCGGTTTGACGGTGCGGCGTGAGTCGTCGCGCAGTCTGAAGCCAGGTTGGGAGAGAGTGCTCGCAGATTCCTGAACAGCCACGCGTTTCGATGCAGTTCAGCGCAGCACAGCGAGCAACCCATCGGATTCCTCGCGCAGCTCTTGGGCGCGTTCCTTGCTCCGAGGGAGTTCACAGGCGATGGCTTGCGCGCAATCTTCCGCGCGCTTGCGAAAGTCATCGAGGGCCGACTCGACAGCGCGCACTGCAGATTCGAGGGTCGCCGCTGCGGTCTCGTCGCCCTCTTGGCGCAGGAGAGCCACGCGCCGTTTTGAGAAGTGCAGGCGCTGTTCGAGGGCGTTGGACAACCCGCGCACGGTTTCTACTGCGCTGAGCAACTTGACGGCGTCTGTAGTGAGGGGTTCGGCATCCGCTCGTGCTTGGTTCAGCGCTGCAAACCCAATGCGGAAGCGCGTGGGCTCTTGGCCTTGGCGGAGCGCATCGAGACCATCATTCACCAGTTTCCAGGCTTGTTCGCGTGAGCGCTTCCAATTGGCCTCAATGCGAGTGCGCAAGGGGCATGCTTGGCCGTCAGGCACTCGCAGTTGAGTGAGGCAAGCATCCAGTGTGTGACCGAGCGATTGCAAGCGGTCGCCCACCGGTTCGAGCATTTCCAGCGCATGCAGCACAGCGGGCAACGGAGGACTCAGCAACTGCGCCATGCGGGCCTTGTCGGCAAACCCAGCGGCTTCTTCTTGCAGCAACACTGAGTGCGCCGCAGCGAAATCGGCATGAGCGCGGACTTCCTTTTTCCAAGGGCGTTGCAAGAAATTGGTGAGGCGCATGAGCGCGGCAGGAGCGTCGAGGACGACTGCTTGAGTTGCTGGAGGAGCCGTGGGTTCGTCCGAACAACTTGGAATGCACGCAAGCAGCATCAGAGTGGCAAGCACTGAAGCACGGTACGCAAAGCGCTGCATGGGTGGTGTGGCGCTCAGCGCATTGCCGCTACGGCCGCGCGGAAGAAGCAGGCGCCATCGCCTTCGCGGCGCTCTGGTTCGCGCGTCCAGCTTGGGTGGTGCCACGGGAACATGGCCCGCTCGGGGTGAGGCATCAGGCCCAACACTTGCCCTGTTGCATCGCAGAGTCCTGCGATATTGCCCTCAGACCCGTTGGGATTTGCGGGCCAACTCGGTTCGGTCCCATCTTGGTTCACATAGCGGAACACGGCTTGATGCGTGTCCACCGCGCGTTTCGCCATGCGTGCATCGCCACCGATCAACTTGCCTTCGCCATGGGCCACCGGCAGTTGCATTTGCACGCGGTCTTTCGGGGCCATGACGCACAAGCGCGCATCAACGCTCACATACACCCAACGCGCTTCATAGCGATGCGTGTCGTTCCAGTGCAAGGTGATGGGGCTCGCTGCGCCCTGCTCATCCGGCACTGTCAGCAAGCCGGTTTTCACCAACACTTGGAAACCGTTGCAAATGCCAAGAAGCAGTCCGCCACGCGCGATGAACTTGCGAAAGTGATCGCCAAGAGTGTTGCTGATTTCTGCGGCGAAGATCTTGCCCGCAGCGATGTCATCGCCGTAGCTGAAACCGCCAGGGATGGCGACGAGCCCAACCTTCTCGAGCAGGGTAGGTGTGGCCAGCAGTTTGTTCACATGCACGACTTGCGTGGTCGCACCGTGCGTGGCGAACGCGTGAGCGGTTTCTGCGTCGCAGTTGGTTCCAGCTGCACGCAAAATGAGGACGCGCGGCTCAGGCATGGGCGCGCTCCTGACCTTCGAGGGCGCGCGGCAGTGGTGCGCGGAACGCTCGTTCCATGACAGCGGCTTCCACCGCCACTAAGGTGCGCCCGCTGGAGGAGCGGCGAAGTGTTAAGCGTGGTTCGCTGCGAGTGCTGCCGATGCGCGCATGAGGCACGCCCGCCATGAGTTTGGTGAACCGCGCGCAATGCGCCTCGGGCACTTCCACGAGGAAGCGGGTGAGCGATTCGGAGTAGAGCAGTACGCGATCGTCTTCGCACTTCACGGTGACGGGTACCAAGTCGAGGTCGACTTCAGCGCCGATTTCACCGGCAAAGACCATTTCAGCGAGGGCTACGGCCAGTCCGCCTTCGGAGAGGTCGTGGCAAGCCCGCACCACGCCACTCTGGATCGCCATGTGCAGCGTTGCAAAAGTCGCGCGAGCCACATCGCCGTCGAAGCTCGGAAGTGTGTTGCCTCTCATGCCGTGCAAGCGCAGGAAATGAGAGCCACCAAGCTCGTCGCGTGTCATCCCCACAAGCCAGATCGCCGAATCAGCAGCTTTGAAATCCATGCTCACGGTTTTGCGCACGTCGGGCACGCGTGCGAGCGCAGAGATGAGCAACGTTGGCGGAATGACGATGGTCTTGTTGCCAACGCGGTATTCGTTGTTCAAACTGTCTTTGCCGCTGATGAAAGGCGTGCCGAGAGCGATGGCTGCGTCGCGACAGGCCCATGCGGCGCGCACAAGGCCGCCCAAGCGATCACTCTTGGCGCAGTTGCCCCAAGAGAAGTTGTCGAGGATGGCGCAGTGGTCAGGATCGGCGCCAACGGCAACCACATTGCGTAACGCTTCGTCGATGGCCGCACAGGCCATGCCGTACGGATCGATGTCGCCATAGCAAGGGTTCATTCCGAGGCCGATGGCGAAGCCCGCCGTCGAGCCAAGCAGCGGAGCGACCACGGCAGCATCGCTTGGTGCTTGCTGACGCGTGCCCACGAGAGGCTTCAGGACCGAGCCTGCTTGCACTTCATGGTCGTACTGCCGAATGATCCATTCTTTAGACGCGATGTTGGGTGATCCGAGCAGCCGTAGCAGCAGATCTGTGTTGTCGTCGGCGGCAGGCAGCGGCAACGTCTCAACCGCAGGGGGCGTCCACACAGCGCTGCGTTCTACGCGGGGCAAAGCGTTGTGCAGGAAGTCCATGGATATGTCGCCCAAGCACTCATGACCGTAGTAGAGCTCCAGCCGCTCGGTGCTCGTGAACTCACCGAGCACGAAGGCTTCCACATCTTCCGATTTCGCGAGGTCGAGGAGTGCTTGCACACGATCTTGCGGCACTGCAAGCACCATGCGCTCCTGCGATTCGCTGATCCAGATCTCGGTGGGGGAGAGCCCTTCGTATTTCAACGGCGCGCGTTCGAGGTACACGCGTGCGCCGCAGTTTTCGCCCATCTCACCGACGGCGGAAGAGAACCCGCCAGCGCCGCAATCTGTGATGGACGTGAACAGGTCGCGGTCGCGTGCTTGCAGCACAATGTCGACGAGTTTCTTTTCCGTGATGGCGTTGCCGATTTGCACCGCAGCGGCATCAGCGGTCTCTGAGGCATCATGCAATTCACGGCTGGAGAAAGTTGCACCGTGAATGCCGTCGCGGCCTGTGCGTCCGCCGAGCACTAGGATGACATCGCCAGGCGAAACTTGTTTACGCACACGGTTCACAGGCAGTAGACCAACCGTTCCGGCAAAGACAAGTGGATTACCGACGTAGCGGTTGTCGAAGAACACGCCACCCGACACGGTGGGGATGCCCATCTGGTTGCCGTAATCGCGCACGCCTTCGACAACGCCGCGCAAGATGCGCCGCGGATGCATAGCGCCCTTGGGCACATCAGCCGCGTCCATGTTCAGATCACCGACGCAGAAGACATCGACATTGGCGACCGGTTTTGCTCCTTGGCCGGTGCCGAGGATGTCGCGGATCACGCCGCCAAGTCCGGTGCCAGCTCCGCCGTAGGGTTCGATGGCACTCGGGTGATTGTGGGTTTCGACCTTCATGCATAGCGCCCAGTCGCCTTCGAAGGCGATGACACCGGCGTTGTCATGAAAAACTGAGAGGCAAAATTCGCGGTCCAATGTGGTGGTCGCGTCCTTGATGGTGCTCGACAGCAAGTTGCGAATCTGCGCGTTTTCCGGCAAGCTCCCGATGCCTGCGCCGCTGTACTTGATGTCGCCACATAGCGTCTTGTGCTTGCAGTGTTCCGACCAAGTTTGCGCCACGCTTTCGAGTTCGATCTCGCTGGGCTCGCGATCCTGCTCTGCAAAGTGCGCTTGGATCACTTGCATCTCTGCGAGGCTCAGCGAGAGGCCTCCGCGTTTGGAGAGGGCTTCGAGAGCTGCGTTGTCACTATGGATGAGGGGCACTTCAATGCGTGCGTGGCGCGCCTTGGCCGGAGTTCTCGCGGCTGGAAAACGGTCGTTGCCCACCTGGATGGTTTCGATGGCGAGATTGGCGAGGCCTGTTTCGGCCACGTTTTGCAAGTGGTTCAGCGGTACACCCGTGAGTTTGTAGCGCATCCCAGTGCGCGCGCTGTCCGCTTGAACGGCAAGACTGGCGGCCCCGCGCAAGACTCCGGCTTCCACGCTGTCCATCACGCCTTGCTTCTTGAACACCGCCACACTGCCCGGCGCTTCGCCGCTGTAGTGCTCCCACTCGTGCACGCTGGCTTGTTCGCTGACAGGGTCTGCCAACAGTTCTGCTGCGAGGCGTTCGGCGTCTGCGCGCGTGAGTGCGCCGCTGAGCAGGTAAAGCCTTGCAGTTTCAACACGCTTCAGTTGCTGAGCGCCAAGGGCCCGCATCTTGCGCGTTAGCACAGTGCCAAGGGAGTCATGAGAGGGATCCCGCGGGAGGACCTCGATCTGCCAGCGCATGCGGTTGGGAACATAGCAGTGTCCGAGCGCGCGGCAATGCGCGCCACTGCGAAGCACCGTCGCGTGGGGTTAGGATCGCGTCCTCAAGGGGACCGACGCCGCATGGCCGATTCGAAGTCGAGCAAGAACACCACGCGCACACCCAAGGCTCACGAGGTCTTGGATTTCGAGCGGCCTATTCACGAGCTCGAAAGCAAGATCCTAGAGTTGGAGGCGCTCTCCTCCGATACGGCACTGAAGCTCGGCGGAGAGATCACGCCGCTCAAGCGTCGCCTCAACAGCCTCGTGCAAGAGGTCTTTCGTGCCATCAGCCCATGGCAACAGGTGCAGGTAGCACGTGCCGCAGGACGGCCGCTGTCCGAGGACTTCGTGGAGGGCATGTGCGATGAACTCTTGGAGCTGCACGGAGACCGTAATTTCCGCGACGATCCGGCGGTGCTTACGGCTATCGCGCGCATCGGGACGCGGCGTGTCCTCATCGTGGCCCACCGCAAAGGTCGTGACACGCGCGAAAAGATTCGGACTCACTTTGGTTGCGCCCATCCAGAGGGTTATCGCAAGGCACTCCGCAAGATGAAGCTCGCCGAGAAGTTTGGTTTGCCCATTGTGGCGTTGATCAACACCCCGGGTGCTTATCCCGGCATCGGTGCTGAAGAGCGCGGTCAAGGTTGGGCTATCGCTGAGAACTTGCAGGCCATGTTTGCCTTGAAGGTCCCGATCATTTCGATCGTGATCGGCGAGGGCGGCAGCGGCGGTGCGCTTGGCATCGGCATCGCGGATCGCGTGTTGATGATGGAGCACTCCTACTATTCGGTCATCAGCCCCGAAGGCTGCGCGGCCATTCTTTGGGGCGATGCGAAGCGTGCGCCTGAAGCGGCCAAGGCATTGCGGCTGTGCTCCAAAGACTTGTTGGCCTTCGGAGTCGTGGATGCGGTTTTGGAAGAGCCCGTCGGTGCGGCGCACCGCGCTCCCGCAGCAGCAGTGCAAGAATTGAAGCGAGTCATCCTCGAACACCTCGATGAACTCAGCAAGATTCCGATCGCCGAGCTTCTCGAGCAGCGCTTCAAGAAGTTTCGCGCCATGGGCACGCTGTTTGCCGGAGCCACAGGAGCACGCTGATGGCGTGCTTGCGCCTGCTCGCTGTGGCCACACTCTTCGGGTTGGCTGCCTGCCATCACGCGGAGGCGCCAGTCGCTGTCGTCGATGCGGAGTTTGAAGCTGCGCTGCTGCAGCGGTTGTCGAAGCTTGCGGTGTTGAGCGAGCCGTTGATCGAGGCCGCTCAGGCGGGTGATCTTGAAGCGCGACTTCAGCTCCACGAAGTGGACGCACAAGTCTGGCGAGCCGGATTGGTGCCTTTGAGGCGTGCGTTCGGCGTGAGGGCGCAGCCTCTTGATGAAGTCAATGCGCTTCTGCTAGGGCTTGGTGCAGGATCTGGGGCTCTCCTCACGGAGGTGATTCCTGGAGGCCCGGCGGCAGCCTGCGGTTTGCAGGTGGGGGATTGCATCATGCGCGTGAACGGCCATGTGCTGAACTTTGCCGGGCCTCGGGCCTCGGACCTGCGCCACGACGCGCTAAATCTTGAAATCCTCCGCCCGGGTGGAACTCCGGCGGTGCGTACGTTGCCGTGCCTTGTGCCGCGCGAATCCCTTGAAATGCAGATTCCCGACGCTCGTGCTGAGGCAGAAGCCATCATGCGCCGGGCCTTGCAGCAAGTGTTGCGCGAAGGGGGCAGCACCCTCATCCCGCCTGCACCAATCCGCGACGGCGGTTGATGAAACTGCACGCAGATCCAACGGATGGCGCTTTATGCCGTACTCTGTGCGTATGGAGTGTCGTCGTATGCGTGAAGTGCTGCCCCTCCTCGCTAGTGGCGATGTCGAGGGCAGCTTGCTTGCAGAAACCCGCTCACATGTCGCGCGCTGCGAGGCCTGCCGCGAGGCTGTCTTTGAGTACGGTGCGCAAGGAATGCTGCTGCGGGCGTCCGTGCCGCCAGAGAGCTCGGAATCGCTCTGGGGGGCGCTGAAAGAGCGCATCAAGCCGCGCAGCGAGGACTGGAGCGACTTCGGGGGCGAGGCGTAGACTCTCGCGGAGAGATACGCATGACCAGCACACTTCGCCTGATGCTCTTGTTTTGCTGCGCGCTGCCCATGGCTGCGCAGGATGTTGGATCAAGCGGTCCTGTGCCATTGCAGGACATTGAGGCCAAGGCGTTGGTGGTGCAATTGGGTAGCTCTGAGTTTGCGACCCGCGACGGCGCCATGACGCAATTGAAAGCGCTCGGCGCGAAGGCGCGTGAGGCCCTCGCCGAAGGCACGAAGTCGACCAACCTTGAATGCAGCACGCGTTGCAGCATGTTGCTGAAGGAGCTTGATGGCGGCGGCAAGGTGGAAGTGCCATTGCGCGAAGTGCTGCCGGAGCGTGGGCGCTCGGATCGCGGTGGCGGGGGAAATGTTGTTAGCGGAAGCGTCACGCAGAGTGTCTATCAAAACAGAGAGCAGCGTGTTGAGGTGATGCAGCGCGGTGATGGTTTCACAAGAGTCACCATTCAGAAACTCAACGGCCGCGGGAAGGCCGTTGGCGATCAGGAATGCTACGAAGCGCCGAATGCCACGGAGTTCGAGAAGAAGTTCCCCGAGGTCTACGCCGCGCATGTTCGTCAAAAAACAAGTTTGATGCCCAACGTGCCGCCTGTCGTTGATGGCCCGCGGCTTGGGGTCACGCTCGAAACTGCCAGCGATGATTTGTGCATTCATCTCGATCTACCGTTTGGTACGCAGCGCATCAGCGCTGTTGTGCCGGGGTCCTGTGCCGAAAAGATCGGAATCCAGCAGCACGATCTCTTGTTACTGGTAGACGACACCAAGATCTTGACGGCTGAAGACATCCGCACCACCTTGCGGCGCGAAGCCCCCACCACATTCACAGTGACCATCATGCGCAAAGGCGCACGCATGACCTTGAGTGGGCCACGGCCGCGTTGACGGCACGCATGAACAACAACACGCAAAGTCTTGCACGCACTCGCTTCGGCCTGATTGCCAGCGTGATTGGGCTGGTGAGCGTCGGCGTTGTTTTGGGTTTGTGGTTTGGAGAGCGCAAATCCGTGCCGAGCGCCGAATACCAACTGCACACTGCGGTGGGCCGTGAAGTGGCGCGGTTACTCGATTTGCGCGGGGCTCCTGGGGCGCCTCACGAAGTTGCGCAGGCATTGCGTCCGGCAGTCGTGTCTATCTTTGCAAAAGCCCCGTCGATGGAGTCGACTGGTACTGGCGTGGTGGTGCGCGCTGACGGCCACATTCTCACCAATTTGCATGTGGTGAAAGGCATTGAGGTCATCACGGTCCAGCTCTCTTCGGGCGAGACCTACAGCGCCTCGCTTGTAGGAATAGATGAGCCGACGGATTTGGCGCTCATCCACATTGATTGCCCTGAGGAGCTGAGTGCGGTGGAATGGGGCGACAGCGAAGCGCTCATCATTGGCGAAGAAGTTGTGGCGATGGGCAATGCGTTCGGCCTCGGTTGGTCGGTGACGCACGGCATCGTTTCCAGTTTGCATCGCAGTGCTCGCGGTTATCAGCGTGGTGGCTACAGCGATTTCATTCAGACAGATGCTGCGATCAATCCTGGAAATAGCGGTGGGCCACTGGTGGATATGAGCGGTCGTGTGATCGGTATCAACAGCTTGCTTGTGAGCGGTGCCGGCAACGGTATCGGTTTCGCTCTGCCAGCCCGCGACGCGCAGTTTGTCGCCGAAGAACTGCTTGGCGATGCACGCGTGGATCGTGGTTTCTTGGGGATTGATGGACGCGACCTGCAACGCATCACTCGGGAGCAGCGGGAGCGCTTGGGTGTGCACACGGCTCTTGGAGTGCACGTGGACGGATTGTCTGCAGGCGGCGTTGCGGAACTCGCGGGGCTAAAAGTTGGCGATGCCATTACCAGCATGGATGGACACAGGATCGAAGGCATTGCCATGCTGAAGGCGCGAGTTGCCAGGACGGCTGCCGGCACGCGTGTCACGCTCGGACTCTTGCGCGGCGGTGAACAACGAAGCCTTGAGCTCGTGTTAGCGCCACGGCCTGAACAATCTCACTGAGCGCGCTGCATCTCTTGCAGACGTAATTGGCCACACGCCGCGAGAATGCGGTGCCCTTTGCGTTTGCGCACGGAGACTTTCACACCGCCGCTTCTCAGAATCTCAGCGAACTGGTCTACCTGTTGTGCAGGAGGACGCTTCCAAGTGAAGCCGGGATTTTCGTTGTAGGGAATGAGGTTCACGGTGCCGCGCACACCACGCAGGCGCTGCGCCAATTCATGCGCGTCTGCAGCAGATGCATTCACGCCGTCGAGCAGCACATATTCAAACGTGACTTCGCGTCCAGTGCCGTCGAGGTAGGCGCCAGCCGCTTGCACCATGGCATCAATGTCCATGGCCGCCGCGAAAGGCACCAGTTTGCGGCGCAGTTCGTCGTTGGGCGCGTGCAGACTGAACGCGAGGGTGTAGGGTTTGCCTTCTTCTGTCAGACGGCGCACGCCCTTTTCGAGGCCCACCGTGCTGATGGTGATGTGGCGCGCACCAATGCCGCCGCCTTTCGGGTCGTGAATGACATCGAGGGCTTCCACGACAGCGCTGTAGTTGAGCATGGGCTCGCCCATGCCCATGACCACGATGTTGGAGACGCGTCGTCCGAGTGCTTGCGCGCGTTCGCGCACAGCGATGAACTGGTCAAGAATCTCCCCGCGAGTCAGATTGCGGCGGAGTCCGAGGACGCCTGACGCGCAAAACACACAAGCCACGGGGCAGCCCGCCTGCGAGGAGATGCACGCCGTGGTGCGCTCGCCCTCCATGATCAGCACCGCCTCAACGCCATCGCCTTGCGCGTCGGAGAGTTGCAAGAATGCTTTCTCGGTGCCGCTCGCAGAGTCTCCGCTCCACAGCACTCGTGGCGCGCTGCAATCGAACTCCGCATCGAGAGCTTCGCGCAGGGGTTTGGAGAGGTCGCTCATGGCACTCGTGGTGCACACGCCGCGGCCCATCACCCAGTCGTAGATTTGTTGACCACGGAAAGGGCGTTGGTGCTGTGCGCTCGCAAAAGCGCTGAGCTCGGCTGGGGAAAGATCTGTGATACGCCGCCGCGCGCTCATGCGCAGATCCTCAGGCGGACGTCCGCTTCTTCTCGCTGACCTTGGTCGCCTTCTTGCGAGCTTTCACCGGCTTTTCGCCGCGCACCATGGCCGCCGTGATCTGGTAGTCGCGACCTTCGGTTCCATCGGGAAGGTGGAACATGGCGTCGAGCAAGAGCTCTTCCACCAAGCCACGCAGGGCGCGCACGCCCGTCTTGCGGCTGATCGCTTTCTTTGCGAGTTCGTGTAAGGCATCTTCCGCGAACTCGAGCGAACCATCTTCCATCTCGAAGAAGCGTTGATACTGGCGGATGATGGCATTGCGCGGTTCCGTCATGACGCGCTTCAAGTCGGCTTCTGTCAGAGGATCGAGCACGCTCAAGACCGGAAGACGCCCAAGCAACTCGGGGATCATCCCGAACTGAACGAGGTCTTCGGTTTCGACTTGGCGCAGCAACGTGGCGTTGCGTTCACCTTCCACGAGTTCGATCTTGGCACCTGTGTCGGTCTTGGGATCAAAACCAATCATGGTGCGGCCAGTGCGGCGCGCGATGATCTGCTCGAGGCCCACGAAAGTCCCGCCGCAGATGAACAAGATATTGGTGGTGTCCACCGCGATGTATTGCTGTTCGGGGTGCTTGCGTCCGCCTTGAGGTGGCACATTGGCCACCGTGCCTTCGAGCATCTTCAACAGAGCTTGCTGCACGCCTTCGCCGGAAACGTCGCGAGTGATGCTGACGTTCTGGTTGGTACGTCCGATCTTGTCGATCTCGTCGATGAAGATGATGCCGCGCTGCGCTTTCTCGATGTTGAAATCGCAGGCCTGCAGCAGCTTCAAAATGAGGTTTTCGACGTCTTCGCCGACATAGCCAGCCTCGGTGAGCGTCGTGGCGTCACCGATGGCGAAGGGCACATCGAGGAACTTGGCGAGCGTGCGCGCCAGCAAGGTCTTGCCGCTGCCCGTGGGACCGATGAGCAGCACATTGGATTTCTCCAACTCGACTTCATTGGCACCGCGCGTGGACTGTCCTTGATGCAGGAGGCGTTTGTAGTGGTTGTGAACGGCCACACTCAACACGCGCTTCGCGTGCGTCTGACCGATCACATACTCATCCAAGTGTGTGCAGATGGCTGTTGGAGACGGAACCGTGTTCTGCGCGATGGGCTTGCTGTCGGGCGCGGAGAGTTGCTGTTTCCTGTTCTCTTCGAGCAGGATGGTGTTGCAGATCTCGATGCACTCGTTGCAGATGTTGACTCCGGGCGGACCGCTAATCAGGCTCTTCACCTTGAAGCGTGTCTTGCCACAGAATGTGCAGACTTCAGATTCTGATCCGACTTTTGCCATAGGTCACTTCTTGATGGTCACGACGTGATCCACAAGACCATAGTCCTTGGCCTGCTCGGCTGACAAGAAGTAATCGCGGTCGGTGTCGCGCACGACTTGCGCCAACTCGCGCTTGCAGTGCTTGGCGAGGATGCCGTTCAAGTTCTGCTTCAGGCGTTCGATTTCGCCAGCTTGGATCAAGATGTCGGACGCTGTGCCTTGTGCGCCACCCCAAGGTTGGTGAATCATGATGCGTGCGTTCGGAAGCGCATGACGCTTGCCATCGGTGCCGCCAGCGAGCAGCACCGCACCCATGCTCGCCGCTTGGCCGATGCAGTAGGTCGCGATGGGGCACTGAAGGAACTGCATGGTGTCGTAGATCGCCAGGCCGGCGGTGACGGAGCCACCCGGGCTGTTGATGTAGATACTGATGTCTTGGCTTTTGTTTTCCTTCGCAAGGAACAAGAGCTGCGCGATGATGGCGTTGGCAAGCCCGTCGGTCACTTCTGTGCCGATGAAGACGATGCGATCTTCGAGCAGGCGAGAGTAAATGTCGTACTGCCGTTCGCCCCTGCCAGTTTTTTCGATGACGAACGGGATGTAGTACTCAGCCTTGGCGTCCATGGTCCCTCTCCCTTTTCCTGTGTTCCTGATAACGGAACGTCGCGGTGGCAAGGCGCTTGCCCGCCACTTGATTCACTTGCTCAACCATCGGCAATTCTGGCGTTGGCGCTGAGGAATTCACAGCACTTCCGCTCGACGACTTCAGCGCGCAATTCAGCCACAAGTCCTTGGCTCTCATAGTGCTCACGAGCCTTCGTAGGAGTAGTGTCGTGTTCTGCGGCAGCACGTTGGTACATCGCATCGAGGTCGTCCTCGAGGCAGAAGATCTTCTCTTTCTTCGCAATTTTTTCTACCAGCAGCCACTTCCGTGTGTCGCGTTCGAGGTCGGCGCGTGACGTTTCGCTCTGGTCGCGCGCTTTGCTCAGGATACTCGTGGCGTCGCCACCAGCTTGGATCAACTGGCGAGCGAGATCTTGCGCCCGACGTTCGATCATGCGGTCGATGGGGCTTTTGGCCACAGGGATTTCCACGCGCGTGAGCAGCGTTTCCAAGATGTCCGTGATGACTTGCCGCTCGCTCTTCACTTTGTGCTCAGCTTCGAGCCGCGTACGGATGTCAATGGAAAGTGCTTCCAGCGACTCTTGCCCCATTTCTTTGGCGAGGGCGTCGTTGAGTTCGGCTTGATTCTTGCGGCGTAGTGCTGTCACCTGCAACTGGCCCGTCGCGCGTTGGCCACGCAGTTCCGGTTTCGCATGAGTCTCGGTGATGTCGGCGCTGATTTCCAATGTGGCCCCGGGTAATGCTGCCGCGAACACGGTGTCGGCATCAACGAGGCGCACACCACGTGCCACCACGGGATACTCCGCGATGGCTTGGACATCGAGGTTCTCGCAGACCAGCTCGGTTCCTGCCTTCAGCGTCAGGGTGCCGAGGACGAGATCGCCCGCAATGTAGCCGCCAGCTTCCACGGGCTCGTAGCGCGCGGCGCGCTCACGCAAGCGTTGCAGCACTTCGTCCACGTTGGCGTCGGTCACGGGTTCGAGCTTGCGCGTGACTTGGACGCCTTTGTACTCAGGCAGATCGAACTCCGCTTTCACTTCCACTTTGAAACTGAAGATGAAGGGCCCTGCTTCGGGCAGCTTGTGATGGTGTGAGCCTTCTTCTTGATCGAGCAGTTGGGGTTCGCTCACGGCTTCGACAGCGTGTTCCTTCATTGCAGAATCAACGCCGTCTCGAATGAGGTCGTGCAGCACGTCGTGGCGCAACTGCTCCCCGAATTTCTTCTCGATGACACTCAGCGGCACTTTGCCGGTACGGAAGCCAGGAATGGCGACCTGCGCGCGGGCCTCGTTCATGGAGCGCTGGTAGGCCCCTTTGATGGCCTCTTCAGCCACGGTCACTTCAATCTCGCGACTGCATGGCTCGGATTTCACGACTCGTGTCTGCATGGCCCCACTCCTCAGATTCGCTGAACTACGCGCGGAGCATGAAGTTGCATCCAATTCAGCCCCCGTGCAAGCGCTGCGCAGGATAGGTGGAGGGCGCTTGGGCATCAAGCGCGAAGGCGGCACATGCGCTCGTTGGTTGCGGGCTTTTCGCCTTTCAAAAAAAAGCTGAGCACGGCGGGCGCAACTCTTCTACATTGCGTGTGTTGAAGTGGGGCAGCGAGCTTGGTTCGGGGCATACTGCATTGCGCCGGTGGAGCACGCTCAAGGAGTCTCGTTATGCGAACAGTTATCGCTCTGAGTTGTTTGGCATTATCGCTCGCCGTCCAAGCCCAGACGGTTGATGCGCGCGTCAACAGCTTCCGCTTGAATCTGCACGGGCTGAAAGGCGCGAGCCCCAGCGCGACGATCCAAGCCATTGTCGGTGTGATCAACGCTGACGTGCAGCAAGTGCGTCACACCACGACGCATGTGTACGCGCAGTGCACTGGTGTCCCGAGCTACCCCATTGGTCCATGGGCGGCGAATCCGAATGTGCCGGCTAACGCCTTGCGTTGGTACCGCCTCCCGCGCGTGCCCGTGCAGGCTACCGTGCCTGCGGCGACCGGGTTGGGTTCGATTGGCGTGCTCGTGAATGGCGTCACGGTGTTCAATGCGAAGGACGCATTCTCCTACAACAACCAAGGCGTTTGGTTTCGCAATGCCGTGATTGTCGAAGGGCCGAGCTTCGATTCAGCGCTTGGCCATCCGGCGCCCATGGGCCAATACCACAACCATCAGCGCGCTGCTGCTCTCGCACTGCAGCTGAATGACAATGGCGATCACCATTCGCCGATTCTTGGATTCGCATTCGATGGTTATCCCATTTATGGGCCGCATGCTTACGGCAATCTGACTGGTACGGCTGCTGTGCGCCGCATGGTCAGCAGTTATCGGTTGCGCAACATCACCACGCGCACGACTCTGCCGAATGGGACAGTGCTGCTCCCGATGCAGTATGGCCCACCCGTATCCACGACCTATCCCTTGGGCACCTTCCTTGAGGACTTCGAGTATGTGCTCGGCCTCGGCGATCTTGACGCCTTCAACGGCCGATTTGCGGTGACCCCGGAGTTCCCGGCAGGCACCTTTGCTTATTACATGACCGTCGATGCCAACGGCAACAACGCCTATCCCTACATCGTGGGCCCGAATTATAGAGGCGTGCTGGACACTGCGAACCTTGGGACTGGCACAGCAGCGACGCCACCTGTAAATGCCCTGACATGGAATCCCACGGTGGTGGCTACGGGTGTTGGTTGTCTCGGGCCTGGCGGTTCCAATGTCGCACTTGTGGCCAATAGCGCTGCAACCGTCGGGAACACCGGATTCGGTTTGAATCTGATGAACGGTCCGGCTGGAGGATCAGGCTATGTGTTCCTCGGAACAGCATTGGGCCGTCTGCCAGCAACCCTCGGTGGCAATTGCCAGTTGTTCCTCGAACTCAACAATATGATCGGCTTCGTGGCTGCTGGTGTGTCGCCCATCGGTCCGATCCCGTTGGATGCCAGCGGCTCGGCGACCTTGCCGGTGCCTATCGCCAACAACCCATCATTGGTCAACATGCTGGTGGATGTTCAGGCGCTCTTCGAAAGCACTGGATACATCGGGACCTCGGGCGCAGTCACACTACGCATCCTCTGATACTGGGCTGTAAGCTGGCGCAGGAGCCACTTCATGCCCGAAATTCGGCGCGCAGCGCTTTGCCTCACGTACGTTGATGTGACCTCATTGCTCGCGCCGATGCGTGCGCGCCAGAGCTCGTGTTGCTGGCTGCTGTTGGTGGCGCTGTGTGGCTTCGTCGCGGCGCAGGCTCCAAGGACGATTGACAGCACCCGGGTTGACGACACGCTTCCGAATGTGGTGTTCATTCTTTTCGATGACATGGGGTGGGGCGATCTCGGCTGTTACGGCAGCGCAAATGCCACGCCGTGCATCGATGGTCTGGCTCTGCAGGGCCTGCGCGCTGAGGCGTTCTACGTGGCGCAGCCTGTGTGCAGCGCATCGCGAGCTGCCTATCTCACGGGCCGTTTGCCGCATCGCCTCGGTGTTCGCGGCGCCTTGTTTCCCGATGCACGGAACGGATTGCCCGATGCCGCATTGACCTTCGCCGAAGTGCTGCAATCGCGCGGCTACGCGACGGCTGTGTTTGGCAAATGGCATCTGGGCCACACGGCGTCATTCCATCCGTCGCAACATGGCTTCGATGAGTACTGTGGCATTCCCTATTCGCACGACATGGCGCCGGCATCGCCCTACGCTGCAGGACGATTCGCGCCATTGCCGCTGTGGGATGGCACTCGCATTGCGCGCACCGATCCACCTTTCGAAGAACTCACGGGGATCTTCACTGCCCGTGCCTGCGATTTCATTCGTCGCAAGAAAGACGTGCCTTTCTGCGTCTACTTGCCGCATCCGATGCCGCACACGCCGCTCGCGGCGTCGGCCGCGTTCCGTGGCAGCACTGGCCGTGGTCTTTATGCGGACGTCCTCGCCGAACTCGACGCTTCGGTGGGCGCAATTCTTACGACGCTCGATGAGTGTGGTGTGGCTGACAACACGTTGGTCATGCTTGCGTCAGACAACGGACCATGGCTGCAAATGGGGACACACTCGGGCAGCGCAGGGCCGTTGCGTGAAGGCAAGGGCACAACTTTCGATGGAGGCGTGCGAGTGCCGTTCATCGCGCGTTGGCCCGGGCACATCCCGGAAGGCACCGTGTGTCATACGCCGTTTGGTGCGGTAGATCTTTGCCCAACGCTCGCGCAGATCGCGGGGGTGCAGCTTGATGTGGAGAAGCTCGATGGCCGCAGCGCACTGCCGTTGCTGCTGAATCCAACGCGCGCGGATTCTCCGAGTGATTCCTACGCGTTCTATTACGACGGCCCTAAGTTTCGCTCGCTACGCCGTGGGGCATGGAAGCTGCATGTGCCGCATGAATCGCGCAGTCTTGAAGGTGTGGGCAAAGCTGGCGTGGATGGCATGCCAGGCACCTACGGCACGCAGCAAGTCGGCCTTGAGCTCTACAAGATCGAGTCCGACGTGGGCGAACGGCAACAAGTGCAGGCTGCTCATCCCGACGTTGTCCGCGAATTGCAAGCCGTCGTCGCAGCGAACTTGGCGCGTGATCGCGCGCTCGCGCAGCGCATTGAACACACTTGGGCTGGCCCGCAGTGGTGCCCTTCACGTTTGCAAGACTGGAGTCGCGTCGGGACTGAGTTGCGCTGCACCAACGCGAAGCTGCCTTTTCGGACGCTGCATCAATTGGTCACGCGTGTGGTGGCCAACGGCGCCTTGGCAGAACCGCTCTATTTCGAAACACAGTTGCGCTGGTCGCAAGGGGCTGCGGAAAGCGCCTGCGCTGGTTTCATCTTCGGTGTGGGCAATGAGCACATTGATGTGCGCATCAGCGCGTTGGTGCAGCAAGCGCCAGGCTTGGATGGAGGAATGCTTGCAGTGCTTTGTGCCGATGGCAGTTTGCAACTGCTTGATTTTTCTACGGCGATACGCGCTGCCAGCAGGGCGTTGCCGACAGATGTGCGCTTGTCAGAGTTGACCTGCCTTGCGCGCACACTGCCTGGTGTCGTTCCTGCTGCGTTGATGAAGGCTTCTTCCATTCGACTGCGAGTGAAAGTGACTTCCGAAGCTGATGGACACTTCAGTGTGCAATGTTCTGCTCATTACGGTGCGGTTGAAATTGCTGCCACTACGCCCGTGTCACTCGCGCGCAGTTTCATTGATGGCGGCTACGGCCTCGTGGCGCAACACGGCGGATCTGAGGCTTTTGCGTTCAGCGGCACCAAAGCCTTTTCGCAGGACAAAGGTTGGCTGCATTCCGAGCGCACGCACGAATTCGGGCCTATTTTCGGCTCTTTGCACAGCATCGAACGCACGGAAGCCGGCGCGCACCTGTTGC
Organism: Planctomycetota bacterium; assembly: GCA_009691765.1. Classification (GTDB taxonomy): domain Bacteria; phylum Planctomycetota; genus SXUL01. The sequence goes on along the minus strand of SIAO01000007.1, from coordinate 62,210 downwards.
GAATGAGCGTGCAGCTCGCGCCGTTGCCTGCGGCTGCGTGGGGGCGATTCGGACTGGACTTGCGTGTGGCAAAAGGCGATGCGTGGCAGGAAGTGGCACTCGCGGTGCCCGAGCCGGTGAGCAACACGCTCGTGTTCCCAGCGGTGAGTGTGCCGAGCTCGGTTGGTGTTGAGTGGCGCGTGCGTGGCACCTGGCTGGCGGAAGAAAACATGTTTTGGGCATGCGAGCGCAGCGGGATGTTGCGAGCTCCACCAGCGCTGGATCGAGAAGCGCGTGCAGTTTTGCTCTCCTGTGTGAACAACATGACCGTCACTGGAGCGTGGAATCACCATGGCGTTTGGTTTCCGCACCAAGAAATCGTGCAGCATGTGCTGGCGCACGATCCAGATCTCGTCATCTTCGGAGGCGATCAGATCTATGAAGGTGATGTGAGTGCACCCGAGCGTGGCGAGCAGGCGCTCTTGGATTTGCAGACACGGTGGATGCGTTTCCATTGGGCGTTTGGAGACATCTTGCGCGACCGCCCTGCCATCGTCACTCCCGACGATCACGACGTTTATCAGGGCAATGTTTGGGGTGCAGGTGGCTTTCGCACCAAGCTGAATCTGGGCACCGATCCTGCACGCACCGTGAAAGGGCCCGACGCTGGCGGCTTTGTCATGGGCAGGGAATTCGTGAACGCGTCGTACCGAATGCAAACCGCCCACATGCCTCCAACTGTGGTGCCGACACCACTCTCATCGGGTGTGAATCCGTGGACAACGCGCCTCGTCTGGGGCCCGTTCGATTGTGCGATTCTTTCGGACCGGCTGTGGAAAGACAGCGCAACCGTGCATGTGCCTGCGGGCGATGTGCGCAACGGTTTTTTTCACGCGTTGGAGTTCGACCCGCGCAACAGTGACGCACCCCTAGCCCGGCTTTTGGGCGCTGAGCAGGAAGCGTTTCTCGAGCAGTGGGCTACGAAGCGCATCGAAGGTTCGCCCGCACGTTTCGTGATCTCGCAGAGTCCGTTTGTGGCCGCGCACACTCTCCCAAAGGGGAAGACGGATGATGTTGTGCCTTCGTTGCCTGTGCTTGCGCCGAACGAATGGCCTGCTGACGACGAACCATCTGCTGATACGGACACCAACGGTTGGCCGATGACTGCACGTTCGCGAGCTGTGAAGCTGGTGCAAGCCGCAGGTGCCTTGCACCTCTGTGGTGATCAGCACCTCGGAACTTTGATTCAATATGGTATCGACGGCTGGCGCGATGGTCCGTTCGTGTTCACGAGCCCCTCAATGGCCAATTGCTGGCCGCGGCGTTGGATGCCAACCAAAGTGCCTGTGCCCACTGATCCTGCTGCCACTCGTGGTTGTGGTGATTTCACTGATGCCTTCGGCAACCGCTTCAGCATGATGGCACTCGCCAATCCGCAACTTACGGGCATCGAACCCACTGCGCTGCATGACCGCGCTCCGGGCTACGGCATCATTCGTCTCGCTGCGACAACGCGCAGTATTAGTGTGGAGGCTTGGCCGCGCCACGCGAATCCAGCCGGAGCTGGTGTGCCGTATCCCGGCTGGCCAGTGCGACTGAACTGAGACCTGCACACGCGAATCCGGGCTTGGTTGTTCGCGCGGTCGCTGGTTCGCGCAGGCTGCGCGCGGGAGGGGGCGCCTCGCAGATCGGTCGGATGCACTCCAACGACCTTGCTCGGTCACCCCCTCAGCCGCGCTCCGCCTGCGCTCACTTTTGCCTTGGCGAACGGGATGCACCGCCCACGCGCTGCGCCTGCGGCGCAGACCACCCGCTCCATGACAAGGCCCCGGAGACCAGAGTCTCCAGGGCCTTGAGTGAGGATGCCGTTGTGCGTTGTGTTGAGTGACACTGTTCGCGACTTGACCGCGCGAAGCGCGGCAAGTCCCTTGCGTGGGCGAAGCCCACGCGCTGCGCCTGCGGCGCAGACCACCCGCTCCATGACAAGGCCCCGGAGACCAGAGTCTCCAGGGCCTTGAGTGAGCGGGTGAAGGGACTTGAACCCTCGACATCCACCTTGGCAAGGTGGCGCTCTACCACTGAGCTACACCCGCGTGTGGTGTGGTGCCGAAGCACCGAGCGGTTGGGAAGTTACCAAGGGGGCGAGGGCCGTCAAGGCAAAGCGCTGCACCTCAACGTGCCAAAGCGCGGTGGATTTGTCGGTTGGAGAACGGCCTCACTGGAACGGCCCCCATCTTGAAGGACGGAGGCCGATGCGGCGAGGTCATTGCGATACGCCGCCTATCGAAGTTGCTGCGACGTGGTACGAGTGATCAGAATCCCGCCCAGTTGTAGTTAGGCGCCATGAGGGCGCTGGGGGTGAAGAGGACGGTGTTCAGTGTGCCCGCGTTCAGCGAGTTAACGCGGCCTGCGCCGCCGACAATCGCGCCGTACCAGTCGTACCACATGGCTGTTGGGCTCACTGCGAGGCCTGAGCCACCGGCTGCGAAGGTGGTGGTGCCGCCATCGGTAGCGCCCGCGCCGCGGCTCATGCCGAAGTACTGCGCGTCCGCGGTAGCGAGGAAGCCAATTTGCGGATTCGCGTTGATGCCAAGCAAGCCGTCGAGTTGCACCATACCTGTGGTGGTGTCGAATTGGACACCGAAATTGATCGTGACAGATGGTTCGAGGTCGTACGCGATGTTGGTGTAATCAACGCGCATGAGGCCCGGCGCAGGCTGGCTGGCGGTGATCAGTGCGCCCACTACCGTGGTGGGGTTTAGGTCAGTCCAGAAGCCGACGAAGGGGCCAACACTGGCGAGCTGCGCTTCCGCGATGGTGGGGCTGAAGTCAGTGTTCACAGTGGGCTGGAACATGATGCGGCCGTTGGAGATCACCTGCATCTGCGTGTAGACCGTGCCGTACATGGTGACGGAGGGCCAGCAGATCTGCGGTTGCGTGAGGTTGACGGTCACGCCAGTGTCATCGCCGATGGGGCCAGCAAAAGACGCAACGCCATTTGTGACGTTGGTGTTGTGATACTCCACGGGTTGCGAGAGGCTGGCACCGCCTGGCGCCGTTGGATTGATTGCCATCGCCTGCATGCTGGTGTTCAGTGTTGCGGAGATGCTGTAGCCCCACGAGAGCGAAACGCTGCTCACGCCAGGGAAAGTGAAGTTTGGGAGATTGGATCCGAAGAAGCCGTTTACAAATCCGAAGGGCTGTGACAGGTCGAGGTTGATGATGCCGGCAGGAATAATCAATGCACCGCCGGTTACTGAGAGTAGGTTCGCGGGTGAGATCACAATGTCCCAAGGCATGCCCAGCGCGGTGCTGGAGAATGCGATCGTGCCAGTGGCGCCGACGATCGTCGCACCGCATGTGTAGCTGCTCTGATTGAAGATCGGAGCGATGCAACCGTTCGTGCTGGCGGTGCCCATAGTTAGGTTCGCGCCGGAGCTGTTGGTCTGATAGTTAACAGGAGCAGCAACGCCGAAGGTCAGTTGGATGTTTGGGCGGTTGAGCGAAACACCCGTTTGAGTCGTGATAGGGCATGCACCCAGGGAGTCTTGGCGCCACCACTTGGATTGGTTGGTGAGGCCAGCGGTCTGATTGACGATTGCGTTGGCGATATAGCTGCCGTTTTGGTGGCAGGTTTCCACAATGACATTGCTCACACCGTCCCAAACGAACGGTGCGCAGAAGGTGTGAGTGTTCCAGCCGGGAACAGGCATGTAGCTTGCGGCGTTGTAGACCCACGTGAGCCCAACTTCCCAGTTGGTCATCACAGTTTGTGCTGTGTGTCCCATCTTGATGTCGTAGTTCATGTGCGCTTGGCCAGTGAAGCTCACGACATTGAATCCGGCGGAGATGATAGGCACACCGCCCACACCGCCTGCTGCGGTCAGTTCAGCAGCAGTGATAAGGAATTGGTGCCGAGCGCCCCAGAAGTAGTTTCCGTAGGCCGTCGGGTAGGTGTTGACGGTGTTGACGATAGTTCCAGTACCAAGGGTGATGGTCTGGGCAGAAACGCCGCCGAGCAGCACTAAGAATGCAAGGAGGACAAGGGTTGAGGTTTTCATGGTGCTTCTTGGATGTGGGTAACACAGAGTGCAAAACGGACATCCGTCGACCATTCAAGATAAGTCCGGGTAGCGCCACTTGGCAGGAGGCCCTCAAACCGCACGGACGTGAATCGACGATCGCTTGGACAACAGGCGACAGCCGGAGATTACCGCAAGACCGAGCGTCAAGGCAAGCCGTAAAATCGTGCGCGCGTGGGCCTGAAGCAACGCTTGCATTGAGTGGCACTTAGGCACGGAGGGCCTCGGGGTAGGCTCTCCGCGGAGCAGTCACTCTGGACAAGCCGCGAGACCACTTTGAGGGCGCATTGAGTGCAGCCTTTCCGGCGAAAGTCGAAGAGGCGCAGCCTACGGTTATCGGGCGCTTCCAGATTCTTGACCGCATCGGGCGAGGAGGAACGGCCTTGTCTATGCCGCGCACGATCCGCTGCTGCAGCGCACCGTGGCTCTGAAGGTCTTGCGCAGCGAGCTTGCTTCCGATGTGCGGATCAGGCAGGTCTTCGACGCGCCGTTGTGATTGCAGCTTTCGCCATTTGTTCTGCGGTTTTCGTGGTCGCGACCGCCTGGTACTGGAACAGCGCAGCAGAAGCGCAGCGCCTGCTCGAGGCAGACCGTTCGTTGCGTACGACGCTTGCAAGAGCAGCGCTGTTGGCCGCCCGAAGGCCGGAGCAGTTGCCTGCAACGTGGTCCTCACAGATTCAATTCTCACGCCAGCGCGCGATGATCCGCCTCATGAACGGTTGGATGCTGCAGAGCGTGCAAAGTGGCGCGCCTTGTTCGAGCGTGTGCAGGCTGTCGCAGAGAAACTGAAAACCTGAGTGATTAGCCTTTGGCCTTGATCTGCGCGAGCAGCGTTGCGAGATGTTTGCCGGGGCAAGTCGTGCCTTTGGCCATGTGCGCACGCTTCACATCATTGTGGCCCTTGATGACGGGCCAAGGCAACGAGTACTCCTTCACCAACCAAGTGAGCAAAGTGGTGAGAGCTGTTTGCTGGGCATCTGTGGGCTTCATGCGCTCGAAATCGCCGATGAGAGCGACGCCGACATTGTGCAAGTTGGCCTGCTCATTGCCCGCGTGAGCACCTTGCCAGCACAACTCGCGTCCTTCGAAGATGCGCCCCTGACGATCGATGATGAAGTGGTAGCCGATGTCCGCCCATTTCTCCGTGTCTTGATGCGCGGATTGATAGGCCCGGACACGCGCTGCGTTTTCGACGAAGGCAGAGCTAGGCAGACCATTGGGGTCCGCCGTGTGGTGCACCGTGACGCGCGTCACTTTGCCCATGGGATCGGGCTCATTGCGGAGCTTGATCGGCCGCGCGTTCCAGGATGCGCGCAAGTTGACGGGCGGAGGCGCGATGCCCTTGCCAGGTGGTCTGCGTGCAAGCGCACTGGTTGTCGAGGTGTTTGGCGTGCGGTTCGATGTTGCGGCTGGTTGGCCGCTGATGCGTTCCACGAGAGCGAGACGCCGATCGAGATCGGCGAGTTCGCGGATGTCGCTGCGCAGGATTTCGTTGCGCAGACGGCGCGCCGCCTCTACGCCGCCGCGCGCAAGCTCGGCGCGTGCGCAGCACACCGTCGCTCGGTCGCGTTCCTGCATGCTCAGAGCGCCTTTTCGAGCAGCAGTGAAAGCGCTGAGAGCGTCTTCGGCCCTGTTGGCCGCGAGAAATGCTTCTCCGCTGGCAAGATCGGCCATGTGTACGAGTTGTGGATCGTTAGCAGCCATGCCGCGTGCTCGCAGAGCGGATTGCAACGCTTCCTCCGAGTCATTCAAGGTGAGAGCAGCTTCACTGAGCAGCAGTTCTTGGGCGCAAGTGCGAGTTCCAATCCTGAGCAGCAGATGTCGTGCGCCCGCAGCGTCACCGCTGCGCAGCAAGCGCGCAGCATCTGGAGTTTCAGGATGCGCGCCGTTGCCAATCTTGGGTGTTTCCGGACCTCCGGCGCAACTCAAAAGCAGGCAAAAACTAAGAAAAGCGGCACACCAGAGGCACCGCCGCAACAAGAATGGCATCGCTCGCCCTCCCCAGGACCAGCAAGAATTGCGGAACGCTCACGATCGTACGCGATGAACGGCAACACTGTCCAACGCAAGCATCAACGCCCTTGCGGTTGCGTTGGAGAATGTTCCTTGAGCCACAAAGGAATGCGAAGTCGCATTCCTGTGCGTAGGTTTTCGGGGCGATCGAGCTCCGGATTGTGGCGCATGATCTGCCCAGACAACGCACCACTCCCCAAGTAGCGCTCGCTGAGTTTGTAGAGCGTGTCGCCCTTTTGAACCGTGTAGCTCAGGTAGCCGCGATCATCGACCGCTTGTTTCTCTGCGCCGGTGAGTTGACCTTGAGTGCGCTGCGGCTGCGTCGGCAATGGCGCAGGGCCATCGGGACCCGCAGTGAGCTCCCGGCCCCCGCCGATGGTCAGCACTACGCTGCCGCCATCGGGCAGGGAGGGATCTGGCTCGCTCTCGAGTACTGGACGCTCATGCTTCACATCACCATCAAGCCTTGTGGCGAAATGAACGATGGTGGCGATGAGTACCAGCAGCGCAAGCCCGAGCAGGATGAGGCCAGCGAGCAGTTTGTCCATGCGTCACTTTGCGGCGATAGCGGCGTTAACAGATTGTTGATGACGAACTTGCTTGCGCTTGCTGGCCCAACCGTCGATCCAAATAACGATGGGACTGGCTACGTAGATCGTTGAGTAGGTCCCGACGACCACGCCAACGAGCAAGGTGAAGGCGATGCCTTCAATGCCGGATTCTTGGTTGCGGTTCATCAAGAACAGCACCAGCACGGTTATGAACACCGTCAACGAAGTGAGCAGTGTGCGACCGAGTGTTTGATTGATGGAGAGGTCGATAGTGTCTGCCAACGAGCCCTTCACATTGCCAAGGTTTTCACGCACACGGTCGAATTGAACGATGGTGTCGTTCAACGAGTAACCCATGATGGTGAGGAAGCCGGCGATGATGGGCAAATTGATGGGCACATGCACCCAGCCAAGTTTGTTCACGACAATCACAGCGCCAAGGGCGACGATGGCGTCGTGGAAGGTGGCGACCGCCGCAGCGATGCCATAGCGCAGTTCTTTGAAGCGCATCCAGATGTAAAGCACAACGGCGATGAGGGAGAGCACCACGGCGACGATGGCCTGCTTTTTCAAGTTGGCTACGACGTTGGGACCCACATAGGAGATCTTGCCGAAGGCGAGATTCTCGTTGGGCTTGCCATCCAACTGAGGCATGCGTGAACCGAACAAGGTGACGATGTCACCGACGAGCTCATGCTTCAGCAAGTTCTTTTCGTTGACCTGAATGCGCCAATCGCTGGCAACTTCGTCACCGACGGCATCAGTGCTGAATTGCAGACCATCGATCGCAATGCCCTGATAGGGATGTTCGCCGCGGCTATCGGCGAAGTCGTAGAGCCGGCCTTCCACGATCTGGCGGCTCATTGCATTCTTCAGATCAAAGCTCAGGTCCCACTGGCCGTTGTCTTCATTGAAAGTGGCGCTCTTCAAGTTGTTGAAGTCGCTGGCGAAGACTTGTGCAAGATCGCCACCGACGCGGGCTTTCATGTCCTCGGGGCTGGCTTTGGTTGCAGTTTGGATGCGGACTTCGAGCGTCTTGAACATGGTGCCCGTTGCGTCAGCGCTGCTGCCGAGGCCCGTGGGTTCCACTTGCGGATACTTTTGCAAGCCGGACTCTGTCTTGAGTGCAGCGAGTGCAGAAGAGACTTCGCCCGTGCTCGTCGGCTGCTCGAGGTTCATGCGCACCACATAGCCGCCAGTGAAATCCAAGCCGTACTTGGCATCACCTGCTGCCACGAAGGCAACCACCGAGAGCACAACTGCAATCACCGATGCGGTGACGCAAATGCGTGCCTTTGACAAGAACTTCCAGCCGAGGTTTTCGGGGACCCAGCGCATCATGGAGAGTTGCGTAATGCTGCCATTGCGCAGGAAAGTGAGGAACACTGTCTTGGCCACAAATACAGCCGTGAACAGCGAGGCCACGAGACCAGCCATCAGCGTTACAGCGAAACCCTTGATAGGCCCGACGCCATAGCGGTAGAGGAGAGCAGCAGTGATCACCGTGGTTAAGTTGGAGTCCACGATGGTGATGAAGGCGCGATTGAATCCAGCGTCCACAGCAGCAAGGAGAGCTTTACCCTTGGCTTGTTCTTCGCGGATGCGCTCGAACACCAAGATGTTGGCGTCCACCGCCATACCGATGGTAAGCACGATGCCGGCGATGCCCGGCAAGGTGAGGGTGGCGCGGAACAGCGCGAGCAACGCCACGACCAATGCGATGTTCAAGATCAGCGTGATCACTGCGATCATGCCCGAGAGGCGGTAGTACACCAGTGTGAAGGCGAAGACCAACGCAGCGCCGAGGATGACTGACATCCAGCCACGGTTGACGGCTTCAGTACCAAGTGTTGCAGCAATAGTCTCTTCTTGGCCAGGAATCAAGCGCAACTTCAAGCTGCCCGACTGCAAGCAGTTCACGAGGAATCCTTGTTCCTCTTCAGCGAAACCGGTGCCGCCTCCGCGGATCTGCACGCTGTCACGCAGCGCTTCTTGAATGGTGGGTGCGCTCCAGAGCTCGTCGTTGAGCACCAGCGCCATCGGCTGGTTCACATATTTCTGGGTGTACTCTTCGAAATCGCCTTGGCGTTCGTTGTGAATGCCGTAGGTGACGGTGCGTTTGCCAAATTCATCTTTGCCCGGCTTGGGATTGACGATGTCTTTGCCCGTGAATCCCTTCAGACCGCCGCCGTAGTACATAGGGTCGTAATACACCCACGCACCGGTGATGAGTTCCTTCTTGTAGTCCTCGCCGCGCTGTGCCGCATTCATCGCGGTGCGCACTTCGGCTTCGCTGGCGCCAGCAGTGCGCCGCGCTGTTTCGCCGGCGGTCCAAGGCTTCCAGAAGATGCCGACGCCGCGACCATCGGCGTTCTTCATCTCGTAGGCCATGCCGTCGCGGTAGGCGGCCAAGGGGATGGGTTTGCCAGCGGCCTTGGCGATTGCCACCAAGGTCTTGCCAGCTTCGAGTGCTGCTTGACGCGCCTTCTCAGCCTCATCTTCATTGAATGCGTAGTTCTCGATGCTGCCGGGAGTCTTGCCCGGAACATCGAAGCTGCTCTTGCGCTGATTCAGTTTGCCCACGCCAACGGGGAACTCGAGTTGTCCGAGTTGCACCATGCGGCGGCGGATCTCATCGGCTTCTTCGCGCGACAGGTTCGGCGACTGCAACACGATGCCGTCTCCGCCTTCTTGGCGCACCGTGAGTTCGCGCACACCGAGGGTGTCGATGCGCGTGGAGATCACCTCGATGGTTTCATCGATGGCCTGCTGCTGGTTGCCGCCCGCGCCCACGAGAGCGCGCACGGTTTGTGGATCGACGCTGTAGGTGAGCGTCGTCCCACCCATCAAATCGATGCCGTAGTTCAACGGCCAGTTGGATGCCGTTGCCCAACCTGCAAGAGCTACAGCGCATAGCACCACGAACCAACGCATTGAGAGCTTGTCGGACATGCTCATCCCTCCTCAAGCAAAAAAACGAAACGGGCCCGCCGTGGCGGGCATCGCAGAGAGCATCAGCCGATGATTTCTTTGAGCTTGGCAGCCTTGCCCACGCGCTCGCGCAGGTAGAACAGTTTCGCTCTGCGCACGCTGGCGCGAGACTTCACGACAAGCCCCACCACTTTGGGTGAGTTGATGGGGAAGATGCGTTCTACACCTTCGCCTTGCACGATGCGGCGCACCGTGAAAGTGGCCGAAGTGCCTTCTTTGCCGCGGCGTGCGATGACAGTGCCGTTGAAGATCTGTATGCGCTCTTTGTCGCCTTCGCGAATCAGTACCTGCACGTCCACAGTGTCGCCCACGTTGAACTTCGTCAGCGGCACTTTGCGGCGGGCTTCGTTCACCACATCATCATGCTTATTCATCGTCTCGGCTCCGGCACCGTTTCACGGCGTCAAACTTGTCCAGCATCGGGTCCGCGGCGCGCATCTCCACGAAGGAGATCCGGCCTACGCACCTGTGTTCGTTCCAACGCCTGTTGTTTCCGCCACGCGGCCACTTTGGAGTGGTCTCCGCTGAGCAGAACAGCAGGCACTTGCATACCGCGGAAATCCGCAGGACGCGTGTAGTGGGGATGGTCCAGCAGCGGGCCCTCGAAGGAATCCTGCAAGGCCGACAGATCGTGGCCCAGCACTCCCGGGAGGAGGCGCGCAACCGAATCAATCACCACCATCGCGGGGACTTCCCCGCCACTCAGCACATAGTCACCGATAGACACTTCTTCAAAGGGCCAGCCGAGTTTGATGCGCTCGTCATAACCCTCATAACGCCCGCACAGGATCACCAAGCGCTCGTCCTTCGCGAACTCGCGCATGCGCTTCTGTGTCAGCGTGCTGCCACACGGGGACATCAGCAACATGCGAGGTGGTTGCTGATCCTTCGCGATCAAAGCCTCTAAACAGGCAAAGATCGGTTCCGGCTTCAGCACCATGCCCGGCCCGCCACCGAATGGCTTGTCGTCCACGGTGCGGTGTTTGTCCTCCGCGAACTGCCGAAAATCGTGCAAGACGACTTCAAGCAGTCCTTTTTCTCTGGCAATCCGCACGATGCTCTCGTTAAGAAAGCCCTCGAGGATGCCAGGGAAGATGGTCAGGACATCGATCCGCACACTCGTCCCTGTGGTACTCGCACCCTTGACCGTAGGCTCCGTACGAACGGAAAGACTGACCGGGTCAAGGTTTAGCGAGCGCGTCATGATACAGAGGGGTGCACTGGGATCAAGCAATGCGCGTCGCGTGGTGGCGTAGTGCATTTGCACAGCCTGAAGTCGTGAAACTGCAAGGGGTTGGGTTGCAGCTTGCGGGGAGCGAAACTGAAGCCATGTTTACCGGCATCGTCGAGACCATGGGGCGAGTGACGCGGCGCGAGGAAAAGTCCGGCGCGCTGTGGTTGGCCATCGACCTCGGTGCCGCTGTAGGCGGCGTGAGGCTGGGGGATTCGATCTGCGTGCGCGGTTGCTGCTTGACCGTGGAGGTGCTGGATGGGGCTGTGGCTGGCTTTCACATGATGGGTGAGACGCTGCGTCTGACGGATTTCCTGAGCCTGCATGTCAGCGACGCCGTGAATCTCGAGCGCGCTTTGAAGCTCGGGGACCACTTGGGCGGCCACTTGGTGTCTGGGCATGTCGATGGTGTGGGCACCGTTCTCGATGTGACCACGACGCCGGAGCAAACGAGCGTGACCATCGAGCTGCCGCCGCAAGTGGAACGCTTCACGATTCCGAAGGGCAGCATCACCGTGGATGGCGTTTCTCTCACGCTCGCGGCGTTGCAAAAAGAGAGCGCCACCGTGTGTCTCATTCCGCACACGCTGGCCGTCACCACACTCGGTGCGCTCAAGGTTGGCTCGAAAGTGCACCTCGAAGCGGACCAAGTTGGCAAGTGGATGGCGCGCTTGTTGCCGCAACGCGACTGAGCTGTGTGAAGTTTCAGCGCAGCCCGCAGGCCTTGTAAGCACGATCACGGACGCCGCGAGCGACGAGGGCTGCGCGTTGCGCGCCCTGTGCAAGCACCGTGTCGACGTGCTGCGGATGCGCCAGCAATCTGCGGCGCTCTTCACGTGCTGGGCCGAAGCGTTCATCCATGGCGGCGGCGAGGCGTTTTTTCAGCTCGCCGTAGCCCGGTCCGTTGTCTCCACCCGTGCGCGCGCGACCACACAGCGATTCAAACTCGTCTGCAGGCACAAGCAGTTTCAACCAATCGAAAAGCAGCACACCATCGGGTTCTTTCGGCTCGGAAGGTGGGCGTGAGTCTGTCGGTAGTTTGCCGATGGCTTTGGATAGCGCTTTTCCTTCTTCGAAAATCCACAGTGCGTTGCCATAGCTCTTGCTCATCTTTTGGCCATCGAGGCCGAGCACGCGCGGCGTCGGTGACATGCGCCATTCTGGCCGCTTGAAGGTGGCGCCATACGCTGCGTCGAACGCACCGGCCATGTCTTGAGCGAACTCCACATGCTGAATCTGATCCTTGCCCACCGGCACTTCGTCGGCGTCGAAGCAGAGGATGTCCGCCGCCATGAGCACGGGGTAATAGAACAACCCAACATTGGGAGTGAGTCCGTGAGCGAGTTTATCTTTGTACGAGTGGCCGCGCTCCAAGAGTCCCATGCCAGTGACGCTGCTGAGCAACCACGCAACTTCTGTCACTTCGGGCACATCACTTTGGCGCCAGAACACGGTGCGTTCGGGGTTCAAGCCAAGCGCGAGATAGGTGACGGCTATTTCGCGCGTCATCTCACGGAGTTTGTCGGCGTCTTTCAAACTTGTCAGCGCGTGCAGATCGGCGATGAACCAGTACGCTTCGCCTTCTTGCGCTAGAGCGAGGTGCATCGCGATGGCGCCGAAGTAATTGCCGAGGTGAGGGAGACCCGAAGGTTGAACCCCCGAGAGGAAGCGCTTCATGCGCGCAAACTACCCCCGCCGTGGATTCTGCTCAAGAACCAGCGGTGAGCCGGGTGCAGTTGGTGCAGGCACGGGCAAGCCATCCACCGTCAGTTGAGCATTGTCGATGCGTATCTGGGCACCGCGAAAAACGCTGGCGTCTGTTGCGTAGGCGGCGCGCCCCACGGCTGTGATGCGAATAAAGGGCTGCACATCGAATCCGCTCTTGCGGAACACGATGCGACGCACGGCGCGCAGTTGCAAGTTGCGGAATTGTGCGCGGGCTTTGCCGCGGGCTTCACTGATCTTCTCATCGCCGTCGGAACGCTGGGGCAGAACATCTTCGCCACTCAGCGAGACATCCCATTCATAGTTGCAAGAGCAGTGGATTGTGATCTCATCCGCAATGAGTGCCCCTTCTGCGTCGATCACGGTTTCGAGCGCGCGCACGCTTGCTGGCACGTCTGCGTCGTCATGGCGCAACATGCTAGGGCGCACGGTTTCTGAGCGAGTCACTTCCGGTGCTTGCACGCAGGAGTGGCAGAGAAGGACGAAGCAGCATAAAGCTACGTGTGAGCGCAGGTTGATCATCGGATCTCCGCAGAACTCATCGACGCGGACGGCTGCGCGACTTTGGTTTCGGCGCCTTGAGGGCAGCGAAACGTGGATCGAGACGGCGGTCGTGCAGCAACGCGAGGGCGAGGGCCAAAGCATCGCTCGCGTCGAGGGGCGTGGGCGCGGTCTTGAGCGCGAGTTCCAGCATCACCATGCTGCGGACGCAGGATTTGGTTGCGGCGCCATGTCCGCCAACACGTGCTTTCACGCGAGCCGTAGGGAAGTCCACGACGGGAATGCCGGCTTCAGCAGCGGCGCAGAGCACGATGCCGCGGGCCTCGCCAATGCGCAGCGCGGATTGCACATTGCGATCCACGAACGCCTCTTCGAGGGCCACAACATGCGGTCGGTGATGCGCCAGCAAAGCGCGCACACCTTGCGCCAGTACCTTCAAGCGTTCCGCCACTGTGGATTTTGCATCGGCGCGTAGCGCTCCATGATCCACATGTTGCAACTTGCCACCGCTTCGTCCAACAACGCCGAACCCGAGTACGAGAGTGCCCGGGTCTATCCCAAGGACGATCAACGGATCTGTGCGGCTGAGCGCCTCGAAGGGCATGGCGTCGCGATTCTATGCGCGACCTACGAGCCCGGTGGCGACTCCACGATATTCAGCAAATAGTCGCCGTAGGAACCCATGAACCACGAGAGAACCCACACATCGATGTAGGTGTTTTGTGAGTTGGTGTAGTACGGAGTGAGTGAGCTACCGATCAGCGCGTTTACGCCAGGGCCCGAACTGGAATCCATCGCGAGGATGGGAGTGCTGAGCTGAGCCGGTAAAAGCCTCAAGTCAGGATCCACTGGGTACCCCATGGCAAATGTCGAAGTCATGACGCGTGTTTGCAGTGCGTCGAAGGCGTACACCTCGATGCGGTAGTGATGGTTCGCGCGTATTTGCACGCGGTAGACGTCATGGTCCCAGTTCATTGCAAGCGAGCCGAACCACGTGGTGCTGGTGGTGACAGTCGGCGTTTGCCCTTCGATCTCCCAAGCCATGGTGTCTTGCAGCACTGTCAACCACGCGCTCATGCGATCGGTGTCCATGGGGCTCGTTCCGAACGGAGTCGTGATCGACACAGGACCGCTGCGCGCACCCGCAGGCACTTGGAAATCCATGCGCCCGGCCACAACTCCCGCAGCGGGAAGAGTTTGTCCGAAAGCGTTGACGAAATGCCCTTCGAGCACGCCAGGAATGGTGTTGCTGCACCACACCGAGACGAAATCTCCAGGGCGCACGAGGTTGGGATAAACAGAGTGCACACGCATGGGCATGTTGACGGGAGTGCGGACACCGATTTTGAGCAAGTAATGGCCAATGAAGCCGGTGAACACCGTGCGCACGCGCACTTGGTAATCGGCCTCCATGTCGGCCACGAACCCGCTGCTGCCCCAAGGCAGCCCGATGGCGGCGCCGGTAAGGGGACCGGAATCGTCATCGAAGAACAGGTCCACCGTCCCGTGGCGGATCTCGAGGACGGGGTCGAAATACAGATTGCTGCTGTTCGATCCGCCCGTCAGCATGCCTGTATTGGGGTCGTAGGAGTAGCACTCGGCATAGATCTCTTGACCAGCGAGGGCGTGCACGGTGAAGGTGTCCACAAAGCCGGAATAGGGGATGAATCCTTGAATGGTCATATAGCCACTGGTGAGTACTGGTGCCTGTTCCGGAGTGACGACGCCATTGATGATCGCGCACCAAGAGTTGATGGCGTTGGTGTGCCCGTTGCACACACCCCATGGCGTGGAAACAGTGACCGGACCTGAGGTGCAGCCCAGAGGAATCTCTACACCCAGTGTTGTCGATGTCGCGTAGGTCACATTGCACGGCATGTCGCCGATGGTGACCACATTCAAACCAATGTCGTTGGAGAAGTTGGCCCCGGTGATCGTGAGGATGCCGCCTTCGGCAGCGTAGTTCGGAGAGTTCGTGAACACGACTGGTACTGGTGTGTGTTCTTGCACTTCGACGGTGTTGCCCAAAGTGAAACCGGCAGCGGCCGCAGGATCTGCCGCAGCACATTGAGTCCAAAAGGTCACTTGCTGTCCGAGCATGTTCACGGTGGAGAAGAAAACGGCTTCGAAACTCAGGTAGCCATTCGCATCAAGGAAGCTATCGGAATGGAAGGGATGGAGTTGGTCGAATCCATCCAACACGAGGAAACCGCCAAGAGCGAAGCTGATGCCCAATTCGCCGAACGCTGTTGCTATGGATGCCGGCACAAAACCAACGGCGAGAGCCACTGGAGCACTGCTTGCTCCGAAGATCTCCGTGGTGGCGAAGTAGAAGGGCGCAATCCGCACTGGCCCTGTGAGCTGCTCGTCAATGAGAATCGTCTGGCTCTGCACCTCTGTTGCGAGGAACAGGAGCAAGACACCTGCACACGCCGCCTTGATCTCAATGCTCACCATGCCAACCTCCATGCCCCGCGAAGGGCTCGGAGAACCGAAACAACCGGTACGTATTCAGCAGGTGGCGGGCTGGCGACCTGATGAAGCTGTTCGATTTTTCGGCGCTGAAGGGAGCAGAGATAAATTGTTCCTGAAAATCACGCTCCGAATGCAGGCTGTTGCTGTGGCGGGTTCTGCGCACATGGGTGGCGCGCACTAAATTGCGCATGGGCGCAGGATTGCCACGAAGTTCGGCTGATATGGTGAGCGCATGAGCGCGAGCGCAAGCAGTATTCGATCAGAAGATGAAGGCCCGCAAGGCACGAGTGCTGCTTCTGAAGGGACAAACACAGTGCGTTTTTCGGTCGTGCATGTTGCGGCAGGGAGTGGTTCACGTTTGGGCGGTAGCGTGCGCAAGGGCATGGTGCTCTTGGATGGCCATCCCCTGTGGTGGCATGGCGCGCGCACCTGTGCTGAGCTGCGTCCTTTGTCACAGATTCTGGTTTTGCACCCGGAGGATCTGCTCAGCACACGGCACGAACCAATGCGCGCCTGGATGCTCGAAGCTGGAATCACACAGGCCGTCGCTGGCGGTGCGTCGCGTCAGGCGTCTGTGCGTGCTGGCGTTCAAGCACTCGCTGAAGATTGCGGCGAGATTGTTTTGGTGCACGACGCGGCCAGACCCCTCGTGCTTGCAGAGCGAGTGGCTGCATTGTTGCTGCAACTTGGCAGCGCTGATGCTGCGTTACTCGCGAGTCGTGTCACCGCCACCGTGCAGCGCGTTGATGCCGCGGGATTTCTGAGCGACACCTTGCAGCGCGACGAGTTGCGTCTCGCGAGTACACCGCAGGGAGCTCGCAGTGACATCCTGCGCAGCTTGTTGGAACGAGCTGCAGAGCAAGGACGGGATTTCACCGATGAAGCTGCGTTGTGCCGTCACTTTGGGGTTCGTGTGGCACTGGTGGAAGATGCTGCCAGCAACATCAAGATCACGACGCAGGAGGAACTGAGCGTGGCACGAACACTCTTGGAAACACCGCGGGTCGGGCACGGCTACGACATTCATCGTTTGGTAGGGGGTGGACCGTTGCGTTTGGGTGGGGTGGACATCCCCGTCGAACTGCATTTGCTTGGTCACTCTGACGGTGATGCACTGCTGCACGCAGTGATCGAAGCCTTGCTCGGGGCTGCGGGCCTGCCCGACATCGGCGAGCATTTTCCAGATACGGACTCTGCGCTGAAAGGCGCTGATAGCCGCGTGCTGTTGCAGCGCACTCTTCAGGAGCTACGCCAACGTGGCTGGGCTCCGGCCCAAGTGGATTGCAGTTTGATCGCCGAGCGACCACGACTCGGCCCGCACAAGGCCAGCATCAAGACAGCGCTGTGTGCATTGCTCGATTTGCCGCCCGAGCGTGTAGCGGTGAAGGCGCGCACCAATGAAGGGCTCGACGCCATCGGCCGCGGTGAAGCCATCGCGGTGCACGTCATCGCGACGCTGCGCGCGCAAGGCTGAAGCTGAGCTGCCGCTCTAGAGTTCTGGGTACAGATCGCGAATGATCTTGGTCACTTCGCCGAGGATCGGATAGCGCCCGATGCTCTTCTTATCGAAGATGACTTTGCCCTCGAGTTCAACGACGTAGATCCCGCCCTTGCCTTGGATGAGTTGTGCCTCGAGGTTCAGGCTGTGCTTGAGTTCAGCAGCCAGACCGGCCGCTTGGGGGAGGAAGTTTCACTGCACGCAATAGGTAATGGTCAGCTTCATGTTGCGAGTCTATGCGCAAACATGCGAGGAACAATGTGACAAGTGGCCAGCTCACTCATCGTTGTCACACATGGCAACGAGCTTTTCGACCGTGGCCCAGTTGCGCGCCGTGCTGCTGGTGTTCAACGCCTTGTCTATCCATGCGTTGCGTTTGGATGCGTTGCCTTGCACTGCAAAATTAGTTCAGTGTGCGCAACGCTGCTTCCATTTGTTCCCAACGTTGTTCAGCGGAGCCAGTGTTGCCAAGCGAGATGCGCACGAGGCCGGGTTTGATGCCTGCGCTGCCAACGACAGCGCCTCAGATGATGTTGCTCGCAACATTCATGAACTTGGTCAGCGAGTGCACCACAATGCCTGCACCCTGCTGCAACGGGCTGATGCGCATGGGCGTGATGGCAGCGCGCACGCTTTCCAAGTTTCGTGAATCCACGAAGGTCGTAGTGATCCCGGCCTTCAGCGGCAAGAAGTCTTTGAGCAGTGCAAACGTACCGCCGTAAAGCGTTTGATCTGCAACCACATGATCGCCGTGATTGCACAATTGCATGATGGTCGCTGCGATGGCACCGAGTTCACTCGAAGTGGCGTAACCAGCCGGGGCTCCTTCGATGGCCGCGATTTGCCGACCGAGGACATAGACCGTGGGGTTGAAGTGCTACCCATAGAGGTAGCAGCCGCCCTGCTCGGGGCCGCGCTGTCCGTGGAAAATTTCGGGCATGGTCCGCGCCTGCATCACCGTGAAGGTCGTGCTGGCCTCGATGGACATGTTCACCCCGCCATGTTCTCCAAACTCATGTCGCAGCGCTGCCAAAGACTCTGATGGGTCGAACTCTTTCATTGTGATTCACTTTGTTGGCGTGCGGGGTTTGCGGCCGAAGCCGAGGTCCAGTGCGCTCCAGAGGAACAGGCAAGCGGTGGTGGCATGCGGGCGCCAAGGTTCTGCGCGGCGTGTGACGGCGGCGGGAGTGGGGCGTTTGCCACCGTATGCGAGATGAATGGCGCGTTGAATGCCGCCGTCATTGATAGGCAGCACATCAGGGCGGCGCAGTTTGAAGATGAGGTACATCTCGGCGGTCCACGGGCCGATGCCTTTCACTGCACAGAGTGCTTCGCGCACTTTTGCATCGTCGAGGCGTGAGAGGCGCGGCGCTTCGAAGCGACCATCGCTGTTGGCTCTGGCTATTTCATGCACGAAACGCGTTTTGGAACCGGACAATCCTGCTGCGCGCAACGCAGTTTCTGGAATGGCGAGTACGGCTTCAGAAGTGAAATCACCGGACACGAGTGCGCGTAATCGCGCGAATATGGTGCGTGCGGCGCTGGACGAAAGTTGCTGTGCCACGATGGCGCTGCAAAGTGCTTCTAACGCTGGGCGCGTGTCGCGGCGGAAGAGTTCCGGCGTGCCTTTGGCGTTGTCGCGCACGAAGCGGATCACTTTCGCGAGGGTGGGGTCGCTGTCCGTGAGGTGTTTCTCAGAGCGCGTTGGAGGACGCATGAACGGAACCCTATGACGCTACGGTCGTGCTGCGCGGGCCCATCAACCATGGCAAGACTCTCGTGGCCAACAGAGTCGCTGCGAGTTGCGCCACGAGAAATGCTGGCATGTCCGCAGGTCGAATCCCGCAGAACGTGTCGGTGCATGCGCGAGCCACTGTGACAGCAGGATTCGCAAACGAGGTGCTGGACGTGAACCAGTACGCTCCGAGAATCCAGAGTGCCACTGCGAGGGCGACGCTCTGCGGTGCGCGTGCGCTGCACAACGCGATGACCAGCAAGAGTGCAAAGGTCGCCACGCCTTCAGAGAGCGCCAAATGAAAACCCTCACGCACATGCTGGCTGCTTTGCACGAGAGGTAGGTCGAAGAGTGCATGGGCGAGGAGAACTCCGGCCATGGCTCCAGTGATCTGCGCAGCGGCATAGCTGAGTGCCGATGTGGGAGGCAGCTCGCGGCGGAGCGCTGCGTAGAGGCTGACCGCTGGGTTGAAGTGTGCGCCACTCAAGGGAGCAAACGCGCTCATGAGTGCGAACAGCGCTCCCGCAGTAGCGAGCGCGTTGGCAAGGAGTGCGAGTCCGATGTTTGCGTCGCAAAGTCGCTCAGCCATGATGCCGCTGCCGACGATGGCCAAAAGCAGCAGTGTGGTGCCAAGGAACTCAGCAACAACGCGACGCGGCAGACTGCTGCTCATTGAACGATGACAGGCCACGAAGCCCGCTCTTGCAACAAGTGCTTCGGATCCAAGAGCACATCCGTCGTGGTGTCTTCGACCACGGCTGTGATCCAATAGCGCCCGGGTTTGAGTTTCCCGACGGGCAGTTGACTGGACCACGGTCCATCGGCGCTGAGTCTTTTCTTTACTGGCAAGCTCCAAACCTCGCCCATGGGTTCGAGGTCGTAGATAGCGCGATCTTCGCGCCCACGCTTACCGCCGATGCGTCCGAAGATGCGGGCAAAAGCCTCGCCACGTCGGCCATAGCCGTCGCCAATCTTTGCAGGCGCAGCCGTGGCGTCCGGTTCTTTCATGACGGTGTCATCGGCGAGGCGTTCGACGTACCAAGTCACTTTCAGATCATGTTTCAGCGGTTTCATCGGCGTGATACTGAGCATAGTTTCGTCGCTGACCTTCGCGCGGACGAGCATGTCCGGCATGGGTGTGACTAAGTCGATGGGGCTCACATGTCCGTAGATGCGCAGGATCGCGGCCTCGCGGCATACTGGGCAAAAGCCTGTATGACCGGCTGAGTTCATGGCGCAGGTGCGTGCAGGCCGCCACACACCCTTCTGGTAGGTCGCGCCGCCTTCGAACACACCGACATTGGCAATCTTCTTCACAAGGAAATGGGCCCAAGGCACTTTTGCCGGATCGCTTTCGCGCGATGCGTTCGGTGCACGGATGGGTCCGACCGGCAGTGTCGGATTCACAGCGTACTCATCGAGCAGGCCGACGAAGGCGTGCCCGAACTCGTGGACGGTGACCGAGCGATCGGGGCGACCTACATTGGCGATGCCGCCGCCACCCATGCCGAGAACCCCAAAGCGCGCGAAAGCGATGGCGTAGCCGTCATCATCCACAGCAGGCTCTTCATTCGCGGCCACGCGCATCCAGAAACGCACAAGCCGCGGATCGGCCATCACTTGCCCTTGTGGGCCAGCAGCCTTGCAGTCGAGCGCAGTACTGAATTCCGTTTTGCGCTTGCGCGAGCGGCCCTTGTTGCGCTCTTCGATGCGGCGTTTTTCCTCGGGCGAGAGATTGGGGTCCACGCCTTCTTCGAGCGAAGCGAGGCGCACGAACCAGAAATTGAAATAGGAACGGTATTCGCCAAACGACTTTTCTGAGCAGAGCACATCGAGGCACAGCCGCGCCCACTTCTCCTGCAACTGCTGATCCTCGTTGTCGATGGTGAACCCGTCGCCCATGACGGTGACGTCGATGCGCCGCTCTGCGGGCCCGCCGCGGTGTAAACACTCGAGTCCCAACCACGCGTTGTCATCGCTGTGCTGCTCCAGCGATCGCTTGTGCACGGAAGTTGGGAAATCCTCCAACACAGCACGCATGGCTTTCTGCGCGGCGCTCCATCGACCCTTGCGCTGAATCTCTAGTGCCGCGCGCCACCGCTCGGTGCTCGCGTCGCTGGTTGGGGCGTCGGCCGCGCTTTCTGGCACCTCAAAGCCCGGAGGCAGCTCTTGCGTAGGAGGCGGCGGTTCTTGAGCGCGAGCGCTTGTCAGCAGCAAAGTGAGAATGACCAGGTGTTTGAACATCAGTGGCGGAGCAGCATATAAGCGCAGGCGAGCAGGGCGTTTGGGTGAAGCGCGCGCATTATGCCATCAACACAGCGGGCGGAAGCCCCGTAGGAGCTCACGCCCGTATGCCCGTTGGCCTCACGGCTTGAAACGCGCTCAGGTTGGTTTCTTTACGTGGGAGCAACAGATGGAGGCGCCGCGCCTCCGACATAGGCTATGCTGTTGACGCAGCATCAAATGGAGCCTCAAGGGCTCTACAAACACCATGGTCAGCCCCAAACCTCTACGCATTGCTTTCGTCAACCTCCGGGCGAGGACTAACGACTGGCACCACATCATCATGGTGCCCCTCGGGATCATGTATCTGACCGCCACGCTCAAGAAGGCGTTCGGAGAGCGGATCGAACTCAAGCTCTTTGACTGCACCACTTTCCCGGAGCACGAGGACCCCGACGCAGCGCTGCGCACTTGGCTGGAGGAGTTCCGCCCTGCGATTCTGGGCATTCGCGGTTTCAGTAGCCAAGCGGACGAGTTCCCGGTAGTTGCGCGCATTGCCAAAGAAGTCGATCCTTCGATGCTGGTGCTCGCCGGGGGGCCGCATGCTTCCACCAACAGCCCGAGCCTTTATCAGATTGCTGACATCGACTACGTCGCTCCCTACGAAGGCGAGGAAGTGCTGGTGGAGGTCATCGAGAATGTCCTCGCTGGTCATTCCATCGAAGGCGTGATGGGCCTTGGGCGCCGCGGTGAAGACGGCAAAGCTGTGATCAATCCTGCGCGCCCTGCCATTCAAGATCTCGATGCGCTGCCGATCCCTGATTACGACATCATCAACCTTGATGCCTACCAAGGGCGTCTGGCGATGACGGACTTTTTGACGCGCGAGCGTTTCACATCCATCTTCACGTCGCGTGGCTGCTACTACGCTTGCTCGTATTGCCACACTAATTTCGGCAAGCGTATGCGCTACCGCAGCGTGCAGAGTGTCATCGACGAGATTCAGTACTTGATGGAAGTGCGTGGCGTGCGTGAGTTCCACATCATCGACGACATCTTCAATGCGGATAAGGAACGCGCCATCGGCATTTTCAATGAAGTGGTGCGGCGCGGCTGGAAGATCAACTTCGCATTCCCCAACGGGTTGCGCGCAGACTTGATGGATGAAGAGTTCGTGATGGCTGCGAAAGCAGCCGGGACTTATCACTGGTCGCTCGCCGTGGAAACGGCTTCTCCTCGCCTGCAAAAGCAGGTGCGCAAGTTCAACAAGCTCGATCGCGTGTTCAACACCATCGAACTGTCTGACAAGCACGGCATCTTCACCTGCATCTTCAACATGTTGGGTTTCCCCACGGAAACTGAAGAAGAAATGCGCATGACGTTGGACTTCAGCCTGCGCTCCAAAGCGCACATGACGCACTTCTTTGTGGTGACGCCCTATGAAGGCACGCCCATGTACGACACGCTGGAGAAGTTTGGAGTGAACATCTCCGAGCTGGATCCGGAGCAGTTGGGCTACCAAAATTTCGGCGGTTCCGATGAGCACAGCATGATTTCGCAAGTGCCGCGCTCGCGCATCCAAGAGCTGATTGTCGAAGGCGTGCAGCGCTTTTATTTCGACCCTGTGCGGCTCGCACGCTCCATGGAACTCAATCACAACCATGTGCACCTCGCGATCCACATCGAAACGCGCCGCTGGTCGGCTGGATACGACTGGAACACCTATCCTGAGCGCGCTACTGCGCACTTGATGGCGCAGCTCTATGCTGAAGCGCGTCGCCTCGATCCGTTGCGTTGTGCTCATTTGCCCGTGCCGCCAGCAGAACTGTTGCTGCCAGAAGTTGTGCATCATTAGGATTGTTTTGGGGCGTGTGTTGCAAATGACTGCGGTGTGAGTGTCTGCGTTCAGGCGAAAGGGTTCCCATGAAAATCGCGATGATTGGCTGTGGCCATCTAGGGCGCGCTGTGCTTCAGGGCATTCTCGATGCTGGCATTGCTAAGCGCGGTTCGGTGAGTGTCACGACGCATCATGCTGCCACAGCGCAAACTGTTGCGAAGAACTTCGGCGTGAAAGCCGGAACAGACAACGCGGCTGTCGTGCGCGGATGCGATTTGCTCATCGTGGCCACAAAGCCTACGCAAGTGCTGCCGGTGTTGCGTGAATGTGCTGCCACGCTGCCAGCGAAGGTCTTGGTGGTTTCTCTTGCTGCGGCGATAAGCACGGCGTCTATTGAAGGTGTGCTCGCGAAAGGCACTCCTGTGGTGCGCGCCATGCCCAACACGCCCGCGCTGGTGGGTTGCGGCATGACCGCGGTTGCGGCGGGGCAACATGCTCGCGAGAAACACGTCGTTCTGGTCGAGCGCGTGTTCAACGCGGTAGGGCGCACGATTCGCGTCGATGAGAAGCACTTCGATGCAGTCACGGGCCTATCTGCGAGTGGGCCTGCGTTTGTGTTCATGGTGATTGAATCCATGGTGGATGGAGGCGTGAAAGCGGGTCTGCCTCGCCAGATCGCTACCTTGCTTGCAGCGCAAACAGTGATGGGATCTGGCGCGATGGTTCTTGGCACAGGGCAACATCCTGCGCTGCTCAAAGCCGGAGTAACGACGCCTGCGGGCTGCACCATCGATGGTTTGATCGCTCTCGAAGAAGGGGGCCTCCGTGTCGCGCTGATCAAAGCAGTTGCGACGGCCTCGCTGCGCGCTGGACAACTTTGCGTGCCTACGGGCACCAGCGCACCTAAAGCCTGAGAGTTGGGTCCCCGAAGAGCATGAACTTCATGCCTTGGAAGAAAATGCTGGGTGGATACCAACCAGCGTCGGCTTTGAGTTCGTGCAGGTGTTCACGATCGACATAGGCAGCAAGCGCGTCGCGCCAACAATCGCCGAGGAGTGTTCCTTGGCGCGCGGCACCTTCGACAAAGGCCTCAACCAACGTGACGCCGCACGGTTGTGCGCCGGTGTTGCAACCGATGGCCGCGACCGCACCGTTGGGCATGCGCACGACGGCACTCTCCGCGAAACTGTCGCAATCATCTGGCCCGCATTGAAAGCACGCTGGCGCAGGCGGAGGGCGCGTGAAGACTTCGCCAAAGTTTGTGCCCGCGTGATGGAATCCGCTGCTGTCCGTGTAGGCACTGTAGGGCGGCATGGCCGCGAATGCCGCAGTGCTGCAACCCGCGGAGAGCAGCACGGGTAGTCGCAACGGCGTGCATCCGGCGAGTGTCATAGTGCTCAACATGCGGTCGTAGCCGTCGGGGGAGCCGTGCCCAACGTGGACGAGAAAATCCACTCCAGCATGCAGAGCTTGCGCTACAGCCGCATCTGCAGCGGGTTCGCCGTGCGCGTGGTTGATGCGTGTTGCGGAGTAGTGCGGATCAAGCGTGCGACCCCAACCATCCATGCGAGCACGCATGTCGATCCAGTCCGCGCCATGCAACAGCAGAGCCTTGCGTTGCTGCGGCAACTCACGCACGTGACGCAGCGTCTTGCTCGCAATGCAGGCCACTTCTGAAGCGTTGCTGGCTGGCCAACGTCCCACGGCTAGTTCCGGCGTGTAATGCACGCCATCTGCGTTGATCGCGCCATCCTTGTAGGTCTCGCCATGCACTTCGCCGAACCACGCGGCGTGGTGACCGTCTTTGGCAGAGTTCCAATCTTCAAAAGCCCCCGAGGCATCGACAATGTCAGCGAAATAAAGGTCGGATGGATAGAACGCGGTGTTTGCAGCCACTGCAGTTTGGCGATCGAGCACCATGTAACGCACGGGCAACGCATCGACATCGCCTACGAGCAGCACGTAACGCGTGCCGCGCTGATAGGAGCGAAACAAATGATGCTTGAGTGTTTCTGCAGCATCAATTCCTTCGTGATGTGCGAGCACATCTTCGAGCAGCAGCACTTCGACGGGCCGTTCGCAGCGTCGAGCGCTGATGTATTCGGTCAGCGCTGGCAGAAACGCGCGCGGAGTGACGACGGTGAACCATGGTGTTTGCGCCACACTTGCAGTGGCGAGCAGCAGCAACAAGCTCAGTTTGACGCCCGGAGACTTCATGTTGAGTTTTCGATGGGCTGCGTTTCGACTTCGTCCACGCCCAACTTGTGGCCTTCCCAACGCGAGACAGCGGCGGTGGCCAAGCAGTTACCGACCAAGTTGGTGGCGGTGCGTCCCATGTCCATCAGTTCGTCAACACCGAGGATGAGAGCCACACCTTCCAAAGGTAGGCCGAACGAAACCAGCGTTCCCGAGAGCACGACGAGCGAGGCTCGTGGCACGGCAGCTACGCCTTTGGATGTGAGCATGAGCGTCAGCATCACAAGGAGTTGTTGTTGCCACGACAATTCCACGTTGGCAGCTTGGGCCACGAAGATGGTGGCGAGTGAGAGGTAGAGCGTTGTGCCATCGAGATTGAAGCTGTAGCCGAGCGGCAGCACGAGTCCTACGATGCTGCGTGGGCATCCGAACTTCTGCAGATTCTGCATCGCCTTGGGCAAGGCTGCCTCGGAAGACGTGGTGGTGAAGGCCAACATCGCGGGCTCGCGGATGGTCTGCCAGAAACGACGGAAGGGCAAGCGAATCCAGAATGCAATCGGCAGCAACACCAAGACACCGAAGACGGCGAGCGCCATATACAGCGTGCCGACCATGAGGCCCAAGTTTTTAAGGACGCCTAACCCCTTGCCTCCAACCGTGACAGCAATGGCTGCACCAACTCCGATCGGTGCGAAGAGCATGACGAAGCCCGTCAGCTTGAACATCACTTCGGTGAGTGCGTCTGCGAAATCCACCACAGGCTTGGCGCGTTTCCCTGCAGCTACCACGGCAAACGCAAAGACGAGCGAGAACGCCACCACTTGCAGGATGCTGTTCTCGGCCATCGCCTTGAAGATGGAAGTGGGGAAGATGGCCACGATGTGATCTTGCGCGCTCATGGCGTGCACGCGGCCGGCGATCTCGAGAGCTTCCTTGGTGTTTTCCACGGGCAGATTCACGCCGTCGCCAGGACGCACCCAATTCACCATGACCAAACCCACGATGAGCGCGAGCGTTGTCACCACTTCGAAATAGAGAATGGCCTTGAGACCGACGCGGCCAACATCACGAGCGTGTCCTGCTCCAGCGAGGCCACCTACCAAGGTGCCGAAGAGCAACGGCGCGATGAGCATCTTGATGAGCACGAGGAACATGCGCGAGAGCACTCGTGTCCATTCGATGGCTTCATGGTTGGCATCCAGCCCATAGTGGATGACAGACCCCCAAGCGAGCCCGAGCGCCAGCCCAATGAAGATCCATGACGTGAGTCCGATGCGCCGCTTTTGCTGCATGGGCGCGGATCATACAGGAGCCGATTACGGTTCTTGATCAGGCCCTGCTGCGCAGGAGTTGCAAGCCAACGAAGTCGTGAACTTGGCAGGCATGTGCTGCACAACGGCGATGCCAGGGGAATCCGGGCGCATGTGCGAGAGCACTTCGGCGGAGAGTGCGCTCCCCAAAAAGTCGCGCTCCGGGGCTTTGGGCCTCGAAGCGCTCTTCATGGCAGGAGGAATACTCAGCCGTCGCGGCGGTTTTTGCGCGGAGCGGAGTTTTTATCTTCGTTCGGTCGATCTTGTTCGCGGCGCTGGACTGGCCGACCTTGTGGCTGCTCGCCTTCAGGGCGTCGTTCGTCACGAGGCTTCATGTCTTCATTCTGCGGGCGCTGCGCACCGCGCGGCTTCGCTTCACCACGCTGTGGGCGTTGGCCGTCAGGCTTCATCTCTTTGTCTTGACGCGGCTGCCTTGCGCTGGGCTCTGCATCGTCGCGTTGTGGGCGTTGGCCACGAGCTTTCACTTCGTCGCGTTGCGGGCGCTCGCTGGTTCCGCGCTGTTGTGGTTGGCCGCTCTGGCGCTCAGGCCGCGCCTCTTCACTGTTGCGTTCTTCCAACTGGCGTACGCGTTGCTCGAGGCTGCGGAATTGCTGGCTCATCTCGCCAGGGGACGGTTGCTCTCTCGGTGTTTCGGTTTGGGCACAGGCGGCGAGCGCCATCAAAGCGACGCCTAGGGTCAGTTTCATCATAGTAGTCAGATCTCCTTGGGCTCATCTAACGCACGGCATAGTCAAGCGTTGCGCTTACGCGTTGTTTTTTTCGATCACCACGGCCGTGCCATAGGCGAGGACTTCGGCAAACCCCGCCGAGCCCACCTCTCCGCTGTCGTAACGCAATCCCACCACGGCGTTTGCGCCAATCTGCTTGGCGTGTTCCACGACCTGCAGCAGCGCTTCTTCTCGAGCTTGTTCGCAAACGGTCACGAACGACCCGACTCGGCCCCCGACAATGCTGCGGAAGCTAGCAAGAAAACCTTGACCAATGTTAGGGGAGCGCACGGTGATGCCGCGCACGAGGCCTTTGCATTCTTTCACGTGAAACCCGGGAACCTCGAAAGTTGTAACGATGAGCATGTCCACGGCGATATCTCCTGTGCGCGGCATTGTGACACGGAGTGCACCAGCATGCCGTGCCGCACGTTACTTGCGCCGCGTTCTCATGGGATGGGACACTGCCATGAGCTCGCTATAGTCGAGCGCCATCGACGGAAACTTCTTCCGCGACTTGGCGCGAGGAACTGCCGTGAAGCCACCTATCCGCGTTGCTGTGACCGGAGCTGCCGGTCAGATCTGTTACTCCTTGCTGCCGCGTATTGCTGCGGGCGAGATGCTCGGGCTTGATCAACCTGTGATTTTGCAACTCCTCGAAATACCGGCGGAGAAGGCTCAGCTTGCCTTGAAGGGCGTGGCGATGGAGCTTGCCGATTGCGCTTTCCCCCTGTTGCACGGCATGGTGCTCACCAGTGATCCCAAGGTGGCGTTCAAGGATGCGTCGTGGTGCCTGCTGGTCGGCAGTAAGCCGCGTGGGCCAGGTATGGAGCGCGCCGACTTGTTGAAGGACAACGGGCGAATCTTTGTTGGACAGGGCGAAGTCATTGACGAAGTTGCGGCCGACGACGCCAAGGTGGTGGTGGTTGGAAATCCCTGCAACACCAACGCCATGATTTGTGCCTCGCGCTTCAAGCGTCTGCCTAAGACCAGTGTCACCGCCATGATGCGCCTCGACCAGAACCGTGCGCTGGCCCAACTCGCAGCTAAGTGCGGTTGTGGCATCAACGACATTTCGGACATCGTGGTTTACGGCAATCACAGCCCAACGATGTTCGCCGACTTCTTCAACGCCAAAGTGAATGACAAAGAAGTCACCGAAGTGATTGCGGACCGCGCGTGGCTCGAAACGGATTTCTTGAGCATCGTCGGCAAGCGTGGCGCTGCCATCATTGAAGCGCGAGGCGTTTCGTCGGCAACATCTGCGGCGAATGCGCTGATCGATCATGTGAAGTCGCTGAACACAGTGGGCAGCGGTATCTACAGCATGGCCGTGCGCAGCGCGGGTGAGTACGGTTTCGCGTCAGAGATTTGGTCGGGCATGCCTTGCCGCACGATCGCACCGGGCCGTTACGAAATCGTCCCCACGATGGCGCTCACCGCCTTTGCGCGTGAACGTATTGCGAAGACCAACGCAGAGTTGCTGAGCGAGCGTGAAGTGGTGCAGAGTCTGCTCTGAGCTTATTGGTGCTGTTCGGCCACGAGCTCTGTCATCAGAGGGCCGCATTGGCCGCGCAGCACCACGCTTGCGAAGGGGTCGAAATCTGTGGGTTCCAGAGTCAGCAGCACGACCGGGATACCGCTGCGCAAAGCCACGAGGCGCGCTTGCGCGGATTGCGGAGCAAGCGCCACAGCCTGTTGAAAACACCAAGCAGCCGTTGCGGGGTCGGCGAGCCCGTAGTGACACCAGCCCAACCCAGTCCAGACTTCTGGATGAAGGGCCTTGCCTACGGTTCGATTGTGCAGCGCGGCAGCGAACGCATGGGAGGCCTCTACGAGCCGACCGGCGGAATGCAGATGCCAAGCGCTGAGCACGGGACGGTAGCGTTCCGCGCGCAGTGCCATGAGCGCTTTTTCCGCGGCCGCATGGTGTGGGTCCACATCGAGCGCAGCGGCGTAGCCAGCTTCGGCACCGTCGAGGTCTTTGCACAATGCGCAAGCGCGGCCATGCAGCCAGTGCCAGTCGGGGTCTTTGACGCCGTTGGCCAAGACCTCGTCTAAAAGCTCCGAGGCACGTTCGCCATCACCCGCAATGAGAGCCATGCGGGCTTGATTCACAACGCGCCGGGCTCGAAGCGCGGCGAGGATTCCGAATGCGGGGCGGTTGGGCCATGCGGTCATGTCTTGGGTTGGACTCTAACGGATGGCCCCGCAGATAGTTTCGCTTCTGCGCAGAGAGTTTTCACAGGGTGCTCTGAACAAGAATCGTTGTTCTTGGTCATGCGTTGGATAGCATCTTGCCCTCCCGTGGAACAAAGCCTCTTTCAGCGTTTGCGTCCTTTGCTGCTGACGCTCTTTCTTGATCTTGCAGGCTTCAGTCTTGTCTTCCCACTGTTCGCGGAGCTGCTGCGGCACTACAGCGCCGAGCAGCAGGGGATGTTGCATTGGCTCCAAGTTTGGTCGCAAGCCACTTTCGGAGTGAACGACCCAGGGCGCCTCGCGGCGTTCTTTGGTGGGTTGTTGGCAGCGCTCTACTCCTTGTTGCAATTCGCCGTGACGCCGTGGTGGGGCAGGCTCTCTGATCGCATCGGTCGCCGCAAAGTCCTGCTGTCCACTGTGAGCCTGAGTTGCGTGGGCTATGCGCTCTGGATGATCGCGGGACGCTTCGAGCTGTTCGTACTCTCGCGCATTTTGTGTGGCACCGCTGCCGCCAACATTTCCGTAGCCTCCGCAGCGATCGCAGACTGCACGTCGCGTGAAGAGCGTTCGCGCGGCATGGGCATGATGGGCGCCGCCATCGGACTCGGCTTCCTCGTGGGGCCAGCCATCGGTGGCGCAAGTGCGTTGCTGCCTTCCGTGGAGGCCGGTGCGGGTTGGTTTGCGTTCACGCCTTTCTCGATTCCAGCGGGTATTGCGCTGGCGCTGTCGCTCATCAATCTGCAGATGTTGCACAGCAAGTTCCAAGAGAGTTTGACGGTGCAATTGCGCGGTGAGGCGCAAACGCGCAGCGCGAATCCGTTCATGCTCTTCTCCGCAAAGCTGGGCACCGGCATCGCTCGTATCAACGTGGCTTGGCTGCTCCTCATGACGGCGTTTGCCGGATTCGAAAGCACATTGGTGTTTTTGCTCGGTGACAAACTGCACTGGGGCCGCGGACAGAGTGCGCTCTGCATGGTGTGGCTTGGGATCTGTTCCGTGAGCATTCAGGGCGGTGTCGTGCGGCGCCTTGTGCCGCGCATGGGGGAGAAGCGGCTCGCTGGCTTGGGCTTGGCGCTCCTCATTCCAGGCAATCTCATCACCGCGTTGGTCGACAGCACAGGGAATCCGCTGTTCCTGTGGATAGGCATTTCACTCATTGCGTGCGGGATCGGTTTCTTGTCTCCTACGTTGACGGCATTGGTGTCGTTGCGCGCACCTGAACATTCGCAGGGCTTGGCACTCGGATCGTTCCGTAGCGTGGGCGCGCTCGGTCGCGCGCTTGGTCCGTTCCTTGCAGCATGGCTCTATTTCACTCTTGGTGCTGGTGCGCCTTACATGTTTGCCGCCGTGCTCCTGCTCGTGCCGGCAGTGTTGCTGCGCCGCGTTTAGGCCGCGCCGTTTGAATCCATTTCGCGATATTTACGCACGCACACTACGAATCTCAAAGTGGCTGAAATATCTGAGGTCAAGGGACTATTACGTCGTGTTGGTGCTCACAGTCTTTGAGCACTCAAGGAGTCCCCATGAGCAGCAGCATCAAAGTTTTCGGGCTCGTCTTTTCCATGGCGCTCTGTGTGCATGCACAAAGCCTTGTCAGCTACGCCAGTCCAGGAGCACAGGACTACGGTCGTGCCCTGACGATCTCACCAGCGGCGCTTGGCGGCGGTATGCGTGGCACAGCACCCACGATCCCGATTCTTGCTGCGACAGGGTTTCCTTTCGGTGGAGCCGCCGTGGACCAGCAAGGCCATCGCTTCTTCTACACCAACGGCGTTCAGTTGGCTTGCATGCCGATCCCGACAGTGCAGCCTGGCATCGGCCCGTTCGGTTTCTTGCCCATGCCTCCTTTCTTCAATCAGATCACGGGCATGGCCTATTCGCAGGCCACAGGATGCTTGTGGATCACCGACGGCTGGTTCATCGGTGAATACAACTTCGGCGCAGGAGTGTTCGTTACCGGCCCGTGGCCAAGCCCCTACGCAGGTACGCCGATTCGTTTGACAGGCCTCGACTTTGATTCAGCCACGGGGAATGTTGTGGCGGTGAGTGAGTTCAGCAATTTGTTGCACTTCACGCCGGGCGGCGCGCTGCTCTCCAACAATCCACCCACATACGTTCCACCTGGGTTGGCGACGGGGCTCGCCATCGAAGGCCGAGGCTTTACGATGGCCGGCACTGCGTTCTCCATAGCCTATGTGAGCTACAACAACACGGCGGTACTTTGGAACAACGGCGCCACGGTGCCGCTGAGCATGGCACAGACTCAGGGTCTCGCATTTGTGGCGCTGCCCGCAGACTTGCCCCAAGGTGCTATTTGCCCAGGCATGCCCATGGATGCGTGGCAGAACAGTCCCTCCTATGTGAATAACGCCGGGTTCCAACTTGAGCTTCAAGGTGGACCACCGCTATCGGTGGTGATCTTGGGCGTCGACATTGCGTTCTTGCCCGTCCCGATCTTGCTGCCCTCGGGTTCTAATCTGTGGCTGAACCCTGCGAGCATGACGCTGATTGTGATTCCTTTGCCTACCAACATTGCCGGTAGCGCATTCCTCGCAGCTCCGCTGTTCTTGCCGCCTGGCTTCACAGCCTTCACGCAGTGGGCGGCGATTTGCCCCATGGGTGGACTGCTCTACACCTCAGACATGTTGCAGATCATGGTCTCTATGCCCTGAGTCTTGCTCATGCATCGCGCGGCGGGTTGACTCAGTGTCAGCCCGCCGTTCGCCGTTTTGCAGCCTGAGAAATGTAGTGCCACCTGGGTCTTCGCATGAAATGATTGGCGTGCCTTTTCTATGGGCTCGTATCTCGACGCCATCCGGCGCGAAAGGAGACCATTATGAGAAGCCCAAGTCTGTTCCTCGTTCTTGCCTTCGCCCTCTGCACTCTCGTCCCTGCCCAGAGTCTTGTCAGCTACGCCAGTCCAGCGGCACAGGACTATGGTCGTTCGTTAACCATTTCACCGGCAGCGCCCCTCGGCGGCGTGCGCGGAAGCGTCGGCACGCTTCCCGTTCTGGCGGCAACGGGTTTCCCGTTGGGTGGGGCCGCCATCGATCAACAAGGGCGTCGATTCTTCTACACCAACGGCGTTCAGTTGGCTTGCATGCCGATCCCGACAGTGCAGCCTGGCATCGGCCCGTTCGGTTTCTTGCCCATGCCTCCTTTCTTCAATCAGATCACGGGCCTGGCCTATTCGAAGGCCACAGGATGCTTGTGGATCACCGACGGTTGGCTCATCGGTGAATACAACTTCGGCGCAGGAGTGTTCGTTACCGGCCCGTGGCCAAGCCCCTACGCAGGTACGCCGACTCGCTTGACGGGTCTCGAGTTTGATCCGACTACTGGCAATGTGCTCGCCATCGCGGAGAACAGCTTTTTGTTGCGCTTCACAGCCGCAGGTGCGCTGCTCGCCATCACTCCGCCGGCATACGCGCCACCTGGCCTAGCGACGGGTCTCGCTCTCGATACATCCGATTTCGTGGCGGGCGGTGGCGCGCTCTATGTCAGCTACAGCAATGTCGCGGTGCGCTTGCTCGGTGGCATGATCGTGCCGCTCTCAACCGTGAACACGCAAGGCCTCGCATTCCTCGATCTGCCCGCAGATTTGTCGCAAGGCGCGGTGTGCATGCCGATGCCCATGGATGCGTGGGTCAACAGCCCGGTCTATAGCGGCAACATGGGTTTCCAACTCACTTTGCAAGGCGGACCCATCGCAGGCGTTGTGCTGCTTGGACTCGACGTGGTGTTCCTTGCTGCGCCGATCGTGTTGCCTTCTGGTTCGAATCTGTGGCTGAACGTAGCTAGCGCTTCTTTGATCACGATGTTCCTGCCTACGAATGGCCTTGGTCAAGCGTTCTTGAATGCCCCGTTGGTCGTGCCGCCAGGATTCACGGTGTTCGCGCAGTGGGCTGCAGTGTGCCCCGCCGGCGCCATGCTCTACACATCCGACCTGTTGCAAACGCGCACATCCATGCCCTGACAGTGTTTGTTGTTTGAAGGGAAAGGGGCGGGCTGTCTTTGGCAGTTCGCCCCTGCTTCTTTAGCGCGACTTCGTTGCTGATTCCAAGCGCAGGTGTTTCGACGCGAGCCCTCGGCCATGAGGCCCGGCCCAATCTGCTGGGTAGGGTTCGTCGCCGCGCATCGCAAACCAGAGGATGCGGTTGAGAGAGTCTTCATCGGCGGCATCCACGCGCGCCAAGTCTTGAGCCTCTGTCAGCGCGGCAAAGGCCTTTTCTTTCGCTGTCTTCGGTTGTGGTGTGAGCTCATCAATATCCACGCCCGCTGGACGACAGCGGTATGGCCGTGTGTCGGCAGTGGTCGTGAAGCAGAAGTCCATGAGTGGCGCTGCGGCATCCATCTGTGTGAGCGGGGGGAGCCCAAGAATGGCTTCAATGGTGTGCAGCACACTGGTCTGATTTGCGAAGCGCGAGGACACGCTGCCCCGCTTCGTGTACGGCGAAACCACGAGGCACAGCGACCGGTGGCCATCGATGTGGTCGAAGCCGTTTTGCGGATCGTCTTCGTTGACGAAGATGACCATCTCGTTCCAGAAGCGGCTTTGCGAGAGTGCTTCGACGACGCGGCCAAGGGCGAGATCGTTGTCGCCGACATGTGCGCGCGGAGTGGGCTTGCCGGGAGCTGTTCCAGAAGTGTGATCTTGCGGGAGATAGAGGATGCTGAGATTGGGGAACTGGCCCGATGCCTCGCAACGCTTGAGTGCCGCGATAAAAACATCCGCGCGCGCCTGATCCGGCACGCCCAAGTTCCAGCCCGCCGCGCCGGGTTCGCTCACAGCCTGTAGCGGTTCGAGGAAGATCTGGTGAGTCATCGGAATCGTCGTGTTGCGCTGCGCAGCACGAACGCTGGCCCAATCGAGGTTTGCTGGATTCAGTTCTGTGTGCACCATTTCACCGAAGTTGCGGAAGGTGAGACCATGTTCCAACACCAGATTCCAGATGTGGCCTTTAGGGGAGTATGCCGCCGCGTCGTCGCCGGAGGTGTACGAGCGCGTGAAACCACCGAAGGACTTTTCGAAGTGGTCTGAGGCCCAGGCTTCCGTAGCCCATGAGTGGCCGTCGGCACTAAGCACGCCGTTGCAGTAGTAGTTGTCGAGCAATACAAATTCCTCGGCGAGAGCGTGATGGTTGGGCGTGATGGCGCGCGGGAAAATGCAGAGCCGCGGTTCACCGTCACCTTGTGGCAAATCTCCGAAGACTTGGTCGTAGGTGCGGTTCTCTTTGATGATGTAAACCACATGGCGCAGCGGCGATGATTCTCCGGGGCCGCGGGGCACGACGCGTGTGGCTGGGCGTTGCGCTTGCGGGTGCGCACCGCGGAAGGCCTCTTGCAAGCGTGCATCAGCAACAGCGCGATGCTGCAACGCAGACTGTTCTTCATCAACCAATGCAAGAGGCATGGCCGTGATACTGCCTTGATGCCGATGCGTATTAAAACTCTCCACGCCAGCAGCTTCGCCTTTCTTATCCAAACGCGGCACGCGCGGGCCGATGCCTTTGACGTTGGCGACATACAAGTTGTCCTTCGCGCGTACGAGTGCGCCCGGATACCAGCCCGCTGGCACAAGCCCCACTCGCGTTGCACTCTTGCCGTCTGCGCTGATTGCAAAAGTCGCGATGGCGTTGGTGTTGGCCAAGGCTACAGACAGATGGCGCTTCGTCGTGTCGAAAGCCAGAGCCAGTGGCGTGCAGCCGAATGGCAGGTCTGCGATGGGCTGCACCGCGATGGTGTTCACGACGCGGAGCGTCTGTGTGTCGATGACGCTGACGCTGTCACTGTTCGCATTAGCACAGAACAAGAGGCCGCTGCCGTCAGCCAGCAAATCACCAGGGTGCAAACCGACAGGAATACGTTGCAACTCGCGCTGGGCGGCAAGATCGACGACGGAGACAAAGCCGCTGCATGCAACGCCGCGCGCGTCGACGGCTACGAGAGTGCCAGAACTTAGTGCTGCAGCTTGGCCAGCGAGCGGCGGGCCGCCAGCCCAATCGCTCACCCAAGCGCGCTCCCCATCAGTGCTCAACACAACATCGTAGGGAGCGGCACCCACAGGAATCTCAGCACTGCATTTGCCCGTGAGGAGATCGACAACCCCCAAACTGTTGTTGCGCGAGAGAGCGACATAAAGCGTGGTGCCGTCTGCAGCAAGCGCCATGCCGCAAGGGAAGGCGTTGCCACCGATTGCTGGTTTCGGACACGCGATGCGTTGTGTCCAAGTGAGCTTGTCGGCTTCGAGGCTTGCAACATGCAAACTACTGCCGCTGTCGCTGGCGATGACACGGTGCGCGTCGATGAAGATGAGTCCGTGAGGTGAACCACCGTTGCTCGGGAACGCGAGGCGTTGCAATTCCTCGAAAGGCGCGGTGCGGAACAACGCGAGGCCCTTGTTGTCTTTGGCCACCAAGTACGCGCCTGTGGGCGACAGAGATAGTGCTACAGGTCGCGTTGGCAGCAGTAGGGTCGAGCCTGCTGGTTCGATGCGCTGCAAGGTGTTGACGACCCACGCGCCATCCTCGGTCGGACCGACGCGAGGGTCGTTACTGCACGCGGCGAGTAAGCAGAGCAACAGGAAAAGTGTCGAGCGGGGTGAATGCATGGACTTCCTCGGTGGGGGTGCCCCATCTCCCCATGGAGTGCCCGCAAGATCAAGGGCAGTGGCAAAGCTATAACCCTTGAACCATGTCGCTGCCACAGCTCAAACACGCTCAGATTCTTGCTGCAGAACTGCGTCCGTGGGAGGCCATTGCGCCAGACTCGAACATGGCGGAAGCGGCGCAATGAAACCGAACGCGCAGCGCACGCCGGATGCTGAATTCGAAAAAGGTCCGCTGAAGGCCTCGCGTGATGCCGCCCTCTTGCAAGTGCTTGGCATCATGACGCGCGACGGTGGTATTTCTGCGGACATGCGTCGCAAATTTCAGCAAGTGAATCATGTGGTGGCTTTGTTTATGCCCGTGCTCGAAAAGTTGCCGCAAGAGCGAGTGAGCCTCGTCGATGCGAACTGTGGTCGCAGCTACCTCGGATTCTTGCTGGCGCATGTCTTGAAATGCATGGGGCGTCAACCGGTGCTCTTCGGATACGACCGCGACCCAGTGGCTATCGGGCGCTGCCGTGAGCGTTCGCGCACCCTCGAACTTGCAGATTGCGAGTTTCTCACAGGGGAGGCGGGCAGTTTGCAGTTGCCCCAGCAGCCTCAATTATTTTTGTCACTGCACGGCTGTGATACAGCGAGCGATGCCGCTTTGCAGGCCGCTGTAGCGAGCGCGGCGCAGCATGTGGCCGTGGTTCCGTGCTGTCACCGCGAAGTACGCCCACTCTTGGGCCATGAACACGAGATCTACACACGCGATGGCATCCTTGCGGACGATCATGCAGCGGTCTTCACGGACGCCTTGCGTGCCGACTGGCTGCGCAGTCACGGTTACTCGACGGATGTCATCGAGTTCGTTCCGTTAGAGCACAGCGCACGCAACCGCTTGATTCGCGGACGGCGCACAGAGCGGCCAGATGCTGCGGCACCTGCGCGTTTGGCGGCGGCCTTGGCAGGTCTGAAGGCCCCTCCGGCTCTCTTCCGCGCCTCCTGAGTCAGACCAGCAGTTCCATGCTGCTGTGACTCACGCCCTGTTGCACCCTCAGGCCGAGAGTTTGCACCAGGGCGTCGCTCGTTCTGCGTCCTTGCAAGCATTCATCGAAAGCCTGAAGAGTGTTGCGCACTTCGTCACCGCTCTCGCGTACAAATTCGCAGCGCAGTCGACGCACGCCAGCAGCCACGAGACGCTGCAGCATGGGTGCATTGGTTTGAGCTTCGGCGTTGAACACGGTGTTGCGGCAGCCGACATCTACGAGCACGGGATGCTGCCGTCCGAGATGATCTTGAAGCGCCAGACTGTGTTGATCGCAAGGGCGTCCGCAGGAATTGAAATCGCGACCGGCTGAAAGCAAGTGGGCGTAGACGCAGTGGTCCATGTGGAAAGTGGCCATGCGTTGGCGCACCACTACCGTCATGCGCGACGCATCAGTCGCTTGCAACAACGCGAAGAGCTGCGTTTCATCCAAGTCATGGGAAGCCGTGAGTGTGGCGAGTCCGAGGTTGAAGAAATGCTCTGCGCTGAGTGAGTTGGTGACGTTCAGCGAGAAATCGCCGTGAACGGGAATGCGCGACGGGTGTTCTGCGAAGTGCATCACTGCACCGAGATGGCGCGCCAAGATGCTGTCAGGTTGCAACGATTCGATGCGGCGGTCGTAGGCTTCTTCACCGGGCTTCTGTACGCGCACAGTGGCGATGCTCACGCTCAAACCTGAATCGCGTGCGCACTTCACGGCTTTGGTGAGGCCCGTGAAATCCATGAAATCGAGTTCGACTTCGCTGTGGCCGCATTCAATGACGGCTTCCAACTGAGGCAAGGTGCGCACCAGCGCGATCAGTTGCGGCGCAGTGGCAATAACGCCCCGTGTTTCCCTTGCAGCGTTGGCCTCTGCGTGCAGCAGTGGGAGTTGGGCTTCAGCATTCACCGCGTGCTGTGGCCCAACAGCGACCAGCGGTTCCAGCGCGATGACGCATTCGCGGCGCAAGCGCTTCATTTCGCCGACGGGGAGGTGCAGCCCTGCTGGGAGCGAATTGTCGAGAGTGCCCAAAGTGAACAGCGAGCCGCCGAACGATCCGAGTTTGTCTTGCAGCAGTTCGGTGTCGATGCCAGCGCCGGTGGCACGACTAAGAGGCATGGTGCTTTCGACTTCCCATTCACCGGTCGCGCAACGCGCGTGAACTTTCATGGGAGCATCGGCGCAGCCGCTGACTCGGAGGTCGATGCGGTGTCCGCCAAGACGTGGCGGTTCGCGGCCTGCCGATTGCGTCAGGCTCGTGGACTCGGAATCTCCTGTGGCCCACACGCGTTGTCCGGGCTTGACGAGGCGCAGATCTGGGCCTGGCTGGCCGAAGCGTAGGTCCCAGCCTTCGTGGTACTCGCGTACAGAAAACACAGGGCCGCCTGGTTCCAACGCATCTTCGGGGTGTCCGTCTTCAAACACGATGCCAGTGCCACGCTCGATGACATCGGCCGTGGAACTCTTGGCG
Source organism: Planctomycetota bacterium (assembly GCA_009691765.1). Classification (GTDB taxonomy): domain Bacteria; phylum Planctomycetota; genus SXUL01. Next base: position 23,848 of record SIAO01000007.1, on the reverse strand, counting down.
TAGACGCCTCGTGGCACGGCCACGGTGGTGTCGCCCACGGGCGCGTCAGCGGCGTTCTTCACAAGCGCAGCGCCAGTCCACGGGCGGCCTTTGGGGTCGCGCTCGACATTCACAGTGCCCGTGTCCATGTCTACGCTGCGCACACGTCCAACATAGAGCCCGCGGTGTTTGGGAAAACGCCCTTCCACCAAGCGTTGATGATTCGATCCCGCGAGGAAGCCCGGCGAGAATCCACGCGAATAGGTCAGCCCCATGCGCGTGAGTGCGGCCGTGGCATCTGGGTGTTCGCCGGCTGCGAGGGCATCCACGTGTTCGCGGTAGCTTTGCACTGCAGAGGCAACGTAAGCGGCTCCCTTTTGGCGTCCTTCGATTTTCAGTCCGGCGAGACCGAGCGCCATGAGTTCCGGCAAGAGGGGCAGTGCTGCGAGATCCAAAGGCGAGAGCAAGTAGCGCACATCGCCGAGGTCTTTCACGACGCCGTCAAGCACTGCGGCGTAAGGCATGCGGCAAGACTGCGCGCACTGGCCACGGTTTGCAGAGCGCTGCCCCCACACTTCGGAAGTGAGGCACTGCCCACTCCAAGAAACACACAGCGCTCCGTGCACGAACACTTCTGCTGACAGCGGTGACTCTGCGACGAATTGGCGGATTTGTGGCAAAGACAATTCGCGGGGCAATACGACGCGCGTGGCACCAAGGCCAGCAGCAAACCGCGCCGCTTCAGCGCTCGCGACGGTCATTTGCGTACTCGCGTGAATCTCAAGACTCGGGGCGATGCGCAGAGACAAGAGAGCCACCGCTGGGTCCTGCACTATCAGTGCGTCCACTCCGGCGGCTGCGGCGTGGCGCAGGATGCGCTCGAGCGCTTCAAGTTCCACTTCGTAAATGAGCGTGTTGACGGCGAGATAAGCACGCGCACCGGCACGGTGGATGGTACGTACAGTGTCGGCGAGGCCTTCGGTCGTGAAGTTTGCGGCCCTAGCCCTTGCGTTGAAGCCGACATCAAGTCCAAAATAGACGGCATCGGCACCCGCATGCAGCGCAGCCGAGAGTGCTTCTGCCGAACCGGCGGGGGCGAGGATTTCTGGAGTGCTGCGTGAGTCGTTGCGATTCATGGAAAGGGACTGTAGCAATGCGAACAGCGCACGAAGCGGATTTGGATACAGCGCGCATCGACGCGCTGCGGGTGCTGATCGACCATGCCAACGATGATTTGCGCCGCGCCTTGCAGCAACGTGCTCGTTTGGTGCAGGCCGTGGGGCGCGTGAAGGCTCGCTCCAAGGGCCCGACCCTCGACAAGGCCCGCGAATCCGCGATGCTGCGCCGTTTCTCGGCCAAGCCCGGACCCGGTTTCAGCGCCGCTGCGCTCCGCCGCATCTTCAGCGCCATGCTGCGCGAATCTCGCGCCCTCGTGCGTCGTGAACGCACGCGGGGCTGAGCCAAAGGTGGTGCTTTGCGCTCAGACCTTGCGAGCACGAAGAGCGAGGAACATGGGGATTTCGCGTTGTAGGCGCGCCATCGCGGCGTCGTCACGAGCGAGGCGTGCCGCGGGCCATTCTTCAAAGCCCTCAATCAGCAAACCGTAGCGTGCGAACAGTCGCACGTACCACTGCACCGGGCGGTGGAAGGTCCATGTCGTTATGGGTGCATCGCCACCGGCAACGGCACCGGGGTTCATGATGATTTCGAATTGGCCGGGAGACAGGTAGCCATCCACACGGCGGTAATGGCGTGTGCCATCGCGTTCGCGTTCCAAGCCCCAGCTGGTTTGCCTTGGAGCACGGAATGCCGGATGCAGCATCACCGAGACGAAACGGCCACCAGTTTTGAGGGTGGCGGCAAGCGCCTTGATCACAGGATCCAAAGGGTCGATGTTCATGAGCGCCATGACGCAAGTGACGGCGTCCATGTCGTGCAGTTGCAATTGCGCGAGGTCGCGGGCGTCGAGGCAGTGATAGTCGATGCCATCGGCATGAGCGATGGCGGTATCCAGCAGTTCTTTGGAAGCGTCCACGCCCGACAGCACGCAGCCGAGTCCTGCGAGGCGTCGTGCAAGTGTGCCTTCGCCGCAAGCGAGATCCAGAATGCGCTCGCCCTTTTGGGGTTGCAACAATGCCAGCGTTCCCGGCAACACCACTTCTTCGAGCGGTGCGGACCGCGCTTCACTGAGGAGTTGCGCATACCAAGGCGCGACGCTGTCCCAGTTCGTGTCCATGCGTTCCGTCGTGGTGCGCTTCATGGCTTTGGCCCGCACATCGGGGGGCGGGGTGACGCTGCGTGGCGCAGGAATCGGTGCAGCAGAAGTGGGTGCAGTGCTCGGTGGCGTTGCGCCCACGGCATTCCAAAAGCTCGACGGTGCTGGACTCTTGAACGCCATGCTGGCGCCGTTCGCAGGATGCCGCAGCGTCAGTTCGTGAGCATGAAGTCCGATGCGGCGCAGCGGATTCATTTTGGCGCCGTAGCGCTCGTCGCCAACAATCGGATGGCCAAGTTCACTCAATTGCACACGGAGTTGATGCTTGCGGCCCGATTCCATGCGCAAACGCAGCAAACTCATCCCACGACCACGAGCAAGCACTTCCCAGTGTGTCACTGCGAGGCGTGCTTCGTCAGTGTCTTGACCCGGGGCTTTCGCAGTGCGTCGCGGCGCTTTCACGGAACGCACGGCTCCGAAGCGATCTTCACGCAAGAAACTCTGAATGCTGCCGGTGTCCTTTTCGACGCTGCCTTCGACCAGGGCGAGATAGGAACGCTCGATGCGTCGCGCACGAAAATCTTCTTTGATGAAACGGAAAGCCCCTTCTTCGAGGGCAAAGACCATGACGCCACTGACATCTCGGTCGAGGCGGTGGATGATCCAAACTTTCGGAGTGCGTGCTGTTGCGCCATAGCGTTGTTGCAACATGCGGAACGCGCTGATTTCGCGTGTGCCGGGCGGTGTCGCCGAGAGCAGACCTTCTTGCTTCTCGCAGATGAGCAGTTGCGCGTCTTCATGCAGGATGCGTAGCCCTGGCGTGCTGTGGCGTGAGTCGCGTTGCTCGGCGGCGCTGGGGCGGTCTTTGGGGCGGTAGGTTTTTTTCATGGGAGGCGCGGCCGCGCCGCAATGTACTGACGAGGCCAAGGATGATCGGGAAAGCGAGCGCCTGCGGCACCACGCTGTGTGAGGTAAGGGTCTGCGAGATGAGCTCGCGCGATGGCGCACAAGTCGGCGCGTCCAGCGAGCACCAGCGTGTTGACTTGGTCGATGCTTTCGATGCCACCCACCGCGATGACGGGGATGCCAGCTTCGTGGCGCACGGTTTCAGCGAACGGCACTTGATACATGCGTCCGTATTGCGGTCGGCCTTGCGGGCTTGTGCCGCCCGAGGAGACATCGACGATGTCGCAGCCGTGCTCTTTGAGGAGGCGCGCGATTTGCACGGCGTCCTCAGTCTTGATGGATGCAGGGTCGCTGTGCCAGTCGTGAGCGCTGATGCGCACACTCACGGGCATCTCGCGCGGGAGGCTGGCGCGAACTGCGTCGAACACTTCGAGCGGAAAGCGCATGCGTCCTGCAAGACTGCCGCCATAGGCATCCTTGCGCTGGTTGCTGAGTGGCGTGATGAACGAAGAGAGCAAATACCCATGGGCCATGTGCAGTTCGACCAGATCGAAACCCGCTTCCACAGCGAGTTCGGCGGAGCGCACGAAAGCGTCACGAATGTTTTCCATGTCTGCGCGGCTCATTTCGCGCGGAGCATTCCAGTGCGCAGCCCACGGGATGGGGGAAGGTGCGAGCGTGGCCCACCCGTCGCGGCATTGTTGCTCGGGCGCCACCCAAGGCAGTTCTGCAGAGCCTTTGCGTCCTGCATGGGCGAGTTGCATTCCCATGCGCGCTGAAGAATGCTCGCGCACAAAACTCGTGATGCGCTTCCAAGCCTCGCGTTGCGTTGTGTTCCAGAGTCCGCAGCAGCCTTTGCTGATGCGTCCTTCGGCTGCGACATTGGTCATTTCCGCGATGACGAGACCCGCGCCGCCAACTGCGCGACTGCCAAGGTGCACAAGATGCCAGTCGCCAGGCACGCCATCTACGGCGCTGTATTGGCACATCGGGCTGACCACGACGCGGTTGTTCAGCGTGACGCCGCGCAACTGGAAGGGTGTGTAGGCCGGCGGGACGGCATTGCCGGCACTGTCAGGAGCGGCGCCAACATCTTGCGCCCAGCGTTCTACGGCATGGCGCACAAGCTGTGGATCACGGCTGCTCAAATTGTCGTAGCCGATGCGTCGACTGCGCGTCATCAGATTGAAATTGAACACCTCGGGCGATTGCGACGTGTAGCGCGTGGCATTCTCGAACCACTCCATGCTGGTGATGGCGCTGCGTTGCAGGCGTTCCACTGGGCCACGGCGTGCCGCTTCGTAATTCGCGAGGGCCTGAGGGATGCCAGACCCTGCGTTGTGAGCCTCCACCATGGCGTCGCGCAGAGCTATGGCGTCTTCCATTGCGAGCTTCGTGCCGGAGCCGATCGAGAAGTGCGCGGTGTGAACGGCGTCGCCAAGCAGCACCGTGTGATCGCCGTCGTGCCAGTGTGCGTTGCTGATCTGCGGAAACTGGCGCCAAACGGAGCGGCTGGCGAGTAGGCGGCGGCCCTTCAGCCATGGAGCGAAAAGCGTTTCGCACAGCTCCACGGTGCGTTCGTCAGCGGCACCTTCGAAACCCGCTTTGCGCCAAGTGTCTTCAGCACATTCCACGATCCAAGTGCTGCGCCCGCGCTTGAAGGGGTAGGCGTGCACTGTGAACAACCCATGCACCGTCGGCGCGAAGATGAAAGTGAATGCGGGCAATTCGAAGTCGCCGGCAAGCCATGAGAAGCGGCAGGGGCGCGCTTCAACAGTGGGCTGAAATACATCACGCAGTTCCTCGCGAACACGGCTGTTCACACCGTCACAGGCGATCAAGAGGTCGCAATCTTTGGCGGCCTCTCGCGCTGAGCTCACCGTGTCGTGGAAGCTCAGCTCGACGCCGAGTGCGGCTGCGCGTCGCTGGAGGATGGCCAGCATGGCGTGGCGTTCGAGCCCGCAAAACCCATGGCCCTCCGACACAATCCACTGATCCTTGTGCCATGTTTCAATGCGCTTCCACTGAATGAAGCACGCTTCAATCTCGCGGAAGCTCTCGGGATCTGCAGCGGCGATGTGTCCGAGCGTTTCGTCGGAGAAGACAACGCCGAAACCAAAGGCATCGTGCGGGCCGTTCTGCTCATGCACATGAATGTGTGCTTGCGGAAAGGCCTTGCGCAACAAAATGGCGGAGAACAAACCGCCCGGGCCACCACCGATGATCGTGACGCGCATGCTAGGCCTCCTTCAGCCGCGCTTGCGGCCGTGTCAAGGCTCAGTGCCAGCGAATGAGCATGGTTGTGGGATCGAACTCGAGGTGCGCGCCCGTGGGGCCGGGCCCGCCGTGAACTTTCACGAAGCGGATGGGGACAGTCTTGCCTTCGGCACCGAGGGTGACCACGACTTCGAGGTGTTCCATCAGCGTGCCGAAACCAGCTGGCAAACCCGTAGCATCCGTAGTGGTGTCCTTCGGCGTGTGCAGTGGCAGCCACATTTCGCAATGGTTGTCCGCTGCGATCTCGCGCAGCTGCAGCAGCTCTTCGGTGTGCAGATTCGCAACTTCCGGCCAGCCTTGGAACATGATGGTCTTGGGGCGAAACTCGGCGTGTTGCGCAAGGAACGTCAACACTTGAGAGAGTTTGGCGAGGTCGAACTGGCCGTTGCGGAAAGTGTAGATCTGCGAATGGCGCTCGACGTTGGTGAGCAGTTCAGCGTGATCTGTCGCCGTGATGCTGGCCTCGATCATGCTGAGGATCTGGTCGTGGTAGGCGCGAATATCGCTCACCGACTTACCGACTGCGATGTGCAGTACGGCGTGCCCAGCCATGGCATGGTCTATCGCGATCGAAGTGAGAATCGCGTTCTTGCCTGTCCCGTGAGGCGACACAATGGCGCCGATGTTTCCAGCGCCGAGCCCGCCTTTGAGGACGCGTTCGAAGCTGCGCAGTGGACGATTGGATTCAGTGGGGTTGTTGTTCATGGATGACCTCACTTGTTCTTGGCGGCCCGCTCGTCTTGATACTTCTTCACCAACTCGTCCTGGACTTCGCGAGGCGCAGCGGCATAGCGGTGGAACTCCATTGTGAATTCAGCTTTGCCCTGCGTAGCGGAGCGCAGGACCGTAGCGTAGCCGAACATTTCCGCGAGCGGCACTTCAGATTCGATGCGCACAAAACCACTGTCTTCCGTTGTGCCGATCAGGATGCCGCGGCGCTGCAGGATGGTGCCGACCATTTCGCCTTGGTACTCGGAAGGGCCTTCGATCCCGACATTCATGATGGGTTCGAGCGCCTGCGGACCGGCTTGCAAGTAGTACTCGCGGAAAGCACCGCGTGCTGCGGCTTGGAAGGCGTTGTCGGAGGAGTCCACCGGGTGGCTGCCGCCGTCGTTCAGTTCCGCGCGCAAACCATCGATGGGCTTGCCGATGAATAATCCGGTTTCCATGCAGCTACGGAAACCCTTCTCCACCGACGAGATGAATTCGCGCGGCACGGAGCCGCCGGTGACGGAATCCACGAATTCGTATTCGCCAGTGTCGGAAGGGCCGATCTTGCCGGCGATCTTGCCGTACTGACCCGAGCCGCCGGTTTGCTTCTTGTGGGTGTATGCGAATGGGATCGTCTTGGTGATGCGCTCGCGGAAGGCCACTTGAGGTGCGCCCACAGTGACTTCAGCGCCGTACTCGCGCTTCATGCGTTCCACATACACATCGAGGTGCAACTCGCCCATGCCGGCGATGATGGTTTCGCTGGTCTTCGGATCGACATGCACGCGGAAAGTCGGGTCTTCTTTGGTGAAGCGCTGTAGCGCTTTGCTGAGATTGTCAGCGGCTTTGCGATCCTTCGGATGGATGGCCAACGAGATGACAGGCTCGGGCACATGCATCGAGGTGAGCGTGTAGTCGTAGTCCTCTTCGCGGAAGGTGTCGCCGGAGGCGCAATCCACACCGAACGTGGCCACGATGTCGCCAGCTTCAGCGCTGTCAATGTCTTCCATTTGGTCCGAGTGCATGCGCACGAGGCGCGCGATGCGCACGCGTCTGCGGGTGCGCGCGTTTTCCATCATCTCGCCGCGGGCCATGCGGCCTTGGTAGATGCGGATGTACGTTAGCTGGCCGTAGGCACCATCGGTGAGCTTGAAGGCGTAGGCGAGCAGCGGATCTGTGGACTTGCTCGTCGTGATCAAGCGGTCGTCATCCTTCTCAGGATTGAAGGCGATGTTTTCCACTTCCGTGGGATCCGGGAGGTAGCGAGTGATGCCGTCCAGCAACACTTGCACGCCCTTATTCTTGTAAGCAGAACCGAGCATCACTGGCACGAGCTTCAGCCCAATGGTGCCCTTGCGCACGGCGTCAGCAATCTGTTTTGGGGTTGCGCGGCCTTCGAGCGCGGCTTCGAAAAGCTCGTCGCTGAACTCGGACACGGTATCGATCAGCACCTCGCGGCGCGACTGTGCTTCTTCGAGCAACTCCGCAGGAATCTCATCCACGCGAATGGTGTCGCCGTTCGCGCCTTCGAAGTAGATCGCGCGCATTTCGATGAGATCGATCAGACCTTTGTGGTCCCCTTCAAGGCCGATGGGAAGTTGCAGCATCACCGAATTGAGGCGCAACTTCTCGCGGAGCTGATCACAGACGCGCATGGGATTGGCGCCGGTGCGGTCGCACTTGTTCACGAAAGCGATGCGCGGCACGTTGTAGCGGCGCATTTGACGATCAACGGTGATGGACTGACTTTGCACACCGGCTACGCCACACAGCACGAGGATGGCGCCGTCGAGCACACGCAGCGAGCGTTCGACTTCAATGGTGAAGTCCACGTGCCCGGGCGTATCAATCAAGTTGATGTGATGGCCCTTCCACTCACAGTGCGTTGCAGCGCTCTGAATGGTGATGCCGCGCTCGCGCTCGAGGTCCATGGAGTCCATGGTGGCGCCCACGCCGTCCTTGCCTTTCACTTCGTGAATGGCATGGATGCGTTTGGTGTAGAACAAGATGCGCTCAGACAGGGTGGTCTTGCCCGAATCGATGTGGGCAGAAATCCCGATGTTGCGCACTTTCGATAGATCGAGGGACATATTCAGCACTCCGTGCGTGGGCTCTTGACCCTGCGCGAAGAAACGTCAATCGCGGCTGCAACCCATGGACAATCAGCACTGGGGTCGACCGCGCTCAAGGATCCCAAAGAAAGCAGCAGATCCCAAGGGTCGTACTGGCCAAGTTCCCCTAGCGGGGCCCGGTTCTTAGCGCTTGTCTCCCAGAGGTTTGATGCTCGGTGCGGCGCTTTCTTTGGGCCAGTGGCGGGCCAGATTGGTCAATGCGATGGGGGGCACGCCATCGGCATCGAGCATCAAGCGCGAGGTGATGGAGAGGAGCGTGGCCAGTTCGATGCCCGTCCAGACGAAGCGTAGAGCACCTCTGTGTTGCTTCAAACTGAGGCGCGTCTCGGGGACCTTGGAAGTCGCCGCGCCATCCGCCAGCAGTTCGCCTAGGGGCGTCGCGTCCAACCATGCAACTCCAGAGCCAGCCCGTTGCACCAGCACACTCACGAGGCGTTGCACATCCAAGAGCAGCCACGCATCGAAGGGGTGAGTTGTGTCCACGGGCTGAAAGTTCGGCGCGGTCGCGGTCACAGCGCTGTCAGCCGCGCGAAAGCGATCGAGTGCCGCAGTCATGCCACGCTCATGCAATGCCAAAACAGAGCGCTGTCCGCGAATTGCAAAGCAGGGCTGCACCACGGAGGCGACGGTGATCGGACGTGCGCCACGACGTTCGGCGGGCCGAGGCTCTGCACCTGGTTCCAGTTTGAATCCGAAGAGCGCGGCCATGTCGAAATGCAGGATCTCCTGTTCGGGAGGTCCGCGCATTTCCATGGTGATGCCGAGTTTTTCTACAGTGAGATGCAAGAGCGCGCTGAGCTTTGCCACATCGGCGCCTTCAAAGCTGAGCACAGCGTTGGGGAAAGAAGCGAGCTTGCTGAGTTCGATGTAACCGAGTGCTTCATGGCCGATGGCCGGCAGCATGTCTTGTTGCACTGAGATGCCGAGCTCCGCGAGCGCTGTGTTCGCGCTCAGGCGTAAAGCGGCAAGCACGGGCACTGAATCACTCGCGGTCGCAGCGTCATGAAGGAGCGCTTGGAATGCGGCTGGGTCATAGCGAGCACCGGCACTCAGCACCGCGGTTGCTGGAATGCTCGCAGGCATCGTTTGAGGCGTAGTGCTCGTTGTATCGAGCACTGCGTACGGGTCGCTGCGCATGGTGATTTGCGTGCTGCCCCATCCTGCGTCCATGTTTGCGTGCAGCGTGATGGTCTTGGCCGCGAAGAGCGACGGCAAGGCAAGGACGGTGCGCAACGACTGAGGCAACTGTGCTCCGAAGTGTGTGAGAACGCTCGGGAGATCGCACCAAAGCTCGAGCGCGGTCACCGTTCCTGCTCTGGGCCGCGTGACGGCGAAAGCAGGGTGCTTTTGCAGGTTGGCGAGCGTTGGATCTGCGAGACGGTCAAGCGCAGTGCGCAGCATTGCGCGATCAAGAGCGATGAGCACCAACCCGCGCGTTGTCGTGATCGCAACTTCAAACTTGGCGTCTTGGTCATCGCGGATGAAACTGGCGATGTCGCAACCGCGGTGGCGTTCCGTGTCGCGGCGCAGCGTCGCGCCGTCGCCGTCGCCGATGAAACCTGCAAGCGTCTGCAGCGTGCCGGACAGCGCTTCAGCTTCTGCACCGGCTTCCACACACAACAGAGCATCGGGCCAGTGGCGCACTTCTCCATGCCAGCGCACTTCGCGCATTCCGCACAATCCAAGAACCACGGGCGCAGCGAAGAAGGGTTTGAATTGCGCCCAGACGAGAGCGGCCTGAGGGTCAACATCTTCGAGGCTTCGGTCCCAAGCCGTGAGCACTGGTGTCAGTGCCCTCTGCATGCGTTCATCACGCCACAGTCGGTGCCAGCCAAGGTCTTCTGCATTTGCGCTGAGCGCCGCCAGACCTGCGAAACGCAGCACGAACTTTGTGTCGGCAGGCAACGCGTTCAGCGGATTCGCGTCATCTGCTGCACTTGCGATCGCGACCGGAGTCTGAGCCGATAGGGCGACACTGAGCACCAAGAACAGCAGGCTGCTCTGCAGCGTTGTACTCACGAAATTGCGCACATTCACCATGGCGGTGAGGTTATCGGGCTTGCGGCGTAGCTCCAAGCGCTTCCGCATAGGCGCCGAGGAGTTCATGAGCCTCAGCGGCGACATCGTGATGTACACGCACAAACTCTTGCGCTTCGTGCGCACGCTCGGCGTTCTCTGAAGTGCCTGCGCTGAGGAGCAATGTGCCAAACGGTGCGAGCTGTGTCAGCGGCTCGGCGAGGTCAAAGAGGCAGGCGAAGTTTGCACCTGCGGTGCGCAGTAATGCCGTGTTGCCATGCACATTGCTGGCCGCCACAGGAACTCCTGCGGCGAGCGCTTCCAAGATGGCGTTGGAGGCGCCTTCGGCCAAAGACGTGTTGAGCAGCACATCGCTGGAAGCGAAGATCGCAGGCAGCGCAGCGGAAGCGACGGGGCCGAGCATGACATCGGATGCGTGCAAGCGTTGACGCAACCCTTCGGCGTAGGCACTGTCCAGTTCTGCGCCAGCAAAGGTGAGCGTGCAGTCAATTCTATGGCGTCGCAAAGCAGCGACGATCTCCATAGCGACCATGTTGTTCTTGAGTGGCCGCACAGCACCAAGGCAGAGAATGCGCAACACACCGAGCGCCGGTTGATGAGGCAGTGCATCGACTGGCTTCACACCTCTGCGCACAACTCGGAATGTGGATGTGTCGATGCCCGCAGCCCGCAAGAGTGATGCGTCGTCGGCGAAGGGACCGAGGATGAGGCGCGCATACTGCAGCGGAGCGCGGGCCGTCGGATCCAACCCTTGCGCTGCTTGGCCATGGAGGTCTGTGCCTCCGAGCGAGATGATGAGCGGACAGCGCCATTGCTGCGCCAGGGCTACTCCCCTAGGCCCGCAGCGCGCAGCGTGATGCGCATGAACAAGATCAACGGCCTCCGTGGGGATGGTGTCCGGAGTGGCGCGAAGCACACAGTGTCCTGCGCCCTCCGCTGCGCGCGCGTAGCGTTCGGCCGTCGTTGCGTTGCCGCGTCCAACAGCCGCGGACGCCGGTTCCAGCAAGAGCACGCGCATCAGAAGAACGAGTAGATGGCGGGTGCTGCTGCAGGAATCACTTCGGCCACGAGGGCCAAGGCGCCAATGGCACCAAACACGATCACGAGCGGCAACAGCCACCACTTCTTCTCATGGCTGAGGAAGGAACAGAACTCAGAGATAAACCCTCTATTGCGCCGCTGATCGTTCATGGGGTGCGCTCCAAGGCCACGCTCGCACGCATGCCGCGCTCGTGGTCAACGGGTTCATCTTTGCCGCTCACGATGAAACTGCCAATGACCAGCGCGTCGAGTCCGGTGTTGCGGAAACAAGTGAGCGCTTGTTCGGGAGTGTTCACGATCGGCTCGCCTCGCACATTGAACGAGGTGTTGAGCAGCACTGGGATGCCACTGCGTTCTCCGTAGGCGAGCAGTAGGTCGTGATACAGCGCGTTCGCTTCGTGGGTGACGGTTTGGATTCGTGCGGATCCGTCGTGATGCGTGATCGCTGGCAGCAATACCCGTGCTTCAGGGCGCACCTGCGGCACCAAGAGCATGAACGGAGAATCCAGCCCTTCAGGCACATCGAACCAACGCGAGGCGAGGTGCTTGGGCACACTCGGCGCGAACGGGCGAAAGGCCTCGCGGTACTTCACGCGAGCGTTGATCTTGTCTTTCATCGAAGCATCGGATGCGGTGGAGAGAATGCTGCGTGCTCCGAGCGCGCGCGGGCCAAACTCCATGGGCCCTTGGAACCAACCGAGGATTTCTTTGGCGTGCAGGCGCCGCGCACACTCTTCGAGCAACGCGGCACGTTCGTAGCGGCGCGGCTTCGCTCCAAGCCGCAACAAGTCGGATTCGATCTGCGCATCGCTCCACGCCGGACCGAAGAGTGCATGTTGCATGGGTTCGACGCGCACGCCGCCCAGTTCCGCCATCACTAATGCCGCGGCACCCAGCGCGCCGCCGTCATCACCCGCTGCGGGCTGAATGAAGATCTCGTCAAAACCTGATTCGCGAAGGATGCGCCAATTGGCGACGCAATTGAGGCCGACGCCTCCGCCCAGAGCCAATTTGCGCAAACCTGTTCGTCGTTGTACGGCGCGCGCGAGGTTCAACATGGCTTCTTCGAGGACTTGCTGACCGCTGCGCGCAATGTCGTTGTGGAACTGCTCCAACGCGGATTCTGGCGAGCGGCGTGGACGTCCGAACAAGCGTTCGTAGCGCGTGTTGATCATGCTGCGCGTGCTGAACGCGTGGCTGAAGTAACGCATGTCGAGAGCAAAGCTGCCGTCTTCGCGAAGTTGGATGAGCTTGCGGAACTGCTCGACGAAGCGCGGCTCGCCGTAGGGAGCGAGCCCCATCACTTTCCATTCGGCGTCGTTCACCTTGAAGCCGAGATACGCAGTGAGCGCCGAGTAATAAAGCCCGAGCGAGTGCGGAAAGCGGATTTCGCTTTCGAGCTCCAACTTGCAACCTGCGCCGCGGCCGAAGCTAGTGGTGGCCCATTCGCCAACGCCGTCGGCAGTGATGATGGCGGCTTCTTCGAAGGGCGAGGGAAAGAAAGCGCTGGCAGCGTGCGAGAGGTGGTGTGAAGCAAACAGCACCGAGCGGTCTTGTCCAAGACCTTTGCGAATCTGCCGCGCGGTGTGGAGTTTGCGCACCAGCCATTGAGGCATGGACTTCAAGAAGAAAAAATACGAGCGTGGCCAGGAAGCCAGTGCTGTGGTGAGGATGCGATCAAACTTTTGGAAGGGCTTTTCATAGAAGACCACATGGTCCACAGCGGCGAGGCTGGTGCCTGTGCTCTCGAGCGCCCAAGCGATGGCCTCTTTCGGGAACTCTGCGGTGTGTTTGCGCCGGACGAAGCGCTCTTCAGCGGCGGCGGCCACGATGCGATGGTCTTCGATCAGCACCGCGGCGGAATCATGGAAATCAAAGGACAGCCCGAGGACGCGCATCTCAGTAGGGCCGCCAGAGGTTGTCGGCGTCAGCGCGCGGAGTGTGCGACGGTTTCCAGTGCGTTGGTGGTGCGCGGCGCACTGAGCGCAATCCCAGTGGGTCGCGGATCAAAGCAGCGAGCGCATAGAAGGGCACGATCAGCAAGTAGACCACGCTCAAGAGCACCGTGAGGTTCACGATGCCAAGGACGCGTCCAAAACTGATCCAGATGCGGAGAAGAAAGCGGAGGAATGTCATCACGGCTGGCGCGAAAGATTACCCTCGCGCACCTTCGTGGCAAAGTGCAGCAATGATCTCGTCGAGCGGAATCGCCGGTGTGAATCCTGTGAGGGCGCGCAGCTTTTTCGTGCAGGGACGCCGACGCGGTAGGTCTTCGTAGCCTTCGCTGAAAGCTTGCTCCACGGGCCAGTGCACGATGGGCGAGGACGATTTCGCGATGCGCACCACCCGCTCAGCAAGTTCGCGGATGGTCACTTCTTCTGTGGAACCAATGTTCACCACTTGGCGGTAGGCCGCCGGTGTTTGCATAAGCCGGCAGATAGCGCGCACTGTGTCCTTGACATGAGAAAAGCAGCGCGTTTGCAATCCGTCGCCGTGCACGACCAGCGGCTCTGCGTGCAGTGCGGCTTGGACAAAGCGCGGTAGCACCATGCCGTAGCGTCCACTTTGGCGCGGGCCCGTGGTGTTGAAGATGCGCCCTACCACCACTTGCAAACCATCCTCGGAGGCGTGCGCGAGGGCTAACCATTCGTCGAGAGCTTTCGAGCAGGCGTAGCCCCAACGCGGGCGCGTGCTCGGACCGAAACCAAGGTCGTCCTCTTCGTGTTGCACAGCGGCGCTGCTCCGTCCATAAACTTCCGACGTGCTGGCGAGGAACACTCGCGCTTCCGCCTGCGTGGCAGCAGCCAAGACGCTAGCGGTGCCAGCGACGTTCACTTCCAGTGTGCGCACGGGCTGCTGCATCACCAAGGCGGCGCCGACAGCGGCCGCAAGGTGGTAGACCTCGGCGCAATCTCGCACGAGAGTGGCAACGAGGGCCCGGTCGCGCACATCGCCTTCGACGAAGCGGAAACGCTCGTGGCCATTCAAACCCCGGAGATTCTCCATGTTGCCCGTGGAGAGATCGTCGAGCGCTAGGACCTCGCGCCCTTCAGCCACGAGGGCCTCCGCGAGGTGTGAACCGATGAATCCGGCGGCGCCGGTGATGAGGGTCTTCATGTCTTGCGGGACCATAGATGTGGAGTGCCGCTTCCATGCGGCAACACGAGGGCGACACTATAGAATGCGCGCCGGAGAAGATCATGCGCCTTTGTGTAAGTCTGGTGTTGCTTGCCAGCGTGCTTTGCGCCCAAATTGTGGGCGTGGAATTGCTTGACGAGAAAACGAGCAAGAAATACGCGAAATGGCTGACGACTTGGGAAGGCAAGTCCATGATCGTGGGGCAGCATCTGAGTGGTTTGGTCATCGACCTCAAAGCCAATCTCATCACCAAACCGGGCACGAGCAAGGTCATTACGCTGCTAGTTCCTGATTCTGGCAAGCCGAATTTGGAGCTTGTTGGTGCCGATGGGAAACGCACGCCCAACGGCAAGGCCCGCGAGGTGCAGATCCCTGAAGCGGAAATGAAACCCAAGGACGCCATGCACCTGTGCTACCCGCATCAGTCGCTGGTGGGACTGCGCGACGAGTATCTGCGCAAGCAAGTGGATGTGGAGAAAGTCAAGACGGATTTGCGTGCTTGCAAGGCGGGCACACCAGAGTGGTTCAACACGCAGCGCAAGTTACTGACGCGCGTGGACACTCTTGTGGGGTGGCTGAACTCCACGCTGTTCCAAGAGGCGGCCAAAGCACTCGCGAAGGATTACTCCATTGAGCTCGGCAAGGCGCAGAGCGCTGCGAGCAAGACGCGCCTCGAAATCGCGAAGGGAGTCTTGAAGTCCAGCGAGCTGCCCGAATCCCTTGCGGCTTGCAGCAAAGACTTCGGCCGCAGCGACTTGAAGTGGCACGGCCGCGAGACGCAGCATCTGCGCCTCGTCTCTTTCCAGGACTTGAAATCCTCGCAGCTTGACGCCGCTTGCATCTTGGGCGAGCGCATTATCGAATCGTTCCGCACCGAATTCGTGGACCCCTTCATCACAGAGAACGACCTAGACCCCATCCCCGAGGATGTCATCGACGAGTTCTTCTTCTGCCCCGACGATGTTGAGTTGGCCGCGAAGTACTATGAAAACTACTATGGCCGCAGGCTCGGAGAGCCTCGCGAGCGCACCAAGGCCATGATGGGTCACCGCACTGGTGGCAGTAACGGCGCTCGTTGGCTGGAGTTTTGGCGCCTCGGTCCGGGGACGGAACTCGACGGGATGATCGCGCATGCGCTAGGGCACAACCTTGCGGCGTTGGCGTGGAATCGTGGTGCCTCAAACAGCGCCGATTGGATTTCCGAAGGTTGGGCTTATTGGACCAGTTTCGAAGCGCTCGCTCGCAACAATGTGCACTGTGTGGCGTTTCGTTTACCGGATTATGGCCGCACCGGCGTGGAAGCGACGGTGAGTTTTGAAGAGGAAGGTTTGCGCGCAACTTTCAATGATCTCGCGCTGCGCTCAGGACCAGAGTTCACAGTGTTGTTGCGCATGACATTGGTGGACATGGATGCCGCCGCGGTGGCCAAGGCTTGGAGCATGTTGGATTGGTTGGCAACACGGCGCTTGGACAAGATGGGCCCATTCTTGCGCGCGTGTAATTCCTGCGTGGACAAGACGGGGAAATCCGATCTCGAGAAGCTGCGGCCCATGGCGGAGGAGATCTTCGGCGTGCCTCCACAAAAAGATGTGTTCGCTGAGATTGAGCAAGAGTGGAAAGGGTTTGCCAAGACGGATCAGAAAAAGGAAAAGGTACGCAAGAAGTGAAGTGGCTCGTTGCGCTGTTGCTCAGCGCCGTCATCTCTGCTCAAGATGCGGCGACAACGCGGCGCGGGTTGACACGGCTTGAACAAGCAGGACAACTTCTGGTGCCTTCGGTCGCCGCCGGAAAGGTGTTGGATTCCGCAGAGGCGTTGTCAGAGCTTGAGACGCTTGTGCGCAGCAGGGCCATTGGCGGAGTGCACTGTTTGCGCGCTACGGCGGCGCAGGTTCATCGGCTGACGCAGCACTTGCAGCGCATCGCTCCCATTCCGTTGCTGATTACGGCAGATTGCGAAGGCGGTGCTGGCATCATGTTTCCGGGAGCCACGCGCTTTCCGCGCGGCATGGCCTTGGGCGCCGCTAACTCGGAGGTGCTCACGGAACGCATTGCACGGCGCACCGCAGAAGAATCCGCCTTGATCGGCGTGAATGTGGTGCTGGCGCCCATCGCTGATGTGAATGTGTCGCCGCAAAACCCGATCATCAATCTGCGTTCCTATGGCGATGATCCCGCATTGGTGGCGCGCCATGCAGCCGCTTTCGTGCGAGGCGTTGAGAGTGTTGCTGTCATGGCGGTCGCCAAGCACTTTCCAGGGCATGGCGACACTCACGAAGATTCCCATCTCGGTTTGCCGGTCGTGAACGGCACGCGAGAGCGTTTGGACACGGTGGAGCTGCCACCGTTCCTCGCTTGCATTCGCGCAGGGGCTCGTGGAGTGATGAGTGCGCACATCGCGCTCCCGCAGCTCACGGCCAACGACACACTGCCTGCAACCTTGTCTCCTTTAATCATCAACGGGCTGTTGCGCAAAGACCTCGGCTTCAGTGGCATCGTGTTCACGGATGCCCTTGACATGGGCGGCATCACGCGCCGTTTTTCAGCGGCTGAAGCTGCCGTGCGCGCCGTTGGTGCAGGTTGCGATGTGCTCTTGTTCCCCACAGACATTCAAGGCACGGCTGCCGCACTTGCACGCGCCGTCGAGAACGGTGAATTGCCGCCAGCGGTTTTCAACGCAGCCGTAGAGCGGGTGCTCGCGGCGCGATTGAAGCTCGTGCGCGGGCCAACATGTGCACTGCAAGATCTCGCCCCACGGCTCGATAGTGCTCTGGCGCGCTCGCTCGCCTTGGAATGCGCGGTCAAATCTGTGGTGCGCGTGCGCAAGGGTGTTTTGAATCCCAAACTTCCTGTGCATGTCATCGTGCTGCGTGATCAGCGTGAAGATTGGGGTTTTGACGCGGTTGGCCCTGCATTGATGGAACCGCTGCGTGCTCATGGCATGCAAGTGCGCTTGAGTGAGTGTGCAGGGGGTCAAGACCTACCGCGCACAGAACCAGCGGAGCAGATGCTTGTCTTGGCGGCGGCATCGTTGTCGCCTTTTGCTGCCGACGACTGGAACACTTTCCATCAAGAGCGCCAGCGCCTGCTCGCTAAGGCCGCGCTGTTCGGACACGCCATCGCCCTGCTGGGCAATCCCTATACATTCGGCAATCTCCGTGGCCATGGCGCGCTGGTGGTGGGTCTCGATTGGGATGCCGGCACACAGCAAGCACTCGCGGCTCTGTTGCTCGATGCTTCCCGAGAAGGTGGCGTCTTGCCTGCGGCCATTCCGGGATTGATGACTCAGAGCAGCGGCGTTCGTTGACGCATGCGTGTTTCGTGGCTCATCCCTGTGCGCGACGGTGCGCGTTGGTTGCACAACGCCGTGGCTTCAGCGCTCGCTGATTCACAGAGCGACGACGAAGTGATCGTCATTGATGACGGCAGTCGCGATGACCCAGCGGCGGTGTTGCCCTGCGACACTCGGGTGCGTTTATTGCGCCAAACGCCGCAAGGCATCGCTTCCGCGCTCGAAGCAGGGCGTGCGGCGGCGTGTGGTGAGTTCCTTGCTCGTCTCGATGCTGATGATGAGGCAATTGCGGGCCGGCTGCGTTTGCAGCTCGCTGTCATGCAACAGGACGCGCAGGTCGCCATCGTGGGAGGCGCTTGTGAACTGGTCGGGGACGCCGGCGTCCCGCCGGGTGTCGGCATGCTTGCCTATGTTGCGTGGCTCAACAGCGTGCGGGATCCAGAGCGTGAGCTGTACGTGGAATGTCCGCTGCTGCACCCGGCCATGCTGTTGCGCAGCCGAGCGCTCGCCGAGAGTGGCGGCTGGCGGGACGGAGGTTTTCCTGAGGACTACGAATTGGTGTTGCGCCTCGTGCATGCAGGCTGGCGACTTGCCACTGTGCCGCAAGCCGTCGTGCGCGTGCGCGATCATGCGGGACGGCTTTCGCGCACCGATGCTCGCTATGCGCCCGAGGCTTTCGACCGCTTGCGTCGCGAGGCGTTGCGGCGCGGGCCACTTTCCGTTCCGTGCCGCGTAATTCTTTGGTGTGGCAAGCGCGCAGGCAAAGACTGGTTGCGTTGGTTGTTGGCGGAAGGGCATGACGTGCCTGTCATTGTGGACATTGGTCGTTCCAAGAGCCGTTTGGGTGTGCCCGTCGTGCCTCCAGAGTTCTTGCGTACAGCCTCGTGCTCTTTGTTGCTGGTTGCAGTAGGCACACGCGGAGCGCGTGCACTGATTCGCGAAAAATTGCTTCAGATTCGTCCTGATTGGCAAGAAGGACGCGAGTTTCTCATCGTGCGTTGAACCGTTGGGCTGCACGCTGCATGGGCGCGAGCGGATATCCTCTGCCGCATGAACAGTGGCGGCACCTTGCGCGGAGCGCTCTTGGCTGCGGCGTTGGCATGCACGGCCTTCGTCGCGGTGCAACTGGCGTGGATGCGCGAGCCGTGCGGCACCTCGCTCGATGCTGAGATTGCAGCGGGGTACACGCTCTACTCTTGTCACAATGCTGCTCTGCTGCCGCTTTCGGTGCATCAAGGGCACTGGAGTTTGCTGGCGCGCACAGAAGGTGCGGTGTTTGTTCCGTACTTGCATCATCCGCCTCTTGGCCTGTGGTTGATGGAAGCGTTTCACGCGGTTGATCCCAGCATCACTGCGTTGCGTGCTGGAGCGCTGCTGTTGTCGGCGGTGCTCTTGGCGTTGTTGTGGTTGGGATTGCAGCGCACTGATGCGTTGCGTGCTGCCGTCGTGGTCGCGCTCTGCGCAGGGTCAGGTGCACTTGTCGCTCACGGGAGTGGCGCTTCGCCTCCACTGTTCGGACTGCCTTTCACACTTGCCGCTTTGTTTGCTTGGCAACGCCGTGGCCCTACGGCGCTCTACATGCTTTGTGCCTTCTGCGCAGGCATTGCCGATTGGAATGCCTACGGGCTTGTGCCGGCGCTTTGGTGGGGACTCTCCATCGACCGTCCAGTGCGGCCATGGCGTGCTGCATTGCTGGCTTGCATCCCGTGGGTCGCTGCCATCGTATTTGTGCTCGGACACATGGCCTTGGGTGCGCAAGAAAGCGGCGGTTTGCAATTGGTGATCGGAAATGTGAGTGCGTCGTTGGGCTTGCAAGGTCGTTCTGTCGCGAGCCTGCTGTTAGCGCTCGGTTCGGAGTGTGTGGACCTGTATGGCTGGCCGCTGCTCGCTCTTGCACTGCTGGGCACGATTCTGTTGTTTGTTCGAGCCGCCAGCGGGCGCATGAACACGAGCGACAAACTCAGCGTGCAATGTTGGGTCTTGGGATTGGTGCCTTGCGTAGTGTTTCTCAGCCGTGCCGCCACCCATCCTTTTTGGGTGCTCGTGCTTGCACCTGCGATCTGCATGGCGGCAGCGTTGGCGCTCATGCGCATCATGGATCGCATGCCGCGTGTGGCGCCGCTCTTGCTGCCTGTAGTGCTGGTGGCGCTGCTCAGCCATGGGCAGAGCACTGCCGTGGAGGTGCAGCGTGCGCGTTCAAGTCCCGTGCAAGAAGATCGCGCGCGGCTCATCGAGCAATGGGTTGGACCGAATGACGTGTTGCTCTTCTCGGACTACAGCAGCGCTTTCGCTTGCCGCGCCCTGACGCCACGGTGCGTGGTGGTGCGCATGGAATCGGTGGCGATGCTGGCACGCGCTGCGCGCGCCTTGGCGGCAGGCTCAGCTCCTCGGCGAATTGTGTATGCCTTTCCCGTGGCTGCGTCGGGGGAGATGCAATGGCTCCTGCGCCAACACGGATTGGTGTTGCGCGACACCGTGCGCACGGAATCTTGGCCCGGTGCGGGTCGCATGATCTTGTTGCAGTTAGACGCAGCGCGCTTCTTTGCACTGGCGGGCTAAGATCCGCCTTCTGAGGGAGACTCCCATGTTCAAGGTGCTTTGCTTGCTTGTGCTTGTCGGTCAGGTCTTCGCGCAGCAGCCGTTGAGTCCAGAGAAGTTGTGGCAATTTGTGCGCCAAGAAGGCGGTGCGTTTGCTGCGGACGGCAAACACGTGATGGTGATCGAGCGACGCACCGAACTCGCGACCGAAGCAACGACGGCCGTGTTGAAAGTGCTCAACGTCGACTCTGGCAGCGCGCGCGTTTTGCAAGACGGCATCAAAGGACTCGGTGATGCGCAGTGGGGTGTGCATGCCGATGAGCCATGCATCTACTGTTTGCATGCCACGGCGGCGGGTGCGCAGGTCTTCCGCATCAATCTCGCGGGGAAGGAGACGCAACTCACGAACGTGGAAGGCGGCGTGAGTGCTGTGCGCATCGCGGCCAACGGCAAGATGCTCGTTTATGCGGCTCGCGTGAAGTTGGACGCGCAGCTCTTGGATCTCCATCCGGACTTGCCCAAGGCTGATGCGCGCATCATCGATTCCCTCATGTATCGCCATTGGGATGAGTGGCGTGATGGAACCTACTCGCACATCTTTGCAATGCCGTTGGACGACGAAGGTCGCCCGCAGGCAGCGACCGACCTCATGCGTGGATTGCGCGTGGATTGCCCGTTGCCGCCGTTTGGTGGTCGCGAACATTTCGCTGTCGCGCCTGATGGCAGCATGGTGGCTTTCTGCGCCAAGATGGTGAACCGCCCCGAGCGCTCGACGGACAGTGACGTCTATGTGGTTCCGAGTTCCGGTGGTGCGCTGGTCAATCTGACGCAAGAGTTTGAGGGTTACGACACCGACCCAGTGTTTTCTCCTGATGGCAAAACCCTTGCGTGGCTTTCCATGCCGCGCGCTGGTTTCGAAGCGGACAAATCTCGTTTGATGTTGTGCGCTCTTGCTGGCAATGGACGTCGTGAACTGACCGTGGACTTCGACGGCTCGGCCCACGATCCGGAGTTTTCTCCCGATGGTCAGAGCCTCTGGTTCAACAGCGAAGTGCAAGGCACGGTGCAGCTCTTCTCCGTAGCTGTGGACAAGTCTGCTGATCAGGAAAAAGACAACGCAGTGCAATTGCGCACCTCGGGCAATTTCAATTGGGCCTTGGGTGGCAGCGCTCCCGATGGCACGCGACGTGTGCTGGCGCGACAAGACATGCTGCGCCCTGTGGAGTTGTTCTTGCAGACAGGATCAGCCGAACCGCAAGTGTTGACTCATGCCAATGATGCACTTGTGCAATCGCTCGCTTTGCCGACGGTGCAATCTCACCGCGTGCGCGCCACCGATGGTCGCGAGATTCAGTGTTGGGTGTTGTTGCCTCCAGGGTTCGACGCAGCCAAGAAGCATCCGCTGTTGCTGTATTGCCAAGGCGGGCCGCAGTCGCAAATCGGTCAGAGCTTTTCCATGCGTTGGAACTTCCACCTCATGGCGGCGCAGGGCTACGTCGTGCTCGCGGTGAACCGTCGTGGCCTGCCTGGTTTCGGTCAAGAGTGGAACGACGAGATCAGTGGTGATTGGGGCGGGCAAGCGATGCAAGACCTGTTGGCAGCTTGCGACCATTTCACGGCGCAACCGTGGGTGGACGCACGGCGTGTCGGCGCGGTGGGCGCGAGCTTCGGTGGCTACAGCGTGTACTGGCTTATGGGTAACGGCGGCGATCGCTTCCGCGCCATGATCGCGCACTGTGGCGTGTTCAATCTGGAATCCATGTACGGTGGCACCGAGGAGTTGTTTTTCGTCGATTGGGACTTAGGCGGGCCCTACTGGGGCAGTGAAGGGGTGCGCGCGAAGTACGAGAAGTTCTCGCCGCACCGTTTCGTCGGCGCATGGCGCACGCCTTTGCTGGTGGTTCATGGAGAGAAGGACTTCCGCGTCCCCGTCGGGCAGGGCATGGAGGCCTTCACAGCGGCACAGTCCATGGGAGTGCCTTCGCGCTTCCTCTATTTCCCCGGGGAAGGCCATTGGGTGATGCGTCCGCAAAACTCCGTCCTGTGGCAACGGGTGTTTTTCGATTGGTTGCAAAGGCACCTCGCGCCGTAGCTTGATCTGCGCCATGTTTGTGGGACGAGATGAGCTTGCACCGCCATGGGGGCATGGGGATAGGCTTGCTTGCGCATGTTGTACGAGCTCCATATACAGCGTTCGTTGTTGTTGTCGCTGCTTTGTGCGTCGGCGCTGTGGTGTCAAGCTGGACTCCCGCCTGTGCCAGTGCCGCTACAGAATCCGCTGACGCCTGCGAAAGTGACGCTCGGCAAACTCCTTTTCTGGGAAGAGCAGGTGTCTTCCGACAACACCACCGCGTGCGGCACGTGCCACATGCCGGAGGTTGGTGGCGGAGATCCGCGCATCGCAAGTGCGCTCAATCTTCATCCTGGTTCCGATGGCCTCTATGGCACCACTGATGACATCCGCGGTTCACGCGGTGTCGTGTCTTGCGATTCCAATAGTCTTTTCGTGAATGACGGCACCTTCTTCCCGCGCGCCATCGTGACGGGACGCAAAGCACCTCCAGCGATTGGAGCGCAGTGGGATCCAGAGTCATTCTGGGATGGAAGAGCTTCCGGACAGTTCAAGGACCCGTTGACAGGGCAAGTGATCATTCCGATTGGTGGCGCTTTGGAAAGCCAAGCGGTGATGCCACCGCTCAGCGGCGAGATGGGTTGCGCTGGGCGCAACATGGCCACTATTTGCAACAGGCTGGTGACGCAGCGGCCCATGCGGCTTGCAGCGAGCCTGCCAGCAGACATGGCTGCGGCCGTGGCGCAATACACAAGTTATCCGGCGTTGTTTCAATGGGCTTTCGGCGATCCGAGCATCACTCCGGTGCGTTTCGCGTTCGCAATCGCAAGTTACGAACGCACTCTCGTGCCCGATCAAACTCCTTGGGACGACTACGAAGCCGGCAACCTCCAAGCGCTGACAGTTTCGCAAATCGCGGGCAAAGACTTGTTCGACGGCAACGCGAATTGCACATTCTGTCACACGCCGCCGCTGTTCACGGACCACCTTTATCACAACATTGGCGTGCGTCCTTCGACGGAAGACATGGGACGCCGCATGGTGACGCTGAACAATGCGCACCGCGGGCAGTTCAAGACTCCTCACTTGCGCAACATCGCATTGCGCGCGCCGTATTTCCACACTGGCGGTAGTCCGACTCTCGCAAGTGTGATGGACTTCTACGAAGTGGGCGGGCACTTCTTCGACAACATCGATCCCGCCATGGTGTCGCTGGTACTGACTCCGACGCAGAAAGCGCAGTTGCTCGATTTCGTGCAACACGCGTTCACCGATCCGCGCGTCGCGCAGGCGTTGCCGCCATTCGATCGGCCTGTGTTGCTCTCCGAACAGAGTCTCTTGCCGCAAAGCTTTGGGGCCGCGACGCCCGGCAGCAATGGTCATAGCCCAACGATGTTGGCCCCTGTGCCGGCCGTTATCGGCACGGATCATTTCGCCTTCGGCGTCCATTCCACTCTCGGCGGCGCGAACGGCATCATGGGCTTCACACTCACGCAGGCTGTGCCCCCGATCGT
>SIAO01000020.1 GCA_009691765.1 Planctomycetota bacterium | reverse complement strand
TCTGGTAGATGCGGATCCAATCCACTTCGAGTTGTGCAGGGAAGGTGGATTTGGCGGGGTCGCCGGAGATCGCGCCAATGGCGAGATTCACGATCATGAAGTGCGGCTCGCGCAGCGGGTTCATGTGGTCCGCAGTTTCGTTGATGCTCTTGGTCACATCGATCTCGTTCATCAAGCGCCCATCGACGAACAGGCGAATCAGAGTCTCGTTCCAGTCCATGCGCCATGTGTGGAATTGCTGTGCCCACGCGGTGGCATCTGCAAACCCCGCTTCTTTCGCGAGCGTTGTGTACGGAACGCCGACGGCATTCCAAATGGGTTTCCAACGCGTCGCGGAACTCCATGCAGCATTGGCGTGAAGCTTCGCTTGATACGACTCCATGATGTCGATCTCGCCGCTCGCTGGCCATTCGCGTTGCTGGGCCCACATCCACCACGCTGGCCACAGGCCGTCCGTGATCGCATAGCGCGCACGTCATTCGAAACGGCCATAGGTGAAAGCTCGTTTCCCTCGCGTCGTGAGTGATGCCGATGTGTAACTCGCTTTCTCGCGAGCTTCTTGCCAGTCTTTGGATCCGGCCTTGTACTGCGGATTCGGGACATCCTCGTGACGCGCTTCAATAATCAGCACTCGCTGCTCTACTACCAAGGCCCACTGTTGGCGCCCGCCAACGACGACACGCTGCCCGACTACGAAACACTCGCCACTTTTGAAACCGAGAGCGCTCGCAACGGCGCGGTCGCCGGCATCATGACGGTGCGGCAGCCATCGTGCGCGCGCCCTTCGGCAAAGGCCGCGTGTTCTGTTCCAGCGCACATCCAGAACTGACTCCGGGCCACGAGCCCTTGTTGCACTACGCTGTCCGCTGGGTCGCGCCGGCGCACGCCCCGCGATAGAGCATCAAACACGTTAGGCGCTCTCACAGCCCGCCGTTGGGCCAGGTGCTCCACACACCGGCGCCAGGGTGTTGCACCGAAATGAAGATGGTGCGCAGATCTGAGGCGAAACACGGACCAGTGGCTTCCGCGTTGCTCGGAAGCGAAGCCACACGAAAGGCCTTCCCGTAAGTTGCATTCACCACGCCTGGCATGCCCGCCTGATGCGCTGGATCGAGATCCAAGTGATACAGCGCTTCGGCGCGCCCGTTGTTTCCGAGATTGCCATCTGTTCCGAACCAAACGCCGCCTGCGTTGTCGATCATCAAGTTGTCGACGCTCGCTGCGCGGAACGGATCGACAACACTGTTGTTCTGCGAAGCGTTCGAGCCCTTCCACACGCGGAACCAAGTGAATGTCGTGGACGCGCCGGGATTCGAGCTGTTCGTTTCTTGCAAGGCAACGACGGAGCCGGTGCTGTCAGGGCGCGTTGGTGAGAGCGTTGCGTGCGTCGCTGGCGGATATTGCACACCGCTTTCATTGTTGGCAACGCGCCCGCCATGGCCTGTGAAAGCGATGAACAGACGCGGCGTGCCGTAGGGGTTCCACTCCACGTCTTCTGGGCGATTCATCTCCGAAATGCCGAGCTTGTTGCAAACGCTGAAAAGGCACGCGCGCAGCATGTTGTCGTCAGCAAAACCGCCGATGCCATTCCATGTGAGGTCGGTGAGCGCCGCTCCGATGGACTGCGTAGGTACGCCAAGAGCTGCCGCGTTGGGCGCGATCTGCCCTGTGTTGCTTGTGGTGAGTTGATACCAGACACCGTTGGCGGGCGCGGCTTCCGTCGGCACGCCGCCACCAACCAGCGTTTCACCCGTCGCGTGATCGAGGTTTTGGAAGTGCGCGACATGCAGCGTGCCGCTGTCGAGCAGAGCGCGGATTTGCCCGCGTGTCATGCCGCTGCTGGTGTTGGCGGCACTCACAAACTTGAACACTCGGCCCGAGCGGCGGTCGTCGCCGGCATAGATCACGATGGGCTGGCCAGAGATGAGCTTCCAATCGGTGTCTGTGGCGAACGTCGCGTTCTCCCAACGCGCGCGCCCCATGCTGCCGAGTTTGCGATGCCCGAGGCCGTCGCCACCTGCAGCGACGCTGTCGTAAGCGTTGTCCGAGGCCACACCAGGGTCGATCTCAGAGAGGAATCCGTAAAGGTCTTTTTCGTGGTGCTGTGCCGTCATGGAAATGCGACCGAACAAACCTCCGGTGTTCGACGCAAAGTTCGGGCTGACATTGGCGCCAGGATCGAAACCCGCGCCGGTGATGAAGCGTTGGTTCGAAGACCAACACGCTTCGAGATCGCCGTAGTAGCCTTGAACGTTTTCTTCGCCTGTGAAGATCGTGCCCCACGGTGATTGCCCACCGGAACAATTCCCAAGCGTGCCTACCGCGATGCCAGCCGGCAAAGTCGTTCCGTTGTCGTCGTGATCCAGCGCGTGCTGCGTGTACCCCGTGATGCGCAGCAGCGTGGCGCTGCTAGCGTCGTAGCGCACAGCGGCGGCATCGCGTTGCAAACTCCACACGCCTCCACTCTGTTGTGCGCGCAACCACGAACCGCCAACTTGACGTTTCGCTGCAATAGACCACATGTCGACATCTTGCTGCGACCACACAGAAGCCAACGGATTACCGACAAGCAAACCGCTATCGCGCAACCAGAACGCGAGATTGAGCGCAGCGCCTGTAGGCGCCGCCGTGAGCCAAGGTGCGCCTCCGGAAACGGCTTCGTGGTTCGCCCACAACCAACCAGCACTTCCAGATCCGTGAAACTGCGGCGGATCACCCAACGTGGAATCCCAACCATCACCGAACCACGCAAGATAATCGCAGTTGCTGCCGAAACGCGGGTCCGTCACTGCTGCGGTGGTGCGCAACGGATCCAACCAGCGCGCCACGAGACTCTGGGTGAACCCTGGAATCACGCGCACGGTTTCTGACGTAGCTGCTGACAGTGGGAAACTGATGCCAAGCGGATTGGCTGCACTCGGAGCCAACAACGCCGGGTTCGTAGCGGTGGCGTCAATCAGCGCCTTGACGAGCTCGGCTGCGTTGGAGCTGGCGGTGATGCCAGGAAGTCCCATGGCAGCAACCGCGGCGCCATCGACACTGAGTGCAACGATGCTCGACAGTGGAGCAGGCGCAGTGAGCGTGAGCGACGCCACTGTGGACTCGCGCAACATCCCAAGCGACAAATCAGCCGCCACAAATGCGGCGTAAAACTCGTAACCCAACAACGCAGAGACATTGGGGACCAACACGCTCGCAGCATCGGCGCCATAGGCATCGAAAGCGCCACCTGAGAAATCTACGAAGTACGGATTTCCCGGAGTCAACGAAATCAAGAACAACTCGTCTTGGTTGAGCCCAATAAAGATGTTGCCAACGCTGAAGCCTGGCGAGTTTCCAGTAGAGGCCGCGAGAATGCGCACGCCGCCACCATGGGCTGGAGACAGCAGATGCAACTTCGCGGTCGTGCCGAGCAGCAACGCGATATCGGGCACTGCACCCGTCGCCAGCACAAATCCACTCGCAGAGTCGGCACTTCGCAGCCATGCCTTGGTTTCATCCGCGCTGTTGGCGCGACCAGGCGTCCCAGAGTTGTTCGCGTCCAGCGGAAACACCGCCGCAACAACATTGCCCGGGGCATTCCACGCCGAGCGCAGATCCACGCGTTCCAACGCCACTCCCGCAGTGGCACTGCTCCACGCAACGCTATCGAGCACCGTGCCGACAGCATTCATGATGACGACGCCATCTGCACCATTGTTGAAAGTCATGCTGCCCGCAGCGACACAAGCCACACCTGCACTGCACGACGACGCAGATACGGCTGCATAGCCAACCCGTTGCCCCGGGATGCTCCACGCTGTGGCCTGCGCCGCATCGCGAATGAAGGTCATGAACTCACCTGGCTGAAGCAGCAGCGTCCCAGTGATGCTCGCTCCGCTTACCGAATCCGTGTCGATGAAACTGCAACCTGCAAGATCGAGCACACGAACGGAAACATTGCACACTTCGAAATACTCGCCGTTGTCGTCAAGGATCACCGCAGCATCCGGCAACACTTCGCTGATCACCAATTCACCCACAACGGGCGTCTGTGCCGCCGCGCAAACCAGCATGAACAACAGGCTCATCAATATGCGCATCACCAAACTCCAGCGCACATCTTGCCCATTCGGCACCTGCTGGCGCAAGCGCCGCAGTAGAATCCGGGCGGCGATGATGAAAATCGGTCGCCACACTCATGCAAACCTACGAACACACGCAACGCGGTTGGCTGATTCCGACCAGTATTTGGGGAGGTGCGGTTTTTTCGGCCATCATTCTCTGGATCGAGCGCAAGGACGAAAGCCTGCCGCTCGTGGTGTGGCTGCTGCCTGCGCTGCTCTTGGCCACAGGGTCATTGTTTTTCAGCTTGCGCGCGCGGGTCGATGCACAGCATGTGACGGTGACTTGGGCATGGAACTGGCCATGTGCGCGTTTCGCCTTGGCAGACATCGCAAGCGCTGAGAAATGCGAGCATAGTTGGTGGTACGGCTATGGCCTGCGCTTGACACCGCGCGGTTGGCTCTGGAACACGCAAGGTGCCGCCGCCGTGCGTTTGATCTTGCGCAAGGGCAAGTGTTTCCACATCGGCACGGATGATCCGGATGGATTGCTGAACGCCGTGAATGCGGCCTTGGCTGCCCGCGCCAATACCTCTGCATCCTGAACTCCCGTGCACCACACTCCACCGCCACTCCTCTGCCCGCAGATTCCTCTGCCGCCGTATGCGTATCGCCCTGGACGCAACGCGCATCCCATGCGCCACCCGGAAGGCCACATGTTTGGCGACGTCGAACTGCGCCCGCAACTGCCTGCTGCTTCACGCTGGTTTGAAGAAGCCGGCCACCTTCACGCCATCGACTTGTTCAACCACGAGTTTTGGTGGGAAGCGCACGAAGCGTGGGAAAGTTATTGGCACGCAGCGCCTGTAGGCACAGCAGAACACCACGCGCTCAAGGGCCTGATTCAGTTTGCCGCGATGCTGCTCAAGCTGGAGCTCGGCGACGCGCACACCGCAGCAACTCTGCAAAACAACGCGCTACAAAACTTGGAGGTAGCGAACAGTCACGGACTCGTGCGCGGTTCGCGCTGCCTCGGCTACGACCTCGTGGAAATCGCTGGCTTGGTTGCCGCTGGCGCGCGCCGCCTCCCCGCGCCCACGGCATAAACGCAGAGGACGCGAAGCGCGTTGCGTGCCCTCAGACGCGCGGATCGTTGCGCAGCAACACCGTGCGCGTCGGGTTCGCCAATTCGAGACCTTCGGCATCAAAGCGCCGCTTGATCTCGAGGTTGATGGCCTGCATGGCTTCAAGATGCAACTTCGCATCCAGCTCCTTCGACCAGTGCGTCACCAAGATGTTCATGGACGAGTCGGAGAACTTGTTGAAACCGGCCGTGACTTCGTTGGTGCTTGGGTGTGCGCGGCATACCGCGAGAATCAGTGCCACCGCTTGCTGCACCTTGTCGGGTGCAGTGCTGTAGGGCATGCCCAAGTTCATCTCAGTTTTCACGGCGCCGCGAGCCGTGATGTTGACGATGGCGGCGTTGCCCATGGAGCGATTGGGAATGGTGACAAGGTGACCATCGAGATTGCGCACGCGCGTGCTGCGCATGCCGATGGTCTCCACCACGCCTTCCGTCTTGTCCACCACAATGCGATCGCCGATGCGAAACGGTTTGTCGAGAAAGATCGTCACCGCGCCGAACACATTGGCCAAAGAATCTTGCGCTGCGAGACCGATGGCCAAACCGCCGACAGACACAGACGCCAACAACCCGGTGATTTCAAAACCAAGATTCTGCGCGGTGACCAGCGCAGCAATGATGAAGATGATCGCCTTGATCATGCGCCCGAGCACCGGGAAGAGCTGCGCACCCATGGCCCGATCGCGGTCGTTATCAGCGCGTTGGCGCACCGAGTTCAGCGTCGCATCTACGGTCTTCATCAGCATCCAAGTGATGGAGCCGGCTACCGCCAGCTTCAAACCCATCGACATGTAGGTTTCCAACCACCCTGGCCAGTGGAAGACATGCAGACCCACATGCAGCAGGAACACAAACGAAATCACGCGCACCGGGCCGTGGAGCAGCTCGAGCATCACATCGTCGATGCGCGTTTCGGTTTTCTTAGTGAGGCGCTGGATGTACTTGCGCACAAACCAATCGAGGAAGCGCGCGAAATACATCGCGAGGATCACATAGATGATCGACGCCGCATACTGCCACAGCGGAATGGAGAACAGCTCGAAGCGCAGACCAGGCACGTGGTTCAAGCCAAACGTGAGGTACGGGACCTCCTCTGCGGCCGGTGCGGTGCCTACGGCAACAGCTGGCTGGCCCGCGGTGGCGTCCACGACAGGCGCCGCATCGGGAGTTTGAGCACACAACAGCGAGCACGTGAGCAACAGCGCAATGGAACCAAGAGTCAGCTTGAGCAGTGACATGGCAGAACCCTCGGCGCGCACCATATTGAGCCTTGCCGCGCCGCCAAGGCCCCGGCCACGAAATCGCGACTAGCGGTTCGCCACGGGGCGCCACTCAGGCAGCTTCGGATCGCGCAAGCGGCCCAAGGCCCACCAAGCATCGGCTTCCGCCTCGCGACCGGATCTCCCGAACATCACCGCGCTCCAAAACGCCGCCCGCGCATCGCCCGCCACGTTTTCGTGCAGCGCAGCAAGCTCCGTCAACCCGGCTTCTCTGCGCCCACAACTTTCTTGCACCTGCGCATGCTGCACACGCAAATGAACGTCGGGCTCATGCGTCGCAAAAAAACCATCCAGCACTTTCAACGCATCTTCGGGGCGGCCATCCGTAGTGGTGGCTTCTGCCAAAGCGGAATGCAAAGCAGCCGCGTGTGGATCTAACTCGCATGCCAGTTGCAACACATCCGCAGCTTGGCGCACAAACCCACCGCGGAACAAATCGTCGGCGAGCGGCGGCAAAGCAGAGCGCATGAACAAATCGTCAGGTGCTCCACGCACTGCCGCCATGTAGGTCGCTTGGGCTTCGAGCAACTCGCCCTGCATGGAAAGCAAGCGCGCCATATCGAAACGCAAACGATGCCGCTCGGGATGCACCGCCAGCAAGCGCTTCATGCGTGTCACTGCCGTGGGATAGTCGCCTTCAAGTGCATCGAACCACGCGATCTGCTGCTCGATACGATCGTCAGCAAAGAACCCGAAGCGCTGCGCGAAACGGAAACACGAACGCCCCATGCGGGCATCGTCTTCGCTCCACGCTTTCGCACCGTCCAGTTTTTCGCGATCGCCACTCCAGAGGTACGGCGCCAAAGACGCTGTGTGCGTGACCGCAACCTGTCCGCGCAGCATCGCGACTTGCAGCACCGCAGAATGCAAGAAACCCGCAGTCACGAACGCGAAGAACAGCAACCACGCTGCGCCTGCGCCTCGGTACTTCCCTGCTCGCTTCAGCTCTTGACCAAACAGCGCCACATCTTTGCGTCGCAGCAAGCGCGCAAGAAGCAACAGCACGAAGGCTGTGAGCGCTGAAAGTCCGATGCCTAGGAGCAGCGGCACTTGGCCGTACAAATTGCCGGCTTCAGGAAAGATGTTGTCAGGCATCCCGCGGAATACGAGCATGGCCAGCACAAACAGAAGTGCCAGCGCCAAGTCTTCACGCAGCGAAAAACTCCACACCGTCCTCGCAGGTTGCGGCCGACGTGCCCGCGTGAACACCGCTGGAAGCGAGAAACCAAAGCGCAGCGCGTTTTCCGGGCAAACGCTGACGCAATCGAGACATTTCATGCAGCCGGGATCGACCACTTTGCCGAAGTCGCGCACCTCTTGGTGCACGATGACATTCGACGTGCACACCGCCGAGCAATGTCCGCAACCACTGCACGCGTCGCTGACGAGGATGCGTCCAAATGCGTAGCGGTCCACGACTCCGAACAACCCGCCGTAGGGGCAGGCGTACGTGCAAAAACCCTTCGAGCCGAGAACCCACACCATTCCGAATCCACACACGACATAGGTGAGCACGCCCATCCAGAATCCTGGAAAAGTGTCCCAGAACTCTGTCTCCATGAAGCCGTTGTGAAACGCAGGCGGCCACTGGCCATCAAGCGCCATCCACAGCACCGGCCAGAAGAACATGTAGAGGCCTGCGGCGAGTGGCACCAGCATCATGAAGCGTGAGCGCAGGGGCCGCGGGCGCAGTCCGCACTTCTTCAACATCCACGCGCACAGATCTTGCATCGCCACCATGTGGCACGCCCAACCGCAAAAGAAACGGCCAAGCACCAACGTGAGCAAGAGCGAGCCAGCCATCACGATGGCACCCGCGTTCACTGCGCCATTCACCAACGTGTACATGGCTTCGCTGGGTTCGAGCGGTGTCAACGTCCGCCCTGCGAGCTTCCAATGCAGGATGTGCGCGAAGATCGCGACATGTACCAAGATCAAGACAGTGGCGCGCCACTTGCCCATCTTGGATTTGCGCACCGGCCCGTTGCGCAGTCCCTCATACGCGATGAAGGACTCCGCAACGGCCGTTTCGGCGCTGGCCCCGCTTGAACAGGGCTTCGGTTTCGTCACTGAACGTTCAAGATGACTGCGTTACCGACGGCAAGGCCGTTTGCGTTCGTGGCATCAACTTGCACGACCTGCAACGTGACCTGCAGCGGAGAAGGTGCGCCGCCCGGAAGCGAGAACACCCATGGCGACGGCGGAACAATGCCAGGAATCATCGCGCCACCGATGCCTATTCCATCCGCCAATGTGAAGAGCAGCGGATTCGCCGGAGCAAGCAGCGCGGGTGGGAACACCATGGTGCCGAGCGTCGCGGGCAGCAATGTGGCTTCCGCGACCGTGGGCACGCCTAGGTAACCGCACACCACGAAGGGTGCTGGCACCACGCTGAAACTCGGCTGATCCACTGCGATGTCAATGTTCGCGCCGATCGCGACATCCACACGGTGCAGACCGCCACCATCAGTGCCGTTGATGTACAGCGTCGAGAACGGGCCACCAACCGCAGTGCCGAGGTTGCCGGCTGCGAGCGGCGGCAGATAAACACCCACCGGGCACGTTTCGATGATGAAGTTGTCCATTGCAGCTTCAATGGTGTGCGCGGGCGAGAAATCCGACGCAATGAAGCGCACGCGCATGCTGTTGGTGAAGTTCGCGATGAACTGACCAAGGCGGATGCGGCGCGTCTGCCACATGGTGAGACCGGCCACCGTGTCCACAGTCACCCAAGTGCCACCACCGTTGTTGGAAACTTCAACGCGGAACGAATCGTTGGATCCGGCAGTGTTGTCGTTGTCGTACCAGAGCGCATAGCTCAAGCGCGCATCCGTGAAACCCTGCAAGCTGAACAACGGCGAACTCAGGCGCGTTTCATCACCATCGACATCGCTGTTCGTGGCCACATTGTCGGTGAGGAAGCATTTGCCTGTGCCACCGAATGCAGCGATCGGAGCGGCACTGTTAGCGCCCGCCACTGGCGTGGCTGCTGCAAGATCCCATGGACCGTCTGTGAGAAGCGGACCGTTGGCAACAGACCAACCCGCAACGACCGTTTCACCGTTGTCCGCGATCACCGTAGTGAGCACCGGAGACTCCGCCATCGTGATGATGGGAGCCGCCGCGCCGCCTGCTGGATAGCTGACGACCTGCGCGCCCGCCAGTGCGGAGATGCTGACGTACCAGTTAGCCGAGTGGAAGCACGCAATCCCCGGCAAAGTGCCGCGGAAGATGTTGGGGCCGGTTTGAATCATCGCTGTGGGCGTCATCGGCCCGCCATCCACTCCAATGAACATCGTGGCGGTCGCAGGATCCGGCGCGCCCGTGATGTTGGTGGTTTGCACAAACACATCCATGGGAGTGCCCGGCAACATCGTGGCCGGAATCCCCATGGGGCTGATGGCGAATGTCGGCATGGTGCTCGGCGCCGTCACTGTGGTGGGCGTGCCGGGACGGAAAAGTTCAAGCACCATATCGCCCGGGAATCCCGTGGATTCGAAGCGGAAGTTGTAGGTGGTGCCCCAACGAATGGCGTTGCCGCGTTGGTTGGTGGCATACGACTCTGTCATCCACACCACGGACCCGCCAGTCACTTGGCCGACCCAGTCAGTGCCCGTGTATGCGCCAGTGGCGCCTGTAAAGGGCTCGCTGCTGTGATAGGGCACGTCGTGGAAGCCAATATTCGTGATGGTCGCGCCTGCAGTGACCGGGATGGTCACGCCGCGCACCGAACGATGCGAGCTCAGATTCTGAATGGCGTACTCGTAGGCGAAGTTGCCGCCGCCGAGCGCCGTGGACTTGAATGCAACGATGATGCGGCCGTCACTAGGCACATCCACATTGGTCAAGCTGACGGAAGCATCCATGTCTTGCCACGCGCGAACTGCAGGGCGCTGACGCTGAGTGCTGGAACCTGCCGCGTTGGAGATGGAGTACGGAGTGGTCGTGCCCTGCGTCACCGTGATGGCGCGATAGCTCGCGTTGTTGTTCTTGTTGCCGGCGGCGGCGTCGTCGGGCGTCACATACTGACTTTCGCCGAAGTACAGCGCGCCTGCATTCAGGGCCGGATCAAGATCGGCATGAGCCACCTGCAAACGACGCGCGATCGCGCCGCTGTAGGCCGGATTCGATGGCGGATATGTGAACACACCCGTCGCGGCATTCACTTCGGTCTTCGGACCAAGGCCCGGCTGTGAGCCGTTCAAACTTGCGGTGTAGGGGTCAGAACAATTCACACCCAAGAGCGAACCCGTGCCCGGATTCTGGCATGTGGCGCACAAATTCTGCGCCAACGCGGTGAAGCCGTGCTTCAACCAAGATTGGCCGACTTGCTCGTAGCGCCCATTCCTCAAGCGGTACAGAGTCTGACCAATCACCGGATGCATGGAAGTGTTCGCCACCCACTGAAGCGACTGCGTGCCGATGTTGCAGCTTGTCGTACCGATAGCAAAGGCAGCGATGTTGCCCACGCTGCCGTAGTTCGCGGGCGTCATAAGGTCGCCCACAATGACATCGGGGCCAGTGCCGCCTGCTTGCGCGAAACAGGAGGAAATGAGCAAGGCCGGCACGCAGAGTGCGGCCCAGAAAATATTGAGCTTCATACGAGTGTAATCCTTGGTGTGAGTAAAGGTCGTTGTGCTGGGGGAAGCACCAAGAGACTACCCGCCCGAGTGGGGCAAAGTAAAGCCGTGCAAACCTCTGCAAACAGCACAATTCCGCACGGCTGTGTCGAGAATGGCTTGATTTCGGCCGCGGCGGCGCCCAAATGCAGGTCAGTGTGCCGTTGGGCGTTTCGACCACGGATGCAGCGGACTGCCCTCGACAGCCATGCCACGAGCCGCATAAAAGCTCCGAATGTCCTCCCACGCTTCCTTCGCAGTGTCGGCGTAGGTAAACAAACCAATGTCCTGAGGAGCAATCATCCCTTCCTCTACCAGCATTTCGAAGTTGATCAGCTTCTTCCACCACTCGCTGCCGAACAACACCACAGGCACACGCTCCATCACCCCGGTCTGAATGAGCGTGAGAGTCTCGAACAACTCGTCCAGCGTTCCGTAACCGCCAGGGAAAGCGACCAGCGCTCGTGCGCGCACGAGGAAGTTGATCTTGCGCACCGCGAAATAGTGAAACTGCAAACACAGCTCTGGATTGATGTAGGGGTTTGGTTCCTGCTCGGTGGGCAGCGTGATGTTCAAACCCATGGTGCGTCCGTTCGCTTCTCGCGCGCCACGGTTCGCGGCTTCCATCACGCCAGGGCCTCCGCCCGTGGTGATGACGAACTCCGGACAACTGCCACAAGCACAGGCTTCTGCAACGATGCGCCCAAACTCACGCGCGTCGTCGTAGTAGCGACTGCGCTGCACACGCCCCTGCGCCAGCGCAGCCGTGGCTTGAAGCTGGGCGTTGCCTGGGCTCCGCGCGAGGGCTTCCTGCGCTTCGGCAAGCGCAAGTTCCGCCTGCGAGCGTTTCATAATGCGCGTGCCACCGAAGACCACGATGGTGGCGACGATCTTTTCGCGCTGCTGCACGATCTCGGCCTTCATCAGCTCCATCGCAACACGCATCGGGCGCAGCGGTGAGCTCTTGATGAACTCTGCATCGTCCTCCGCCATGCGGTATGTCGGCGACGATTGGATTTGTTTGCGGTTGACCGCTGGGTCGAAGTTCATGGACGGCAAACCTCAGTTTTCGATGATGCCTTGAGCGCAAAGCAGATCACGCCACGCATTGGCACTACCGGGATCGTCAGATTTTGTGAGAGCACACAACGCAGCTCGCGAACGACGCGCATGACACGCGTCATCAACGCGATCCAGCACGAAATGGGCGGCGTCCCTTTCACCACGCGCCAAAAGGTCGAGCGCGGCTTCAAAGCAAACTTCGGAATCTGCATCGTGCAACGCGGCACGGGGCACAGCGACATCTGCGCCGCAACGCAGCAGCAAGCGCAAAGCCGCCAAGCGCCACGCACCACTTTCGTGCGCGCTGAGCTGCGTCGCCACTTCGAGCAATTCCGCTTGCTGGGAAGCACTGCACTCCTGCGGCTGCAACAAGTGAAGCGCGCCGAGCACCGCTTGGTCCGTGGCGCGAACTGCGTTCAGCACCAAAGCGAGCGCTTCGGTGTCCGTCGCAGAACGCGACGCCAGTGCACGCAGCAAGCGTGCACGTTCGGCAGTGCTCGCGTTAGTAAGCACTGCTCTCAAACCGGGCAAGTGCTGCACAGCGGTTTGCCGCAACAGCGCAGTCATCACGCTGACTTGCAATGCCGGTGCCAACTGAGCTGTCAAGCGCAACACACCATCGCGTCGCACGCCGAGCGCGGCTTCCACGGCGGCAGCCACGCGAGCATCCGGATCCCGCAAGCAAGGCAGCAACACATCGGCCACTTCAACCGCATCTGCCACTGCCGCCAGCTTGGCCGCCGCATGCACACGGATGTTTGCGTCTGCATCCGCCAAGAATGGAGCGAGCGCTGAGCCCGCTGCGAACAGCGCTTCGACTCGGATGCTTTCCAACACGCGCATGCGCGTAGCTGCGACAACGCCCGGCAGCGAAAACCCCGCCATGAGAGCGATGGCATGTTCGTCGCCACTGTTTACAAGCCGCACCAGATCATCCGCGGCTGGAAATGCATGAGACTCTGCACTTCGCAGAAGTTTCCACGACTCTGGGAGCCGTTTCACTCCAAGTTTGAAAGCTGCTTGCGGATTCACGCGACGCAGGCTGCGCATTGCCAGCCGCTGCAAGTCGCGTTCGGTCAGGTAATAGACGCGGTGCTCGAGCACCTCACCCTGCGGCGTGACGAAAATCTGGCGAGGCACTTGGAACGACGTCCCGCGCAAACCGAAGTTGTCGAGACAATAGGCCTCGACAGCTTGGTGCGCGGCGCAAGCGATACCGCCGTAGCGCGTGCATTCGCCGTTCACTTCGTCGTGCTTCACACCGCCAGCATGCACTCCGTCCTTGCCAAACACATTCGAGAGCAACACCGGCATTGCACCAAGTGTCTTGCACACTTCAGGGTCTTTGAAATGCGCTTGGGCGATGTGGTCGTTGGCGCGCTCGCCATCCATCGCCATGGTGAACAGCACGGGAAGCCGCATGGCGTCAGCAGCACGCCACGCATCATCGATGGTCACGAACCAAGGCACATTGGGCGGCGCTTGTGGGCCACGAGTCAGTGTGAGCAGCAACTCCGTGGCGTCCTTCTCGGCATGCAATATGGCGAGAGTGGATTCATGCCCTGCGAGTGATGCCTCCACCGTGATGGCTTGCGCGGGCAGTGCGCTGAAGCGCGCATTGCCTTGCGCATCTGTAGTGCCGTACTGCACAGCGCCACGCACGGTGTCGCGCTCGACGAAGCCGGCGAAATCTTGCAACCCTTCGACGAGCGGCTGCAATTCCACGCGCGCCCCACTCACTGGGTATCCGGCAGCAGCGTGTGGTGGCCATTCCACCACGCGCACTGTGGCGCTGTGGCCTGCTGACAAGGAAATCACCGCGGCCAACTTCTCCGGCCCATCTGCAGGATCTGGCTGCGCCACAACTGGATCGCTCTGCGTTGCCAGCAACTCGCCATGACTCGCTTCGAGGACCACCGCTTCGTTTCGCGGCAAACCGCGCACCACAGCAATGCCACGCGCATCAGTCTTGGCGCTGTAGTTGGCGCGTTCGAGTCCGGAGTACGGCACGGCCTTCAGCGGACGGGCGCGCACAACTGCACCTTCGATCGGCGCACCCTTGGCATCATGCACCGCAGCAACCGCTGCGTGGCCGGCCTCGAGAGGAATGCGCAATGCTGCGCGACCGGTACGCGCCAACTCTTGCCCACTGACCGTCACCTCCTGCGGCACGAAGCCTTCAGCGCTCACAGTGAAACTCAACGCTTCGCCATCGAGCGGAACTCCGGCCAGCACGAAGCGGCCTTGCTCGTCGGCCGTCGCGCGCAGCATTTCAGATTCCACGGAGGCTTTGGCGAGCGGTGCGCCACTTGCCGCATGCACCACCGTGCCGACGACATCAGCACCCGGTGCGAGATGCGTCTGCAAGTCATTCCAAGCGCCAGCTTGCAAGCGCTCCATCCCGCGGGCATAGCCGGGCGCCGCAAAAAACAGCGTCCGCGCACGAGCCTTGTCCACGCCGACCATGAGGTAGCACCCAGCCGCGTCTGTCGTGGCTGTGGCCAGCGGATCACGCGCCGCGCCGCGCCGCACTACACCCTGCACTTGCACTTCTACACCCGCCAAAGCGTGACCATCCCGCAGGTCTTTCACAACTCCGGCGATATCGACCTTCTCCTCTTGAGCCACAGCCAAAGGCAGCAGCAAACCGAGGCACAGCAGCAGCATCAGCGTTTTCATGTGATTGGCACCTTCTGGGGATCGCGGCATTATGCACGCCCTCCAGAATATGCGGCAGGCGGAATGCGTTGACATGCTTTGGGGCAAGGCCCATAGTGGGCTTCCCTATGCCAAACGGAGAACTCGCATGAAACTCATGATGGTGGCTCTTCTGTGCTTCTTCGCAGTGCCTGTGCTTGCACAAGGCGACGATTTCGAAGCGAAGTACCAGGAGAAACTCAAGAAGGACTTCATCACCAAGGCAGCTTGGGTGATGAAATTGGATGAAGCGCAGGCTAAAGCCCGCGAGCAGAAGAAGCTGATCATCGGCTACTTCACACGCTCGTACGCGCCTTGACCCCCGTGCAACCAGTTGGAGGGCGGGCCCCTCCTCGAAAACTGGTGGATGGAAGATTCCAAAGCGTTCGTGCTGTATTTGAACATCACATCGAAGGTGGCTACCCACCCCGATCAGGGCATGCTGCAAACCAAGGGTGGTCGCGGCTTCCCACATGTGGTGGTGATGGACAGCGAAGGTGAGGTGCTGACAACTTTCCGCCCCTCGACTCAGGCTGCCCTCAAGGATGCAGCCACGAAGGCGCAAAATTTTATCGCGCTGCGAACCGCCGCCACGGCCAAGCCGGGCGACGCCGATGCCAACGTAAATTTCATCATGGCCAAGCTCGGCATGAAGGAAGATGTGGAACTGCGCAAGAAGCTCGATGAAGTCGTGAAAGGCAAGATCTCTCCCGCAACACGAAAGGCCTTCGACGCCTTCGTCGCTGGCGAGAAGATCAAGGCTTTTCAGGCTGACGCCCAGAAGGCCACGATGGCCGCTGGCAAAGACAATCGCGAAGCGACTACCGACGAATGGGCCATCAAGGCCTACAAATCGTGGAAAGGCGGCCTAAAGCCGCCCGCACCGGATTCGTCGTATCTCGGCTACGCACTCTCCGCAGCGCGTGGCGCACAGAAGTCCAAAGCCAAGGCCGACGCCGAAGAAATCCTCAAATGGATCGAAGGTTTCTCCGCGCAATTCCCGCAGATCACGAAGATGGTGGAAGACATCCGTGCCGAGCTTGAAGCCGGCAAGTGAGTTGATGCGTTAAGGGTGACGCCGATGCCCTCGCGGGTGTCGGCGTTCTCATTTGATGCGCTTGAGTTTGGTGACGCGCCCGAGCGACAGCCAGTCCATCACGTACAGATTGCCTTCACTGTCGAAAGCGATGCCGTGCGGCGCCAAGAACTCGCCATCCTTCCACAGCGTCTTGGGCACACCGTTGTTGGCTCTGTGTTCCGGCAATGGTTGATCGCCTAAGTGCGTGACCAACTTGTCTTCCGCATCGAGCACCGTGACGCGCCCGGCAAGATCAGCGACGGCGAGGTCTGTGCCATGCAACGACAGTTTGCACGGACGGCGTAAATCGCCGCTGATGACTTTCAGCAAAGTGCCATCGAGTTTGAAGCGCTGCAGGCGATGGTTTTCGCGGTCGGCCACCAACAGTGTTGCGGGCTGCGTGCGCGTGTCGAGCAACAAGCCATGCGGCGTTTGCATTTCTCCGGGTTCAGCGCCGCGACCGCCGAAAGCCGACAACCACTTGCCCGCTGCGTCGTAGTGATGCACCCACGACAAGCCGTAACCATCCGCAATGAACACTGTGCCGTCTGGCGCGAGCGCCACACTCGTTGGATTGAACTGCTCGGCCTGCTTGTAATGCGCGCACTCTTTCGGCCACGGAAACGCGAGCAACACTTCGCCTGTGGGCGTGCACTTCAACACTTCATGCCGCCGCGTGTGCGCGACATACAAGACTTCACGTTCGTTCTCTTTGCCGAGCACCATGCCGTGCGCGCCGCCAGCCAAATCGCTCCCGAAGGAGCGCAAGAACTTGCCTTGCTGCGAAAACGCCATCACTGCGTGAGCCGTGTCAGTGTTCAACAGCACTTCGCCCGCAGCGTTCAAGACAATGCCACCGTGCGTGTTGCCGAAGCCCATGCCTTCTGGAAGCTGACTCCATTGCGGTACCCACTCGTACACATGGCGGCCGCTGCCGAGGCGGATGGGATCGTCGGTGGCCACGCCCTGGTTGCTCGATGGCGCTGGCGTTGGACCACGACGCTGCTCGGCGATGCGCAACAGGAGCGAACGCAACTGGGGCGAATCTGCAGGGTGCGCTTGTTCGAGCGCGACCAACGCAGCTTCACTGTCGCCGTTATCGCAACAAATTTGCGCAGCACTCAACGCCGCAGCATCTTCACCGTGCGCATGGTGGTCGTGAAACAAATGACCGCGCGCGGCCAACAACAAAATCAGCGCCATGGCGCCGGCACCGAGAAGCACAATGCGTTGCATGCTCAAACTCCCGCCGCAACAATGCGGCGGCCGTCATCATAGGCGCCCGCGCTCAGTGAGGCTTAGGATCGGCCTTGCCGGCCGCGAGACGATCTTGCGCCAGTTGCAGAGCTGCTTCCGACGAAGGAATGCCACGCTCGCGAGCGAGACGCAGCACGCTGGCCACGGCTGCACCGATGTTGCCGACCTTCTCGCGCGCCACATTTTCATCGTAACCACCAGCATGAAACTCTGCGCTGATGTTCACGACGCCACCCGCAT
Source organism: Planctomycetota bacterium (assembly GCA_009691765.1). Classification (GTDB taxonomy): domain Bacteria; phylum Planctomycetota; genus SXUL01. The sequence goes on along the minus strand of SIAO01000020.1, from coordinate 25,144 downwards.
TGATGACGAAATCGGGTGCATAAACGAGACCTTTGTCCATCAACACCCGACCATGGCGTGGTTCGTGGAGTTGGTTGTTGGCAGCACCTGCAATGACAGCGCACTTCAAGCGCGCAAGAGTGGAGTCGTTCAACACGCCGCCAAGAGCACACGGCGCAAACACGTCGGCTGGGACATCGAAGATGCGCTCGGGCTCCACACTCCGTGCTCCGAAAGCCGCTACAGCTTTCTGCACCACGGCTTCATGAATATCTGTGACCATCAGTTTCGCGCCATGCGCATGAAGATGTTGCGCGACGGCCATGCCAACACTGCCGAGGCCTTGAATTGCCACCGTGCGGCCACGAACTTCATCCGTGCCGAAGCGCTCTGCGAGTGCCGCCTTCAAACCAAGGAACACGCCCCACGCGGTGAAGGGCGACGGATCGCCACTGCCACCAAGGTGACGCGGCAAGCCTGTCACCCACTTGGTGCCCTTGCTCACCACTTCAACATCGGCGGTACAGATGCCCACATCTTCGGCGCCGTAATAGCGCCCATCAAAACTCTCGATGAAGCGGCCCATGGCTTCCAGCAGCGCCGGCGTCTTGGCGCTGCGCGCGTTGCCAAGGATCACGGACTTGCCACCGCCGAGTCCAGTGTTTGCCACCGCGCTCTTGTAGGTCATGCCTTCCGCGAGGCGCAACACATCGGTGAGCGCGTCCGATTCAGTGGCGTAGTTCCACATGCGCATGCCGCCGACTGCAGGGCCGAGCGTGGTGTCGTGCACCGCGATGAGAGCGACGAGTCCGCTGGCGGGGTCTTGCGCGTGGGCTACGCGTTCATAGCCACTAATGCCGAGTTCTGTAATCTTCATGATGATGGCGCCGAGGTTTTCCGCGAAGTCTTAGCAAAGACGTTGCGGGTTTCCACGCAGCCGCGCTCTGGTGCGCTGGAGCAACAAGATGGCTACGGCGCCGAGGCCTAGGACCAGTCCCCACCACAACCCTGTCGGCCCGAAGCCTGCCCAAAAGGCGAGCAAACACCCCATCGGCACGCCGAAAAGCCAGAAGCCCACGACATTCATGATCAAGGGCGTGCGTGTGTCGCCCACACCGCGCAGCACGCAAATGCTGACCACTTGGATGCCATCAAAGATTTGGAACAGGCCAGCGAGTGGAATGAGCGTCGCTGCAACGGCGGCACTCGCGGGCTTGTCGGTGTACAGCGCGGCCAACACATTCGGCAGCAGCAAGAAGCCCGCGGCGAATAACGTCATGATGCCCACACCGGAGATGTACGCAGCCTGCATCGCGCGGCGCGCGCCGGCAGCATCACCTGCACCCACGCAATTCCCCACGCGGACCGACGCTGCGATCGCAACCCCAAGCGGAAACATAAACGAGAAGCTCGCGAGGTTGACGGCCACCTGATGACCTTCCACTTCCGTGGGGCCCATGCGACCCATCAACAAAGCGGCAGCACCGAACGCGCCCCACTCCAGCAAGAACTGACCTGCGATCGGCAAACCAAGTTGCGTGATGCGCCGCATCGCGCGCATATCTTCGCGGCCCACGCGCCAAAAGCCCGCGAGGCACGGGCGCAAATCGCTCCACCCCAGCACAAGCAACATTGCGAGCATCGCCCAACGCGAAATCGTGGTGGCGATGGCAGAGCCTGCAACACCTTGCGGCTCGAAGCCGCCCCAGCCGAGCACCAACACCAGATTCAACACGAGATTGATGACGTTGGCGGCAATCACTGCGATCACGATCGCGCGCACTTTGTGCGTAGCTTGCAACTTGGTGCGCAAGACAGCGAACAACAAAAACGGCAATGTCCCCCACGCACTCAAGCGTGTGAACAGCGCTGCGGAGTCGATGATCTCTGCTGGTTGGCCAAGAAACGTGAACACGGCTTCACCGGGCAACATGGCGAGTGATGCGGGCACAGTCAATGCCGCGGCTAGCCAAAGCCCCCGTTTCAAAGCGGCGTTGATAGCGCCTTGGTCTCGTGCGCCGTACGCCTGCGAAATCAGCGGATCGATGGCCGTGATGATTCCGAACGGGCCCAACATGCACGCGAAGGTGTAGAGCGCACCGAGAGCGACCGCGGCCAACGCGCCTTCTCCGCCGACGATGTGTCCAGCGACCATGGTGTCGACAACACCCATGGACATGAGGCCCACCTGCACCACCATCACTGGCAATGCGAGGCGCCACAGCGCGCGAAGTTCTGATCCAAGGGATTCCATTCCGCGGGGATTGTGGATAGATGCAGCCTCACTGACAAGCGCCGCGGTGCGCTGGATTCTGTCGGCCGCCACTGGCAAGCTCTCACGCATGAACGCCGCGCCGCAACGCCGCATCCTGCATGTGGACATGGACGCGTTCTATGCGTCCGTGGAGCAACGTGACAATCCGCTCTTGCGCGGCAAGCCGGTGATTGTCGGTGGCACCGCCGCTGAGCGCGGAGTGGTGTGCACCGCCAGTTACGAAGCGCGCCGCTATGGCGTGAAATCTGCGATGGCCACAGGCGAAGCACTGCGCTTGTGCCCGAGCGCGGTGCTCGTGCGCCCAGATTTCGCGCGCTACTCCGCCGCCAGCGAACAGCTTCACGACATTTTTCGGCGCGTGACCGAACTCATCGAACCGCTGTCTCTCGATGAGGCCTACCTCGATGTCAGTGCGTGCGTGAATGCCGAGCGCAGCGCCACGCTGATTGCGCGAGAAATCCGTGCTGCTGTGCAGAGCGAGCTACGCCTCACCGCCAGCGCAGGTGTGGCGCCAAACAAGTTCTTGGCCAAAGTGGCGAGCGGCATGAACAAGCCCGACGGCCTCACGGTGATCCGCCCAGAGCAAGCCGAGAAGTTTGCGCGCGCGTTGCCTGTGCGCAAAGTCCCTGGCATCGGCCCACGCACCGAAGAAGTGTGTCTGCGCTACGGCGTGAAGCTGTGCGGCGATTTCTTGCGCTACACAGAAGCAGAACTCACGCGTTGGTTCGGCTCGCAGGGCCCAACGTTTCTGCTGTTGGCGCGCGGCATCGACGAACGCCCCGTTGAATGCGGGCGCGAGCGCACCAGTTTGGGCATCGAAGAAACTTTTGCGCGCGATCTCGAGGGTTTGGCCGCATGTGTGCAAGCACTTGGGCCGCTCGCTGACGGCTTGTGGGCGCGGCTCACGGACGCGGGAGTGCGTGGCCGCTGCTTGACCTTAAAAGTGAAGTACCACGACTTCACGCGCTGTTCGCGCAGCCGCCTGTTGGTGGAACCACCGAGCGGCGCTGCGGAGATCGTGAGCATCGCTGTGCCCTTGTTGCGCAACACTGAAGCCAGCACACGCGCTGTGCGTTTGCTTGGGTTGCAACTCAGCAAACTGGAAGATCCTGCCGCACCGCAGCAATTGCCTTTGCCCTTCGCTGGCAGCAACGCCATGATCTTGAGCGCGCCTAGCCCTCGCTGAACAACACAAGGCTGGCAGTGAAGCCGTGAATGAAGTTCTGCGGCCCAACTGGACCCAACTCGCCTGCAGCGAAGAAGCCTGCGAGCGGCACTCCCGCCATGCTGCCTGAAATCAACGCCGCGTCGTGGTTGGGTTCGTCCCACATGTGTGTTCCGCGCCCGTTGCACGAGAACAGCAATGCGCCGCGACACTGTTGCAAAGCTGCTTTGCGTGCCGCGAGTAAGCAACGCAAATCCTCGTCGGCGCTAGCGGCATCGCGCAAATGGAATTGCACCGTCATTCCTGTGCGTGCTTCACCAGCGACGGCAATCACACCGGTTTTCGGATCTGCGCCGATGAGTCCGTGAATCAAGAAATCGCCGCGCTCGTGATGGCTCTTGTACTCATCGATGACGCGACCTACGAACAAGCCCTTGCGCACGAGGTCAGCATCTTCGGGTGGCAGCGCGCCCATGGTTTCCTTCAACACTTCCAAGGCAGGACGATTGCGCAGGGTGTGAATGACATTGTTGATGCACTTGGTGGCCACCCACGCTTCACCGATCGGGCGACACCCTTGACTCACGAGCGTGTCTACCTTGATCGCACCACGCAACGCAACACCCACCGCACCTTCTTGCACAAGCCCGTCACGGCCGAAGAGCGCGTTTTGGCCCGGCCTGCGCCCTGCGGACGCCAAACCTCCCACCACCGGCACGCCCCGAAAAGCCGTGTTAGCCGTTTCGAGAATGGCGCGAATGTCGATGCTGAACGGATCTGCGAACAACATGATGGCTTTCGGCGCTTCGCCATGCGCTTCGAGTCGATCCGTCCACGCACCGGGGCCTTCGAGGTCTTCTTGAGTCAAACGCAGCTCGTCGACATTCACACCCGGCAAATGCGCTGCCCACAACGCAATCGAAGCCGTTCCTTCAAACTCACTCGCGCCTTCAAGCGTGGTTACCGCCGTCACACCAAGCACGATGGCCTGCGGGCTGTCGCGGCGAATGGCCGCAGCAACTTGTTCCAGCACGCTGCCCGGATGGCCCGCGAGGAAAATCAACGCAAGGTCGCACATTGCGCCGAGTTCCGTAACGAGCCCGTTGGTGACAGCGTGCAGCGCCGCTTCAGGCGTGTCTTCCATCGAGCTGCGTGCAATGACTTTCATGACGCGCGCATCCTATCCAACAGCGGCTTTGTGCAAGGCACTCTTCAACCGTGTGGATGCTGGCGACAAAACTCGTAGAGGCCAATGATGGCGGCGGTGGCCGCGTTGTAAGCAGCGGGCGGGCCGTAAACAGGAATCTCCACCACTTGATGCAACTGCTTCAAGTCCTCTGGCAGCAAGCCGGTGCGTTCGTTACCCACCACCAACGCAGTGCGCCGTGGGAACGCGAAGTCGTGTATGTTTACCGAGCCTTCCGCCTGTTCGAGACCCACGAGCATGTAGCCCTCTTCGCGCAACCGCGCCAGCACCGGAGCCAGCGAACGGCGCTCTTCAATGCGCAAAGTCGTCGCTGCGTCGCGTGCGATCTTCGGGTCGATGTGCGCACCGCCACAGACAATCAGGCGCTCCACAGCACAGCATCCCGCCATGCGTGCGATGCGCCCAAGGTTCACTTGCGAGCGCATGGGCGCGCAAGCCACCACCAACTCCCTTGGCCGCTCCAAGGCTGCAAAATTGCGCTGCCGCACCTGCACATAATCTTCTTCAAACTCGACCATGCCAGGATGGTAGCGCCACAAACATGGCGATTTGATAATCTCGCGAGCCATGCTGCGGATGATGACGATTTTTATGGCGTGTTTGGTGGTGTTGCGGGCGCAGGCGCCTGCACCGGTCCCTGCACCACCTGATCCTGTGCCGTTGGAGCGGGCTGCATTGTGCGCAGCGGCGGTGAAGAGCGCGCAAACCGCGCTCACTGAAGGGCGGAGAGACGCTGCGTTGGTTCACTGCGCCAACGCGCTTGCGCTAGACCATCAGTCGGTCGCGGCTTGGCGCGTGTTGTTCGAACTCGACAAAAGTGATGCTGATCTCGGCGCGGCGCGACTGTGGCAAGCGTGCACGGCGCTGTGGAGTGCGAACGGCGTGGCTGCCATCGGCGAGCCCGTTGTGCGCGCGGCTATCAGCAAGGATGTGGTGCTGTTGAAACTGCAAGGCGCGCGTATCGCGGCGGCCAAAGAGATCGCGGCGCTGGTGCAGGGTTTGGACAAGAAGAATGCAACCAGCGCAGCCAACATGCTCATCGTGCGTCAGCTTGCGCGAGTGGCGGAAACATTGTGCGGTGTGGCTTCCGGAATGTGCGCCATCACGGCTCCAGCCTTCGCGGGTTTTGCAGAACACCCAATGCTGGATCTGAAAGCTCCGTTGGCGGCACTGAAAGAATGCGCTGAAGCGGCGCTGTTAGCCAAAGACCCCGGCACGGCTTTGGCCATGGGCCGTCTATTGCAGGCCTTCGCGACACAAGCGCGCTTGCAAGGATTGCGCGGACCGAAGCCTGACGGCATGCAGCCCGTCGGCATGGCCGGTGCCAACATCATTGGACGCGCACGCGAAGCCATGCGTGCTGCGCAAGACGGTGGCATGACAACACTCGGCGCGCTGGAAGCTCTCGATGCTGCCGCGCGCTCGCAATTCACTGCTGCTCACGCCGATCCCGGCAACCCCGGCGTCACGTTGTCGCCCGAAGCGCTGTATCGCATCGAAACCACTTGCGGTTGCGAAACGTTGATTGGCGCGGCACAAACTGTCGAAATGCACCATCGCCGTCTCGCGACTTGGTACGGCAAAGACCCGTTCCCCGGCAAGCAAGGCACACTGCGCATCGTGCCGACAGCCGCAGAGCTCGAAGCAGAAGGCACGCCACACTGGTGGGCTGGTGGCTTTCAAGGTGGCGATATCACCACGCTGCGTTTCGCGCACGGCACCATCGAAGGCCTCGGGCGCGGCATCACGCACGAGCTCACGCACCGCTTCGATCAAGTGATTTTTCCGGGCATGCCTTCATGGTTGGTGGAAGGCAGAGCCGTGTGGACTGGCGGTGCCTACGCGGCGAGCGCATCGGAATCCTTCGAAGAGCGCCACGTGAGTGTAGGCACTGTGGAGGCCGCGTTCATCAAGGGCTACGGCGGTCGCGGCAATCTGAAAAAGTTGATCGAAGGCACTATCGAGGATTACCGCGACAACTACACCGCCGGTTATGCCCTGATGCTGTATCTGCGCACGGCGCCGCCAGAAGGCACGCCGTTGTTTGCGACGCGACTCGAACAGTTCATGCGCGAATGCGCGACAGCACGCGGCGCCATTTTCGACCGCTTCGTCACCACTTTCTGTCACCCGGAAGAGCTCGGCGGGTTGCCCAAGGATTTCAAGGAGTTCACAGCGGGCTTCGCCACATGGTTGCAGGGCTTTTATTGGCAAAGCCGTGCGCCGTTTCTTGAGCACTATGTGACGCGCATCAACGCGCCGTGGGATTCACGCTTGGTCTATGACAAGCCCACATGGCACAAAGCGCGCGATCACGCCGAACCCTTCTTTGGTCAGCGTCACTGCGCCACGCTCGCGGAAATGTTGCTGCTGCACAAGAAGCCGAAGGATGCCGCCGTGAGTTTCGCCGCCGCTCGACTGGTGGATGAGCCCGATGCCGAATTCGCATTGCTCGGTGCGCCAGTGTTGCAATCCCAAGGCGAAGCAGGCGCCGCGTGGGCCATGCTGGCGGAAGCGCATGTGGGTTTCCCGGATCGCGTGCCGCGCACTCCTGTGCCAGCACCGTTGCGCGCGCGCTTGACGAAGTCTCTCGCCTATCTGCAAGAGCTGCGAACGGCGGCCGCTGCAGAATGCGCAGCACGCCCTGCCCTCGCCGCGCTGCTGCACACGGAAGCCGAACGCATCGCGCAACTCTTGGGTGAAGCAGCGCTGCCCGCCGCCGCCAGCACCATCGCCGCGGTTGCGCGCGTCGAAGAGCAGCCCTGCTCCCTCGGCGTGACGGGCTATGAAGAAACCGAACTCACGGGCTACGACGAACACCGCTCAGCGCAGTTGTGGACCGTGCTCGCGGATGGGCTGATTGTCGGGCGCCGCCAAGATCGCGGTGGCACCGGAACGACGGATCGCCGCGCGCATCAAGTGGACGCCTTTGTCCGCGGAAGCCACAGTGTTGCCGCTGGGCATTGGCGCTTCTCGTGTCGTGTGCAAGCTTTGACTTCGTTCATCAGCGGCGCCTTGGTCTTCAGCGACACACGCCGCGATCGCCATGCGCGATTGCGTTTTTCGTGCGGCGATTTCCTCTATGCCATTGGGCGCAAAGAAGAACAGGCGCGGGTGGAAAGTGTGAGCGCCGGGTTCGACGGCCTGTTCGAGCGCGAAGGCCCGCTGCGCAGCGCTGTGCCCGACAAGCAAGTCAAGTTCGCGACGCCAGTGGCCGATTTCCAATTGGAATTATTCGTGGCCGGGAATTGCGCGACCGCATTTGTGAATGGCGCGCTCGTCGGCAGCTACACGCGGCCGGATGGCGCGCCGCTCGAAGGGCATGTGGGTTTCGCGTCGGGACAAGGCGCATTCCGCATTCTGGATCCGCGCGTGACGCGTCTCGATGCCGCCGCAGGTGGCGCAAGCACCGACACGCCTGCTTGGGTAGACCCGGCGAAGAGCGGCACCATCGGCAGTCCATTGAACAGACCCACGCAAAGCTTGCTGCGCAGTCAGCGAGGTTCGTTCGCTATTTGGGTGCCCGCTCCCACTGGTGGCACGCCCGAGCGCCCCGCGACCATCCGTGCCAACGAAGTTGCGAGCGCCACTGACTGCCTCGCGCGCTTGCTGAAAAAGAGCTCGCTGGACTTGCCGGTAAGCGTGGTGCTGCCCGCAGGTTGCAACGCTGAGCAACGCAAACCCATCCTCGATGCCATCGCCAAACTGCCCAAGGGGTCCGCACTGATTGAGCACCGCTGGGCGAAGAGTCTTTGCAATGTGCCGATGCCCGATGGCACCGCAGTTCAGGTGATGGCGCTGTGCTGGATCGACAGCAATGGCATCTTGCGCGCGATCGACCCGTTCGACGGCCGCGTAGATCTGTGGTCTCACGGCGTTGCTCAGTGGATGAAGGGCTCGGGCCTCACCATCATCGAGTGACGCAAAGCGCCACTGTCGAGTGACGCAAAGCGCCACTGTCGAGTGACGCAACAGCGCCACCGCGCGCGGTGTGCCAAACTGTCGGCGCTGTGTTCGGCGGGCTGTTCATGGCTGGCGTGTGGCAGACGAATCAAGCCTTGCTTGACGGTGCTTGGATCAGCGCGCAGAAGTGGCATGTGCTCGCGATGATTGCGCTCGCGGTTTGTAGTGTCGGCCTCGGAGGGTGTCGTGGGGGATTTTGATGGGGACAGCGTTGTTGACTTTGCCTACACGGTGGTTCCGGGCGCACCGAGCTGCAACTTCACCCAAGTGAGGTACGGTGATGGTGCTGGTGGCTTGGGTGCACCCGTGGTGGTGTATCAGGCTGCGGCCTGCGTGACGGGCTTCAATGCGCAGGCAATGGACACCGCGTGCGCTGATTTTGACGGCGACGGTTGCGACGATAAGTATTTCGAGAACCGGGCGCTGTTCGGAGGTGGAGCCACGGGTATTGGTGGTGTTCGTCCAACGATCAGCGTCGGGGCACCAACGCTGGGCAATGCAGGTTTCTACATAGGAATGACGGGAGCGCTGCCGGGGAGCGCCGCTGCATTCGCGGCATCACTCACTCAAGCAGCCGCTCCGTATCCCGCCTTGGCACCCGTCATCGGCTTGAGTGCGTCAAGCCTGATATGGCCTTTAGGTGGAGTCACATGGACCACCACCAACGTGCTCGGCGGAGCGACCATTCAGGTGCCAATGCCAAACTACCCAGCATTGGCAGGCACGACATTTTTCGCTCAGTGGGCCGTTGCGGACCCTTGGGGAACTTCTGTGGCTCCAATTGCAGGCCTAGCTCTCAGCAGAGGCCGCACCATCATTCTTCAATAGCGGCGCGCGTCAGTGCGACTGCTTACGGAAAAAGAGGATGTAATTCTCTTTCAGGAAACGCTCGGCACGAAGGAACTCGAAACCGGCGGCTTCGATTTCGGCGCGCACGATCGGTTCGCCCGCACGCACATGGTCCAGAATCCACTTGCGGCTCTGGCCTTCTTCACGCACAAAATCGAGCACGACATAGTGGCCACCGGGCTTCAAAGCCGTGAGCACAGAAGCGTTCATGGAGCGCGGGTATTCGAAATGGTGATAGGTGTCGCTGCTGAACACCATGTCGCAGCTTGCGGGCGCGAGATTGCAGGAGCGCTCGGCCCCCTCCACCACCGTGAAGTTTGCAAGTTTCTCGCGCGCCGCTTCGGTACGCATGTGTTCGAGGAATGACGGCAAGATGTCCACCGCAATGACGCGGCCCTCGGGGCCCACGGCGCCGGTGAACATGCGCGCAAGAAAGCCTGTGCCTGCACCCACATCCGCCAGCGTCTTGCCCTTCAGCTCGCCGAGGCACTGCACGATCTTCGTGCGCTCGCTCCAGATCTCACGGCTCTCGATTTCGAAACGCCCGCGCCAGCGCTCGACACTTTGATCTTCAATGTAGGGCTGGTTGATGCCCGGCCGAACAGAGACCTCGGGCGTAGCGACTGTGCTGGCACAAGAAGTGAACAGTGTCAGCGCTGCGGCGCAGGACAGAACGAAACAACCAAACCGTTGAATCTGTGTCTTATTCATCTGTGGGCACTCGCCTTCGCTTTCAATCTGAACTGCTCTGCCGCCTCGACCAGCGCTCTAATGACGCCAAGGCCCAATCGCGGATCCTGCGTGCGCTCTGGGTGCCACTGCACACCCCAATAAAAACGCCGCTGCGGATCGCGCACCGCCTCAATCACACCGTCGGGAGCATGGCCGCTCACTTTCAAACTGCCACCATTCGCCAGCGCTTGATGATGGAAACTGGTCACAGGTCCGTTGCCGAACTCGCATTCCACTGCGTGCAGCCTGTCGTCTTGGTGGCACTCCGACCCCGGCACCACATCGGGCAAGTGCTGGATGAGCGTCGCGCCGGCTTGTACTCCCATGAGTTGCATCCCGAGGCAAATGCCGAGCACAGGCAAGTCTGCGCGTTGCTCGAGCGCTGCCAACAACGCGAGTTCGCTCTGCTGGCGCCGTGCATCCATGATCTCCGCCTGCGGATGCAGCGTGTGGCCGAAAGGACGCACATCAATGTCAGCGCCACCGGTGAGCACCACAGCGTCCAAGCGCTCCAACACTTCCTGCAGCAATCCATCAGCATGAGGCAACAAAACCGGCAAGCCTCCCGCGGCCAGCACGCACTCGACATAGGCGCTCTTGGTGCGGAACCGATTCTCTCTGAAATCCGAGGTGATACCGATGAGCGGGCGCATGGCGCCGCCAGCTTAGCCGCCGAGCCTTGCGCGTGAGTAGAATCCCCGCGCCATGAATGTCTTGCCCACCGACCTGCCCGGCGTGTTGCTGATAGAACCCAAAGTCTGGCGCGATGAGCGCGGCTTCTTCGTCGAGACTTGGCAACAAGAGCGCTACTACGCCGCCGGCATGACGTTGCCCTTCGTGCAAGACAACCACAGCAAGTCCGCGCAAGGAACACTGCGCGGCTTGCATGTGCAACTTGAACATTCACAAGGCAAGCTCATCCGCGTCATCAGCGGTGAGATCTTCGATGTGGCCGTGGACATACGCCGTGGCTCGCCCACTTTTGGGCGCTACGCCGCTGCACGCCTGTCTGCAGAGAACTGCCACCAGCTCTGGGTGCCGCCGCATTTCGCGCATGGTTTCTGCGTGCTCACGCCGAGCGCCGAAGTGGAATACAAGTGCACCGACCATTACCACGCGGCGAGCGAGCTGAGCTTGCTGTGGAACGACCCCGCCATCGGCATCCCGTGGCCAATCACCGAACCGCTGCTGAGCAACAAAGACCGCGCCGGACTCACGCTCGCTGAAGCGGCGGAGCGCCTGCCGCGCTACCACGCATAGGGAGTTTCATGTCTGCCGCATTGCTGCAAGCCATCAAGGTGACTTCGCAGGCTTGTAGTGCTTCATGGCAGCGGGCATGAGTGCGTGAAGTTGGCGTATGCGCGTTTCATCCGAAGGATGTGTACTGAAAAACTCCGGTGTCGCCTGGCCGCCTGGCTTTGCTGCCATCCGTTGCCAAAACGAAACCGCTTCTTGCGGGTTGTAGCCCGCTATGGCCATGAAGGTCAGGCCGAGCTCGTCGGCTTCACTTTCGTGCAGTCTGCTGAACGGCAGCAGCACGCCGAGCTGCACACCAATCCCAAACGCACCCATCAACATCTCCCTCGTCTCGTCAGGTTTCTCCTCAAGCGCCGCATCAATGGCCACCATGCCAAGTTGCGCGAGCATGCTCTGACTCATCCGCTCACGTCCATGTTCAGCAATGGCATGCGCAATTTCATGTCCCATGACCGCAGCTAATCCTGCTTCATTCTTCGTAAGAGGCAGAATCCCCGTGAATATGACGACCTTGCCGCCGGGCATGCACCACGCATTGGCATCCGCGCTCTCGACCAAATTAAACTCCCATTGATAGCCCGCCAGCGATTCTTCAAGCTGGTTTTCCTTGAAGTGCCGCTCCACTGCCCCTTGGATACGCGAGCCAACGCGCTTGACCATGGTCGAGGCCTGTGCATCGGCACTGGGTTTGCTTGACTTCAAGAAGTCGCCATACGCCGCCTCACTCATGCTCAGCATCTGCGCTGACGAAATCAAGCTGAGTTGGCTCCGACCGGTCAGTGGCACCGTGCTGCACGCCATGAAGACGCAGGGAACCATTGCTGTCGATACGAGCGCGACGACACAGACTGTCTTTCGCAAGAATTCGGAAGTGTTCATTGCGCATTCTCCAAAGAGACACGCACATTATCACGGCATAACCGCGCGAGGTTCACTCGCGCTGAAACGCCTTGGCACTTGCCGCGCTACGCAGCGCCTGCTTGCTGATCTTGCCACTGCCGGTCCGGGGCAACGCTTCAACGATCCAAATTTCGCGCGGCACTTTCCACGCCGAAAGCGCTGCTCGGCAAAACGCGATGAGCTCTTCCGCCTGAACGTGCGCACGCGGCCGCAACACCACCGCCGCTGTCACTTGCTCGCCCCACTGCTCTGAAGGCCGAGCAAACACCGCAGCCTCCAGCAGCGCCGGATGCGTTGCCAACACAGCTTCTACCTCGGTGGTGTAAACCTTCTCGCCACCCGTGATGATCACGTCTTTGCGTCGATCAACGATGTTCACGTAGCCCGTAGGGTGCAGCACCGCGAGATCGCCGGTGCGCAGGAAACCATCGGCCGTAAAAGCCGCCACAGTGGCCGCCGCATTGCGCCAATAACCTGGAGTGACGCTGGCGCCGCGCACTTGGATTTCGCCAACAGCATGGCCGTCGGCTGACACCGGCGTGCCGTCATCACTCACCACGCGCAGCTCGATGCCGCGGAAAGGCCGACCTGTCATGGCACGGTGATGGAATTGCTCTGCTGCTGACAGCGCCAACACTTCCGCCGTAGGCAACGACAGCGTCAAGTACGGACTGGTCTCGGTCATGCCGTAGGTGTTCACGTACTCCGTACGAAATGTGTCCATGATGCGCTGCACAAGAGCCGGCGCGATCGGCGCACCGCCCGAGAGGATGCGACGCAGCGCGGGAAAACGCATCTCTGCCGCGCCGGGCTGCTGCACGAGGCTGTTGAGCATCGTCGGCACGAGATTGGTGATGGTGATGCCGTCGTGCACCAGCGCACGCAAAACCGCTGCTGGCTCGAAGCGCGGCACGAACACATGACGACCACCGACGAGCGTGATCGCGAACACCGCCCACGCATCGGCCAAATGAAACATCGGCGCGATGTGCCCCCATGTGTCGGCAGCGCTCAGCTCCAACTCCTGCGCCGCAGCGCGCGCATGCGCTTCGACATTCGCATGAGTCAGCACCACGCCTTTGGGCTCACCTGTGGTGCCGCTCGTGTAATAGATCTGCGCGGGATCTTGCGGCTGCACAGGATGTGCTCCGGCAAAGGTCGGCGCATGCGCAATGAGTTCCTCCTGCGCGCAATGTTCACCACCAAGACAAAGAAGGCGTGGTGCCGCAACGCTTGTGCCCAAGTGAGCAGCGAGCATCAATGCCACCGCAGCCTCGCACAACGGCGTCAAACTCACCTCGGCACAAAGCAACGCGGGCTGCGCGTCCGCGAGAATGCGACCGAGTTCTGCCGCACCAAGCCGCGTGTTCAGTGGCACAAAGATGAAGCCGCCTGCTGCCGCCGCGAAGTAGGCCTCCAAGCAACGCGGAGTGTTCCAATCGGCGTAGGCAATGCGCTCGCCGGGTCGCAGGCCCAGCGCACGCCATGCTTGCGTCAACAACTCCACGCGATGACGCAAGGCGCCATAATCGCAAGTCTCCGTGCCCGCCATGCAAGCTATCGCCAACGGCGTGCGCACCGCGCTCAAGCGCAACAAATCAAACAACGGCATGGCGCGGATTCTGCGGGCCACGCAACGCAAGCTCAAGCCATAGCGTTTGCGGGGCTTCGCAGCGGGCTTGGGTTGCGTGCGGAGTGGATATCATTCCCGCCATGGCGGCCCGCGCGGTATCCGCACACACCTCTGCCGGGCATCACGCTCCCGGGCACAAACTCTGGGCTCTCAGCATCGCTGCTTTAGGCGTGGTGCTGGGCGACATCGGTACCAGCCCGATCTATGCGTTGAAAGAATGCTTCGATCCATCTGGGTCGCACGCGCTGCCCGCCACAGAAATCAACGTGCTCGGCGTGCTCTCGCTCGTGTTTTGGGCGCTGATCGTGACCATCTCGGTGAAGTACATCGGTTTCATCATGCGCGCGCACAACCGCGGAGAAGGCGGAATCTTCGCGCTCCTCAGCATGGTGGGACGCCTCGATCTGAAACGCTGGATGCGGGGCGGAATCGTGCTGCTTGCGATCGGTGGCGCGGCGCTGCTCTACGGCGATGGTGTCATCACACCCAGCATCTCGGTGCTCTCGGCCATCGAAGGCTTGAAAGTGGTGGACAACAACCTCACGCCCTTCGTGCTGCCACTCACGATCATGGTGCTCTTCGCTTTGTTCGCGGTGCAAAAAAGCGGCACTGGGAAAATGGGTCGCGTCTTTGGCCCTGTGATGCTCGTGTGGTTCGGCGCACTGGCCACGCTTGGACTGCTTTCCATCTTGAAGCAGCCTGAAGTGCTGGCCGCGCTGAATCCGCTCTACGCGATTGAGTTCTTCAGCAGCAATGGCTGGCACGCGTTCGTCGCACTTGGCGCAGTGGTGTTGTGTATCACTGGGGGCGAAGCGCTCTATGCCGACATGGGGCATTTCGGACTACCCCCGATTCGACGCGCTTGGTTCGTTATCGCATTGCCCGCACTGCTGCTCAACTACTTCGGGCAAGGTGCGCTCCTGCTTGGCGACGCCAGCGCTGCACAGCATCCCTTCTACAAAATGATGCCCGATGTGTTGGTGTTGCCCATGACGCTTTTGGCCACCATGGCCACCATCATTGCTTCCCAAGCCTTGATCAGCGGTGCTTTCTCGCTCACGAACCAAGCGATGCAGCTTGGGTTCATGCCGCGCATGCGCGTGGTGCACACCGATAGCGCCACCGAAGGTCAGATTTACATCCCAGCAATCAACTGGGCACTCATGCTCTGTTGCATTACGGTCGTGTTGATCTTCAAGTCGTCGACCGCGATGGCTGGCGCGTACGGCCTCGCCGTGACGGGCGGCATGGCTGTTTCGTCGCTCCTCTTCGGCGTCGTGGCTGTGATGCTGTGGCGTTGGAACAAAGTGCTCGTCACACTCTTGGTCACCGTGTTCTTGTGCTTCGATCTCGGCTTCTGTGCAGCCTCCGCACTGAAGTTCCTCGACGGCGGCTGGTTCCCCGTTGCACTTGCCGTGCTGCTCGTGGCTGTGATGACCACATGGAAACACGGGCGGCGCTTGCTGGTGGAGAACATGGGCCAATCGCGCATGCCCGCGATGGAGGATTTCGTCGCAGATGTCGCGCGCGTGAAACCGCATCGCGTGCGCGGCACCGCTGTGTTCATGTGCTCTGCAAAGTCCGGCGTACCGGTCTCTATGCTGCACCACTTCAAGCACAACCAAGTGTTACATCAACAAGTGGTGGTGCTGTCGGTGGATTTTGTTGATGTGCCTTATGTCACCGAACAAGAGCGCTGCACGGTGAAATCCTACGGCGACGGGTTTTGGCGCGTAGTGGCCCAAAGCGGCTTCATGGAAATGCCTCGTGTGCCGCAACTCGTGGCCGACTTGGCCAGTTGCGGATTAGTCACCGACCCTTCGACAACCAGCTATTTCCTCGGGCGCGAAACCGTCATCATCGGCCGCAAGGGCGGCATGGCCGCTTGGCGCAAACGCCTGTTCTTCTTCCTCACGCGCAACGCCTTGAATGCCACTTCGTTCTTCGGCATCCCACCCGGGCGCGTGGTGGAAATGGGCCTGCAAGTCGAGCTGTAACGCTCCGCACCGCAAGTTCACGGTCGGCGCGCAACAGGGGCGGAGGGAATCGAACCCGCAACCTGCCGATTTGGAATCGGCTGCTCTGCCAATTGAGCTACACCCCTAAGTTGTCTTCAGCGCACACTTCAGCGCGCAGTGGGACGCGAAAGTCTACGCCGCAGCCCACGAGGGTCAAGCAGGCGCATCATCCCCGCCACCTTCTTCGGCATTGCTGTCGCTGCTGTCGATCCAGAAGATTTCATCGGTGCACAAAGTGATTTCTGCGGACCAGCCGCAAGGCCTCCAGCCTGCCACGAGGTCGTTTTCCATGATCCCAAGGAACACATCGAGGATTTCCACCTCGCACTCGACACCTTCTTCATAGATAAACGGCACGCTGGCATGCCAGTCAAAACGGTTGCTGAGGAAAGCGGAAACCTCGAGCTGGTCGTGCGCGCGATCCAGCAAAGCGAACGCGAGCCCCACCGCCGTGGCACCACCTTCGTGGTCGTCGTGATAGATCAAGTGCTTCTCAGCATCCGAAGTGCGCATGACACGCTGGACGCGAAAGCGATCTTCTTCTTGAAAAAGCTGCCGCAGGCGCGTGTTCCAGCACTTGGAACAGAAACGTGGTTCCTTGCTGCCTTCCGGCAACGTGGCATCCGTCTTCTTGCACACGCGACACTTCATCGGTTCTGTCCCCTTGCCGCCAGTCTACCCCGCCTCGGCTTCCAAACTGAGCCCCGCAAAGATGTCATCGACGCGAGTCCAGAACGCGCCATCACAGTGCGCTCCGAGCTCTGCCGCCGCGAGATTTTCATCCAACTGCGCCGTGCTCGTAGCGCCGAGGATCACGGTGCTCACTTCGCTGCGCCGCAAGCACCACGCGATGGCCGCCTGCGCCGTCGTCATCCCAGCCTGTGCTGCGAGAGCGCCCAACTGCTTCACACACTGCTGCACCTCTGGAATGCAGCGCTTGCGCAACCACACTTCTTTTTCGAGACGCGAACCCGTGGGAAAACCCTTGGCGTATTTTCCAGTGAGCACGCCATAGGCCAGCGGGCTCCATGTCGTGAGACCGAGGCCAGGGTTGGTGCAAAGCGGTGACAGCTCCTGCTCAACGCGTTGCCGTGTCAACAAGTTGTATTGCGGTTGCTCCATCGAAGGTGGCACAAGATGCAACCGCTCCGCACATTCAAACGCTTCGCGCACTTGCGCTGCGCTCCACTCAGACGTGCCCCACCAATGCATGCAGCCACGTTGCACCAAGAGGCTCATGCTGCGCACAACTTCGCTGACAGCCGTGTGCGGATCGGGCCGGTGGCAGTAGAGGAGATCAACATGCGTGAGGCCCAGCCGCTGCAACGACGCTTGCGTGCCTTCTACGAGGCGTTTGCGATTCAGGCCTTCCTTGTTCGGGCCCGTGCCGCCCCAGTAGATCTTGGTGCTCACGACATAATCGCTGCGCGGCAACTCACGCAACGCAACGCCCAAGAGTTTTTCGGCCTCACCTTCAGCGTAAACCTCGGCGCAATCAAAGAAGTTGACGCCTCTGCTGAACGCGTGCTGCACCATCCGTGTGCAATGCGTTTGATCGAGCTGCGTACCAAATGTCACCCAAGTTCCGTAAGAGAGTTCCGAAACTTCGAGGCCCGTGATGCCGAGTCGGCGGTAGCGCATGGCCGCAATCCTATGCGGCAGGACCGTGATGAATGAGACTCGCTGTGAGTGGCCAGCACTGCGCTCGATCCGGCTCTGCGGGTTGCACGCGCCAAATCTCGGTCGTGGCGTCGAACAAACCAACATCACCGCCGTTGTCCAGAAGGATGGCCTCGCGCACTCCGGCGGATTCCAAGTCTCGCGCCAGTTCATACACAGTCACACCAGCGCGGTTGCTGAGCCCAGAGATCACGATGTCGAGCAAGCGCCCGCCCTCATCAGCCGCCAAAACATGGTGTGGATACAAACCCGGAAGAAACACGAGCCGCGCATCATTGCCAAGAATGGAGAACTCTCCTGGCACGGTCGCGTGAGCACACTCGTGGTAACCCTTCCACGCGAGGTCGCGGCGCAGGTTCGCGGCATCCACGGCAACCGATACCAACGGTGCGTCAAAGCGCGCGTCAGCCGGCAACTGCACGTGTAATGAGAACTCTTGCGGTACACCGTGCACCGCCGCCTCGTAGCGTTGCGGATCAGCGAGCAGCTCGTCGTGGCCGAAATCTACGCGCTCGCCCGTCGCAGTCTGCACCCAAGCGAAGCGCAACAAGTGACGCGGGTCGGCGTACACGCTCGTTTCCGGGGCCACCGCCTTGCCTGCTCGCAGCAACAACGGCCCCGTGAGCACGAAACCTTCTGTGGGCGCATGCAACACCGAACCCACTTCCACAGCGGCATCCAGCGTCAGCGCTGACACCGAACCATCAGCATGCACGTGCAACGCGCCATTCCATGCGCCTTGAACACCAACGACGCCATTCGCTGTTGCCGCGAGCACGCCCTTATTGATGCCGAGATTGCCTTGACCCGTAATGGCCAAAGCGCGCCGCTGCGTGTGCGCTGCGCGCCAGCGAGCGAGATGCGAGTGAGCGCCGATAGCGGGAAGGAAACCCTCGCGCTGCTCTGCTTGTTCCGTAATGCGCAGCGCAGTTCCCGCAACATCACGCACGAGATACGCACGACCACGACCACGGTGCAAAGGCCCAAGCGCCAAGCCCGCTGCATCAATGCACAGATCCACGCTGTCACCTTGCGCACAACGCAACACATGCGCGCGCACCAACGCGGTGTCAAACCCCGGAATCGCGTGCGCTCTCACTTGCATGGCGGCGTGGCTCATGACTCCGCGAGCGCATGCCAATCGGCTGCGCTGATGTTGCCGCCGCTGACCACCGCAACGGAGCTGCGCCCATTCAAGACGACACGCCGGAAGAACAACGCCGCTGGCGCCACCGCCGCCGTGGGTTCGATCATCAAGCCGAGGTGCTCCTTGATGAGACGCATGGCGGCGCGAATCTCGGCTTCTTCCACGAGCAAAATGTCTTTGCAGTGCTTTCGAATGATGGGAAATGTGAGCGCCCCGGGAGTCAGATTGCGCATGCCGTCCGCAATCGTGGCAGGCAGCGCGATCGCAACGCGTTCGCCGCGCACGAAGCTCTGCTGCGTGTCGCTCGCAAGCGCCGCTTCCGCGCCGTACACGAGAACATGGGGCGCGACACCGTGCAACCCCAACGCGCAGCCCGCAAGCAATCCGCCACCACCACACGGCGCAACGAACACATCCATGTCTGGCACTTGCTGCAACGCTTCCAAAGCACAGGTGCCTTGACCAGCAATGACATCCTCGTGGTCGTAGGGCGGAATGAGCACGCGGCCCTCGCGCTCGGCGATCTGCGCTGCCATAGCAAGTCGCTCGTCAGAACTGCGGCCATGCAAGAGCACTTCACCGCCAGCAGCACGCACATTGGCCAGCTTGGCATCGCTCGCATCAGTCGGCATCACGACGAGACAACGAGCGCCGTGCAGTGTGGCCGCCTGCGCCAAAGCCGCGCCGTGGTTGCCGCTGGACCCCGTGACCACGCCCCGCGCCACACACGCTGCGCTTTGCCGCGCCACTGCATGAAAAGCCCCGCGAAACTTGAAGGCCCCTGTGCGTTGCTGCGATTCGAGCTTCACATACACACGACCGCCAGCGAGTGCGTCCAGCGCTGCGGAACGCACCACAGCGGTTTCGCTGGCAACGCCGCGCAAGAGAGTGGCGGCGGCTTGCACTTGGCGGCTATCCATAGGTTGCGTTCCTGCGCGGCGGGCCCTTCCGCAGCAAGGCTCGGACCCTACCATGGGGCCCCGGGAAAGGTCCTCGCATGCTTCGTTCCATCATGTTGATGCTCCTCGCTGCTTTGCTGCTCACCGCTTGCGATGGCAAAGCGGTCCCCGCGCCAACACCTGAACCAGCGGAGCAAGAGAAAGACTGGAAGACCACTGTCGACGGCGCCGCTGTGCTGCAACGCACCAAGCGCATCCTGTCTTGGGGCCCACGCGTTGCCGGCAGCAAAGGCAGCCTCGGCACGCGCCTCGAGATCAAATCCATGCTCGCCGAAGTGGGCATCGCGGCGAAAGACATCATCGAGCAGAGCTTCGAAGCCAAGACTCCAAACCCGCCGACACAAGGCAAAACCACTTTCACCAACATCATTGCACGCATTCCTGGGCGCAACACCCGCGGCCTCGCTCTCGCAGCGCACTACGACTCGAAGCACTTCGAAGAATTCAAGTTCCTCGGCGCCAACGACGCGGCTTCATCGGTGGCCTTGGTCATCGAACTGGTCAAAGCGGAAGTGGTGAGGGCAAAGACCACGCCGCGCGAGAACACGCTGTGGCTCTTGTTCTTCGACGGTGAAGAGGCCTATGTGGATTGGCACACGAACAACGACAACACCTACGGCAGCCGCGAGTTTGTGAAGCACCTCGCGGAATACCCCGTGAGGGGCTTGGTGTTGGTGGACATGGTGGGCACGAAGAACATTCTGCTTGCCGATGACGCCAACTCCTCTGCGCATTTGAAGGACATCTTGAAGCGCACTTCACGCGATGTGTTGGGCTACAACCTCCTCGCGCGCCCGTTCAGCGCCGTGGACGACCATGTGCCTTTCCGCGATGCGAAAGTGCCTTGCGTAGACCTCATCGACCACGCCTTCGATACCTCCACTTGGTGGCACACGGTCCATGACACGCTCGAGAATCTCGATCAGCGCTCGCTGGAAAAGGTCGGCACCATGCTCGCCGCCGCGCTGCCCGCGCTGGAACAAGCCGTCAATCAGTAAGCCCAGAGCCGCGCGCCACGCTTGACCATTCACCCACGGCGCGCCTAACTTCCCGCGTGCGCCCGCGCTTTCCCGCGGCGTCGCTCGGAAGGTGCAGCATGGCGAAAGTGCGTGTGGCCATTATTGGGCTCGGGTTCGGTGCTGAGTTCATTCCCCTTTATCAGCGCCACCCCGACGCCGAACTGGTCGCGATTTGCCAGCGCAATCCCAAGAAGCTCGCTGCGGTGGGCGATGCCTTCGATGTTCCTTGGCGTTACTCCAGCTTCGCAGATGTCCTCGCAGATCAAGACATCGACGCCGTCCACATCAACACACCGATTCCCGATCATGCAGCTATGACGCTCGCAGCGCTGAAGGCCGGCAAGCATGTAGCCTGCACGGTGCCCATGGCCACGAGCATTGCCGACTGCCGCCGCATCGTCGCTCTGCAACGCCGCACAGGCCTCACGTACATGATGATGGAAACCGTGGTCTACGCGCGCGAGTTTCTGTACATGCGCGAGCTGTTGCGCAGTGGCAAGCTCGGCGAGTTGCAGTTCCTGCAAGCCACACACCAACAAGACATGGATGGCTGGCCAAACTACTGGCCGGGATTGCCGCCCATGTGGTACGCGACGCACTGCGTCGGACCCGTGCTCGGCATGGCAGATTTGAGCGCCACCGCCGTTTCGTGTTTCGGGTCCGGCAGCATCCGCAAGGAACTGCAAGCTCACTATGGCTCGCCCTTCGCTGTAGAGAGCGCACACATCCGCTGCGCCGACAGCAACGTGACGCCGCGTATCTTGCGTTCGTTGTTCGACACCGCGCGGCAGTACCGCGAGAGCCTTGATGTGTATGGCAGCAAAGCGTCGGTGGAATGGCCGCTCGTCGAGCACGAGCCGCTGATTCTGCACACAGCCAAGCGCCCCGAGGCGAAGATCCCGAAGCCCGTGCGCGCGCCGGACTACGCACGCCTGTTGCCGAAGAGCTTGCGGCCGTTCACGACCAAAGGTGTCTACGACATCGCGGCCAAAACACATTTGTCCTTCACGCAGGGCGCGGGGCATGGCGGTTCTCACCCGCATCTCGTGCACGAATTCGTGCGCGCCATGGTGGAACGACGCGCGCCCTTCCCTGATGCTCGTCGTTCCGCCAACTGGACTTGCACAGGGCTATGCGCCCACGCATCCGCACTGCGCGGTGGCACCACCGTGAAATTGCCACGCTTCACTTTGCCCGATTGACCAAGGAGTCTCTCAGCATGAATCCGTCCAACGCCACCAACGCGCGCCGTTTGCTGATCGCTGGTTTCACTGCAATTCTCGCTGCAGGAATGGGATTCGCCATCCGTGGCGCGATCTTGGATAACTGGGGCCGCGCTTGGGGCTTCACCAACGAGCAACTTGGCAGCATCTCCGGCGCGGGCTTCACAGGTTTCTGCTTCGGCATCATTGTTGGCGGGCTCGTGGCGGACCGACTCGGCTACGGCAAGTTAGTGGTTGTGGCATTTGCGCTGCATGTGCTTTCAGCGCTCATCACGTTCGCGCCTGGCGATGAAACAGCCGCGAGTGCGGCCTACGACCTGCTCTACTGGGGAACTTTTGTGTTCGCGGTGGCCAACGGCACGCTCGAAGCCGTGGCCAATCCACTCGTGGCCACTTTGTATCCCACGAATCGCACGCACTATTTGAACATCTTGCACGCGAGCTGGCCGCTCGGATTGGTGCTCGGCGGCATTGTGGGCTGGGTTCTCGACGACCGCATGGAGCTCGACTGGAAACTGCAACTCGGCATCTTTCTTGTTCCCGTGGTGCTGTACGGATTGATGTTCTTCCAGCAACACATGCCCAAGAGCGAAGCGTCCGCCAAAGGCCTGCCTCTGGGCGAAATGTTGAAAGACGTCGGCCTCTTGGGCGCCTCCGTGGTTTGCGTGCTGCTCGCGCTGTTCTTCTCCGATGCACTGCATCTCGATCGCTCGCTCGCATGGGGCATCGCTGGAGCGCTGCTGCTCACGGTGGGCTGGCTCACGCGCTTTGCGCTCGGATCCATCTTGTTGTTCACGCTGTTCCTCGCACACGCGTTGGTCGGCGCGGTCGAGTTGGGCACCGATGGTTGGATTCAAAACATCACCGGCAACATCCTGAGTTCGGAACAAGGAAAAATCTTGTTTGTCATCACTTCCGCCACGATGTTCTTGCTGCGTTTCTGCGCACGCTGGATTGAAGGCCGCCTCAAGCTCTCGCCCATCGGCATCTTGTTCGTGAGCGCGCTACTGGCCTGCCTCGGACTGAATTTCGTGGCTGGGCTCACTGCGTTCGGCGGCGCTATGGGCGCATTGCTCGTCTATGCCGTGGGCAAGACTTTCTTCTGGCCCACCATGCTCGCCGTCACTTCCGATCGCTTCCCACGCACCGGTGCCATTGCCATCAGCATCATGGGCGGCATCGGCATGATGTCGGCGGGGCTCATCGGATTGCCCGGCCTCGGTTATGCCAAGGACCGTTTCAGCGGCGAAGCTCTCGAAGTCAACGCGCCCGCACTGGTAGCTGAGTATCGCGCTGAGAAGCCCAGCAACTTCCTCAGCCTCGGCGAAGCTCACGGGCTCGATGCGAAGAAGACTGGTGCGATCGACGCGAAGCTGAAAGTGGCGCGCGAAAACCTCAACGCCACTGCTGATAGAGATCCCGCGAAGGCTCTCGATGCGCTCAGCGCCGCAGAACGCGCAGTCCACGACGCACAGATTGCAGGAGACCGCCGCACGCTCAAAACGGATGCGTGGATCCCCGCCGCGATGGCCGGGATCTTTCTGCTCATCTTGCTCTGGTTCCGGTCGCGCGGGGGTTACCGCACCGTGCGCCTCGAATAGCGCACACGGCGCGCGAGAGGGTTTGCCTCGCCGCGCGCCGCGTCGGTTCAGAATTGTCGGCCGAAGATCAGAAGATGCGTCGGACCGCGATGGACTTGGCTGCGACGCCAGGGCCTCCGAGGATCACCGAAGTCATATCGAGACCGAAGCCAGGTGGCAGACCCATGCTGACGCCGAGCGCGCCCCATGTGTACTGGCCGGCGCCGTTGAGGAGCACCATGAAGGGCTCGGTACCGAAGGGCAACGAGATCACGCTAAAGGTGTTCGCATCAGGCGTGAGGCCGAAGAATGGCCCCGTGTTCACCAACGCTGATGTGTTGAGCGAGAAGAAGTTGATGCACGGTGACCCGGCGTAGCCGGGTGCGTTCACGACCACCTGCAAGTCGCCGATGCCCGTGCTGTTCAACGCGAGCGTCGCGGTGCCCATGCTGGTCGCGGGCGCGGTGTAAGTGAATTCGACATCGTCGATGTTCCACCCGCCGAACACCACAGAAGTGTCCGTCGCCAATTCCCATTGCACGTATACCGTGGCTTGGTTGTTGGCGTAGGCGCTGATATCGATGTCATGCAGCGACCAAGCGGCATCAATGTGGTTGGTGTTGCCTCCGCCAACCACATTGGTCCAAAGTTGCGTCCATGTGGTGCCGTTGGTGCTAACCCGAATCTTGGCCTGATCATAGAGACCATCTTCGCAAGTCAGGTGACGCCAATAGCGCAGATGGATGCCTGTCTTGCCAGTGCAATTGATGGCGGGTGTGCGCAGCCACATGTTGCGGCTATTGGCATAGTCGCCGTTGCCTGTCAATACTGTGCCGCGCACCTTCGTCGGACTGTGCGCCACCGTGGGGTCGTAAGCAGGCGCCGTTGGGAGGACCCCGAGAGCCCACTGATTGGCGCCAAGAGTTGCGCCTGTGGTCCAACCTGCACTGGCGCCTTCAAAGTTGTCGCTCCAGAAAGACGCCTGGCCACCACTGGTGAAAGTGAATGCATTGGCAAGCGTGCTACTGAGAGCGCCGTTGAGCACAGTGACACTGACAGCGCCAGACACCGCCATTGTTGGCGACACGACAATGGCCTGCGTTGGACCCATCACCATCACGGCCATCGCGAAGGTACTGCCAAACCGGAAGCGTGTTGTCGTGTTGAAGTTGGTGCCCGTGGCAACCAGCAAGCTGCCACCACTGGTGGGGCCCGTATTCGGGCTGAGCGAGCTCAGTGTCGGCGTCCCCGCCGGCAGCACATAGACGAAACCGTTCGCGAGAGTTCCCACACCATTCTGATTGGTGAC
Source organism: Planctomycetota bacterium (assembly GCA_009691765.1). GTDB lineage: Bacteria > Planctomycetota > SXUL01. The sequence goes on along the minus strand of SIAO01000020.1, from coordinate 249 downwards.
TTCCACTGCAACGGCACCAGCGCTCGCTGAAGCCGGCGTAACGCAGGTGAGCGAAGTTGCGGAAGTGACATTCACACCACCGGCAAGGACACCGCCGAATTTGACCGTCGTTTGCGCGGTGGTCGTTAAACCCGTGCCCGTGACTATGACTGTCGTGCCACCAAGGCTCGTGCCGTTGTTGGGCGAACAACCTACAACCGTCGGTACCGGGGTCACTGGGCCGCAGCCCATCGAAAGCAACAAAGATGC
>SIAO01000028.1 GCA_009691765.1 Planctomycetota bacterium | reverse complement strand
GGCGCCATGGTCGATGTACGGCGTCACACGCAGTCGGATGAGCTTCTCCATCTGCTTGAGCGTGAGGCCAGAACTGATGATGCCGAGCGTCAGTCCACGACGCGAGAGAACCTGCAACACCTCCGTGACATCGTCATGTGCGGCGAGCTCACGAAACTTGGTCTCGTGGTAGGCCACGACACCTCCCGCCACGAGCAACGCGCTATTCAATCCGACGACATCTTGTTCCGGTAGGCGCGCGAGAAGGCGCTCAAAGTGGTGCTCGTAGTTGGAAGTGAACTCCGTGATGACTTCGTGGAACTCGCGCAGCAACTTCTCTCGAGGCGTACGCAAGCCGAGATCGATCATTGCATCCATCGCGTTCTCGCGCGCACGAGCGGCGAAGATCGATGTGCTGAAGAGCGTGTCGTCGATGTCGAAGAAGATGGCTTGCAGCATGGCCCCTCATGACAACGACCCGTCCCCGCGTAGGCGGGCACGGGCCGTCACACTGCGAATGTTGATCGCTAATGGATCACTTCACCAAAAGCGTTTCCTGCTCCGTGAGATCCAAGATCTTCACATGCAAGACTACGATCAGATCCCTGATTTCATCCGAACGGCCCTTGCGGCTGAAGAAGAAGGAAAGGATCGGGATATCGGACAAGATTGGTGTCTCGGAGCGGAAGTCCTCAGTCTTCACGTACTTCATGCCACCGATGACCACGTAGCCGCCGTCCGGCACACGCACGTTGGTCTGAGCACGCGTGAAGCTCAACTCCGGCATCTCGATGACCACCGCCGAAGTCAAGCCTGAGAGGCTCGACTCAAAGGTCTTCATCGGGCGCTTGATGGTCGCCAACGCGGGCTGCACTTCGAGCTCGACATACTTGCGATCGTGGGTCACGGTGGGGCGAACATCAAGAGTGAGACCATCTTGCACCACGTCGATCACAGGATCGGCGATGTACGCGGTCTGCGCCACTTCCACGTCGTAGTCACGCACGTAGGAAATCTGGTTCACGAGTGTCAAATTGGCGCGTTGATTGTTGTAGATCGTCAAACGCGGAGCATTCACCACGCTCGAGTCCAGTGTCTTCTCCACGGCGCGCATGAGCATGCCCAGCTGCACGTCATCGAGGATCGAGAAGGACAATGACATGCCACCACGGGAACTCAGCAAACCGCCGAGTGCACGGTTGAAGATGTTCTCCGTACGCGCACGGATGTCGCCGTTGTTACCAACGTTGTAGAAGGCGCCAGCGCTCGGCGAGAGGCTTGCACCCGCCGGCAGACCGGGGCCGCCATTGTCATTCGCGGCTGAAGAGTTGTAAGGCGCACCGTTGGTCACGTCGTCCAGAAGCGCGAGCGTGCCGGGATTGCTGCCGCCGAGACCGCGGAAGTCGGTGCCTACATCGAGGATTTGCGCCTTGTTGATGCTGATGAAGCGCGCTTCCACATGCACCGACACCTTGGTGAAACGGCGCAGGTCGTTCAGGAAGCTCTCCACTTGCTTGTGGATTTCTGGCGTTGCAGTGGCCACGATTTGGCCGGAACCGGGCTGCAAGTTGAACCCGGGAACTTCGCCCCAGAGCCCGCGGCCAACGTTTTCACGCAGCAAGTCGAGCAAGCGGTCGAGCGTCGTGTCCGTGGTCTTCTCGAGGTCTTCGCCCCAGATGGCCGTCTTGGCCGCCTCACCGGTGCCGGAGTTGCGCAAGGTTAGATCTGGCGCTTTGAAGTGCGGCAGAGCCACCGTCAAGTCACGCACCTCATAGATGCGCGGGAAAGTCTTGCCGTACGCCTTTTCCTTCGTGGTGATGTAGAGCACATCATCGCGATAGGTGTGAGCCAAACCCAGATTCTCGAGGATGGTCTTGAGCACCACACCCAACTTCTGGTTCACAAGGGTGAGGCTCACTGGCTCTTCACCCTTAGCTGTGCGCGCTTCGCTGTCGACAACAATGTTCAATCCCTGCGTGGCTCGCAGATTACGGATCACATCATTGAAGCTGGCCGGCTCTGCACCGTAATCAATGCTGACCGACTCGTTCTCGAGCTTGGCCTTGATCACCTTGACGGCTTCGCTGTCTTCACCAGCAGCATCCACCGCGTCACCGCGGCGGCGCTTACGGCCCAATTCCTCCCAACGATCTGCATCCATCATCTGGAGCAGTTCTGTGTAGGGCACTTGGGTCTCGCGCACTTGTTCGAGCCAACGCGTGTATTCCTCGCGACGCTGCTCAAAGAATGATTCACGCCACGAAGCGTGCCGTGCGCGATCGCAAACATCAAGGAGCTCACGCGCCTTGCTGATGCGCGGGTCCTTGTTGAGCACCTTGCGTGCGAGCAGTTCAGCATTGTCGAAATCTTGGCGTTGGAAGCTCTCGATGGCTTCGACCAGCATCAATCGAAGCTGCTCCGCTTCGCGCGCAACGCGGCGGTCCTCTTGCTCGCGCATGGACTCATAGGCCTCGCGGTACGCAGAATTTTCGCTGGCCTTACGGGCCGCGCTCAATTCAGAACCGACGCGAGCAAGCATGGTGCCAACATCGCCGCGCAACGCGCCGAAGTCCGTCTGATAAGGATCGAAATCCATCATCAACTTGGCGTTTTCGAGCTCAATGCGGGCCTCATCGAGTTCTTTGCGCGCATGAGCCTGATTGGCTTTCACCCAACCGTCATTGACCAACGCCAGCTGTTGCTGACGGATCAATGCGCGCTTGTTGGTGATGTAAGTGCCCATCTCTTCGAGAGTGTCCACGTTGTGGCCCTGTAGCGAGCGCACTTGCTTCAGCATCTCGATGGCTGGGGCATCGGTCGCGCGCACTTGCAGTGCTTGCAAGATGCTGGCTTCCGCTTTCTCAAAATCGCTGCCAGTCACAAACTGGCGTGCAGCTGCGAGGTAGCTATCCACGAGGAGGTCCTGCTTCTGAACCGAGAGGCGGCGCTCTTCCTGCTCACGCGCGAAAGCGGCGTTGTCTTGATTAGCGGGTGCGGCAGCAACCACCTCGACGGTAGCCACAGCAGCACTCTCGGTCACCGTGACTTGCGCAGATTCTTCTGTCGCCTGCGAGCAGGCGAACAGAAACGCACAGGCCACAAGAGCGAAGGAAGGGGCAGCGCTGGCCACCAACGACTTATAGTCTCGACCTTGATTCACGGATGCTTCTCCAGATACGAAAGAGTCGACTTCCCAAAGCGATTGCTCGCGCATGCGCCGATAGGTTTTTCTGCGAGGCCGTTCCAACTCGGCACCGCGACTCCGCTAACGAAGCCACCCCCTTGGGGGCGCGGGATTGTAAGCAGCGATGCGAGGGAGCGTCAACCACCCACGAAAAATAGCCCATAGTATTGCAGCGCAATGACTTATGGAGCTACTTGTGGCCGAGGGTTTCGCGGATGCGCTGTAGGTCCTGACGCAGGCGCTCATCGTCGGGTGAAAGTGCCGCTGCGGCGGCGTAATCCTGCAACGCAGCAGCGAGGTTTCCGGCTCGTTCCCGGGCGCGTCCTCGAAGCGCGAGCGTGAGAGCCCGCGGGCCGCGAACATTGAGCAAGCCTGTGGCGCGACGCTCAATCTTGGTCAAGTTGGCGCTATCGCCAGTGATCGCGTGACGCTCGAGAAGTACTCGCAAAGCAGCATCGCCGGAGCGGGGATCAGCGAACAATTCGGAGTGCTTGTCGTAATGCTGCAATGCCTGATCCGCAAAAGCTATGCGCGACGCCGGTTCGAGAGTTGTGTCCCGCGACGCCATGTCGGCGCAACGACCCATCCAGAACAACAACGCCGGGTTCTTCTCGGCCTCGGACACACACGGAGCCAGCAACAACAAGCCTTCGGCAGGTTTCCCCGCGCGAATCCGTTCGCGTGCAGCTTCGAGCAACTCCAGAGTCTTGAATTGCGCTCTCACCTGCGGCAGTTTCCGGTTCTCGCTGTCCGTCGGGCTCACACGCTGCGTCGCACTGCGACCGCCCATGTACGGCGCATGCGCGCTCGGTTCCACATCGCGCGTCGTTGCTCGGCCAGAGCGTTCGCGCACAGCATGGGCCGCGAGTTCGTTTTGCAAGCGGAATACAATCTCCGCAGACTCAGCGACAACGTCTTTCAATTCATGAGGGTCGCTCGCCCAAGCATGCAAACTCGTCGTTGCACCAGAATCACCGAGTTTCCAAGCAGCATCGCGGAAACTGCGCTCGCGCGCGGAGCGATACTGGAACCACGGATACAGCGTTTCAGCGGCGCTCCGCCAACCAGCAGAATCACAGGCTTCCAACAAGCTCGCGCCATCCCCCGCCTTGGGCGCTATCCCTGCAACAGCTCGCACCGTGGGCGTGACATCTTCAAGCCGTGCTGGTGGATGCAGTTGCCGCCGACTGTTCACTCCCTCGGGCAACAGCATCAAGAACGGCACGCGGAGTGTTGCGTCGTGCACCAGATGACCATGCGTCTCTTCGCCGTGTTCACCGAGGCCCTCGCCATGATCTGCGAGCACAATGATCAGAGTGTTTTTGATGTCTGGCAGTGCAGCGAGCAAAGTGCCGATGGAACGGTCGACCGCCATGATTTCCGATTGGTAGTCGGCGTGCGCGCCCTGCGGCAAGCCAGCGCCTTCAAAGCGCCGTTGCCAAGGTTGATGCGGATCGAAGTAGTGCACGAAAAGCAGCCAAGGCGCTGTGTGCTCTTGTTGCAACCAACCACGCGCCATGTCCGTGGTCTCCTTGCAATCCCGTTCGCGAAAGCGCACTTCACCTTCCGTCGCGAGGCCTCGCTCAGGTGCGCTGTAGAGACGAAAGCCTGCATCCAAACCAGCGGCGCGCTCGAGCGGTTGTCCAGAAACGAATGCAGCCGTGTCCCAACCGGCAGCGCGCATTTCCTCGGCAAGCAAGCTGTAACCGCGCTCTGCCGCGGGCGGCACACTGAAAGAGTCATTCTCGCGCACGCCCGTCGCATCAGGCAGCAAGCCGCTGAAAATGGTGGCATGCGCGGGCAGGGTCAGAGGCACGCAAGACAGAGCTTCTCGCGGCCCGGCCGCTCTTGCAGCGAGGGCATCTAACACCGGTGTTGGCGAAGAACCATCAGGAAGTCGAGCGCCCAGCCAACCGCAGTGGTCTGCGCGACACGTGTCGATGGAGATGATCAACACCGAAGGCGCAACTGCCGGCCTGTCGCCGCATGCGCAGAGCAACAACAACATCAAGAACAGATAGAAACTGCGGAAGATCACAAGCGCAGCCTATCAACGCGGCACGAGGCGCGACTCGGGCCTGGTTGGTGCAGCACTGAAGTCCACGCGTTTGAAGCCTGCGGCGAGCACCGTGTCGATCACGGACACCACGGCCGCATGCGCGCACTGCTCCCCCGCTTCCACACGAACAGGGTGATCGCCCAGCTCACGGTGGATTTCACCAAGCCATGTTTCCAAACGCTGCAACGTGTCTGGTGGGTCTGCGAGTAGCAACGTGCGCCGCGAATCTGTCGGGTCCTGCATAAGGCCGAGAATGCGGCCAATCGGCACCTTCGCACCGCGGCGACGCAGCAAGAGCGGCCAAGCGGTCGAGCCTGGCGGCGCTGCGCCTTCCGCGATCAGTTCAAGCCGGAGCGGCTCTTGCAGCGCTTGGACGGCCAATCCTCCAAGTCCACGATCCATCGGCAGATCCAGAGTCAAACGTGCTTCAACGCTGCGGAAGCGCAGCGTGCACAGGAAGAAGATCAGCAGCAAGAACACGACATCAATCAACGGCGTGGTGGTTACGGCAGGCGTCACTTCGAGGAGGCGCTGCAGAGTGTTGTGCTGCCAACCCTTGGTCTTCATCGTGCTTGCGCCCCCTGCAGCACTGCGATTTCGATATGCCGGAGCAGAGGACTCTCTTCTATCTCGCGTTCAAGCGGCACGCCGCGACGCAACGTGCACAGTTCCATGACCGCGCTCACCCAACCCCACAACTGTTCGCGATCGCAACGAATGCGCAGACGCCTTGCAGAGGGATAAAGCGTGGTGCCCGGCACGAGGCCGGCACTGCGCTCTGGGAAGCGGCGGGGGTCGCTGCGGCGACGCAACAACACTCGCAGTTCCTCCAAACTCGCCACGGGGCGTCCGTCGAGCAGAATGGGTGGCGGACTCGCTGCGCCAGGCGCGTTGGCGGGCGCTGGCTTGTCCACAACATCCACAACCAAAGTGTGACCGAGCTCTTCCTCATCTTCAGGACTCGCCGCCGCCGCGTCGGGAAGCTGTACAGCCGTCGCCACGCCAGCACCCATGTCCGTGCTGACCATGAAGAAGATCATCAACAAGAAAACGCAGTCAATCATGGGCGTCATGTCAGGCCCAGGCAAATAGTGTGGGAATCGCGGCACGCGCATCGTTCAGTCCTGATTCGCGCAGAAGTCGTCGAGGAGCATCGCAACCTCGCTGCTCGCATCTAAGCCCAAGGCCACGATGCGGTCGCGAAAGAAGAAGAACCCCACGGTCAATGGGATAGCCACGCACAACCCAAGAAGCGTGGTCACCAAGGCTTCTTTGATGCCTCCAGCGAGGTCCGCCGGTGCTGGATTGGTCATCTGTTCGATGACACCGAAAGACCACAGCATTCCACTCACGGTGCCGAGGAGCCCCAACAAAGGTGAGAGATTGGCAAGCAGCGCCACCCAGCCGATTTTTGCGTGCAACCGAACGCTCTCTTCATCCAAGCGCTCGCCTGCAGCGCGCTCCATCGCTTCACGACCTTGGCCTGCGCGCGCAAGCGCAGCGCCAATCGCTGCGGGAATCAAGCCTTGCCGTGTGCTGCAAAACTCGCGAGCAACCACAGCGTCACCTGTGAGCAACAACTGGCGCAACTGCACCGCGTCGTCATTGCGCAACAGTTTGCGGCGAGAAATCGAGAACGCATGCTCCAAGAGCAGGCCAACACCGATCACGGAACAAGCAAAAATGCACCAGCCGAAGAACCCGCCCGCTCGCAAGATCAAAAGCAAGAAATCTTCGCGCTCAGGTGCGGCGGCTGCCAGCGGCAGCGCTAACAGAAACAAAAACAGGCAGGTGCGAACGAAGAGTTTCATGCCGTCTCCCTCAATGCTCAGAGTTCCCCACGCAGCAAGCGCGACGCGGCCCCTGCGCTGAACGGATCTTCGCAGCGCCCCGCGATAGAGCGCAAGTGCGCCAGACTCGCAACACGCATGCGTTCATCACCCGCCAAACCCAGCAACTGTGCCGCACGCGCCATCAGAAACGCCGACCTGCCATCGCCAGCAAACCAGCGTGTGGGCTCATGGAAAAGCGCCAGCACAAGCTCTGGCCGCCCCTTCGCTATGTGCTCTTCCGCATCGAGCAACGCCGCTTCACCCTGCGCCGTGGCGCATGCCAGCGCTCTCAGACGCTGCATGGCTTGCTGAGCTTTGGGCGTGCCCAGCGGTCGCATCAACCGCGCACGCGCTGCATGCAACACTACGGAACTGGCGGAATCTGGAGCCAGTGCACTTTCTTGAATCAAGTTGTCGAGCAGGCTCTCGGCCTCACCGGGAGCGCCCGTCGACGCCAAGCAAAGAGCTTCGACTGAACGCAGCAACAAGGCCTCATGTTGATCCAAACGCGCGAAGGACTCGTGACGCGTGGCGCGCAGCATGAGTGCTGAAGCCGCAGCGGCGCCGATGCTGTTCTGGATGGCTGCACGCCGCCAATGGAGCGCATCAAGCGCCAGTGGTCCGTCCTGTTGCGGCCAAGAAACACGAGCGAGCAACACTTCAGCCGCAGCATCGTGCCCAAGACAAAGGCGCGCCCGCGCATAGACGTGGCGCACCGCTTGCTCCACACGGGAGTCTGCAGCGTGCTTCAGGGCTTCTTCCGCGAACCGCGCAGCAGCACCAGGCTCGCCATCACGAAGTGCTTGCACTGCTTGCCCAAGCGCGAGAGGTGCGTCACCCGGAACCAAAGCCAGCAGTTGCGCACGCTGCACCGTCATCGGGCGTTGCTGTTGCCGTGACACCACCAGATTGCTGCCAGCGAATGCGACTTGGCCGCGCAACGCGCTGCCATCAAGCAACCAAACGACATCGGCACCCTGCGCTACTAGGACTCCAGAAAACAAAAGTAGCGCAAGCCATTTCATGATTGCTGACGCTCCAACCATTGGAAGGAGGCTGCCCACGGGCCGTCGTCGAACTTCCCCGCGCTGAGAAGCGATACTCGACGCAGTGCTTGGCGAAAATCCTCGCGTTCACCATGCCCGCCGCGCAGCAGCGCCCACTGCGCAAGAAGAATGTGGAAGCGTGCCTCCCATGATGCTGGGCTATCAGGGTCTGCTGCCAACAACACACGCGCCCAGAGCTCGCCGGCACGTCGATAGTTAGCGCCCGCAATAATGTGCTGTGCCCCCGAGGGCAGCCAAAGCAAGTGCCCACCAGCCGCAAGCGCCAACGCTCGCAAGCTCGGTGTGTCCAGCGCGCCAACTCCGGTGTGGTTGTGCTCGGGAAACACACGCACGGCACGCTCAATAGCCTCCTCCCACAAACCACGCGCTTCTCCTACGCGCAGAGCGCGATCAGCATCCATGGCGAGCATCACGGTGCAGCGCAACGCGGCGAGGTCCAAAGATCTGTTTTCACCAACCCCTTGCGTGCGCGCGCGACGAGCAAGCGCGAGCGCAGCCGCTGGCTCGGCACAGGCTTCTTCGAGGCGCACCGCACCACTCCAAAGATCGGGTTCCTGACTCAATGTGAGTGCCGCTGCAAGGCAGCGTCGCAAAGTGCTGCGCTCGGCAGTTTGCGTTTCGGTTGCTCGTACGGACGCGCCCGACGCATCCCACAAATGCAACAGCTTGCGTGCGAGACGTTCGCGGGCCGCGCTCAAGACGACTAATGGCGCAGCACTGCGCGCAAGTTGCTCCACACGTGCTTCCGCCAAGCTCATATCCACGCCAGCAAGCGCCTCGTCGCAACGCTTGACAAGCAAGTCCAGAGCGCGATCCGGAGCCACCGACGGCGTTGGTGCAGCAACAGCTTCACCATGTGTGACACGCAAGAGAGCCTGCAAGCGTTCACGACTGCTC
>SIAO01000019.1 GCA_009691765.1 Planctomycetota bacterium | reverse complement strand
CCGGACGGCCTCGGACTCGGAGGGATTCCGGGTCTTGCAATGCTAGTAGTGCCATTGCCGCACCTGTACAACATCACCTCACCATCGACCTTCACCTTGCCCGGCGGGCTGTTCCAGCATGGTGATTCCATCGAGATGCAGTGGATTGCGCCAGATCCGGCGTACCCATCCAACCTCGGCATCTCTAACCGCGGGACCTTTGTGTACTCGGACCCCGCAACGGTGAACCCTGGTGCGCACTGCCACGTCGAAGCACGCGGCAATGGCGCCATCCAAGTTTCCACCTTCTGGGAAATCTGGAACACCGGGCTTGATCCGATCACGCAAGTCGTGGTCGATGCCACCACCTGCATCACTAATGGCGGCACAGCGGGTGGCTTCTACCCCGTCGGCCTCCTAAACTCTGGCGGAACTCTTGCGACAGGCACCAGCTATCGTCTGGGTTCGAATGTCATGTGTGGCCTCGACACCTCGGTCAACGCCATGGGTTATGCAGGTCTCGGTATATTGGTTAGCGGAACATTGACGGGCAACACCGGCCTGCAATTCAACTTCACCAGCTTTGAAGCAGCCACAGATGTATTCGCATTCGACTGCGACTCGTTCACGGTGCAGAACACAACCGGAAACGCCTACATCGGCGCCACCATCACCGTCACCTTCCTCAGTGGTGGTACCGTGACCGGCATGTTGGGTGTCGATCCTTCAGCAGGCAACGCAGCAGTCCTTGACCTCTGATTCCTGTTTCGCGCATCTCTTGATGCCAACCCAGACCTCGGCGCGCCACAAGGCGCCGAGGTTTGGCGCGTTTTGTGACAAGACGATCAACGCCCTGCCGTTGTTGGACTCAGCAAGCACGCATCTCCATAGGAAAGGAAACGATAGGCGTTGGCCAAAGCATGTTCGTACGCCGCGCGAATGCGTTCGCGCCCACAATAGGCGGAGACCAGAACCAGCAGCGTGCTGCGTGGTGCATGAAAGTTGGTGAACAAGAGATCAGCACAACGAAACTCGTATCCAGGCCGGATGAACAAGCGCGTGCTGCCGCTGTGTGCGGTCAACCCAACAGGATTCGCAGATGCAGCCTCAAGGGCTCGCAGCGCGGTGGTGCCCACGGGAATCACGCGCCCACCTCGAGCACGGCACGCATCCACTGCGCGAACTGTTTCTTGGGGAACGGTGTAAACCTCTTCGTGCATCAGATGGTCAGCGAGCCGCTCCGCTGTGATCGGCTTGAAAGTGCCAAGGCCCACATGCAATGTCACGAACGCGTGCTGCACTCCAGCCGCAGTGCAGCGCTGCAGTAGCGTCGGCGTGAAATGCAATCCAGCGGTGGGAGCGGCTGCCGCACCGGCCACCTGCGCAAAGAGCGTTTGATAGCGCTCCCGATCCATAGCATCGCGCGGGTCCGCGTGACGCGCGCGCCGAATGTACGGCGGCAAAGGCATGCGTCCGCTCACTTCGAGAAGCGCGGCGAGTTCGTCTCCCAATACATGCCCGAGCTCATGCAGGCCATCACCAAGCTCACGCACATGCTTCAAGATCAAAGCACCCTCAGCGAATTCGAAACGCTCGCCGATGACCGGTGTGCCGCGCGTCTTCAGCAATGCGCGCATGGTCTGCTGATCGTGATCCAACACCAAGAGCTCGGCACGGCCGCCACTACTGCAACGCACTCCTTCGAGGCGCGCAGCACGCACTCGCGTGTCGTTGAACACAAGGAGATCGCCTTCACGAAGAAGCCCGGGCAAATCCGTCACGGACGCATCACCCAGCGCTTCGTGGCCGCCCGGCACGAGCAACATCCTCGCTTCGGAACGCTCTGCGCAAGGCTCCTGCGCGATGCGCTCTTCTGGGAGCGCATAGTCATAGGATGCAAGCAGTTCCAGAAGATCGTCCATGATTGGCATATAGGCGTTTGGAGAAACGCCTCGCAACCCTATAATCCCGCCGCGCCTCGGCAATGGCGCCGTTGACCAAGATGATCCCTCACCCAGCGTTTCTTTTCGAAAACAGCCTGCTGCAACATGCAGTCTTGGGCGACGACGGCTCAACGTGGGTCATGGGCATCCTTGTGGCGCTCTACGCGACGATGTTGGTGGCTTTGTCCTTCTACGGCGGGCACCGCTTCAGCCTCGTGCGCCGCTGGTGGAGCGCGCGGAACTCGCCCCCCGCGACGCCAACCGCCTTCTCGGCAGCAGATGTACCCGGAGTGACGGTGCAACTGCCGCTGTTCAACGAATCCAGCGTCGTCGAACGCGTGATCTTGGCAGCAGCGGCCATAGATTGGCCCAGCGAGCGTTTGCAGATTCAGGTGCTCGATGACAGCACGGACGAAACCACGTCCATCGCGCGTGCTCTGGTGGCCCGCCTGAAGTCCGAAGGCACAGACATCATCTTGCTGCACCGCAGCGATCGCACCGGTTTCAAGGCTGGCGCTCTCGAAGCCGGCCTCAAAGTCGCGCATCACCCTTTCGTGGCCATCTTCGATGCAGACTTTGTTCCACCGACAGATTTCTTGCGCCGCACCATGGACCACTTCACGGATCCGACGGTTGCCGTGGTGCAAAGCCGCTGGGGTCACCTGAACGAAAACCACAATCTGCTCACACGCTTGCAAGCACTGATGCTCGATGGCCATTTCCGCGTCGAACATGTGGCGCGCTCGCGTCATGGCCTGTTCTTCAATTTCAACGGCACAGCTGGTATTTGGCGCAAAGCCGCCATTGCGGACGCTGGCGGCTGGCACCATGAAACGCTCACGGAAGATCTTGATCTCTCCTACCGCGCACAACTGCGCGGCTGGCGTTTTGTTTATCGCGACGATGTGGTGTGCCCGGCAGAATTGCCGGAAAGCATGAACGCGTTCAAGACGCAGCAACATCGCTGGGCCAAGGGCTCCATCCAAGTGATGCGCAAATTGCTGACCACTGTGCTCCGCGCACGTCAACCGTGGTCGGTACGCAAGGAAGCGTTCTTCCACCTCACCAGCAACCTCTGCTACCTCGTGGCTGTTCCTGTCTTCATCTTCATGCTGCCGATGCTGATGTTGCGCGCGCGCATCGCGGACGGATGGCTTGGCTTCTGGCTCGATCTCGGAATGTTCCTCGCGGTGACCGGTTCGGTGGTCATATTCCTCCTCGCCACACTGCACGCCCGCGGGCGAAAACTCTCGAGCGATCTGTTGCTGATTCCTGGGTTGCTCGCATTGGGCACCGGACTCGCCATGAATCAGACTCGCGCCGTGATCGAAGCCCTGTGTGGCCACACCAGCGCCTTTGTGCGCACGCCCAAAGGCCGCTGCGCCACCGGGCGTTATTTGGGCGCCAAATCCGTGATTCTGTATGCCGAGGTTCTCGGCGCGCTCTATTCCTCCGCTGTGCTCGCCTATGCCCTTAGGGAAGGCCTGTGGACCTCTTTGCCCTTCTGCGGGCTCTTCTTCTTCGGATATTGGCAGGTTGTGTTCGGTTCCGCACTGGAAACCAAGCGTTCGGTCAAGCCCGCGCCTACCCCGAGACTCGCCACTTCCTGACTTCGGCCAAACCGCGCACCAGCGGCAAATCCTTTGCATTAGGCATTGGCCTGCTCTAATCTGATGCGGTCATTCCTTGGATTCTCTCTTGCATTACCCGGAGTTCGCCATGCGCACTTTGTATCTCACGGCCATCATCTGCTTCGCTTCCTCCCTCGCGCCGGCGCAGCTCAGTCAGACTCTGCCGGCCGGCTTCGACGCTGTGGATGGCCCATCCTCGACGCCTTATCTCATCAACAACACGCCCGACCAGAAATGGCAGTGGGTCTACGACTCCGCTCAGTTCAGCGCCACCTATCAGATCCTCATCAGCGAGATCTATGTGCGCGCAGCGTCATCAGCTAACGCCGTCAACGCGTTTAGTTTCGCCAATCTGACGGCCACGCTCGCCAGTTCCAACAACAACTACACCGTGGGTTCACACAACACGAATTACGCGGCCAACATGGGCATCGACGCTTCCATGGTCCGCACCGGACCTTGGACCAGTCCCGCTGTGCCAGCTAACGTGGGATTTCCCACCGCCACTTGGATCCCGCTCGGACTCACCACTCCTTTCACTTTCGATCCAACTCTCGGTAAAGACTTGATCGTGCAACTCACGAAATGCGGTACACCCACCGTCATTTGGGGTCCGCAAATGGATGGCACCAGCGGCGCTGCTGGCACCGTCGGTGGCAATCGCTACGGCACGCTCAACAACTGCACGAGTGCGACATGGTCGTTCTCCAACAACGAGTTCGCGCCCATCATTCGCATCGACTATTTGCCCGCAAACTCGACGCCCATGTACCAAGTCAACGTGCCGGGATGCATCATGGACATCAACGGAGGTGTAGGCGCCAGCTATCAGCCCGCAAGTGTGTCGCGGTGCATCGGATCCATTTCGTCGGCGACTTTCGCAGTGACGCCCGGCAACCCGTTTGAGATTGGCGTGCAATTCGGGCCTCTCGTGGCCGCGAATGCAGGTGGCATGACCCTTCCCAATGGATCAGTGTTCAATCTGGTTTTCGGCAGCCCCACACTGTTCTTCATCAACGGTGGTGCGTTTCCAGTTTTCTATCCATCACCCGGAACATTTGTTGTGCCGTTCGCTACTCCGCCGGGAACCGTAGCTGCACAGACGGTCGCACTCGATCCAACAGCTCCCGGAGGACTCGCACTCTCGCAAGGCTGCCAACTCACCGGAACGGTCGGCGCCGCCTCCGTGGCCGGCCCAACCGGTGATGACACATCCACGACCCATTTGCTCGGTGCCGCGCCGCTTTGTGGCCCAACGGGCGTTCCGTTCTACGGCGCAATGCAAACCCTGCTGCACGTCATTAGCAACGGTCGCGCCATGTTTGGCACAACTCCGAATGTCTCTTTCACAGCGACGACGCTCGCTGCAACATCAGCCAACCCCTTCTTCGGTGCATGGTGCGATTTGAACTACGCCGCTGGCAGCACAGTGACGCTCTCTGCCCCGAATCCGAACACAGTGCGTGTTGACTACACCAACATGATTTACTGGGGCACGACGGTGACGAACACATTTGCCCTCATCATCGATTCTTCAGGCACCGTGCAGTTCGACGGCTTGACCGGACTCGCGGTTGGGCCGCTGCCTGGACCAGTAGGAACCAGCTCGAATCAGTTCCTCGGAATCAGCACAGGTGGGGCTGGCACGCTTGCTCCCGGCAGTGGCGCCGCAACCGATCTGGGAGCGACGATATTCGCGGTCGGCGGACCCAATGTGGGACCAACGGGCCTCGGCATGACCTACGCGTTCGGCGCGTGGGGCAGCCTGCACACCGGCATCAACAACATCACCTTCATGCCCAACGGCGCCGGGAACTACGACTGGGCTGCTTTCTAGAGTCCGCGCCGCTCCACAGCAGCCGACGCGCATCCTGCGTCTGCGTGATAAAAGCTGAGCATGAGTGTTGTGGAGCGAGTGCGCGAACTTCGTCTGTTACTGCAGGACGCCTCCGAGCGCTACTACCTGCACGATAATCCGCCCGTTCCGGACGCAGATTACGATCGACTCTTTCGTGAGCTGCAACACTTAGAAGCGCAGCATCCCGAACTACGTGCGCCTGATTCCCCTACGCAGCGTGTCGGGGCAACGCCCCAAACACGCTTCGTCACGGCGCACCATCGCGTTCCGATGCTCTCGCTCGAAAACGCACGCGACGAGGCGGAGTTTCTCGGGTTCGCAAAACGCTGTAGCGACCGCAACGACACCGTTTTCTGCGTTGAGCCCAAGTTGGATGGCGTGTCGATCTCGCTGACGTATGCCGCTGGGGTCTTGGTGCGTGCAGCAACCCGAGGCGACGGTGAAACCGGCGAGGACGTCACGCCCAATGCTCGCACCATTCGTTCGCTGCCACTCCGCCTCGATGCGTCGCGCATCCCCATTCCACAGGATCTCGAGGTACGCGGCGAGGTGTACGTAAGCACCGCCGATTTCCAGCGCTTCAATGAGCGCCGCAGCGAAGCTGAAGGCCGCTTCATGAACCCGCGCAATTTCGCGAGCGGGTCACTGCGGCAATTGGACTCTGCCATCAGTGCCGAGCGCCCGCTGCGCATCGCGCTCTACACCCTTGTCGACGCGATGCCGCTCGGGCTCAGCACACAGTGGAGCGTGCTCGAGACACTGCACGCGTGGGGCCTGCCGATCGCCGAAGAATGGTCCCGCCGCTGCGAAGGCAGCGCCGCAGTGCTGCAGCGCTACGCAGAATTGGATGCAACGCGCGACCAGCTTCCTTTCGAAATCGATGGCATGGTGGTCAAGCTCGACGACCTCGCACTGCAAGAGGAGCTCGGCTTCCGTGCGCGCACACCGCGTTGGGCCGTCGCTTGGAAATTTGCGCCGCGCGAAGAGGCCACGCGCTTGCTGGGCATGGAAATTTCCGTTGGTCGCACCGGCGTGTTGACTCCTGTGGCTGTGCTTGAACCTGTCGTCCTCGGAGGTGTCACGGTCTCTTCGGCCACGCTGCACAACGAAGACGAAATGGTGCGCCTCGATGTGCGCCTCGGCGATCGCGTCGTCGTGCAACGCGCCGGCGATGTCATTCCGAAGATTGTGAAGGTGCTGCTGCACGAGCGCGTGCATGGAGCGCTGCCTTTGCATTTGCCGCAACACTGCCCTGTGTGCGGCACCGCCGTAGTGCGCGACGAAGAAGAAGTGGCGGTGCGTTGCCCCAACAACAGTTGTGCAGCGCAAGTGAAAGGCCGCATCCTGCATTTTGCATCCGTAGATGCCATGGACATCAACGGGTTCGGTGACAAGTTGGTGGATCAGCTCGTCGATCGCGGACTCGTGCGCCAGCCCGCACAATTGTTCGCACTGGATCAAACGGCCTTGGCCGGACTGGAACGCATGGGCCAGCGCTCAGCCACGCGCCTGCTGCAAGCGCTTGAACACGCGCGCACTCCGACGCTTGGACGCTTCCTGTTCGCGCTCGGCATCCGCCATGTTGGCGCCGTCATCGCAGAGAAACTCGCACTCGCGCTCGGGAGTATCGAGCGAATCATGGTTGCGGAACACGCAGAGCTGGAGGCCGTTCCGGAAGTCGGCAGTGTCGTGGCTGCCAGCGTGCGCCAGTGGTTCGCCGACACCGAGAACCACGCCTCAGTCCTCGCTCTGTTGCACGCAGGTGTGCGCCCACAAGTTGTCGCGGCAAGACCAACAGCAGGCTTGCTGCAAGGGATCTTTGCCATCGTCACTGGCACACTGCCAACCCTCGAACGTCGTGCCGCCGAGGAATTGTTGCGCCAACATGGCGCCAGCGTGGCCTCCTCCGTGAGCAGTCGCACCAGTTTCGTGCTGGCTGGGGAGAAGGCCGGCAGCAAGTTGAGCAAAGCCGTCGCCATGAAGATCCCAGTGATCGACGAGGCGACACTGCTGGCTTGGTTGGGAGGTGGCCCTTCACCTCTCGCCCCATGAACGGTGCCGAAGCGCAACGCACCCAAACGCTACGCGCCCTCGCTGGCGCACGCCTCTGCTTGCTGCTCACGCGAGAACTCTGCGTTGCAGATCCGATGCTCACGCTCCAAGCGGCGCTGCGCGGCGGCGTCGATCTTGTGCAGGTACGAGAAAAAAACATGGCGCGAGAAGCGCTCGTGCGCTGGGTCCGCAAGGTGCACCACATCACATCTGCCTTGGGTGTGCCACTCATCGTCAACGACTTTGCGAATGTCGCCATCGAGGCCGGTGCGGAAGGTGTGCACCTCGGCCAAGAAGACCAAACCGTTGCAAGCGTGCGCGCCTTGCCCGGCGGAGCGCGCTTGCTCGTTGGACTCAGCACACACTCACTGGCACAGATCGCCGCGGTGCCGCCAGAGGTCGACAGCATCGGATTCGGACCGCTGTTCGATTCGAGCACCAAAGGAATCCGCGGCCAAGGCGTCAAAGGTCTCGCAGCCGCGAGCGCCGCCACACGCTTGCCGCTGTTCGGCATCGGTGGTTTGAACATTGCCACTTTGCCCGAAGCGCTTGCCCATGGATTGCGACGTGCCGCCGTCAGCAGCGCGCTCTGTACCGCAGCAGATCCGCAAGCCGTGGCAAGGCAACTGCGCGCGCTCTTGCCGTAATCCACCTCGCAGCAAACGCGCGCTCATGCTATTTCTGAATCCGTGAGCGCAGCACGCCCAAACCCCCTCCCCTTGCTCCTTGCGCCGATTCCGGGACTGCCGCAGTGGGTCCTTGGCCGCGCGCGCTCCGCTTTCTTCCTTTTCATCACCTTCGTCTTCGCAGCCAATCTCGCGCTGCTGAGTCGCATCGTCCCGCTACCGCTGCCGTCGCATGCAGTGTTCGCATGTGCGAGCGCCATCGCCGTGGGGACTTTTGTCTTTGGTGCCGTCGATGCTTGGCGTCTTGCCATTGCCAACCGCACGCGCCGCGCTCACGCTGAGCGTGAACAATGGTTCTTGCAAGGCCGTGCACGTTATCTCGCTCGCGATTACGGTGCAGCACGGGAACGCTTCTTGCACATGCTTGATCGTGACAGCGCCGATCCTCTTGCCCGAGTCACCCTCGCTGCACTCGAGCGCCGTACTGGGAATCCGCACACTGCCATCGAACACGCCAACGCGGCGCTGCGCAGTTGGAAAGACAACCCCTTCAAAGCCGAACTCGAACGCGAACTCGCACTCGCTCTGGAGGATGCTCGTGGGCGCTGAAATCCGGCACTTCTGCGGTCTCTTCGGCGTCTACGGCGATTGGAATGCGCCGGCCATGGTGCACGCTGGTTTGCAGGCGCTGCAGCACCGCGGCCAAGAATCTGCGGGTATCGCTTCTGCCGATAGCAAGACAGTGCTGTGCGAGCGCGGGCAAGGCCTCGTCACTCAAGCGCTTTCTCGCGGTCAAGTAGAAGGGCTGCGCAATCCTGCGGCCATCGGCCATGTGCGCTATGGAACTTCTGGCGGCTCAGATCCACGCAACGTGCAACCCTTGCTCGTGCACTGCCGCACAGGTTCTGTCGCCGTGGCGCATAACGGCGACTTGGTGAACAAGCGCGAATTGCGGCGCGAAGCAGAAGCTGCCGGCGCAACATTTCACACTTCTACAGACACTGAAACGATCCTCGCACTCCTCGCTCGCGAACCGAGCGCCGATTTCAGCGCGAACCTACAACGCACCTTGCTGCGTTTGGAGGGTGCCTTCTCACTGCTGTTTTTGCGGCCTGGCGAAATCCACGCCGTCCGTGATCGCCACGGATTTCGACCGCTTTCACTCGGGCGCAAAGACGGGACGTGGTTTGTGTCTTCGGAAACGTGCGCCTTCACTTTGTTCGGAGCTGAGCACGTGCGCGATTTAGAGCCTGGCGAGCATGTGACCATCACAGACACAGGGCTTGTCAGCAAGCGTTGGTGCGAACCTGCACCGAGCGCGCAGTGCATCTTCGAGCATGTCTATTTCGCGCGCCCAGACAGCAAAGTTTTTGGTGAGAACGTGCATTTGGTGCGCACGCGGCTTGGGCGCCAACTCGCACGCGAGTTTCCTGTCGATGCCGACATTGTGGTGCCTGTGCCGGAATCGGGCCTGTCAGCCGCACAAGGATATTCGCGCGAGTCTGGCATTCCGCTCGACAAAGGGTTTGTGAAGAACCACTATGTCGGGCGCACATTCATCTCGCCAGACGCCGAGCAACGCAACACGGCCGTGCTGTTGAAACTCGCACCCGTTCCTGAAGTGGTGGGCGGACAACGCGTCGTTGTCGTTGACGACTCCATCGTGCGCGGCACAACAAGCCTCGGGCGCATCCGCAGTTTGCGTGAAGCTGGCGCGCGAGAAATCCACTTCCGCATCTCTTGCCCGCCGGTGATGTGGCCCTGCTTTTACGGCATCGACTTTCCTACACGCACGGAACTCATCGCGGCCTCACGCAGCGTCGAAGAAATTGCGAAGTACCTCGGAGTCGACAGCCTCGGCTACCTCTCATACGAAGGCTTGGTCTCGTGCGTGAACGGTGGTGCGGAGCGCTTCTGCACAGCGTGCTTCAACGGGCGCTATCCGACGCCACTGCCGCGCGGTGCGCTGCCCACGCACTGCCCTTGAAGCTCACTGCCGCGTCGCCGCTGTGCTGATCGCCGCTTGCAGTAACTCGCGTGTCCGCGCATCGGCCGCATGAGGTTCGATCTCACGCAAGCGGTGCACATCAGTAACGACGGCGTGGTTGTTGAACCAAGCGGCCTCGCCATAACTCACGCGCCGCCGCCGCCCCGCTCGAACGATCAGCAGTTGTGTGATGTCGCTGCCTTGGAATGCATGCACATGCGCATCCACGATGGCGCGGAATCCTGAATCAGCGCCGGGCTCGTCAGCACGCGCCAACATGTCTTGCAACACGTTCATGTCGCCGCGGCGCATGATCGCCAACACTGCTGCGGAACGCAGATCGGCGTGCTCATGATCCAAACTCCGGTCGCCCATGTTGCGCAGCGGTATGGCTGGACCGAGGGCGATTTCCAACGCGGCGCGCATGGCCTCCGCATCTCCCTCGATGACGCCGAGTGATTCAACGGCAGCGATGCGCTCGATGTCGGGCTTCTCGCGTGCCAAAGCCCACGTGCGCAGCAACGAAGCCGCGCCCTCTGCACTAGCGGCCGCGAGCCGCTGCAACGCAAGAATGCGTGCTGGGGAATCCTCGAGCAACGGCAGCAGGGCGCGCACGCGCAACAGCGCTTCCTGAGTGCCGAGATTGCCAAGGGCATGCAGCCCGCGTTGCGGATCGAACTTGGCCACCGTCACCAGCGCGTCCACAAATCTGTCGTCCTTCGTCTTCTCAAACAACCAAGAGAGCGCGTAACGAAACGCCGGATCTGCAACTTCATCGAAGGTTCGCAAAATGGCGGCGACATCCGCATCGATGCGCGCAGGGTCTTCTTCCCAGGCGAGCAAGATGCTGTTGTAGCTCTGCGCAAAACTGCGCTCGAGCGCGCGAACATCCATGCCTCGCGTGCGCTGGAGCAAATCCAATATCGCCGCGCCTACAACGCCGCGCTCGCGCAGATCGCTGCCGAGGTCGCCTCCCTTGGCTACGAGACCGATGGCATCAACAAGCGCCGCGTTGGTACCGACACTTGGCGGCACCGCTTGCGTCGGTGGGCGGCCTTTAATGGAGTCCGGCAGGGAGCCAGCGTGCTGCGCCCCTGATTCGCTGAAGAGGATCCACGCCCCCACAACAAAGGCCGCTACCGCAAGTGAGACACCGAAGCTGCGCATCCGAGTCGTTCCAAAGTGAGCCCTGCCAACTTGGCAGAGGCAAAAACTGGCTCCGAGCGCGGCTGCCAAACTGACACCGAAAAAGCCAGTGCCAGCAGCGAAAAGCACTCAGAAACCGTTGGCAACTTACAGTTTTGGCCACTTCGCGCCAAGGGCTTGCTACGAGGTACGACAGTTGCGAAGTCACAAGTGCGTGCTGCCGCTCTTCCGTAGACGGCGGAACACGGCACTATGGTGACCAGCGCTAAACGCCTTCACGGATTAGTGATCGACGATGACCCGGGTATCCGGAGCGCCGTTGGTAACTTCCTCAGCTCTTGTGGCCACAAAGCCTCATGGGCGGAGTGTCGTGCGGAAGCGCTCAGCATCGTTCGGCTGGAGATCGTTCATTTCTGCATCGTGGATGTGCACGTGCGGGAAGACAACGGCATGGCGATTATCGACAACCTGCGCCGCGAAACGCAGCGCATGCCGGTGATCTTCATGAGCGGCGGGCTCACCGCCGAGATCCTCGGCAGTGCGCAACAACGCGGTGCTTATGGATGTATTGCCAAGCCTCTGGACTTGGGGGAGCTGCGGGCCTCGTTGGCCCTGCTCATCGGGACAGAGTCTCTGGGTTGAGTGAAAATGTGGTTGCGTTTCGGCGCAGTCCACAGATTCGATGGAGAAGAATGCCATGGGAAGCCTTCGTCCGCTAAATGACAAGGTCATTGTTCGTCGCCTCGAAGCCGACGCGAAAACAGCAGGCGGCATCCTCTTGCCAGAGCAAGCCAAAGAGAAGCCCCGTCAGGGCGTCATCGAGGCTGTCGGCGAAGGGCGCTTGCTCGATGACGGCCGCCGCGTCCCGCTACAAGTGAAACCTGGTCATCGCGTGCTGTTCGCCTCGTACGCAGGAACCGAAATCAAAGTGGATGGCGACGATTTGCTGGTGTTGGGTGAGGAAGATGTCCTCGCCACGCTGGACTGAACAAGGGCTTTGCCCGAGCTGAGGGAGAATCAATATGGGTGCTAAGAAAATCGCGTTTGATCAAGAGGTCCACGAGAGCCTCCGCAGAGGTGTCAGCAAGCTGGCCCGTGCGGTGAAGGTCACTCTCGGACCCCGTGGCCGCAATGTGGTCATCGAAAAGTCCTTCGGTTCGCCCACCGTCACGAAAGACGGCGTGACCGTCGCGAAGGAGATCACGCTCGAAGATCCTTGGGAGAACATGGGCGCGCAAATGGTCAAGGAAGTTGCTTCCAAGACCAGCGACGTTGCCGGCGATGGCACCACCACCGCGACCGTGCTCGCCGAAGCCATCTTTGAAGAAGGTCTGAAGAATGTGATCGCCGGTGGCTCACCCATCGGCATCAAGCGCGGCATCGACAAGGCCGTCGAGCAAGTCGTTGCCGAACTGAGGAACATGTCACGCGCGGTTGCAGGCAAGAGTGAAATCGCCAATGTCGGCGCCATCGCGGCCAACAACGACCCGGTCATCGGCAATCAGATTGCTGATGCTATGGAAAAAGTCGGCAAGGACGGCGTGATCACCGTGGAAGAGGGCAAGTCCCTTGAGACCACTGTCGAACTCGTCGAAGGCATGCAGTTCGACAAGGGCTATCTCTCGCCCTACTTCGTCACAGACACTCAAGGCATGAAGGTTGTGCTCGACAAGCCCTTCATCATCGTGCACGAGAAGAAGATCTCTGTGATCAAAGACTTGATCCCCGTGCTCGAGAAGATCGCGAACAGCGGACGCCCTTTGCTCGTGATCGCGGAAGAAGTCGAAGGCGAGGCGTTGGCCACGCTGGTACTCAACCGACTTCGCGGCGGACTGCAGTGCTGTGCCGTCAAGGCGCCGGGCTTCGGCGACCGTCGCAAGGCCATGCTGCAAGACATCGCTATCCTCACCGGCGGGACTGCGATCAATGACGAGATCGGTCTCAATCTCGAAACCGTGGCTCTGAAAGACCTCGGCACCGCAGAGCGCGTCGAGATCACCAAAGACACCACCACCATCATCAACGGCGCTGGCAAGAAGGCCAGCATCCAAGGCCGCATCGCTCAGATCCGCGCCGAGATCGCCGACACAACGAGCGACTACGACAAGGAAAAACTGCAAGAGCGCCTCGCGAAGCTCAGCGGCGGTGTTGCCCAGATCAATGTAGGCGCAGCCACCGAAGTCGAGATGAAGGAGAAGAAGGCTCGCGTCGAAGACGCGTTGCACGCCACTCGCGCTGCAGTCGAAGAGGGCATCCTCCCCGGCGGCGGCGTTGCACTGCTCCGCGCATCCGCGGCCATCAACCTCAAATCGGCCCAAGGTGACGAAGCGATCGGCATGGGCATCGTGAAGCGCGCGTTGTCTGCGCCCATGCGCCAGATCTCCGAGAACGCCGGCTTTGAAGGCTCGGTCGTCGTGCAGGAAGTGCTCAAGAACTCCACCAAGAATTGGGGCTTCAACGCAGCCAAGGGTGAGTACGAAGACCTTGTGAAGTCGGGCGTGATCGACCCAACGAAGGTCGTGCGCACTGCTTTGCAGAACGCGGCCTCGGTGGCTTCGCTCCTGCTCACTACGGAAGCCTTGATCTCTGAAATCCCCGACAAGAAGAAGGCCGCTGCCCCGGGTGGCGGCGGTGGTATGGGAGGCATGGGCGGAATGGGCGGAATGGGTGGTATGGGCGGCATGGACTTCTGATCCAGCCCTATGTTCGTAAGCGCGCGGGCTGACCGCGACTCACAAGCCAGTGCGGCGCTCCGGTGCCGCGCTGGTTTGTTGCTTCTCCCCCCCTCCTGCGGCGCCATGAGCGTGGGTACCATGCCGGACCCATGCGACGAGCCCTGCTTGCTGGCAATTGGAAGATGAATCTTGGCCTTGCGGAGTCCCTCCGTCTGGCCGAGGAACTGCGTCAGCGGCTCACAGCACTGCCTGACCGCGATGTCGCCATCTTCCCAACCTTCGTGAGCGTCGCTGCGGTGGCCAAAGCCCTCGGCGAGAGCCGCATCCGCGTCGGTGGCCAAGACTGCGCCGCACAACAGGATGGTGCCTTCACGGGCGCCGTCAGTGCCACCATTCTCCGCTCGTCAGGAGCCAGCATGGTAATTCTCGGCCACTCTGAACGCCGCCATGTGTTTGGCGAGACCGACGCCGCTGTTGCCGCAAAGCTGCGCCAAGCTCTCGCGGCGGGGCTCACCCCCATCCTCTGCGTGGGCGAGACCCAAGCCGAACGCGACGCTCTGCAAACGGCGTCTGTCGTGCTGCGCCAGCTCAACTCTGCGCTCGACGGCCTTGGTAAGGACGATCTCGCGCGGCTTGTGCTCGCCTATGAACCCGTCTGGGCTATCGGCACCGGCCGCAGCGCATCGCCAGCGCAAGCCCAAGAAGTGCATGCGCTCCTCCGCGGCGCTTTGAAGGAGCGCGCCGGAGCGCTGGCCGAAGACCTGCGCATCCTCTACGGTGGCAGCGTCAAGGGTGCCAACATCGATACCCTGATGCGCGAAATCGATATTGACGGCGCGCTCGTTGGTGGCGCAGCGTTGCAGGCGGACGAGTTCGTTCGCATCGTGAGTTTTCAGAACACATAAAACATCAAGGGCCGCCCCGGCGGCCGGAGTCGCATATGGACATTCTCGAAATCATCCTCAACGTGCTGTTCGTGCTTGGGTCCATTCTGCTCATCGCCATTGTGCTGATGCAGGAAGGCAAGGGCGGCGGGCTTGGCAACGCCTTCGGTGGTGCCGGCGGAGAAGCCTTCGGACACTCCGTGGGCGGCATCAACAGGTTCACGGCTTGGATTGCCGGCGTACTGATGCTCGTCGCGTTGTCCATCGCGCTGATCAGCAACACTGGCGCTTGAGCCCATGAGCAAAGTCCTCGACAGTTTTCGGCAACACGAGGCGCTGCTGGAAGGACACTTCCAGTTAAGCAGCGGCCTGCACAGCAGCCGTTATTTGCAGTGCGCGAAAGTGCTCGCGCACCCACGGGTCGCCGAAGAGCTCTGCCGCGAATTGGCCGCCAAGTGGAAGCACCCAGCCCCTGATGTGGTGATCGGTCCCGCCATGGGCGGCATCACACTCGCCTACGAACTGGGCCGCGCTTTCGGCGTGACCGCCTTGTTCGCAGAGCGCGAGAACGGCGCGTTCACACTGCGCCGTGGTTTTCAGATTGCGCCCGGCGCACGCGTGCTGATTGCAGAAGATGTCGTCACCACCGGTGGCTCCGTCATCGAAGTCTTGCAGTTGGTGGAGCGACTCGGTGCTGTGCCTTGCGGCGTCATGTCCTTGATCCAACGCACTGACAAGAACCCATTCAACGTGCCTTATGTGGCGCTCGAACAAGTGATTCCGCCGGTGTGGAAGCCTGAAGAGTGTCCGCTGTGCCTTGCTGGCGGCACTGCCATCAAGCCCGGCTCACGACCAGGCGGAGTGGCGGCACGTCCGTGAACCGATCCATGACAGGCCTCGGCGCTGGCAGCGCTGAACGCGGCCAACGCCGTGTGAGTGTCGAAGCGCGCTCGGTCAACCACCGCTGGTTCAAGTTGTCGTTACGCACGCCGCGCCTCTTGCAAGCTCTTGAATCCGAAATCGAAGCACGCGCACAGCGCGCATTGCGACGCGGCGCTGTGAACATGAACATCTTGCTTTTCGATCCTGCAGCGCAAGCGCGCCCCGAATTGGACGCACAAGTGCTCAAAGCGTGGCGCGACGAAATCCTGCGCTGCGCCACAGCGCTTGGCTGCGCCGACAAAGTAGAAACTGAAGGCCTCTTGCCGCTGCTCTCGCTGCCCGGCGTCATGAAAGGCCGCGAGGTTGATGCAGAGACTCAGCCCGACAACGAAACCGCAGCGCTCGTGCTGGAAGCCGTCGACAACGCGCTCCGCGACCTCGTGCAGTCGCGCACTCGCGAAGGTGGTGCGATGACTGCGGTCTTGCAGCGCGAACTGGACGCGGCGCTGGTGCTCATCGCCGACATCACACCTCGCAGCGCGCTCGTCGCAGCCGCTGCCCGCGATCGGTTGCTCAGCCGAGTGCGCGCCTTGAGCGAAGGACTCGCAGCCGGATTGCGCCCCGACGAGCGTGAGTTGGCCCGTGAAGTGTGTTTCGCTGCCGAGCGCAGCGATGTCACGGAAGAACTCGACCGCCTGCACGAACATTGCAAGCGCTTCGCAGCCTTGCTCGGCCAACCGGGCGAAGCTGGACGTAAACTCGACTTCCTCTTACAAGAGATGTTGCGCGAGGCCAACACGCTCGGTTCCAAGACGCCTGAAGCCAGCATCACCCACCTCGTGGTGGAACTGAAATGCTGTTTCGAACGTATGAAGGAACAGGCGCAGAATCTCGAGTAAGCCATGCTGTTCGTCATCTCGGGCCCTTCAGGATCTGGCAAGACGACCGTGCTCGCGGAAGTCGTGAAGGACACTCGTGTCCGCCGCGTGGTCACGGCCACGACTCGCGCTCCCCGTCCCGGCGAGGTGAATGGCAAGTCCTATTGGTTTCATACCGAAGCGGAGTTCTTCGCGTTACGGGATAGCGGCGCTTTGCTGGAATGGGCCGAAAACTACGGGTGCTGGTACGGGACGCCGCGTAGCGAAGTGGAGCGAAAAGACGACTCGCGCCTGGTGGTGGCCGACCTCGACCCCCAGGGGTTCCGAGCTTTGCGCTCGACGGGCCTCAAGGTGATTGGTATCTTCGTAGCCCCTCCTTCGATCGCGATCCTCAGTGATCGTCTCGGGGCGCGGGGTACCGAGACCGAGATTCAGAAGGCCACCCGCTTGGGACGTGCCGCCAGCGACATGGCTGCGGCAGCGGAGTACGACGCGGTAGTGGTGAATGACACGCTGGAAACAGCGGTCAGTGCAGTGAAACGACACATGGGGCTCGCATCGTGAACCACGCTGCCAGCCCACAGGAAAGATGAACGCATGATCAATCCAGCACGGTTCGACGCGCAGTACGCAAAAGTCGGTGGTGTTTTCCGCACAACCGTTCTGCTCCAAAAGCGCCTACGCGAACTGAACCGCGGTGCGAAGCGTCTCGTCGAAGAAAACCCCAAGAACCCCATCGAGCTTGTGCTGGTGGAAGTGGGTGCCGACCGCATCGAGCTGGTGACCGACAACGATGCCAACCGCGATCGTCAGCGCACTGAAGTCGAGCGCATGACCCCAGGCCAACCCGCTGGCACTGTCATTCCTGAGCACATTTCCGATCAGGAGCTCGAGAGCCGCATTCTCAGCGCCCTGCGCAAGGATTCTTGAGGCCCTGATGGCGCGGGGAGCTGTGCTGCTGGCCGTGTCCGCAAGCGTGGCGATCCACCGCGCCCTCGATATCGCGTCAGAGCTGCGAAAGCGCGGTACGCCTCTGCGCGTGATGATGACTCGCGCGGCAACAAAACTCATCACTCCGGTGCAGTTTCAGGCCGTTTCGGGAGCGCCGGTGTTTCATGATTTGTTCGCTCCCGGCGGCGGTGACGCATACGAGCATTTGACAGTTGCGCGCGAAGCTTCGGTATTTGTTGCAGCCCCGGCGACAGCAGACTTCATCGCGCGCCTCGCTGCTGGGATTGCTGATGACGCTCCAACCACGGCGGCCCTCGCATTCCGCGGTCAGTACATTTTCTGCCCGGCCATGAACTGGCGCATGTGGGAGCACCCTTTCACGCAACGCAACGTTGGCATCCTCGAGGCTGCCGGATGGCGACGAGTGGGCCCCGACAGCGGCGAACTAGGTTGCGGCGAAGAGGGTACGGGCCGCCTTGCCGCTGTTGAGAAGATCGTCGCCGGTATTCAAGACGCTCTTATGAAAGTTTCATAACATCTTGCTAACAATGCACTTGCCATGAGTGCTCCTCTGCGATTTCTCATCGGTGCCGGGCCGACCCACGAGCCTATCGACCCCGTGCGCTACCTCGGCAACAGCGCAACCGGCTTGCTAGGCATCGAGCTCGCCACGGAAGCCGCGCAACGCGGGCACAGCGTCACATTGGTCCTCGGACCGACACACTTGCAGCCGCCGAAGGGATGCGTGGTGATGCGCGTGCAGACAGCTCTCGAGATGCTCGCCGCACTTGAACAACATTTCCATCACGCTGATGTTTTGTTGATGACCGCCGCCGTTGCCGACGTGCGCCCTGCTCGCGTCGCGCGTGTGAAGTTGAAGAAAGAAGAACTCGGCGACGCACTGCAACTTCAAAAAAACCCAGACATCATTGCGCATCTGGGTAGAATGCGCCGCCAGCAAGTCGTGGTGGGCTTTGCTCTCGAGACGTTGCGCGGTGCAGAGGCTGTTGCCGAAGCCGCGCGCAAAGCAAGAGCCAAGTGTTGCGACCTCGTCGTGCTGAACAGTCCAGGATCCTTGGGCGGTGAACGGGCTGCAGATGTTGTGTTCGTGCGAGCCGACGGATCGTCGGAAGAACTCGGCGGCATGACAAAGGTCGATCTTGCCAAGCGCCTCGTGGCTTGGTGTGAAACTGCGGGGAGACTTCAGAAGTGATGCAGCAGGATGTGCGTAGAGGTTGCGTTGAGGTGCTCATCAACCGCGTTGCGGGCGCCGAAGACATGCCTTTGCCCGTGTATGCCACGGCAGGAAGCGCCGGCGCAGATCTCCATGCAGCAGTGACGGAACCTGTCGTCGTGCGCATGGGCGAAGTGAAGATGATTCCGACGGGGCTCATGATCGCCATCCCCGCGCACTACGAAGGGCAAGTGCGACCGCGCAGCGGACTCGCTCTGCGCGCTGGGCTCACACTGGTGAACGCACCAGGCACCATCGACAGCGATTATCGCGGTGAACTCAATGTTTTGGTGACTTGCGTCACCATGAAGCCCTACACCATTCGTCGTGGTGATCGCATTGCTCAATTGGTTTTCTGTCCGGTGGCACGTGCCAACTTCGAAGAAGTGGAATCCCTGCCGCCTACAGCCCGTGGCGCGCAAGGTTTCGGACACACAGGCGTGAGGATGGAAGCGGCAGGCAGTTAAGCGGGCACACATTGGTTGCGGTCGGCGAGCCGCAGTTCCTGGGGAGGAACGATGGGGATCTTGTTGCGAGGAGTCGCGTGGCTCTGTTTCGGGCTCGCGGTCTACCTCGGACTCGCGTTCGCTTCCTACGATCCGCTCGAAGGCGTGACCGCTGTAGCGCGCATCAGCAACTTGGGCGGAGTTCCCGGGCGCCTCTTGAGTTTCGTGTTCGTCGAAGGCTTCGGCGTCGGCGCCTATCTGCTGTGCTTTCACGCCATGCTCAGTGGTTTGGAGCTTTTGAAAACGGGCGTGTCGGCGCAAAAACCGCTGCGCCTGCTCGGGCTCTTCTTGGCTATGTTCTCTTTCGGTGCGCTGTGGCAAGGGTTATTGCAGCACCATGCCTTCCCTGGTGGCAACGTCCCACTTGGTGGCGTACTCGGAGACACGGGCTTCGCCTTTCTCGCAAGCGTGATGGGCCGCGGCTGGAGTTTCGTGTTCCTCACCTGCGCGCTTGCTGGCAGCGTGCTGCTTGCGGCTGATGGCGCATTAGCGCTCTTGAATGCCAAGCCGAGCAAGCGCTCCAAGAAGCCCGCGCAAGGCCCTGTGGCGCTGTTTTTCGAGCGCTGCGCTGCACCGTTCACAGCACTGTTCGCGCGCTTCCGCCGCAGCAGTCCGCAAGCAGCACTCGCCACCGCGGGCGGCACGAGTGTTGCGGAAGCAGACGCCGAAACTGACGAGCTCGAATCCGACGAGGCTGAACCCGTGCGCAAGGGCCGCAAGCGCGCCGCAGTCAACAGCGCTCCCGAAGCCGAGCCGATAAAGCCAGCGCCTGCAGTGCTTGATGCTGACGCCGTCGTTGACGACGAACCTCTGCAACCAAGAAGCGGGCCCGTTCCCGTGCGCAACAACACTGCGACTGCGCCTGCGCGGCGCGCCGATGCCATCGAATTCATCCGACTGGCGTCTGGCCGCACCGGCAAAGAACCGTACGCCTTGCCACCGGTGACGCTGCTCACTGCTCACAAGACTGGTGGCAGCAACGAGAGCGACGAAGAACTGCGCGAGAAAGCGTCCGCGCTGGAACAAGCGCTGCTCAACTTCCGCATCGAAGCGCAAGTCACCGAAATCGTGCGCGGCCCCGTTGTCACACGCTTTGATGTGAAGGTGAAGCCCGGCACGAGAATCGCCCAAGTCGTCGGCGTTTCCGACGATGTGGCCATGAATCTCGGTGTGCTCAAAGTGCGCATCGCGCCGGTGCAAGATCGCAAAGTGCTGGGCATTGAAATCCCCAACAAGAACCGCGCCATGGTGTGCCTACGCGAAGTGATCGAAGCGATCGATCACACCAAACGCAAACCGCGCATTCCCATTTATCTCGGCAAAGACGCCAGCGGCAATCCGCATGTCGAAGACATCACCACGATGCCGCACATGCTCATTGGCGGACGCACGGGTGCTGGTAAGTCGGTGTTCATCAACAACCTCGTGCTCTCCATCTTGCTCACGCGCTATCCCGAAGAAGTGCGCCTCGTGATGGTGGACCCCAAGAAGGTCGAGCTCGCTCCGTATCACGACATCCCCCATCTTTTCGTTCCTGTCGCGACCGATCCGAAGAAGGCCACCAAGGTGCTCGAATGGCTGGTGGTGCAGATGGAACAGCGCTACGAAATGCTCGAAGCCTGCAAAGTGCGCAAGATCGAAGGCTACAACGATCTCACGAAGAAGGCGCGTCAAGACTTGCTCAGCGCACGCTATTCCCCCGATGAGTTGGCGCGCATTCCAGAGAAGATGCCCTACCTCGTCATCATCGTTGACGAACTTGCCGACCTCATGCAAGCCACGGGTAAGGAAGTGGAAAGCGCTATCTGCCGCATCGCGCAGAAAGCCCGCGCTGTCGGTATGCACCTCGTGGTAGCGACGCAACGCCCAAGTGTTGATGTCGTCACTGGACTCATCCGCAGCAATCTGCCTGCTCGCGTCGCCTTTCAAACCAAAACCGGCATCGACAGCCGCACCATCCTCGACAGCATCGGTGCGGAAACACTGCTCGACCGCGGCGACATGCTCTTTGGTTCGGCCACCGCTGAAGGCATCCGTCGTTTCCAGACGCCGTTCGTCAGCGATGAAGAAGTCGAACACGTCGTTGAGTACCTGCGCAAGTACGCCTCGCCCAACTACACCTCCGCGGTGGAGCAAGTGGCGGCAGTGGCGCCAGGTCTCTCCGATGCACACGCCGACGAGGGCTTCATGGATGCCCTCGACGCTGTGATGAGCAGCGGTCAAGCGAGCGCGTCCATGATTCAGACGCGCTGCAGCATGGGCTACGCCCGCGCGCGACGCATGGTGGAACTCATGGAACAAGCCGGCTACGTAGGACCAGCGCGCGGTGCCAAGCCTCGCGAGATCCTGCTGCTACCGGAGAAGTACGACGAGATTCGCAGCGCTGCCGGGGGATCCTCGCGCAGTGCTTCCAAATGATTTTGAGGTTCGATGACCGTTCACGGTCGAGAGAGGTTGCGATGCGCAAACCCGAGAATGCGATGAATGTTTTGGCAACCAGAGTGTTGCCCGTGGCGCTGCTCTTTGTTTCTGTGGCCGCGATCGTGCGCGTCGTGCAGGAATCACAACAGCCTGTGAGGCCGTTGCTCGCTTCGCTGCTCGGGCCCTTCGCCACCATCGCAGTGCTTGCAGGCATGTGCGTCGTGGCCGGGGTGTGGTTCATGCGCGGTGACATTGCGTTCCCCTTCCGCAAGATTCTCGCGCTGGGTTTGGTCGGCTTGCCAACCGCGCTGCTCTTCGGCGTTTTGCAACCACCAAGCCTGCGCTTGAGCTGGGGCGGTGTCGCTGGCGCCAACCTCGGTTCAGTAGTCTCCTTGCTTCCCGACACACTGGCCGCCGGTCTCTCAGTGCTGTTGCTCGTCATCAGCGCATTCATCGCATGGCGCATCGCCTTCGGCGCGATGGCGGCGCCGCAAACAGCACACATGGCGCTCGCTGGCATCGGCGGAAGTTCGCCCATGAGTGCGTTCACACAACCCATGCAGGCCACCGCGTACCT
This sequence comes from Planctomycetota bacterium, assembly GCA_009691765.1. GTDB lineage: Bacteria > Planctomycetota > SXUL01. The sequence continues at coordinate 21,127 of SIAO01000019.1, read as the reverse complement.
TGACGAGACCGAAGACGCGCTCGATGAAGTTCAGCCCTTGACGCGTCAGTCCACACTCTTCGACACGCTCGGTGACACCGAAGACATGATTCGGGCAGCAGAAGCCGCAGCAAACGCACCGCTCGAAGACGAAATCGTCGCCACGGAACCCAAGGCCCACGTCGTACCGCCTTGGCTCGTGGCCACAACAACCGAGAACGCAGAAGCACCTATCGCACTGGTCCTCGAGACCAGCATTCCAGCCGCAGTCAGCGGAAATCTTCTCGAGGCCACAAACGATGTGGTGGATCTCGATGACATCAGCGACCTGAAGCCTCTGGATGGCGAAGCCAGCCTCGGCTTTGTAGAAGAGGAATTGGAATTGGGCGAAGCCACTCTGCTCGCGAAAGAACAAGCGGGCATCGTGGAAGAGCTCGAAGACGAGGACTTGCTTGCCGAGGACCGCACTGGCGACTACACCATCGAAACAGATCTGGAAGCAGAAGTAGAAACTGCACCACAAGCGACGGTCGCAGTAGCGGCCCGAGCATTGCTGTTCGCCGAAGACGAGTTCAGCCTCGCTGCCGCCGAAGTAACTCCGGTCCATGCCACTGTGATTCCCACTGAGCCAGCACCAACGCCTGCAACGGCTCCGGTTGCTATGCCCACGCAAAGCGACGAGAGCCTGCTGCTGCACCCAGCGTTGCTCGCGCTCTCGGCCTCGAAGGATGATGCTGCGGATGTCATCTGGCCAGCTCATTGTGAAACTCCTGATGCCGTAGTGGAGGAAACCGCGGTCGCCGTGGAAGCAGATGTCGCGGAACTGGATGACGAATCCTGGATGCCCAAGCCCATGAGCGTCGGCGTGCAGAACGAAGAACTCGTTCAAGACGCTGAAGAACTCAGCGCTGATTTCTTCGAAGACCCTGAGTGCGCGGAAGACATCGCGCACACCTTGGATGCCGAGCGAGCAGAGGAAACCACTCTCGCCGATTGCGCCATGGAAACGCTCGCGGCCGAAGAAGCGCCGCTGTTTGCCGCAAGCTCGGAAACACCTGCGACAGCCGAGATAGAGACTCCGCCGCCTACGTACCACCTCGAAGCCCCTCTCAAGGACGATCCGAGCCCGGCACGCCCGCAGTTCACCTTGCTGCGCGGGGGGCCAGATGAACCCGTTACTCCCACCGAGCTACCGGCGCACCTCGCACCTGCCGCTTTGGTCGCGAACGTTCCCGCGGTAGCCTCCGAACCCGCAGCTAAGCCGAAGAGCGCCCGCAAGGCCCGCCAAGGAACCACTTTGGAAAGCTGGGAAGAAGGCTCCGGCCGTGGTCGCCGCTCAGCGCGCGCTGAGAAACGCGACGATGCGGACCAGGCGTTCCTCTTCACAGCTTCCCAAGTACCCGAAGCGGAGCTCCTGCGCAGCGCTGAGCAGTTAGTCGTTGCCGAGCAACGCTGCTCGGAATTGATGCTGCAACGGAAATTGGAGATCTCTTGGTCGGTGGCCAGCCGCATCGTCGAACACCTCGTCCGCGGGGGCTTCGTCGGAGTGCCTGATGCCAGCGGCCGCCGTGAAGTTTTGCGGCGGGGGGAGCTCTCCCTGGGCGCGGATAACGGCTTTTGAGCGCAGCAAAACACACCGTCGCTTTCATTTCGCTCGGCTGCCCCAAGAATCTTGTTGATTCCGAGCAGCTCGTATCGACGCTGGTCTCGCGCGGCTTTCGTGTGCTCACCGACCCCGCGCAAGCCGATGTCGTGGTCGTAAACACTTGCGGATTTCTTGAGGCCTCGCGAGCGGAATCTCTTGGCGTCATTCGCGATGCCGTGCGCCTCAAACAACGCAGCGCGCGCAGCGTGCTCGTGGCAGGTTGCATGGTGGGCAACTACCGCGAACTCTTGGAGCGCGAAGCTCCCGGCGTTGATCGTTACGTGCCCTTCTCCGATTACGGCAAGATCGCCGATGTCGCAGCCGACGTTTGCGGCGATGCGCCCCCGGTTGGTTTCACGGTGGAACGCCTGCGCGCTGATGTGGCCCTGACGCCAGCGCACTACGCCTACTTGAAGATCAGCGAAGGCTGCAACCACACCTGCTCATTCTGCGTGATCCCCGATATCCGCGGAGCCATGCGTTCGCTCCCGATCGAGGATTTGGTGCAACGCGCGCGCGTGCTCGCCGCCCGTGGCGTGCGTGAACTGGTGCTCGTGGCTCAAGACAGCACTGTCTATGGCACCGACATCTACGGCGAGAACCGTCTCGTCAAGCTGATCGAGCGCCTGCGCAGTGTGGAAGGCCTCGCGTGGATTCGGCTGATGTACGCGTACCCCACCGAAGTGCGTCCAGCACTGGCCGAAGTGCTCGCAGCGGGCGGTTCGGTCTTGCCCTATCTCGATGTCCCCATCCAACACTCCAACGACCGAGTGCTCAAACTCATGCGCCGCGGCTATGGCCGCCGTGATCTGGAAACCATGGTGCAACTCCTGCGCGGCCGCGGCATCGCCCTGCGCACCACCGTCATCACCGGTTTTCCTGGCGAGAGCGACGCTGATTTTGAAGATCTGTTGCAGTTCCTCCGCGATGCCCGTTTCGAGCGCCTCGGTGCTTTCCCGTACAGCCGTGAACATGGCAGCAGGGCCGATGCGTTGGAAGGTCATTTGCCAGAGGCTGTGAAAAAAGAACGCCTTGAGCGGCTGATGCTGCTCCAACAAGACATTGCCTTCGAAGAGGCGCGGCGCCAGGTTGGGCGCGATCTCGAAGTGCTGCTCGACACCCCATCGCGTGACGGGGCTCCAGCCGTGGGCCGCACGCGCAGCGATGCTCCAGAAGTGGATGCCTGCGTACGCATCGCGGACACGACTTTGCGGGCAGGCGAAATCGTGACTGTGAACATCCTTGCCGCTGACGGCTACGATCTAACGGGCACCGCACCTCGCCGCGCCCTCGAGATCTGAACCGCTTTGAAGATCCTCAATCTCCCCAACCAAATCACACTCTCGCGCCTCGCTCTGAGCGCAGCCACCTTTGTGTTGCTGGCTCTCGCTGGACGCGACCGCGTCGAGATCGAAGGGACCACCGGCTGGATCTGTGTGGGACTCTTCGTGCTTTCCAGCGCCACAGATTGGCTGGACGGCTATTTAGCGCGCCGCTTGCACTTGGTGACGCCCTTCGGACGCATCATGGATCCCTTCGTAGACAAGGTTTCCGTCTGCGGCACCTTTGTGTTTCTTGCAGTGCTCGACCCTGCGAGTACACCCGCATGGATTGTCGTGACCATTGTCGGGCGTGAGTTCTTCGTGCAATCCATTCGCAGCTACCTCGAATCGCGCAATGTCTCCTTTGCGGCGGAGCTGCCCGGCAAAGTGAAGTTTGTGCTGCAATGCTGCGCCATCGGCGCCATCCTCGTGCAACACGCGTGGGCGGCTGCCGCCCCAAGCTGGTGGGAGTGGTTCGCTCGCATCCTGCTGTGGCTCGCCTTGCTGAGCACCGTCCACTCCGGCTGGTTTTACATGCGTAAAGCTCTCGCGCATCTGCGCGATGCCGAGTGCTGATGTGGTTTGCGCGCGTAATCGGAAGACACTGATCCCCAAATTCACGGCTCGCACGTTCGCCACATTTTTCGGCACAGGCCTAGCTGCGCGAGCTCCGGGAACTGTGGCCAGTGCTCTCGCACTTCTCATGATCCTCCCCATTCCTGCCGCATGGTGGCCTTGGGCACCGTTACTCCTCGCGCTGACAGCGACGCTCGGCTGCGTGCTCATCGCCAGAGCATTCCCTTCCAAGGGCGCTGGCGGAGACCCAGGCTGGTTCGTGCTCGATGAAGCCGCCGGCATGTGGCTTGCTGTTGCGCTGCCTGAAAAGCCGGCGCTGCTCTACGCCCTCGTAGCTTTCGCGCTTTTCCGTGTGTGGGACATCACCAAGCCGCCACCTTTGCGACGCTTGGAACGCCTCGGCGGCGGGTTTGGCATCGTGGCCGATGATCTTGGCGCAGGGTTGTATGCTCTGCTGCTCACAATGCTCTGCGCATCCATGTACCCTTCCAACTGAGATGGCGCGCCCAACCACAGGATCTTCCAGCGCAACGCGAGAAGCGAGTCTGACTTCAACGCGCCGCGTCCGCTTCGGGCTGGCATCGCGACTCACTTTGCGTGTTGGTCTCGTGGCTGCCGCGGCGATCGGTCTCGCGGGATGGGTGGCCTGGAGCGCTGCCGCGGACGGACTGGAGCGTGAGCTGAATCGCCAAGGAATTTTTGCAGCTCGCATCGCGGCAGCGGTCCCCTTTGACGGATGGAAAGACGCACCCGTCGAACGCATGCTCGGTTCCAGCGGCGCTCTCGATGTTTGGATTGTGCGCGGCACGAGCGAAACGGTGGCCTCAGCTTCCGGAGGCAAGCACTTCGCCTACTCAGATCAGGAAGTGATTCCGCAGGACGACGACAAGCTCACGGAAATCCGACGAGGACGCTACGGCCGCGGCAAAGCGACACCTGTAGAGCCCGCGCGTTTCTTTAGTCATGCCATCCGCGATCGCAACGGCAATCCCATCGGTCGTGCCACCGTGGTGTATTCGGAGCGCGGCATCGAAGCAGCCCTCGGGTCCACTGCTCGCAGCATCCTTGCCAGCTGTGTGGTGGGCCTCCTCGCTACGCTTGCAGTGCTGTTCTTGGCCACCCGCGGAGTGATGCGCCCGTTGGCGGTACTGTTGCAAGATGTGCAGACAGTGGCTGCGGGCCACTACGAACACCGCACGCGCGTGCGCAGCGAAGATGAGATCGGCGTCTTGGCTGACAGCTTCGATCGCATGACGCGCAACATCGCCCAAACCGCCGCTTTGCGCGCCGAACTTAGTACACGTGAAGAGGAAGCTGCGTTAGTGCAGGATTTGCACGAGCGACTGCGCCCTTCCAAGATCGCTGCGATTGCTGGGCTCAGCTTTGACACATGCAGCAAATCGCACGGCGCCATCAGCAGCGATCTCTACGATCAACTGGTGCTGCCCTCCGGAAAGGTGGCCGTGCTATTGATGACCGCCTCAGAACGCGGCCTACCGGCAGCCACCGTGCTCTCGATGGCACGCACAGCATTCCGCATGGCAGCGCGCAACACGGAATCCCCCGCCGCAATCTTGCGCCTGTTGAATACGCAGCTCGCGCCAGACTTGAAACGCGGCATGTTTGTCGCCGCGCTGCTAGCGCTCATTGATCCCACTGATGGCAGCGTGACATTCGCTTCAGCCGGACACCGTGTGCCCGCCTTGCACTGGATCGCATCAGAGGGCGGATTAGCGCGGCGTCAGACCAGCGGCATTGCCATGGGTTTCGATGCGGGGCCGGTGTTCGATCGCTCACTCGAAGAAGGGCGCTTTGCCTTGGCGCCGGGCGACGCACTCGTCCTCATCAGCGAAGGCGCCTTCGATGGCATTGCACGCGACCAAACGACTGACGGCGAGCGCAAAGTGCTGCTCACGGTGCTCGCTGGAGCGCGCGCCGCTGACAAAGCGGATGCCTTGGTGGCGAACATCATAAAACTGGTCCACGAGCGCAAGGGTTCCGGTGATGTGTCCGCATTGTTGGTGACACGACAAGCAACATGAAGTTCAAGGCTGTGCTGTTCGACCTCGACGGCACGCTTGTTGACAGTGCAGCTGGAATCATTGCTGCCATTCATGCGACTGCTACTGAACTGTGCCTACCGCTACCAACACACGAACATGTACGCGGCGCTGTCGGCGACGGCGTTCACAATCTCCTGCGACGCTGCTTTCCAACCGCCACGGCACTCGAGCCCGTGCTGCGCGTCTACGACCAACACTATGCGCGCATGGCGGGCGCTCTCACTCAGCCCTACCCAGGAATCCCCGAGCTCCTCGCAGCCTTGCCAGCACACAGCAGCGCCGTGATTTCGAACAAAGCGCAAGCCCATTGCCTGCGGATTCTCGAAGAGCTCAAGCTGACTCGCTACTGCGCGCATGTCAGCGGCGGCGACTCGTACGCAGAGCGCAAGCCTTCGCCCCTGCCGTTGCTTGCCGCTTGCAAGGCCCTCGGTGTTGCCGCTGCCGACACACTCATGGTGGGCGACGGGCCACAAGATTTGCGCGCCGCACGCGCTGCTGGAATCCGCTCCTGCGCTGTGCTGTGGGGCTTTGGTTCCGAACGCGATTTGCGGGCGCTGCACCCAGATTTCATGGCGCGCGACGTTTCAGAACTGCGCGCGCACCTCGGCACCCTCTAACGGTTCGATCCATTCCGCACGCGGAATCCCAAGGAAATGCAAGATGGTGCTGAGCGGACCTGTGTCGATCCAGCAGTCGATGACAACTTGCACCTTGGGCTTGGCGCGCCATGCCACACCGAGTCCAGCAGCAGCCAACATGGGAATGTCGTTGGCACCATCGCCGACTGCAACCACTTCAGTGCTTGCGATACCGAGCGCGTGACGGTGTTCGAGCAATGCGGCGAGCTTGGCTTGCGCGCCCATGATGGGTGTTTGTACTGCGACAATTTTTCCAGCGTCGAGCACGAAGCGATTGCAGCGCCACTCAGAGAAACCCAGTTCCCGCGCGACGGGCTCGACAAACACATCGAAGCCACCGGAGACCAGCACTGTCCGCACGCCGTGACGCCGCAACGTCGCAAGCAGCGTGCGCGCACCGGGATTCAAGCGCACCCGTTCACGCAGCACCTGCTGCACACACTGCACATTGGCGCCGGCTGTCACGAGCAACGCCACTCTCTCGTGCAGTGCAGATTCGAAATCCAATGCGCCGCGCATGGCTTGCTCTGTAATCTGCGCAACGCGCTCGCCCAAGCCATTGGCCGCGGCCAACTCGTCCAAACACTCCGCGTTGACCATGGTGGCGTCCATGTCCGTGAGCAGCAATCGTTTCTTGCGCGTAGCCACCGCTTGCAGACACAGATCTCGCTGCGGCGCCAAAGCTGCACGTACAGATTCCAGCGCTGCACGATCACCAGCGGAACAATAGATGTCCAACGCAGCCCGCGGCTCCAACCACACCACTGTTTGCGGCGACAAGCCGTGCGCTTCGAGCGCGGCGCTCGCGTCGCGCACATCGTGCTCCGTCAATTCTGGCCCGCAGATCGTAAGAACCGCTGCGTTCATGTTCAGACCACTGCGTAAAAAGCTGGCACCGCACTGGCGACGTCTTCGGCCAACGGGTCGCGTCCGTTGAACAACAGTTCGAGATGGAAACCGCCGAGGGCCTCTGTGCAAAGCGCACTCACGCGCTCCACGAGAGCTTCATCGGCCTCAGGCCGCGTGCGAAAAGCCAAGAGCAGCAGACCGGCGCCATCGGCGCTCTCTGCGAGACGCACCGCGAGATGCGCACTCTGAAGTTGCGGCAACCCAGCGAGCCCAGAACAAAGCGCCTGCACCGCTTCCGGCGCCACATTGCCCGGAGGGCACAACCACAGATCGTCGCCCACTTTCGTGAGCTGACTTCGAAGCGATGCCAATTCATCGGGCACGAAGACTTTTTCGCAACCGCTGCCAGGATTGAGCACCACGTGCACTGTGCCTGTGCTTTCGAGCGTCACGGCAAGAGCCATGCCAGACATGCGTGTGTGCAATACAGTTTCGCCAGCCCAGTCACGCAAGCGCTCTTCGCTATCGAACACGGGCAAATATTCGATGTCGTCAAGCGTCACCGTGAGCGGCGAGAAGAGTTGCTCGTCATCTTGCACCGGTTGGCCCGCCTCATTCGTAGCGAGCGGCACGATCAAACGCGTATTGGCGAAAAGGGAATAGAACGCGTCGGCGGCCTCCTCGCTGCTCTCGGCACGCAAGAGGGCCTCATCCAAGGGCCCCGGATTGCCATCGCGTTGGAGCGCTTGCTCAATCTCATGGGCCAGCCGAAGGAGGCCCGCATTCGCAGGGTCGTTTCCGAGGGCCTCGAGCGCTGCGGTTCCAAATCCCTTCACAGGTTCTGGGCGCTGCGTCGCCGCCAAGGCCGCAGCCACATGCGGCAGCAAAATGAGTTCGATCCAAGCGCAAAAATCTTCGGCCGTTTCGCCGACCTCGCCACCACGCACTCGATCAGCAACTGCGCCTTCGCCGTCCGTCCAGAAATTGCGCTCGCGCAAAGCGCAGACAAACTCACCGATCAGGCTTCGCACTTGTTCCGCTTCCACGGTAGCTACCTCGCTGCCAGCGTAGCCGCCAACGCCCTGAGCAGTAGGGCGGGACTTGTCCGCCTTGCTCTGTAGAATCGCCCCACCAGCGAGGGCCTCATGGCTGACCAAGACATTTCCATTCGGGAGTTTCAGACCATCATCGAAAACACTTTCGGCGAGAAGGACCACGCGCGCGGACTTGCCGGGAGCTTCATGTGGTTCACCGAAGAAGTCGGGGAACTGGCCCGCGCGCTCAAACGCGGCGAAGTGGACCGCGAGAACCTCATCACGGAGTTTGGCGACGTGTTGGCGTGGCTCAACACGCTGGCCAGCATGAGCGGCGTGGACATGCGCGAAGCTGCTGCGCGCTACAGCGCCGGTTGTCCGCGCTGCCACCACATCCCCTGCTCTTGCGGCGAACACACGCGGTTCGCAAAACGCGGATAGCCAGTGCACGGGCGGCAACAAAACCTCTTCGAAGCGCACGCCGAACCCGAGAAGTCGGAGCTGTTGCTTCTCGCCTCGGTGGCTTTGGAATTGCCCCTCGCCGAGCCGTATTCCTACACGGTGCCAGATGCGCTGCTGGCTCGCGTGGTGCCCGGCGTGCGCGTGCGCGTTTCGGTGGGCACGCGCACCGTCAGTGGGTTCGTGACTGCTCTCGAACAGCGTCCAGCAGCCGGCAAGCTCAAACCCATCCTCGAAGTCCTCGATGAACATCCCGCGCTGACACCTGCCACGCTGCAACTCGGGCTCTGGGTCGCCAAGCATTACGCAGCCCATCCCGGTGAAGCGCTGGCAGCATTGGTGCCTGCGGCAGTGCGCCATCGCCGCCACGGGCGCGAAATCCTCATGGCCAAAGTTCTGGATGCAGCGGCAGCGAAAGCGTGGATCGTTAATGCCGGCTCTACAGCGGCGCTTGCTGCCCGCGTGAGAATGCTGCGCTTGCTGCTGGAGCAAGGCACACCGATGCCGTTGCAAGAACTGGCCTCGCGAACACACAGTGGCACAGGCCCGGCGCAAACGCTCGCGCGCCTTGGATTGGTGTCGTTGCAACGCACCATCGTCGCGCAAGACCCTTTCGCGCTGTTGAATCCAAAACCCACGACGCCGCCGCAACTGAACGCAGACCAAGCCAACGTCCTACAGGAATTGCTCCCTGCGCTCGACACACGAAAGCATTCCGCATTCCTGCTGCACGGCGTCACAGGCAGTGGCAAAACCGAGGTGTACTTGCGCTTGCTGGAGCGCGTTCTGCAACAAGGGCGAGACGCCATTCTGCTGGTGCCTGAAATCAGCCTGACACCACAGACCGTCGAACGCTTGTTGTCACGCCTACCCACTGTCGCTGTGTTGCATTCGCACCTGAGCGATGGCGAACGTACAGAGCAATGGGAACGGCTGCGCAGTGGAGCCGCACGCATCGCCGTGGGTCCACGTAGTGCAATCTTTGCGCCACTGCCGAATCTCGGGCTCATCATTCTCGATGAAGAACACGAAACGAGTTTCAAACAGCAACAAGCGCCGCGCTATCACGCCCGTGATGTGGCGCTGGCCCGAGGGCGCATCGAGAACTGCTTGGTGCTCTGCGGTTCCGCCACGCCGAGTCTCGAATCGGAAGCGCTCGTCCACAATTCGGAAATGACGCGCCTGTCCTTGCCACGCCGCGTCATGGGACGGCCTCTGCCTCAAGTTGGCCTCGTGGACATGCGCAGCGAGCGCGCCGTCGGACCTGGCGGGATATTTTCGCGAAAACTCGTGGTGGCGATCGAAGAGACACTGCGCAATAAGGAACAAGTGTTGCTGTTTTTGAATCGCCGCGGCTTCTCAACCACCGTGGTGTGCCGCATGTGTGCTTGGAAAGCGATGTGCAAGGACTGCGCCATCCACTTGACGCACTACAAAGGTGCCGCGCGTCTCCTGTGCCATTACTGCGGCAGCGAAAGCCCAGCACCCACCGAATGCCCGGACTGCCGCCAAAGCACACTGCGTTTCAGCGGCTTCGGCACGGAAAAAGTCGCGGCGGCGGCGGAGGTGCTGTTCCCCAAAGCGCGCATCGTAAGGCGCGATGGCGACGCACTGCGCTCACGAGGAGCGCCTGAAAAGCTGTTTGCAGATCTCAAGAGCGGGAACATCGACATCCTGATTGGCACCCAAGTGCTCGCGAAAGGCTTCGACATCCCGGGTATCACGTTGGTGGGAGTGATCTCTGCCGATACGGCGCTGCTCGTGCCCGATTTCCGCTCCGCTGAACGGACCTTCCAATTGCTTTGCCAAGTGGCGGGGCGCGCTGGCCGGGGCGATCAACCCGGCCGTGTCATCGTTCAGACCTCCATGCCCGAACATTTCGCCATCACCTGCGCGGCACAACACGATCACGCGACATTCATAAAGCGCGAGCTCGCCGCGCGCGCTGAACACGGCTATCCGCCGTCTGGGCGACTGTTACGCCTCGTGGTGCAAGCGATCGATCCACAGGTTGCCGCGCAAGCAGCCAGCGCCTTGGGTGAGAGCCTGCGAACGCTGCCCGCCGTTGTCGCCGAAGCGGTTTTTGTGGACGGTCCTGCGCCGTGCCCCCTGCCAATTCTGCAAGGAGAGCACCGCCACCATCTCTTGGTGCGCGCGCCTACAGATACGCTGCTCTCAGAGCTGCTTCCGCTCATTCCTCGCAAAGCTGTGCGCGGAGCAAGAATCATCTTTGACCGCGATCCTGTAGCGATGCTGTAGTTCCGGCTTTACGCCGAGCAGGATTCATGGCATGAACAGCGCCATTCCGATGGAGACTCAGATGGAAAAACCGCGCCCATGCAGTTCAGCACTACCCTTGTTCTTGCTTTCCGCAGCCGTGCTCACGCAGGAACTCCTCCTTGTGCGCCTCATCGCGGTGCCTCTCTGGCATCACATCACATACATGGTGGTGACTTCGGCGTTGCTGGCCTTCGGAGTTGCGGGAACCGTCTTGGCGCTCGCACCACGTCTCGGTGGCCAAGATGCCGATGGCGGTCGCAAGGCCTTCGCGGCACATTCGATGCTCTTCAGTTTGGCCACGCTCGTCAGTGGCAGTGTGCTCATGCGCGCTTCCATCGACACCGTGGACTTATTGAAAGACCCCGCTCTGCTGCTGCCGCTGTTCGGGCTGTATCTCATCGCGGGGCTGCCGTTGTTTTTCGGTGGACTCGCCGTGGCTGTGGCGTTGCGCCACGCAGGTTCGGGCATGGCTCGTACCTATTTCTCGAATCTCTTGGGCAGCGGACTCGGCTGTGCACTGTTCTTGCTTCTGCTCGGGCCCATGAGCGGTGACGACCTCCTGTTGTTTACGGCGGGACTCGGTCTGGTCGCGGGATTGATGGCAGCGCGGGACGGGAAACTCCGCTGGCTCGCGCTCATCACGGGTGTGGCCATCATTGCGACCTTCGGAATCAGCAGTGTCCGCGACCTCGTGCTGCCTGAACCAACTTGCGTCGCCAGCAAGGAAATCAATCGCTACCTCAAGCGTGGGCACAAAGTCGAACGCACACTTTGGAATCCGCTGTGCCGCATCGACGTGAGCGAGCCCGCCCCGAGCGACCCCGACCGCACCAAGATGATCTTCCAAGACGGGGATGCTCCGACCTACCTCTATCCGAAGTCGCACACGCCGGCCTCGGAAACACAGGTGCCGTACATCATGAAGCCGGAGTTGCAGTCGCTCTTGGTGATCGGAGCCGGCGGCGGACGCGAACTCGCCCTTGCCGCGCAGCACCAAGTACCACGCACTGTTGGCCTCGAAATCAACTCTTCCACCGCGTCCTTGTTGACCGAGCACTACCGCGAGTTCACTGGCGACATCCCCAACATGAAGGGCGTCGAATTGGTGCAAGCCGAGGGGCGCGCGTGGCTCGCGCGCAATCCTGAGCGCTTCGATTGGATCCAGATGACCGGCGTCGACACCTACGCCGCACTCAACTCAGGTGCCTATGTTGCGAGCGAGTCGTACCTCTACACAGAAGAAGCATTCGACGCTTATCTTGAGCACCTGAATCCGGGTGGGTACTTCTCCATCATTCGCTTGTTCTTCGAACCCGACCGCGAGACGCTGCGGCTCTACGTCATGGCGCTCAATGCGCTGCAACGGCAAGGCGTGAAAGACCCCGGGCAACACGCCGTGGTTTTGCGTTCTGGTGCTTGGGGCATCCTCGTGATCGGACATGACCCAATTCCTGCCGAGCGCCTCACCGCCGTGCGCGCCATCGTTGATGGCAGCAGCGGCCATGTGACGCTGCACCATGACCCCTTCAAAGATTTGGGTACACCCTTCAGTGCCTACGCAGCAGCGAAACGCGCGGGCACCGAAGCTGCCTATTTTTCGGCGTACCCCTTCGATGTGTCGCCCGTCGATGACGACAGTCCGTTTTTCTACCTCTATCACCGTTGGGGCACGATCATCATGCGCCTCTGTGGCATGAAAGACGCGGAAGCTGAAGGCCGCGGCATGCACAAGACCGTTGTTGGCGGCGCCGATCCTTGGCTCGCCAACACTGGCGAGATCCCAACAGGGCAACTCGTGCTACTCGGCTTGCTGACTCAGTCGCTCGTCTTTGGCGCACTCCTTGTCTTGGGACCACTTTGGATCTTGCGCCGCCGCGCGCTCGCCGTCGCAGGCTCGACACGCTCGATCATTTACTTCTCTTGCCTCGGGCTCGGCTTCATGCTGCTCGAGATTGCCTTGGCGCAGAAACTCGCGTTGTTCCTCGGCCATCCAACATGGTCGCTCGCTATCGTCATCGGTGGCATGCTCTTCTTTTCCGGGCTCGGTGCTTGGACTTCAGGACGCTATGACGCAGCACGACTGACGCTGCGCGCCCCACTGGTTGTCACGGCTCTCGCTCTGTTACTTGCGCTCGTGTTGCCGATCGCAACCAGCGCTTGGCTGCCGGCGGAACACCCCGTGCGCTGTGCACTCGCGCTACTTCTCATCGCCCCCGCGGCCTTCTTCATGGGCATGCCCATGCCCAGCGGATTGCGTCTGCTTGCTGCACAGCGCGCAGAACTTGTTCCTTGGGCTTGGGGTGTGAACGGCGTCGCTTCGGTGGCCGGGAGCATCCTTGCGATCGTGCTCGCCATGGCCACCGGCTTCACTGGCGTCTTGGTGCTTGCCGCCGCGCTCTACGCACTCGCAGCGCTATCGCGACCGCGCAGTTGATCCTCAAACATCATCACTTGGCAGCTTTGGCTCGCAGCAACTCGCGCCAATGCTCTGCCTTCAAGGCAAGATCCTCGGGAACGCCGAGAAGCGCTCCCAGCGCGCGGGCCACTGCTTGCTTCACATTCGTGGTTTCGTCCGCTTTGGCCAGCAGCTCGATGAGATACGGCGCCGCCTCGATGTTCTTCAAGCGCGCGAGTCCGAACGCGGCGCGGATGCGCACCAGTTCGAAAGTGTCTGACAATGCCTTCACGAGTTGCGGGAACACTTCCGGAGCGCGCGTGGCGGACAGCGCGGCCAACGCGTGCAAACGCACTCTCGGTTCCATGTCGTCAGCGAGACTGATGAGCGCCAACAACACAGCCTTGGATGTTGCTGGAGAGGCCACCCTCGAAATCACGAGCGCTGCGTTGGAACGCACTTCAGGCTTCGGATGCGCGAGCCAGTTGACGATACGCTCCGGATCAATCTGCACCGCCGCCGCTTTGGCCGTTTCGGCGTTGCGCGGATCGCACAAGCGGTACAGCGAAAGCAACGAGTGCAACACAACTTCGTAGTACTGCTCCTCGAGAGCGGCGAGCAGCGCGGGGACAGCTTCGGCGCGTCCCGAAAACCCGAGCGCAGCGGCCATGACGCGTTTGTGGCGAGGACTCCCCGTGCGCAAATCCGACAACACTTCGGCGAACGCACGATTGGTCGAGTCGCGCAGTAATATTTCCAAGCTGGCCATGCGCGAGAACTCTTGTTGCACCCAAGCGGAATACCACTGGTCGCAAGCGTGCTCGAGGCGCAGCAATCTTTGACGCCGATCGCGTGGATCTTCCGTTGCTCCTAGCGCTTCGAAAGCACTTGGCTCAGCAGCAGCAGGCTGCGAAACGTCTTCAGGCCCTCGCGTGTCGGCAGGCGTATCCGTCATGGAACAAGAAATCGTGCCAAGAACAAGCAGCAGCAAGCAACAACGCAACATGCAGACCTCCCTCACTGGGCAGAATGACCGTCGGTGTCGACGCCGGGCGCAGGCAAAGACTTCCGGGCGACGAGAACACGCAGCAGAGCTTCACGCAGAACTGAAGGCAACGCAGCCACTCGGCCAGAGGCGTCCACGCAGGCCACGCGCACGCTGGCCCTCGAGGCACACTGCTCCGCTCCTTGGTGAAAGATGTGCTGTTCGAAACGCACGGAAGCGCGTTCCACCGCGGCGACTGCCGTTTCCACCACCAGCACATCATCGCTGCGTGCGGGCTTCAAGAAACGCATGTCCATGCCCACCACGGTGAGGAACAACTGCTGCTCGTGTTCGAAGCTGGCATAGTTGATGCCAACATCGCGCAAGAACTCACAGCGACCCACTTCGTACCAAGCGACATAACTGCCATGCCAGGCAACGCCGGCCTTGTCAGTTTCTCCATAGCGAACACGCAAAATGGTGCGGTGATTCAAGCGGTGCCTGCCGCCCATTGGCGACGGCTCGACGCTACCAACCACTCGGGGGTGCGTCCACCGTTTCACCGCTGACACCTACAAGCGCCCAACGATCCTGCCGCAGCACTTCCCGGCGCAAAGCTAGCCTGCTATGACTCTCGCGCATGCTCGGTCCCATCGTGTTGCAACTCGCACCCTTCGCCGTGGCTGCGGCGTTGCTGTGGTTGATCGCAACATCGTCGCCCCTGCAACGCAAAGCCCTGCTTGCCGCTTGGCTGCTTCCGGGACTCGGGCACATCCTGCTCGGACGCCGCGACCGCGCCATGCTTTTCGCGCTGACGCTGATCCCCACCTTCGTGATCGGGCTCGTGCTTGGCAGTTTCGCCACGGTTTCGCCTTTAGATCGGCACCCCATCTGGGGGCTCGCCCAAATACCGGGAGGGCTCATGACCCTCATCACCGCACTCACGACGCAAAGTGTCCACATTCCTGCAGCGGACACGATTTACGCAGTGGGATCGCTCTACACCGGTGCCGCTTGCATGCTGAACATCCTTGCGCTCTGCGATGTTTATGACCTCGCCAAGCCTCCTGTCTCTCCAACGCAGGTTCAAAAGCCATGAGCCTCCTCGTGGCATTCTTCTTGTTCGTGCCGCTCTTCTTGGTGGTGAATCTCTGCGCCGCTGTTCCCGGGCGGGACAACTTGCGCGAGGCTCTGCGGCGCGGATTGCGCCACTTCCTCACCGGACTGGTTGTGTTCGTCGGTGTCACACTCGCGCTGCACTGGACACTGGGCTTTGCCATCAGCAACGGCCCGCTGTGGTGAGCTGACGACCCGCCAAGCAAACGCATTATCGCGTTCGAGCACTCCGCGAAGTTCGAGGCCCATGAGCGTGGCCATGATGCTGCCCGGAGGTTCGGCCAACGCGCGCACGATTTCATCGAGGTCCAGACTCTCTGCACCGAGCAAGGCCAACACGCGACCTTCCTGAGCGCTCATCCCGATGTTGCTCCGGGCCACAGGCGTTCCCGCGATGGTCAAGAGCCCGAGGGCCTCGAGGATGTGCATGGAAGTTCCAACCGGCGTCGCACCTTCTCGCAGCAACTGCAAAGGCCCTTCCGCGAGAGGGGCATCGACAGGGCCTGGAACAACGAGAACATCGCAGCCAAGATCAGCGGCCCAGCGCACCGAAGTGAAAGTGCCGCTGCGCAGGCGAGCTTCCACCACCAGCAATGCTTGGCACAAAGCCACAAGCAAGCGATTTCGTTGCGGGAAATGGTGCGGCAGCGGTGGGACACCCGGAGGCCACTCGCTGAGCAAGCAACCGTTGCGCGCGATGTCATCCATCAAGGCGGCATGTTCGAGCGGGTAAGCAATGTCAGGACCGCATCCGAGCACGGCTACGGTGCGCCCACCAGCCGCGAGAGCTGCACGGTGTGCTGCTGCGTCGATGCCACGCGCCAGACCCGACACGATGGTGACGCCGGCCCCTGCAACTTCTGTGCACAACCGCTCCGTCATGCGCAATCCGTAGGCCGAAGCACTGCGCGCTCCGACCACTCCAAGCGCAGGGCCTTCAGGCAGCACACCGCGCCCGTAAACCAAGAGCGGCGGGATGGGCAAACGCGCAAGCAGCGGCACATCCTCACCAGCGGTCACTGTGATGCCGCTCGCTTCACAACGCCGCTGCGTTTCATGCGCCCACTCAAGCGCACTCGGCGAACGCGCCGCCTCTAACAACGCCGGACCACTTACATCTTGTTGCAACAGGTCTTCCAACGGTTGACCAAGCCCGCGCTCGAGCACAGAAAGGTCCGGCGCTGTTCCGTAGGCCGATTGCCAGCGCAGCAGAGCCAACATGCGCGCTGGAGTCACCACGCCTGCACCACACTTGCAGGCGCCACGAGAACTTGGCCTGTGAACAGGTCCAGCAGCACAGGTGTGATGGTTGCACCAGCGGGCACAGGTGCGGCCAGTAACGCGAAGCCCTCACCGGTTGGGTCGAAACTGCCAAAGACACCAGAGATCCACGGCGGCGATTCCATCGGCCACAAAGGTGGCCCCGATTCACCACACACTTGCATCCACCACCAAGCTCCTGCGTGCTGCGGAGCGCTGACTCGGAGCAGTGGTCCAGTTTGCTCCAGTCGCAAAGGCACAGAAGCCGCGTTCCCAGGATCCGTGAACTCTGCGAGTTCCGTAGCGCAGTCGAAGCCATCTGCGTCGCTATCCAAGTGCAACGCCGCACTGCGCGCATGGCGCAACCCAGACCCATCGCTTGCATCCGGCGCAGCCGCGAGCAAGCCCTGCCATGCCAAGCCATTGACGGAATCGAAATGCAAAGCTTCGCCGGTGGCCTGCACCCAAACCAACACACCGCCACTCGCCAGCGATTCAAAGCGCACCGGCCAACCAATCGACAATCCGAGCGCTCCGTGCCATGGAGAAGTGCTCCACAGCACAAACCCGGGCTGCAGCACTCCCACAAGACCACCACCCACATAGGCTGCGCATTCGGTCATGCCTGCCGGGACGATCGTGAATTGCTGTGTCAGTAGCGTGCGCGCATCGAGATGCAACACGCGCCCTGTCGCAGCATCTGCGAGAAGCACTCTCCCGGCGTCATCGAAATGCACATCGGTGGCACCGATCGGCACCACCCGCATGGCGCGACGCTGACCTTGATGGAGCTCGTGCACTACCAACAGATGCTGGCTAATTGCGTCACGCACGCGCAACACCACGTGCTGCTCCTCAACGAGGGCAAGTCGCAGCGGTGTTTCCACGAACATGCAGCGCAGAGTGACTCCCCCATCGCTCGTGATACTCCACACAGCGCCGCCACCCGCGACGGGGCCGCAAGCAACCGCCCCGCCGCGTCCATCGGGCACGGCATCGGTGGCCACGGAAGGCAGCGCGACCGCCACAAGGTCTGTGCCAGACCAGAGCCAAAGCCTCGACGTACTGTTGTCGCGAATGACGCAACGCCCTTCGATATCGGAACGCAACCCGGCGGGGAACCCTGACAGCGAGGTCAGTGATTGAAGCGTTGCGCCCGGGGTGCCACTCATCAATTGCAACCCTTGCAGCAGGAAATGCGGGCGCTGCGCTGTTGGTTGCGCCTGGACCACCGCAAGCAAGAGGCCCAGAAGAATCGCGACGCGCGCGAACAAGTGCGCCTCGAGAAGTGAAGGACGCTGAGGGTGATGAAGTGCTGGCATGCGCAGATGCCCGAGGCCAAATAGCTCGAGTCACCGCAAGCCCAGAGCGCTCGCGAAGTGCCGCTGTGCACTGCTGCGAGGAATCGCGCAACGCAGCACGCTGCAAAAAGGAAGAGGCCGGAGTCCACTCAGGTTGGACTCCGGCCCAGATCACCACTCTCTTGACGCAGGGCCCAGCGCTTGAGGACGCGGACCGCTGTTTTCGTTACCTAGATCAACCGAGGAGGCTGAGTGCCGCCGACGGTTGCTGGTTGGCCTGCGCCAAGACGGAGATTGCCGCTTGTTGCAGGATGCTGTTCTTGGTCAGGTTTGCCGTCTCAAGCGCCACATCCACATCAATGATGCGACTGCGGGCGGCGGACAGATTCTCACTGCGAACTTGCAAGGCCGCGATGGCCGAGCCCAAACGATTCTGCACCGCACCGAAGTCACCTCGTGTAGAGGTCACCGCGTCGAGCGCTGTGTCGAGGGCCACGATGGCGGCCGACGCATTGCCGGTGCTGCCCACATCAAGGGTGCCGATGGCCAGACTCGAGGCTGTGACCGAGGCCATGGAAACACTCATGGTGTCTACACCCGCCGTGGTGCCGGCACCGATTTGCAACGTAATCGCTGACGCCGTGTTCAGCAAAGACAGACCGTTGAAATTGGTGCTGTTGGCAACCTGATCCACGGTGGACCTCAACTGCGTAAACTCCTCTTGCAGATTGTCCCTGTCCGAATTGGACAAGGTGCCGTTGTTGGCCTGCACCGAGATCTCGCGCATGCGGATGAGCGTGGACTCGATTTCGGACAGAGCGCCTTCAGCGGTCTGCACGAGCGAGATGCCATCGTTCGCATTGCGGATGGCTTGGTCCACGCCACGGATCTGCGCGCCGAATCGCGAACTGATGGCCAGTCCCGCTGCGTCGTCAGAGGCGCGTGCAATGCGCTTGCCAGTGGACAAGTGTTCGAAATTGCGGTTAAGGCTTTCGGACGCTCGCTGCAGATTACGTTGTGCGGTGAGTGAAGACACGTTGGTACCGATACGAAGTCCCATGTTGATTACCTCTCTCTCTCAGCCTATTGATCCTTGAGGCTTCCGGGTCCCATCGCCATGGGTCCACGAACCGCCTGCTTCAGAAGTGTCTATCGTTCGAACAGTGTCGCTTCTTGAGACAACGAATTGTCACGCATGGCTGGGTTTATTGCCTTCATCGCGTTGCGCGCATGGACACATTCGCAAGCGAGTTCAATCGTCACGCAGTGAGTGCGTTCAATGCAGCGCGAGCGCGTGCAATGCTGCGGCGCAGTGCGTCATGTCAACTTCAACGATGCGCACAACGCCGGGTGCATCAAACACTGGAATGCGGATGCTCGCACCCTGCCGCTTCTTGTCAGCATCAAGAAACACCGCTGCCCTCACGCAGTCCACGCCCACCGGCACGGCACGCGGCATGTTCAACGCATCAAGCAACGCATCCACCGCAACGACGCCTTGCGGTGCAAACGCGCGCGCCTCAGCACGCAGTCCCAAAGCGACCGCATGTCCGTGTGGCAAATCGATTCCTGCTTCCAGTGCAGCAGCCTCCAGCGCATGCCCCACGCTGTGCCCCGCGTTCAGCAACACTCGCTCGCCTCGTTCGAGTGGATCGCGCTGCACCACCGACGCCTTGTATTCCAAACACGCCGCCACCAGCGCACTTGAAGGCACGCCGCCGCCACGCTGTGCATGGGCCAGCAACTCTGCATGCAACACGCCACCACAAAGCAGAGCAGTCTTGGCCAGCTCTGCGAGGCCGGACTGAATCTGGCGCGCAGGCAGAGTGCTGAGGAACGCCGTGTCCACGAACACTGCCGCAGGCTGGCGGATCACCCCAACTTGATTCTTGCGTGCACCGACATCCAAACCGCACTTGCCGCCGACGGCTGCGTCCACTTGGGCCAAGAGTGTCGTTGGCACCACGCAACACTCCAAACCGCGCAGCAACACCGCTGCAAGGAACTGGCCGCAATCGAGAACCGCCCCGCCTCCGATCACCAACACGCGAGTGCGCCGATCGGGATGACGCGCGAGTGCCGCCTCAACATGAGTGGCAAAGGCACCAAGGTCTTTGACGCCCTCGCCGCCAGGCAGCACAAGCGCTTGCAAACAACGCTCACCGAGCGCAGCAGCCATATCCATCCCGCGTGTGACCTGCGACGCCGGAAGCGAGCCATCTACGATGGGCAACAGCGTTGACGCCTTCGCGAGCACCGCGAGATCCGCCGCAGCGAGGCTTTCCCCCACGACGATGTGCGTCACGGATTCGCTCGCGTCAAGACGCAACAACAAGTGGCTGCTCATCGGGACAGATTCTGCCACCTCCGCGCGCTGCGTATACGAGACGGTCAGGACCTGCTTCCAGGAAATCCTCGGACGCAAGGACGCGGTACTTTCACCCGCACCTTCACGCGATTTGCACCGATGGCCTTCTTGCTCCCGGCGGGGAGTTCGTGCCGCTCCCCTATCTCGACACCTCCATTCTTACCGAAAAGTTCCGCGGGCTCGTCATCGATCGACTTCATGAGGCCGAGCGACTCTCTGACGGATTCAAAGAGAGCCTCCTCAGCTGGGTCCGTTCAGGCTTCTCCGTTTTTGCCGGCTCGGCGATCTCTCCGCACGACCAAGGTGCCCTCGAGCGAATGGCCCGCTACGTGACGAGGCCGCCGCTCGCCATCGCTCCGTCACCATGCAAGGCACCGCTCGAAGATGCCGACGACGCGTTCACCAAGAGCACGAAGAGGAACTGGGCTCGCCTCCTCCGGAAGATCCTGGAGGTCGACCCGATGCTCTGCCTCCGGTGTGGCGTCGAGATGAAGATCATCGCCGTGATCACCGACCCGCCGGTCATCGGTCGCATCCTCGCCCATGTGGGTTCCGGGCGCGGACACGATCCCTTCGAGCGCGCCAGAGCCCCGCACGCCGCCAAGACGGGCTGACACGTCTCGACCTCTCCACGGTGCAAAGTCCGATCCGGCAAAGAAGATTGCATAGATTCCACGTCCGGTCCAGGGTCACCGTCCATCCACCGATCACCGTCCACGCCACCTCACACCCGTCTCCAAGGCTTTTCTGGACCTCGCCTCCCCGCAAACCGCTCCGACCCGGCGACGCGGCCACACTTCGACCCATGAAGACCACAAAATCTGAAAAAAACGGGCCCCGGCCCCCGCCTGGGTACC
>SIAO01000018.1 GCA_009691765.1 Planctomycetota bacterium | reverse complement strand
AAGCAGGTGCGCGTCGACGGACTCAACCTCGATATTCACTTTGCGGATGTCGAAGCCTTGAACGAGGGTTTGGTGCGCGGTGATTTTCCAGTTGCGAAAGCCTCATTCGCGGCAGCGGCCGCAGTGGCGAGTACGCATGTCACTTTGCCTTGCGGCGGCGCCGTGGGTTTCGGCGTCGGGCCCGTGCTGCTTGCGCCTGCCGAACCCGATGCCAATCAAGCGAAAAGGCAGCGCGTACTGCTGCCTGGCGAGAACACCACCGCCACGCTGCTGTGGCGCACCTTTCATGCCGACATCGGCGCCGAAGAGTTGCATGTGCGCTTCGACCGCATCATGCCGATGCTGCAAACGGGGGTAGCAGACTACGGCGTTTGCATCCACGAAGGGCGCTTCACTTGGGAGCAGCACGGACTGACGCTGCTCGAAGACTTGGGTGCGCGCTACGAAGTGCGTTTCAAGCAGCCACTGCCTTTGGGTGGCGTCTTTGCGCGAGCCGATCTCGGCAAAGATGTGCACGCCGCTCTCACGCGTGCCATCCGCGCTTCGTTGCAAGTGGCCAAGAATGATCCCGCGGCAGCGCTTGTTACGCAGCGTCTGCATGCGCAGGAACTTCAAGACTCAGTGCTTCAGCGGCATGTGGAGTGCTATGTGAATCAGTACACCGAGAAGCTCGATGGTGCCGGCCTCGCAGCCCTCGGCACGCTGGAGTCACTGCTCCAACACGCGCTGCCCCCCATTGCGGACGTTTGACGCCGTCTTACGCGCGACTTTTGGCGCACAGATGCCTGCGTAGACTGGCCGCTATGAAGGACATCCTCGCTGCATTGGGTTTGAACGCGATCAACGACGGGGCCCATGACGGAGAGAAAGCGCTGACCTGCACCGGCAGCGTGCTGACTTCGTTCAATCCAACGACGGGTGAACCTATCGCCCAAGTGCGCCTCGCGAGCGCCGTCACGTTGGAACAACTGAGCGTCACGACGCTGCGCGCGTTTGAACGCTGGCGCACCATGCCAGCACCGCAACGTGGCGAGATCGTGCGCCGCATTGGTGTTGCATTGCGCGAAAATAAGGAACCCCTCGGCAAGTTGGTGAGCCTCGAGATGGGCAAGCTGCTCTCCGAAGGCCTCGGCGAAGTGCAAGAGATGATTGACATCTGCGATTTCGCCACGGGGCTGTCGCGGCAACTCTGCGGGTCCACCATGCACAGCGAGCGCCCAGGCCATCGCATGTATGAACAGTGGCATCCGCTCGGGCCGGTCGCCATCATCACCGCCTTCAATTTCCCAGTGGCTGTGTGGTCGTGGAACAGCGCGCTCGCCGGTGTGTGCGGCAACTCCATGCTGTGGAAGCCTTCACTGAAAACGCCGCTCTGCGCCATCGCGGTACAGAACTTGATTGCACCCATCGTGAAAGAGGCGGGGCTGGCCGGTGTGTTCAGCATGATCTTGGGCAGCGACAGCGAAGTGGGCGAGAGGTTGGTGGCCGACCGCCGCTTCCCGCTGATCAGCGCCACGGGTTCGTGTCGCATGGGCCGCAAAGTTGGCGCCGTGGTGGCACAACGTTTCGGACGCACGTTGCTGGAACTCGGTGGCAACAACGCCATCACAGTAATGCAAGATGCGGATTTGGATCTCGCACTGCGCGCCATCCTCTTCGGAGCGGTTGGCACTTCAGGCCAACGCTGCACGACGACGCGCCGCCTGCTTCTGCACGAGAGTATTCACGACACCGTTGTAGAGCGCCTCGTGAAAGCCTATGGCTCGGTGCGCATCGGCGATCCCTTGGATCGCAATACGCTGATGGGCCCGCTCATCGATGAAGATGCGGTGCACGGCTTCTTGCACGCGGTGAACACAGCGCAAAAAGAAGGCGGCAAAGTGCTCTGCGGTGGCGCGCGCCTCGATCGCCCTGGTTCCTTCGTACAACCCACCATCATCGCGGCCCGCGCCGACATGCACATTTGGCGTGAAGAGACTTTCGCCCCCATTGTGTATGTGTTCAAAGTCGCTTCGCTCGACGAAGCCATCGCCATGAACAATTGCGTGGACCAAGGCTTGTCCTCGTCCATCTTCACGCGCGATCTCCTGGCTGCAGAACAATTCCTCGCCGCCACTGGATCTGATTGCGGTATTGCGAATGTGAATATCGGCACCTCCGGCGCAGAAATTGGCGGAGCGTTCGGCGGCGAAAAAGACACAGGCGGTGGCCGCGAAGCAGGCTCTGATTCGTGGAAGGCCTACATGCGCCGTCAAACCAACACGATCAACTGGTCCAAATCTCTACCCCTCGCCCAAGGCGTCACCTTCGACCTCTGATCCGCGGCCACACGGTGGTCTCATGAATGCCGCGCAGCGAGCCCGAAGCCGGCAACGAGTGCTTCATTGGCATCTTCACGATTGGTCGCAAAGGTCGTGTTTCAGTAGATGGGCAGCAGAGGATTTGTACGCTGCGCCAGCATTCACGGTTCACTTGAGGCCGAGTGCGTCGCGAACAGCGGCAACAGCGGCTTCGGCGGTGATGCCAAACTCCTTGAAGAGGCGCTCGGCTGGGGCAGAGGCGCCGAAGCTATCCATGGTGACGTAGCGCCCGCCATCTCCGGCCCAACGCTCCCAGCCGAAGCGTGAACCCGCTTCCAAGACCACTCGCGCTTTGAGCGCACGTGGCAAAACTTGTTCACGCCAACCCTCTGGCTGTTTCGCAAACAACTCCCAACTCGGCATGGAGACCACACGCACGCGTACCCCCGCTGCCGCGAGCATGTCTTGCGCCTTCAACGCCAGCATCACTTCGCTGCCGCTGGAAATGATGATGGCTTGCGCTGCTCCACCTGTAGCTTCAGAGAGCACATAGGCCCCGCGATGCAGTTGATCGGCCGCTGCGTAGCGAGTGCGGTCGAGTGTGGGCAAGTTCTGGCGTGAAAGCACAAGACACGCGGGCCCAGCGCTGCTGAACGCTGCGATGTAGGCCTCGCGCACTTCATTCGCGTCGCAGGGGCGCAGCAACAACATGCCCGGCATGGCGCGCAGCGTGGCGAGATGCTCCACGGGTTGATGCGTTGGGCCGTCTTCACCGAGCCCGATGGAATCATGTGTGAACACGTAACGCACTTGCAACTTGCAGAGCGCGGCGAGGCGCAGCGCTGGGCGCATGTAGTCCGTGAATACAAAGAACGTGCTGCCATACGGAACGACGCCGCCGTGCAAGGCCATGCCATTCACGATGGCGCCCATGGCGTGCTCGCGGATGCCGAACGCAATGTTGCGCGGCACACCTTCACCAGCGCCAAAGGTCGGCAAATGCTCCATCGCCGTGAAATTGGATTCCGCGAGATCCGCCGAACCACCCACCAGTGCGGGCACGGATTTCGCGAGCGCTTGCAACACCATTTGGCCAGATTTGCGCGTAGCCAACCCCTTCGCATCGGCTGGGAATGTCGGCAGTGATTGCTCCCAACCCTTGGGGAGATTGCCGTGCATGGTCTGCTCGAACTCTTCTGCGAGCACCGGATGCGCCGCAGCATAGGTGCGCCAGTGCAAACGCCATTTGCCGTGCGCAGCGCGGCCATGCGCTATGACGGCGGCGCGCGGCGCTTCCATCTCTGGCGGCACGAAGAACGCGGGCTCTTCCGGCCAGCCCATCGCACGCTTCGTGGCTTTCACTTCGTCGGGGCCAAGCGGTGCACCGTGCGCCTTGGGCGAATTCTGCTTGCCTGGCGAAGGCCAACCAATAATGCTGCTCACGCGGATGAAACTCGGCCGCGGGTCGAGGCGCGCAGCAGCGATGGCTGTGCGCAACGCAGGAATGTCTTCCACAGAATCTACGGACTGCACATGCCAGCCATAGGCGGCGTAACGCGCACACACATCTTCGGTGAAAGTAATGTCGGTGCGGCCATCGATCGTGATCTTGTTGTCGTCCCAGAAGCAGATGAGCTTGCCGAGCTTCAAGTGCCCTGCGAGCGACGATGCTTCAGCGCTGACGCCTTCCATCAAATCACCATCCGAAGCGATGCACCAAGTGATGTGATCCACGAGCGTGTGGTCGCAACGATTGAAGCGCGCAGCGAGATGCCGCTCCGCCATGGCCATACCCACCGCGTTGGCCAACCCCTGCCCCAGCGGACCCGTGGTCACTTCCACACCGGGCGTGTGATGCACTTCAGGGTGGCCCGGCGTGAGGCTGCCCCACTGACGAAACGCCTTGAGGTCGTCGAGACTGACTTCGTAGCCGCTCAAGTGCAACAGCGCGTACTGCAACATGGAAGCATGACCGCAGGAAAGCACAAAGCGATCGCGGTCGGGCCAGTGCGGCGCGGCTGGATCATGTTTGCGCTCTTCAGCGAACAGCAGCCAACCGAGTGGCGCGAGCGCCATCGGAGTCCCGGGATGCCCCGAGTTCGCTGCCTGCACCGCATCCATGCTCAACGCCCGAACCGCACCAACGGCCACCGAGAACGTGTCTTGATTCATTGCAAGCTCCTCGCGCGTTGGCGTTGTATCAGAGTCCCACGCGCTTCAAGCGGACCTCGCATAAACTCCTTGCGACATGCACCTGAAAGTTCATGCAGCTCGAGCCACGACGCGTCCTTTTCAGACGCGGCTGCCATTTCGTTTTGGGGCCGTCACTATCACGAACTTGCAACGCGTGCTGTTGAGCGTAGACGTGAGCGACGAAGCCGGACGGCACGCCACGGGGTTCGCCGCAGACTTCATGGTGCCGCGTTGGTTCGACAAGCGGCCGGAGTTCAGTCCAGTTGAAGATGTGTGCCACCTCGAAGCATCGCTCAAGGTTGCGGTGGCGTCGTTGCTCTCTAGCCAGCAGCGCAGTGCGACGGTTTTCCAACACTGGCTGACGTTGGAACGCACGACCTTTGCGACCAAGCGTGAAGATGCCAATGAAGCACTCGTTGCCGGCTTCGGGCTTGCCCTCGTAGAGCGCGCACTGATGGACGCTGCATGCCGCCTTGTAGGTGTCAGCTTTCATGCGGCAGTGTTGCGCAACCTCTTTGGATTCGAGCCCGAACAAGTGCTGCCGGAACTTGCGGGTTGGCGCCTCGAACGCGACCTGCCTCAACACGCCGCGACCAAAGTGCGTTTGCGCCACACCGTCGGTTTCCTCGATGCGCTGCGACGCTCGGAGGCACAAAACGCCCCCAACGACGGATTGCCTGCCGCGTTGGAAGACGACATCGACGCTCATGGCTTGAGTGCCTTCAAACTCAAACTCAGTGGCACTGCGTCACAAGACTTGGCTCGCTTGCAAGATCTTGCCGCGTTGCTTTGCTCGCGCGTGCCGCTTTCGGACCTGCGCGTGACACTTGATGCCAACGAGCAGTACGAAGATATAGACCAACTCACAGCCGTGTTGGACGCATTGTCGGCCGGCGTTCCCGGACGCCAACTTCTCGCAGCTCTCGCTTTCGTGGAACAACCTCTGCCGCGACGCCAGTGCTGCGCGCCCGGCACTGCGGTTGCCATCACGCGCCTCAATCGCCATGCTCCTGTGCTGCTCGACGAAGGCGACAGCGACACCCTCGCCTTCTCGCGCGCTCGCCACCACGGTTGGCACGGCGTTTCGGTGAAACCGTGCAAGGGCGTGTTTCGTGCGCTCTTGAATCACGGATTGGTGGCGCAAGGCAACGGAAAGTTGTTTCTCTCCGCAGAAGACCTCACTTGCCCGCCCACGACGGCGCTGCAACAAGACTTGGCGCTGGTAGCTACGTTGGGTTTGCCGGATGTCGAGAAGAACGCACACCATTATTTCCGCGGACTCGATGCGCTCAGTGCCCCAGAGCGCGATAACGCGTTGCGCACACATCCGCAGCTGTATGAACGCAGCGGCAATCTGGCGCAACTCGCGGTGCACCGCGGTTTCATCAACCTGCGCGACCTCGATGCTCCCGGGTTTGGCGGCGGATTAGACCCACGCGATGCGCACGACACTTTGCTGCTGCACGAGGAGCGCGCATGACTTCGTGGTTGTCTCCAAGCAAGCTCAAGACCTTTGAAGAGTTCGCCGCGCAATGGGCGGTCGCTGCACCCGGGCAAGGCTGCGTCGCTGTGCCAGAGTTCGGAAATGGACCTCTCGCGCAACCGATCAGCGTGGAAGGCCGATTGCTGCCAAACCGTTTTGCCATGCATCCGATGGAAGGCTGGGACGCAACGGAGAACGGCGAGCCGAGCGAATTCACAATGCGTCGTTGGCGCCACTTCGGTCGCAGCGGCGCGGCATTGATCTGGGGCGGCGAAGCCTACGCAGTCGTGCCTGAAGGCCGCGCGAATCCGCGCCAGTTGTGTCGTCATCCACAAGCCGACAACGCGGGCACGCTGGCACTCTTGCGCGCGCAAGTCCTCGCAGGCCGTGTCGAAGCGAACTGCGGCGACGAGCCATTCTTGTTGGGATTGCAACTCACGCACTCGGGGCGCTTCGCTGTGCCGCAAATCGGAAAACCACGGCCGCGTCCGGCGCAGCGCCATCCTTTGCTCGAACAGCGCTATCCGACACACGCGAACGCAGAACTCATCAGCGACGCTGAACTGGATGATCTCATCCTTGCCTACGCCGCAACGGCGAAGCTGGCGTGGAACGCTGGTTTCGATTTCGTGGATTTGAAAGCCTGCCACGGCTATTTGGTTCACGATCTCTTGGGAGCGCACGATCGCGCCGGCTGCTACGGCGGCAGCTTCGCCAACCGCTCGCGATTCTTGCGCATGTTGGTGGAAAGCGTGCGCAGCGAATGCATGGGACTTGGTATCGGAGTGCGCCTGAGTGCTTTCGATCGCGTGCCGCATGAAACAGATCCGACCACGAGGCTCGGGCACCCCATGAATCACGGCACACCGTGGCGGCACAGTTTTGGCGTTGATCAAAAACAACCGAGCAAAGCCGACTTCAGTGAGCCCGTGGAATTGGTGCGCAACTTGGAGCGCATGGATGTTCGCCTGTGGAATGTGAGTGCTGGTTCGCCGTACTGGTGCCCGCACGCGCAACGCCCTGCGGTTTTTCCGCCGAGTGATGGGTATCAGCCACCGCACGACCCATTGCAAGATGTAGCCGCACTGTTTGCAGCAGCGGCCGCAGTACGCCGCGCTGCGCCGGGTTTGACGGTGGTGTCCACGGGCGCCACCTACTTGCAGGAGTGGTTGCCGCATGTGGTGGAAGCGCAGATCGCGTCCGGCAACTGCGATTTCGTTGGCCTCGGACGCATGCTGCTTTCCGACCCGGATTACCCGCGTCGTTATTTGCGTGAAGGGCGCACGGAACGCCGCTTGCTCTGCCGCACTTTCAGCGAATGCACCACGGCGCCGCGCGAAGGCCGCATCAGTGGCTGCTATCCGTTGGATCCGCTGTACCGCGAGCAAAAAAAGGCGCCGTAGCGCGGGAGCGCGGCAACGCCGTTATGCGCCGAGCACGCGTGCGGCACTGGCGAGTGTCACAAGCCGCGCGTAGTGCTCAGGAGTGCGCTGACGCTGCTGGTGGTTCACCAAGAGCGGGTTCGGTTGCCAGCCGTTGATCCAGCTTAGGAACGCAATGCCCGCTTTGTAATCTTGAACGGGTTCTTCAAAGAGCACGCGAGCGAGCGCTTGCTGCGGCTGCATAAGACGCATCCACTCAGCGGCATTGCCTGCCTCCAAAAGTGGGAGCGCGTCTGCAACAGGCTTGGAAATGGCCGCGAGGACACCCAACAGCGCGTGAGAAAAATCGCCGAGGGCCACGGTGCGCTTGCCGAAGGTGATCGTGCGCTGCACAGCGCCAACTTCAGTCGCACTGCCGCAGATTAGCTCGGGGAAGTTCCAGTCGTCACCTGTCAGCACGAACTGGTCCCGGGGCAGCAACTCGCGCCGCAGTGCCACTTCCCCTGCTGGATCCAACAGCGAGTACTTCACGCCACCGATGAACTCCGCGTTCTCGCGCAAGATGCGGCGAAAACTGTCAGCAGGGAAATCGTGGCGCAAGAGTGGCTGAAACATAGGGCCCAAACGGTGCAGGATCAGAGGCGCGCCCAAAGCTCGTGCAAGAGATGTGTAAACATCGACATACGTGGCTTCACTGGCCTGCGCGAGTGCCAAGGGAATCAGAGGAAGCAGAACCACCTCACCGCCTTGCGCGCGGATGAAGTGGCCTTGCTCCACGACGGCGTCCACAAGCGCCGTCGCGCGTGCGTCACTCCCCGCTTGCTCTGCACTTGCGCCCGCAACGAACCCGCATTCAAGCCGTTGCTCAGCCGTGCGCCGTATGAGTTCCTGAGCCAGCGGCCAACCCAAGTACTGGCGCTGCGCGGTGTCCATGGCCTCAGCGATCGTGAAGCCGCGTTGCGACAACGCGCTGCGCACACGCGCCGTGGATTCCCAGTCGATGTGTGCTGCGATCTCGTCGGCGGAACCGGGTTGATCCACGCTGTGCTGCATGAGCGCATAGCTTTGTTGCATCACGACTTGCGCGGCGGCGCAACACCAGCGGGACCGTCGCTTCACTAAAGGCATGGGGGCATGCTATCCGTCCGAATTGGCGTGATAGAGCCAAGTGCCCGTTCATCGCCGCGTGCATCAGCGTTATCCTGAATCAACTTTTGGCGTTCCGTTGATTCAGGAATTCTATTGTTCACTCAATTGCCCACACAGCGCACGCTATATATGGTGTTCCCATTCGATCCACCCACCAACAAGCGCGCGCAGTTCAAGGAGAGCCCCATGATCACCTGTAAATCCCTATCAATGCTGATGTTGTTCGGCAGTTTGGCTTTGGCCCAATGGCCAGCAGGCCCAACCACCGGAGCAGAACCGCGCCACGAAGTGCAAGCGACCTTCAAGCGTCAAGGCATTCAAGTGCGCGTCATCAAGGAAATCGACCCCTTCACGGGTGTCGTGACCACACGTGCGCACGACCGCAACGGCGTGCCCGTGGATTATCCTGCGTTGCTGAAGGCTGAGCGCGACCTCGGCAGCGTGCCAGCCAACAAGCTGCACTATGTGCTGGCGCAACGCTTGAGCGAAGGCACGAGCGGCAACTTCGACATTGTGGTGTGGTGCAATTTCGAACCCGCGACGCTTGAGCATCGCGATGCGTTCCTTGCGGATCTCGCAGCCGGTATTCCGCTCGCCACCGCGCAAGCGCAGATGCGCAAGAAGGTGGCTGATGCCAATCGCGTCATCAGCGCGCCTACCGAAGATTTGCTCCGCAGCATGGGTCTTTCCGTGCGCTACGCGGCCGTCTATGCGCCCGTGCTGTTCACCACCGTGAACGCAGCGCAGATCTTCGAACTCGCGAACAACCCTTTGGTGGACACCCTTTACCTTGAGAACAAGGAAGGCGGTCACGACCTCGACAACGCCGTTGCTACGCACCGCTGGAACCGCGTGCACGACTTCGGCATCCGCGGCGATGGCATGCAGGTTGCCGTGGTGGAAGACGACGGCGTCTCCAACACGCACCCCGCCATCAATCACGCCGGCTTCTTCAATGCCGGATCACCCAACCTCGGCGAACATGCAACAACCGTGGCAGGCATCATCGGTTCTACCGATGGCACCTACCCTGGACACGCGCGCGGTGTGCAGATTCTGTCGGGCAACGCACAGACCTACAGCGACGCCAATCTCACGGCCGCCACCGACTGGTCCATCACGCAAGGCGCAGATGTCGTCAACATGTCGTTCGGCGTGAGCACGACGCTCGCCATGGTCTACATGGATCGCTATGTGGACTATCAGATTCGTGCAACGGCCACGACCTTTGTGAAATCCGCCGGCAATCAAGCAGCGGGATGCGGCGTGGGCAGTGGCCCCGTCACATCACCCGGCCTCGCATGGAACATCATCGCGACTGGCAATGTGTCCGACCAAGGCAATGCAGATTGGGATGACGATGTGATGTACAGCACTTCGTCATGGGATGATCCGACATCCGTCAACGGCGACCGTCAGAAGCCGGAACTGTCCGCGGTAGGAACATCCATCATCGGCCCGAATCTCGCTGGCGGTTTCGTAAATCAAGGCTCGGGCACTTCCTATTCCGCTCCAGCCATCGCGGGCATGTGCGCCGCGCTCATGCAAGCCAACACTATTCTCACCGGTTGGCCGGAAGCCATGAAGGCCATCATGATGGCCGCTTCGTGGGAGAACATTGAAGGCTCCAGCCGCCTCTCAGAGTGTGATGGCGCAGGCAGCATCAATGGCCTCGCCGCTTACCGCATGGTGGAAGAAAACACATTCAGGTCTGGGTCGTTCCTTCCCGCCTCCTTCAGCAACGCTGGCTACTACACCACCAACATTTGGTTGCAGGCCGGCGACAAGTGCCGCGTCGTCTTGAGCTGGGGCAGCCAAGCCAATGCTGCCTACACCACCGATGTACTGGACGCCGATTTGGACCTCGCGATTTTCTTAGGCGCGGGTGTGACAGCCGGAGCCACGCTGGCCACTTCAGTTTCGTTCGACAACTCCTACGAAATCGTCGAGTTCTGCCCGTCCGTTACAGGCTGGCACACGGTGCGCGTGAACGATTACCGTTTCGATGGCGCAAGTGAGTACTACGGCATCGCTTGGTCGCAGCACGCGCAAGGCCGCTACGCGCGCTTCCGCCCTTGGCTGCCGGATGTCACAGCAAACGATCTTGCAGGACCGTCGCTCGGCAACATATCGTTCTGGATTGACCCCATCGATTCGGTGAACCCGGCCCACAGCTTCTTGCTGTTTGCGAGCCTCGGCATGTCCACCGGCTTCAATTTCCCCGCCGCATGCCGCCACAGCTATGGCGACCTCGATGAGCTCACCTACCTCTCGCTGGATTCAGGGAATCCCTACTTTCTCAATTTCAGCGGCGTCTTCGGAGCCTCCGGCACGACCTTCTCATCACGCATCTCGATCCCTGATATCCCCGGCATCCAAGGACTGGAGCTCTACCTCTCCGAGTTCACTCTGGATTCTGCAGCGCCTGAAAGCATCAAAGAGTTTGGTGTGCTCGAGAAAGTGACGCTATGGAATCACGCCACTACGATCAGCCCTTGCGACGACTGCACTGTCAATGTGCCCCTGCCATTCACCTTCACATTCTACGGCGTGCCGTACGGGGATTGCTGGATCAACGCCAACGGCAACATCTCGTTCACTGCTGGTCATATAAGCTTCAGCGAGACTGTCGCGCAGCTGCTGGCAGGTGTGCCCAAGATCTGCGCGCTCTGGGACGACTTGAACTCCAACATCAATGGCGTGATTCGCTATCGCGCGTCACCGAAACAATTGGTGGTCGAGTGGGTGGATGTTTCGGAGTTCGGCACAACCGCCACCAACAACAACTCGGTGATCTGCATTCTGAACTCAGATGGCAGTATCGAGTTGAAGTTCTCCGACACCGATCTGCTGGACGCCATCGTGGGTGTCAGCCCGGGCGGCGGCGCTTTGGGCCTCGAAGTGGACCTGTCCCATGGCTTCAAGACGGGCATCGGTGGCCGTGCGCTCTATGAGCACTTCCTCGGCACCGGCGGCGCTGAGAACTTGGACCTTGGCATCGCCTCCAGCTACAGGCACACGGTGCGCTTCACGCCCACTAGCTCCAGCAACTACCGCATGACGGTTGACGGCGCCAACTTCTGATGAAACCCCGCAGCCCATAGCCGCTTGCGGCTTTGGGCTGCGGCCGGCGTCCTACGCCATCTTGGGCTGCACCTGCGCACTTCGCTGCGCGGCGGGGCAGCCCGGTTTTTTGGGAAGCGCACCAGCCCCCTCCGGCGGATAGACTTTGAGGCCTCATCCCGGAGAAACCATGAAAACTTTCATTGCAGTGCTTGCGATTGGCCTTACTCTCGCTGCTCAGGCCGTTGGCCCCGATGTCATTGTTGGTGACCTCACGACTCCCGATAACTACGGCACCGTCGGCGGCGTTTCCGCTTTCGCTGTCGGCACAACTTCTTGCAATATCGGCAACACGATCTTGCAGTGGCAAGCCAACAACGCGAACCATCCCGTCATTGGGCAAACGCTGTACCGCATGAAAGACGGCAAGTTTGAGCAGATTGGAACGGCTTGGATGAAGCATGGCTTCTACGCGCTGCAGGATTCGCTTTGCCAGACTTGCACGCCGCATCCGAACGGGTCGGCCCTTGGCGTTGGTTGCTCGGATCCTTATGTCGCTTCGCTCAACGGAGCACAGAACGGCCTCGGCGCACGCTCTGAGATCAATGCGGCCAATGGCGTGTTCCCTTATCCGCCAGTACTCAATCCGGCGATTACGAACCTTGCGAGCCGCCGGTTGCAAGCGCTGAACACAGACTTGGATCCAGCGCAAAACGCCGGCGCTCTCTATTTCGCAGAAGCGCAGTACATCACTGCTGATGACGCGGCCGCAGGCAACGACAACAACAATGCCAGCTGGCGTCAAATGAACATCATCCCCTTCGGCGCAGGTTGGGGCATCACAGAAGTCGGCGCCACAGTACGCGAGTTTGGTGCTGTTCACGCTTGGTCATCGTTTGACCCCAGCGTGGTCATCCAGACCATAGATATTAGCGGCGATGGCCGCTTGGAGCTTGGCGTCAAAGTGACCGATCTCGGCGGCGGCATGAAGCAGCTCGAGTACGCGCTGCACAACTTGAATAGCAATCGCAGCGTCGGCAGTTTCACCCTGAATTTCGCCGGTGCCACGAGCATCACCACTCTTGGCTTCCATGATGCGGGTTACCACAGCGGCGAGCCCTACAGCGGCACGGATTGGACTGCGAGCTCAAGTGCGAGCAGCGCGAGCTGGACCACTCTGCCCTTCTCATCCAACGCCAATGCCAACGCACTCCGCTGGGGACACACCTTCAACTTCCGTTGCCAAGCAGCGCAGATTCCGACGTCGATCACACTTGGCTTGTTCAAGCCTGGTACACCGACGAGCGTGACCGTCACTTCGCCCACCATGCCCACACCTTCGTGGCAAGTGAATACAGCGGCAGCGTCCATGAGCATCGACGGCGCCACGAACAACGGTTTCGTCGGCCCGATCAGCGTCACGCGCATTCCTGGCACGACCAGCATTCTCGCTGTGGCGTCGCCCTACGTCGGCAGCCCATGGGAAATCGTCGTGGTGCCAGCGCTTGCATTGCCCAATGTGGCCATTGGTGCACAAGGCCAAATCGTCAACGTCAACCTCGGCAATCCAGGCGCCATCACGCTGAACGGCGGTTTTGCCAGCACTTGGGCTGCGCCACTGTGGCAGACAGCGTTGGTGGCTCCGCCCGTCGGACTGACGCTCAGCGCGCAGTTCGCGGTCATCACGCCTGTGGCAGGTGGCATGTTGGCTCTGAGCGCCGCCAACGAGTGGCTCGTAGTGCCGTGCAGCGGCGGCAATCAACCGCTGACGCTCGGCGACGACGATTCGGTTTTGGTGCCACTCGGATTCCCGAACCACTGTGGGGTCAGCAGCATCAACTTCTATGGCACCAGTTACACATCACTGCATGTGAACTCCAACGGCTCCGTGAGCTTCAACCAAGGCACGGGCGATTTCAGCCCTGTAGCCGCTGCGTTCAACTCGCAAATGCCGCGTCTTGCGGGCCACTGGTCCGATCTTGAACCCAACGCAGCCGGCACAGTGACCGCGACTTCGACAAGCGCAGGCGTCTTCAAAGTGTCATTCGTAAATGTCCCTGAATGGGGTTCCGGCAACACCAAGCTCTGCAGCTTCGACATGAGTTTCGACACAGCAAGTGGCTCGTGCGGCGTGCAGGCCTACAGCCACAGCGGCGGCGCTTGGAGCACCGACACGCTGGTCGGCATCTCGCGCGGCATCGCAGCCACATCCACATCGGTGGCGTTCTCCTCGTTCCTCGGACTCGGCGCTCAAAACGGTGTTGCCACGCGCTCGATCTATCAGCTCGCGATTGGTGCGGCACCGCTCGGATTCAACTCCATCACCTTCCCCACCTCCAACGGTGCAAGCTTCATCGTTCAATGATGCGCTGAGCACGCAGGCACCTCCGTGGTAGATTCCCGCCCGTTACCACGGAGAGTGCCTCGATGCGTATGAAACTAATGCTGTTGATCTGTGTCATCGGCTTGGGCGCATGCAGTGCTGCTGTTGATGGCGCGCCGCCTGTTGCACCCGCAGCCGCGAATGTGCTCTACGCTTGGATCGGCAATGTCGATCTCATGGCTCCGGTAGCGGCGGGCATCGTGGCGCGTGTCGGCGGCAGCTTCAGCGTGGTGCCGCAAACCGCTCTGGGCACTAGTTCCGGCGGCCTCGTCACTGTTCAAGCGGACGGGGCATTTACCTACAGCGCGCCGCACCTCTTCACGGGCACCGACACCTTTGTGTACGCACGCGCAGACAGCGGATCCACAGCCACCGTGACCATCGCGATGCCGACGCGGGCCTGGTTCGTGAACGCCAACGCTGCTGGTGGTGATGGCACCATCAACGAGCCCTTCAACAACTTCGCGGCGGCGCAAGCTGCGTCGCTTGCAGGGGACACCATCATGGTGCGTACAACGGTGTCCGCGGTCCCTGACACGCTTGTGCTCAAAGCCGCGCAGCGCCTCTTGGGTGAAGGTGTTGCCTTCGTGCAAGACGGCATCACCATTCTGCCCGCCACGACCCCATCATTCATCGCTCCCTCCAGTGGTACCGCGGTCACTGCTGCACCGGGTTGCAGCATCGAAGGCGTGGCTTTCTCCAGTGGACCGACGATCGCTGTCGCCATCAACCTCGCCGCACCCGGCGGCAGCGTGTCCATCAGCGATGTCTCCGTCACAGGCGCCTTCATCGGCATCCAAGTCAATGTCGGCGCAAGCACGACGCTGCAGCTTGAACTCAACAGCTGCTTTTTCACGACCAATGAGATAGCTGTTTCCGTGGCCTCATCCGGCAACCTGACTGCACAGTGCACCTCGGTTTCCTGTATCGGAAACTTTGGCACCGACTTCGATTTCAACGGCGCTGACAATTCCAACAACGCGCTCACCTTCGCCACGTGCACCCTTTTCAATACGGGCGCAGGAGCTTTCATAGCGGCATTGACGGATATGTCCGAGACCACCATCAACTTCACGGGCTGCTCATTCGCCGGAGAAGCACTCCCGGACCTCACTATGTTCAACGCATCAGACAGCGCACAACTGACGTTGCTGCTGCAGGACTGCACTATGGATGCGCTCGCTAACAAAGGCGTACAAGCCTTGGCGCATTGCGAAGCTGCTCAGAACGCAAGCGTGGCCCTGCTCGCTACGGGCTGCATACTGACAGCACCGACTTCCATGGGACTTCTGCTCAACAGCAGAGACGACTCCACGCTCAGCTCTTATGTGGGTAGCTGCACCTTTGCAGCCATCGACATCGGCGTCAAAGGTACTTCCCAAGCGGGCTGGACATCCAACATCAATAGCTGCATGTTCGTCCAGCCCACCAACGCTGCAATGCTGATCAGGCAAAGTGGTGGTCAACACGGCTTGGTGCTGCAAGGGTGCGTGATCACTCAAGCGTCGGGCAATGCCGTCACAAGCATCGGCCCTGGCAGTTCGCTGCTGCTCGCATTGCTGGACTGCAGCATCACGGGCGGTACGGGCCCCGTTTTCGCGGTGAACGATGCCAGCACCACCACCTCGACAATTCTTGTGCGCGATTGCACATTCACCGACAACGGGCCCCTCACAGCGCAATACCTACACACAGGTGGCGGCAGCGCTTGTGCCGATTTCTCCGGAAACACCCACGGAATCACCAATGGCACGCCTTCCGTGGTGGTCTTTCTGAATGGTGGCGCAGCAGGCCCGATGAGCCTCGCTAATGGCGGCCTACCCAATGTTGCACTCACAGGGGCGACCTTCACCGTCCTCGGAAGTGTGACGAGCGTGGGGTCCTGCGGCCTCTGATTCGATCTGAGGCCTTGCACTAAGCTAACGGAAGAGTGCAAGATGCTCCTTGAGCAGACAGCCATCACCAGATCTGCAAGGAGTGTCCATGCCCTCTCTCCTCCTTCGCACCGTCCTTGTCGTGATTGGTTTTCTCAGTGCCGTCGGAGCCCAAGGCTTCGTGAACTATGAAAGCGGGCAAGTGAACCCGATCCGCTTGTCTGCGGACGGCACGCGATTGTTCGTGTGCAACACGCCTGACAATCGCTTGAGTGTGTTCAGCACTGCGAATCCGAATCAGCCCGTGTTGCTCGCGGAGATTCCTGTGGGCCTCGAACCGGTTTCGGTCGCGCCGCGCACCGCAGATGAAGTGTGGGTCGCCAACCTGCTCAGTGATTCGATCAGCATCGTTTCTTTGTCCGCCGGCCGCGTCGTCGCGACGCTACGCGCCAAAGACGAACCCAGCGACATTGTTTTCGCGGGAACCAAAGCCTTTGTGTCCATCGCCGCCAGCGACCGAGTGTTGGTGTTCGATGTGAACACGCGTCTGCAACTCGCGTCCGTGAATGTGTTCGGCAAAGACCCACGCGCCATGGCCACCAATCCGGCAGGCACCAAGGTGTATGCGCTCGTGCAGCGCAGCGGCAACAAGAGCACCATCCTCGAACGCAACAACGCACCGCCGCAGCCTGCGCCCACCAATCCGGCGCTGCCGGCTGCACCTGATGAAGGCATGATTGTGCTCGCCGGGGATCCGCAGTGGCCCACCATCACGTGGACGCTGCCTGACAATGACATCGCCGAGATCGACGTGACCACGCATGCTGTCAGCCGGTACTTCAACGGCGTGGGCACCACCAATTTCTCGATGGTCGTGCACCCTCTCAGTGGCAGCATCTATGTGACCAACACGGAAGCCCGCAACCTCGTGCGCTTCGAACCGACTTTGCGCGGCCATGCGATTGATTCGCGCGTGACGCGCGTGACGACCACTGCCGTTCCGCAAATCACCGTGCACGACTTGAACCCCGGGGTGAACTACACGCTCTTCCCCAACAACGCGGCCAAAGCGATTGCGCTTGCGGAACCTGCGGGTGTGGCGCTGCATGCTGCGTCCGATGAACTCTTCGTCGCCGCCTTCGGCACAGATCGCATCGGTGTGCTGCAAGCTGCTACTGGAGCCATCCTCGCGCGTATCGACCTGACGCCTACTGGGAACACGCTCAACAAACGCGGCCCGCGCGGCCTCGCGCTCAACGCCGGCACCGGGCGGCTGTATGTGCTGAACAGACTGTCGCAAACTCTGAGCACTGTGGACACTTCTGGGCGCGTCGTCATTGGCGAGATGCCGCTGGCGTCTTTCGAGCCAACACCTTCTTTCGTGCGCGACGGCCGCAAGTTCTTGTACGATGCGAAGCTCTCCGGCAACGGGACGATGTCTTGCGCTTCATGCCACGTGGACGGCGACATGGATGGCCTCGCGTGGGATCTCGGCAATCCTGCGGGCAGTCTGGAAGCTCCGCCGACGCAACCGTTCCCATTCTCTATCGCGCTCACTTCTTTCCATCCGATGAAAGGGCCGATGACCACGCAGACTTTGCGCGGCATGGCGGGCTCGGGCGCGTTGCACTGGCGCGGCGACCGTCCCACCTTCTTGCATTTCAATCCGGCGTTCTCTTCGTTGATGGGCGGCACCGAACTTGGCACGGCTGACATGGCCACCTATTCGCAATTCGCCATGAGCATCGGACTGATGCCGAACCCCAACCAACCCTTCAACCGCAGCTACTTGACCACGCCCAACGGAGCGAATCAGCAACAAGGGGCCACATCGTTTGCTGCCACCATCGCCACACTGCCCATCATCGGGGCTGTGAGTTGCAACACGTGCCATGCTTTGCCAACGGGCAGCAACCAAATGGTGGTTGCGGGCCAACTGCTGCAAGAACCACAGCAGATGAAAGTGCCACATCTCCGCAATCTGTACCGCAAGGCCGGTTTCGATGGGCGCACGGGGCAGCAAAAATCCGGCTTCGGGTACACCCACGACGGCGCTTCCACGACACTGACCGAGTTCCTCGCGATCGCACAATTCAACACATGGCCCACCAACATCAAAGATGACATCGTGCAATTTTTGTTGGGCGCGGACACGGGCACCGCGCCGCTCGTGGGCTATCAAGTGACTGTGAACAGCTCGACGGCTGGCAGCATCGGCAGCGACTTGTCTTTGATGATCAACCGCGCGAGCGCTGGCGACATCGAACTCATCGGCAAAGGCAGCTTGAACGGAGCGCCCATTGGCTTGCTCTGGGCCAGCAACAGCTCGCAGTTCTTCAGCGACACCAATGGGCAAGGCCCGTGGTCGCAATCGCAAATGTTGAACAACGCGCAGAGCGGCGCTCTGTCGGTGGTGCTCACCGGTGTCGCACCTGGCACAGGCGTGCGCAGCGGCATCGACCGCGATCAAGATGGCATCGCTGATGGCAACGAGGGCTTGCTCGTCTACGGCAGTGCCACCAACGGCGTCGGCGGCAACCCAGTGCTTGGTGTCAACAGCGAACCGCGCCGCGGCAACAGCGTGTTCGCTTTCATTGCGCGCTCAGCTCCAGCAAGCGGCACGGGATGGTTGGTGCTCTCAGGCGCGATGGCCAATCTGAATATCAACGGGCTCATCCTCAATGTCGATGTGCTCACGGCGCCACCGGTCATGCTGCCGATGCTTGGCGACAGCGCAGGTGTCGGCACGTTGCCTCTGAGCATCCCGGACGTTCCGGTCCTCGCGGGCCTCGTCGTCTTCGCTCAATGCTTCTGGCAAGACAGTGCGGCTACATCCGGTTGGTCTGGAACCCGCGGCCTCGCCGTCACCGTGCAGTAACCTTCGCGGCATGGAGACCATGCCTCAAGAAAAAACGCCGTCGGGCCTGCATTTCGATCAAGGGCTCGATCGCGCTGCTTTGGGCTTGCTCGCGCTCGCTGCGCTGTTGCTCGCAGTGTGCGTTGCTGATGCCGGAATCACTTTCGATGAACCGGAATGCGCCGCCAACGGCCGCCGCATCTTGCGCTTCTGGAGCGAAGGCTGCAGTTTCTACGACGCGGGTGCCGCGGACTTGATGCGCTTCTATGGCGGCGCCTTTGACATGCCTTGCGCTGTTGCGGAGCGCCTACTGCCCTTCCCTGCGCACCATGTGCGTCATGCTTGCACTGCCATCGCAGCGTTGCTGTTGGCATTCGGCACGTGGCGCCTCGGGCGCGTCGCGGGCGGCTCGATGACCGGCCTCGCAGCATTGCTGTTGCTGCTCGCGACACCGGGCTTTTGGGCACATGCCGCCAACAACCCCAAAGACATTCCCTTCGCAGCGGGCGCCGCGTGGTCTTTGCTGCTGATGCTCAGCGCTGTGCCTCGCATGCCGGCGCTATGCACGGGACGCGCTTTGCTTCTTGGCGCTGTGCTCGGTGCAACAAGCGGAATACGCATCGGCGGATTGCTCTTCGTCGGCCTCGCAGGACTCCTGTTGGCCGCGTGCACCATTGCTGAGATGCGGCACGGCGGACGCGGACGCGCAACACTCATCGCCGCGTTGCGCACGGCAGTCCTCATGCTGCTCGCGTTTCTTGTGGTTCTCTTCGGCGTGTGGCCGTGGATCTGGTCGGCCCCGTTCGAGCGCATCCGCGAAGCCATGGACACCATGGCGCACTTTCCATGGCCCGACACACTGCTCTACGAAGGCCAGGCCCTGCGCTTGAGCGAAGTGCCGCAGACCTATTTGCCAGTGATGCTCAGCGCGACAGCCCCCGTTGGCTTGGCCGCGGTTTGGTCCGTTGCCGTTGCGCTCGCAGGCTTCACTCAGGCGCGTTTGGCTGCGCTGCTCTGCGCGTTTGCTGTCGCCATCCCCGTCGGCTCCATTCTCCTCGGGCATGGGCAGCTCTACGACGGCTTGCGCCATCTCTTGTTCGTGGTGCCGGCCTTGGCCGTAATCGCAGGCCTCGGAATAGCATCAATGTCACGCGCCTTGCCGCAGCGCTGGAATCTCGCGGTATTGATGCTCGCCGTCACGGCGGTGCTCTGGCATGTTCCGGCACTCGCGCGGCTACACCCCTACGAAGTGGCTTGGTTCTCGGAAAGCTCGGGTGGGTTGGCTGCGGCTGAAGGGCGCTTCGATACCGATTACTGGCTCGCCTCGTACCGCGAGGCCGCTGAGTGGTTGGCCGCGACAGCCACAGCGCCTTCTCCGCGCCACGCCGACGGTCGCCACCGTGTGAAAGTGGCTTTGCGCAGCGCCACTGTGACACCCTTCCTGCCCGCCGAACGCTTCGTGATCGTGGATGACGGTTCCACGGCCGACTGGTTCATTGCCTCAACACGTTGGCAAGCTCACGAGCGCCATCCCGGCGAAGTCGTGCACCGCATCAGCCGCAGCGGTGTGGCCTTCTGCATCGTGAAATCCCTGCCGCCGCACTGAACTTGGCGCCCGGCACTAGAACGAGCGGGCGGTAGCGGGAAAACGGGGGCTTCAATTCTTTGTGCGGGTCGAAACAATGGGGTTGAGTGGTTCCCGGGAACGAGCCCATGATGCCGCGTGCTGGCAGGCATCGTCGCGCAGCGCGGTGCACCCGCGATGATGATTCGATCCGACAACGGCTCTGAGTTTGTCGCGGTGGCCATTCGCGCTTGGTTTGCACGCACTGGCATCGCCACGGCGTACATTGAGCCGGGCTCGCCCTGGGAGAATGCGTACATCGAGACATTCAATGGCAAATTGCGCGACGAGCTACTGCAGCGCGAGATCTTCATGACCGTCGCCGAGGCCAAACACCTCGCCGCAGGTTTCCGTTTCGAGTACAACAACAATCGTCCTCACTCGAGCTTGGGCTACAAAACCCCACACGAGTTTGCCGCTGGGTGTGCGCCCTTCGGCTCCGCTACGCTCCGCCTGCGGGCGCACACCCGCACTGTTTCCCAACCCGTTTCACTTCTCTGCGAGTGGACCAAAGAATGGGGGCAGGTCAGTTTGGATCCATCCTGAGGCTTCCACCGCGCCTGAGTCGCTGTGCGCGTGTCTGATGTGCACGCGCCTCCTCCTTACAATCCTGCACCCCCGAGAAGGAAATCTCCATGAATAAGACTGCCTCTGTCAGTTTGTGCGCACTGTTGCTGCTGCTGTGCGTCGCCACCACTTTCGCGCAACAGGTTGGCATTCCACTGCTGCAAAAAGTGCGACTCTCTCCCAATGGCAACGAAATCGCGTTCGCGTGGCGCGACGATGTGTGGAAGGCACCAGCCGCCGGAGGTGCGGCGCAACGATTGACCGCGCACGACGCCGCCGACACGCAGCCGTGTTTCTCGCCGGATGGAACACGCATCGCTTTTATCTCGCAACGCGCTGATGGTGCCCAGGTGTTTGCGATGTCTGCTGCTGGTGGTGTGCCCACGCAGATCACACGCCACACCGAAGGCCACAGCCTGCAAGAGTGGCTGCCAGACGGCCAAGGCTTCCTCGTGAGTGCTGCACGCGATCATTTCTGGCGCGGCGCTCAGCGCTTCTGGCTACAACCGAGCGAATTCGGTCCAGCACCGAAACTGGTCTTTGACGATTACGGCACGGATGGACGGCTTTCGCCGGACGGCACCAAGTTGCTGTTCGTGCGCGAGAGCGAGCCGGTGTATCGCAAGCACTATCATGGTTCGCAAGCAAGCCAGATTTGGCTCTACGACATCACCAAACAAAGCTTTGAACAACTGCACGCGCAAGCGCATGGAGCACGTTGGCCGTTGTGGGCTCCGGACGGCGAGCATTACTACTGGTGCTCTCAAGCCGATGGCGCCTGGAATCTAATGCGCTCGCGCATTGGTGGGCGTAATCACGAAAAGCTGACGCAGTACAAAGATGATGGCGTGCTCTTCCCCGACATCTCGCGCGATGGCAGCACCATCATTTTCTCGCAGCAGTTCACGCTGCAGCGCATGGATGTGGCCAGCGGCAACACTCAAGAAGTGGTGATCACCGCGCCCGGCGACCTCGGGATCGAAGGCCAACGCCGCGTGCAAAGCAGCAGCGCGACCGATGTGGCCTTCACAGACGACGCACGCGAGATTGCGCTTGTGGCCGGCGGCGACCTCTATGTGATGGACACGGAACTGAAGGAACCCGTGCGCGTGTTGCAGACTGCTGCGCCAGAGCGCGAGCCATTGTTCTCGCAAGATCACCAGACGCTATGGTTCTTGAGCGAACCCGACGGCCAAGTGGACATCTACGCCGCCACAAAAACCGATGCCACGAAACCGTTCTGGCTGAACGCGAAGTTCGAAGTGACGCGCATCACCAACGATGCAGCGGTGGAAAGCGAACTGCGCCTCGACCCCACTGGAAAGTCGCTGTGCTTCGTGCGCGGGCGCGGCGAGCTTGTGTTGCGCAATGTCGCTAACGGCGAAGAAAAGAAACTGCTCGATTCTTGGAACGCGCCAGATTTCGATTTCTCCCCCGACGGCAAGTGGATCGCCTACGCGCTCGAGGATGAAGAGTTCAACAGCGACATCTGGGTTGCTGCGCTGGACGGTTCGCAAGCGCCGTTCAACTTGTCGTGTCATCCTGATAACGACCGCTCGCCACGCTGGTCGCCTGACGGAAAGACACTCGCGTTTGTGGGACGCCGCTTCGGCGAAGAGAGCGACATCATGTATGTGCATCTCGCGCGTGACAGCGAAGAGGAATCCTCGCGCGACCGCCAGATGGAAAAAGCGCTGAAGAAGATGGAGGGCCGCAAGAACGCGGACAAGCCCAAAGAAAATCCGACAACCACAGGCGCGGCTGCTGAGCCCGCGACTGGGAAAGCAGAGCCCGCAACTGTGCCCGAGCCGGCTGCCGCTGCGACGAGTGCAACGCCAGCTCCCACAAAAGACAAACCTAATGCTGCAGCCTCCAAGGGCAGCGACAAAACTCCGAAGCCCACTGTGGTGGAGTTTGAAGGACTGCGCGAGCGCATCCATCGCATCTCGCTGCCGGACAGCACGGAATCGCGCCTGAGTTGGACCGTGGAAGGGCGCAAACTCTGTTTCTCAGGAACGGTGAATGGCAAGGCGGGATCGTGGATGGTGGAGTTCCCGGAAGCGGGCACTCCCAAGGAACTCACAAGCCCGTTGCTCACGCGCGGACGCTGGATCAAAGAAGGCGACCAAATGGTGGGCCTGAGTTCTGGCGCTGAAGGCCTCGGGCGCATGGGACGCGGCGGCGGTGGCGGTTCTGGCGGCACACCGGCCACACTCACTGCATCG
This sequence comes from Planctomycetota bacterium, assembly GCA_009691765.1. Lineage (GTDB taxonomy): Bacteria > Planctomycetota > SXUL01. The sequence goes on along the minus strand of SIAO01000018.1, from coordinate 21,588 downwards.
GGGAAGCTCACCACCTACGCCTTCAAAGTGGAATCGACTGTCAACATCGCAGAGCGCAATGCGGCGCTGTTCGATCAAGCATGGCGCGTCATGCGCGATCGTTGGTACGACGAGAAATTCGGCAACAGCGATTGGAGTGTCGTGCGCGAGCGCTACCGCGCCTGTGCACTACGTTGCCAAAGCGCCGACGAACTCTCCGTGCTCGTCAACATGATGCTCGGTGAACTCAATGGTTCGCATCTCGGTTTCACCTTTGGCGAAAGCGCCGATGAGCCAACACTGGCGTGGACGCTGAGCACCGGGCATCTGGGCACGCGCTTCGATCCTGCATGGACAGGCCCCGGTTTGAAAGTGCGCGACGTGGTGTCTTTATCTCCAGCCGCGCGCAAAGAATCGCTCATCGGAGCTGGCGAGATTGTGCTGTCTATCGACAGCGTCGAGCTTGACCCAGCACGAGACAACTCAGCGGCCTTCACAGGACGCAGCGACCGCGATGTTCAAGTGCGCGTGAAGGCGGTTGACGGCACCGAGCGCACTGTGACGCTGCGGCCCACGAGCTTCGGAAGCGTGCGTGCGCGCTTGTACGAAGATTGGATCAGCGCGTGCCGCGCCTCCGTGGACAAGCTCTCGGGCGGCAAGGTCGGCTATCTCCACATCGAAGGCATGGGCGCAGGAAATCTGCTGCGCTTCGAAGAAGATCTCTACCGCGCCGGCCACGGCAAAGACGGGCTCATCATCGATGTGCGCGAGAACGGTGGTGGCAGCATCACCGACCATCTCCTCACTTGCCTCACACAGCCGCACCACGCCATCACCGTGCCACGCGGCGGCACGCAGGGTTACCCGCAAGATCGGCGCATCTACGCGGCGTGGAACAAACCCATCGCCGTGCTGTGCAACCAGAACTCATTCTCCAATGCCGAGATCTTCTCGCACAGCATCAAGACCCTCGGACGCGGCAAGGTCGTCGGCGTGCCGACCGCTGGTGGCGTGATCAGCACCGGCGGGACAGCACTGATGGATGGCGCGTTCATCCGCTTACCATCACGCGGCTGGTTCACGCTCGATGGTGAAGATATGGAGCTGCACGGCTGCGAACCTGATGAAATCGTGTGGCCAAAACCGGGCGAGATGCCCGCAGGCAAAGACCGCCAGCTCGAGCGCGCTGTCGAAGAACTTCTGAGCGATGTGAAAGCCTGGAACAAGCGCCCGCAACCTCAACTGCGCAAGGCCACCGACCGCTGAACCCTCATCCAAGGGAACGAGACGGAGCCACAAGCTCCGTCTCGCGAGTTTTCGCGGTTAGAGTCGCCTACGTGATGCCCACCGAGCAAACTCGCAGCTTCAGCAGCACTGGCGCCTTGCTCGGCAAATGGGTGTTCCCCAGCCGAAAAACCGTCCCGCCTTACGCTGCACTGTTACTTCTGGCCAACGTGCAAGACCCCAGCATCACACCCTCTTTTCAGCGGGAATTGGTGCATGAATTGGCGACGCGAGGCATCGCCGTGTGGCACGGAATCCATGTGCAATGGAATGCCGAAACCGTAAAGCTCGCATGGGCAGATGCGGCGCATCAGCCACTCACTTCGCGGTCGCGTGTGGGCTTGGTGGCCTTCGGAGCCGCGCTGCTTGCTCTGCGCGAAGCGACCCCCGCGTTGCTGCTGCCTCGCGCTCCGTTGTTCGCACTTCAACTTGGCGCAGAGTTCTTGCCGCACACCGAAGTTGCAAGCCCTGCCGCCGAAGAGCGCCGCGCCGCAGTCGCACTCACGACGCACATTCATGCTCAACTCCTACCGACTTGGGAACTCGCAGCGCGCCGTCCTGGCACCGCGATCGGTTGAGCGCGAACATGGCCACTTCAGCCTTCGGCGATTTCGGAGCGCTCGCCGCGAGATTCTGACGGCGGCGGCACAGGACCAGCGACATCTGCGCCTTGCATCAACATAGTGCACAGCCACTCGATGGCTGGCGTGTCTTGGCGATACAGCAACGCTTCTAATTCAGAGCGCGGTTCGAAGCTCTGTTCGCGCACTTGCATGGTTGGGAATGTTCCATCAGGGCGTTGCGGCACATGACGGCACCAGAATCCAAGATGCCACAACAGAAACTCGCGCAATCTGCGATCGCCACGCTCGTCGGCGCCGAAATGCTCGCGCCCATATTTCACATAGCGCGCATACAACGCCAAACGCGCTTGCGCATCAAGGTCGATAGGGCCTTCTCGCGCTTCGCGAAAGATCCACGGCTTGATCAGTGCGCCGCGCGCGATCATCACACCTGCGCAACCGCTCTGCGCACGGAACGCCGTAATCTCGTGCGGAAACAGGATGTCGCCATTGCCGATCACCGGCACCGACACAGCCCGCACAACTTCACCGACGGCATCCCAATCGGCTGCGCGGCGGTAACGCGCCGTGCGTGTCCGCCCGTGCACTGTGATGGCACTCGCGCCGCCATCAACAGCCGCTTGCGCTACCTCCAAGTGATTGCGCTCCTCCGTAAAGCCGAGGCGAATCTTCACCGTCACGGGCACCGGCGCGATGGCTTGCACCATGGCTTCCACTATCGTGCGAATTCGCTTGGGCTTCAACATGAGCGCCGATCCCAAACCGCGCCGCGTCATGTCGTCGATCGGACACCCGCAATTCACATCGACAAAATCCGCGCCCCGTTGCGCCGCGATGCGCGCCGCTTCAGCCATCTCTTGCGCGTTGTTCCCCGCGAGCTGCGCCGCGAAACAAGTTTCATGCTCGCCACGCTTGAGCAATGCGAACTCTGGCCGGTGCCCGCGCAGAAGCTTCCGGGCCAAGGCCATCTCGCCCATGGTGATGGTGGCGCCCTCTTCTGCACACAGGCGCCGATACGGCAGATTGCCGCCCTTGGTCATGGGTGCCATGATCACAGCCCCGTTCAGTGTCGCGCGCAGGTCCATGGGCCCATGCTCCGCGAGCGCAGGAGCGGGCGCAACAGGAGTCCCATGAATCCGGATGAAACACGCAAGGCCACTGAGGCCGTGATGCAAGCCGTGCTCGATTGCGGCTGCGAAGTTCTAAAGCTCAGCATCGGCACCGACAGAGTGGTGCGCTTGCAGGCAGACGCCGATCCAGGCCCCTTCCGCTTGACGGAATGCACGCACTTGAACCGCAGCATCCGCAATGCCATCGCCGCTGCTGGTTTGAATGTGGACGACTACGCTGTGGAAGTGGAATCCGCGGGCACCGATCGACCGCTGCTCACAGCACGCCACTTCACGCGCTTTGCCGGCGAATACGTGAAGATCGTCATGCGCCAAGAAACGCCGGAAGACCGCAAGCGCTACGCCGGCATCTTGCGCGGCATGGAAGGTGACATGGTGCTCGTCGAACTCGCCGACATCGGCCTTGTGAAACTGCCCATCGCGCGCGTGGCACAAGCGAACCTCGACCCGCGCTACGCTTGAGCGTCAAACTCCGTACCATGCGCAGCCCTTACTGAACTCCTATGGTTTTTATCAGCGTCCTCATTCTCTGGATCATCTCGCTTTGCTTGCACGAATACGCTCATGCGCGCGTGGCGTATGCCGGCGGTGACAGCAGCGTCGTAGCCAAGGGCTACCTGACTATGAACCCGCTGCGCTACATGCACCCGTTCATGAGCATCATCCTGCCGCTCATCATTCTCGCGCTTGGTGGTGTGCCGCTGCCGGGTGGCGCGGTGTACATCGACACCAGCCGCATCCGCAGCCGCGCATGGCTGTCGGGTGTTGCCGTCGCCGGACCCGCCGCCAACTTCGCACTGTTGCTGCTTTGCGCGCTGCCTTTCGCGCTCGGTCTCTATCACCCACTGGAAGAAACGGGCACGCTTTGGCCCACCATCGCGTTGTTCGGCTATTTCCAAGGCGCTTCGTTGCTGCTGAACATGCTGCCCATCCCGGGCCTCGATGGTTACGGCGTCATTGAGCCATGGCTGCCACCGGCGCTGCGCAACATCTTGGATCACGCGCGCATGGCGGGCTTCATCTTGCTGCTCGCGGTCCTCATGACGGACAATCCTGTGAGCGACACACTGCTCCGCTGGATCTCCACGCTGCCAACGGCCGTTGGTATCGACAAGCGCGCCCTGAGCGATGGCGTGCTCGCCTTCCAATCGTTCCGCGAAACGCTGTGATGCGCTTCAGGCGCTAACGATGGTGCGTGACTGTTCACGCATGAACTGTTGCAAGTAGTTTCTGCCGCCAGCACCGCGCCCTGTGGTGCCAGAGTTTTTCCAACCCACAAAAGTCTGAGCGTCCACCACGGCTCCCGTGGAACCACCGCGACGACGGTTGCAATAGGTGACGCCTGCTTCGATGCGAGTGAAGAAGAAGTCCCGCTCACTCTCATCCTCGGTGAAGATGCCTGCCGTCAGGCCGAACTCCACATCGTTGGCTTTGCGCAGCGCTTCTTCCAAGGTGGCGAAATTGTCGACGGCAACGAAGGGCACGAACAGTTCGCGATGAAACAGTTCATGGCTGGCCGGCAATCCAGCAACCACCGCTGGTTGCACGAAATAACCGTGCGCGCAATCTCCGTCGGTGATTTGCGCTCCTCCCGCCACGAAGCGGCCACCATCGCGCTTGGCTTGTGCCGCAGCGTCGAGGTAGGTCTTCAACGCGCGCGCATTGATGATCGGGCCCATGTATGTGTCCTTCGCGGCCGGATGGCCCACAACGACACTTTTCATCTTGGTTGCGAGTCGCGCGAGGAAATCCTCGGCGATGTCTTGATGCAAATACAGCCGACTGCACGCAGAGCACTTCTGCCCGCTGAAACCAAACGCAGCGTTATAGACACCGTCCACCGCCTTTGCGATGTCGGCTTTGCTCGTGACCACAATCGGGTTTTTGCCGCCCATTTCTGCGATGACAGGTTTGGCGCATTTCTTCTGCGCTGAATGCAAGATTTGCAAACCCACACCCACACTGCCCGTGAACACAAAACCATCCACCTCATCGCTATCGACAAGCGCTTGGCCCACGACGCTGCCACTCCCGTGCACGAGATTCAGCACGCCAGCAGGAACACCCGCTTCTGCGATGCATTCGTAGACCAGTTCGCCGCACAGTGGCGTGTCTTGCGTCGGCTTCAACACCACCGTGTTGCCTGTGACCAGCGCCCCCACGACCATCCCAGCCGTGATGGCGATCGGAAAATTGAATGGCGCGATCACCGCAAAAACACCCCACGGCAAGAAGCGCGTTTCATTGTGCTCACCTGGGAAAGGCGAACCCATCGTTGTCACGAAACCGTTGTGCGCGCGCATCTGCGCAGCGTAGGAGCGACAGAAGTCGATGCCTTCATCCACGTCGATGCTGGCTTCGAAACGGTTCTTGCCGTTCTCCACCGTCATCACCACGCACAGCTCCCAAAAGCGCCGCGTCATGACATCAGCGACACGATCCAGCATTGCCGCGCGCTCTTGCCACGGCGTTGCACGCCACGCTGGAAACGCTGCTTTAGCCGCAGCCACGGCCGCGAGTGCTTCAGCTTGCGTGCCTTGCACGAAGCGACCTACGAGCAAGCGTGTGTCGCTGGGGCTCGTCTTCAGCGCGAAAGAACCCGCGCCTGCAACGGCCTTGCCGCCAATCTGATGTCCATGCGTGGCGCCAAGGCGACCTTGCAGTTCACTCCACGCTGCCTCATAGGCCGCATGCAACGCGTCCAACCCACCGGCCTGCATTGCACGAAACCACGTGTTCTTGTTCTCAAAGCTCATGCGCATGGTTTATCACCGCAGCGTGTTGCGGACTACAGGCCGCTGATTCCCCGTTCGGTGGGGTTAGCATCGCCAGTGTGAGCGCACCCCCAAGGCTATTGCAAGTCATGTCCGTCATTCGCGCTTTGGCCACAGGCCAAGACGCTGGGCTCGGCGGACCACTGCGCGTTGAACTGCCTGCAGATTTGCTGCACCCCGAACCTGATGGCTCTGTTGCGGGATTGCTCGCTTCTGCCGCGTTCCTCGCCCCAGATCTCGGACCGCTGCCTTCACGCTTCACAAACGCTGTGGAGCGCACAGCAAAACGCCACGACTTGTGGATTGACCTGCAAACGGCATTGCCTTCAGAAGCTGCGCATTTGCCGGCCACGCTGCTGAGCCGCACCGTGCGACTGCGTTTGCAGGTCCAAGCCTCGCTCGTACAAGACGATCACGCACGCAGTGTCGTGCTCGCACTCGCGCAGGCCACGACCGGGCGCTGCGTGCTTGTTGCGGAACTGAGCTCGGCGGAACGCCATCTCGCAGACAAGCTCATCGAGTTCTGTGCATCGCTTGCGGTTCCTGTTGATCTGCAGCTCAAGGCGGCAGAGCCTGCTGCCGCTTTCTCGTTGCGCGCGGCGCGCACACATCTCGCCGACGTCGCTCGCCTGCAACACGTGAATGTCACGCTTCCGGACGGCACGCACTTGGCGCACGGCGCGCCACTCGACGCTTTGGCACCGTGGAACATCCTGAATGAGTGCCTCCGCGCTGCATTCGTCACGCATCCAGGACTGTGCCCTTTCCCATTCGTCATGGTGCGGGCTTCGGCCCACGGCGCCTTTGGAGCATGCCCGAAACCTGATGGTCCGCAGCTCCCTCGCGGCTCGGGAGCGTTTCATGGCGATATTGCGCGAGCCCTACGCCGCTCGCTCCTAACAGGCACCACACCCGGAGCGTGCGTTGGTTGCAAACTGCTACCGCAAGTGCACGCAGCTCTCGAAATCCAGCCCTTTCTTGGAAAACAAGCCCCTGAACGCGACGCCTCCATCGAGGTCTGAATGGCGTTTGGCGAGCCACAATGCTGTGCCAGAATGGGCCCACCAAGGAACGGAACACATATCCCTATGCGCACGCTCATTACCTTGATTGCACTCAACTTGGCTCTCATCGCTCAACATGGCCCGCCCCCGGTCTCCGCGCCCGACTTGCGCACCGAAGGCGAGACGCTCATCAGCAATTTGCGTCAACACACTTTCACCGGGGCGCGCGCGGGCGAAGCCTACTTCTCGCCCAACGAAGACATGATCTGCTACCAAGCCGTGCGCGGTGATTGCCCGCACTACCAGATCTTCGTGCAACACCTCGATGGCACGCGCCTCGTGCGCGTTTCTCCAGGCAAGGGTTTGACGACTTGCAGCTTCTTTCATCCGACGCTGCCGAAACTGATTTGGGCCAGCACGCATCATGACGAAGCCACCTTTGGGCCACCGCCGAAGCAAGCTGGCCGCTACGCATGGGATAAACACCCTTCCTTCGAGCTCTATGTGAGCGGACTCGAAGGCGAGAACGCCGTGCGTCTGACCAATTCACCGGGCTATGACGCCGAAGCGTCTTTCAGTGCCGATGGCAGTCAGATTGTCTTCACTTCAGAGCGCGATGGCGATCATGAGATCTACACCATGAGCGCGGATGGCAGCAATGTGCGCCGCATCACCAACGCAAAGGGCTACGACGGAGGCGCGTTTTTCTCACCCGATGGCAAGCGCATTTGTTTCCGCGGTTTCCGTGACACTGCCAATCCGGGGAACGCACAAATCTATGTGATCAATGCTGATGGCAGCAACGAACGTCAACTCACCTTCGACCAAGCCGTGAATTGGTGCCCCTACTGGCACCCGAATGGCGAATGGCTGATCTACTCCAAGAACATTGGCGATCACCGCAATTTTGAACTGTTCCTCGTACTGGTAGCCGGTGGCGAGAGCCTGCGCGTCACCACGCATCCGGGTGCGGATGTGCTGCCAGTGTTCAGTCGCGATGGCAAACGCATGATGTGGACCAGCACCCGCGCTGAAGGCAAGTCGCAAGTGTTCCTCGCGGACTTCGTCTTGCCTGAATTGAAAGTTGGCGCCGCCAAGTGAGCCGCTACGCGATGGTCTCTGACGTGCACAGCAACCGGGAAGCCCTGGAAGCGGTGTTCCATGAGATCGACGCGCAAGGCATTTCGCAGATTTGGTGTCTCGGTGATGTTGTGGGCTACGGGCCAGACCCGGAGTTTTGCGCCGACTTGATTCGCGCGCGCTGCATGAAGACGGTGCGTGGCAATCACGACGAGGCCTTGTTCGCGGGAGCCGAGCACTTCAACCCCTTTGCTCGCGACGCTATCAAGTTCACCAAACGTCGATTGCAACCCCGCGCAGAAGCCACACAAAACGATCGCGAGCGTTGGGAGTGGTTGCGTACCTTGCCACAGACATTCCGCCATGCCGCGCTGCTCTTCGTGCACGGCTCGCCGCGCGATCCCGTGAATGAATATGTCTATCCGGACGACCCCGACCTCCTGCACGGCCGCAAGCTCGCACAACTTTTTGACAGTGTCGATCTTGCCGCGTTTTGCGGCCACACGCATGTGCCTTGCGTGATCCGTTCCGATTCGACCGTATTCACTCCAGCCGATAGCGACAATCACTTCGTGCTTGATCCGAAATTTCGGCACTTGGTCAATGTGGGTAGCGTCGGCCAACCACGCGACCGCGACCCACGTGCTTCGTGGGTGGAACTCGACGGAGACACACTCGTGTTTCACCGCACGGAATACCCGTTCGCCATCACGCAAGCCAAGATCCGCCGCGAAGACATGCTCGACGAAATCCTCGCGGCGCGACTCTCGCAGGGCATCTGACCCCACTGGTAGATTCTGCGCATGAGCCGCTCCCGTGACATTCTCTTGATGGTGCTGCTCTTCGCCGCCACCTTTGCCGCGAGCATCTGGTTGCTTGCTGGCGATTCCTTCAGTGTGAATCTAGGCGACGGTGCCGCAAAGCACTCCGACGACCGAGCTGACCCGAACTTCGGGGGACGCATCAATGCTCATGCTCCCGGAGGCACCGGCACCGATGCTGATAGCGCTGCCGCAAAGGCCCGCGCACAAGCGGGCGACGCGAGCGTGGCCGCAACGAGCGGAACCCTAGCCGCAGCACTGAGCGCAGATGTCGGCCTCATCGGCACTGTCAACGCAACGCTTTCACCCGTCGCCGGCCGTCTCGTGGACAACCGCAGCGGCAGTTTTCAAATCCTCGACATCCCTCCCGGCAGTTACAAACTGAGTGTTTGGGCCGATGGTTTCATCCCTTCGCGAGAGCGCATGGTGACCATCGAAACTGGGCGCAAACATCACATCGAGTTGCAGCTCACGGCTGGTGTGCGTCCTAAAGGGCGCAGCATTGACGCCGAGACTTCGCAGCCCGTCGCCGGCGCCACCATCGACTTCATTGGCGTGGTGCGCGTGTTGTCCGACCACAACGGCGAGTTTGAAACACCGTGGGCCATTCCTGCTGCGGCGCTTGAGAGCATGGTGATCTCGCATCCTGAATACGACACAATTTCACTCGCGCGCCACCCCTGGGGCGATGTACGCAACATGCAAGTCGGACTTGGCCGCGGGCCATGCGCTCTGATTGGGCGCATCACTCAAGTGGGGCCGCGAACTCTCCCGCAACAAGGCCGCATCCGCGCATACATGACTTCACCGAACAGCGATCGCGAACTGCGCCGACAAATCAACATCGACACCACCAAAGATTTCAGCATCGCGCGCATGACACCAGGGGCCTATGCCGTCGTGCTGGATTTCCCTGGCACCAACCTGCCTGCGCGTACCGAAGAAGTTCATCTCGGTTCAGCACAACCGATGGAAGTGGTTTTTCCGTTCGGTGGTGGGACGAAGTTGGAAGGCACGCTGCTCACCCGAGGCGGAACGCTGCATCCGACACGCGTCGAGTTGATCGGAGAAGACGGGCGCTCTGTGTTGGAAGTCAGTAGCGCAACAGGCGGCGTGTTCTTGATGGAAGCCGCACCCGCAGGCCGTTGGCGCCTGCGTGTGCATTACGGCAATCCGCACTTCAACACCGAACACTTCGAGATCGACGAAGCGCTAGCTGTCGTGTTACTCGAAGTGGACTGCGACGCGCAACGCCTGAAGCGCTGAACGACCTCAGCAGCAGTCGCCGCTCATCATGGCTGCCATTTCTTCCGGGCTGATGTCTTTCACGTGCGTTGCAAAATTCCAGCAATGCCCTTCGCAATCACGCGCTCGATAACTGCGATCACCGTAGAACTGCGTCTTGAGCGGTTCGGTAATCTCAGCTCCTCCAGCTTGGGCGCGCGCATAATGCGCATCCACATCGTCCACATACACCGCAACCATGGCGTGCACGCCGGGCAGCCCCCTGGGGCTGACAAGCTTCATTTCTGCCATGGCGCTCGACAGCATCAGAGTTTCCCCGTGAAGCTCCAACTCCGCATGACCAATCTTGCCCTCGCCCATCGGCATGCTGAAGCGCTCGGTGAAGCCGAAGACGCGGCAGAGGTACGCAATCGCTTTAGGGGCGTCGTCGTACACGAGGTAGGGAATGATGCGTTGATTGCCTTCGGGCGGGTTCTTCACCATGACGAGAACTCCTTATGTGCCGTGAGCGCGACGATTGCGCGCGGCCTCAACGGCGGGTTTGAGACGCACCGGATCGACATGCCCGAAACAGTGACGGGCTCCATCTACAAGAACCACAGGCACTTCGAGACCATACAGGTCTTCCAGTGCCTGATCATCGTCAACTTCGATCTCGTTGATGTCAATATGCAAGGAAGGCGCCAGTAACAACAAGGTTTCGCGGGCTTCAGCGCACAACGGGCAATCACGGCGCGACACCAATGTGACAGGCACGCAAACGGTCTTGGAAAAAATGCGTGACAGGAAATTCTGCTTGTTGCCGCCTTCGGCCTCTGGCGTAGGATTCTGTGTCATGTCCACCACTCTCGGTGCCCGAACCGGTGCGCGCCTCGCGGGCGAACAAAAAGAGCACTATGTGCACTCTATGTTTGACCGCATCGCAGCGCCGTATGACCGGCTCAACAGCCGGATCAGTTTCGGACGCGATGCACGCTGGCGCAAGATCCTCGTGGAGCGATCTGGTGCGGGGCCGGGCGATCATGTGGTGGATCTCGGTACCGGCACAGGCGAACTGGCCCTCCAGTTTGCCCGTGAAGTGGGTCCCGAGGGTCGCGTCACGGGAGTTGATCTGTCCGCCAAAATGTTGGAGCAAGCCGAACAGAAACGCGCGGTGGAAGGGCTCGCCAACATAGAGTTTCGAGAAGGCAATGCGTGTGCCACGGAACTTCCTTCCTCTTCGGCGGACTTGGTGGCCATGGGCTGGTGCCTCAGGAATTGCAGCGATTTGCACGCCGCGCTGCATGAAGTGCTGCGCATCCTGAAGCCAGGAGGCACCTTTGTGTGCCTCGATATGTCCCGGCCATCCTTCGCTCCCGTACGCGGCCTCTTCTTCTTGCACCGTCATCTCGTGATGCCGCTGCAAGCACGCTTCTACGGCGCCGATGCCGAGGCCTACCGCTACCTCGCTTGTTCTACGGACCATTTCCCCGACCGCAAAGCGCTCGAACATGTGATGCGCACCGCGGGTTTCGCCCACATCGAGAGTTGGCCGCTGATGATGGGCGCCGTCGCGCTCCACCGCAGCGTCAAAGCCCACCTCTGAAGCGTGCGTCTAAGATGGCGCCATGCGCACGGCCATCCTGCTTCTCGCCTTTGTCTCTGTCCTCGCGGCACAAGGACGCAACCCATCACCCGAGTTCGACAAGAAGCTCGCGGCCATTTCCGCAGCCACCATGGAAGCGGATGTGCGCGCGCTCGTAGCCTTCGGAACACGGCACACTCTGTCTTCACGCATCGATCCAAAGCACGGCATCGGTGCTGCGCGCGACTGGCTGCTGCAACGCTTGCACAAAATTGCCGAACGCAGCAATGGGCGCATGACCGTCGCCGCGCAGGAGCATTCGCTGCCCGCCGGTCCGCGCGTGCCGCAAGGAGTCACCATCGACAATGTGGTCGCAACTTTGCGAGGCAGCGAAACCGATCGCGTGGTGATCGTCTCGGGGCACTATGACAGCCGTGCTTCAGTACCGATGGATGCACTGAGTGCTGCTCCTGGTGCCAACGACGACGCTTCAGGTGTTGCCGTGATGCTGCAATGCGCCGAAGCGCTCGTAGATCTCGAACCACGCGCCACGGTGTTGTTCGTGGCCTACTCCGGCGAAGAGCAAGGCTTGCTGGGCTCAGGCGCTCACGCGAAGCAACTGAAGGAACAAGGCGTGCGCGTGACGGCGATGCTCACCAACGACATTGTTGGCGGCGTCGTCGGTTCCTCTGGCCTACGCGAGAACCACCTCGTGCGTTTGTTCTCTGAAGGCGTGCCTTCGGGCCCGCTCAATGAACGCGGTCGCCCGAGTCAGATCATTGCCGGTAGTGACAACGACGCTCCGAGTCGGCAGTTGGCGCGCACCATCCGCGAACATGCACGCGGACGCATGCAAGACTTCGACGTGCGCCTCATCTTTCGTCAAGACCGCTATTTGCGCGGCGGCGATCACAAGAGTTTCAACGACCAAGGTTGGCCAGCAGTGCGCTTCACGGAAGTTCATGAGAACTACGAGCGCCAACATCAAGATGTGCGCGATGTTGATGGCCGCCCCTTCGGCGACTTGCCCGAAGCGCTGGATTACGCCTTCATGACACGAGTTGCAGCGGTGAACGCCATCGCCATTCACGAACTGGCCTTGGCACCCGCACCGCCGCGCCAAGTGCGCATGTTGACAGCCGTGCTCACCACGAGCACAGAGCTCCGTTGGGAAGCCTCGCCAGAAAGCGACATCGGTGGCTATGCAGTGCTGATGCGTCGCACGCACGAACCTGAATGGGACTCAAACGAGCGCCGCGTGGTGGATGCGGGTAAGTCGAGCGTAGTGATTGAGCAACGCTCCAAAGATGATTGGCTCTTTGCCGTCGAGGCCATCGACAAGGCCGGGCATCGTTCTTTGCCCGTGTATCCAGCTCCAGCGCAAAGATGACTGCGCGCGCTTTCAGACCATGAAAGCGGTGATGACATTGCCGGCGCGCACAAGCAAGAACCACTTCGCCCACATTGCATGCATTGGCAACCTGCCGGACTGACCGTTCAGCACTTTGGTACCGCTCACGAGCTGCACCACCCAAAGCACCAAAACGAGCACGGAGAAGCCAATGTGAATGACCAAGATGACATTCGTGTCGGCCACATGCGCAACAGTGTCCATGGCTTTCACCACGGCGCTCGGCTTATCGCGAAAGAATTCGACCACGACAAGCAAGGCCAGATCCAACACGAAGCAGAACCGCATCAGGTTTGCGTGGCGCAAACGCCTGTGATGCTGCGAAACCCCGAAGAGAATCAGGAGAAAGATGGCCGCATTGATGATGTCGTAAAGCAAGGTGCGCGCATCTTGGCACGCACTTGACGAGCGTCAAGCGAGAATGCGCTGTGAAACGCGGTCAGCAGCGAATCCATGCGAGGTTCAGCGGCGCAGGCGCTCTGATGGTGCCGCGATTTGCGAAACGCGCAGGCCGTAGTGTTCGTCGACGACGACGACTTCGCCGCGCGCGATGAGTTTGCCGTTCACGAGCAAATCAACAGGTTCGCCGGCCACGCGATCGAGATCAATCACTTGGCCTTCGCTAAGTGACAGCACTTCAGCCAACGACTTGCGCACGCTGCCGAGCACCACGGTTACCGGCACCTCGACATCGAGGATAAGGTCGAGATTGTTGCCAGTGCCTGCCGTTGCCGCTGAGCCAGCCACAAGCTCCGGGAAGGATGCAGGGCTCACAGCAGTGGTTTTGTCAGGGTCAGTAGTGTCGTTCAACGGCATAATTCAGTTTCCTTGGGTGAAGCCTCGTCCGAAGTGGCCTCAAGTTCGGTTCCAACACGAAAGACGAGATGAGCACCTTGCCGGTGCAGCCATCCGTCGAAACGCGGGAGGCCTTCCACCAACAGTTGGATCGGTCTGGAAGGACTGCTGTCCAGCACGAGCACATCGCCCAGCGCCAGTTCCAGCACATCGTTCACGCTCAAGGCTGCACCACCAAGGCGCACCGAGAGATTCAAAGTGACATCCTGCAGCGCATGCAGCACAGCATCGCGCGAAACGGGCAGCGTGCGTGTTCCTTCATGTTCTTGCTTCGGCGCGCACTGCAAATGCGGTTCGAGCCCAGGCAGCGGCAGCGCAAAGCGAAGTTGCGCACCATCGGCGAAATCGCCCATGGCGTAAGTCGCCACGAGGACTGGATCGTCGGCGCGCGCCTCGCGGAAGAAGCGCGGCACGCTGGTGCTGCGCAACACGCGCGGAGTGAGCTTCAACCAACGCGACCACACGGTGGCCTGTTCGTTGATGATGACGCTCAAGAGTTCTGTGAGCACCGAAGTTTCAGTGCTCGTGAGTTCGCGAGCCTCGCCTTCCATGCTGCCTTGGCCGCCGAGGATGCGGTCGAGCGCGGCGAACACGAAGGGGTAATCGAGCACGAGGTAACCCGGCTGGCGCAGCGGCAACATTTCCACCACGAAACCACACGATGGATCTGCGAGGCCTTCCTTGAAGCTTGCGAAACGATCGAGTTCCAACTGGACGAGGCGCACACCCAAGTCGCGGCGCAAAACTTCGCGCAAGCCAACTCGCATGGAGCGCGCCGCTTGTTCATGGCGCACTTGCAACGTCTCAAAGATGCCCTTGGGGAGGGGCGCCGGGCGGTTGAGGTCCAGCGACGACACATCTGCGTACTGATCGCTCTTGCGCCGCTTGCCTTTGAAGACGGTGAGAAGCTTGTCGATCTCGCGTGTAGAAAGCTGGGCTTCTGTCATGGGTGAATGGCTCTCGCCAAAGCACCTATCGGCCCGGAAGTGCTTTCCTCTTCATGCCGCGAAACGCGACACTGTTAGGCCATCACGCCGCAATCGTGGTTCTGCGCTTGCCCCGTAAGTCCAGAGGCCGCAGTGCTGAACAGCCAGTGCACATGCGCCGCAATCTCATGAGGCGCGAGGAAGCGCTTCAACGGGAGTTGCGCTTCGAAATGAGCCCGCGCTTCGGTAGCACTCATCCCCATCCCGGAGCATTGGGCTGCAATCGCCTCGTTCGCCATTTCGGTATCGACCCAACCTGGTTGCACACAATTCACGGTGATTTGCTTCGGCGCCAGATCAAGTGCGAGTGACCGAGCTATCCCCGCCATCCCCGCTTTGGCTGCGCAGTACCCGTGTTGGCCGGGAACGCCGAAACGCCCAAGCACGGAACCGATCAACACCACGCGGCCCCCCTGCTGCAAAGCTGGCGTGAGCTGGCGCAAAATTCGCAGCGGCGAGACCAGATCTGCTTCGATCATGCGTTCAAAATCTGCAAGCGAGCCTGAAAGTGGCGTCGGAATGTTGAGCGCGTGCGAGAGCACAACCCCGTCGAGGTGCCCCCAAGATTCCAAGAGCGCGCCGAGCGCGGCATCCGAACTTGCGCGGTTCGACAGATCGCAAGGAACCGAGCGAGCGACACCGCGAGGAAGTCCGGCAGTTCTGGCGACTATCTCCAAACCCGCAGCGCTGCGCGCACACAACGCCACTTCCCAGTCGTTTTCGAGGAATACCTTTGCCACCGCACGCCCGATGCCGCGAGAGGCACCGGTGACAAGCACTCGTTTTCGTGGACTCTGCGCGGCACTGGCCATGTGCGGATTCTCGCCGCTGCTGCGCGGCAAGCAAGCCCGCGTCGCGCACCTATAATCGCCACGCCCGGCGGGCGGCCGGGCGGGTTTGTCCAAAGGGGAATCACTTGGCCAGGAAGAAGTCAGGCGCGAGTCCGCAAGACGGGCTGTTTCGAGAAAGCGGTGTGCAAATCGTTGCGCTGCACACCGCGGCTGAAGAGCGTTATCTCAACTACGCGCTGAGCGTCATCACCGCGCGGGCGCTGCCCGATGTGCGCGACGGGCTGAAACCCGTGCAGCGGCGCATCCTGCACACCATGCACGAGCAGGGGCTGGACCACAAAACCAAACCGCGCAAGTGCTCGAAGGTGGTGGGCGATGTGATGGGCAACTATCACCCGCACGGCGGCGATGCGATTTACGAAGCGCTCGTGCGCCTTGCGCAAAATTTCACGCTGCGCTTGCCATTGGTGGACGGCCACGGCAACTTCGGCAGTTTGGATGGCGATTCTGCGGCAGCGATGCGCTACACCGAATGCCGCCTCGCGCCCGCCGCAGCAGGATTGTTGGCCGAGTTATCGCAAGAAACAGTGCCGCTGCGCGCCAACTACGACGCGACACGCGAAGAACCCGTCGTGCTGCCCGCAAACTTCCCAAACTTGTTGGTGAACGGCTGCACAGGCATTGCTGTTGGCATGGCCACCAGCATCCCGCCGCACAATCCGCTCGAAGTCTTGCGCGGGGCATTGAAAGTGCTGGACGACAGAGACATCACGCCAGGCCAACTCGCAAAGATCATCAAGGGCCCCGACTTCCCCACCGGCGCGTGGGTGCTGAACAGTGCCGACGAGTGGCGCGAGATCGTCAAGAGCGGCAGTGGCTCGTTGAAAGTGCGCGCAATCCATCATGAAGGCGAAGAAACGCGTGGCTCGAAAACGGTGATTATCACAGCCATTCCCTACATGGTGAATAAGAGCACGCTGATTGAAACCATCGCCAGTGTGGTGACAGAGAAGAAGCTGCCGCAGTTGCTTGATGTGCGCGACTTGTCGGCAGAAGACGTGCGCATCGAGTTGGAATTGCGCCGTGACGCCGACACAGAATTGGTGATGGCGTGGCTCTACAAACACACGCCATTGCAAGTGAACTTCAGCGTCAATCTGACCTGTCTCATTCCGACTTCGAAAGAAGGCATCTGCAGGCCGGAGCGCATCGGGCTGCGCGAAGTGCTCGGGCACTTCCTCGATTTCCGTTTGCAAGTGCAGACGCGCAAGTTGGAGCACGAACTGCGCGGACTCGAAACGCGCCTGCATGTTTTGCAAGGCTTCGAAAAGGTCTTTGATGCCCTCGATGAA
This sequence comes from Planctomycetota bacterium, assembly GCA_009691765.1. Lineage (GTDB taxonomy): Bacteria > Planctomycetota > SXUL01. Next base: position 4,728 of record SIAO01000018.1, on the reverse strand, counting down.
ATCTTGAAACTGATCCGCAAATCGGAAGGCAAGGCGGATGCGGCAAAGCAGATCATGCAGCGCTTTGGGCTGGACGAAGCTCAAACGGACGCCATTCTTGAATTGCGTCTGTACCGCCTCGCGCGCCTCGAGATTCTCGTGATTCGCGAGGAATTGGATGCCAAGTGGTCGCGCATCAAGGCTGTGAAGAAATTGTTGGCCGACGAATCCGCGCGTTGGAAGTTAGTGCGCGGCGAGCTGGAAGCGCTTGCGGAAGAATGGAAGAAGAACCCGCTATGCGCACGCCGCACGCTGATTGAAACGGCGGATGAAGCGCCTGAACTGAAAGACGAGCACTTCATTGTGGATGAAGATGCTGTCGTGCTGCTCACGCGTGACGGTTGGGTGAAGCGCCAGCGCGAAGTGAAAGACTTGGCCAAGACACGCTTGCGCCAAGGCGACGAGATCTTGGCTGCTGTGCAGGGAAGCACGCGCGCGACCGTGGCGTTTTTCAGCGATCACGGCACCTGCTACACGGCGCGCATCGCAGACATGCCCGCAAGCACCGGCCATGGCGAACCCGTGCAGAAGTTTTTCAAACTCGATGACGGCGAACGCATCGTTGCGGCGCTATCGCTCGATACGAAGCAATGTGGCGACATCGGCGCTGCCGGCAGCGACACCGAACCACCGAAGCATGCGCTCGCTCTCACGAGTGATGGATATTCTGTGCGCTTCCCCCTTGGCGGGTTTGTTGAACCCAGCACGCGCAGCGGACGGCGCTACATGAAGCCAGCGGCTGGTGCCAAAGTGCTGGGGGTTGAGCTGATCGACGGTTCGGAAATCGTGATTGCAGCTTCGAAAAAGGCGCGCGCGATGCTGGCGCCAGCTGCCGAAGTGTCGTTCCTGGCAGGCCCGGGCAAAGGCGTCATTTTCATCAAACTCGCCAATGACGATGCCTTGCTGGGCTTCATGGCCAGCCGTGGTGAACGCGACCTCATGCGCGTGCTCACCACCCGTGGCGCGGAGCAAACCATCAGCAGTGCGAAGTATGCACCGACCGGTCGCGGAGGTGCTGGACGCGAAATCATGAAGACCGGTGGATTCACGAGCGTTGTGCGCGAGGCGCCGCGCGCCGGAGAGGGAGACTGACATGGCCAGCGACTACAGCGCCAAAGATATCGCGGTGCTTGAAGGGCTGGAGCCCGTGCGCAAGCGCCCAAGCATGTACATCGGTGGAGTCGATTCCAACGGTCTGCATCATCTCGCTTGGGAAATCCTCGATAACTCCATCGACGAAGCCATGAACGGGCACGCCAGCGCTATCTCGCTCACGCTCTCGAAAGACCAACGCACTGTGACGGTGAGCGACGACGGCCGGGGCATTCCGGTGGATACGCACGCAAAGACTGGGAAAAGTGCGCTTGAGACAATTCTGTGCACCTTGCACAGTGGCGGAAAATTCGAACGCAACTCGTACCGCACTTCCGGTGGGTTGCATGGTGTCGGTGCAAGTGTGGTGAACGCACTCTCGGAATGGCTGCATGCGCGAGTGAAACGCGACGGCGCTGCGTTTGAGCTCGAGTTCTCGCGCGGCAAGCCCAAGGGCAAATTGAAGAATGTCGGCCCTGCTCGCGGGAGTGGCACCACCATCGCTTTCCGCGCTGACGAACAAATATTTTCCGACACGCGATTCAACGCTGCACGCCTGTGCGAGCGCATGGAAGTCGCCAGTTATTTGCACCGCGGTGTCAGCTTTCATTTCAGCGATGAAGGCACGAAGAAGGACGAGAGTTTCACACATGCCGAAGGCCTTGCTGACTATTTGAAGAAGCTTGTGGTCGAGAGCAAAGCGGTGGTTGTGCATGCCGAGCCATTTTTGCTGCGCTCCGAGGCAGAGCCGCGCATGGAAATGGCGCTCGTGTGGACGGAATCCACTGCGGAATCGGTGAAGAGCTACGTCAACGGCATTCCCACCGGCAGCGGCGGCACCCATGAAAACGGTTTGCGCACTGCGCTGTTGAAAGCGCTGCGCAATGTCATCGAAACTCATAACATGCTGCCGCGCGGCGTGGAACTGGCGGCTGAGGACATTCGCGAAGGCATCACTGTCATCCTCAGTTTGTTTGTGGAAGAGCCGCAATTCCAAGGTCAAACCAAGGACCGCCTGAATAATCCCGAAGTGCAGGCCCTCGTGGAAGGGCGCGTGCGGCAGGATTTGGAGCATTGGCTGAACCACAACCGAAGCACGGCGGATTGCATTGTGGCCCGCATCATTCTTGCGTCACGCGCCCGTGCTGCCAGCCGCGCAGCCTCACAAGAAGTGAAGCGCAAGACTTCAGCACGCCATCGCCTCAACCTGCCGGGGAAACTCGCCGATTGCATCAGCACCGATGGCGAAGAGACCGAGTTGTTCTTGGTCGAAGGCGACAGCGCAGGGGGTTCCGCGAAGCAAGGGCGCGACAGAAACTTCCAAGCCATCTTGCCGCTGCGTGGCAAGGTGATGAATGTCGAAGGCATGGGCGCCAAGAAGGTGCTGGAGAACAAAGAACTCTCAGACCTCGTGACCGCTCTCGGTTGCAACCTCGGCGAGCACTTCGACATTGAGAAACTCCGTTATGGGCGCGTGATCCTGTTGGCAGACGCCGACAGCGACGGGCACCACATCACGACGCTCTTGCTCACCTTCTTTTATCGCATGTTGCCGGGGCTGATTCGCGCAGGCCGTCTCTACATTGCGCAGCCGCCGCTTTATCGCGTGAACATCGGCCGCGAAACCTATTGGGCCGCTGACGATGCCGATCGCGACCGCATTCTTGCCAACAATCGCGGCAAAGCCGAAATCACGCGCTTCAAAGGCCTCGGCGAAATGATGGCGGCAACATTGTGGGAAACGACGCTCGATCCTGCGCAGCGCCGCTTGTTGAAAGTCGAAATCACAGAACCGCTCGCCGCCGATAAGACCATTTCCGAATTGATGGGCCGCGACGCTTCCGCCCGCTTCGATTTCGTTATGAACCGCGCCGAAAGCGCCGAGGCTTTGGATCTGTAGCGCTCAGGCCGTTACGCGGTGGATAGGGCGCGAGATTCACTGAGGCTTGCAACACTTGCCCTGCTGCGATCGTGCCGATGAAATTATGGAAGACTCCCGGAAACAGTGTTCCGTATTCCATATTGAGAAACGGCGGATTCAACGGCAGTGTCCCCCAACAAGGAACCACAATGCCCAGCGCAGAGCCTGCGAATGAGACATCCAACACATAGACATGAGGGGCGCCTGCATACACTCGATCCAGCGACAGCACCCATGGCGTACCGAGTGCCACTGTGGTTGAGCCCGATAGCAGCATTCCGAGCGACGAGGGCACAGGCGTTGGAGTGTGTGGGATCCAAGCGTTGCCTAATCCGAGTTGGCCATCGCTATGACTGCCCCAAACAAGAACTGTGCCGTTGCTCTTGAGCGCAAGGCTGTGGTATTGCCCCATCGCCACCGCAACCACGCCCGAGAGAGATCTCGAAGGGATCTGCTGCGGCGTATCGGCGCCGCTATTGCTACCGAGGCCAAGCTGGCCCCAGCCATTCAAACCCCACGCCATAACGGTGCCGTCGTTCTTCAACTCAAGATTGTGATCCCATCCCGCATCAACAGCACCAACGCTGGCGAGCACACTGCTCAACACTTGTTGAAACACAGAAGAACCCACAGCGGTGCTGGTGCCTAAACCAAGCTAACCATAGGTGTTCAGACCGCTGGTTCGGAGAGTTCCGTCGCCGTAGCGAAGCAGCGTGTGAGCTCCACCGGCGCTGAGCGCTACTGGCACGGAGCACCCCTGCGCAACCACGACCACGGGGACAAGAATTAAAGTGCTGGGCATCACATTGACTCCTTACAAGAAGCGCACATTCAAGCGGCGTCTGTTGAGGAGCATGGCGCCCGAATCCTTCGATGCTCAAAAATCTGACAAGACTTGCCGTTTGAGACGCGATAGGGGTAAACAGATTAGAGAAGCAGCAATCGCTGCACAGCCCCCCGTTTCGACTCGGCCTATTCCAGACAATTCAAAGGAGTTCCTCATATTCAACCAGACCGAAGGCGGCATCTTCCCGTAGTCGCACGGCGCAACGGTTTGGCTACCAAAGCGGAGCCGCGGCCTCACGGAGTCTGCTCCTGAGGCGGTGGTCGTCAGTTTTTGCGAAGTGACGACACGCCGACATCTTGGGCAAGCCTCCCGAAATCATTGATAGGTGTAGGTGGCGGTGCTGTTGCAGCCGGTGGTGGGGTTGGTCACCTGGATAACGGCGGGGCCGATAGGACCACCGGGTGTGGTGAACACAATCCCTGTGGCGGTTTGATTGAGGATGGTGGGAGGTAGGCCGCCAACAGTGACGCTGGCACCGTCGAGGAGGACTCCCATAATCATGCAGACGCTGCTGCCTGCGGCGGGCCCGCTTGGGAAGACGACCTGCGAGATAACAGGGGCTGGATTCAGGCCGCCCATGCTGGCGCTCTGGCCACTGGGGTTGTTCACAACAACTTGAGCGTTGCACACTACAGTGGTCCCATTCGGGATTGATGGCATCACGAAGGTCAACTGCACGAGCGAGGCCACGACTGCGTAGACCGACACGCCGCCCACCGTAACGGTGGCACCGGTTTGAAAGCCAGTTCCCAACACAGTGACTTGCGTACCAGCGGCTGCATTGACCGGAGTCACCGTCAGGATGCCAAGGTTGTAAAGATAGGTGAAC
>SIAO01000027.1 GCA_009691765.1 Planctomycetota bacterium | reverse complement strand
CGCAATCGGCGCTTCCGCGTCATGCGCCCAGCTCCGTGGGTTCAAGAGCACTGGCGCGAATAAACCAGCGCTGTTGCGCTCGTGGCGATGGAACCAAGCGCCTATGTCAGGCGCGCACTTGGGTATCCTGTGGGCCTCCCTACGAGGATCTCATCATGCGCGTTGCGTTGCTGTTGGCTGTGGTCGTGTTGCTCATGCCGGTGTTGGTGGCGCAGAAAAACGTGCGCACGCCGGTGCCAGATGCGGCCACGCGCTGTGGCTCGGAAATATCGTGGCGCAAGTCCGTTGATGAAGCGCTCGCGGATTCTGCGAAGAGTGGCAGGCCAGTGTTTTGGTACGTGCCCACTGTGGCGGGCAGCCGCATGGACAGGAAGCCTGTCATCGATCACTACATGATGAGCGGGCTCTTCTCTGCGCCAATCATCGCCACGCTCATCGAACGACGCTTCATTCCGGTGAAAGCGGTGGCGAGCGGTGCGCTGGCGGAGAAGCTGGGCCTGAAACCGTTGCAGTTCATCGAGCCGGGGTTTGTCGTGTTGCGCGGGGATGGCTCGGAAGTCGGGCGCGTGCAGAAGCTATCCACCTTTCATGAGGGCTGGTGCTTGCTGCAATTGCGCCACTGGTTGCATGAAGCGAAGGCGCCAGAATCAACGGCGGTGCAGAGCGCAACGAAGGCGGGTGATGCTCTCGTGCTGGCGCAAGCGTTGCTCGACGAAGGCGCTGCGGGAGAAGCCTTGGAAGTGCTGAGTGTGCAAGCGCCGACATCCAACCCAACGGTGGCAAGCATGAAAACCACTGCTGCGGCAACACTCTTGCGCGCACACTGCTTGACCAATCTTGGGCGTGATGAAGAAGCTGTGGCGCTGCTGGCGGCATTGCGCACTGCTGACAAAGGCAGCTCAGCAGACTGTGCCTTGGAACTCGGGCGTTTGGCCTTGTTGCAGAATCACCCGGCAGCAGCTCTGAAGGATTTGGAGCTTGCCGCAAAGTCCGCAACGCAACGCAACGAAGCGCGCACGCTCTACGCCGTGGCGCTGCGCATGAGTGGCGACGACGTTGGTGCGCGGCGAGAATTTGCGGCGCTGGCCACAGCGCAACCCGAAGATCGCTGGACGCGCAAAGCCGCGGCGGAATCTGCTGGTTACGGCCCATTCCTGCGTGGGTTCGAAGTGTTTTCGCGCTTGCCCGATGGCAGCATGGTGGTGGCGGTGGACGGCACGCGGCGTCCTTGCACTGAATCTGATGCTGCGGCTGTGCAACGCCATTCGGTGGACTTGCTGCTGCGCACGCAACGCGCTGATGGCTGCTGGGACGACAGCAACTACGATTTCGGCGGCAACGATTCGTTGCCCAATGTGTATCTGGCTGGCACCGCGTTGGCTGCACTGGCGTTGCATGAAGCGCGTGACGCCGATCCGAAGCGTTGCGACGCTGCGGTTGATCGTGCGCTCGCGTGGCTCGCCGATGAAGATCATCTCGCAGCCAAAGACGAAGACGAGATTCTGTGGGCTCACGCTTATCGCTTAGAGCTTTATGCACGCTTGCTCACGCCTGTCGCTGCGTCTTCTCCTGCGGCTGCTGCGAGCCACGCCAAGATCTCTGCAAAGGCCCGCGCGGTTGTGAAAGCGCTGAGTGCGGAAGAGCTGAAAGATGGCGGTTTCCAGCACGAATACCCCAATCCGTTTGCGACCGCCACCGCCATGCTCGCGCTGCACAATGTCGATGCTGCGGGTGTGAAGGTGGGGCGTGGTGCTTTGGATCTCAGCGCGAAGAAACTTGCGAGCGCGCGCGGTGCTGACGGGACTTTCTCTTATGGCTTTAGTCGCGGGAAAGCGGGCTCGGCGGCAGAGTTCAGCGCGGGTCGCAGCCCTATTTGTGAATTGGCCTTGCTCCGCGGCGGCATTTCCTCGCAGCAACGCTTGTTGGAAGCGGTGCAGTTGGCCGAGCGTGAGCACGAACACTTGGAAGCGGTGCGCAAGTACGACGATCACGCCGATCGCTTCGGCAATGGCGGTTTTTTCTTCTGGTATGCGTTGCAGGGTCGGATGCAAGCGATTGCGGGCCTCGAAGACGCGGCGCAGCGCACGGCGGCCAAGGCACGCTTGCGCGCGTTGGTGCTTTCGCTGCCAGAAATCGACTGGGGTTTCGTAGACAGTCATGAGTTGGGCAAGAGTTATGGAACGGCCATGGGTTTGTTGTGTCTCTTGGGCACTGCGCCTGAAACTCCTTAAAGCAGCGGAGCATTGTTATGACGAACGGAATCAAATCACTGGGCGTTTTGTTGTTGCTGTGCATTGCAGTGAATGCCCAAGACGAGGCGCAGCGCCTGTTGCAGCTTTACAAAGAACTGCACGCGGCTCCGGAGCTCTCGCAGCAAGAGGAAAAAACTGCGGCACGCATGGCGCAAGAGTTTCGCGCTCTTGGGTATTCGATCACTGAAAAAATCGGTGGCCATGGCGTGCTCGCCTTGCTCGAAAACGGTCCGGGGCCGGTGCTGTGGATCCGCGCCGACATGGATGCGTTGCCGGTGACAGAAGAAACCGGAGTGGCTTGGGCCAGCAAAGTGCGCGCGGCGTCATCGGCCGGCCCTGAAAGCGGCGTGATGCATGCTTGTGGCCACGACATGCACATGACGGTTGCTGTGGGCACTGCGGCCAAGCTCGTTGCATCGAAGGCGCATTGGTCGGGCACGCTCATGTTTTTGCTGCAACCTGCGGAAGAGATTGGCGTCGGCGCCAAAGCCATGTTGGCGGATGGATTGCTCAAGCGCGCACCGAAGCCGGACACAATCCTGGCGCAGCATGTCGATGCTGCTGTTGCGACGGGGCAAGTATCAGTGACGCCGGGCCCCATTTTTGCCTGCGTAGACAGCGTCGATGTGGTGGTGCGCGGTGTCGGCGGCCACGGGGCGTACCCGCATCGAGCACGCGACCCTGTGGTGCTTGCAGCGCAAATGGTGCTCGCTTTCCAAACGCTGGTCTCGCGCGAAAACTCGCCGCTGGATCCGGCGGTGGTCACGGTGGGTTCCATCCACGGTGGCACCAAACACAACGTCATCGGCGAAGAAGTGAAGATGCAGCTCACGGTGCGTTGCTACGACGAGCGTGTGCGCAAGCAGCTTCTTGGCGGCATCAAGCGCATTGCGGAACACACAGCGCGCGCTGCAGGCATGCCCGAAGATCGCTTGCCCACAGTGCACGTGCATGAATCGGAAAGTCTCGGCGCTTTGGTGAACACACCCGAATACGCCGCGCATGCCACGAAGGTGCTTGCTGCTGCTCTGCCGGGCGGCGCAGCTTCCGTACTTTGCCGTGCTCCCGAAATGGGCGCAGAAGATTTCGCCCTCTTCGGCCAAGCCGTCGCCAGCGCGCGCCTGCTGATGTTTCGCCTCGGCACCATCCCACCAGCGCGCGTCGCGGCCGCAGAGCAAGGTGGGCCACCCTTGCCTTCCATCCACTCGCCGCGCTACGCCCCAGACCCTGCACCCAGCATCGCCACCGGCGTCACCGCCATGTACGCCCTCGCTCTCGACGCTCTCGGCAAGCGCTGAGACATCTGCTCAGATCCACTGGTGGCTATTGGGTTTGCTTGTGGCTGCGGCCCTTGGTTGGGAGCGCACCTGAATGCCTATCCACATATGCGTCGAGGAGGTTGCGGATCATGTCAGGAGAGCCATTCCAATCCTGTCGAAATCGACGGGATTAAGCTCCGAGCGCGGCCGCCGGTGACCAACTTTTCGGCAAAACCATGCTGAGCGTCGTGCAGCCCGGCAGCTTGCCTCCCAGCAAACAAAAGGCGCTGACCAAGAGCTTCTTGGACCTGCTGTGATCATCCTTGCCGTTTCTAACCCCATCGCTTTCGATGGGGTTAGATGAAGCGTTGTTGGTCCGTTCGCGCGGATGCAACCGCGCATGCCACACGGGTTACGATCGGCGCCATGAGCAGCGAGCCGCACGTGCGCATTCAACGGGAAGATGGGTTGGTCACCGTCATTCTCGCGAGGCCAGAGCGCATGAACGCGCTCACTTTCGCCAGTTACCGCACGCTGTGCGATTTTTTCGCCGACGAAGCGAAGCAAGAAGCCACTCGCGTGGTGATTTTGACCGGCGAAGGGCGCGGTTTTTGCAGTGGTGGCGATGTGAATGAAATCATTGGCGCACTGCGCGGTGCGGCCATGAAGGAAACGCTGGAGTTCGCTTGGATGACTGGCGAGCTCATTCGCAACATGCGTAACTTCGATCGTCCAGTGATCGCCGCTATCAATGGCACCTGCGCTGGTGCCGGTGCCGTGATGGCTGCTGCTTGCGATTTCCGCATCTTGGCTGAAGAGAGCAGCATCGCGTTCCTGTTCTCCAAAGTGGGGCTGACAGGAGCGGACATGGGCGCCGCGTATCTGTTGCCGCGCTTGATCGGCCAAGCACGCGCCACGGAAATCTTGATGCTCGGCGAGCCGGTCAAAGCTGCGCAAGCATTGCAATGGGGCCTCGTCACTGCGGTGAAGCCTGCAACAGAAGTGCTCAGCGCCGCGCGCGAATTGGCGCAGCGTTTATTGCAACTTCCACCGCTCGCATTGCGCGTCACCAAGCGCATGCTGAACAACGAATGGAACATGGACTTGGCCAGCGCCATTGAATCGGAAGCGCAAGCGCAGGCATTGATGATGATGGGCCGCGATCACACCGAGTTTTACGATGCGTGGAAAGCCAAACGCCCAGCGCACTTCGAGGGGCGCTGAAGATGGACTTCACGCTGAGTGCCGCGGATGTGGCTGTGCAAGAGCGTGCGCGCAAGTTCGCCACCGAAGTTCTGGCACCGCGAGCGCGCGCTGCGGATGAACAAGGTGTGTTCGACCACGATGTGCTGCGCTTGTTCGGCGCCACGGGTTTGCTGGGCGCGCAATTGCCGAAAGACCTTGGCGGCAGCGGATTCAGTCACGTGCAATTCGCGCTGTCGATGATTGAACTTGGCGCAGTGGATTCATCGTGGCGCGGCTTCGGCACCGTGCAAAGTGCTTTGTGCGGACAGATGATCTTGCACAACGCCAGCGCCGCACAGCGCGCAGCGTGGTTGCCAGAACTGGCGACCGGACGCGCAGTGTTTGCTTTCGCACTCACCGAGCCTGAAGCGGGAAGCGATGTCGCTGCATTGAGCACGCGCGCAGTCGCCGATGGCGACGGCTGGCGCTTGCAGGGCGAGAAGTGTTGGATCACCAACGGTGGCATTGCCGATTGGATTTTCGTCTTCGCCACAGTCGATCCGGCGCTCGGGCGCAAGGGCCTCAGTTGTTTTGCAGTGCGTGGCAACGCGCAAGGCGTACGTCGCGAACGAATGGAAGGCATTGAGCTCGGTCACCGCGGAGCCGATCACGCGCGCATTCACTTGGATGGTGTGCGTGTGAACGCCAACGATCTCCTTGGCGCGCAGGGCGCAGGTTTTGCCGTAGCCATGAGTGGTCTCGAACACGGCCGCCTTGGTGTGGCTGCCGGTGCCGTGGGCATTCAGCAAGGCTGCTTCGATGCTTGCCTCAGCTTTGCGCGCGAGCGGCGTCAGTTCGGCAAACGCATCGGCGATTTTCAGCTCATTCAAAAGGAACTCGCGGACATGCATGTGGATTTGGAATCCACGCGCTTGTTGACGCTGCGCGCAGCCGCACTGCGCGATGCGGGCCAACCCAACCTGCATGAAGTGTCGGTGGCGAAATATGCCGCATGCGAAGCAGCGGTGCGCAGCGCCAATGCTGCGGTGCTCATGTTCGGCTCGCGTGGGTATTCCAGCGCGGCACCCGTGGGGCGATTCTTGCGCGACGCCAAGGGCCTCCAGATTTACGAAGGCACCGCGCACATCCAGAGCCTCATCATTGGACGCGGACTCATGGGTCGCGACAGCGCCGAGCAAGATCAGCGCAAGTAATCGGAGTGTCGCGCAGCGTGCGGCGGCACTTGTGAGAGCGGTAGCGCCGGGTCTGCGAGTTCAATCAACACATGCAACGGAACTTCACCTTTGCGTGGCGCTACTGCGAGCGAAGCGGGAAAACCGAAGTTGTCCACGCGTTGAGCGGGCCCGCTGAGCAAGAGTTCGAAGCTCTGTACGCGGCCTTCGGCGAGCGAGACTCTGCCGCGACCGCTGAGTCCCAGACCTTCCATGCGCAGCGCGCCGTCTTGCAATGTCAGTGACGGCACAGTTTTCAACGCAGGCCACAGCGGTGCGATGACGAAGCGATTCAAACGCGCTGCCAAACTTGGCGGCAGCGTGCCACGCACCAACGCAGCGGTTTCGTCGGAGCGCACCCAGAAGCGATCCACTCCAAGACTGCATGCAAACTCCGCTGCGTGCGCGCCGAAAGCAGGGTTGCCTTCAGCCGCACCTTCAGGGATGAGCGCCTTCCATGTCACCATCAACACCAATCCACCTTCGGGCACCGAGAGTCGTGAGCTTGGCGCCGCATTCGTAGGCATGACGCCGGCTGCCGTTGCTCTAGGCGTCGCTGCTGAGAGAGATGGCGGCGGCACTTGTGCTGGCGGCAGCAATTGGGGTTGCATGCGTGCGAAGCGCTGCGCAGCGCGTCCCAACATGCTGCGTACTTTGGCCGCTTCGAATCCACCGCCGCGTTCGAGCAAGCGGCCCTCGGCCGTGAAGGTGCTCATGCCTTCGGTGCTGGCGTCACCGCCCAACGTTTTCAGAAACTCGCGTTCTGCTGGAGCCCATGTGGGATTGTCGCCATTGTCCATGGCCAATGGCACAAAGCGCGCGGCTAAAAACTCCACCACGCTCGCATCGTTCAGCACCGCCTCACGGGCGACGACACCGTTGCCTCAAACGTAGCCAAGGCAGTGGCCCGTATTGATCACCATGAAGATCGGCCGACCTTCGGCGGCGGCTCGTGTGCGAGCAGCCGTCACCGAAACTTCCCAGCGCAACTTGGCGAGGGGTTGATTGTTGAAGCGCAACAGATTCACCATGCGCGCTTCGTCGGCATTCCATGCGGTGGGCTGCGCCACGAGCGTGCTCGTCATCACGAGCATCAAGCCAACCAAAGCGGTGCATCGAGGCATTGCGATCATTCTTGCGGTTTGGCTAATCTGCTGTGGCGGATGCCGTAGCAGAAGTACACCAGCACGCCGAGCGCCAACCACACCGCAAAGCGCAACCAGTTCGAGGCTTCGAGCCCGAAGATGAGTCCGAGGCAAGCCAGCGCACTAATCAGTGGCGTGATGGGGTAGCCCGGCACTTTGAAGGGCCGATGGCGGTGCGGATCGCGGATGCGCAAGGCGATGACACCCAACGACACGAGCACGAATGCGAAGAGCGTGCCGATGTTGGTCAGCCCGATGGCTTGATCTGGTGTGAGCAGCGAACACAGCAGTGCCACCACGATTCCAGTCACCCACGTATTGAACGCAGGTGTCTGGTACTTCGGATGCACACTCGCGAAACGCTTGGGCAACAAACCGTCGCGAGCCATCACATAAAAGATGCGCGTCTGGCCCAACTGGAACACCAAGAGCACCGCAGACATGGCGATGACCGCGCCGAAAGCCATGGCCGTCGCAGCGCCAGTGAGGCCGATGACCTCGAACGCTTGCGCGAGCGGATCGTTGCCTTCCAGCATTTTCCATGGAACGATGCCAGTAAGCACCAGCGCCGTCGCTATGTAAAGCACGGTGCAAATGATGAGCGACCAGATCATGCCGCGTGGAAGATCACGCTGCGGATTGCGGCATTCCTCAGAGGCCGTGGACACAGCGTCGAAGCCGATGTAGCTGAAAAATCCGAGCGCCGCGCCATGCCACACGCCTACGAAGCCGTTGGGCATGAACGGTGTCCAATTCTTCGGATCTACATGCGCGAAGCCAATGGCGATGAAGGCGGCCACGAGCGCGATCTTGAGCAGCACCATCACCATGTTCATGCGCACACTCTCGCGGATGCCGCGCACCAGCATGACCGTGAGCAGCAGCACGATGCCCGCTGCTGGCAAATTGATGGCCACCACCTTGCCGAACAAGCGCGGTGCGGCTGCGAAGGCGTCGAGGACACCCTGTGCACTGATTCGCGCCGCCGCTGTGGCCGCACTGTCTTGCAACACTGCGGTGGCTTCACTCACCGCGGCGGTCGCTCGCTGGAAATCTGAGCGCAGCCAATGCGGGATGCCCCATGCTCCTTCGCTGATGCCCTGCAAGAAGCTGTTCAGATAGTCCGCCCAACTCTGTGCGACATACACATTGCCGATGGCGTACTCCACCAAAAGGTCCCAGCCGATGATCCACGCGATGAGCTCGCCGAAGGCCACATAGGAATAGGAGTAGGCGCTGCCCGCCACCGGGAACATGGCGGCGATTTCGGCGTAGCACAGCGCGGCAAAGCCGCAGGCCAAAGCCGTGAGCGCAAACGAGAGCGTCACTCCCGGGCCGGCGCCAACAAACAGCGAACCATCACCGAGCGTGCGTCCGGTGATCATCTCTTTGATGCTGGAAAACAGACCTGCGCCGACGATGGCGCCGATTCCGAGCAGCGTGAGATCGAGAGCTCCGAGGGATTTTTTCAGCCCGGTGCCGTGCGAGGCTTCGGCCAGAGCGAGATCCATGGACTTGCGGCGCATGAGGTTCATGGGGGCAAATCCTATGCGCTACGGCGACGCAGGGCGGCGTGCAATCCACCGACCACGGCGAATCCCGGCTGAGGAGTTGCACGCTGCCATCGCGGCCATTGGAAACGAAAGCACGGCAGCAGTTCGGCGCGCGCGCTGAGTCCGCAAAAACGAGGATGCCCCGCGACCCGAATGGCCACGGGGCAACACGCACACGCCGGCACGAGCAGGCCGGTAGAGGGCCTGCTCCGTCGGCGTCGCGATCAGAAACTCGTCCAGTCGTAATTGCCGACGCCGTTGGGCACGAAGGTGATGGTGTTGATGCCCGGCGCCAGCGTGCCAGAGAGCCCGAAGTTGTAGAGCATCTGCGTGCTGTTCACAGTGGTGCCCACGCCGGCAGGCGCGAACAGCGCCGCACCCGGGTCCGTCGCACCGGCGCCTCTGGAGATGCCGAGGAAGGCACTGATCGCGCCCGGCGGGAGCTGCACACCGATGGTGTTCACGCCCTGGATGGAGAGGGATCCGGCCCCGGTGTCGATGAGCACACTGAACGTGCTCGCGGTACCTGCTTGGCTGTAATAGCCGATGCCGTTGTAGTTAATGCTGATGAGGCCAGGGCCCGGCGATGTGATGTTGATGGAGCCGCCGATGGCTGTGTTGTAGTCCGTCCAGTTGCCAATGCGACCGTTGCCCGTCGCGGCCGCGGCGACCGTGGCGGCAAACGTAGTGTTGGCCGCTGCTGTGCCGAACTGCACGTTGCCGTTGGTGATCACATACATGCTGGTGTAGCTCGTGCCGTAGAAAGGCGCGGTCCCGCAGAGTAAGGGGACCGTCAGCGCTACATCGTCACCCACTGGTCCAGCAATCGGAAACAGATTCAGCTGTTCCTGCAGTTGCGCCGCCTGGCTCAGGCGGAATGTGTCGGCGCTCGTGGGGTCCACCACGAGCTGCTGAAGCGAGGCGGTCAACCCAGGCGGCATGCTGAAGGCGATGCTGAAGGCGCCAGGGTGCGGGAG
>SIAO01000003.1 GCA_009691765.1 Planctomycetota bacterium | reverse complement strand
AGAGCGCGATCAGCATCCATGGCGAGCATCACGGTGCAGCGCAACGCGGCGAGGTCCAAAGATCTGTTTTCACCAACCCCTTGCGTGCGCGCGCGACGAGCAAGCGCGAGCGCAGCCGCTGGCTCGGCACAGGCTTCTTCGAGGCGAACCGCACCACTCCAAAGATCGGATTCCTCACTCAATGTGAGTGCCGCTGCAAGGCAGCGTCGCAAAGTGCTGCGCTCGGCAGCCTGCGTTTCGGTTGCTCGTACGGACGCATCCCACAAATGCAGCAGCTTGCGTGCGAGACGTTCGCGGGCCGCGCTCAAGACGACTAATGGCGCAGCACTGTGCGCAAGTTGCTCCACACGTGCTTCCGCCAAGCTTATATCCACGCCAGCAAGCGCCTCGTCGCAACGCTTGACAAGCAAGTCCAGAGCGCGATCCGGAGCCACCGACGGCGTTGGTGCAGCAACAGCTTCACCATGTGTGACACGCAAGAGAGCCTGCAAGCGTTCACGACTGCTCGCCGCCAACGGAGTTCCCTGCGCCGCGGCAAAAGCAACCAGCCGACATGCACTTTCAATGTCTCTTGCCAGCGCCAACTGCGCGCCCTCCAGCGCGTACTCCTGAGCGCGCCAACGGTCGCCCGCCGCTGCACACAATTCCGCGAGCACAACGCTCCAACGTTCGCGTTCAAGCGCTGGCAGCGTGCTGCCCCTCACTTGCGCGATCAACTCGATCGCTTGCTCACGCGCTTCACTCCACTGCAGCGCATTGGCTGCGAAAGCACGCAAGGCATCCCCCGGCATCGCCGCGCGAGACGCATGGGGAATCAAACGTTGCGCCGCGCGCAGGCAGACATCGTCGTAGCTCAGCGCTAGGACAAGGCGTTGCAGCGCTGTCGGTTTGTCATCGAGCTGCAAGAGCGCATCCGCGCTCTGCAGCAGCAGCTCGCCGCGCAGTGGTCCAACAGACAACAACAACAAAGCGTCGATACGCTCAACGCAAGCGACCAACGCTTCCGTCGGGCCAGCAGCCAAACGCACACGCAATTGCACCAAGAGCGCCGACTCCGCAAGCGATAGCACCGCCGACTCCGTTGCAACACTCAGAACAAGCCGGCCCAACACTTCATCGCTAAGCCCCGCAGCGATATCGACTTGTCCTTCGACCAACGCGAGTCGTGCGAGCAACACATAACCGCGCAGAGCCGCCAGCAAGGCCTCAGGAGAAGTTTCGCCAAGACGCAGTACGAACTCTTCAATCTCTGTGTTCAACTCGGAAACAACGCGGGCGCAGACCATGCTGCTCTCCACGGCATGCACTTCACCTTGAAACAAACGCAATTCGGCTGCGTTGCGGAGACGCCATTCCCGCGGAGTCGAGGACGCTGCTGCGTGCCTCACTCCGCCGAGCACGCGTTGCAACAGCAGCCGGGAACTCAGCATGGCTTCTTCCGCCGTGCGTCGCGACGCCCCTGCGTGCGCAGGCGTTGAACCCACGGCTTGCGCATCGCTCCACGAAGCTGCAGCCTGCAGTTGCAGCGCATGTGCGCGGAGCAGTGCTAACTCGTGCGCCGCGCCTGGGTCGGCGGCATCCAATCCCGCATGACAGCGCTCCATCGCGGTACACCACGCGGCCAAGTGGCTTCGCTCGCCGCGCACCATGCGCCAACACGCCCAGTTCTGTGCAGCGCGTGCCGCAGCAACACGCGTTGGAGCGTCATTGCGCACATCCCGAGCCTGATCGAGCAACAACTCCCAGCCAAGATCTATGTAGCCGTGCGCAAGCAACGCGGCGCCAAAAGGAGCTCCATCAGGCTGCGCCACGGCCACTGCGCAAAGCAGCAACACGACGAGAAGACCCAAGCGCAAGCGGCTCACAGGTGCATCATCGTAGATCCACGCAGCAATAAAACGCGAACGGCCCGCGCCGAGGCGCGG
This sequence comes from Planctomycetota bacterium, assembly GCA_009691765.1. Classification (GTDB taxonomy): domain Bacteria; phylum Planctomycetota; genus SXUL01. Next base: position 260,550 of record SIAO01000003.1, on the reverse strand, counting down.
GCCGAGCTCACCCAAGTGGTCAGTTGTTGCCGCCTGGTTCGAGCTCTTCGAGGATCACGATTTGCACGCGCAGGAGGATTAGCAAATCCTTCATCTGGGTGTGCTTGCCCTTGTGCGAGAAGAAGAACCCGAGAATCGGAATGTCCGAAAGCACCGGGATACCGGACATCATGTCCTGTTCCACGTAGTACTTCAGTCCGCCGAGCAAGAGAGTTCCGCCGTCAGGCACCACCACGGTGGTCTTCAACGACTGCTTGTTCAACTCGGGCATGTCAATGGTGACGGCCGAGCCCACACCGAGGGTAGTCACGAGTTTGCGAATCGGGCGCACCAACGTCGCCACGGTCGGACGCAGTTCGAGCGTCACGAAACGACGATCGTTGCTAACGATAGGACGCACGTCGAGGACAACGCCTTCGCGCACGATGTCCACCACCGGATCGGCGATGGTCGATGCTTGCGCGATTTCGACGTCATAGTCCTTCACGTAAGCCTCTTGGCGAGAGACTTCGATGTTTGCGCGCTGCGTGTTGTAAACGAGCAGCGTGGGTGAATTCACCGTGTTCACGCGGTCGTACTTCTGCACGGCGCGCAAGATGGCTTCGAGCTGCGCGTCGTCCAAGTAGGTCCACTGCACGGACATGCCACCGCTCGGGTCCATGATCGCGGGGTTGCCGAGTGCTTGGTCGAAGAGGTTCTGGGTGCGGCCGCGCATGTCGCCGTCGCCACCACCGAATTGATAGAAAGCGCCCGAAGAAGTGTCGGTACCAATCGGGAGCGTCGCGCTGCCGCCGATACCGAAATCATCGAAGGGGCGATTCGGACCAAGACCAGGGGCGCCTTGGCCGCCGGAGTTGTCACCAAGGCCGCGCAGATCCACACCAACGTCCTGAAGGAAGTTGTTCTCGACCGTCAGGAAACGGCTTTCGATCTGCACTTGAATGCCGGAGTACTTGCGCAAATCCGCGAGCAGCGCGCGAATCTGACGCTGATTCTCTGGTGTCTGCTTGATGACCAGCGTGCCACTCTTGTCCACGATGGTGTTTTCCGCATCTTCCGTCCAAGAGGTGGGATCCACCGTGGCTTGGATGAGCTCGCGCAGACGATCAATTTCGACAATGCGGTTGTCGTCGGTGGCGTCGCCCTCTTCCTCACTGCCCGTCGAAGGGCTGAAGCCTGAGGGTGCGAGATTGAGCTCGATGCCAGGGAAATTGCTGATCTTGGCAGTGAGATCGCGCACGTCATAGAACTCCGTGACCTTACGCTTGCGCATCTGCTCTTTGGTCGTGATCTTGACCATGCCGTCTTCGATCACGAACTCGAGAGAGAGGGCGTTGGTCGCGTGACGCAACGTGGCCCAAGCGCTGATGTCATCGAGCTTGAGATTGAGAATGCGTTCTTCGCGCGGCATGGCTTCATCGACGGCCGCAGCCACGATGATGTTCACGCCCGTGTTGTTGCGGAGGAACTTGATGGCGTCATCAAGCGTCTTGTCGGTCCAGTCCACGCTCGCAAGACTGGTGCCTTCAAGAGTGGCCTTCACGCTTTGATCGCCTTCGCTCGCTTGCTCCGTCGCGCGTGACAGCGTGATGGGGCCGCGTGCGGAAATCTCGCGCCAACGCGCTGCGTCGGGGAAAGTGGCGGTCTTCGTGAACGGCATGGCAAGGCTCTTCACCTCATCCAAGGCACGCTGCCACTCGGTGCGGTGACGGCTAATGTTGTCTGAATCTGCTTTCGCATGACGCGCTTGGCCGGCTGCGGCCTTGAGCTCGTGTGCAGCCTTGAAGCTGTAATCGCGGTCGATGAGTTGGTCGCAAAGGCGTTCGCAGTCCTCGAAGCGCTCGCGCTCGAAAGCTGCGGTGGCTTCATCCCAAAGGCGCTCAAGCTGCAGCGCGAGTTTGCGGCGATCTTCGTCGTCGCGGGACTTATTGATCTTCTCGATCTCTTGCAGGCGGTTGGCTTCGGCAGCGCGTGCTGAATCGGCGGCGGCGGCTTCAGCGGCGGCCAACATGCCGCGCAACTGATCTGCCGTGGGAACCCCATCCAAGTTGGAGTTGGCGCTGACGATCACCAAAGCGTTGCGAAGATGTTCGCCAGCCTTGGCGTAGTCCTTCGCTTCGGCTGCCATTTGGGCGCGTCCCATGCACTCTTGCACGAGTAGGCCTGCCTGCTGACGGCGCAGCAGTGCTTCGTTCCAAATGTCGCGAGCAGCGGGCTTCTCTTGTGCGCCCGGCTCCCCCACGAGTCCAGAGACGCGCGTGTAAAGGTCTTGCGCTTCCTTGCACGTTGGATCCGCACGCAACGCCGAAGCAAATGCTTGCAGCGCGTCGCGGGCACGGCCTTGCTCAAGCAGCGTCTTGCCGGTGGCGATGTAGTCGCCAGCGATCACGCGTGAGCGCGCTTCGAGTGCCTTCTGGCGTTCTGCCAGATCTTGAAGCGAGGGCTGTTGGTCCTGAGGTGCCGCTGCAACCAAGGTCAGTTGCACCGTAACTTCCGGAGCAGCGCTAGGCGCAGCTGTTTCGCTCACGGGCGTAGCGGTTCTATCCGTGGTTAGGCCAGCCTCCGTTGACTTGGGTGTGCTGCACGCATTGGCAAGCACGAGGCACGCAACGAGTGCAAGAAGGAATGCGCTGCGCATGTTCACAAAGAATCTCATCGAGATCTCCCTTTCCGAAACCTAGCGCGCGGGCAATCCCACGGGCCTTGGGCGCGAACTTCTACCAGAAACAACGCGACTGCATCAGGGTGACAACACCCCGCCGCAACCACTACGTCACTTCGGGCTTAATCCAGTACTTCGTGGGCGCAAATCCATGCCAACGCAACTCGTTGCATCGACGAGGCTTCTGCACCGATCCATCTTTTCCAGAGCATGAGTATAGGGGGGGCCACGCTGGCTGCAATAGCGGCCATCAACGCTTGCCGACCCGTAGCTCCAAAGGTGCGCCTCCAGCCTGTGGCTGTAGTGTCAGGCAATAGGTCGGCACGTTCTCTTCGCGCGTTTCACTAACGGTCTTCGGCCGTCCGCCGACCAAAGAAACCCGTCCTTCGCTGTCAAAAACCACGGCATCCACCGTCCGACTCCGAGCTTCCAGTTCTACGCGGATGGCCAGCAGCTTCAGACCCGTGCCAAAATCCAACCCGGTGGCCGAGTCCGTACTTCCGAGTGTTTCTCCGGGCAGCACCATGAAATCCTTGGCAACGAACCGCTCACCTTGCCAACGCTCCACCAAGAATCGCGCGGCCGTCGCGTCTGCGTCCACCAAGTTCCAGCGCAAATCCGCTTCGCTGCCAAGGGTGACCGGCACGCTCGGATCTGAATACGGCAGTGTTGCGGCCAAGAGCGGATCCGCGCACACGGCCACCACGCGGTAGCTGAACAGCGTCCCTGGTGTGGCGAGGCGATCCGTCCATGTTGCTTGCTCCGTTGGCACTTCCGCAACAGCAGCGAACTCACCGCCGGGCGCAGCACGCAAGACTTGCCAGCATTTCACGGTGACATTGCCGCGTGCCGCAGCGCGCCACACGAGCTGCACCGCTCCGTGGAGTGCCTTCCCCGTCAAATCCTCAGGCGGCAGCAAACGAGCGACATTGCCTTCATCGTGGAGCGCTTGCACCAAACCGGATGGCCAAACGGTTTTTTCAGCTTGGATCTGTGCAACTGCTGCCGGCCCCGCGAGCGTGCTGCGCAACAGTGATTGCGCTGCGTCTGAGCGCTGCAACAGTTCCCGCGCGTCATAATGCCGTGAGCTCACCGCGACCAAACGCTGCATCGCGAGTTCTTCCAGTTTCTGTTCGAGCACGATCGCTTCAGGCGCAACGGGCATCACGACACTTCCAACACAAAGGGCGAGGACCAGCAATCCCAAGCCGAATCCCACAAAGTCGAGCGCGCCGAGCAACGTGGCCCAGATGTCCACGCGGCGCTCTTCTTGCGAGTGCAGTTGTTCTTCTTTCACCCGTCAGACTCCCGCCACAACCGTTCCACCACGATTCGTGCTTCCACGAGCAACAAAGGCGTTCCCTGCGCTGCAGCTTGGGCTTCCGCCGTCGGAGGTGCGAATTCGAAACGCACCAAACGCAGACGCAACGGCAAACCTGGAGCCAGCAATATGCGCGCGAGAGACTGCAACCCAGTAGCTTCCACTGCAAGATGTAGCTGGACTTCCGTGGCAGCCCACATCGCATCCGTGGCACGCGGCAACATGCGGAACTCCGTCGGGGCGCTCGGCACCGCACGGCAACGCGCTGCGGCCAGCAAAAAGAGACGCTGCAGGTTCATGCGCTGTTGATCCCGACGCATGCGAGCCACATCAGCTTCAGAGTCTGCACCTTGAAACTCAGGGAGGTGCAAGGGCCAAGAACTTGGGCGCGGCGGTTCACGCCCCGTGAGCGCACTAATTTCGCGGCGCAGCTCGTCGCAATCAAACTCGCAAGCAGCCTTGAAGGCCGCGGGATCAGGATTCGTGGCCTGCATCCGCGAAGAAAACTGATCGACCTCGCTGTACTGATGATCCACCCAAGCACGCAGCGTGGTTTCTTCATCTTCGAGACGCTGGCGTGCAGCGCGCGCCTCCGTCACGAAGGACTCCCCCACGAGGCCTTGCGTCGCAGCACTCGTGAAGTTGAGGGTCTGCGCCGCGGCGAGCCGCGCCGATTCCGCTTCTGACTCCGCGGGCAGCACGAGCATCAGCCAAGTCCCGGCGAGCGCCAGAGCGCTCGACACACTCAAAAGCAACAGCCCCAAGGTGCGTGGACTCATGGTGCACCTCCGCGGATCTCAAGCGTGTAGGAGCGATGCACCACGGGAACACGGATCACGCCGACGGCCTGAGCGATTGGAGGCCTTGCGCACAAGTGCGCCGACACCCATGTGGCTCCAGGAAGTTGAGCGCGCACAACCGAGCCCGCGCGAATCAAGTCAGCCGCAAACGCGTCGAGACGCGCGGTTGTCGCAGGATCGGCCGCACCAATACTGGCAAGCACAAGGCGTGCTGTAGGACCGTCCGTAGCCTCGAGGGCCGCCACATGAACGCCGCCGACTCCGGCTTTGGCCATGACCACCTCAAGGATCCGTCGCGGCAGATCGCGCTCATTGACGGTGGCCGCCAACGCGGCCATACGGCGCAAGGGTGCTTCCACGTCAATGGCACGTAGCTCGGCATCTTGTTGACGCGCACCAGCCGGAGGCAGACGCAAAGCGTCGGCCTTCGCCGAAAGCGTGGCAGCGGAATCCGCCTGCCGCTCGGACGCCAACACGAGCCCGATACACGCGAGCACGACCGCAGCTATCCACCAGCGCAAGCGCACACCAAGATCGCGCCGCATTCCCGCCGGGAAAAGTTGCACTTTCACAGCAGCGACATCGGCACCTTGCAATGCCAAGCCTGTGGCGCGAGCAAAGGCGCCAAAGTTCTCCTGCAGACCCGGCCCAACCACTTGAGGGTCTACACGGACATGCTTGAAACCACGTGGCGCAACGACGGGAACTTCGAGGCGGCGCGCAATCATGGTTTCCATGGAGGGCACGCAGCGATGACTCTCGAACAGAACCACTTTGCGGATGCGGCACCCCGGACGAGCGCTGGTGTAGAAACGAATCACGCGCTCCGCTTCATCCAGCAGCATGCCTTGCATGCGCCGCTTCACGTCCTCCATGGCGGCAGGATCGGGGCAGCGCCCATGGCCGGCTGCAAGATCCACCGCTTCTGTATGGTTGATGTTGAAACGCTCGCGCAAGGCAGCCACATAGTCTGCGCCGCCAGCAGGCACAACTCGGAACCACGAACGGCCTTCGTGGTGCAAGAGCACATGCACGCCGGCGTAGTCGAAGTCTAGAATCAGCGTGCCATCCTCGAGGAGGCGTTCCCATGCGCAAAAGTTCAGCAGTGCAAGAGGCCGCAACTGAATGCCGTCTGCGGGCAGACCCGACTGCGCGAACTTCTTGATGCGATCGTCAACAATCTGGCGCCGCACCGCATAAAAAGTGGCTTCGACATGAGAGTCCGCGCTCAAGTCCGAGAGGCGCTGGTCCCAATAAACTTCGCTCAAGGGATACGGGATGTTTTGCTCTGCCTCACGCAGCAACACCGCGGGGAGAGTCCTATCGGTCGCTTCAGGCAACACCACCGTGCGGTTGAAACCCGTCTCACCGCGCAGCGACACCCACACTCGCGAATTGCGTAACTGCTTGCCGCTCGCGAACTGACGAATGGCCCGTGCCATCGGAGCGACGCGCGCACTGGAGCCGATGTGCTCGACATCCGTCGTGAAATCGAGCGCATCCCAAGCCACGATGCGCGGCACGCCGTCGGACTCCATGACGATACGAACGCCGCGCAGCGCTACTGCGGTGACGTCGATGCCCCAGATGGGATAGCGCATGGTGTGGTGGTTGCCGTGCGACTGCCCGGCGCAGGATGTTAGTGCCGCGCGCCGCGAAGGGTCAAGCGGTCGGCTTCGCTGCCGGTTTCAAGAGTGAGAGCGCGAGCTTGAGATCTTCCCAAGCCGCACGCTTCATAGACGGCATACGGATCAAGTATGAAGGATGGTAGGTGGCCACAACTTTCATGCGACCGACGTCATGAACTCTGCCACGCATCGCACTGAGCGGACCATCATGTTGCAAAAGACTGCGCGTTGCGTGCGCCCCAAGTGCCACGACAACCTCCGGATTGACACTGGCCAATTGGCGCAGCAAGAAAGCACGGCAAGCAGCGGCCTCGTGCTCCAGTGGATCGCGATTCTCGGGCGGTCGGCATTTCACCACATTGGTGATGAACACTTGTTCGCGCTGCAAACCCATGGCTCCGATCATGCGTGTGAGCAACTGCCCGGCCTCACCGACAAAGGCATCACCCGTGCGGTCCTCTTCTGCACCGGGTGCTTCACCCACAAACAGCATGCGCGCGTGAGCAGAGCCTTGCCCCGGCACAACGCGGGTGCGCCCAGCCGCAAGATCACAAGCCTTGCAGGCAGCAATCTCTTGTGCGATGCACTGCAACGCTGCGGCGCGGTCCACAGGGGCTTCCGCAAAAGGCGCACCTTGCTGGGCCTCGCTTGAGCGCATGGACTCGGCTGAGTGCGTTGACATCACACTCAAAACTTGCGACGGAACAGGCCTGTCGGCAAAACGTGGCACCATGTCGATGGAAAAGCTGTCGAGCTCCAGCATCCATGCTTGCAGTGCCGCGGAAATGTCCACCGCGGGAGCGTCCTCTTGAGCAGCAAGTGCATCCGTCGACATGCGCACCCATGCTACCTTCAGCCGCGCTGCGCTGAAGACTCTGGCCTTGCTGATCACCATCCTCATTCCCTGCTGCAACGAAGTGGAGAGCCTTCCGCGGCTGTTCCAAGAACTTGAGCGCCTACCACGCCTCCTTGGTCCGCGTCATTTCCCAGAGTTGCTTCTCGTTGACGACGGCAGCACGGATGGCACCGCCGCTGTGGCCCGCGCTTGGTGTGACCGTGCGTTCTTCCCCACGCGCATCGTCGGTTTCGAAAAGAACCGAGGCATCGGAGCGATGCTGCGCGAAGGCGCGGAGTTCGCGCAGGGCGAAGTTGTAGTGACTTACGACGCCGATCTGCCCTACCCACTCGAAGATCTGCCGCGCATGCTGGCCGCCATCGAAGCCGGAGCCGATGTCGCGAGCGCTTCACCATGGCATCCGCAGGGCACTGCGAAGATCGCGTGGTGGCGAGCCGCACTTTCTCGCGGCGTCTCAGGCCTCTACCGATTGCGTCTTGGACGCCGTGCCCAAGGCTTGCACACTTTCACTTGCGGCTACCGCGCTTGGAAGCGCTCGGTTTACTGCGCCTGCTTGCCCAAGCGCGACGGCTTCGTCGCCACCGCCGAAATGCTGCTGCGTGCACTGCGCTCAGGCGCCAAGGCGGTGGAGTTCCCGTCGCAACTGCGGACGCGCCAAGAAGGACGCAGCAAGCTGCGCGTACTGCGCACCAGCTTCGCGCACCTGCACCTGTTGTTTTTCGGATAGCGCACTAGGACCCCGCCGCCCGGAGACCAGCGCGCGGCTCAGAGCCGGCTGACGGATCCGCCCGGCAGGCTCGCCGCGAGGTTCAGCAAGGCTGCTGACGGCGTATTCACCAAGGCGGGCAAACTGCCTGTGAGGACACCCCATGGTGAAGGCGCAACGGCGTCTGCTCCGAGGGGTTGCAACGTCACCAACACACTCCATGTACCTGCGTTCAACTGCGGCAACGCCGGAATCGCCACAGTCACTGGGTTCAGAAAGTCTCGGCCAGGCGCGGAGTAACCCGGCAAAGGGCCGGCACCGATCCCAAGCGCTGCATCGTCATCAGCAGCCACTGCGCTACGGAAACGCCCGGTGCTGTACTGCACTCCACTGACGGTGTTGCGCACCCAGCCTTCATACACCCAGCCCGCAGGCAATGCCGGCATGACAAGCGAGGGCATACGCCCGAGCAGAGTGACAAACCAAATTCCGTTGCGCTCGACGGCGGGCCCGCCAACAGGTGTGTTGGCTGTCGGAGCTGCAAGGATGCACGAGCCTGCGAGAGTGCTGAAGTTTGCGAGCCCGATGCCACCTTGCGCCGTGAGGCCAGCCACCGTCAACGTCGCCGCGTTGCTCAACACTGTGCCCGCCAAAAGCGTCGCTCCTGAAGGTTGCAGCGCGCCGCCGACACTCAACGGCCCGCCTTGCGCTTCCACGGTCATGAACGCGCTCACGGCTTGTTGCAAGTTGGGAAAGTTTGGACCCAAACCGCTCGACACTGCATTGATGCTGAATGTCGTCGTCGTCCCCAAAAGCTGGAGACTCTGTGGGTTGCTCACGACACTGCCCGTGACGCGCAAACGACACACGAGCTGGGGATCCGTCGCTGTCTGGAGATAAACCCACAAGGCGTACTCACCATCACGCTCTGCACCGAGCGAAACGAGCGCCGTGCCTGCGAAACCCGCCGCTGTCGCGCCAGTGATCTGCATGCTCACTTGTGGCAGCGCCGCGAAACTGCTCGTCAACACAACATCGGCGGCACTCGCGCCAGCAGCATTCACCGCGCTGCTAGGCAACGGGGCCGACAGGAGTGTCAGCGGGAAAGGTGCCTGGGCGTTGTCGACATCTGGTTCTGCTGTGATGCGCGCTTCCCAAGTGCCGTCCGCAAGATCGAGTATCGGCGTCGTCGTGTTCACCGTCGTCACGAAATCCTGCCCGGGGAAAAGTGGTCCGACATTCAAAGCGCCACGCGTCGCAGCCGACTGAAAGTCGCGATCGGGCCCGCTGGCTGCACTGAACTGCCCTGTGCTGTAGGTGTCGCCCGTTGCGCTGTTGCTGACCCAGCTCTGCAAGCGCCACGAGCCTTGCACCGCTGGCAGGCTGAGTCCTGGAAGTGCAGGAGCGCCGGGAATCTCGAACCACATGCCGCTGGCTGGGTTCGCATTGCCGTTCGTCGGCGACTCGAGCGTCACCACTCCAGACGCGGCAGTCCAATCTCCGAGAGTCCAAGCCTGCGCCCCTTGCGCCACACCCGCTGCCGAAAGCGCACACGTGGCACCGTTGAATGTGCCAGCCATGAGCACACTTCCATCAGGGACGCCATCATCGATGCCTGCTGGCTCGATGGTCACGAAGAAAGCCGTCGCATTCAGGATGAACGGGAAGCTCTGGCCGAGCCCCGTGTTGGACGGACCAAAAGTCGCGGCCGTCGTGGTGCCGTACAGCACGCCACTCGGCGACAACACTCGCTTTGGCGTGACGCTTGCGTCAAGCACGAACTGCCCTGTGCTCACTGGCTGACCGCTGACGAGCGCCCAGCCCTGGAAGCGCACGCCGGTCACTGAGAAACTCTCGAGGTTCGGCAGCGACAACGTGAACGCGATGCGCCCAAGAGAGGCGTCGCTTCCGCAAGCTGCCAACAAAACGAAGCACGACAACAAAGCGAGAATAAGGGCACGCGACATCGCAGAGTTCTCCTGAATCAGCCTAAAGACCAAGCCCGGCACGGCGCATCCTACGCCAGCAAGTTAGGGGGCGAAACTCACGCGGCAGACATGTCGCAGAGGCTGCGCGTCACGGGATGCGCTGAACGTAAGAGCTCGGCTGCGGGCCCAGCGTCGACACAACGCCCCTCATGAAGCACCACATAACGATCGGCGAGCGTTGGCACAGGGGTCGGGTCATGGACCACAATCACGACGGCCATGCCGCGCTGTTCGCGTTCACGTCGCAGCAGTTGAAAAAGCGCGGCAGCAGCGAGCGGGTCCAACGCCGCCACAGGTTCGTCAGCAAGCAACACCTGCGGCTGTGTCACTAACGCGCGGGCCAAAGCTGCCCTTTGGCGTTGCCCAGCACTCAGTCCCGATGGACGCTGCGCTACACCTAACCCAACGAGCCCCACTGCCTCAAGCATGTTGCAAGCGGCCAAGCGCGCCGCCGCCTTGGTCGACCCGCAAAGTGACTCATGGGCTCCAGCCACGCTGTCGAGCACAAGAACTTCAGGATTCAAACTCCCGAGAGGATCTTGAAACATTCGCCGCATCGCGCGCAATCGTGCATTTCGTGGATGAGAGAGAAGCGCGCGCTCCTGCCAATGCACAACGCCGCTGCACGCCGCAACGCTGCCGTCGAACAGCGACAAGAGCGTCGACTTGCCCGCGCCAGAGGGCCCGAGCAAGGCCACGATCTCTCCGGCCTGCAACGTGAAATCCACTTCCTTCAGAGCGAAGCGACGGCCGTAGCGCACCGACGCAGTTTGCACGCGCAAGAGCGTCATGGTGCTTGCTCCTCCACGACTGGACAGGCGAGAGCGCGACCGCCTTCGCGAACGCGCAAGTTCGGCTGCTGTCCGTGACAAGCAGCACGCGCCAATGCACAGCGACTGACGAACACGCAACCCTGCGCCTGCGAATCTGGTCTGGGCGCCGGCGGCAACAACGCTGCGGGCACACGCTGCGATGCCTCCACGAGCGCACAGAGCATGGGATGACGCGGATGTTGCAACAAGTCTGCCGTGCTCCCCCGCTCGACGACGCGACCTCCGCACAGCACATGTGTTTCGCCCGCCATGAGGCGCGCCAATCCCAAATCGTGAGTCGACAGCAAGACGCTGGTCCCCTCACTCTGCAATTCCCGCAGCAGCGTTGCAAGTGTGGCTGTACTGCGCCGATCCAGCGCACTGCTGGGCTCATCCAGCATCAGTAGTTTTGGGCGTGCCGCCATAGCCGCGGCCAACTGCACACGCTGAGCCATGCCCACGGAAAGTTCATGCGTGCGCAGTCGATGCATGTCGGCATCGAGGCCCAAGCGTGCCAACAAGCGAGCAGCCTCTCCGCGTGGAGCGCTTGGTGCCAATGACTCTTCGACGCATGCCAGTACGGTGTGCGCTGGATCAAGCCCACTGCCAGGGTCTTGCGGCAACACAACCAATCCGCGACCACGCACCTCTGCAGCGGAGTTCGGCAAGCTATGGGTCTCACCATCCAGCGTGAACAGCGCAGTGCCTTGGTGTGCGTACTGCGGCTCGCTGAGCAATCCCGCCAAACCCAGCATCAGCGAAGTCTTGCCCGAGCCGGACTCACCAAGCAGCAGCGTGATGGAGCCGCTCTGCAATTCCATGTCGACCGCTTGCACCAGCGGCCGTGGCGCGCGGCCTTCGCTCCGTAGCGCCACGCCAAAAGAAATGAGTTGCAGCAGCGGTGTCATGCTTCGCGCTCCGCCGCCGCCTCGCGCAATGCTGTTCCAAGCCTCATGCACAAAGCCGTCGTGCCGACCAACAAGGCGCAAGGCAACAACAACAAGCGCGTCCATGCTGGCAGCAAGTCGCGTCCTTGATGCAACAACTCTCCAAGCGATGGCAGCGGCGCAGGCACACCAAAGCCGAGGAAGGTCAGCGAGCCCTCGAGCATGATCACCGCGGCAACACCGAACGCCATATTCACCCCCAAGGGCGCGAGCAAGTGCGGCAAAAGTTCACGGCGCAGCAGCGTCACGAGCGGCAATCCATCGGCACGCGCAGCAGCCATCCACGGACGGCCCATGAGACGCGCCGCTTCACCGCGCACCAAGCGGTACACAGTGCCCATCCGAAAAACCACCAAGAGCAGCAACAGCCAGAGCAACGACGGCGCTGCGAGACCTTGCAGCACCAGCACCACCAACAAGGCCGGAAACGCGCTCAGTGCTTGGGCCACCAAAGTGCACAACGCTTCGACACGCCCGCCGCACAGCGCTGCGCAACAACCCGTCACACCACCTATCAAGAGCGCCAACGCGGCCGCAGCGAACGCGAGACCAATGCTGTCACGCATGCCGAACAGAATGCGAGCGCACACATCGCGCCCATGCAAATCGGTGCCGAAAGGATGCGCGCGAGAGCAAAGTGCCAGCGGCCCTGCGAGAGCGTCCATACTGTGCGGCGAAAACTCAATTGGCGCCGTCACCCACGCGTGGCCATGGTCCTGCTCGACCACGTTGCGCGCCGGTGCGCACACAGCAAGCAGTGTCGCAAACACAGCTAACACAAGCAGGGCACGCAGCGAACAGCGGCAATGCGCCATCCACGCCAAGAGCAGCGCTGTTGGAGCCAGCACATCCCAAGCGGTCACGGCCTGCCACGCGGGCACCGTCACGCCATCATGAAATGCCAACCAAGGCAATTCGTTGCACAGCGCGGGCGCGAAAGCTGCTGGTGTCAGCACGAGCAAGAGCCAAAAGCGTGCGCGCGCAAGAGTCGTGGTGCGTGCGCTCATGCGTGCGGGCTCCTGTAGGTTGCACGCCTCGGGTCCATAAGTGCGCCGAGCAAATCCGCTAGCAGCCAACCCGCCAGAGCCACGCCACTGCCGAGTGCAACACAAGCCATCGAGAGTGCGACATCACCATGAGTTGCTGCATTCCAAGCCACTTCCCCCATGCCCTGCAAACCAAACAGATGCTCCACCACAACCGATCCACCAACCAACAGAGGCAACGCAGCCCCCAGCAAGGTGATCACGGGACTCAACGCATGACGCAACAAATGACTTCGCAGAATGCGCGCCTCTGACACACCACGACCGCGTAGCGCGTGCACCCAAGGCTCACGCTCCGCCTCCAGCAGCGCGGCGCGCAGATGCGCGGCCAACAAAACTGCACCACCGAGGCCAAGCACGAGACTCGGCAACAGCAGCCCTGAACCGCGCGACGAGAAAATCAGCAGCACAGTGCCCAACACCACTTCGGGAGTGCTCGCGGCAAGAGCAACCGCAAACTCCACCGCGCGCTGACTGCGACCCGCTTTCATGCGCGCCCACGCCACACCCACAGGCAGCGCGAGCAGCAGCATTAGCAGCAACGTGATGCTGCCGAGACGCAGCGTGAGCGGCAAATGCTCCGCGAGCACCGCGCCTACCGGTTGGCGATATTCGAGCGATTCCCCGAGATTGCCAGTGGCAGCAGCGCGACACCAAGACCAAAAACGCGTGGCGCTGGCATGACGCGAGAAACTCTCGAAGCCGCTTGGTTCCGTGAACTCCATTGCGTGCGCTTGCCACCAACGCTCGACGCGTGCTGCTGCCGCATGAGCAGCCGCGCTGTCTATTCCATCGCGCCGCGCTGCCTGAAGGTCGAAACCAAATCCAAAATTCGAGGCGAGACATTGCCACGCTTCAAGGCGCGCAGGCCACGACGCTGTCAGCGCCGCATGATGCAGTGCTTCTGCGCCGAGGCCTCCGAGCGCCGCGAGTTTTTGACGCGACACCACAAGTCCTTGAGGCTCCTTGGCTGCGGCCGCAAGCAAAGCGGCGACGGCGCTGTCGACCGCGTCAGGACTCCACGCGGTGCGCCAAGCCTCCGCGATGCTCATGGACGGACTCACATCTGTCGCAGCGCGTACGCGTTGTTCGAGACTCGCCAGTTTGGCGCGCAGCACTTGTGTGGATTCAGTCTGCTCTGCAAGCCATGGCAGAGCTGTTGCATGCACCACAGCCATGGCCCCGAGCCGTTCCACCGCCTGCCAAGCCGTTGGCGTACTTTGCGCGGATTGCAGTGCTCTTTGCACTGTGTCACGCGGACAAGGCACTTCACTGCGCCAAAGCAACGGCAAATGCAAACCAAGCGCCTCACGCACCAGTTCTTGCTCTTCAGCCGTGAAAGTGCGCCGTGCCGTCACCAACGGTGCATCACTGCCCGCAGGCAACGCTTCCATGCTGCTAGACAACGCAGCGAAGCACAGCAACAACACCAGCGCGAACACAAAGGTCGCGGAAGCGAGGCGCTTCAGAAACACGAAACCGAGATTCATGGAGGCGGCGCGCGCTCAAAGGCGCTGCGCAGCACAAAGTCGCGGTACCAGATGCCTAAGTCATGCACTTTCACGTTGGCGAACTTGCGGTTCACGGCCACGCAAGAAGCAGGGCTGTAGAGGAAGGCACAAGGCTGCAATTGATCCAGCCGCCGATGCAGTGCGCGACGCGCGTCGCGACGACCGACCCGGTCTGGCGCGTTGCGAGCGCGCTCGAGGAGCGCATCAGTTTCCGCATCAGCAAGGCCGCACAGATTGGCCGCTGGCGTGTTCACGAAACGCGAGTGGAAATCCGGCAAGAAATCGTATTCCACGGGAGGGCGCAGGCTGTTCAAGAACAACGCGGCTTCATGACGCTTGGCTTGCACTTCACTCACCAAGGTTCCAAACGGCACTTTGCGCAGCACCACTTCCACGCCAATGCTGCGCGCCGCTTCTTGAAAGCGCAGTGCAGGAGCATCCGCCCACGCCACGCCTTGTGGCAGCAGCAACTGCAAACTCACGCGCTGACCTGCGCGCACAAGCCAACCGTCTGCACCGAGCGTGTAACCAGCCGCCAGCAACTGCTGCTTCGCGCCCTGTGGATCGAACGCTGAAGGCAATACCGTTTCGTCGTAATCGCCGTCGCGGCGCCACGCGGGGCCACTCACCGGCAACGCGCGTCCGCCGTACACCGTGCGCGCCAATTCTTCGCGCGGAAACAACAGCGTCAAAGCGCGACGCACGAGAACATCCCCAAGCAAAGGATGCGGTTTCTTCGAATCTGTCGGATCGCGCAGATTCCAGAGCACCATGGCTTGATTCGGCAAGTAGTACCAAGTGAGCCAACAGTGTTTGAGGAATGCCTCGTTCGCGGCGAGCGTGGCGAAGATTTCGTGGCGCACTGTATCGAGATGAATGCGCCCTTCTTGCAGCCCTGCGATGCGCGCCTCCTCCGGCTCAAACACAAACTCCACTCGTTCGAGATACGCAGGTCCTGTCGGAGCCATGCTGCCGCGATACGCCGAGCGCAATTCGAAAACCAAGTGCGCGGGCGTCCACTCCGCGACACGGTAGGGCCCAAAGCCCGGCGTCTGCTTCTGAGTGTTCAGACTGACACGGTCAGCGGGAATGCTATGCGCAGGAACCACCGTGAACTGCAACCCGAAATGCAACGGTGCAAGCGCATGGTCGTCTGCGAATTCGACTTCGAAGCGCGCGGCGTCGAGCGCGCGCACTGCGACGACACCATCGATTTGCGCTCGACGAGCATCGGCGCGCACTTCAGGATCGCGGATGGCAGCGAAACTCGCAGCGTAATCCGCTGCACTCACAGCTATCCCGTCATCCCATGTGAGCCCTGCCCGCAAAGTGAACATCCATGTGCGCGCGCTTGCTGCACGCACAGGCAGCGCCGCAGCCGCACATGGGGTCACGCTCAACACACCATCCTTGCGATCCGGTTCTTCGATCAGCAAATAGGGCGTGAGAAAGTACTTGGCGTAGGGCCGATCCTCTTCGCTGCTCCACAGCAGATTGTGCAGCGTTGCAGGAGCGCGCGTGCGTCCGACCACCAAAGTGCCGCCGATCCACTGGGGGCGAAACGCCAACGTGCGCAGGTCGTGCCAACGCTGTCCGTCAGGATTCGCCGTGGTTTCTTGCGGGACTTCGGCGGCGGCGCCGCTGTGCTCTGGCGTCGGCGCTGCGGCGTCTTCTCCACAGCCGGGCAAAACTACGCCCAACACTGTGAGCCAGACGAGACAACGAATCTGAAGCGCGGTGGTTGCGGTCAGCATGCGCAAACTTTGCGGAGCTTATCACCGACGCCGCGCCCCGAACTTGTTGCACGCTTGCCGCAGCACGCCGTAAGCACCGCACGCGCAGTCGCCACGCTGCTGCTAACGCTGTACCATCGCGGCAAGCCGCCCGGGGTGGTGCGGCAGCGCTGCCGTGGGGACGGCAGCCATCGGGGATTGCATGCACTCGCTGCGCCTGCCGCTGATCGCGTTGGCAACCGTGCTCGCGCTTTTGCTTTGGTGCTTCAGCCTTACAGGCACAGCGCCGGCGGACTTAGTCATCGGCAACGGCCCAGACCCGCGCAGCCTCGATCCTGCACAAGCACAGAGTGTGGCGGATGCGCGCGTGCTGGCCTCACTCTTCGAAGGCCTCGTGATTCCGGACCCACTCTCTGGAACACCCGCCGCTGCGATGGCTCAACACTGGACCGAATCGCAGGACGGTTTGCGCTGGAGTTTCACGCTGCGGCCCGGATTGAAGTGGAGCGACGGCCGAGCCATCGACGCTCCAGACATTGCGTGGAGCATGTTGCGCTTCTTGAAACCTGCCACCGGAGCACGCATGGCGGACTTGCTCGATGCTGTGATCGGGGCAGAAGATTGTCGCCGTGGACGCGGCCCCGCGAGCGCCGTAGCCATCGAAGCACCAGACGCAAGCACGCTCATCTTTCGCTTGCGCGAGCGCCATCCGTGCTTCCTCAAACTTCTCGCGCAGTTTCCGCTGTATCCCGTGCCGCGGCATGTCTACGAGAAACACGGCGCCGCTTGGACCAGTGCGCAGCACTTCGTCTCTAACGGCCCTTTCCGCCTCGTGCACTGGCGCCTGCGCGATCGCATTCGCGTGGAGCGCAACCCACACTGGCGTGATGCAGCGCAACTGCCTCTCGGCAGTATTGACTGGCGCTGCATAGACAGCCCCGCGACACTTTTGAACTTGTATGTTGCCGGCGCATTGGACATCGCCATGGATGTGCCCTTGTCGGCAATCCCCGCGTTGCTCGCTTCGCCAGGCAGCGCTCCTGGCTCAGATCTGCGCCGCCATCCGCGCCTCGGGACATTTTTCTTGCGCATGAATGTGGCGCAGCCAGGCTTCGCGCACAGCGCAGTGCGTCGAGCTCTGAGTTTGGTGGTAGACCGAGACTTGCTCTGCAGCCAGCTTCTCCGCGGAGGCGAAGAACCAGCATGGAGCTTCACGCCGACAGGCATGCACTGCGGCGCACTGCCCTATTCTGCGCTGCGTGCCTCGCCATTGAGTCTGGATGAAGCGCGCGCTGAACTGCGCATCGGGCTCCAAGCGCAAGGCATGAGCACGCTGCCTGCTTTCGAATTGTTGCACACCACGGATCCGCTGGACTCGTCGGTCGCAGAGTGGTTGCAACATCGCTACACAATCCTCGGCGTGACTTGCAAGACTGTCGCACTCGATGCACAAAGCCTGCGCACGCGCATGGCCGATGGCGACTACGCCATGGCGCGTTCTTCATGGATGGCAGATTACGACGACGCTTCGAACTACCTTGAATGCTTCGAAAGCAGCAGCGGAGCGAACCGCACGGGTTGGAGCCATGCGCCCTACGACGCCTTGCTGCGTGAAGCGCGCAGCCTCGCTGGCGCTGACGCAGAGCGCGCCGCGAAATTGAGAGCCGCCGAAGCACTACTCTTGCACGAAGGGCCCATCGTGCCGCTGTTCCACTACTGCAGCCGCAGCCTCGTGCAGCCGTACGTGCGTGGCTTTGAGCCCAATCCGCTCGAGTGGCTCAACCCCGCAGCCTTGCGAGTGCAGCGCTGATGGAACATCTACCCGCAGTGTTGCTCTTCGTGTTGACGCCAGTGGTGCTGCTCGTGTGTGCGCGACGCTCATGCAGCGCTCGACGAGGAAGCCTTCTGCGCCGAGCTGCATGGCTTCCGCTGACCGTTTTGTGTGTGCATGCACTGTCGTTCGCACTCGTGCACGCTGTGCCGGGTGGCCCCTTCGACGACGATCGACCGCTGGCCGCAGAAACCCGCGCTGCTTTGGAGGCGCGCTTCGGCCTCGATCGCCCCGCCTTCGAACAGTGGCTCCACGCTGTGTCGGGCATGGCTCGCGCCGAATTCGGGCCATCGCTCGCGCATCGCGATCACAGTGTGACCGAGGTGCTTGTTGCGGGCGCGCCAGCATCGCTCTTGCTCGGCGCCCTTGCGCTCGCGTGGACCCTCGCTCTCGGAATCCCCTTCGGATTGTGGGCCGCGCTGCGTCGAGGGCGCTCGGCCGACCTCACCATCAGCGCCTGCATCGCGCTGCTGTTGGCCTTGCCGACTTTTGTGCTCACAGGCTTGCTGCTGATTCCACTGGTGTTCTGGTGGAAGCTGCTGCCTGCTGCTGGACTGGATCAACCCTCGGCCGTGCTCTTGCCATCACTTTGTCTCGGGCTTCCGTTCGCCGCGCAAGTCGCGCGCCTCGTGCGTTCCGGAGTTGCTGAAGCGCTGCAAGGAGAATGGCGCCGCACACTGGTCGCTGCAGGATTGCCGGAACGCGCTGTTGCCTTCGCGGCACTGCGCTTGAGTCTCGTGAGCGTCGTCGCGTTCCTTGGCAACGCCGCTGCAGGTGTGCTCACCGGCTCGTTGGTGGTGGAACAAATCTTCGCCATTCCCGGCCTCGGCGCACACTTCGTCGAGAGCGCACTCAACCGCGATTTCACGCTCGCTCTCGGCATGGTGGTGCTCTACACCGCGCTTGCCTATGTGCTGAACTGGGCTGCCGATTTGATGCTGCCCGTCGTTGACCCCCGCGTGGAACTCTCATGAAGTTGTGCGTGACACTGATCGCAGGTTGCGCCGTGCTGGTCCTGCTGACGCCGCTATTGCCGCTCGCGGATTCTACGGCTGTGCACTTGCCGCGCGCACTGCAAACGCCAACGCTCGACATCTTCATCGAACACGGCGAGCCACGGCCAACGTGGAGCGGCCCAGTCGCCGCGCCGCTGGCCACGCTGCGCGAAGCGCTTTTCGGTGACGCTCAATTTGCACCTTTGCTTGGCACCGATGCGCTTGGCCGTTGCCTCTTGGCGCGCATCTTCGTGGGCGCACGAGTCTCGCTGCTCTTGGCTCTCGTAGCCTCCGTCGCCTCTCTCAGCATCGGAGCGTTGTGGGGCGCTGTCGCTGGAATGCGCGGTGGGCGTACCGACCAACTGCTCATGCGTGGCGCGGATGTGATCGGTGCGTTGCCCTTGATCTTCATGGTGATCTTCGCCGTAGCACTTCTGCGCGCATGGCGCGGCGCGCACACGGAAACATGGCTCGATCAAGGCGCGGTCTTGCTTTGCATCACCGCTGCAGTTTCATGGATTCCCACAGCGCGCATGGTGCGTGCCGAAGTCATGAGCCTGCGCAACGCCACCTTTGTGGATGCCGCGCGCATCGCAGGCTGCAGCAATGCCAGCATCTTGCGTCGACATCTCTTGCCCAACGCAGCGCCGGTCGCGCTAGCTTCATGGACCATCAGCGTGCCACGCATCCTCGTGCTGGAATCTTTCCTCTCGTTCCTCGGACTCGGTGTCGAAGCGCCCGGAGTGTCTTGGGGTGTGCTGCTGCGACAAGGCTATGACGCGCTCACAGCGGTGCATGTGAGCTGGTGGCTCATCTTGTTCCCTGCAACCGCACTCGCAGCAGTGCTGCTCCTTCTCGGCGCCTTGGGCGAGAACCTGCGCATACGCTTGTTGCCGCAGCAGGCACGAGGCACACCATGAGCGCGCTCCTCGAAGTCCGTGGATTACGCCTTGAGTTCAACACTGCTGGTCGCAGCATTGAAGTCCTGCGGGGCGTGGACCTCACCCTCGAACGCGGCGGAAGTCTCGCGTTAGTCGGAGAATCCGGCAGCGGAAAGTCCGTGACAGCACAGAGTCTGTTGCGCCTGCTCGATGAACCTCCAGCGCGCATCACTGCCGGCAGCATTCACATCGCTGGTCGTTGCGTGTCGGAAGGCCCCGCATGTGTTGCCAACGCCGTGCGCGGTTCCGTGGCCGGAATGGTTTTTCAAGATCCGCAAAGCGCGTTGCACCCCTGCACTCGTATTGGCGCAGCTTTGGCCGCGGTCGTGCGCCAGCATCGACACTGCACTTGGCGCGAAGCGGAGCAACGCAGCTTGGAACTCTTGATGGAAGTAGGGCTCGATGCGCCGCAACGCCGCGTCGAGCAGTGGCCGCATCAACTTTCCGGAGGCCTGCGCCAGCGCGTCGCCATCGCCATGGCGCTCGCAGGAGATCCGCAACTCCTCATCGCTGACGAACCCACCACCGCATTGGATGCGACGGTGCAAGCACGCGTTCTTGGACTGCTTTCGCGCCTGCGCGCGCAGCGCGGCCTCGCGCTTTTGCTCATCACGCACGACCTCGGTGTTGTGGCCGCCGCCGCCGACGAGATGGCTGTGATGTACGCCGGCCGCATCGTGGAACAGGGCCCCGTCCGTGAAGTGCTGGCGCAACCGTTGCACCCCTATTCACAAGCCCTGCGTCAGGCCTTGCCACGCACGGACGCGCTGCCGCGCTGTGCACCCGTGAGCTTGCGCGGCTTGCCTCCTTTACCGGAGCACCTACCGACGGGTTGTGCGTTTCACCCGCGCTGTTCGCACGCTCTGCCGGCTTGCGCGCTGGAAGTCCCCGCACTCGTGGCACGCAATGCGCAGCACTCGGTGGCCTGTCCTCTTGAAGGGCAGGGCGCATGAGCGTGCTGCTGCGTACTGAAGCTCTGCAAGTTCACTTCGGCGAGCACCACGCCGTCAACGGTATCGACTTCATGCTGCATGCCGCTGAGTCCGTACTTCTCGTCGGCGAATCCGGCAGCGGAAAATCCACACTGCTGCGTGCCTTGCTGGCGTTGCAACGCCCGAGCAGCGGACGCGTGCTCTGGCACATGGCATCGAACACTGCGCAAGACCCGTGGCAATTGCCGCCGCAGGAGCTCCGCCGACAACGCCAACACATCGGCATGGTCTTTCAAGATTCTCTCGCAGCCTTCGATCCGCGCCTCACGCTGCGGGCTTCACTGGAAGAGCCGCTGCTCGCTCTCGGCGCAAAGGATTTGCGGGAACGCGTCAACCAAGCGGCCACTGAAGTCGGACTCGATGCGGCCCTGCTCACACGCATGCCACGCGAAGTGAGCGGCGGACAGCGTCAGCGCGCCGCCATTGCACGCTCGTTGATCACACAACCACGCGCACTGTTGTTGGACGAAGCCGTAGCCTCTCTCGATGTCTCGCTGCGTGCTCAGATTCTCGCGCTGCTGCTCGCGCTACGGGCACAACGCGGCCTCGCCATGGCCTTCGTCACTCATGATCTTGCCGTCGCTCGCGCATTGGCGGATCGCATCGTGGTGTTGCTACGTGGGCGCGTGGTGGAAGATTCTCCCGCCGACAACTTTTTCCGAGGGCCGCTGCACCCCTACGCACAAGAACTGCTTCGCTCGGCTTTGCCCCCTGAACCTGCCCTTGCGCGCGCCGCTGTTGCGCGCGTTCTGCCGCATGAAGAAGCGAGCACCAACGGCTGCGCATTCGCTCCTCAGTGCCCACTTGTAGAAGATCGCTGCCGCCACGAAGTGCCAACGCTCGTCACACGTGGTGCGATTCAAAGTGCTTGCTTCGCGGTGTAGATATCACAGCCGCTGCCTTCCTTGCCACTTGTGTGTCGCCGCAAGCCGTGTCATTTCCCGATCGCGCAGCGAGCAGCAAGGTCTGCGTAGTAGCCGCCAACACCTAGGACACCGGGGCAAAGCGTCTGCAAACGGCGCAGCGCTTCACGCAAGTCACTGTGACCATGGCCCTCATCGAGCAGCTCCACAGTGGCCTGCGCAATCTCGACGCGGCGTGGCGCAAGCAACGCAGCCGCCTGCAAGTGCGACAGTGCTGCATCCATGCTTCCTTGCCCACGCTTGAAAGCGAGAGCTGCGAATAACCCTGCCGCTATGCGGCGCGTCGCCTCGAGTTCGCTCTGCGCACAAGGCTGTACCGCGAGCACGCGGCGTTCCGCTTCCAAAGGCCTGCCCAGACGCAGCAGCGCTGTTGCGGCACAAAGCGCCAAGGCTGCGTTGTCTGGCTGCGTTTCCGCGAGACGCAAAACTTCGCGCAGTTTGCCGCGACTCAACCACCAACGCGCGGCCTCAGGCGCACGTGCCGTTTCCTCCGCGGCACTGCCACGCGGAACTCGCCCAAGGAGATATCGAGCTGTCAAGGCATCGCTGCTGCGCACCCAGAGATGCGTGCGCCCGACAGGCAACGGTGGATCGATGCCATCATGACCACAAAACCCATCCAGTCCGAATGTTGTCAACTCGTGGAGTGCGTGCTCCGCAGCAAAGGGGCTTTCAAACTCGGCAACCCGTTGGAGAAGTGAGGGCAAGAGCGGCAAGGCCACCGAGGCCGCAGCACCAAGTTCGGTGATGAGGCGACGACGCAAGAGCGCTGTCAGCACCGTGCGCGTACTACGTACGAGAGCTTGAGCGCAGGGCTTGCAGCGGCGGACATCTTCACGCGATTCACGCAAGCAGCTCGCACAATGCACGACGCGTTCATCACGTTCAAACAACGCTAATTCCGTGTCGAGAATCGGAGCCGGACGCTCGCCTGGTTGCAAAGCCGCCACACGGACAGTTGTGCCGCACAGCGGGCAGCGCACGGCAGATTCGTGCAAGTCGGCATGGCATTTCGGGCAGCGTTGCATCGCCGCCATTATGCTGGCGAACGATGCGCGCCACGACCTCGCCCAAAGAGAATCTCGAACGCTTGTATTGGACCTTCCTCGTGGCAGGCATGGCACTCCTTTGTGCGTGGCCCTGCATAGACGGCGATTTCATTCGCGATGACCGCCTGTATGTGCTTGCAAACCCGCATGTGGTGGCAGCGGCTCCGCTTGCGGAAGTCTTCAGCGCGCCCTTCGCGCCAGATCAAGAGCTTGGGCTCTGGCGCCCCCTCACCACGCTTTCGTTCCGCTGCGATTTGATCGTGGCTCATACCCTCGGCCGCGAATTGCCGGACCCGCGAACGGCGCACGTGACCAACATGCTGCTCGCCGCGCTTGCAACCGTGCTGCTGGTGCGTTTGGCCTTGCAATTAGGATTCAGCTCAAAGGCTGCCCTGTTTGCAGGACTGTTCTTCGCGGTCGCAGCAGCACGCTCAGAAGCCGTGTGCTGGATCAGCGGGCGCGCAGAAAACCTCATGTGTGCTGCGACTCTCGGCGCACTCGTCGCGGCTGGGCTTGCAGGCTGGCGACGCACCCTGCTCGTGGCTTCGGCCACAGCGCTGGCAGTGATGTCCAAGGAACAAGGTCTCTTGGTACCGCTGCTGCTTGCGTTGCTGCCGGGCAGTGCCCGAGAACGCTGGCAGCGCGCATGGCCAGCCATCGTGGTCGCAAGCGCGCTCCTGTTGCTGCGCTGGAATGTGCTTGGCGTGTTCGGACCAGAAGGCCTCCAACAAGTGTTGCGCGGATCGACTTTGCTGGAGCGCCTCCACTACGGTCTCGAAGCTCTCGGACGCTACACGCAGATCACTCTCTTGCCCTGGCCGCTCAGTAACGAGTACGACGCACCGGACGGAAGCATTCATTGGCGCGCACTGCTCTGGTGTGCAGCAACGATCGTCGTGCTGTTGGCAGCGATGCGCAACTCACAACGCTCTCTGTTTGCTGCCGCGCTCTGGATCGTGCCGCTCGTGCCCGTGCTGAACATCTTCGTACGCAGTGGCGAAGTCTTTGCAGAGCGCTTCCTCGCTTTGCCGCTGGCCGGAGCCGCACTCTTGCTCGCACCGCCGATGGCGCGGCCGCGCTGGTGGCTACTGCCTCTCGCGCTACTCATCGCGCTGAATGTGCCGCTCGCAATGCGCCAGGCTCGAGCTTGGCGCAGCGAAACAGAATTGGTGCGAACCATGCAACAAGCCGAAGTGCAAGACGCGGGAGCCTTGCGTCTCTCGGCCTATTTGCAGCGCGGAGAATATGTGGCGCTCCAAGCACTGGGCACGGCCGATCCAAGCGCCGCTGACGAACTCGCCAAACGCTACCGTGCCGTGCTCGAGCACGCGCCGCACGATGTGGAAACCGCGTTGGATCTCGCAAAACACCTCAAGGCGATGGCGCTCACAGCAGGCCTCGATGCCACAACGGCGCAGACGCTGCGATCCGAAGCGGAAACGCACGTACGAGCGCTGCTCGCGCTCGAAATGGACAACGCCCATGCCCACGCCGTGCTCGGCGAAATCCTCGCGGAACAGCAACGCCTCGAAGAAAGCCTCGCTGCCTTTCGACGCTCACGTGAACTGGACCTGCGCGATAGCAACGCAGCGTTGTGGATGGCGAAACTCCTGCGCGGATTGAAGCGTGAAACGGAAGCGCGCATGGAGCTCGCCGTGGCGCAGGCTGCTTTGGCAGAGATGAAGGAACGTCGGCCTTGGGATGCTCAGCCCTGCTTTGCGCTAGCCCGCGTGTGCGTGGCGCAGGACGATGGCGCTGGCGCGTGTGCTGCACTCGAAGAGGCCCGCAGCCGTGCGCGCACAGCGCCACTACAGGCACAAGCAGCCCTCGAGCACGCCGAGCTATTACGTGCCATGAAGCGTCCTGAAGAGGCCATGACTGTGCTGCGCGAGGTTGCGACTCTTTTGGAAGACGCTGAACTCGCTGACGAAATCGCGCCGCGCTCCGACCGCTACGCCGCGCTCACGCAACTGGAACTCGCTTCCGGCCGGCGCGATGCAGCCCTGCATTGGCTGGACAAGAACCTCAACATCGCACCCACTCCGCGTGCGCAGCACGGGCTGACATTGTTGCGCCAGCGAATCTTGGCACCTCAGCCGCGCTGACGAGCGATGACGTCAATCTCGACGCGCGCGCCGCGAGGCAACGCAGCCACTTGAACGGTCGAACGCGCTGGCCGATGCGTGCCAAAGAACTCACCGTAGAGCCGATTGACCGTGGCGAAATCGGCGAGATCTGCAAGAAACACCGTGGAGCGGATGACTAGAGCGCGCTGAGAACCCGCCGCTTCGAGCACTGCATCCAAGTTCGCGAGCACGCGCCGTGTTTCAGTTTCAACGCCACCTTCCACCATGCTGCCGCTCACGGGATCCAGCCCAATCTGGCCGCTGCAATAGACCAATCCGTCACACACCATGGCCTGCACATACGGACCAATGGCAGCCGGAGCGCCCGTGGTCGCAACAACATCAAGACGTGAGTTCATGACGATCCTTTAGGGAAACGTGCGTGCAATGCCGCAGCAACTTCAGTGGGAACGTAACGGGACAGATCGCCACCACCGGCAGCGATCTCTCGAATCAAGCGGCTGGACACATGGGCATAGCCTGCCGCCGGCAACAGCAACACGGTTTCGATGTCGGCCGCCAATTCTCGATTGGTGAAAGCCATGTCGGATTCACTTTCGAAATCGGAGACCGAGCGCACACCGCGCAAGAGCACGCGGCAATTGCGTGCGCGGCAAAACGCCGTGGCCAGCCCATCAAAGACCACCACTTCAGCCTGCGTGCCCAGCGGTGCCAGAGCGCTGCGCAGAAAACCCAACCGCTCTTCAACGCTAAACAGTGGGGATTTGCTGGCGTTGCGCCCGATGGCCACGGTCACGTGCCCAAAGAGCAGCGCCGCTCTGCGAGCAAGGTCCAAATGCCCGTAGGTCGGAGGATCGAAGGTGCCGCAAAAGCAAGCTCCGGTGTTCATGAGAGTTCCCGTGTCCTCGTGAAGCCGCTGGCTAAGATACTGCGGGACGACCAACGAAGGGGGTCCCGGCTCGCTTGCGATACTACCTCACCACTGCCATCGACTACGTGAACTCGCGCCCGCACCTGGGCACCGCCTACGAAAAAATCACCGCCGATGTCATCGCCCGCTACCAACGCGGCTGCGGCAACGAAGTGCGCTTCTTGATGGGCAACGATGAACACAGCCAGAAGGTGGCGGCGGCGGGGCGCAAGGAAGGACTGACGCCACTGGAATGGTGCGACCGCATGGAAGGTGTGTTTCGTAGCGCGTGGAGCGCTCTCGAGATTCAGCCTGATGTGTTCATTCGCACCAGCGAGCCGCGACACCGCGAAGCGGTGCAGGCTTTGGCGCAGCGCATCAAGGATGCCGGAGATTTCTACGAGGGCGAGTACGAAGGGTGGTACTGCGTAGGTTGCGAAGCCTTCAAGCGCGATGAAGACTTGAAGGACGGGCTGTGCCCCGACCATGCGAACCGCAAACCCGAGTGGTTGAAAGAGAAGAACTGGTTCTTCCGGCTCTCGCGTTGGTGCGAACCGCTCAAGGCGCATTTCGCAGCCAACCCAAGTTTCGTGCTACCAGAATCGCGGCGGAACGAATTGCTTGCGCTGCTCGATCGAGGACTCGAAGACATTTCGGTCAGCCGTACTGGCACGGATTGGGGCATCCCCTTCCCCTTTGATGAACGCGTGGTGGTGTACGTGTGGTTCGACGCGCTGATCAACTACATCACCGCGACAGGCTGGCCGCAGGACACTGCGAGCAGTGCCCATTGGTGGCCCGCGGATTTGCATCTCGTCGGCAAAGACATTACGCGCTTCCACGGCGTGGTCTGGCCGGCCATGCTGCTCAGTGCTGGCTTGCCCGTGCCTCGTAAAGTCTTCGGCCACGGCTTCGTGAACATGAGCGGCGGTCGCATGAGTAAAGACGCGGGCCGTGTGACCGACCCACTCGAACTGGCCAACACCTACGGCGTCGCTGCGCTGCGCTACTACCTCTGCGCAGAAGCCAACTTCGGCCAAGACCTCGAGTTCAGTGAAGAACGCTTGCTCGCGCGAGCCAATTCGGACTTGGCCAACGGTCTCGGCAATTTGGCAGCTCGCACGGCAGGCATGCTCACACGCTGGCGTGAAGGACGCGTGGCCGCGGCTCCGCAAAGTTCCGCGTTGCTGGCACGCGCCGACGCTGCAGTGGACACCTACCAACGCTGCATGGAAGTCTTGGACCTGCGCGGAGCGCTCGCGGCGGCAACGCAAATCGTCACTGAAGCCAACGCCCATGTCGATCGCACTCAGCCCTTCGCCATGGCGAAAGACCCGGCACGCACTGCTGAACTCGATGGCGTGCTCGCCGAACTCGTGAACTCGTTGTTGCTAGCGTGCCGTCTGCATCACCCCTTCATGCCCGCGAAGATGGAGCAGTTGCACCTCGAACTGACCGGCACTGCACTCGACCTCACCAGCAGCATCAGTGGCGCGAAGGGCGCACGTGTCTTGCCGGGCACCATCCTCGTCAAGGGCGCAGCTCTGTTCCCGCGCATCGAGACGGCGAAAACCTGACGTGCGCCTCCCGCGTGGATTTTTCTTCAAGCTCGTTTTGATCTTTCTTGTCATCGGCTTGGTGCCACTCGCGGTAGTTTCGATCAGCGCTTGGAGCCAAGCCCGCCGTGGCATGACGGAAACCGCCACGCGCTACTGGTTGCTCCGCACTGCACGCGAAACCGCTGCGCTGCTCGACGGCGCCGTCGATGACATGCGCGCGCTGGTTCGCTCATGGGCTGATGATGATTCGCTCGCGGCCGACTTGCTCGCGACGAGTGAGCCGGGCGCGGCTGGCACTGACGCCGCAACGCGCTTGCGTCGTTTCCTCGACAACCGCCGCCGCTATCGCCCCGACTTGGACGCGCTGATTTTTGTGGCGCGCGACGGAACGATCGTGGCGCAAAGCACCACAACGGCTACGGGCAGCACGGACCCGCAGCGCCGACTCGAGGGATTACCTTTGGCCACGGTGCTCGTAGCGTCTGAAGAGCGTGAGTGGATCGAACGCGCTCTGGCGCCAGGCACCAAAGCGCTCGCGAGTGCGCAAGTTCCTGTGTCTTCGCGCGACTGGCACCATTCCCCTTTGATGCGCGCCGCACGCGGCACCAGCGCGCAAGCACTGCCCGCACCACCGGCGGTTTCCGATTGCGAGGTCGGTTTCGCGAGCTCTGTGTTGGCGGAAGACCGGCGCCAAGTCACAGGTGTGCTCGTCGCCATCTTCGATTGGGCGCACATCCAAGGAGCTTTGGACGACGTGGGCCGACGCTTCCGCGAAGAAGACGACCCAGAAGATGGCGGGAGGCGCTATTCCAGCGGCTATCCCTTCATGTTTGCGCGTGATCGCGACACGATCATTGCGCATCACAACAAGGTGCTTCTCGGATCGAGTCTCGTGACCGACCACAAGTTGGAATCGCTGCATGCCGCGATGGCCACCGTCCGTGCGGGAGTGCATGCGTACGAATACCCTGCGGGCATCGGCAAGATCTCTGGGTTTGCGCACTTGAAAGGACCTGAAGTCGGCGGCTTTGGCTGGGTGGTGGGCGTCGGCATCAATAGCGCGCAGGTCTTTGCCGAAGTGGACAGTCTCGGCACTTTCTTGCTTTGGGCCGCCTTGATCACCGCAGGATTGGTCATTGTGTTGGCCGCGGTGTTCTCGCATCGCTTGACGCAACCGCTGCGCCGTTTGATGGAACACACTGAGCGCGTTGCGCAAGGAGACTTGCACACCAAGCTCGATCTCAAGCGCAACGATGAGCTCGCCGTTCTCTCCAATGCGTTCAACCGCATGACGGCGGATCTCGAACGCTCACGTGTCGCACTGGTCGAAGCAGAGAAGTCCGCCGCGTGGCGCGAAATGGCGCGGCAAGTCGCGCACGAAATCAAGAATCCGCTGACGCCCATCATGCTCGGTGCGCAACAGATCCGACAAGCGGGTCGAGATCGCCATCCCGAATTGCAAGCCATTGTGGACGCCAACGTCCTGGCCATCTTGGATCAGTGCGAGCATCTGCGCCGCATCGCCGCCGATTTTGGCGCTTTCGCCGGAGCAGCCAAACGCGAAGTGAAAGCCCACGAACTCGCGCCCCTGCTGCAGCAACTTTTGACGCCCTATCTCGGCGGCAAGACTGGCGCGGTGCAGTGCACTTTTGAGGATCGCCTGCCACGAAGTGCCACAGTGCAAGCCGACGCTAAGGAAATGCAGCGCTTGATACTGAATCTGCTCAACAACGCCCTCGAAGCCTGCGGGCCTCGCGGCGGCAAGATCCGAGTGCTGGCAGAGGTTGGCGACGACGCGGAGCACGTGCGCATCAGCGTCAGTGACACCGGCCAAGGCTTGACACCCGAAGCCATGCAACGCTTGTTCGAACCCTATTTCTCGACGCGCACCGGAGGCACGGGCCTCGGCTTGGCCTTATGCCGCCGCATCGTGGAGGATCACGGCGGCACCATCCACTGCAGCGACAGCAGCGCAGCAGGCACGACCTTCCGCGTGGAACTTCCTTTGTTGCGCAGTTCCTGAGCGGCCGAGCTCGCCCGCGCATAAACTCTCACGCCACCGCTCCTGTCCAAGGGAGTTTCGCCGTTGTTGCTCGCCTACGCCTTGGGCGTGCTGCTGCAGAGTCTGCTAGCCGCTTTGCTCCCCAGCGCTGCCCTCCCCGCAGCGTGGTGCGGTGTGCTTGCCATCGGAGCATTGCTTCCTCGTGCGAGCCACGCGCTGTGCTTGCTCTTCGGTGTGCTCTGCATCGCACTGTTTCCAGCGGCCGAGAGCCTGCCGACGAACGCGGAAATCTGGCCCATCTGCATTGAAGACTATGCCGCGAGATCCATGCCCGCTACAGCAGACTCCGGCCCAATGCTGCGACTGCATGGCGGGTTGCTGCTGCGACTCCCGGCATCAACAACCATGCCACCTGCTGGAGCGCGTGTGCGTGCAAGCGGCTGGCTCGCGGAACACGGGCGCACACTGCGTTGTATTCAAGCACCAGAAGTGCTTGAGATCACACCTCGCGGCATGACGCCTTCGCTCCTTCGCATCGCAGATCAGTTGGGAGAACGCCTCGGTCGCGGCCTCGACGAGGACAGCACCAGACTGTTGCGTGCCTTGCTTCTCGGGGACAGCAGTATCGATCCAGAACGCCGCGATGCACTGATGCGCACCGGGACTCTGCACTTTTTCGCCATCTCCGGCATGCACCTCGTGATGCTCTTGGGTCTTGCTCAAAAACTCCTCGGTCGCCGCCGTTGGTTTTTGCTCGGTCTCATCACGTTTTATGCAGCGCTGTGCGGTTTCGGTGCGCCGATCCAACGCGCGTTTCTGTGCAGCTCGCTGTTCCTCGCAGCAGGCTTGATGAGACGCCCGGCGCACGGCAAGCGGCATTGGGTGTTGGCACTCGCAACTGTGGCGCTTGCCTGCCCAGAGGCATGCACCTCAGCAAGTTTCTGGCTCACATTTGCAGCGACTGCTGGAATCTTGTGGGGTGGACGGCACGCGCCAGCACACCCCGAGGCAGCGAGTCTCACAGCAAGCACTCGCGCTTGGGTCGGCGGCAATCTGCGCATCTCACTCTGCGCGAGCAGCGCCAGCGCCGCGGTGACTGCGGTGTTCTTTCGACAACTCACGCCAGCAGCGATCCCCGGTTCCTTGCTCTTGGCGCCAGTGGTGACACTGCTCATGCTCTTGGCGCTGTGCAAAATAGCGTTGCCCGATCTCGCTTGCCTCGCCATGGCCATCGAAGGCACCTTGCAAGCCCTCGATGTGGCTCTGGCGTGGTTGGAACAAGTGCCCTGCGGCAATCTCCCTATCAGCGCGCCGTCTGTCGTCGGCTGGATCGGTTGCTGTGCAAGCCTCGCCCTCCTCATTGGTGTGCGTGCGCGCTGGACGCCATTCGCAGCATGCGCCTTGATGCACTTGAGTCTGCTGCTGCCAGCGCCGCAAGCGGAACGCACCATCGTGTGTGCTGACACCGACGGCGCCGCAGTCATTGCGGCGCGTGGCCAAGCAGGCGCGTTGCTCTGCGGCAGCATCAAAGGCATGGCTCCTAGTGCGCTGCGACAGGCCGAGCTGCTGCACATCCAACAGGGCAGCGCACAACAAAGTGACGCAGCGGCTCCAGAGCGCTATCTCCCGAATTCACGTACGGCGGAGATCAACGCTAAAGTCCTGCGCGCGCTCGCCCAGAGCGGCTTGGGCATCAGCGGGACTGGCACAATTCACTGGGCATTGCAGCTTTGCCCGTACGCTCTCGCAGCGCAAGCATGGCGCCATAATCACGCCAACGCTGCAATGGCCGCTGTTGCCGGAGTGCCTCTCCAAAACGCACAACGCGGCAAGCCGCTCGTGTTCGAGCCACCTGCCGCGCAGCGATAGAGCACAAGCTCTGGGTCAGCGCTTGCTGAACTGGAACGCACGCCGTGCGCCGCGTTGCCCGTATTTCTTGCGTTCCTTCATGCGTGAGTCGCGCGTGAGCAGGCCACCTTGGCGCATCGCAGCTTTGTGTGCTTCAGTGTCGATGGTGACCAGCGCGCGTGCAACGCCCATGGCAATGGCGCCGGCTTGGCCGGTCAAACCACCACCGCGAACATTGACATGCACATCGAAAGCCTTGCGCTTATCGACCACCGCCAGCGGAGATTCCGCTGTGCGCAACCACTCTGGGCTCGGGAAGTACTCCCCGATCTCGCGCTTGTTCACCAAGAACAGGCCTGTTCCCGGGCGAATGCGTATCTGTGCTACCGACGACTTGCGCCGTCCTGTTGCCGTTGTGTATGCGATGCTCACTGCGTTTCCTCAGCTCAAAGTCAGTTTGATGGTCTTAGGATTCTGGGCTTCATGCGGATGCTCAGCACCAGCATAGACCTTCAGCTTCGCGAACATGTGACGACCGAGTTTGGTCTTGGGCAGCATGCGCCGCACGGCCAACTCGATGATTTGGGTGGGGTGCTTCGCCTGCACTTCGGCGTAGGGCCGACGCACCAAGCCGCCGATCCAACCGGTATGGTGGATGTAGACCTTTTGGCGAGCCTTATTGCCGGTGACCACAATGTCAGCGGCATCTGTGATGACGACAAAGTCGCCCGTGTCACAGTGAGCCGTGTACGTGGGTTTATGCTTGCCCATCAGAATCTGGGCCACGCGTGCCGCAAGGCGGCCCAGCACCAAATCTTTAGCGCTGATGTGAAGCCACTGGCGGTCGGCCGTTGAAGCCTTGGCATGAGTCGTGCAGTTCATCGCTCTTATCCGTAAAGGGGCGCGGTCCACCAAGATGCCTTCAACCGATGGTCGTGCGCATGGTGGGGTGCGCACTCTATCAACCTGCGGCACTGGATCAATGGGCCCATGACCTACTGTTAGGCAAGTCCGTCAAAGCCCGGCGCAGCTTGCACTTGCGTGGACTCGACGACGCTCCCAGCAGGCTTCAATCCTGGGGCAAGGGCACCATCCAGAAACACCCAAGATCGCGCTGAACGAGCCAGTCCGTGGCGACATCCCCGCGCTCGACCCCCTCCAACGCAAGAAGCAGATGTCGTTGCACGGGCACGCCGTAACGCCCTTGGAGCTTGCGGAATAGGGCTTCGAGGCCCGCCGCGAAGAAGTGGTCTTCCTCGGACCGACGCAAGACCCCCTGTTCAGGCCGGTACTGCGCAAGCACACGGCCTCCCTCGATGAGCAGTGCCGCACGCACGGTGGCTTTGGAGAGCGCCCCGCTGCTTTGAGATGCCGTCATGCGAATGCCGCCGTCGCCCAATTCTTCGAAAGCCCAAGGGGCTTGCTCGCGGCTGTCCACGCGCACCAGAACTTTGTCTTGATGGCGGTCGAGAAACAACCGCCAGCGACTGTGCGTTTCCGCGACCAACTGTTGCGGCTCCTGCAACGCATGCGACGCCCGCAGCACGCTCAAGTCGGCTTCGCGCGGAAACTCTACGACTCGTTCTTCAGCACTCATGGATGCGTAGGCAAGAAAGCGCCGCAGCACCAACGGTTGTCCTGGAGCCTGTGGCGACAACATGAACCCCATGGATTGGGTGTAAACCTGATTGTCCTTCAAGAAGATGTGCTTCAGCACTCCGTAGCCACCAGCTGCGATCATGAGCACCACGAAACTGACCGAGATGAGATAGACCGTAGGCGCTTTGTGAGCGTCGAGCGTCATGGGCAATAAGAACGCGAGCAAAAACGCCAAGTGATAGATCAGCACAAACCAAAACACCGACGTCAAATCCAGTTCCTGCCACTGCAACGGAACAAACGTGTCGAGGAACTCGCGATCAGCGGAACCGAGCGGCGGCCGACGCCATGCGCGCCAGCTCGCATCACCGGACGCTGAAGCAGCGATGCGCTTCACGCTGCCCGTGCCCGTGCGGGCTTCGAGCGCAGCACGTGCATGATCCAGCAAGACGAGCGCACCCATGGCCGCAGCACCGGAAAGCACATCGCGCTGTTGCACGGAGAGTGCGTCCCAGGCTGATTCCCGTAGCACGATCACATCGAACGCTTCATAAGCTCCAGGCCCGAGTTCGAGGCAACGCGGGTCGAGGCGCACTTCTCCGTCGCCTGCTCCTGCGCCCAAACGCCCCACCAACATTTCCTCGAGCGGCACGTTGCGCCATGGCGCCGTCACGCGCTGCACTGCGTTCTCTAAGCGGACGGTCAACGCACCTTGCGCCTCGCCCGGCATCAACAACACAAGGTGTTCCAATCCGTCTGCAGGAATCTGAACCGCTCCGCGTCCTGTCGAGATCAAACAAGCGGAACTCGCGCGCGGCACGCTGACAAGCACCGGAGTGCGCGCACCTGCACGGGCACATCCCGCTGCGAGACTTTCGACGCGCACCGACTCTGCTTGCCAAGGCAACAACACGCAGCACACACTTGCTAAGGCTGCGCCGGTGATGGCTCGTCGAGGCAGCAGAGCCAGAACCCAGAGTGCGAGCGCAACACCTGCGAAGGGCCAAAGCGTTGGCGTCATGCGTTCAAGACAAATGCGCTGCACCCAATCGAGCGGCGAGATTGTTGCGATCGTTGTGGAAAGCTCTGCTGTGCCGAAACCACGGGCGAGCAACACTGCGAACGGTGCCACTGCCATCCATGCGGCGACACAGGCACTGATGCGCTTACTGTTTCCAGCCGTTCGACCAAAGCGTGCGAGTGCGAGCGGCAGGGCTGCAGCTGCAAGTGCGAGCATTGCCGCACACAGGAGTCCGCGCCAGCTCACAGCACTGATGTAGGCGCAAAAGACCATGGGCACGCTGGCGAAGAGCAGGCTGTCGACAGCCAAAACCGTTGCAGCTCGTCGCCCTCCACCACGCGGCGTGTGTTGCAACACCCACGGCAGCGTGAAGAGCGGAAAAAACAACAGCAACGCGACATACGCGGCCAACGCACGTTCTCGAGGCAACACCGCCAAGAGCGGAGTGCCATCGCCCCGCAACACCACGAGCGCCAAGAGCAGCGCACCGGAGAGCAGCACGAAAGCGAGGATCCAGAGGGTGATGATCCTGTTCAAGGTGTCGTGATGTTAGCGGAGGGATCAGCGCGTCTTGAGTTCCCGCACGTCAGAGCCGCCGGGATAGCTCAGATCCACTTCCTCTACGCCCACCAACCCTTCATAACGCAGCATGGCCAGACGCAGCGCATCGAGCTTCTTGCGCGTCTCGTCGCGCTCGGCGGTGGGATCTGCACCAGGCGCGATTCCCCAACGGATGCGCGCAGGCTTGTCGCTCACGATCACGATGTCGGAATCGCCGGGCTTACGCGCCTTGCCGGGCGTGCCCACCCGCACTTCTTTCACACGCAGAGATTCGAGCGCAGGATGATCACCCACACCGCGCAGTGCATTCAGCAGCGCGAGACCTTCGAGCCATCCCGCGTGCTGCGGATGCGCAAGGCGCTGTCCTGCTGCGGGCGGCGCTGCGGCCACGGCACTGATCAGTGCCAGCGAATCGGATTTCACTCGAGAGTCACGTTCAAGAACCACGCCTTCGCAATCCACGGCCACGCGCTCTTTGCCGAGCACGAGCAAGGCGACCGGCGTGCGCAGTTCCACTTGCAATTCAACGCCATTAGGAAACACGCGCTGCACGCTGCGCACTTCACGCACCCATGGTTTCTTCGCGGCGGCTTCAACCGCGAGACGCGGCAAGTCCGGGTCGAACACCGAACATTCTCCCGCTAGCAGCGCACGGTCCAGACCTGCTCCAGCCGCGCCACCTGGCAACCAACTCGGCATGGACGCTACAGCGAAGCGCGCCGCAGACACTCGATAGCGCGGCGCATCGGCAGCACGCCGCGACAGCAGCACGGTGAACGCCACGAGAGCGAGCAGCGTGAGCAGCGAAGCGAAACGTGCGCCGACAAGCGATCCGCTGATGGGAACGCGCGCCACGGGCCGTCAGGCTCTACGCGTCAGCCGACCTTGGGTTGAGCCGCGCCAACTTGCGCGAACTTCTTCTGGTTCTGTTCGCGTACAGCGCGCCAGCTCACGTCGAAGTCTTCGACGAACATTCCGAAGGTCTCGATGATGCTCTTCAACTGCTCGCGATCGAGCGTCACGGAGCCTTCATTGCGCGAAGTCTCCATCTCGTGGTTGAGGAGATTCACAGCAACACGCACCGCATGCAGCCGACGATCCACAAACTTGCCCATGTCCATGAGACACCCTCCCGCTCCAGCCCGGAGCCGTTGAAAAACCACCAACCGATTATGCAAAGCGCACCGCGAAAGATTCCGCGGGGACCCAACAGTCCGCGCGGAGTCTATAGCTGCGCCAACAGACACGCAACAAGGGATAGTGGCGCAATCGAGAGTTCACCCCGAGCGCTGGTGCGCTTTCAGCGCCGCGTCACATCCAGACGCGAACTTCACGCTCCAAGTGCACACCTTCGCGCAAGAGCACTAGAGCTTCGGCACGCTCGATGAGCGCAAGGATGTCGGCCGCTCGTGCCGTGCCCAAGTTCTCAATGAAGTTGCCGTGCTTAGGAGAGATCCTGGCCTCCCCGACCTGCACACCCTTCAACCCGACGCCCTCGATGAGTTTGCCCGCGCTTTGCCCCGCAGGATTCTTGAACATGCATCCGAAGTTCCAAGCTTGAGTTGGTTGCGCCGCGTTCTTTTCTTTGAGAATTCGACCGGCTTCACGCTTGAGCGCCTTGGCTTCATCCGTGGGTTTCAGGTTCCAACACACACGGGTCACGACCGCGCCCAGAGGAAGTTGACCTTTTCGATAACCGAATTGCAGGTCTGCTGCTTCAAGACGGTGCAAAGCACCGTCTTCCAGCGCAACTTCGGCCCAGCCAACAACGGTCGCCATCTCACCGTATCGGCCACCGGCGTTCATGGCCAACGCTCCGCCGAGCTGCCCCGGAATTCCCGTGAGCACATGAGCTCCTGCCAATCCGTAGTCTGTGCTGTGGTTAACCGCACGCTGCAAGACGTGGCCAGCACCCAAGATCATGCTGCTCCCAACAATTTCGCAACTGTCGAGGCGATCGGGGTGAATCACAACTTCTGAGAGCGGCTCATCGCCGACCAAGAGATTGCTGCCACCGCCGAGCACCCGCCAGCGGCGGCCAGCTTGTTTCAGAGCTTGCAGCAGACTGGCTGTACAAGCCGCGGAGCTCGGGCGCACGAAGTCCCGAGCGATTCCGCCGACGCGCACTGTGGTCCGCGGACGCAAGTCCACGTCGTGTTCGGCCGCAAACACTTGCTCCCAATCCGAAGCGTGCGTCATTTCGACCTCGGCGCCATCAATCGAGCTCAGGGAATCCGCAGTTTCATGCCGGCCACGAGCTTGTCGGGGTTCGACAACTGATCGCGGTTCGCGTCGTAGATGCGCTTCCACGCGTTGGGGCTGCCATAGCGCGACTTGGCGATAGTGCCGAGCTTCTCGCCCTTGGCCACCACATGCACTTTGCCCGCGGAGGGCTTTACCGGGGTGATAAACGCCACAGTCGCAGCAGCGCTGCTGCCGGAAACGCCACTTACGCCGGCGCGCGTGGGAGCGCGAGGGAGTTTGAGCTCTTGCCCGATCTTCAGCCGCTTGGGGTTGATGCCAGGATTGGCCGCGAGGATTTCCGACACCGCGCCAGCACGGCCATAAAGGCGTCGTGCGATAACTTCAAGCGTGTCGCCCGATCCGATTCTCACGCTCGTTGGCACCACCGTTTCTTGGACAGGCCCCACGATCGGCACAGCACCAGAATTGGGAGCTTTGCGGGGCGCGAGCTGAGTCCCTGCCTTGCCATCGAGAATCTCTTGCAAGCCAAGAGGCGCCGCGCCGCCGGTCGCATCCACAAGGGCGTCACCCTGCAGGGACGCCGGTGCGGCTTCGATCTTGACGGCTTCAGCCGTCTCGGTGACAGGCGTCCCGGGGCTCGAGAGCAAAGTGAGTGAAAGCAACACCGCGATAACCACGGTGACAACAAGGACAGCAATCTTTTCTGGCGTCATGGACGGTTCTCCGTTGGCAACTGTTGACTGAGCAGGTTTCCTTCCGGGCTCGATGGCGTGCAAAGATGGTGCCGACAAAAGTCGGCGTGCGCGATGTGAAAGGAGTGAGTTTCAGGCGTGACCACGGAGCCCGGAAGGACCCCCTGTGTTTGATTGCAGGCAGCACTCATGGTGTGGCTCCCGCAAGACGTGGCGCGCTGGAGAGCGCAGGCTCTTCCTGCGTTTGCGCCACGGAAAGCAACAAGCCCACGGCGAGGCCAAGCATCAGCAACGACGACCCGCCAAAGGAAAGGAACGGGATGCTCATGCCCTTCGGCGGCACGGAACCCGTGACCACGCTGATGTTGATGGCGGCTTGCAACGCAATCATGAAACTGGTGCCGAAGGCCACGGTGAACCCAGCGCGGTCCGTGGCTGCCATCGCGATGCGAAATCCGCTCCAGCACAAACCGAGGAAGAGAGCGACGATACACAGCGAACCGAGGAAACCCGCCTGCTCCGCTACCGCAACCAGCGCGAAGTCGTTGTGGATTTCAGGGACGAACAAATGCCCGCGGCCAGCACCGACGCCGGTTCCGAGCGCGCCGCCTTCCGCGAAGAAGATCAAACCCTGGCGCACTTGGTAGCTACCTTCGCCGAGAAACCCTTCGATGCGTGCGCGCACGTAATCCCAGCGGTCCCCCATAAAAGCGATGAGCCCTGGAATCCCGAGCAAGATCAGCAGCAAGAAATACTGCAACTTCACGCCATTCACCACGAGCAGAGCCGCAGCGAGGATGAACAACAAGACGGTTTGACCGAGGTCGGGCTCGAGCAACACGAGCAGACACGTGAAGCCAACCCAACAGAGCGCCGGAAGCAGTCCCCCGCGCACTGTGCGAAACCTCTCACCGCGTTTCTCCGCAAAGTACGGAATGAAGAGCACAAGAGCGAGCTTGGCCAACTCACTCGGCTGCATGTTGAAGGGGCCGAAATCAATCCAACGCACGGAGCCTCCGCGGGCCGGCATTCCTGGAATGAGCAGCACCGCGAGCAACGCCCAGGTTGCGTACAAGAACCACGGAGCGAGGCTCACCGCGCGGCGGTAACCGAACAACATCGCACCCAAGGCCAGCACTGCTGCCGCCACGACGTAGATCGCTTGGCGCGCTGCGCGTTGGTAGGGCACGGGTGCCAGTGGTGAATCCACGGCCACTTGGATCAGC
Source organism: Planctomycetota bacterium (assembly GCA_009691765.1). GTDB lineage: Bacteria > Planctomycetota > SXUL01. The sequence goes on along the minus strand of SIAO01000003.1, from coordinate 222,099 downwards.
ACGCCGGTGATGGCGAGTCCAAGGGCGCAAAGCACCACCATGGAGATGTGGCGCTGCCGTGTTGCGGCGTTCATCTCACTCATGCTGGCCCTCCAACAGGCGCTCGAGGGCCATCAATCGCGAGCCCTTCAGAAGCACGGTGCCGCCGTGAGCTACGAGGGTTCTGAAAGCTGTGTTCGCACTCTCGCGTGTTGGGCACACCGTGATGCTCTGCGCGGGCATGCCAGCAGCGTGCGCTGCTTCCGCTGTGAACGGCGCTGATGGCCCGATCAACAACACTTCGTCGAGCTGAAGGCCAGCTACTTGGCGACCGACTTCGCGATGAAACTCTTCGGCGTCGGAACCGAGCTCCAACATCTCACCCAACACTGCGCGGCGCGCTCCGCTGCGGCGCCCGAGATCTTCCAGCGCAGCGCGCATGGAAAGTGGATTCGCGTTGTAGCAATCGAGAATGAGCAGGGTCTCGCCGATGCGGCGGATCTCACCACGCAAACGAGCGGGGGCTACGCATGGAGCCGCTTGAGCAAGGTGAGCTTCATCAACACCGAGAAACTCTGCTATGCACAGCGCCATCCACAGCGAACGCATTTGCACTTCGGTCGTCGCGGCGTGCTCGATGCGCAGGCCCGCGCTGCGCATTCGAAGCGCCTGACCATCACACACGACGGGCGTGCGCACTCCCGGCACGGCGCGCAGACCGAGACGCACAACTTCGATCCCCGTAGGCCACACAGCGTTGGCGAGCAGCGCGTCGTCGGCATTGATGAACGCCGTCGCTCCCACAGGCAAAGCCCGCGCGAGATCCATCTTCTCTTGCAACACGCCACCCACATTGCCAAGGCCCTGCAAGTGCGCGGCACCAATCGAGGTGAACGCCGCCAGCGTCGGCGCACTGATGCGCGACAAAGCTGCGATCTCGCCCGGCGCGTTGGTGCCGAGCTCCAGCACCATGCAACGCGCTTCTGGCTGCGCGCTCAAAATGGTGCGAGGCACACCTTCAGAGTTGTTGTGCGACGCTTCGGGGAACACGGCACACCAATCCGCGGGGATCAACTGACGCAAGTGTTCTTTCAGCGTGGTCTTCCCTGCGGAACCCGTGATGCCCAACACTGGCCCTTCGAAACGCGAGCGTGCCAGCGCTGCGATGGTGCCCAGCGCTGCCAGCGGGTTGTCGACACGCAGCACCTGCGCATGCGCTCGCGCCGACTTGCCGGCGATAACCAAGGCCGCACCCGCTGCGAGCGCCTGTTCCGCGAAAGCGCTCGCATCGTGGCGTGGGCCCTGCAGCGCGATGAAACATGCACCAGGGCACACAGTACGACTGTCCGTGGTGAAACTGGTGAGCGGCGTGGCATCGCCTGCGTCAACGTTCAGCGCGGCGGCGATCTCTGCTGTGTTCAGCCTTGACATGGTGCTTGTGCTCATGCGACGTCCGTCAATCCGCCGAGGAACCACTCCCGCACGCTGCTGCGATCTGCATCGCCGTTGCCTTCGAGCGCAATCAACACCCCGTCACCGCGTTCAGCAGCGTCGAGAGTTTCTTGAATCATGGACGCTCGCTGTGGATACGAGCCCGACCCTGTCGGCGGCACCAACAACACGCGGCCCTTCGTGAACGGGTGCATGGCACGGAGTGCTCGAGCCAACGCGTCGCGACTGCGGGCACGCGTCGTCCAGACATCAAACCCGAGAGGAACCGGCATGCGTTCGAGCGCTTCGGCAGAACTCACTCGGCGGCGCAAGCGTTCTGCAGCACGCTCCGGAGCCATGCCCATGATGGCGGCGTGAGCCAAGGCGGCGAGCGCGGCTCGCTGAGAGGCCAGATCCATCGCGGCAAGTTCAAGTTCGCAGGCTCCCACGGGTGTGCGCACATGCAAGAGCACGCCGTTACGGTCCTGGCGCACAAGAGTGGCACGCACATCGGCCTCAGGCGCGAACCCCCACGTGACCACGAGAGCGTTGGTGGTTGCCGCCAAGACCGCTGTGGTCGGATGCCCCGCTTCGAGCACCGCCACGGCCTCTGCGGGCAACATGCGCATCACGGTGAGTGCGCTTTCAATGTCCGCAGCATCCGGAGCATCTCCGAGACCAACGAGGGCCGCAGCGAGATTGACACCCTCGAGGCGGCCACAGCACAAGTCCGACTCGCGGCATTCAAGAAGCACCGAGCGCCCTTGTCGTGCAGCGTGCTGCGCCATGCGCTGGTGCAATTCCGCGGAACCCAGACTGCGCGGCGTGCGCGCGATGCGCTCTTCCACCAAGGCGCCATCGTCGCGCGCATGAATAAGTGCCGCAGCGCAGCGCATGTCGCGGCGCATTGCATCGCCTGCGAACACGCTCACTTCCAATCTGCTGGAAGGCTCAGCTGCGAAACGGCTGGCGACATGACCCAGCACTCGCAATGCGTCCTGCACGCGAAACCACGGCAAAGCGCAGCCATGCTGCGGTTGCGCCTCACTGACGATGCCTGCAGCTCCGCGCTGCAACGCGCGTTGCAAGGCGTCCGCATCCGAAGTGGTTTGCACATACAGCATGCCGGCGTGCACTGCGGCAGCATCCGCAGTGATGCCGCGCACTCGCAAAGCGCCGCCGGGCAACATGGGTTTCAGTTCGTCGATGGAAAGCAGCCGCTCTCCCCGGATCTGCGTACTGGAAGATCTGCGCTTCATGGGCGTTGCACTCCACCGCTGCGTCCGACTTCATGCGGAATGCGCATGTACTCAAGCGTGCGTTCAATGATGTCGCGCGCGGGCGGCCCTGAGACTGTTCCGCCGGTGTAGGTGCCGGGCCCGCGATTGCGCACATGGTGGTGAATCACCACTACGACGATCTCTGGATCGCGTTCATGCACCGGGGCCATCGTGCAGATGATCGGGTTGTAGACCTCTGTCTTTCCGATCTTGGGAGTCCCCGTCTTGGCCGCGATGCTGTACTTGGAGCTGCGTGCGGACTTGCCCGTGCCTTCTTCCATGACGCGCTCGAGCGCACCACGGACGGACAACGCGACTTCACGATCGATCACACGCACGTGCCGCGCAGGGTCCGCGTAATCCGGCGCAATGACCCGTCCATCTTTGCGCGCTTCGCGCACGATGATCGGGTCCATGAACTCGCCGCCGCGCGCAAACACGAGGAAATAGCGCGCCATGATCAATGGCGACATCATCATTTCGTAACCCTGCGGAAAAGACGTCGGCGTGTACAGCGCATGCGCAGCCGCACGTGGCGTGTAGCGATTGTTGGGCATCGAGGGATAGCCCACTTTCAGCTGTCCCGACATGCGAAACGCCGCCATGGCTTCATACTGACCGTTGATGCCGAGTCGCTCATAAGCGATGCGTACTGAGCCCACGTTGCTGGACTTGATCAGCACTTCCTGCACCGTCAAGGGATTGGGATTGGCGTGGTACTCGCGCACCAAACGTGGCCCAAACTGATGAACCCCGTCGGCGCCGCCGCAATCGATTTTCGTGTCCATGGTGACGATGCCCTTTTGAAGGGCCCATGACACGAACAACGGCTTGATGGTGGAACCTGGTTCGTACAGATCGAGGAATGCGCCGAGGTTGAGGTTTGAAGCCGTCTTCGCATCGAGCTTCTCGGGATCGACGGATGGCCACGTGCATGCGGCCAACACTTCGCCCGTGCGCGCACTGAGCACGACAGCGCTGCCTTTTTCGGCCTTGCTCGAACCGACCGATTTCTCCAACACTTCCATGCAGATGCGCTGAATCTCGGCGTCGACCGTAAGCGTCACTGTGCCGCCCGGAACCGGTTCCGCTTCCTCAATCCAACGCGGCAGTAATTCGCGCCCGGCAGCATCCTTTTCAAGAGGCAGACGCCCAGCTTCGCCCGCGAGAATGCGATCGAGCTGAAACTCAACACCGGTGCGCCCCGCAACACGGCCCATCGCATCTTTCGGGTTTTCACCCACGATGCCGACGATTTGCGCCGTCACCGCTCCGTACGGAAAAGCACGCCGCTCCCGATGCTCGAAACGAACCCCACGAAGCCCAACAACGGCATCTTCGACAGCGCGCTGCATCTTGGGATCCATGCCCTTCACAAGGCGCAACCAACGCACCGGCGTTGCAGCATTAGCCGCATCCACCAAGGGCTTGGCCAAAGCGCGCACTTCGGTGCGTTTCCCATTGGCCGTCAGAGCTTTGGCCGTTTCAGCAGACAAGCGTGTGAGTCGCGCCGCGCGCGCTGCACGATCCGTGGCACCGCGCATCAGCTCCACCATGTCCACCACGAGGTCGTACTCAAACCAGGTTGCTGCCAGCAAGCGCCCTTCACGGTCGCGCAACTCGGCGCGCACGGCCTTTTCCGGCAAAGCACTGCCAACGCGAGAATCTGGACGGAAGCGTTGAATGTCCGCGCGGCCATCGATGTTTTTGGCCGGACGCATTTGCACCATGAACAAGCGCACCAGCAGAAAGCAAAAGATGCTCGCAATGATCAGCGCAAAAAGCTGGGCGCTGCGGCGATCCATGAGTTTGTCTGGCGTGGCGTCCGGCATCAGTTTCCTAAGGGCCCCTGTGGACCTTGGGGCAATGTCACGCGCTCGATCGTGCCGTTGAAGTCTTTGGCGCTGCGCCCGAGTTTGCCTACGCGCTGCAGCAATCCGCGTGGCGACAACGCTGCTTCCGCGGACGCGCCCAACCAGCGCACTTCGTTTTGCAGTCTGGCCTCGCGTTCCAGCAGTTTTCGCGCGGCATAACTTCCGCGCAGACTCTCATTGCGCCTGTGCAGCGTGAGCAGCGCCAACAGAAAAAGCATGAGCAGAGCGATGGCTCGTGGAGCCGTGCCGTAACCCATCGAAGTGCGGTTCATGCGGCGAGCGCTCCCACGGCTTTCACCGCAAAGCGCAGTTTCGCGCTGCGCGCACGAGGATTGCGCTGCACTTCTGCTTCATCCGCCAAGATCGGCTTGCGTGACACCTCAGCAAACACACCGCTCTGCTTGGCGCTGCGGAAATAGTTCTTCACGATGCGGTCTTCGAGTGAGTGGAAGCTGATCACCACCACGCGGCCGCCAGGAACGAGGGCCTGCGCAACTGCTGGCAGCGTGCGTTCGAGGACGCCAAGTTCGTCATTCACGGCGATGCGCAACGCTTGAAACACGCGCGTCGCTGGGTGCACCGCCGAGCGCCCGACAATGCGTCGCGGCACAACCCGTTCAACGAGCTCTGCGAGTTCCGTGGTGGTGCGTGGCATGGATCCGCGCGGAATGGCCTTCAATTCCTTGGCGATGCGCCGCGCGAAAGGCTCTTCGCCGTAGCGAAACAGAATGTGAGTGAGTTCGGGTTCCGTGAGACTGAGCAACAAGTCGCGCGCGCTTCGGCCTTGCGTGGCGTCCATGCGCATGTCCAGCGGGCCCTCTGCGCGGAACGAGAAGCCGCGCGCAGGATCGTCGAGTTGCAGTGAAGAAACCCCGAGATCCAGCAGCACTCCGTGCACTGCAGTGATCTGCAATTCCTGCAAGAGCGCGCGGAAGCCATCGCTCCGTGCCGTACGCAGGATTGCGCATGCACCGAAGGGAGCGAGAACTTTCCGCGCGACCTGCAGAATGGCGGGATCGCGATCGACGCCGACGAGCACGCCTTGTGGGCCCAGTCGCGCTAGCAACCGGGCGGCATGCCCGCCGGCCCCAACCGTGAGATCAAGCAGTGTCTGGCCGGGTTCGGGAGACAGGTTCCCCAAAACCTCCTCCACCAACACCGGTTCGTGCACCCGGTCCATTGACACTGCTAGCCCCGCCGCGACCCCATCCCCGTCTCCGCAGAGTGCCAAGAGCACCGCTACGAAGCGCCTTCCACGGGATCATGTGGAAAGACTGTTGCCCTCTCGCGCCGGACTTGCAGTCCGACGAAGCAATCTGCGTTCCTGCTCCTCTTCCGCGAACACCGCTTCAAGCGTGTCCGCGATGCCCGTCCCTTGAACCTCAGATTCCAGCGCACCGAAGACTTCGGTGGCCCAAATCTCGAGGCGGGACTCCTGGGCAACGAGCAACACTTCCTTGCTCAGGCGCCCATGGGTGATGAGGAAAGCCGGAATCGTGATTCGTCCCTGTGCATCCGCGCCCACCGGCACGAAACGCGACAAGATGTAGGTCTTCGCTCTGCGCGAGGCGCGGGTATCGCCAAGTCGCCCGAAGAGCCGGTCAAGGAACACCGCGTGCTGGGCAGGTGTGTGAACGTAAAGACAGGGATCTTCGAGGGCGCCGAGCATGAACTCGCTTCCGCCCTCAGCATCCGCCGGATCGACGCGAAAACGAGCTGGCAAAGCCAAGCGGTTCTTGGCATCCAGAGAAAGAAGATTCGGCCAGCGCCCCTGAAACATCGCAGTTCACCTGCAACCCCCCGCACGAGGGGGCACACGCACACCAGCACCCAAGTTTTGGGACAAGACCCCACTTGGCCCCACTGTTCTACATTCGGCACCACGACATGTCCACACGATCGCCAGTTTTTTTCGTAGTTTCTTTGAAAGCGGAGCACGGGATAGACGCGCCCCAAGATTGTGTGTGCCTACATCTGTCTGTACACAATGCGAGTAGATTGAATCGGAGACCTCGGCTACACACGCACCCATGCAACGCATCTTGGATGAAGAAACCAATCCGACCGTAGGCCGATTGATGCTCAGACTGCGCTGCGTCGACGCGCAAAAAGACCGACTGGCGTTTCGTGCGGCCATCCAAGAACTCGGGCGGATTCTCGGCTACGAAATCGCGAAGTCGTTGCCGCTGAAAGCACGCACTGTTCAAACTCCCCTTGGCTCACGCAGCGAACCAACGCTCGCGGCCGAGCCTGTGCTCGCCACCGTGTTGCGCGCAGGCTTGCCGTTATTTGAAGGAGTGCTTCAGGCTCTGCCCGACAGCGACTGCATGTTTTTTGGTGCAGCGCGACGCGAGGGCGAAGTCACGGGAACGCACCCGCGCATTCAGATCGAGTGCGGCTACAGCGCGTTCAGTGCAGTGCAAGGACGCACGCTGATCTACGCCGACCCTATGCTCGCGACGGGCTCAACTCTTTTGCGCGTGCACGAAGAAGTGCTGCGCGCAGCGGGCCGTCCTGCACGCATCATCGTGGCTTGCGTGATCGCGTTCCGTCCCACGATCGCGTTGATGGAACGCGAACTTGGTGCAGATGTCTTCTGCGCTTCTGCAGACGACATACTGGATGAGCGCGGCTACATCGTGCCGGGGCTCGGAGATGCCGGCGATCTTGCTTACGGCATGCGCAGCCGATAGACGCTCAGCCGCCGTTGTTGTTGCCTTCAAGATCGAACATGCGCGCGAGGTCTGCTTCGATCGCGCTGATGGCATCGGCATCGAGGCGCGGATCCGTCACGCGAAACTCACGATCTTCTTTCTTGAAGCGCAGTACGAGGGTCTCGACACCATCGTGGTGTTCGCGACCGACTTCTTCCAACATGCGCTTGCGTAGTAGCAGCAGCGCAGCAATCCAGCGCAGCCGCGAGGAAGGCGCATCGTTGCGCTCTTCGAGGCGCTTCAACAGTTCGCACAGATACGCGAGGTCGAGGCGGCGACGCGCCACCCCCTTCAGAATGCGGCGGCGCCAGAACGAGAACGCCGGTGGATTGCGCTCGTCGAAGCATGAAATACACCAATCTTGGCGACGGAAACCCGTTTCGGCTACATCCAGTGTGGTCACGATTTCGCCACTGCGCACGCTTTTGCCGCAGCCAGTGCAGCAATCTTCGGCGCGACGCAAGAGTTTTTCCCACTCTGTGCTCATGGCTGTTTTCCCACTCGGTGCACGGGCCAGCGCGAGGGATCGGGCCCATATTCACGACCTGCGAGCACTCGTGCGGCGCGATGCAACACGCTGACGACATCTTGCTCGCCAGCAGTTTCCGCGCGGCTCCAAGCCTCCAACACCGCGGGCAAAAGTCCTTGGCCACCAGAACCGATGTGACTCGCAGCAATCGCGGCGAACTTGCGCACTGAAGGATCTGCATCCTTCAAACAGGTGACGCACACCGGAGCAGAGGCCACATCCGCCAACTTGCCGAGGCCGTCGAGCGCTTCGATGCGTAGTTTGAAATCCTCGCGCGAACAAGCCACTTCCTCCAGTAGTCCACGAGCTTCGGCAGCGCGCAAGAGTTTCAGCGCAGTCAGCAGCGCGCGGCGTCCTTCGGCCGGGGCCTGCGGCCACACAGCGATGATGGTCTTGGCACTCGTCGCACCAAAAAACGCGAGCGTCTCCGAGCACAGATTGCGCGTGACACTGTCTCCGCTACCACTCGCCAAAGCCTCGACGAGGTAATGCGTTGCAAGATCCTTCTCCAAGAGCAACTCTTCGCGACAGCGATGAAACAGGCGCCCCTCCCCTGCATCACGCGCCCGCATCATGGCGCGCAACAAATTCTCCACCAAAAGCGCCCGTGCAGCCGGACCTCCGCGCAACCACTCCTCGCGTTCGGTCTCCCAAGCCACATCGTTCCTAAGGAACTTGGCCCACATGGCGGCCAACTTGCGTTCCTGGTCCGAAGGCGGCTGCGTTGTCTCTTCCGTGCCGCGGATCTTGCGTGCGTCTTCCAGTTGGTCGAAGAGGCTCGCCCCCGTGGTCCTTTCGGGATTGCGCGCCCCGTCCTTGCGCGCGGGGCCTGAAGTTGGCGCGGCGCATGCAACGAGGAAAGCCAATCCCATGAGAGCTAAGAGGCTGGCGCCGGAACTGCTGTTGATCATCCGAGTTGCACTCCCGCAAGGCACGTGCAAACTATCAGCTACGGGTGCGGCGAGCAAACTTGTCGGCGCGCGTTGACGCTCAATAGGCGCCACGAGTAAGGTCGCAACGCGCGCGGTGAGCAATCGGAACGGTACGAAGCAGTGCACTTAGGGTAGCCCTCTGCGCACGCCCACGGGGAGATTCATGAGCGGCAACGAGTTCGTCCATCTGCATGTTCACACGCACTTCTCTTTGCTGGACGGGAACTGCCAGCTCGATCATCTGCTGGACACAACAAAAGCTGCCGGCATGGATGCCCTAGCGCTCACCGATCACGGAAATCTGTTCGGCGCCGTGCCGTTTTACAAAGCGGCAAAACAACGTGGTATCAAACCCATCCTCGGGATGGAGGCCTACATTGCTGAGGGCAGCCGCCTCGAAAAGAAGCGCATCGAGACCGAAGACGGACATCGCAAGAACACCTACCACACCACGCTCCTCGCGCGCAATGAGGAAGGGTTCTCCAATCTCGTGCAGCTCGCGTCGACCGCCTATGTGGAAGGCTACTGGTACAAGCCGCGGATCGATCGCGCTAGCATGCGTGAGTTCGGGCGCGGCCTCATCTGCCTCTCAGGTTGCCTTGCCGGGGAAGTGAATCGACGCGTGTTGGCCGGCAGGATGGAGGAAGCTGAAAAGGTCATCCGCGAATACCAAGACATCTTTGGCGCCGAGAACTTCTATCTCGAAGTGATGAACCACGGCCTCGATTTGGAAGACAAAGCGCGAGCTGGTTTGAAGGAACTCGCTGCGGTCACAGGTGCGCGACTCGTGGCCACGAACGACATTCACTACGTGCGTGCAGAAGACTGGAAGGCACAAGACATCGCGTTGTGCATTGGGACGAACACCAAGGAACTCTCGCAAGATCGTTTCCGCATGTCCACGCACGAGCTGTATTTCAAAGACAGCGCCGCGATGGCAGCACTTTTCACGGACATGCCTGAAGCGCTCAGCGCCACGCGCGAAATCGCCGATCGCTGCAACTTCGACATCAAACTGGGCCAACGCCATCTGCCAAGTTTCAGCGCACCTGCAGGTGACACACCGGAAACGCTCTTCCGACGACTCTGCGCCGAAGGTGTGCGGCGGCTGTATCCGGAAATCACTCCTGCCATTCAAGCGCGGCTCGACTACGAGATGGACACCATCGGGAAAATGGGGTTCATCGATTACTTCCTGATCGTGTGGGACTTCATTCGCTACGCGCACGAGCAGAACATCGCCGTGGGCCCTGGCCGCGGTTCCGCAGCAGGCTCGCTCGTTTCGTATGCACTGAACATCACGCGCATCGATCCGTTGCGCTACGACCTGATCTTCGAGCGCTTCCTCAACAGCGAACGCGTGTCGATGCCGGATATCGACATTGACTTTTGCAAAGACCGCCGCGCAGAAGTGCTCGCCTACGTGCAACAAAAGTATGGTCGCGAGCGCGTCGCACAGATCATCACCTTCGGCACACTGAAAACACGTGGGTTGATCCGCGACGTGGGTCGCGCTCTCGACCTACCGCTGCCGATTGTGGAGCGCATTGCTGCCAAGGTGCCGAGTGGGCCCAAGGACAGTCTTGCCGAAGCCCTGCAGAAAGATCCGGAAGTGCAAGCGCTGCGCGCAGAGAGCGAAGTCAATCAGCGCCTGTTCGATCTCGCTCTCAAGCTCGAAGGCTCTGCGCGGAATGCTTCGGTTCATGCGGCCGGCGTGGTCATCAGCGACCGCCCGCTCCGTGAGCGCGTCCCGCTGTATCGCGCCAAAGACGACAACATCACCACACAGTGGACGATGGATGTGCTTGAGGACATTGGGCTCCTCAAAATGGACTTCCTTGGGTTGCGCACGCTCACAATCCTTGAAGAGGCCGTCAGCAATGTACGCCGCAGCAAGGGCATCGAACTCGATCCAGACCGCTTGCCGTTAGATGACGCGCGCACCTACCGAATGCTGAGCCAAGGCAAGGCCGTTGGCGTGTTCCAGCTTGAATCGGAAGGCATGCTCAGCCTCTTGCAGCGTGTGAAGCCCGACCGTTTCGAGGATTTGATTGCGCTGCTCGCCCTCTATCGCCCTGGCCCGCTGGAAGCCGGCATGGTGGATCTGTATGTCGCGCGCAAGAACGGGACAGAACCCGTCGGCAGCTTGCATCCGTCGCTTGCCGGCATCCTCGCAGACAGTCTTGGCGTGATCCTGTACCAAGAACAGGTCATGCGCATTGCCAACACTTTGGCTGGCTTCTCGATGAACGAAGCCGACAACCTGCGCAAAGCGATGGGCAAAAAGAAGCCGGAAATCCTCGCCAAATTCAAACAGCGCTTTGTGGATGGGTCGCAAGCGAACGGGGTCGCGGCTGCGCAAGCTGCAGACATCTTCGACAAGATCGAGAAATTTGCTGGGTACGGTTTCAACAAGTCGCACTCCGCTGCCTACGCACTCGTGACATGGCAAACGGCATGGTTCAAATGCAATCATCCGCTGGAGTTCATGGCCGCGCTGCTCTCTTGCGAAATGGTGGACCTCGACAAGACTGTGGAATACGTGGAAGAGTGCCGCAGCATGGGCATCGTTGTGCTGCCACCAGATGCAGGCCGGTCAGGGCCGCGCTTCCGCGTAGAAGGCCAAGGCCTCCGTTACGCACTCGCTGCGCTTAAGGGCGTCGGCGAAGTGGCTGCGGGCGCAATCGCTGCCGCAGCGGAGAAAGGCGCAGCGTTCACATCGCTGCACGATTTGTGTGAGCGCATCGACACGCGCCTCGTGAACCGCACTGTGCTGCAAGCACTCGTGGATGCAGGCGCCTTGGACTCCCTACCAGGCAACCGCGCTCAAAAGAGTGCGGTGTTAGAGGAAGCCCTTGCCGTCGGCAACGCAGCCGAGCGCGATCGGCGCAGCGGTCAGTTCTCGCTCTTTGGCACGGAAGTGTCTGAGCCAGCGGCGCAAGCTGCCGCCACGATCTCACTGCCACAAATCCCAGATTTCAGCGAGCAAGAGCGTTTGCAACGCGAGAAAGGCGTGCTGGGCTTCTATCTCACCGGGCATCCACTGAACCGCGTACGCAAAGAACTGAGCGCCTTCGCCAGTGCGAAAATCGAAGACCTCGCCCGCATGGAAGATGGCGCACGCACGGTGCTCGGTGGCATCGTGCAGTCCGTCACCGTGCGTGTCATCAAGTCAGGCAAAAACGCCGGACAGAAGATGGCGGTCGTGCTGCTCGAGGACATGAGTGGCCAACTGGAGTGCCTGATTTTCTCGGACCACTACCTACGCCTGATCGACAAGGTTGTCGTCGATCGCATCGTCTTCCTCGAAGGCACTGTGGATCGCCGCCGCGAAACACCCTCGCTCCGCATCCAGGAAGTGCACCCGTTAGAGACCGCGCCGCTCGCGCTCGCCAAACGCCTGACATTGAATCTGGAGAGCGATGAAAACCTCGACATGGTGATCGCCGCTGTGCACCAAGTCTTGCGCGACAACCGCGGCAAGTTGCCAGTGTTCTTCGCTTTGACCACACCCGCGGGGCGCGTCACGATTCAAGCGGGCGACAACTTTCGCGTGGCAGCGAGCGCGAAACTCGTGGAGAGCCTCGGACGCGTGCTGCGGCCAGAGCATGTCGCGCTCTGGTGATAGCCGACGCTGGCTGCGGCTCACGAGTTCAGTGGCGCGGTGGAGCTGTTTCGTCGTCACGCTCTGCTGCGCTCTGCGGGCGCGCGAGCTTGGCGCAGCCGATCAAGATCAGCACAAACACCGCGATGTAAACACCGAGGCCCAGCCAGCCGGAGAATCCCCAGCTTGCCGGGCCTGTATCTAAGGGTGCCTGCATGGGCAGCGCCACAGAGGGCTCTATTCAGCGGTCGCCTCAGCCTTTTCGCGAGGCAGATCCACCAACTCGAACACCGCCTGAGAAGCATCGTCGCCAAGGCGATTCTTGGCCAAACGCAGAATGCGGGTGTAACCGCCTGCGCGTGCCTTGAAGTGTGGCCCGATGACATCGAAGAGCTTCTTGACGACGGTCTTGTCGGTGATGCGCGAACGCACCAAAGCCTGATTCGCTGGCGTGTTCTCACGCGCCAGTGTGATCAGCCGCTCCGTGAACGCCTTCGCAAACTTCGCCTTCTCCACCGTGGTGACGATGCGATGGCTGAGGAAGAGGGCGCGCGCAAGATTGCGACGCAGCGCCAAACGGTGCGCCGTATCACGGTTCAGCTTGCGGCCTTGTCTTCTGTGTCTCATGACTCGTTTCCTTGTGCGCCGAAGCGCTTCATCAGTTTCCGGGTGCGAGGTTCAAGCCGAGGCTTACGAGCTTCGCCAGGATTTCGTTGAGGCTAGTGCGGCCGAGGTTGCGTACCTGCAGCAGTTCATCCTCAGTCTTCCTCAAGAGATCGCCGACCGTGAGGACGCGTTCTGCTTCGAGGCAGTTCGCTGCACGGTTAGACAATCCAAGTTCCGCGATGGGACGAGCCAGCATAATAGGATCTGCGTCGCTATCCGCATCAGCACTGGCATGATCCACAGCCGCCACGTCGCCGCCGAGGGCACCGTAACTGCACAGAGGATTCAGGAATTTGCGCAGCACCTTGGACGCTTCCGCGAGCGCCTCTTCAGGCCGCAAGCTGCCGTCCGTTGTGACTTCGACAAGCAATTTGTCGTAGTCCGTGAGCTTGCCCACGCGTGTGTCTTGGATGGAGTACTTCACGCGCTTCACAGGGCTGAAGTCGCTGTCCACCCACACCTTGCCGATTTCTTGCTCCACTTCGCGGCTCGCCTTGCGGGCGCCCGAGTCTGAGTGGCGGCCGCCTCCGGCCTCGTTCTCTTCAGCAGTGCTGTAGCCGCGACCACGGCAAGCCTCGAGATCCATCTCGAAGTCCATGGGCTTGGCGATCGTGCAGATGTGCAAGTCCGTATTGACGATTTCCGCGCCACCGTCACAGACGATGTCAGCGGCCGTCACCGGGCCCTTGCCCTTCTTGCGAATGCGCAATGTCACAGCGTTATCGCCGGGAATGCGCACGCGGATCTGCTTGACCTGCAGCACAATGTCTACGAGGTCTTCGATGACACCATCAACCGCTTGAAACTCGTGCGTCGCGCCTTGCAAACGAAACCAGCGCACGGCGCTGCCTTCGATGCTTGAGAGCAACACACGGCGCAAAGCATTGCCGATGGTGTGGCCGAAACCGCGTTCAAACGGCTCCACAGTGAAGTTGCCGAATGTCGAACTTAAAGACTCCCGGTCCACGACGACGCGGCTCGGAAGCTCCAGATTTCTCCAGCGAATACGCATGTGTATCCCTCCTCGGTTCAGCTCACTTGGACGCACCTTCGACGATCAGCTGTGCGCGGATCTCGAAGGGGTACTCTTCGCGGGTAGGCAGATTCAGGACCTTGACTGCCAAATTGGTCTCATCACGTTCGAGCCAGCTGGGCACTTGCTGATAAGCCTTAGTGCCCTCGAGGATCTTCTTGATCAATTCGCGGCCCTTCTCGCGTTGCGTGAAGGTAATCACATCACCGGCGTTGATCATCATGCTTGGACGGTCGGCGCGGCGGCCGTTCAGGTACACCAGTCCGTGCACGATCAACTGACGCGAGCTGGCTGGGCCATACCCGAAGCCAGACATGCGTACAGCGTGATCGAGCCGACGCTGGACGAGGTCGATGAGCGCCGTCCCCGTGTTGCCGCGTTGGCGTTGAGCCCGCGCAAAAACCGTACGGAACTGGCGCTCGAGCAAACCAGCCATGCGCTTCAAGCGCTGCTTCTCACGCAGTTGCAAGCCGTACTCTGACGACTTCTTGGCGCGCTTAGTGCCTTGCGTGCCGGGCGCTTGTTCGCCGCGACGTGCAATCGCGCATTTCACGCTATGGCAGCGCTCACCCTTCAGGAAAAGCTTGATGCCTTCCCGACGGCACAGTCTGCATTTTGGTCCAATATTACGAGCCATCCCTGATTCCTCCAGCGAGGCAAAGCCTCGCGCTTGTCTTGTGATTCAGTCCATCAACTCAGATACGACGACGCTTACGCGGACGGCAGCCGTTATGCGGCACCGGTGTCACATCTTCTATGGCCTTGATTTCCATGCCCATGTTGCGCAACGCGCGCACAGCGGATTCACGACCCGAGCCTGGGCCCGTGATGCGAATCTCAACTTCCTTCAAGCCATACTTACTGGCGGCTTCTGCCGCCTTCTCAGCAGCGCGCTGTGCAGCATACGGCGTGCTCTTGCGCGATCCTTTGTAACCAATGGTGCCAGCGCTGGCAGTGCAAAGCACGCCACCTTGCATATCGGTGAAGGTGACGATGGTGTTGTTGAACGTCGCCTTGATAAAGACGATGCCCTTCGTGACCGAGCGCTTGGCCTTCTTTTTGTGGGCCTTTGCGTCCGTCGCTGCGCCTTCTGCGGCAGCTGTCGTGGCTTTCTCGGGTTCTTTGCTCATGTTCGTTCCTTAGCGCATCGCCTTCACAGACTTCTTGCCGGCGACCGTCTTCTTCTTGCCCTTACGCGTGCGCGCGTTGCTTTGGGTCTGCTGTCCGCGAACAGGCAAGCTCTTGATGTGCCTGATGCCGCGATAGCTGCGAGTGTTCTTGAGACGCTGGATGTTTTGCATCACCTGACGGCGCAGGCTGCCTTCAACGACGTACTTGCGGTCGATGAGCACATTGATGCGCGCGACCTCTTCTTCGTTGAGATCCTTGATCTTCTTGTCCGGCGGAATGCCCAGCTCGGCGCAGATGTCCAGCGCCAGCTTGGGCCCTACGCCGTAGAGGTAGCGAAGCGAGATCTTCGCCATCTTGTCTTGCGGCAAATCAACACCTGAAATGCGTGCCATGGTGCGAGTTCCTCTTCAGCCCTGACGCTGTTTGTGACGCGGGTCCGCTTTGCAGATCACGCGCAGGACACCCTGGCGACGGATCAGTTTGCATTCTGCACAGATCTTCTTTACTGAAGCCCGAACCTTCATGACGTACTCCTCGCCGATCCAGTCCAGATGCGCTCCGTGGCATCCTTCCGGGTCAGCACTTCCGGACCGTTGTCCGTCAGGGCCACTGTGTCCTCGAAGTGCGCACTGCACTTTCCGTCAGCAGTAACCACCGTCCATCCATCCGACTTGGTGCGCGTGTCCGCTGTGCCGAGGTTGAACATCGGCTCAATGGCGAGCACCAGTCCTGCCTTCAGGACCATGTCGTTTCGTTTCAGTGCAGGAGTCATGCAATTCGGAACCTGCGGCTCTTCATGCAACGCAGTGCCGATTCCATGTCCTACATATTGTTCGACCACGCCGTAGCCATGACGCCGACCTTCAGCCTCCACCGCTTGAGCGATGTGGGAAAGCCTGTGCCCTACGATCGCCGCAGCGATGCCAGCGTTCAGTCCATCAGCGGTGGCCTGGGCCAACGCGTCGCGTTCAGCACTGAGTACGCCAATAGCATAGGTACGCGCTGCATCAGCATGCCACCCTTGGTGGATCACGCCAACATCCACGCACAAAATGTCGCCTTCACGCACCAAGCGGTCGCCCGGAATGCCATGCACAATCTCTTCGTTGAGCGAAGCGCAGATGCTAGCCGGGAACCCGCAATAACCTTTGAAACTCGGGCGGTCCCCATTGGACCGAATGAGTTCTTCAACCTTGCTGTCCACTTCACCTGTCGAAATTCCGGGGCGCAGAATTTTTGTGCAGAGTTCGAATACGCGGACGATCACCTCACCGGCGATGCGCATTTTTGCGATCTCGCTGGATGATTTATAGGTGACCATCGTTTCGTTCCTCCGCTTCAGTTCGATTCCAAGGCCAGCGCGAGTGAATTCTCGACCGTGGCGATGGGTTGTTCCGCATTGATCACCCGCAGCTGGCCCGACTTGGTGTAGCGGGACAACAGGGGTTCAGTCTTGGTTCTGTATTCCACGAGACGCGCAGATACCGCGGCTTCGGTGTCATCGCTGCGCACAGCCAGACCGGCCTTACCGCAGTGATCACAAACGCCAGCAACCTTTGGTGGCGCGAAACGCGCATGGAATGCCGCGCTACAGCCACTGCAGGTCAATCGCCCTGCGATGCGCTCCACGAGTGTTGCATCTTGGGCATCAAAAAAGAGCACGCAATCGACACGCCGCCCCAAGCGCCGCAACATTCCTTCCAGCGCTTCCGCTTGCGGAATCGTGCGCGGGAAACCATCGAGCAATGAGCCTGATGACGCATCGTCGAGTTCCAAGCGCTCACGCACCATCTCACACACGACTTCGTCGGGCACGAGCAATCCGCGATCCATGAAGCCCTTGGCCATCAACCCCACCGGCGTCTGCTCACGCAGATTCTGGCGGAAAAGATCTCCAGTGCTGATGTGCGGCAATCCAAGGCGCGTCGCGAGGCGAAACGCCTGAGTGCCCTTACCCGCACCGGGAGGTCCAAGAAGGATGATGTCCTGCGTTGAGGTCAACCGCGTGCTCCTCGCCGTGAACTCGCCGCCGACATGAAACCGTCGTACTGCCGATTCAGGAGCCCTGCGTTGAGTTGATCCACGAGATCGAGCGTGACCCCGACAACAATGAGGATGCCGGTGCCGCCGAGGAATTGAGCGACGAAACGATCAATGCCCATGGCTTCGCTGGCTATCGTAGGCAACACAGCGAGCGCTGCAAGGAATGCAGCACCCACGAGAGTCACGTGGATCATGATCTTGTTGAGGAACTCTGCGGTTTGTTTGCCTGGGCGTTGGCCCGGGATGAACACACCGTATTCCTTCAAATTGTTGGCCATCTCTGCGGGCTGGAACATCAACGATGTCCAGAAGTACGCAAAGAAGACGATCAGAGTGAGCTCGACTGTGATCCACCACCAACCGCCGTAGGCGATGAAGTCGAAGCTGCCTCCACTCACCGCCGTGGCGATCGTTGTGGGCAGAGTCAGCACGGCCGAGGCGAAGATGACAGGCATCACGTTGGCCTGATTCAGTTTGAAGGGCAGGTAGTGACGGCCACCACCAACTTGGCGATTGCCTTTCATCTGCTTGGCCTGATGAATCGGCACGCGGCGTTGTGCTTTGGTCATGTAGACCACGCCAATCACCACGCCGAGGTACACCATGGCCATCAGGACCGCAATGAGGATGAAAGTGCGATCCTTCTGAGCCTGATCAAGGATGCGGAAGAATGCGGTCGGGATATCCGACACGATGTTCGCGGTGATGATCAGCGACACGCCGTTGCCGATGCCGTGAGCAGTGATCTGTTCGCCGATCCACATCAAGAAGATCGTCCCCGCGGTCATGCCCAAGACTGCCATGGCGATGAAACCGAAATCGAAGGAGTGAATGGCGCCTGCTCCGCCTTCGCCTGCAGGGACTGCGAGGCCGCGGAAGAATGTCAGGCAGATCGCGATGGCTTGAAACACGCAGATCGGCACGGTGAACAAGCGCGAGTATTGATTGATCTTGCGCTGACCCGATGCGCCCTCCTTGGAGAGTGCTTCGAGGCTCGGCACAACCTTCACCAACAGCGAGAAGATGATCGAGGAAGTGATGTAAGGCAGAATGCCCAGCGACATGAACACTGGCATGTTCACATTCGCACCTGCCAAGGCGTTCATGAGACCGACGAAGGGCGTTACGCCCGAATCTGCTTGCTTACCCAACCAATCCTGCATGCTGGAGTAGTCCACACCCGGCAACAGCAACTGATTGCCAAAGCGGTACACAAACAACAGTCCGAGAGTGACGAAGATCTTGGATCTCAGCGACTCCACTCGGAATAGGTTGCCCAACTGGCGCAGCATCAGCCCTTCCCTCCGACCGTCTCGGCAGTGCCGCTGGCGGCCGTGATCGCCTCAGTGGCTTTCGCGCTGAAAGCGTGGGCACGCACCGTCAAGGCGCGATCCAGAGTTCCTTGCGCGAGCACCTTGAGCAGCTTTGCGCTCTTGGTGATCAAACCGCGCTCTTTGAGCACGGCCAAATCCACCACTGAGCCAGCGTCAAACTCATTCAAAGTGCACAGATTGACCACATCGTAGTCAACCTTGAAGCGAGCGTTGGTGAAACCGCGCTTCGGCAACCGGCGCCACAGCGGATTCTGTCCACCTTCATGCCCGCGCTTCGCGCTGTAGCCAGAGCGAGACTGCTGGCCCTTGGTGCCCTTGCCTGCGGTCTTGCCTTTGCCGGAACCGATACCACGGCCGACGCGCATGCGGTGCTTGCGTGGGATCGCGACTTGTCTGACGTCATGAAGTTGCATGGAATCCTGCTCCTTGCGCCTATGAAGGCAGCTTCACACCGCGGAGGTTTTCCACCTGCTCCCGCGTGCGCAGCTGATGCAGCGCATCGAGAGTCGCCTTGATCAAGTTTGAGCAATTGCCGCTTCCGAAACTCTTGGTGAGCACATCGCCCACACCAGCACTGGTCAACACCGCACGGGCGACAGCCCCTGCGATGACACCTGTGCCCGGAGGAGCCGGAAGCAACACGATGTGGCCAGCGCCGAAGCGCCCGCGCACTTTGTGAGGAATGGTCGAGCCCACCATCGGAATGGTGAACATGGAACGGCGCGCATCCTTGCCGGCCTTCTCGACGCTGGAGGGAACGTCGTTCGCCTTGGCGAATCCGACACCTGCGCGACCGGCGCGATCACCCACGACCACGAGGGCCGAGAAGGAGAAGCGCTTGCCGCCCTTCACAACTTTGCAGTTGCGGTTGATGTGCACCACGACTTCGACGAGGCCGTCGCCACGGTCACCGTCGTTATGACGCGGTCCACGCGTTGGTCTAGTATTTCTGGTTTCCATATCAGAACTCCAATCCAGCCTTGCGGGCTGCCTCGGCGAGAGCTTTCACTCGACCGTGGAAACGGAATCCATTGCGGTCAAACACAACCTTGACGATGCCCTTCTCTTTCGCACGCTCGGCCAGCAACTTGCCAACGGCTTCGGCGCGACCACTCTTGCCGCCTTCCACCGTCGCGGTGCGCAAGACTTCTTCGAGTGACGCGGCTGCGGCCAGCGTGCGCCCTGCATCGTCGTCGATGAGCTGCGCGTAGATGTTGGTGAGGCTGCGATACACAGAGAGCCGCGGGCGCGCTGCACTTCCGGACACTGCGTGCCGGATGTGGCGCTTGCGGCGCAAGCGGCTCGCGGCCTTTTTCTTTTGCGTTGATTGAGACATGGATGCGCTCCTCAGCCCTTGCCGCCGACAGCCTTGCCGACCTTGCGGATGATCTTCTCGCCCGCGTAGCGAATGCCTTTGCCCTTGTAGGGTTCTGGCGGACGCACGCCGCGGACTTCAGCAGCGAACTGACCAACCTTTTGCTTGTCAGCCCCTGAAATGTTGATGATGGTGTTTTTGGGCGTCGCGACGCTGACGCCTTCAGGCGTCAGCATGACGCGATCAGCGTTGAAACCGATCTTGAGCACCAGCTTGTTGGCACCTTGAGCGGCGGCGTTGTAGCCCACGCCTTCGATTTCCAGCACCTGCAAGTAGCCCTCGGAAACGCCCTTCAACATGCAGGCGATGTTGGCCCGTGTCGTGCCATGCATCGCTCGCACTTTGCGAGCTTCGCTCGAGCGCGTGACGGTGACAGAGTCAGCGTCCGAACTCACACCGATGCCCAGCGCGATCGGCATAGCGAATTCGCCCTTGGGCCCTTTAATTTTCACCCTGCGTCCGTCAACGGCGACATTCACGCCCTTGGGGATGGACACAGGTTTTTTGCCGAGTCTCGACATATGCGTCTCCTCAGGAGATCACCAAACCTCCGCCAACACCTCACCACCAACGCGCTGTGTGCGCGCTTCGTGATCCGAGAGGATGCCGCGGCTCGTACTCACAATGGCCACCCCAAGACCGTCAAGGATCTTGGGCATGTCCGTAACGCCGCGATAAACGCGGCGACCAGGCGTGCTTACCCTTTGGATCCGGTTGATGACGAATTCACCATCCGGGCCATACTTCAGAAACACCCGCAAGGTGCCTTGCGTGCCGTCTTCCAGCACGCGCCACTCGCGAATGAAACCGTTGCGATGTAGGACCTCAGCAATGCCGCGCTTCAATGTCGAGGTGGGAATATCCACCTTCTCCATCTTGATCGCGTTGGCATTACGGATCCGTGTAAGCATGTCTGCGATTGGGTCGCTCATTGACATGGGAATGCTCCGACTACCAGCTCGCCTTACGCACGCCGGGGATTTCTCCACGATGCGCGAGATTTCTGAAACAAATACGGCACAGCAGAAACTTGCTGTACACGGCACGAGGGCGCCCGCAGATCGTGCAACGCCGCCGATGCCGCGTTGCGAACTTGGGCTGTCTCTTGCTCTTTTCGACTTGGGCCTTGGTCGCCATGCTCCACCTTTCAGCGCTTGAAGGGCATCCCGAGTTCGGACAGTAATTGCAGCGACATTTCATCGCTGCCACCACTCATCACGATCGTGATGTCCATACCTTGCGTGAACTCAACCTTGTCCAGCGGAAGCTCCGGGAAGAGACTCTGCTCTGACAAACCCATGCTGAAGTTGCCACGGCCATCGAAGGAATCACGCGAGATACCGCGGAAGTCGCGGATACGCGGGATTACCACCGAAATAAGGCGGTCGAGGAACTCATACATACGCGGACCACGCAAATCGACCTTGGCTCCGATAGCCTGGCCTTCGCGCAGTTTGAAGCTTGCCTCAGAACGCCGGGCGGAGCACACTTTGGGCTTTTGCCCTGTGATCACGCCGAGGTGTTCGAGCGCCTGATCGAGACGCTTTCGGTTCTCGAGCGCTTTGCCAACACCCATGTTCACCGTGATCTTTCGCAGACCCGGAACTTGGTGGATGTTGGGCAACTTGAATTGTTCGCGCAGCTTGGTGCGGACTGTGCCCGCATAAAGCTCACGCATTCTTGGTTGTATCGCTGTCGTCGTCATACGTTACTTCCCTCGCGAGGGCCTCAGCTACGGCGCCCGCCGCGGTTGTTTTCGAGTGCGCTTCCGCTCTGCCGTGCTGTCCGGGCTTTCTCCCGACCGTCACCCTTGAAAGCTATGCGCACGCCTTTGCCGTCCTTGCTGCTCCAAGGCATCACCTTGCAGGCCGCGATGGGCGCAGGGCGTTGCACTCGGCCACCCGCGGACGGATTCTGCGGGTTGCGCTTGAGGTGGCGCGTGATGATGTTCACGCCATCCACAACGAGTTTGTTCTTGTCCTTGATGATGCGCAGCACACGACCGCGTTTGCCGCGGTCCTTGCCGGAGATCACCACCACTTCGTCGTTCAAGAGGATGCGGGCTGCCATGTCACACCACCTCCGCGGCGAGCGAAACGATTTTCATGAAGTTGCGCTGGCGCAGCTCGCGTGCCACCGCACCGAAGATGCGGGTGCCGCGGGGCTCGTTGGCCGCGTCGATCAGCACAATCGCGTTCTTGTCGAAGCGCACGTAGGAACCATCGTCGCGGCGCACGGGGCGCTTGGTGCGAACGATGACGCCTTTGACAACTTCGCCTTGCTTGACCGTGCCGTTGGGCAAAGCCTTCTTCACGGCGCACACAATGATGTCGCCAACCGTCGCATAACGACGCTTGGAACCGCCGAGCACGCGGATGCACATGACATCCTTCGCACCGGTGTTGTCTGCGACGCTGAGATGTGTCTGTTCCTGAATCATGGATCAGCCCTCCGCGTTCTCGATGCCACCGGTCACATGCGGCGTGGCCGCAGGAATGCGAGCCTTCGCAACAATGCGCATAAGGCGGAAGCTCTTAGATTTGGAAATCCGGCGTGTCTCCATGATTTCCACACGATCACCCACGCCTGCTTCGCACTTCTCATCGTGCGCCTTGTAGATGCTGCTGCGCTTCATGTACTTCTTGTAGAGCGGGTGCATCACCATGCGCTGCACCTTCACCACGATGGTCTTGGCCATCTTGGTGCTGCTGACAACGCCCAGCAGTGTGCGGCGCGCTGTGCGTGGTTCCGTGTTTGTGCTCATATCACTTACTCCCCTGACGCTGACGGCGCGACTGCTCTGTGAGCAGGCGTGCAATCTCGCGACGGATCTGTCCAATGCGCGCAGGATTGTCCAGCGCCTCGGTAGAACCCTTGACTCTGAGCCCGAAGAGCTCCATGCGCAGCTTCTGCGCGCGAACATCAAGGTCCGCGCTGTCCAGTTTTCTTGTCTCGATGTCGCTCATGGCTGCTTGCTCCTCAGACCTTGTGACGCCGCGCAACAAGGCGGCAGCGCACCGGCATCTTGTGCGCCGTGCGCAACAAGGCATCGCGGGCTACGTCCTGCGTAACACCGGCGATTTCGTAAAGAATCGTTCCTGGTTTCACAACTGCGCACCAGTATTCGATTTCGCCCTTGCCCGTTCCCATTCGCACTTCAGCAGGCTTCGAAGTCACGGACTTGTGCGGGAAGATGCGGATAAAAATGCGCCCATCGCCACCCAGCGCGTGGCTGGAAGCGATGCGCCCCGCCTCAATCTGGCGTGCGTCAATCCAAGCACGCTCGAGACTCTGAAGGCCCCAGTCGCCGAATGCAACGTAGTTGCCCTTCTGCGCTTCGCCCTTCACGCGACCGCGGTGCTGCTTACGGTATTTGACCCTTTTTGGCATCAACATCGGTTTGTTCCTCGATCAGCGTGTCGGCCGACCCGTCGGACGGCGCATACGGTCATCACCGGGTTCGCGGGCTTTCAGCTTTTCGCCGTATTTGCCTTTGAAGATCCAGCACTTGATTCCAATGTGACCCTGGGGCGTCACAGCCTCGGTGAATCCGTAGTTGATGTCGGCGTCGAGCGTCGTCAGCGGCACGGAACCCTTCGTGAGATGTTCCACGCGCGACAGCTCCGCACCGCCGAGGCGGCCGGACAAACGCACTCGCACACCGCGAGCGCCTGCTGAGATAGAAGTCTGCACGGACTTCTTCAGCACGCGGCGGAAAGGCTGACGCTTCTCGATTTGTTCGCGGATGTTTTCCGCCAACAGTTGGCCATCGAGTTCAGGTCTATTGACCTCAACGATGGTGACCAGCAACTTGGCGTTGGGCGTCTTGAGGAGCGTCAAGATCTCGGCCTGAATCTCTTCGAGCTTCTTGCCTTTGCGGCCCAGCAGAATGCCGGGTCGCGCCGTGTGCATGATGATCGTCGTGGCATCGCCAGAACGCTCGACGTCGACGCGCGGCACAGCGGCGGAGAGGTAGTTCTTCTTGATGTACCTACGAATCAAGAAGTCCTCGCGAATGAACTTCGCGATGTCTTTCTTCCCAGCCATCCAGCGCGAACGCCAGCGCTCGTTGATACCGATGCGGAAACCCAGAGGATGGATTTTTTGGCCCATAGATCAGGCCTCCTTCTTGGCGGCCGCGCCGCGACGTGTGCGCTTGCGCGCCGGAACTTCTGCTGTTTCCAAGATCACCGTCAAGTGACAGGAGCGCTTGCGAATCGGACACGCACGACCACGTGGACCTGGGCGCCAGCGCAGACGACCTTGCTTGAGCGGGCCGCTGTCAGCGACAGCATCCTTCACGCGCAGTTGCGACGCTTCGACGCCACCGACTTGTCCGGCGTTTGCAATCGCAGAGCGAATGAGCTTCTTCAGCATGGGTGCAGCGCGACGCGGAACGAATTCCAGCGTCTCGAGTGCTGCGGTCGCCGGCAGTCCGCGCACGAGGTCCGCCACGGGGCGGGCCTTGCTGGCTGACATGGGCGCATAGCGAAGGATGACCTTAAATTCCATGACTGTTCCTCAGGCCGTCGCGGCCTTGTTCTGTCCGTGGCCGCGGAAGGTGCGGGTCAGTGTGAACTCCCCGAGCTTCTGCCCGACCATTTCCTCGGTGATGAACACCTTCGTGAAGGTCTTGCCGTTGTGCACACTGAAAGTGACCCCGACAAAGTCAGGAATCACCGTGCAGGAACGAGCCCAAGTCTTGATCGGTTCCGCGTTGGGCTTATTGCGTGCACGCTGGGCTTTGACCAGCAGGCGCGCATCCACATACGGACCCTTCTTTGTTGAACGGCTCATCGGATCACCTCTTCTTGCGACGGCGGATGATGAACTTGTTGGTGATCGCCTTCGGCTTACGCGTCAGGCCGCCCTTGGCCGGCTTGCCCCAAGGGCTCACCGGATGGCGTCCACCAGAACGACGACCTTCACCACCACCCATCGGGTGGGCTACTGGATTCATGGCTGAACCGCGGCTTTGAGGGCGGATGCCCTTCAAGCGATTGCGACCGGCCTTGCCGATGCTGACATGCTGGTGATCGCCGTTGCCTACCGAACCGATTGTTGCGCGGCAAGTGGCTTGCACCATGCGCGTTTCGCCAGAAGGCAGCACCACCGTCGCGTAGTCATCTTCACGGGCCAGCAAACGAGCCACCATCCCGGCGGAGCGGGCAATCGAACCACCCTTGCCAGGCTTCAGCTCGATGTTGTGGATTTCCATCCCCAATGGGATTTCGCCAAGAAGCATGGAATTGCCAAGTGTGGGCTCAACACCCGGACCAGAGTTGAGCTCTTGGCCCACCTTAAGGCCGTTGGGAGCAAGGATGTAGCTCTTGGCTCCATCCTTGTAGTGCAGCAACGCGATGTTCGCGGAACGATTTGGGTCGTACTCGATGGCGATAACGCTCGCTGGCACGCCGTCTTTGTTCCGCAGGAAATCCACCATGCGGTACATGCGCTTGACACGACCACCGCGGTGGCGCGACGTGATGTGACCGTGCTTGTTGCGCCCGCCCGTGCCAGAACGCGGCTCGAGCAGCGACTTCTCCGGCGCCCCTTTGGTGAGCACGTCGCGATACACGACCACGCTGCCAAAGCGTCGGCCTGGTGAAGTAGGTTTGAACTTTCTGATCGCCATAGCAACTCCGATCCTCAGAGAAGATCGATCTTGTGTCCCTCGGCGAGTTTCACGATCGCCTTCTTGGTATCTGAGTCCTGCGTCACCGACGCGCCTTTGCGACCTTCAAGCCCCTTGGCAGTGATCGTGTTCACTCCAAGCACCTTGACATTGAAAAGCAGTTCCACCGCGTGGCGGATCTGAATCTTGTTGGCGTTGCGCACCACTTCGAAGGTGTATTCACGGCGCTTTTCAGCGCGGTGCATATTCTTCTCGGTCACAAGCGGGCGGCGAATAATTCGGACTGCGTCAGACATCGGAGTGCACCTTTCGGAGGGCATCCATTCCCTGCGTGGTCACCAAGAACGTCTTGTGGCTGAGCACAACGTACGCATTGAGATCGCGCACGGCGCACACTTCCACACCCGGCAGATTACGCGCGCTGAGGATCAGCTCGCGGCTTGGAGTTGCGTCAACAATGAGGCAGCTGCGAAGCGCGCCGAGGCTCTTCAAGAACGTGCCGAGCACCTTGGTGTTCGCCTTGCCGCTGTGAACGCTGTCAGCGACGATGGCTTCGTCATCTTTGAATTTCGAGGCCAGCGCTGCGCGCAGCGCGACACGCAAAGCTTTCTTGGGCATGCGCCATGAATAGTCGCGAGGATGCGGGCCCTTCGCGGTACCGCCACCGCGGCACTGCACCACCTGAGGGTGACGCACGCGAGCGCGGCCAGTGCCCTTCTGGCTGAACAACGGGCGCTTGGCGCGAGCCACGAAAGCGCGTGTGAGCGTGCTGTGCGTGCCTGTGCGCTTGTTGGCTTCGTACATGATGACCGCAGCGTGCAGCGTGCGATTCAGGGTGCGATCGCCGAGGAAAGCGACATCCACTTCCGCGGTGCCTTTCGCTCCAGAATTCCAGCTTGGAATCTGCATAGCGGTCATCCCTTCTTGCCCGCAGTCGCGGGTCTCTTCTTGGCCGAACGGATCATGACGAGCCCACCGATGTGGCCCGGAACCGCGCCCCTCACGAGCAGCAAATTGCGGTCCTTGTCGACAGCAATGATCTCGAGGTTCTGAGTTGTCTGGCGCGTTGCACCGTAATGCCCGGCCATCTTCTTGCCAGGAAACACGCGTGCTGGCTCGGAGTGCATGCCGATCGAACCGCCGCGACGCTGACACATGTGTCCGTGGCTGGCAGGGCGGCCTTTGAAACCGTGGCGCTTCATGACGCCCGCGGTACCGCGTCCCTTGATGATGCCGGCAACATCGACGAACTGCCCCTTCTCAAAAACGTCGCAAGCGACCGTTGCGCCGACAGCGAGCGTCAAGGCTCCATCCACGCGCGTTTCGCGCAGAATGCGGCAAGGCGTTGCACCTGTCTTCTTAAAGTGACCGGTCAGCGGCTTGTTTACAAGCTTTTCGCGAATGGGTTCGTACGCGAGCTGCACGGCTGCGTAGCCGTCAGACTCCACCGACTTCACCTGTGTGACCGTGCATGGCCCCGCCTCCAGAATGGTGACGGGAATGCAACGACCCGCATCGGTGAAAAGCTGGGCCATGCGACCCTTGCGTCCCAAGATGAATTGCGCCATTTCTCACTCTTCTCCAGCAGCCACTCCGGGCCACCAAAGGCAACGGATGAATCCGTTGCAGACTTGGAACCACCGCAGCGGTTCCACACCCCAACCACAGCCACGAAGGCCGCGATCAGGCCTTGATTCGAATATCCACGCCCGCCGGCAAATTGAGCTTTGCCAACAGATCCACCGTCTTCTTGGTGGGATGCGAGAGGTAGATGATCCGCCGATGAGTGCGGATCTCGAACTGCTCGCGAGATTTCTTGTCGACGTGTGGGCTGCGCAACACAGTGAAGCGCTCCACACGCGTTGGCAGCGGCACAGGTCCGGCCACCACGGCCTCGGACTGACGCGCCACGTTCACGATCTCCTGCGCCGAGACGTCTAGCGCCTCATGGTCGTAGGATTCTAGGCGAATCTTGATGTGCTCGGCGGCCATAAGCCCTTCGCTCCTCGATCAATCCCTTACGCGCAATGGCGTGAGCCACTGCCCTCGATGGACTCGCAGCTTTTGAAAGCTGAGGTCTCCATCGCAGGCCTTTCCCCTCCGGGGCGGCTTCTCCATACGATGGAGAGGCTGCAGCGGCGTTTGAAGCCGCGACCGGTGTGACACGATGTGCCACGCGGGGGTTTGCCTGGCTCCCGGATCGCTCCGAAAGCCCGCTTGGGTCGAGAACTTTGGCAGATCTGGCGGGGCTTTCAAGGCCAGCTGTGTTGATCCCAAATTTTTATTTGAGATAGCGCGCGCGGCCGCACTCCGAACGGCTTGGGGCCAGCAAACCCGACAGCGCATCCATGAGGTGGTCAAGGCAACACATAGCCTTGCTGCGCAAGGTGTTAGAGAATTTCACCAGCCTCAAGTCTCGCCATCACCTGTTGCGAAACCGGCGCATATTGCTTCGGTTCCATGCTGTAGGCAGCGCGACCTTGGGAAACGGAACGCACCGCTGTTGAGTAGCCAAACACTTCCGCCAAGGGCACCTCAGCCTCGACAACGCAAGGATTCGTGCTGGTGTCGAGATTGTGGATCTGAGCGCGGCGCGCGTTGAGGTCACCGATGATGGCTGAGAGGTATTCGGGCGGTGTTGTCACCTCGAGGCGCATGATGGGCTCGATCACTTCGACCACTGCTGCGCGTGCCGCTTCTTGAAATGCCATCGAAGCACAGACGTGGAAGGCTACTTCAGAGCTATCGACATCATGGAACTTCCCATCGAGAAGCGTCACTCTGACGTCGATGATCTCGTAGCCGTAATCGAGTCCGCTGCGCGCTGCACCTTTCGCCCCGGCTTCGACCGCAGGAATGAACTCGCGAGGAATCGCACCCTGCTGAATTTGGTTGGAGAACACGAAGCCGCTGCCAGGAGCAAGCTTGTCGACACGCAATTCGACTTCGGCGAATTGTCCCCGTCCGCCGGTTTGACGCGCAAAACGATGGCGCACCGTGGCACTGCCTTTGAGACGCTGACGATAGGCCACACGTGGCTGCCCAAGGTTCGCGTTCACTCCGTAATCACGAGTCATGCGGTTTGCGATGACTTCGAGATGCAATTCGCCCATCCCGAAGATGACAAGTTGCCCAGTCTCTTCTTCGTGGTGATAGCGGAACGTGGGGTCTTCTTTAGCCACGCGCTGCAGCACATCTGCGAGTTTGTCTTTGTCCGCCAAAGTGCGCGGCTCGATGCGGCGCGAGATGACGCACTCTGGAAAAGCAGGCCTTTCCAGCGAAAGTAACGGGCCCTTGCCGCACAGCGTGTCGCCTGTGACTGCATTGCGCAGGCCCACGACACCGACAATATTGCCTGCACTAACTGAGTCCACCGCATCCCGCGAAGCCGCATGCATCAAGTACACATGCGAGAGTCGCTCCACTTTCTGAGTGCGCGTGTTGTAGACCTGCATCCCGCCCGTAAGCGTGCCCTGGTAAATGCGCAAGAATGTGAGGTCGCCGTGCTTGTCGCTGATGGTCTTGAAAGCCAACGCGACCAGTTGCGCATCTGGATCTGGCTTCACAACCACGGCCGCGCCATCGTCCTTGCCACCAACCACATGCGCTGTGAGCACCGCAGCGTCAGCCGGACTCGGCAGATAACGACAGACACCATCAAGCAACATTTGAATGCCGCGATTCTTCAACGCTGAACCGCAGAGCACTGGCGTGAAGCGCAACGCAATCGTGCCTGCACGGATACCGGCGATCAGTTCTGCGCTGCTGAAGCGCTCGCCCAGCAGAAATTTCTCCGTCAAGGCCTCGCTTGTTTCCGCAGCGGCTTCTTCTGCGTGCAAGCGCGCTTGATCAGCAGCAGCGTGCAGTGCTTGCGGTATGGGACTCCGCTCGAAGGTCACACCTTGGTCAGCTTCATTCCAAGTGACCAATTCCATGCTGACGAGGTCGATGACGCCGGAAAACTCTTTCTCCTGTCCGACCGGCAACGCGAGCGGCACGGGAATGCAACCTGGCAAGCGGCGGCGCATCGAATCCAGTGTGCGTGCAAAGTCGGCACCGATGCGATCGAGTTTGTTCACGAACGCGAGGCGCGGGACGCTGTACTTGCGAGCTTGGCGCCAGACGGTCTCGCTTTGCGCTTCCACTCCAGCAACACCGCAAAAAACGCCGACGGCGCCGTCGAGCACTCGCAAACTACGTTCAACTTCCGCTGTGAAGTCCACGTGCCCTGGGGTGTCAATCAAATTGATGCGATGCCCGTCCCAGATGCAAGTGGTGGCCGCTGCGGTGATGGTGATGCCGCGCTCTTGCTCTTCTTCGAGATAGTCCATCGTGGCGGTGCCTTCGTGGACTTCGCCGAGTTTGTGCTCTTTTCCTGTGTAGAACAGGATGCGCTCGGACACCGTGGTCTTGCCTGCATCGATGTGGGCGATGATGCCAATATTGCGGATGGCGTTGAGACTGACCGATTTCATGGGCCGCATCCGAAAGAACGCCGCAACCGCGATTGCGGTCCACGGCGCCCATCAAAGCACGCACGCTGCACGCCGCCATTGCGGGCCGCGCAGCGCGTGCTGCGAATTACCACGCGAAGTGCGCGTTCATCTTGTTGGCATCGGCCATCTTGTGCGTGTTTTCACGCTTGGTCACGGCCGTGCCCTCTTTGCGCGAAGCCGCCATGATTTCCTCAGCGAGGCGCTGCGACATCGGGCGACCACCACGCACGCGGCAAGCTTCGAGAATCCAGCGGAAGGCCAGAGCCTGCTGCCGATTCTTCTTCACCTCGATGGGCACCTGATAGTTGGCGCCACCGACGCGCTTGCTGCGCACTTCCACCATGGGCTTCACGTTCATGATCGCGTTGGTGAACACTTCTTCAGGGTTCTCGCCAGGCATCTTCTTGGTGATGGTGTCGAAGCACTCATAAACCACCTGACGCGCGACATTCTTCTTGCCGTCGTACATCAAGGTGTTGATGAACTTGGCCACGAGCCGGCTACCGGTTCTCGGGTCGGGCTTCAGGAAGCGCTCAGTTGAAACGTACTTGCGTGGCATGGCTTCCTCCGAACTTACTTGGCCTTGGGACGCTTGGTCCCGTACTTCGAACGGCTGCGACGACGATCATCCACACCAGCCGCATCCAACGTTCCGCGAACGATGTGGTAGCGCACACCTGGAAGGTCGCGCACACGTCCACCGCGCACAAGCACGATCGAGTGCTCTTGAAGATTGTGACCTTCGCCAGGAATGTAAACCGTGGTCTCTTTGCCGTTGCTCAGACGCACACGCGCAATCTTGCGCAATGCTGAGTTCGGCTTCTTGGGCGTCATGGTCTTCACCTGCTGACAGACCCCGCGCTTCTGTGGACACTTGTCCAGAATCGGAGACTTGCTCCTGCGCACTTTCTTTTCGCGGCCCTTACGGACCAGTTGGTTGATAGTCGGCATCTTGGATGTCTTTCAGCGGTCGCGAAGCGGCCGGATGGTCGGTCATGCTATCCATTCCCCCTGCTAGGCCACAAGTGCCCGCGCAGAAGGCTCAGTTCCTTTGTTGTCGTTGGCTTCAGCCAGCTGCGGCCTCTGCCCGAGCCTTGTCTGCAGCTTCCGCTTCGAGATCGAAGTGGTGCAGCACCAACGTGCGGTGGTAATCGTGGAACCCGGTCCCCGCGGGGATCAAGTGCCCGAGGATGACGTTCTCCTTGAGTCCCACCAACAGATCCACCTTGCCCGCGATCGCGGCTTCGGTGAGCACCTTGGTGGTTTCTTGGAAGGACGCCGCGGAGATGAAGGACTCGCTTTGCAACGCAGCCTTCGTGATCCCGAGGAGCAATTGCTCGCAAGTCGGGGCCTTACCTTCCGCCTTCTCGATGCGCTCCTTCTCCAGCTTGAAGCGGTGACGATCCACCACCGTGCCGGGGAGGAAGTCGGAGTCACCGGCATCAACCACACGAATCTTGCGCAGCATCTGGCTGACAATGATCTCGATGTGCTTGTCGTCGATGCCTACGCCCTGACTGCGGTACACGCTCTGAACTTCGTTGAGCAGGTACTTGTAGACCTCTTCGTTTCCGCTGATGCGCAGAATGTCATGAGGAACAAGCGGACCTTCGCACAACGCATCTCCTGCGCGCACTGCGTCACCTTTGTGCACCTTCAAGTACTTTCCGTGCGGCACCAAGTGAGCGCGCTCGGTCCCATCGTCGGCCTTGACCACGATGGTGCGCTTGCCCTTTTTACGCTCGCCCAGTTCGACCTTGCCGTCGATCTCTGCGATGACAGCCGGATCCTTCGGCGTGCGTGCTTCGAACAGTTCCGTTACGCGCGGCAGACCGCCGGTGATGTCTTGCGTTCCCATCATTTCGCGTGCGCGCTTCGCAAGCACGATTCCTGCGCGAATGACTTGGCCTTCCTTGACCTCGATGCTCGAACGCTCGGGCACGTGGTACTGCTGCAACTTCGTACCATCGCGGTCTTTCACCACGATCTGCGGATGCAAGGCGCCCTTGTGCTCCATGACCGCCATGCGGCGTTTCTTGGAACCTGGATCTTGCTCCCAGCGCATGGTTTCGCCTTCAACGATGTCTTCAAAGGCCACAACACCTGCGACGTCCGAGATCACGGGCACATTGTGCGGATCCCATTCGCAAATCTTGACACCCTTCTTCGCCGCGACCGCATCCACTTCGGCGCCATCTGCCATAGTCATGGCTGCGCCCAGCGGCACTTCGTGCGATTCAAGGTCGCGGCCCTTCGCGTCACGCAACACCACATGACCATTGCGGTTGAGCACAATCATCTGGCCTTCTCCTCCTTCAACGGTCTTCAAACCGCTGTAGAAGATGCGACCCGGGCGACGAATGATGATTTCCTTCTCTTGCACCGCGCGCGATGCCGTTCCACCGATGTGGAATGTGCGCATCGTGAGCTGCGTGCCCGGTTCGCCGATGGATTGCGCGGCGATGATGCCCACCGCGGTGCCCACTTCGGCCAGGCGACCACGCGAGAGATCGGCGCCGTAGCACGTTGCGCAAACGCCGAGCGGAGCCTCGCAAGTCAGCGGGCTGCGCACGCGCACTCTGGCATCGGCACCACGCTCTTCCTCGATGGCTTGGGCGACTTCCTCTGTGATGATTTGATTCTCATCCACGAGCAATACGCCATCCATCTTGCGAATGACGCTCGGTGAAGTGCGCCCACGCAGCATGGTGGACAGAGACACTTCGACGCGCTCACCTTTCATCACCGCGAACTTCTGCACCGCGTTTCGCGTGCCGCAGTCGATCATGGTGACGACAACGTTCTGAGTGACGTCAGTCAGCTTGCGTGTGAGGTAGCCGGAGTCGGCTGTCTTGAGTGCCGTATCGGCCAAGCCCTTGCGCGCGCCGTGGGTAGAGGAGAAATACTCCAACACCTTCAGGCCTTCGCGGAAGTTTGCCTTGATCGGCGTCTCAATGATGGCGCCTGATGGTTTGGCCATGAGGCCGCGCATACCGGCGAGCTGGCGAATCTGATCGATACTCCCGCGTGCGCCGGAGTCGGCCATCAAGTGGATGGGATTGATGTAGTTCGAGCCTTCGCGGCGGTCGACTTTCAATTCCTCCATCATCTCCTTGCCCACTTCTTCGCGGGCTTGGGACCAGATGTCGATGACCGCGTTGTAGCGTTCCTTCTCGGTGATGGCGCCCGCTTCGCGACGCTTCTCCACCGTTTCCACTTCGCGCGTCGCGCGGAGCAGGATTTCGCCCTTGCGCAGCGGAATGCGCATGTCGTTCTTGCCAAAGGAAAGCCCCGCCATGGTGCTGGCCTTGAAGCCTGTTTCCTTGAGGTCGTCAAGGAGCTTCAGGGTCGTGCTCATGCCCAAGAGCTTGTGGCAATCGACGATCACTTCAGCCAATGACTTCTTCTTGAGAGCCTTGTTGTAGAACGGCATGCCGACCGGCAAGCGATCATCGAAAATCACCCGGCCAACTGTGGTATCGATGAGCTTGTTTTCGACGACCGTTTTGCCCTTCTCGTCGAGAATGGTGCGGCGGCCCGAGATGCGAAAGCGAATGCGCTGATGTGTGAGGACTTTGTGGTCGCCGTGCGCACGCAGCACTTCGGTGTGCGAGCTGAAGGCCTTAAAGATCTCGACGCCTGCCGCGTTGCGCAACACCTCGACCGTGCCCGGGCCACCCACCGTGAGGTAGTAGCAACCCAGCACGATATCTTGCGTCGGCGACATGACAGGACGGCCGTTCGCCGGCGAGAACACGTTGTTCGTCGAGAGCATCAAGGTGCGGGTTTCAACCTGCGCTTCGAGCGAAAGTGGAAGATGGACTGCCATCTGGTCGCCGTCGAAGTCGGCGTTGAAGCCGGTGCAGACAAGCGGATGAATGCGAATAGCGTTGCCTTCGATGAGCACAGGCTCGAAGGCCTGAATGCCCATTCTGTGCAGCGTCGGTGCGCGGTTGAGAATGACGGGGTGATTCTGAATCACCTCTTCGAGGATGTCCCAGACCTCCTCGTCGCGGCGCTCCAGCATCTTCTTGGCGCTGCGGATGGTGTCAGCACGGCCAAGTTCCTTCAGACGCCGGATGATGAAGGGTTGGAAGAGCTCCAACGCGATCTTCTTCGGCAAGCCGCACTGGTGCAGCAACAAGTCTGGTCCTACGACGATCACGGAACGCGCGCTGTAGTCCACGCGCTTGCCCAACAGGTTTTCGCGGAAGCGACCCTGTTTGCCCTTGATCATGTCGGTGAGCGACTTAAGCGCGCGATTGCTGCTGCCCTGCACCGGACGCTTGCAGCGACCGTTGTCGAACAACGCGTCGACGGCCTGCTGCAACATGCGCTTTTCATTGCGGATGATGACGTCAGGCGCGTTGAGGTCGAGGAACTTCTTCAGACGGTTGTTGCGATTGATGAGGCGCCGGTACAAATCGTTCAGATCTGAGCTGGCGAAGTTGCCGCTGTCGAGCAGCACCAACGGGCGCAAGTCCGGTGGGATCACCGGCAGCACATCCAAGATCATCCACTCCGGCCTGTTGCCTGAATCGCGCAAGGACTCGACGGTCTTCAGGCGCTTGATCAAGTCCTTCTTGCGCTGCTTGGATCGTGTTTCCAACAATTCCATGCGCAGTTCTTGGCTCAGCTTGTTCAGGTCGAGGCGAGCCAGGAGCTTCTTCACAGCTTCGGCGCCCATCTCGGCTTCGAAGTCGGTCTTGTGACGGAACCGATCGGTGGTGAGATGACGGAACTCCTCTTCCGTCAGGAGTTGGCGCTCCTTCAAGCGAGTGACTTCCGGGTTGCCCGGATCGATGACCACATAGTCTTGGAAGTAAATCACCTTCTCAAGGTGTGCAGTCTTCATCTCCAAGAGCGTGCCCAAGCGTGAGGGCATGGCCTTGAAGAACCAAATGTGTGCCACAGGAGCGGCGAGGGTGATGTGCCCCATGCGCGTGCGGCGTTCGCGGCTGTGAGTGATCTTGACTCCGCAGCGATCGCACACGATGCCCTTGTGCTTGATGCCCTTGTACTTGCCGCAGGCGCATTCCCAGTCCTTCTCAGGTCCAAAGATGCGTTCGCAAAACAGACCGTCCTTTTCAGAGCGGTAGGTGCGGTAATTGATCGTTTCGGGCTTTTTTACTTCGCCGAAAGACCAGTTGCGGATGTCCGTGGGCGAGGCCAAGCGGATGGTGATCCGCGATACCTCATTCACTCGTTCGTAGCGGCTGTCCATATGTTCCTCCGCCTCAGGCGATAGTCGCCCGATTCCTGATGAGTTCGATATTGAGGCACAAACCTTTGATTTCGTTGCAGAGTACGTCGAACGAAACCGGCGTTCCGGCTTCGAGTGTGTTCTCGCCCTTCACCATGGATTCGTAAATCTTGGTGCGGCCATCCACATCGTCCGACTTCACTGTCAACAACTCTTGCAACACGTAAGCAGCGCCGTAGGCCTCGAGGGCCCACACTTCCATTTCGCCGAAACGCTGACCGCCGAAGCGGGCTTTGCCGCCCAGCGGTTGCTGCGTAATCAGCGAGTAAGGCCCTGTGGCGCGGGCGTGGATCTTTTCATCCACGAGATGGTGGAGCTTCAGCATGTACATGCAGCCCACCGTGATTTCTTGCTCGAAGGCCTCGCCGCTGCGTCCGTCGAACAGGCGCATCTTGCCGCTGGAGGGCAAACCGGCCTCCTTGAGCGCGGCCTCGATTTGGTCCTCCTTGGCACCGTCGAACACTGGCGTCACGGCTTGGAAGCCAAGGCGCAGTGCCGCGTAACCAAGGTGGGTTTCGAGGATCTGGCCGACGTTCATGCGCGAAGGCACGCCCAGCGGATTCAGCACCATCTGTACTGGCGTGCCATCCGCGAAGTAGGGCATGTCCTCGATCGGCAGGATGCGCGAGATCACACCCTTGTTGCCGTGACGCCCGGCGATCTTGTCACCGACGGAAATGCGGCGTTTGGTGGCGATATAGACCTTCACCATTTCCAGCACGCCCGTGGGCAATTCATCTCCGCGAGAGAGGCGGTTCACGCGCTTGTTCTTCTCGCTTTCGTACTCGTCGATGCGATCCCAGTACTTCTTCTTGACCACAAAGGCTGCGCGACGCGCTTTGGAATCGGCAACTTTGTCGACAGCGCCATCGATCTGCTCACGCACCAGCTTCAAGCTGGCTACGTCGCCCGCACCTTCAGCGCTGATGCGCTTCTTTGCGTTCGGTAGCACGTCTGCGACCGTCTTCAGTTCTTGAAGACGATCGATGATGGCCAGAAGTTCTTCCTTGAAGAGCCCGACGAAAGTCGACTCCGCCTTGCGGATTTCTGCGAGGTTGCGATGCCGCTCCTCTTCGTTCTGGTTGACCTTGCGGGAGAATTTCTCAGTGTGAATCACGATGCCTTCAGTGCCGGAAGGCACATCGAGGCTGTCGTTTTTCACATCTTCGCCTGCACGACCGAAGATGGCATGCAGGAGCTTCTCCTCAGGGGAGAGTTCGTTTTTCGACTTGGGCGCAACCTTGCCGACCAAGATGTCGCCGGGGCGGATCTTTGTGCCCACGCGCACAATGCCAGACTCGTCCAAGTTCTTCAGCGCGCGCTCCGAAACATTGGGGATATCGCGCGTGAACTCCTCGCGCCCCAGTTTCGTTTCGCGAATCTCGGTCTCGAACTCGTCGATGTGGATGCTGGTGTAGAAGTCTTCCTTCACGATCTGTTCGGAAATCAGGATGGCATCTTCGAAGTTGTAGCCATCCCAAGTCATGAAGGCGACGAGCACGTTGCGGCCGAGCGCGAGCTCGCCGTTCTTAGTGGCAGCACAGTCGGCGATGACTTGGCCTGCTTCCACTTTCTCGCCCTCGCGCACGATGGGCTTCTGGTTGAGACACGTGCGTTCGTTGAGTCCAACGAATTTACGCAAACGATAGTTGTCGTCACCGATGACGAGCTCGGTGGCGCTGACACGCTTCACAATTCCGGCATTGCGAGCGATCACAACCATTCCGGAGTTGCGCGCCACCACATGTTCCATACCCGTGGCTACCACGGGCGGTTCCGTGCGGATCAGCGGCACAGCCTGGCGTTGCATGTTGGATCCCATGAGCGCTCGGTTGGCGTCGTCATGCTCCAAGAAAGGGATCAGGCTCGCGGACACACCCACGATTTGCTGCGTGGAAATGTCGAGCCATGCGATTTCATCGCGAGGCACGAGACGGAAATCGCCATGCATGCGCGCCATGACGCGCTCTTCCACGAAGCGCCCTTTTTCGTCGGTCGCCGTGTCAGTCGGAGCAATGATGGTGCGGCTCTCTTCGTCGGCACGAAGGTGAACGACTTCATCTGTCACGCGGCCCTTCACAACTTTGCGGTAGGGAGTGACAAGGAAACCGTATTCATCAACGCCCACGTACAGCCCGAGGCTAGCGATGAGTCCGATGTTGGTGCCTTCCGGCGTTTCAATCGGGCAGATACGGCCGTAGTGCGAAATGTGAACGTCGCGCACTTCGAAGCCGGCTCGTTTGCGATTCAAACCGCCTGGTCCGAGGGCCGAGAGTCGCCGCTCGTGCGTCAGCTGGGCCAGCGGATTGGTCTGGTCAACAACCTGCGAAAGTTCACCACGTCCGAAGAAGTAGTCGATGGAAGAGGAAATCGTCTTCGCGTTCACGAGCGAGCGCGGCGTCGGGTTTTCCTTCTCCGTGTTCATGCGCTCTTGCGCGGTCTTCTTCAGCTTGAGGAAACCCTTGCGGAACTCCTCGCTGGCCAATTCGCAGAGCGTGCGAACACGGCGGTTGCCGAGATGGTCGATGTCGTCCACCTCCACACCTTCTTCGTTGTCGCGCAAACGCAGGATGTACTTCACCGCTTCGATGAAGTCCGCCGCGGTCAGCGTCATTTCTGTTTCAGGAACACTCAAACCGAACTTGCGATTGAGCCTGAAACGACCCACGCGACCGAGGCGATAACGCGTCGTGTCGTGGAACTTCTCTTCGAAGAGATCGCGCGCCTTCTCCAGTGCGGGCGGATTGCCTGGGCGAAAGCGTTGATAGATCTTCAAAAGGGCTGATTCGTAATCCTTGGCCACATCCTCGCGGATGGTGTTCAAGATCAGCTTGTCCTTCGGATCGCCATCGATGATCTCGACTTCGCGCATCTCAGCGCGCAGGATTTCCTTGATGGTGTCCTCTGTGAGCTGTTCACCGGACTGCACACGAATGTCACCGGTAGTGGAATCCACCACGG
Source organism: Planctomycetota bacterium (assembly GCA_009691765.1). GTDB lineage: Bacteria > Planctomycetota > SXUL01. The sequence continues at coordinate 183,819 of SIAO01000003.1, read as the reverse complement.
GCGTCACAAGGTACGCACCACTCAGTTCCTTCACGCCAGCCTTGGTGACTTTGACCACTTTGGTGGGATGGAACAGGCGGATGAGCGCTTCGTCGCTCGAACAGCGCTCATCGAAAGCGCGAATGATCGTCGTAGCAAGGAACTTGCCAGACTGATCAATCTTGACCTGAAGGATGTCCTTCTTGGTCACCGAGACTTCAATCCATGAGCCGCGTTCGGGGATGATCCAGCAAGTGTGCAGCTTCTTCTCGCCAGTTTGCGTATCCACCTTAAAATCCACGCCAGGTGAACGGTGCAGCTGGTTGACGATGACGCGCTCTGCGCCGTTGATGATGAACTCACCGCCGCCAATCATGATCGGCACATCACCGAGATAGACGTCTTCTTCGACAGGCTCCGCCTTGTCGAGGCGCAGACGCACCTTGAAGGGCATGCCGTAGGTCTGCTTCAGCAAACGGCATTCATCAGGGTTGTAACGGGGCCTCCCCAATTCAAAGCCCAAGAACTGGAGGCGCATCGACTTGTCGTAAGACTCGATGGGGAAAGTCTCTCGCAAGATGGCTTCGATCCCCGCGAGCTTGCGCTCGGTGGGAGCCACTCCCTCCTGCAGAAACTCGGCGTAAGAGCGCGTTTGCAGCTCCGTGAGATTCGGAACCTCCAGCACTTCACGGCAGCGTCCGTACCTGCGGATGTTGGCCTTCATGTGAGCTCCTCAAGCGTGGATCAAGCCTTGGCGCTAATCGCCGCAACGCGCACCGGCACTGTCAGAACCCAAGTTCAGACGGTGTCGCCATGCGCACTGATCCGCAGCAGCACCTTGCATGCTGACCGCGGACTTCCCGACCAGAAAAACAACACACAGAGCTGCATTCCTCAAGGGAATGCAGCTGCATCAACCCCGCGCTAACGCGGCGTTGCCCGGTCACTTGAGCTCGACGGTGGCACCGGCGTCGACGAGCTGCTTCTTGATAGTTTCAGCTTCGTCCTTGCTCATGCCTTCCTTCACAGTCTTGGGTGCGCCGTCCACCATGTCCTTGGCTTCCTTGAGGCCGAGGCCGGTGATGGTCTTCACGACCTTGATCACGGCAATCTTGTTCTGACCCGCATCCTTGAGGACGACGTCGAACGAGTTCTTCTCCTCGGCTGCAGGAGCAGCAGCGGCGGGCGCCGCAGCAGCTGCCGCTGGCGCGGCCGCTTCAACCTTGAAGGTGGTCTTGAAGGCCTCCTTGAGGTCGACCAACTCGCGCACCGTCATCGCACCGATGGTATCGATCACGCTCTGGATTTTCTCAGACATGTCTCGCTCTCCGCTATCCCGCACAGATGCGTGCGGGCTTTGATTTCCTATTTCCAAAACTCATTAATGAAACGTCAGGCCGCTGCGCCTTCAGTCTCTTTGCTCTTTTCGAGGGCCTCGATGAGGCCGTGCATTTCGTTGAACAAGCCGTTGAATTGCGCTGCCATGCCGGTGAGGGGGCCACCTATGGCGCCCAACATCATGCTCAGCAGTTCCGTGCGCCCAGGAGCCTTCGACAAGGCTTCCACTTCTGCGCTGTTCAGGAACTCGCCCTCGCTCCAGCCGCCGTGAAGAACAAGCTTGTTCTTCAGCGCGACCTTCGCTTCGAGCAACACCTTCGCGACTTCGTTGGCGCCTTCGCCACCGAACACGATGGCTGAAGGGCCACTGAGCATGCCGCCGATAGGCTCAAGGCCGCGGCGCTTGAACGACACGGATGCCAGCGAGTTCTTCACCATGCGCATGCGCATGTTCTTGCCACGGAGTTTCGAACGCAGTGCTGTGGTTTGCGCAACATTGAGCCCGACGGTGCCCACGAGCACGCAGCTCGTGAGGGTGCCGAACTCTGCGTCGAATCCGTCAATGATGGAGTTGTTGACCAGCTTGCTCATAGCGTTTCTCCGTCACGACACCTTGATTGCGATGCCAGGGCCATGCGTTGGTGCAATGCAGCCCTTCAATACGAATTGACCCTTGCTATGCGCGGGCTTCAGACCATGCACATGGTTCATGAACGCCTCAATGTTCTCGGCGAGCTTCTCGCGAGTGAACGAGCGCTTGCCCATCGGCGCCGCCAGATTGCCGCCCGCATCATTGCGGAACTCAATCTTGCCGGCTTTGAACTCGCGCACCGCTGACGCAATGTCGAGCGTGACAGTGCCGGCCTTGGGGCTTGGCATCTTGCCTTGCGGGCCCAACACTTTGCCGAGCTTGCCGACGTGCTTCATCATGTCGGGTGTTGCTACCGCGACATCGAAGTCCGTCCAACCACCGCTGATCTTCTCAGCAAGGTCACCAGCGCCAACGAACACCGCACCTGCGACGCGCGCTTCTTCGGCCTTCGCACCTTCTGCAAAGGCAACGACGCGTAATTCCTTGCCGATACCGTGAGGCAAACTCATGGCGCCGCGAACAGTTTGATCAGACTGCTTGGCATCAATGCCGAGACGCAGAGTGACCGAAACGGTCTCGTCAAACTTTGCTTTGGGGAAATGCCCCAAAAGTTCAACGGCTTCACGAACGTCGTACACACGTTCCGCTTTCCGCTGCGCACTTGCGGCGCGATATCGCTTGCCTGGATAGGCCATCGAAACTCTCCCGGGTGGTTTCTTCTCCGCAGCAGTTCGGCCGCACCCGTTGGCCCACTACTGCGTGCCCGCGCCACTCAAGGAGCGCGGATTCCATCGAACCCCGCAGGGTCCGCTCGAACTTATGTTGTCAACCTACGACCTTGATACCCATGGACCTTGCCGTGCCCGCGATCATGCGAGCAGCAGCATCCGGCGAACCGGCATTGATGTCCTTGGCTTTGATTCTTGCGATCTCGAGCAATTGAGCCTTTGTGACCTCGCCCACCTTGTCGGTGCGCGGATTCGCAGCGCCCTTGGCAGCACCTGCGGCCTTAGCCAACAGCACGCTGGCAGGCGGCGACTTGTAAAGCAACTCGAACGTGCGGTCGCTGTACACGGTGATTTCCACCGGAATGATCATGCCCAACTGAGAGCGTGTGGCGTCGTTGAACTGCTTCACAAACATGGCGATGTTCACGCCATGCTGACCAAGCGCCGGTCCAACCGGCGGCGCCGGTGTGGCCTGGCCGGCCGGGCACTGCAGTTTGATCTTCGCGGTGACTTGCTTCGCCATTGGACTTGCCTTTGATTCGGGTGACGGATGGATACTCGATCAGCTGATCGATTCCACCTGCCAGTACTGCATTTCCACAGGAGTTGCGCGCCCGAAGATGGTGACAACCACTCGGACGAGCCCCTTCTGCTCGTTAATTTCTTCAACAACACCTTCGAAGTTCTCGAAGGCACCTTCGCAGATCTTGACGCTGTCGCCAACTGCGAAGTCGATCTTCAAGCGTGCCGTCTCGTTGGCACCCAACTCGAGACCGAAGATTTTGTTCACTTCATCGGGGCGCAAAGGGAATGGCTTCTGCTGGAAAGTGTTTCCACCGCCGACAAAGTCGCCCACGTCTTGCGTCTCGCGCACAAACGCCCAAGACTCGTCGTCCATGAGCATTTCCACCAGCACATAGCCGGGGTATGTCTTCACTGAACGGGTGCGCTTCTTCCCGTTCTTCATTTCCGCCACCTTCTCAGTGGGGACCACCACTTGCAACACCTTGCGCCCAAGACCGCGCAAAGCGATCCGGCGTTCAAGATTGCGCCGCACGGTGTCTTCCTTGTTGCTCTGCACGCGCACCAAGAACCAGTGCGCTGCCACTGCTGCTGGTGCTGCAGCAGCTGCGGTTGCGGTTGGTTGAGAGTTGTCAGCAGCCAAGGTCATGTCAGGCAATCTTCATCGCGAGGCCAAAGAGGAACTCCACCACGCGATCTGAAGCCACGAGGAACACCGCAAGAATGGCAACAAACACCAGCACCACGAGAGCGCTGTTGTAGGCATCCTTCCAGCTCGGCCACGTGACCTTGCGGACTTCCTCGTCGGTGGTGATGAGGAAATCCGAATTGCGCGGGTTTGCAAGAATGAACTTCTGCACACCGAGAGTGCCACCAAGCACAACGATCCAGCAGCAAACAAACGCCCAATTCAGGCGCTGATCGATGACTGGGATCAGCATGCCTTCCGGGCCCTGCTCGAAAAGCAACACGCGCGCAAAGTCGGTGGTGCCCACCAGCCAGTCGTACAAGGCGATTCCGCCCCACACAACCAGGGCTGTGATGCTCCAAAACGCGATCCAACGCGTGAGCATCCCCTGATCTGGCTTGTAGACATTCAGCATTCTTCGGCCTCTGTGCAGCAACGCGAACCGGTGACCGGCCCGCGTTCCGGCAGCGTGCGATTACTTGAGAACCTTGCTCACAACACCTGCGCCCACCGTCTTGCCACCTTCGCGAATGGCGAAGCGCAGACCGATGTCCATGGCGATCGGTTGGATGAGTTCGACGTCAATCTTCACGTTGTCGCCAGGCATCACCATGTCGACGCCCGCAGGCAGATTCGCAGTGCCAGTGACGTCCGTGGTGCGGAAGTAGAACTGCGGGCGATAACCGTTGTTGAACGGTGTGTGACGTCCGCCTTCTTCCTTCTTGAGCACGTACACCTCGGCTTCAAACTTGGTGTGCGGCGTGATGGAGTTCGGAGCTGCGAGCACTTGGCCACGCTCCACTTCTTCCTTCTTCGTACCGCGCAGCAGAACGCCGATGTTTTCGCCGGCGCGGCCTTCGTCCAAGATCTTGCGGAACATCTCGACGCCCGTGCACACCGTGTCGCGGGGCTCAGGCATGAGGCCGATGATCTGGAGCTTGTCGTTGATGTGCACCACACCGCGCTCGACGCGACCAGTGACCACCGTGCCGCGACCTTCGATGGAGAACACGTCTTCCACGGGCATGAGGAAGGGCTTGTCCGTTTCGCGCACGGGCTGCGGAATGAATGTGTCGACGGCATCCATCAGTGCATAGATGGGCTTGAGGGCTTCGTGATCTTGCTTGCCGCCAGCCTCCATCGCCTGCGCGGCCTTGAGAGCCGAGCCTTTGATGATCGGCGTGGTGTCACCGGGGAAGCCGTGTTTGGTGAGCAACTCGCGGATGTCCATTTCCACGAGATCGAGCAATTCCGGGTCGTCGACTTGGTCGACTTTGTTCATGAACACCACGATGGCAGGCACGCCGACCTGCTTTGCCAGCAGGATGTGTTCGTGGGTTTGTGGCATCGGACCGTCGGTGGATGCCACGACCAAGATCGTGCCGTCCATTTGCGCCGCACCGGTGATCATGTTCTTCACATAGTCAGCGTGTCCGGGGCAGTCGACGTGGGCATAGTGACGGTTGACCGTCTCGTATTCCACATGCGCGGTATTGATAGTGATGCCGCGTGCTTTCTCTTCAGGGGCGTTGTCGATGTCACCGTAGCCCTTGGCGACCGCAAGACCCTTGAGGGCCATCGCGCTGGTAATCACCGCCGTCAACGTGGTCTTGCCATGGTCGACGTGGCCGATGGTGCCCACATTCACGTGCGGTTTGTTGCGCTTGAAAGTTTCCTTGGCCATCTGTCTCTCTTCTCTCGCCCACCCCTTGAGGCAGGCCAACAACACCAACCACCTACAACACCACGGGACGCCGCAGCCCCTTGGCCACGCTCGCCCACTGTCTGGAGCTACTGTCGGGACTTGAACCCGAGACCTCGTCCTTACCAAGGACGTGCTCTACCGACTGAGCTACAGTAGCAGCGTTTTTTCTATCCTCGAAGACCTCCAAGATCCTCGTGTCCTCCGCAAGCCTTGCGGCTCCGGACAACTTGAGCGGGTGAAGGGAATCGAACCCTCGCAACCAGCTTGGAAGGCTGGGGCTCTACCACTGAGCTACACCCGCAAACTGCGAGCTTCGCGCGGTGCATTGGCCCTTCCCCGATGGGGAGAGAAGGATTCGAACCTTCGAAGGCTAATGCCAACAGATTTACAGTCTGTCCCGTTTGACCGCTTCGGTATCTCCCCGCACACATGTTGTCATGCCACACACCGAGACCGATCACACGGCACAAGAGCCAGCAAACGGACTCGAACCGTCAACCTGCGGTTTACAAAACCGCTGCTCTACCATTGAGCTACGCTGGCGGAGCACCCCCGCACGAGCAGGGCGGGGATGCTACGCGACGCGGGAACAGAGTCAAGCTGACTTCCATTCACGCGCTGCATGGTTGATCGGTCCGCTGACCTTTTCTGACTAGCCACGGGACAGCCCGAGGGGTGCGGCGGAGCGTGATAGCCGCTCGAACCCGCCTTCTCAATCCCCAAAAACGGGATTCTGGAGCGCCAAGAACCCTAAATGCTTGCTACGCATTGAATTGACTTCAAAAATCAGCTCTGCCATGGTCGCGCAGGTTACGCGTTCAGCCAAGGCCTCCAGAAGTGTGAGCGCAACCATCGCTTCTCCCACCACACTCGCTGCGGGGACCGAACACACGTCCGAGCGCTCGTAGACACCTATGGCGGGCGCTCCTGTCAGCAAATCGACGGAGGGAAGCCCGCTTGGCAACGACGGAATCGGTTTCATGGCTGCTCGAAGCACGAGGTCCATGCCGTTACTCATGCCACCCTCGATGCCTCCAGCGTTGTTGCTTGTCCTTGAAAGTGCGCCGCTTTCATCGCGAACGATGGGATCGTGACACTGGCTGCCACGCAGCGTCGCCGCCGCAAAGCCTGCCCCGATTTCCACGGCCTTGATGCCTTGGATGCAGAGCAGCGCTTGAGCCAAACGGCCATCGAGCCGCTCCCGCCACTGCATCGGTGATCCAAGTCCTGCCATGCACCCAGTCGCACGCACCACAAACGTGCCGCCGAGCGTGTCGTGCGCATTTCGAGCAGCATCTATCGCACGCACAACTTCCGCTTCACGAGCTGCATCCCCCGCTCCGATTTCACTCGCTAGCACCAACGCCCGCAGTGCAGAGAGCGGCAAACGAGGCACATCCAGCGCGACTGGCCCGATGGAATCTACGAGCGCCAAGACTTCAATACCAACGGCGCGGAGCACCTGCGCCGCGACAGCACCTGCAGCAACACGCGCCGCAGTTTCACGAGCGCTCGCACGCTCCATCACGTCGGCGCAATCGCGTGTTCCGTACTTCAAAGCACCCGCAAAGTCTGCATGTCCTGGCCTCGGCCGCGTGAGAGTGCGGTACTGATCGATCCGCTCATCATTGTTCTTCACGAGCAAAGTGAGCGGCGAACCAAGGGTCTGGCCCTGCTTCAATCCACTCAAAATGCTAACGCGGTCGCTCTCGATCTGCATGCGCTTGCCGCGGCCATACCCGCGTTGTCGTCGTGCCAACGCGGCATCAATGTCTTGCACATTGAGCGCGAGGCCCTTCGGCACGCCTTCAAGAACTGCAAGCACACCGGGCCCATGAGATTCACCGGCGGTGATCCAAGAAAATGTGGCCATGGCTTCCACCGTAGCAGGAGCGCCGCTGTGGACAGTGGGGCTGCATTCCGCTATTCCCCGGGGACGACATGCTGACTGACTCACGCCGCTGCTTCTTGGTTTTCCTCGCTTGCCACACCGTTTTTGCGGTGATGCTTTTCTTGTTGTGCTGCGCCGCCTTCGCATTGGGCACCTTGCCCATGGAGAACGTGTTCGCAGAAATCGTTCGCACGCAGCACATAGGTGTCGCAGTCAGCGCCAACCTGCGACTGCTGCCAGGCTACCTGCTGCTCACGCCCGCATTCGCTTTCCTGACGTGGCCGCTGCTGTCGCGCCGCAAAGCTGTGCAAGAGCGACGCCTCTGGGGGAGTTTGTTTTGGATTCTGCCCGCCAACATCGCGGTGCATCTCCTAAGCCTCGGACCCATCGCGCTCGCTCAGCCTGGTTCTGCAGACGCTCTTAAGCGCGTCGTCGCGCGCGTCGCCCCGGCGCAGCTGGCCGCGTCCATCGTTGGGCCCACGTTGTTTTGGAGCATGACCAGTGTATTCGTCGCACTCGTTCTGTGGGCCTTCTGGCGCATGTTGCGCTCTCCTGGTTTGAGAGGCTTTTGTGTCGTACCCAGCGCGATGATCTTGGTTGCAGCGAGCTTCAGCATTCAGAGCGAGGTGCCGCTGCGAACAGCGCGCACGCAGCCAGACTTGCTGATTGTCGCTGCAGATTCACTGCGCGCAGATCACCTTGGTTGCTACGGCTATTCGCGAGACACCTCGCCCAACATCGATGCTCTCGCACGCGAAAGCGTGCGCTTCGATGGCATGACCGTGGCCACCGCGAGCACGCTGGAATCTTGGACGACGATGCTCACCGGTCGCTGGCCTCAAACGCACGGTCTGCGTTACATGTTTATTCCGGCGCAAGCCTCGCAGCGCATCAGCGACGATCAAGACACCTTGCCGCGCCTGCTCAATGCTCACGGCTGGCACAGCGCTGTCTCGAGCAACTGGGCTGGAAACTGCTTCAAAGCAACTGATCACGGCTTCAGTGCCAACCACGCCAGCGATATTCAAAACCTCGATGTGTTCGTGGCGGAAGCGGCCCTCGCCGCCCACTGGGCCGTCCCGCTACATTTCGCCAACGCGCTTGGTGAGTTCCTGTTCCCCGAGATGGACCGGGTGACTTCGTGGCTCTCTGCAGAGAGGTTGCAAGAGCGGCTCTGGGCTGAGATGGCCTCCGCAAACGCTGTGGACAAGCCCTTCTTTGGTCTGCTGTTTACCTCGCACACACATCTTCCCTACATGCCCGGCGCCGAAAACCTAGCGCGATTCGCCGATCCAGACTACGTCGGCCCCAACACCCGTGAGCTGACGTTCGACATCGATGACTTCATCATGCACGGCTTCCCGGACAGCGTAGAGCGCGCTGAACGCCTGCAAGTGCACAACTTGTACGACGCGTGCGTCCGCGACTTTGATGATCTCGTTGGCCGCATCGTCAGCGCGCTACGCGCAACCGATCGCCTCGAACACACTGTGCTCATCATCACGTCAGATCATGGCGACGATCTCTACGACCCGGGCACGAGCCTAGGACACGGCACGAATTTTTTCGGTGGCGATCAGACCACACGCATCCCATTCCTCGTGCGCCTGCCACAGGCAGTGCACGCAGGCCGCGTGGTCAATGCTGTGACACGGGGCGTCGATGTGATGCCCACCATGCTGGGCTTCGCAGGACTGCCCGCGCCTGCAAGCTGTGAAGGTGTGGATCTCGCGCCGCTGCTCGATGGCACCAGCACCGATCTCAGCTTGCCTGCGTTTGCTGAGACTTGCTACTTGTTTCATCCCAAGCCACTTCATCCACAAGGCGCACTGGCAGTACGCCCCATGAGCGAAACGCTGATGGTGGACCCGGCGTTTCGCAACAGCTTCGTGCTCCGTCCCGAACATCACGAACAAGTGCTTGAGGCCAAAGACAACATGCTGCGCACACGACGTTGGAAACTGCTGCGCTTGCCAGCGAAAGACGGACCGCTGTGGCAACTCTTCGATATGCAAGCCGATCCGCAGCAGCAGCACGACCTCGCCGCAACGGGACTGCCAGTGTTTGTGCGACTCCAAGCGGCGCTCGTAGCGTGGCGTGCAGGCGACACGCGGCTGCGCTGGACGCTCGCGGATGACGATCCTCAGCGCTGAGGCGCGTCGGGCTGCGTCACGAAGGAGATGTCAGCGAAGCCAAGCTCCATCGACAGGTTGCCCACGCGCACTGTGAGCCGCTCGCGCGCTCGATCCAACTTCTCGATGCGACAGGTCTGTCCATAGCGCGGTACCCAAACGGAATCGTGCTTTCGCAGCGTAGTGAGGTACACGCGACGACGCTCCGAAAACGCGGAGAAACGAACATGATCCGCAAGCAGGGCCGCAACAGCTTCCACGCTGGACCTCAGGGCTGGGGGCACGCTCGAAAGTGCTGCCACATGCGGGCGCAACGCATCATTCAGCGCATCCAGCACGCGGCGCACCTCTTGTTCCGCTTCAAGCTCCAAGCGTCCACGCTCGCCTTGCGCACGGCGCAGTTCTTCATCGGCAGCTCCGAGGCGCTCAGCAGATGTTGCTTTCATGGCCTCTGCTGCAAGACGCGCCAATTCGCTCGCATGACGCGCGCGTGCCAGATCATCGAGCAACTGCACTTCGCGCTCGCGACCGCCTTGCAAGAGTGTGCGCGCGCGCTCCACCACCTCGGCGGGAACGCCGTAACGGACAGCCACAGCCAACGCCTGACTGCTTCCTGGAATGCCAGTGACCAACTCGTAGGTCGGTCGCAGCGTTTCAGCGTCGAAACTCATGGAGGCGTTTTCCGCACCGGGGCGAGAAAAGGCAAAAGCCTTCAACATGCCCAAGTGAGTCGTCACCACAGCGAGACAGCCTGTCCTAAGCAAGTGCTCGAGCATCGCTTCGCCAAGAGCTGCACCTTCGACAGGGTCCGTGCCACTGCCGAATTCGTCGATCAACAGCAATCTGCGCGATCCAGCGGGTTGCAGCATCGGCGTCACCGAGCGAATGTGCCCGGCGAAAGTGGACAGCGACTGCGCAATGTCTTGTTCGTCGCCGATGTCCGCGAGTACATCCTCAAGCACCGTCAATTCGCTCCCGGGCGCCGCGGGAATGTGCAGCCCCGACTGAAACATGAGCTGAATCAAACCGGCGGTGCGCAGCGCGACGGTCTTGCCACCCGTGTTCGGCCCCGTCACAACAAGAAGACGACGGTCGGTGGTCAAACAGAGATCCATGGGCACGACAGGCGCGCCGCCGGGCTGTTTCGAAGCGTGCAACAACACAGGGTGGCACGCACGGCGCAGATGCAGCGTGAGTTCGGCCACTTGCCGCGGAGCGCTCAATCCCAACGCGAGACTCATGCGAGCACGACCAAAGCTGTGATCGATCCACGCGGCTCGCGCCTCTGCGCCTGCGATCTCGGCTTCATGATCCAAGAGCAATCGAGTGAGCTCCGCGAGCAACCGATCGAGTTCACGCGCTTCTTGGGCCGCGATGTCGGCAAGCGCGTTGCCGAGCACAACGGCTTCTTTCGGTTCGATGAACACACTGCTGCCAGAAGCACTGCGATCGTGCAACAAGCCCGGCACCTGTCCAGCATGTTCGCTGCGAACCACCAGAACGAGGCGGCCGTTGCGCAAAGCAACGCCGCGCTCCATCAAGTGAGGGCGCAGGCGTGCCGAAGCAGCAAGCCCATCGAGCAACGCGCGCACTTGCACTTCCGCTTCCGCCTTCTCGCGACGCAGGCGCTGCAACAGATCCGAAGCCGTGTCGCGCACGGTGTCACCGTCCAGCATGGCTGCAAGACGTGCGAGCACGACGCGAAGGTCTGGGGCAAGGCGCGCAAGTTCTGCCAAGCGAGGGCATTCGAGCGACCTCCCGCGAAGGTCTTCGAGCAAGCGCTGAATAGCTGCGATACGACTGCCGACGGCGGCCAGCGGTTCGACGCTGCCGGCTCCAGCGGTGCTTCGCAGGACACGCAAGATCGCGGACGCGCTATCCAGCCCGCGCACAGGTGGTTCGACGCCGCGCGCGAGCAAACCAAGAGCTTCATCAACTTGGGCGAGGCTTGCTTCGACGGCCCGCGCATCCGCCGATGGGGAGATGCGTTCGGCGAGCGCACGGCCAAGCGGCGAGCCGGCGTACCCCGCTAGCAGCCCTCGCACAGCTGCGAAGCCAAGAACATCGAGCGCGTGAGAGTCCATGCAACGAGCGCCGTGCAGAGCTTCCGGAAGCCATGAATCGGCCACCAAGACTCACCGCAACCACCTGCGGCATCAAGGGGCGTTGATCGGTGCGCTCACGCCGTTCTTGCCAGGAGTCGGCAGTCGATCGACGACTTCCTTCATCTGGCGACCAACTTTGAACTTCACGACGTGCTTCATGGGCACCGTGACTTTGTCGAGAGTGCGTGGATTCTGAGCCTTGCGAGCTGCGCGCTTGCGCACCTCAAAGACGCCGAACTCACGAAACTCCAAACGGTTACCGGTACCGAGCTCCCTGACGATTTCATCCAGAAACATCTGGATGACATCACGCGTGAGGAGCTTCGACTGCTGGATCCGATCAGCAATCCGGTTGACGAGTTCTTTCTTAGTGATGGTGGACATGCAGTGGTCTCGGGAAGGACGCGCAAGAGTACCACCGAGAGCGGACGGCGGATGGTCAAATTAATAATCTAAACCTCAATATGGGAATGGCTTATGCCTCTCGGCTTGCATGAGAACCGCGCAGTTCCTGCATGGTTTATGGCGTTTTCACATCGCGCGACCGTCTCTGGGACGCGATGCCATGGGGTCCGTGAAATGCAACCGAAAATCGATACAAACTATGCTCGCCAAGCTCTTTACGCCGGACTGAGTCTCGTCGCGCTCGCATGTCTTGGAATCCAACTTCGGACCGAGGTAAAGCCGATTCGTTGCATCTCCATGCACAGCATGGAGTTAGCTCCGATGACCTTGGCGCCGCTTGGAGCACTCCCTTCCATCGCGGGCGTCACGGCGGAGAATGGGCCGCGTGAACACCGACCCCTTCGCTCACCCGAGCACCGCAACGCTCATCAACTTGGCGCTTCACGAAGATGATATTCGTGAAGATGTGACGAGTCTCGCTCTCGTTCCTGCAACGGCGAACGCAGTTGCTGCTCTTGAACTGCGCGAAGGCGGTGTGCTTTGCGGACTCCCGCTCCTCGACGCACAGAGCCCGCTGATGCGCGCATTCCCTAACTTGCACGCAGAGCTCTTGCTGCCGGAAGGCGCGCACTGCTCGACGCCCTGTGATGTCGCCGTACTACGCGGCAACGCACGTGAGATCCTGGCCATCGAGCGCACGCTGCTCAACTTCTTGCAACGCATGTCCGGGATCGCCACCGCCACGGCTCGTTGCGTCGACGCGCTTGCGGGCAGCGTGACGCGCGTGCAGGAAACTCGCAAAACCTGTCCCGGCTGGCGCCTGCTCGACAAATACGCGGTGCGCACTGGCGGCGGGTTGAGCCACCGCTCAAGCCTCTCTGACCAAGTGCTCATCAAAGAGAACCACGTGAACTTCTGCGGGGCACGCTTGGAAGCTGTATCAACCGCTCTTGCCGTGCGCCGCGCGCGCGAGCGCTGGCCCAAGCTCGTCATCGAAGTGGAAGTGGAAACCGAGGCTCAGTTTGAAGCGGTGCTTCACGAGAAACCTGAAGTGGTGATGCTCGATGGTTTCGGCCTCGACGCTATTCGTCGCTGCGTGGCGCTGCGCAACCGCAACGCACTAGGAGTGCTCCTCGAAGTGTCCGGCGGCATCACGCTCGACAGACTTGCTGCCATCGGCGCCTGCGGTGTCGACCGCGTGAGCATTGGCGCATTGACCCACTCCGTGAAAGCGCTGGACCTCGCTTTGAAGATCCGAGCGATCGAAACGCCGTGAGGCAAGGCGCGACGCCGCTGCGTCTCTCGAAACTCCAAGAGGCACTTGAGGGCAGCCGTTTCGGCAGCTCTACGACTCTGCTTGGGCGGGTTGGTTCTACTTCGGATTTTCTTCTGGCTCGTGCCCGAGCCGGAGCACCGGATGGCGCCGTGGTGGTCGCGGATGCACAAACCCAGGGACGTGGTCGGCGCGGGACTCAATGGGAAAGTCCAGCGCGTCACGGGCTCTATCTTTCTTGCCTGTTGCGCCGCTTGCCTGCCATGGAATCGCTGCGCCTATTCGCCCCCTGCGCCGGACTCGCGGTTGCGACCACACTGCGCAACGCCTCTGTGCCCGCCGGCATCAAGTGGCCGAACGACGTGATGCTCGGAAACGGAAAACTGGCTGGCATTCTCGTGGATGTCACCACAGAAGGCGCACGCTCTCACGCTGTCATTGGTATCGGCCTCAATCTGACGCGAGGCGTATTGCCGACGCTTTCAGACACAGCCATACCTCCAGCGTTTTTGAGCGACTTCGGCCCCGGCCCGTGGCGCCGCGAGGAACTCGTCGTTGCACTCTTGCGGTGTCTTGAAACAGAACTGGAACTCCTCGAAAACGGAGCACTTGAGCACTTGCGCTCCAACACACTGCAATGCGATGTCCTGCGCGGGCGCCACGTGATTGCCACCATGGGCGAAACCATCGTTCAAGGCCGCGTCTTAGAGGCCGACCCCATTCTCGGCGTGTTGCTGCGCTCGGAAGCTGGGCTCGAGCAGCGCCTCGATCCGGCACGAACGCACCTCACTTGGGTTGAGGGCTTCAGCGCAGCAGTGCGTCCGTGATGGGCCAGAAGGACAGCAAGTAGTTCCAAGTCTCTGAGAGTTGATCGAAAGGCGAAGCGAAGTCTTTTTGCGTCACCTCACCCAGCGCATGCAACGCCACTGCGCGCACTTGGTCGGAAGCGCTCTTGTCTTGGATGCTGCGCAGCAGCACATCCATCGCGGCGGGAGCGTGGAACGACTGGATCGCTGCTGCCGCTTCGATACGTGCGAGACCTGTCTTGCCATTCAAGACATGCGTCTCCAGCACATCGAGGCTCGGCGGATCGCCCAAGACTGCAAGCGCCATGCCCAACGCTGAACGCAGTTCGAGGTTGTCTTCGCTTGTGAGAGCCGCGCGCAGGCTCTTCAGCGCAGGCCGGTAGTTCATGATCCCGAGCGTCAACGACGCTCCGGCGCGCAACTGCGGATCGCCTGCAGTCATGGCGATGTCCATCACAATGTCGCCAGAGGCTTCATCGCGCAAAATCCCGAGCGCCACCATGCACGCGTTCCGGTGCGACGCTTGTGCCCCGCGCTCACTGACATCCTTGCGCAACGCCGGCAGGATGTCGCGACAGCCCGCGGAAGCCAACGCGATCCCGAGCCATGAGCGTGTGGATTCAATCGCACCCTGTGCTTCAAACCTCTGCTTCAACGCTTCGACCGCTTCGCGTGAACCGATGCGGCCGAGCGACGCACCCGCGAAATGCCGCACCATACGATCGCCGTCTTCGTCGAGAGCCTTGCACAACGCCAAACGCACTTTGGATTCGCGCAACTGCATCGCATGCGCCAGCACTTGGCCGCGCTTCTCTGCGTCATGGATCTGTGCCTCCAACGCGCGCTCCGCAGCGGCCGTGAGAAAGCCACTTTCGCGCCACACATGTCGTCGCAACATCAAACCATCGCGAGCCGCATAAGCACTTTGCAAATCTTCGCGCCTTCCCAAAGCCAGCGCGGCTGAGCGACGCACTTGCATTTCAGAATCTTGCAGCAAGCCGAGGAGTTTCTCACCAGCGGCAGCCCCCATGGCCTGACCCAAGGCCCCTGCTGCAACCGCGCGCACTTCAGCATGCTCCCGCAGATTCAGCGCAGCAGCTTCCAACATGCGCGCCGCGTCCTCGCCGCCGAGTGCGCCGAGCGCGAACCAACTGCACGCATGAATCAAACGGGCTTCACTCTCGCGGGACGCCACCGCCAAGAGCACAGGTACGGCGGCAGGCTTGCCGAGCACTCCCAGGGCAAGCAGCGCAAAGGCACGCTCGTGATCGGACTCGCTTTCGTTCCGCGCCAGTGCAGCCAACGGTGGCAGCGCTTCTGCTGCCGCTGTCAATCCCAACGCGAGCGCAGCCATCTGACGCACAAAACGATTGCCGTCTGACAGCATCGGACTCAAAGACGCCACAGCTTCCGCACCGCCGAGTTTGCCGAGAGCCAACGCCGCTTCTCCGCGCACGATGGCGTTGTTGTCTTGCAGTAAGGGCTTCAAAACGGGCCGACAGCGCGCGACTACCAAGAGCCGCGCAGTGTCCATGGGCGCTTCATCAAACGGCCCGCCAAGTGCGCCGAGGAAGCTGTCACCACTCGCTTCTGCGAGACGCGAACGGGCGGCGTAGCTGCGCGTGAGTTCCAAATGCCGCTCAGCGTTCAGCGCCCACCAGTTCTCCCACTGTTCTTGAGGCCACGGCAGCCCAAACGGCGTAGAAGCTGCTTTGGCATGAGGTGGATTCTGACCAGGTGCAGGCGGAATAGGTGTTGGTAACGGAATCGGCCCCACAGGGCGCACCGGCAACGGCCCAGTAGGCAGCGGACTGAAGCGACCGCGAGCAGGACGCTGGCGCGGAATGTTGAAGCGCGCGCGGGGAGCAATCGTGAGCGCGCTGTAGGCCGTTGTTGGAGCTGCACCGCCGGTCGGCCCCTGATAGGCCCCACCGGATCCAAACGTCGCACCGCCGACGGGCCCCGTGTAAGTCGGGCTTGCACCGCCGGCAGGGCCTCCATACGGAATTTGAGCTACTAACGGCAACGCCGCATGCAGCAGCAAGAGAAAAGCAAACCAGATGGAGTTCGTGTGTCTCACCGTGAGTATTGTACGGAGCAGCGGCGCTTCCGGTGAGGCTTTGTGGCGCATAGAGTCTGCCTACCGTGCCACGATCGGGCGTGGCGAGGCCAGCGCAACCCAATGACTCCACCTGAAGGCGAAAACGCCAGCCCTACCGCTTCCCACACGAGCAGGCTCCTGCGGCTCGCTCTTCGCCACCGCGGAGCCACCGCCCTAGCCATGGTCGCCATGGTGATCAGCGGCATCACCGACGCCACCCCTATTCTGCTGGCCAAAGTGTTTGTAGATCAAGTGCTCGTTGGCACCACACCAGCTGATGCAACGGCCGGCTGGTTGGACTCACTGTTCCGCGATTTCGGGGTGCTGGCTTCAAACCTGCCTCTCTGCGCCGACCTCGATCCACGTCTCCACATCGCTGTGGCCGTTGCGGTCGTGATGTTGCTCGCGGGAATGCTCGGGGCTGTCGCTGCCTATGCCAACGAGTTCATGGCCAAGTACCTCGCGGCACTCGTGGTGCGCGACCTCAAAGTGAAACTGATGGCACGCGTAGTGCAGTTGCCAGTGAGTTGGTTCAGCCAGAACCGCCTCGGCGATTTGGTGTCGCGCTTCAGTAACGACACGCAAACGGCCTACGGCACAATCACAGTATTCTTGGGCGAGTTGTTGATGCAGCCCATGGTGATCCTCGGCGGCGCGGTGGCTGCGGCGGCGATCAACTGGCAGTTGTTCGTGGCGTCGCTGATCTTTGTCCCTGCCATCGTTGTGCCAGTGCGGCGCCTCGGCAAGCGAGCACAGCGCAAGAGCCACAGCACACTGTCGAGCCTCGCGGACACTATGCAGTCGGTGAACCAAGTGCTCACCGGTGTGCGTGTGGTGAAGGCCTTTCGCATGGAACAGCGCGAGGTAGACGAGTACCGCGAAGTGAATCAAGAGTGGCTGCGGCGGCAGATGTCTTTGGCGCGCACGCTCGCGCTTTCACGCGGCATCACAGACCTCGTCAACGGTGCCTTGCTCGCTGTCATCTTGTTCGCTGGGTCGTACCTCGTCGTCACTGAGAGGTTCGGACTGACGGCTGGCGGTTTCACCGCGTTCTTGTTGGCCTTGATCAGTTTCTATCGCCCAGTGAAGCGTTTGGCGGCTGCATTCTCAACATGGAAGACCTCTTTAGCTGCTGCAGCCAGAGTCTTCGATGTCATCGACCTCCCCATCGAGATTCAAGATGTCGCCAACGCCGTCACGATTGGGCCGGTGCGGCACGAAGTGCGTTTCAACGAAGTCGAGTTCACCTATCCCGACGCCGATGGCAAAGCTCAACCAGTGCTGCGCAAAGTCAGTTTCACTCTCGCTGCTGGCGAGAAAGTCGCGTTGGTCGGGCCAAGTGGCGCCGGAAAATCGACGATCGCAGACCTGATCTTGCGCTTCCATGAACCCATAGCGGGCAGTATCAGCATCGACGGGCACAAGCTCCAAGACATCGCGCGCGGCAGCCTCTTGGCGCAAGTCGCGGTGGTGAGTCAACAGCCTTTCCTGTTCAATTCATCGATCCGCGACAACATCGCGTACGGCTCGCCAACGGCCTCGGAGAGCCACATCGAACGCGCCGCCAAAGCCGCGTGCATCCATGACGAAATCATGGCGATGCCACTCGGCTACGCCACACAAGTTGGCGAGCGCGGTGCGCGCTTGAGCGGTGGCCAGTTGCAGCGCATCACCATTGCACGCGCCATTCTGAAAGACGCGTCATTGCTGGTTCTCGATGAAGCCACGAGCAGCCTCGACACGCGCTCTGAGCGGCTCGTGCAAGATGCGCTCGCAAACTTGTTGCGCGGACGGACCGCGTTGGTCATTGCACACCGCCTCAGCACCATCGTGAGCGCAGACCGCATTCTCGTGCTCGATGGCGGGTGCATCGTGCAAGAAGGCACGCACACCGAATTGATGGCACGCGCAGGCCTCTACCGCGATCTTCACGCAGTCTGAGCAGCGTTGCTATGGTGCGCGCCACTACGAGGAACTCCCACCATGCGCACCGACGGCAGACAATCCGATGAACTACGCCCCTTGCGCTTCACGCCTGGCTTCATCCCCTGCGCCGCGGGCAGTTGCCTTGTAGAAGCCGGACGCACGCGCGTGATCTGCACCGCCAGCGTCGATACCGATTTGCCAAAGTGGCTGGACAAATCAGGGCGCGGCTGGCTCAGCGCCGAGTACTCCATGCTGCCCGCCTCTACAGGCAAACGCAAAATGCGCGATGGCAGGAAGAGCGTGCAGACCGATGGGCGCAGCGTCGAAATCCAACGCCTGATCGGCCGCGTGCTGCGCGCAGGCGTCGATCTTGGCGCCATGCCAGGCTTCAGCATCACCATTGACTGCGACGTCATCGAAGCCGACGGCGGCACGCGCACTGCAGCCATCAACGGTGCGTGGGTGGCGCTGGAATTGGCCGTGCGTCAGCTTCTGAGAACCGGGGGCCTCAAGACAACACCGCTGCTCAACCCAGTGGCAGCCGTGTCGGTGGTGTGCAGCGGCGAGCTGCTGCTGCTGGATCCTTGCGCCACAGAAGACCAAGCTGCCGACGCAGACTTGAATGTGGCGCTCACCAGCGAGGGGCGTGTCGTGGATATTCAAGGAACCGCCGAGCGCGGCACGCTCAGCCGTGAACTCTTCGATGCAGCGCTCTTGCTTGCGCAGAGCGGCATCACCTCCATTCACGCTCAACGCCGCAGCGTGCTTGCGTGAAGCGCTTGCTCCTTGGCAGTGGTAATCACGCCAAGCTCCAAGAGCTGCGCGAGATCCTCGCGGGGTTGCCCGTGGATCTCGTCACTCTCAATGCTCTACCAGTGCGCCCGCCGGAAGCGCCAGAGACGGGCGACACGTTCCTCGCAAACGCCACGCAGAAGGCACTCCACTATGCGCAGCACAGCGGCATGGCAGCCTTGGCCGATGATTCAGGCTTGTGCGTCGATGCACTCGGTGGCGCGCCCGGCGTGATCTCAGCACGGTGGAGTGGTCCGGCGGCCACAGATGCCAGCAATAACGCAAAGTTGCTGCGGTCCCTGGACGGCGTGCCCGAAGGGAAACGCACAGCCGCGTACCACGCGGTCATCGTGCTCGCGTTGCCGGGACGGGTGCTACTCACGGCGGAAGGCCGCTGTCGCGGAGAAATCTTGAGAAATCCACAGGGAAATACAGGGTTTGGCTACGACCCCCTCTTTTTCCTCCCAAACCTCGGTAAAACCTTTGCCGAGATCCCGCCGGCACAAAAGCACGGGATCAGCCACCGGGGTGAGGCGCTGCGACGACTGCTCGCAAACCTTCCGGAGGTGCTGCCCCTCCTCGAGATGTCATGAGCGATCCGACGCCACAATCCCAGATCCGCAACTTCTCCATCATTGCCCACGTGGATCACGGTAAGAGCACGCTGGCGGACAAGCTGCTGCTTCGCACGCAGACACTCGGAACACGCGAGTTTCGCCACGATCAGATTCTCGATGACATGGACATCGAGCGCGAGCGCGGGATCACCATCAAGGCTCGAGCAGTGCGCATGTCCTATGACTTCGAAGGCACGACCTATCAACTCAACTTAGTCGACACGCCCGGACATGTGGACTTTTCCTATGAAGTCAGCCGTAGTCTCGCGGCTTGTGAAGGCGCGCTCTTGGTGGTGGACGCCGCTCAAGGCATCGGCGCTCAAACGGTCGCCAACACATTCCTCGCCTTGGAGCACGACCTCACCATCATTCCGGTGCTGAACAAAATTGACTTGCCCACAGCGCGGCCGGAAGAAGTGGCCATGGAAGTGGAGCATGTTCTGGGCCTGCCGACCGATGAGGCCTTGCATGTGAGCGCGAAAGCCGGCATCGGCATCGATGAACTCTTGGCGGCCATCATCCGGCGCGTACCTGCTCCGACAGGCGACCCCAACGCTCCGCTGCGCGCGCTGATTTTCGATGCCGCCTTCGACGACTATCGCGGCGTGGTGATTTACATCCGCGTCATGGATGGCAGCGTGAAGCCCCGCGACCGCGTACAGATGATCGGCACTGGTGGGCGTTACGAAGTGATCGAGACCGGCATCTTCCGCCCCAACATGGAACCCATAGGCGAACTGCGCACAGGCGAAACCGGCTACCTCATTTGCAACATCAAGTTGCTGAGCGATGTGAGTGTCGGCGACACGGTGACCGGTCAAGGCAGCAGCGTCGTTGCTCTTCCCGGCTACAAGCGCCCCAAAGCCGTGGTGTTCTGCGGGGTCTACCCTTCCGCGCCGAACGACTACGACAACTTGCGCAAGGCGCTTGGCAAGCTGCACTTGAACGATTGCAGCTTCACATGGGAACCAGAAACGTCGGAAGCCCTCGGGTTCGGATTCCGTTGTGGCTTCCTTGGTCTGTTGCACATGGAGATCGTGCAAGAACGCCTCGAGCGGGAAAGCGGCATCGACATCGTGCAGACCGCGCCCAACGTGAGCTACGAAGTCCTACTGCGCAGCGGCGAGGTCAAGCTCATCGACTCGCCTGCGAAACTGCCCGACGAAGGCGTGATCGACGAGATTCGCGAACCCATGGTGCGCTTGAGCATCATCACGCCTACCGAACACCTCGGACAAGTCATGTCTTTATGCGTCGATCGCCACGCGGAGTACAAGCGCACCGAATACCTCTCGCCGGAACGCGTGATGCTCACTTTCGAAATCGCACTCTCGACCATCATCTTCGATTTCTATGACAAGCTGAAGTCCATCACGCGTGGCTACGGCACGATGGACTACGAAATTCTCGGATACAAAGCGGCGCCGTTGGTGAAGCTGCGCATTCTCGTGGCTGGAACTGAAGTGGACGCGCTCTCAGCCATCATCCATAGCGACGAAGCCGAGCGTTTCGGACGGCGCCTCATCGAGAAGTTGCGCGGCGAGATTCCACGTCACCTCTTCGAAGTTGCGCTGCAGGCCGCCATCGGAGCGCGCGTTATCGCCCGCGAGAACATCAAGGCCATGCGCAAAGACGTGACGGCCAAGTGCTACGGCGGCGACATCTCGCGCAAACGCAAACTGCTCGAGAAACAGAAGGCCGGAAAGCGGCGCATGAGATCGGTCGGCAACGTCGAGATCCCGCAAGGCGCCTTCTTTGCGGCACTGAAGATCGATCGTGACTGATCCGGTTACCATCGCGCCCGCATGAGCGTTACGAGCACTGTGGGCAAGCGCGGCTTCTGGCGCACCAATATCGAAGCCTTCACTGTGGCTGTGGTGATGGCGCTGCTGATCAAGCAGTTCGCCTTTGAAGCCTTCCAAGTGCCCACGGAATCGATGGAGCCAACCATCATCGGGCGCAATCCAGGCGGCGACCGCATCATCGTAGATAAAGCTGCTGCGTTGCTTGGCAATCCGGAACGCTTCGAAGTGCAAGTGTTCATGTATCCGCTCTCGCAGCGCGTGAACTACGTGAAGCGCCTCATGGGCATGCCTGGCGAGACGCTGAAGATCGCACATGGCGACATCTTCGTCGCTGCGAAACCCGAGGGGCCTTTCCACATCACGCGCAAGAGCCTTGGCGTGCAAGCGGCCATCTTTGATGCGAATCCAGTAATCCCAACCGAAGCGTGGACCGATTTTCGGGGCGGTCGCATTTGGAACACATGGCAGCGCCCGGCCGCAGGAGCCACGCTGACAAGCGGCGGACAGTTGCAGTTGGACGCAGGCCCAACGGAATTGCTGGTGGGTTTGAGCGCGCCCGTCACTCCAGAGCGCCACGACGCACTAGCTTCCACACGCCGCGGTCGCGCCGACGAGACCATCCGCTTGCCTGTGGGCGACGTGCGCTTCAGCGTTGACGTGACACCTGCTGCCGGAGCTGGTTCGGTCATCCTGCGCATCACTGATGGCACGCAAGTGACAACGCCCATCCGCCTCGAGCTCGCCGTGCAAGGTGCAGCGGTTCCTTCGCGCTTGCTCCACGGCGCTCGCGCCATTGATTGCGCGGATCTCACCGCCGCACGCCTTCAGCACGGCAAGTCCGTGCGCATCAGTTTCGAGAATGTCGACGACCGCATCCGCGTTCTCATAGATGGCACCGAAATCTGCTGCGATGAATATGAGCAGTCTGTCATCCCGCTGGCCGGCGGCGAAAGCCGCGTGGCCTTCGGACTCACCTCGGGAAGCGCCGCGTTCTCGCGGCTAGCTCTCGAACGCGACATCTACACCACACTGTTCGATGGCACCGGCGACACCTTTCACGTACCCGAAGGGCACTATCTCCTCTTGGGCGATAACTCCGCCAATTCGCTGGACGCTCGCGCGTTCCGCATGGTCGGCATCCGCATGCGCGAGGATGGCCGCATCTTGCTCGGCGACCTCGAAGCCGTATCGGATGAGTTCGACGCACCTCGCCAAGACAACAATCCTTGGCTGAATCCCGCCGACGCGGAAGGCGCTGCGCGGCTCCATCAATTCATGGACATCGCAGGCAATCACTTGCAACTCGAAAGCACAAGCTACGACATTCTCGATCTGACGCGCTTCCCCAACAAAGACGGCGTCTCTTTGCTCGCTTTGCACGGCACCTGCCTCGCCAACCCGCAAGACGATCAACTCGCGCACCGCGCCATGGACACGCGCACCCTCGACATGCTCACGGCGCACGCGCCGCACGCCTTCAGAGCGCGCTCCGTGCTGATGCACTATGTTCCGCGCGAGTTCATCCTCGGACGAGCAGGCTTCATCTTCTTGCCCGCAGGCAACACCATCTTCGATTCCATTCTCAATCTGAAAGCGTTCCGCGTGATCCGCTGATATGGCCACCCTAGTAGCTGAGAGTCTGAGCAAGTCCTATGCCACACGCCGCGTGGTCGCGGATGTAGCGCTCACGGTGAACGCTGGCGAAATCGTCGGGCTCCTAGGGCCCAATGGCGCGGGCAAGACCACTACGTTTCGCTGCATCACAGGTCTTGTGCGCCCCGACAGCGGACGCATCACCTTCGGTGGCTCCGATGTCACGCACACGCCCGTCTGGAAGCGTGCGCGTCTTGGCATGGGCTACCTCGCTCAAGAGCCGAGCGTATTCCGCTCCATGACTGTGGAGGAGAATCTCATCGCCGTGCTCGAGTGGATCGACAGCATCAGCGCTGCTGCACGACAGCAACGAGCGTTGGATTTGCTGGAGCGCATGAATCTCGTGGAGCGGCGGCGCCAAAAAGCGGCTTCGCTCTCAGGCGGAGAACAGCGCCGTTTGGAAATTGCACGCGTGCTCGCTCGCGATCCGACACTGCTGCTGCTCGATGAACCCTTCGCCAACATCGATCCGCGCACCGTTGAAGAACTGCAAAGCATCCTCGCGGATTTGCGTAGCAAGGGCCTCGCCATCCTGCTCACAGATCACAATGTGCGCGAGACTCTCAGCATCACCGATCGGGCCTACATCCTCGTCGATGGCAGCGTGTTCCGCCAAGGCAGCGCAGCGGCCTTGGTGAGCGATCCAGCCGTACGTCGCGCCTATCTCGGCGAGCGCTTCCGCATGGAAGGCCTCGGCGGCGCGTCGGCTACGATGCCTCCGCTTACATGACCACCCCGTTTTCATTTGAACCCGATGAACTGCCCCGCGAAGGTGTGAGCATCAGCACCATCTTGGTGGTGGACGACGAGCCTTCTGTGCGCGAAAGCCTCGCCGCTTACTTCGAGATCAATGGCTACAGCGTCCTCTTGGCTGCAGATGCCACGGCCGCTGCAGAGCTGCTCGAGAGCAACGTGGTGGACCTGGTGTTCACCGACATTTCCATGGCCGGCATGACTGGGCTCGAATTGCTCCACTGGATCAAAGCGCGCTCGCCCGAGACCGAAGTGTTCATGATCACCGGCTCGCTCGAGTTGGATCACGCCATTCAAGCACTGCGCGGTGGCGCTTGCGATTTCTTCACCAAGCCGCTGAACTTCGAGCGCATCGGTATCACCGTGAAGCGCGCAGAAGAGAAGAAGCTCCTCGCAGCGCAAGCACAGCTGTATCAAGTGCTGAAGCAGCAGAAGCAATTCGAAGATCAGGCCACTCTGGAAACCACATTGTCTCTCGCACGCGCGGTTGAAGAGCGAGACCGTTTCAACATTGGGCATGGTCGGCGCACAGGCAACTACGCCAAGATGCTGGCTGCCGCCATCGGTTTCGACGACAATGGCCAACGCCTCGTACGCATGGGCGGTCTGGTCCACGATGTGGGCAAGATCGGCATCGACGACATGATTTTGAACAAGCCCGGCAAGCTGGACGCCGCAGAGTTCACCGCGGTCAAGCGTCACCCGGAAATCGGTGAGTACATCGTGAAACCCATCAGTTTCATGCGCACGCTTGCGTTGCCAGTGCGGCATCACCACGAACGCTGGGACGGTACTGGCTATCCCGACAAGCTCGCCGGTGAAGAAATCCCCGTGATGGCGCGCATCTTGTGCATCGCTGACTACTTCGATTCGCTCACATCAGCTCGCCCCTACCGCAACCCGATCCCTATTCCTGAAGCGCTGCAAATCATGCGCGAGGAACGCGGCAAGACCTTTGATCCGGCGCTGCTCGGCGAGTTCTTTGGGGCCTTGGAACGCGCGGTCCCTGAGGCTTAGGAGCTTGCCCCGTGCGGGCGTGCTTCGTAGCGTGCCGCTCGTGAAAACCGACCTCGGAAACACGCAGTTTCCTGCAGGATCGCCGGAGTGTCTGCATGAACATCGTCTGCTGTCTTGCTCGGGTTCCCGACACCACCACTCGCATCGCGGTGGCCGCTGACGGGCGCAATCCCGACCTCGCCAACGCTCAGTGGATCATCAACCCGTACGACGAGTACGCCCTTGAGGCCGCTGTGCAGTTGCGCGAAGCCGTGGGCGGAGAAGTGTGCGCCGTGCATGTTGGGCCGGTGGATTTCCAGAAAGACCTGCGCGCAGCACTCGCCAAGGGTGCCGACAAAGCTGTGCAACTGCAGACCGACAGCCCGCTCGGGCCCCATTCCATCGCAGCACTCATCGCCGCACAGTGCGGCAAGCCTGATGTCGTCTTTCTCGGCAAACAATCCGTCGATGGCGATGTGGGCGGCACCGGCGCGTTCCTCGCCCATTTGCTCGGAGTGCCCGTCATCAGCCGCGTCTCGCACTTGAACATTCAGGACGGCCGCTTCACCGCGCAGCGCGAAATCGAAGGCGCCGTGGAGACTATCGAAGGCTCTTTGCCCGCAGTGTTCACTCTCGACAAAGGCGTGAACGAACCACGCCGCGCTGGCCTCAAAGAGATCATGGCCGCAAAAAAGAAACCCTTGGATGTGCTGAAGGTTGCAGCGCTCCCAGCGCGGCTCGAAGCGCTCAAGCTCGAGCTGCCGCAAGCGCGCAAGAGTGGACGCATCGTGGGAACGGGCGCCGCGGCTGTCGCGGAATTGGTGCGCGTGTTGCGTGATGAAGCGAAAGCGATCTGAGGAACGAACATGGCGCACGGCATTTTAGTGGTCTTGGAGAATCGCGGTGGAGTGCTGAAGCACGCCTCGCTCGCCGCGTTGGGTGAAGCGGCTCGCCTTGCGCCAGCCGTCGGTGGCGGTGTGACGGCGCTGTTGCTTGGTCCTGGTGCCGAAGCGTTGGCAGAGGACGCAGGCCCGCGCGGCGCGGACCGCGTGCTAACCATGCAAGGCATCGAACGTTGGTCCACAGAAGCGGCGGCCAACGCCGTGGTGGCTGCGCTGCGCAGCGTAGATGCCGCTTTCGTCTTCGTGAGTGCCACAACACAAGGACGTGATCTCGCCCCAGCCGTAGCAGCACGCCTCGATGCGGCGTACCTCGCTGACTGCACACAACTCAGCGCACACGCAGGCACGCTGCACGCGCAACGCCCCGTCTACGCGGGCAAGGCCATGCTCAGCACGCGCCCGATGGCCGAGCCTGCGGTGTTCAGCTTGCGGCCCGGGGCCTTCGACGCTTGGAGCGGACCCGCAACGGCGGGCACTGTGAGCGCGCTTCATCACACGCCAGCAGCCACGGATTTCAGCGCCGTCGTCACTGCCATTGCTGCTGCCAGTTCTGGCGCCAAAGATGTCGCTGAAGCCGACATCGTGGTCAGCGGTGGACGTGGCCTCGGATCCGCTGAAGGGTTCAAGGCTCTCGAAGACCTCGCGGCTGTGCTCGGTGCAGCAGTGGGTGCGTCCCGAGCCGTGGTGGACTTGGGCTGGCGTCCGCACAGCGAACAGGTCGGACAAACTGGCAAGGTCGTAGCACCCAAGCTCTACATCGCGTGCGGCATTTCCGGAGCCATCCAACATCTCGCGGGCATGACCACCTCCAAGGTGATCGTGGCCATCAATAAAGACGCCGAAGCTCCGATTTTCAAAGTCGCTGACTACGGCATTGTGGGCGACGTGGCGGAAGTGCTCCCAGCTCTCACCGCCGCCTTGCGCCAAGCCCTCGCCCAGCGTTGAACGGTTCTCCTCGCTTCATGCATCGGCGTACGATCGCACGCATGAGCGCCTCTCGTTGGCTGAGTCTGTTCACGTTGCTGGTGCTGCTACCGACCTCTGCCTTGAAGGCACAGAGCGAACCACTTCCGCAACTGCCAGCAGAAATCACCGCGTTGTTCCCAAAATCTGTGCGCGCTGGCAACGTCAGCGTCCGTTCAGAGCATCTCACAGCCGTTGCGCATGCGGGCACTGCGACAAGTCTGTTGCACATGCGTATGGGGCAAGTCACGGCGCTGCGTGAGCTGCTGGCCTTCGAGTTCAAACTGACACCATCACAACCCGAGGGAATGTATTTTCTGCTGTTCGGGGCTGCACTGCAGCGCGAAGCGCCGCGTGCGTTGGCTCAATACATGAAGTCCGCGCGTGCTGCGCTCTTGCCTGCTGAATCCGGGAATCGCGAGTTCCTCCATGAAGCCACGCATTTGAGCGTGGCGCAATTGCAGCCGCACACCTGGCGGAGCTTTTGGCTTGAAGAAGGTCTCGCCGAACTTTGTTCCGACGCGCCTTGGCACCAAGGACGCTTCACGCTGGATTCGAGACCGCGCTTCCCACAACGCTTCGAGAATCACGCGGCTTCGTGGCGTGGCGACGCCGCTGCGCCGACAGCGCTGACGCTGCTGGAACTCTTGGACAGCGCCGAACCCACCCGCGACGCTTGGCTCAGCAGCGATCCGAATCGCGCCCACCTATTCATGGCGCAGTCCCATGCGCTTTTGCAATTCCTGCGGCACGTTGAACTGAACGGGCAAGTGCGCATCGTCGCCGATAACAGCGTGCTGCGTCGCTTGCTGGCCATCGAAGGCCGCGCAGCCAACGCACTCCACGGACGCGATGCGCTCCGCGAAGCCCTCGGGTCGCAGTGGTCTCTTGCGACGGCAACAGACAGCTACGCAGCATGGCTGCGTTGGTGTGCGGCACAAAAAGACAACGGGCATCAACACGCTGAACAAATGTTCCTGCGCGGACCGCTTAGCATCGAGGCTCCATGAGCGAGGATACTGGCGACATGCGTTTCGGCATTGGCATGAAACTGTTGCTACCAGTGCTTCTGCTGAGTGTTTTCGGACTGCTCGCGCCGCTCTTGGACCCACGCACACCGAGCAAGCCACGTGGCGCTGCCGCCGTGGTCCAAGGCCCACGCGTGCCCTACTCGGGTGAACTCGCGCCGCTGCTCGAAGATGCGGCCCTCACAGCGGACCAGCGTGCCGCACTGCAAGAGTTGCACCAGAGCTTGCTGGACGCTCAGAAGACTCTGGGCGGCATCACACCAGCGCAGACTGCGACGGTGCAGCAACTGCTTCTGCGCCGACGCTAGCTACCCGCGCGACAGGCATCCTTTCCGGCGATTTCGGCTGATACCATGCGGCCATGAGTCAGACTTTCTCGTGCCCGACGTGCCAAACCCGTTACAGCTTGGATCAAGTTCCGCCTGGCGAACCATTCACCTGCGGTTCGTGTCAGTCAGAAATGACTGCCCCTCAGCGCAGCGCGGAGCACGCACCTTCGTCGCGCACTGCTCCACGTAGCGGAATGCGCCCGAAGTCAGCGGCACACTCTTCCGCGGCCGCGCGCCACCAAACGCCAAGCAACAAGAAGCCCTTCCCTCTTGTTCCTGTGGCTGTCCTAGCGGCGGTCGTCATTGGTGTGATCGGTTTTCTCGTCAGCGGCGGCGACCAGCAGCCCGTTGATGCCGGTGCGAACAAACCCGCTGTCACTGCAACGCAAGCACCGCAGGATCCCACGGCAGCCGCCAAAGCTGAAATCGCGCGCATTGCCAGCGCGAAGAAACAAGACACAGCAGACGCCTGCTGGGACGCCGCCAAACAGCTTCGCGTTGTCGCGGTGGCATGGACCATGGCCAAACGCAGCACGGCCGAAGTGGCGCCGCTCGAAGCTGAAGCCGAACGCCTGGTCACCGAAACCGAGCGCCTTGATCCTGCATACATGCCCCTGCATCTCGCACGCGGCGAAACACAATACAAAGACGAACTTCTTGAATACGCAATGGCCGCGTGGCTCGAGAGCACCGAACAAGCGGAAGCCGAGGACTTACACAAGAGCCTGCGCAGCGCCGCCGACAGCAACGGCGGATGGCTCAGCAACACGCGCCTCGCCTCGGTCAGCGCCCTGGTCAGCAAGTTCGCAGTCCAAAAGAAAGCGTGGGACGAATTTGCCGCCGGCGAGTTCTATTCGCGGGCGCAAACGATGAGCAAGGAGATCATTGCGGATTTGGACCAACGCTTCCGCGACAAGAGTGTCGACCCAGAGGAGAAGGACCCACGCCTGAAAGGTAAAGGCGATTTCAAGTGGTCCGGTGTGGTGATGACCACGGACCCGTCGCTGAAGCCCTTCGTGTTCTTCGTGCAGCAAGATGAAAGCTGGAATCCGTTGCGCGTGGCTCGTTCGCGTTCACGCTCGCTCAAGGCTCTCGAATACATCATCCGCAAGGAATATGGCGCAAGCCTCAATCTGAAGCCGCTCGAAGATCCGATCCCGGTGTTGCTCTTCCGCAACTACGCCATGTACCGCAAGTACAGCGGCCAAGATGGCGGCGCCGGTGGTGCCTACGCACACTTCGAACCCATGACGGGGCGCTTGGCAGTGCACGACGATTGCGACCACACCACCATCATGCACGAAGGAACGCACCAACTGATGTGGGCGTGGACAGACCGCAAGGGCCGCCCCACGCTGATGGACATGATGCTGCGCAGCTACTGGTTCCAAGAAGGCATCGCGGAGTGGTATGGCGGCGCGTCACGCACTGTGCTGCCGTCCGGCGAGAGCACCTACGAAATCGGCAAACTGCATCAGGGGCGGTTAGGCAGCATCCGCCAATCGCAAACCACGGAGGGGCGCAAAGCACTCTTCAACTTGCGCGAGCTCATCGACACGCGCTATCGCGACAAGCCCATCATCGAAAATGGCGTGCGCACGCCCGATGGCAAGATCGTGGAGCCGCCGCGCGTTGGGCAGCTCTATGCCCAAGGTTGGTTTCTGATCTACTTCATGAACCGTTTCAACTGCGACGCGAAGGGCATGGTTCACCCAGATCAGCCCGGAAAATACCAAGCGAAATGGCACGAGTACGTGAAGTTGGAATTGGAAGGCAAGACCGGTGCCGATGAGTTCAAGCGTTGCATCGGCCTGACCGAAGCCGACATGGACACGCTGGAGCAGGAGTACTGGCGCTACTTCGATTTCGTGCAACGCAAGATTCAGTTCGATCAAGTGAAGGACAAAGACCTCATCCCCTGGCAGCAAGCGAAAGCTGCGGACGGCTCACTGTGCGGTGAAGAATCGGACGACTTGTTGCCGCCCTTCAAACCGGAAAATGCACCGCCGAAACGCAAACGCTAACGCGCTCGGGCGCTGCGCCTAGTGGCGGAAATGGCGGCGCCCTGTGAGCACCATGGCGATGCCGGCTTCGTCGCAGGCGCGAATGACATCGGCATCGCGCACACTGCCGCCGGGTTGCACCACGGCTGTGACGCCTGCAGCGGCGCCCGCCAGCAGCCCGTCTGCAAACGGGAAAAAGGCATCGGAAGCCATCACGGCACCGCGCGCCTTCTCGCCCGCTTTCTTCGCAGCAAGTTCCACGGCATCCACGCGACTCATCTGACCCGCTCCGCAACCGACCAGCGCGCCGTCTTTGACGAACACAATGGCGTTGCTGGTCACATGGCGCACCAAAGCCCACGCAAGTTTCAGGTCGGTCAGTTCGCGCGCGGAAGGCGCACGCTTCGTGACGCAGGTGAATTCAATATCCGCATGCACATCGCGTTGTTGCACCAACATGCCGCCATCGATGCTGCGATATTCCAAGACGCTGTCCACGCGCGGTGTTGCATCCAACGCGCCCGTCGCCAAGAGCCGCACATTCTTGCCCCACTTCACCGCACCGTGAAAATGCTCCATGACGCCGGGTTCGAAAGCTGGCGCCACGATGACTTCGAAGAAACGCTCGGGCACACCGACTTCACGTGCAAGCTGCAGAGTGCACGGTGTGTTCAACGCGAGGATGCCGCCGAAGGCTGAAAGTGGATCGCCTGCCAAAGCGCTGCGCCATGCACTGAGCAAGTCTGTGCCCATCGAGGCGCCACAAGGATTGCGGTGCTTGATGATCACCGCCGCAGGCACAGGCAGCGCGCGCACGGCTTCGAAAGCTGCAGAGGCATCGAGAAAGTTGTTGTAGGACAATTCCTTGCCCGACAGTTGTTGCGCGCTCGCCACATGAGCTTCCGCGCCGGCCATGCTCGCGGGCAAGGTGTAAATCGCACCTGCTTGATGGGGGTTTTCGCCGTAGCGCGCGGTGGCTCGTAATTCGAGCGGCAACACCATGCGCTCCGGGAAGCGTTCAGCGCCCAGCCAGTGAGCGATGAGCGCGTCATAAGACGCAGTGCAGCGCAATGCCTTGGCTGCCATGCGCCGACGAAAGCCCAGCGTGCTGCCGCCATCGTGGGCTTCGAGTTCCGCGAGTGTCGCGGCAAGGTCGGCAACATCAGTGAGCACGACGACAGACTCGTGGTTCTTGGAAGCCGAGCGAATCATGGCCGGGCCACCGATGTCGATCATCTCGATGACTTCGTGCGCTTGCGCACCAGGCTTGGCGGCAACTTCAGCAAACGGATAGAGATCGACCAAGATGAGATCAATGGGCACAATGTTGTGCGCGGCAGCCTCGCTCACGTGCGCAGGGTCGCTACGTACGAACAACAATCCACCGTGCACGCGCGGATGCAAGGTTTTGACGCGACCACTGAGCATTTCCGGGAAACCTGTCAGGTCACTGACGTCACGCACAGCCACACCTGCAGCGCGAATGGCCTTGGCCGTGCCGCCAGTAGAGAGAATCTCCACTCCGCGCGCTGCCAACGCCGTGGCGAACTCCACCACGCCTTCCTTGTGAAACGCGCTCAACAACGCACGCCGTACACGAACCGTATCCGTGCTCATCGCTTCAGTGCTTTCTGCTTCAGCCACGCTTCGATGAAGGGTTGCACCGCACCGTCGAGCACGGCTTGGACGTTGCCGGTTTCACCCTGCTCTTTGTTTTCGATGCGCAGGTCTTTCACCATGGTGTAAGGCGCCAGCACATAGGAGCGAATCTGATTGCCCCAAGCGATATCGCCCTTGCTGTCATACAGCGACTGAATCTGCGAGTTGCGTTGCGCTTCACGCCGTTGCAACAACCGCGCCTTCATCATCTTCATCGCCGCACCCTTGTTCTTGTGTTGCGAGCGCTCGCTTTGGCACTGCACCACCACTCCGGTTGCAAGGTGCGTCAGGCGCACGGCAGATTCCGTCTTATTGACGTGCTGTCCGCCTGCGCCGCCCGCGCGGTAAGTGTCGATGCGAAGGTCTTTGTCCAAAACCTCGATATCTGGTTCCTCTTCAAGCTCCGGAGTGACGTCCACAGCGGCAAAGCTGGTTTGACGGCGCCCTTGCCCATCGAAAGGCGACATGCGCACGAGGCGATGCACGCCCATTTCTGCTGTGAGGTAACCGAACGCATAGGCGCCCGTGATGCGCACCGTAGCGTGCTTGATGCCGGCTTCTTCAGCCTCGACCACATCGAGAATCTCCACGGTGTAGCCGCGCAACTCGGCCCAACGGCTGTACATGCGCAACAACATTTGTGCCCAGTCGGACGCATCAGTGCCACCGGCGCCAGCTTGAAATGTGATCACCGCACCGCAATGGTCCCAAGGGCCACACAGCAGCGTCTTGAGTTGCATGGCGTCGTAGCGCTGCTGCAGTTCATTGCAGCTCGCTTCGACTTCGGCAAGCGCCGACTCGGCGCCGTCTTCAACGGCCATCTCCAAAAGCACCTCGAGGTCTTCGAGCGCGCCCCCAATGCTGTCGAGTTCGCTGGTACGGCTCTTGGCTTCTTTCAGTGCAGCGACACGCACACGTGCCTTTTCCTGATCGTCCCAAAAACCGGTGGCGGCCATCTCCGCCTCAATGGCGGAGGTACGCAGTTTCATTCCTGCGTAGTCAAAGAGAGTCCTTCAGGTGCGCAAGGCCTTCACGCATCTTGTCCAGTTGGGACTTCAATTCAGGGACAGAGTGCATGGGGAGAATCTCCGTCGAAAGTGATCAGGCTTCCGGCCTGAGTTCGTAGCGTTCGGCGCGGCGCAAGACTTCTTCCGCCGCCACCGCAGAAAGGATTTTGCCCTTCTCGCTCTTGATGAATTTCATAAGGGTGGAAAGCAAGCGGAGATAACCAGCTTGTTCTTGATCCGGACCCGCGATCATGACCACCAGCCGCACAGGATCGTCATCGAGGCCACCGCCCCAGTCGATCCCTTCCTGCGCAATGCCGATAGCCACCACAAAGTTTTCGACCGCTGCGATGCGTGCATGAGGAAGGGCGATGCCATAGCCAAGCCCGGTGCTCATGAGCACTTCGCGCGAGAGAATGGCCTGCTGCAGTGCTGCAGGGTCTTTCACAGCGCCCGAAGCGCTGAGCAACCCCAAGACTTGCTGCAAGGCTTCCTGTTTGGTGCAGGGCGGCAGCCATGCCACGCGCTCAGGAGTCATGAAATCGGCCAAGGTGCTCAAGCGCAGCGATGATAGGAACGCGGATGCGTCGCGGCAAGCTCGCGGCAGAGCCGCCGCCTGTGGCCGGCTGAAATCAACCACGCCTTGTCAGGCGATCACATTCATGCGACGTCCAACGCGAATGAAGGCCGCCACAGCCCGCTCGAGATGCTCCTGCTCATGCGCAGCAGAAATCTGCACGCGGATGCGCGCCGCACCCTTAGGCACCACGGGATAACTGAAACCCACCACATAGATGCCTTCGTCCAACATGGCACTAGCCATATCGACGGCGAGCTTCGCGTCCCCAAGCATGAGAGGCACGATGGGATGCACGCCGGGCCGGATCTGAAATCCGGCGTCAGTCATGGCCGCGCGAAACCACAGCGTGTTGCGTTCGAGTTTGTCGCGAAGTGCCGTCGTTTCAGAAAGCAAACGCAAACAAGCGAGCGATGTGGCTGTGATCGCTGGTGCCAATGTGTTGGAGAAGAGGTAAGGGCGCGAACGCTGCCGCAACAAGGCCACCACTTCCGCACGCGCCGCCGTGAAACCGCCACTGGCGCCACCGAGCGCCTTGCCGAGCGTGGAGTTGATGATGTCTACGCGGCTCTCGACGCCGCAATGTTCCGGAGTGCCACGCCCTGTGCGACCAATGAAACCGGTTGCATGGCTGTCGTCCACAAACACGACGGCACCGTAGCGGTCTGCCAATTCACAAATATCAGCAAGCGGCGCAATGTTGCCGTCCATGCTGAAGACACCATCGGTCGCAATGAGCTTCAGTCGCGCCGAGGAAGCCTCTTCAAGGCGCAGTTTCAATTCCGCCATGTCTGCGTTCGCGTAACGCAAGCGCCGCGCTTTGCACAAGCGGATGCCGTCAATGATGGATGCGTGATTCAACGCGTCCGAAATCACCGCGTCTTCTTCGCCCAACAGAGCCTCGAAGATGCCACCGTTGGCGTCAAAGCAGGACCCGTACAGAATGCAATCCTCGCGGCGCAAGAACGCGGCCATGTTGCGTTCGAGTTCGCGGTGCTGGTCCTGGGTACCGCAGATGAAGCGCACCGATGAGAGCCCGAAACCATAGCGATCCAGCCCTGCATGCGCCGCAGCAACAAGACGCGGATCTGAGCTGAGCCCGAGGTAGTTGTTCGCGCAGAAGTTGAGCACCTCGCCGTTGCGCACACGAATCCCGGCGCCTTGAGGCGACAGCAACTCACGTTCTTCTTTCCACAAGCCGGCTTCACGAATGCCCTGCAGCTGAGTCTTGAGATTGGAGATCAAATCGGCGTCCACGGCGGCTCCCTTCGACGGTGTGCACCATACGCTGCGCCTCAAGGCCGCCGCAAGCAGCGCTCACTTTAGGGCGCTCGTGGGGCAGCTATCGTGCCCTCCATGACCAGTAGAAAACCAGCGGTGCTTGTGACGGGAGCCAACGGCGAGATCGGCCACAGCCTTGTGCGACGCCTTGCCGCTGACGGCGCCAACGTGGTGGCGCTCGATGTGCGCGAGATCGATGCTGCTTGCCGTACGCATTGCACAGCCACTCAAGTGGGTGACATCAACGATCTCGCCATGTTGCAACGCTTGGGTGTCGAGTTCGAGTTCACCAGCATCTTCCATTTAGCCGCGCTGCTCTCCACGCGCGGCGAGTTTCAGCCGGAACTGGCGCATCGCGTGAACGTCGAAGGCACTTTGAACCTGATGCGCGTGGCTGTCGAGTCCGCAGCGAATAGCGGGTATGCCGTCACCTTCATGTTTCCGTCATCCATCGCGGTTTACGGCATCGCCGATACGAAAACGCGCGCCAGCGCACCGCCTGTGAGCGAAGAGCAGTATCTTGCCCCACAAACCATGTATGGCTGCAATAAGCTCTACGGTGAACACCTCGGCCGCTACACCATGCACCATTATCGGCGTCTCGCCGCCGAGCAGCATCCGACCATTGATTTCCGCTCGATCCGTTTCCCCGGACTGATTTCAGCGGACACGGTGCCCAGTGGCGGCACCAGTGATTACGCTCCGGAAATGCTGCATGCGGCCGCCAAGGGCGAGCCCTATGCGTGCTTTGTTCGCGAGAACATGCGCTTGCCCTTCATGGCCATGCCCGATGCCGTGGATGCTCTGTTGCAATTGGCGGAAGCCCCCAAGGCCAACCTCTCAACGCATGTCTACAACATCGGCGCCTTCGCGCCATCCGCCGCAGAATTCGCCACGCTCGTAAGAGAGTTCTTCCCCAAGGCCAACATCAGCTTCAAACCAGATCTCTTACGCCAAGCCATTGTCGAATCTTGGCCAGCCGATGTAGACGATACGCGCGCGCGCCGCGACTGGGGCTTCAAGCCGCTCTATGATCTGCGGCGCACCTTCAGCGAATACCTGATCCCCGGCGTCCGCCGTCGCTACGGCATGACTTCATAGGCTCTAGGTTTCCGGCACTCTTCGCCGCAGTCACTCCCATTCGCGGCGATGTCAGCCGCGACGACGGAACATGTTGCGCGGACTGCGCGTGCTAGCAGGGCGGGCGCCAGAACGCCCTGTGCCAATCGCATCGAGATCGGCAATGAGGGCCGTTGGCGATTGGTGTCGATCCAAGGGGCTCTTGGCCATCAATTTCAAAATTACGCGCTCAGTATCTGGGTGGAGTGCTGGCGCATGCTGTGTCGGTGGCACCGGACGCTCGCTCACATGCTTCAGCATAATCACAGTGGCATTGGGGCCTTCGAAAGGGCGCACGCCCGTCACGGCATGATAAAAAGTAGCGCCAAGACTATAGAGATCGCTGCGGATATCCACATCCTCCACACCCTTGGCCTGCTCTGGAGAAATGTAATTCGGAGTTCCCAAAGTGGATCCGCGTTCGGTGGACCCACTGGTGCGGCGAATGTCTTTGGCCAAACCGAGATCGAGTAATTTTGCTATTCCGCCCTCGGCAATAATGATGTTGTCGGGCTTCACATCGCGGTGAACAAGGCCCTGCGTCTGAGCATGCTCGAGAGCGCTCGCAATTTGACGCACAATAGAGATGGCCCGCGTCTCATCCAGCGTGCCACCGCGTTGCAGCAATTGCAGCAGGGTCGGCCCTGGGCAGTACTCCATCGCGAAGTACCACGAACCACCTGCCTCACCGGCATCGAACCCCTGCACAATATTGCGATGATTCAATCGCCCCGCAATGCGCGCCTCTTTCATGAAACGGCGCACAAAAGCCTCATCTTCTGCCAACCACTTGGCGAGAATTTTGATGGCCACCACACGATCGAGTCCTAGTTGCCGCGCCTTATACACCATGCCTGTACTTCCGCCGCCGAGCTTCTCCAGCAACTTGAATCCTGGAATACGGAATGATGCTTTCACATTGGCCACGGTGCGCTCGAGTTCGAGCTTTTGAGCCTCGGTGATGAACCCACGTTCCATCAGGATTTCACCGAGAGGCTTTGGCCGGAGGCCGAGAGCCACTAACTTGTCTTGCAGCTCGCGGGCTTCCAACACGACATCGGCACTGATCCAGCCATTGCGTGTAGCCGCGCGCAACAGCAGATGTTCATCATCGGGTATTCGGGAAGAGTCCATAGCAGTGTCAGCGCACGCTGTATCCCAGCCGAGCGAGATAGCGACTTTGCAGTTGCAGCATTTGCACGCGCTCCATCGGCGTGCCGTCATCGTAGCCCAACAGATGGAGCAGGCCGTGGGCGACATAAAAGAGAAGTTCCGCACTCGCAGCATGACCGCGCTTGCGTGCTTCACGAAGGGCGCGCGCGGCATTCACCACCACGTCGCCTTCATCCTCGCTGTAGGCTTGCGCAATCGCATCTGTAGACCAATCGTGCTGCAGACAGCGCCGATTCCAGCGCCGCGCTTCCAAATCGCCGACGATGGCCACGGTCAGATTCATGCGGCGCTTCTCACCGCGCAGGATTGCTTGCACCAAGCCAAGCACTTCGGCTTTGTGCACAGGGACGCTGCGGTCGTGCACCACGAGCTCCAGCATGGATCAGTGCGAACGGCCGCGCGGCCGAATATCGCCCTCATCCCGCTGTCCGCCATCGCGGCGTTGGCGATCGTCGTGACCGTGTCCAGCACCATCATGTCGCCGATCGCCTCCATGTTGCGGGCCATGCCCAGTACGTGGGCCGTGAGCTTCGTGCGGGCGCGCATGCCCCTCAGGCCCATGCTCTGAATTGAGCGCATGACCAGCCGCCTCTTGGGCACGAATCTCATCTTCGCGTGCGTAGGCGTGAACAATTTGCGCAACCACTGGATGTCGCACGATGTCAGCACGGGTGAGGTGCACGAACTCAATCCCTGCGATGCCTTCAAGAATACGCCGCGCTGTGATCAAGCCGGAAGCCTTGTTGAATGGAAGATCGACCTGCGTCACATCGCCAGTAACAATCATCCGCGAGCGCGCGCCGAGACGCGTGAGCGCCATCTTCATTTGCGTGTTGGTGCAATTCTGCGCTTCGTCGAGAATGATAATGCTGCTTTCGAGAGTACGACCGCGCATATACGCCAACGGAAGGATCTCCACGATCTCCTCCTCCATGTAACGCTTCAGTTGGCCGCGCGGCAACACGTCATTCAACGCGTCGTACAGTGGGCGCAGATAAGGATTGATCTTGGCTGCGAGATCGCCTGGCAAGAAACCCAGACTCTCGCCCGCTTCCACCGCTGGGCGACACAATACGATGCGTCGGAAGTGGCCAGCTCGCAGGAACTCCACGGCGCAGGCTACGGCCAAATAGGACTTACCTGTTCCCGCCGGCCCTATTCCGAAAGTGACCGTGCTGTTGCGGATGCACTCCATGTACCGCGCCTGGTTTTCAGAACGCGGTTCCACCATGCCCTTGGGCCCGGGGCCATCTGCAGGCTGATGCGCAACATTGCCGTGTGCTGCTTCAGGTTCCGAAGCGCGCCTGAATAGGGCCTCGACATCCGCTTCATGCGGCGCGCGGCCACTGCGGATGCGTTCTAGAGCGCGGTCCAACGCACGGGCAGCTTCAGCCACGGCATCTGGCGCGCCAGAAATACGGACTGCCCCACCACGCGACATGGCTTCCACCTTGTAGGTGCGCCGCAGCAAGTGGAGGTTGCGATCGAGCGCGCCGAACAGCGCACGCTCTTCGTCGAGGTCGCGCAGTGGAATGACGCGTTGATTCATTGTGCGAGTGCGACTGTCCGCACGATAAAGCAGCTCACAGCGTCCATGCTCGTGCCAAAGTGTATCCGAGCGGCGCTGCGAAAATGAAGCTATCTAGAAGATCCAGCAGCCCACCGAAGGCCGGCAACAAGGCTGCGGAGTCCTTCACCTTAAGGCTGCGTTTGAAAGCGGATTCGAAGAGGTCGCCCACCTGCGTTGCCAGCGCAAGCGCGAGGCCCAACACCGGAGCGCGCCATGAACTCAACGGCACCGCAAGTTCCGGCAGCGCACTCGCCAGAATCCATGTACCACCGACTCCGAACAGCACACCCACAACGGCACCTTCGATGGTCTTGTTGGGGCTAATACCTGGGCACAGTTTGCTGCGACCGAGCAGCGTGCCTCCGATGTAGCCACCGATGTCATTCAATTTTGATCCAATGATGACCGTAAATACAAAAGCCATACCGCAGCCTGGAACCAGAGCGAGTGCGGCCAGAGCTGCGCTTGGCAAGATCGTCATGGCGACGCAAGCCGGCAAATGCAGCGTGGTGGCGAAGTCATCGACTTCCACCGGACTCACGCGCCGCGACGCAAGCAGGGCCAGCGCAGCAATGAACAGAGCGAGCGGCAGCATCAATCCCAAATGAAGGTCGAGACCAGCGCGGTTCCCGCTGTAGGCGAGCACGGCAGCTCCGGCAACGAAAAGGGTCATCAATGGGATGCCAGCGGCGCGCACGCTGCTCGGCATTCCGCCGCCAGCCACTTTCCAGTATTCGAGCCCAGCGCCGAGGCCGAGCAACAGTGCGAGAGCCGGTGTGATGACTGCACCGTTGCGGTCCAATACAAAAATCGCATAGAGGACAAGCAACAGCAGCGAACCAATGCCGTAGCGGGCTACCGGTGTTCTCACGACGCTGCTCCCCCGCCTTGCACGCCACCAAAACGCCGATCACGGCGTGCGTATTCAGCCAACGCTGACTCGATGAGCGGCCGCCGCACATCCGGCCAGCACATCGGAGTGACGAAGATCTCAGCATAGGAGATCTGCCAAAGTAAGAAATTGCTCACTCGTAAATCGCCGGCGGTGCGGACAAGCAAATCCACGTCAGGCATCGAGGGGCAATAAAGACGCTGCGCAAATGCTGCTTCATCGATGCTCTCAGGATCGAGGTTTCCAGCGCGCACTTCGCGCGCGAGTTCTCGAGCCGCGTCCACGATTTCTCCGCGACCGCCATAATTGAGAGCAAGGCAGAGCGTCATACCTCGGTTGCCCGCCGTCAGCGCTTCCGTGCGGCGGATTTCTGCAACCACCCGCGCAGGAAACTCTTGAATACGGCCCGCCGTGATCAGGCGCACGCCGTTCTCCATCAACGTGGCCCGTTCGTTGATCATGAAGCGCTTGAGCAGCACCATAAGCAAACGCACTTCGAGCGCCGGGCGCATTTTGAAGTTCTCGGTGCTCAGCGCATAAAGCGTCAGCCACGGCAGATGCGCCCGAGCGCAATCCGTCACCACTTCGCGAACGGAATCCACTCCGGCACGGTGCCCGCGTGCGCGCACCATGCCGCGCGCTTCCGCCCAACGGCCGTTGCCATCCATGATGATGGCGATGTGACGCACACCTTGCAGGTCCATTTCAGGCAGACCTTGAACGCATGACGGTTTGGCTGCGTTCCGGCCCCGTGGACACCAACGTCACCGGCACGCCGATGCCCGTTTCTAAGCGCGCGATCAGCGCCTGGAGGGCTTGCGGCAATTCTGCGTCGTCCCGCCGCTGCGTGAGATCCTCGCTCCAACCTTCCAGCTCCTCAAACACCGGCTTGGCTCTGTCGAGAGCAGCGCCAGGGAAATCCATGGTGCGCACACCATCGATTTCGTACGCCGTGCAGACCTTCACAATAGGTTCGCCCGAAAGCACATCCGCTTTCGTGAGCGCAATCTCCGTCACGCCATTCGTGCGCGCGGCAAATCGCGCCGCTACGAGATCGAACCAACCGCAGCGCCGCGGGCGCCCCGTGGTGGATCCGAACTCGTGCCCACGCTTGCGCAACCCGTCGCCCACACTGCCGAGGTCTTCCGTGGGGAACGGCCCCGAACCGACGCGCGTGCAATAGGCTTTAGCCACTGCGATCACGCGGCCCACTGAGCGCGGCGGCATGCCCGAACCTGCAAGCAATCCGCCAATATGGCAATTGCTGCTGGTGACGAAGGGATAGCTGCCCAAATCCACGTCGAGCAACGCGCCTTGCGCGCCCTCGATCAAGATGCGTTCACCTCGTTGTTCCGCGTCCAACAGGAGGCCAACACTGTCACGCACCAAGGGTGCGAGGCGTTGCGCCACTTCCAACAAACGCGGAAGAAAATCCTCGGTCTTGAGCGACGGAGCGTTGTAGGCCCGCAACAGCAAGTTCTTCTGCTCGAGGTCGGCACGCACGCGTTCTGTGAGATCCGTGGGCCGTGTCAACCATGCGGCGGGGATGCCGTTACGCGCGACCTTGTCCATGTATGCAGGCCCAATGCCACGTTTCGTTGTGCCGATAGCACTCGCTCCACGTGCTGTTTCCATGGCTTCGTCGAGAGCCTGATGCCAAGGCAGCACGAGGTGCGCGCGATCACTCAGCACAAGTCTGTCTTCGATCAGGATGCCGCTTTGGGCCAGCGTGTCGAGCTCGCGCACCAAGGTGACCGGATCCACTACGACGCCATTGCCAATAACGCCGCGCACATGCCCGTTCAGCATCGCACTCGGGATCAAATGCAAGACGCGCGTCTTGTCTCCGACGCGTACGGTGTGTCCCGCATTAGCTCCGCCTTGAGCGCGCACCACAATGTCGATGTCTTCGCCGAGAGCATCGACGATCTTGCCCTTGCCTTCGTCACCCCACTGCAAACCCAACAATGCTGTGACGCTCATCGCACGGGCTCCGTTGTCGCATCGACCAGCTCGCGAAAGCGGCGAAACAAGTGCATAGAATCATGCGGCCCTGGCGCGGCTTCCGGGTGATATTGCACTGCCATCATGCGGAGTTCGGCATGATCCATGCCTTCGACAGTGCCGTCGTTCAAGTTCACATGCGTAATGCGCGCACCGGCGCGAACTGCTGATTCTGGCTCCACGGCAAATCCGTGATTCTGCGCCGTGATCTCCACACGACCAGTGAGATTGTCTTTTACCGGCTGATTGCCGCCGTGATGACCGAACTTCAGCTTGAACACACTCGCACCCAAGGCCTCACCCAAAATCTGGTGGCCCAGACAAATCCCAAAGATGGGTTTCTTGCCTAGCACG
Organism: Planctomycetota bacterium; assembly: GCA_009691765.1. Taxonomy (GTDB): domain Bacteria; phylum Planctomycetota; genus SXUL01. The sequence continues at coordinate 142,151 of SIAO01000003.1, read as the reverse complement.
CCACGCGCTGCATCAACCGCGTAGCGCAACACACGTGGATCGCCTGGCCCATTCGATAGGAACACCGCATCCGGACTCTCCGCAAGAATATCTGCGGCAGTCGCCTGCGCCGGCAACACGATCACTTCAAATCCCACCTGCACCAGCGAACGAAAGATGTTGGCCTTCGCTCCATAATCCAACGCGACGACACGCGGCTTCCCGGCAGCATTCACACCCAGATCGGGCATGAACTCGGCGGCAAAACCCTCGGTCCAAGCGATGCGCCGCCCACGCGTCACCTCCAGCACGAGGTCGCGACCTTCCAGTGCTGGCACCAGTTTCAAACGGCTGCGCACAGCGTCGTCCGAGTCCGTCGAAGTTGTGAGCAACCCTTTCATGGCGCCGTCGCGACGCAACCGCCGTGTCAGAGCGCGCGTGTCGAGACCGTCGATGGCCACAATCTTGTGACGCACAAGATAGTCGTACAACGATTCCGTAGAGCGGAAGTTGCTGGTGATGCTCGTGAGTTCACGCACGATGAGTCCGCTGAGCTGTGGGACCTCGCACTCCTCGTCTGTAGCGTTGGTGCCGTAGTTTCCGATGAGCGGATTGGTCATGGTGACGATTTGCCCGCGGTACGAGGGATCCGTGATGATCTCTTGATAGCCCGTGAGGCTGGTGTTGAACACCACTTCACCGCCCGCTTCACCCTCGGCACCGACGGCTCGTCCGTTCCAGACGGAACCATCTTCCAGCACCAACCGCGCTTCGCGTTCTTCGTTCATGGACGCACTCCCTCCACCACCAGCCGGTTGATCTTTGCCGCCGCACAACCGCCACCAAATCCGTTGTCGATGTTGGTCACCGTCACTCCCGCAGCGCAGGAATTGAGCATGGCCAACAACGCCGTGACGCCGCCAAACGCAGTGCCATAGCCGGTGCTCGTGGGGACGGCAATCACAGGCCGATCCACAAGGCCGCCCACCACACTCGGGAGCGCACCTTCCATCCCCGCCACCACGACAATCGCGCTACTCACGCGCAATCCGGGCAAACAAGGCTCGAGCCGATGCAAACCTGCGACGCCCACATCGAACCAGCGCTCAACGCGGGCTCCCATAGCCTCCGCAGTCAACGCGGCTTCCTCCGCGACCGGCAAATCACTGGTTCCAGCGGCGCACACACTCACCAATCCAAGTTTTGGGCGCGGATCTTTGTCCCAACGCACCAGCCTCGCTCGCTCGTGGTGCTCGGCGCCCACAAGCACTTGGAGCAAGGCCGCCGCTTGCTCGAGATTCACACGCGTGAACAACGCCCGAGGGCTTGCCGCACGCAACGCTTCAGCAATGGCGACACATTCCAAGGTTGTCTTGCCTTCGCAGAGCACCACTTCGGGAAAGCCACAGCGCAAATCGCGATGCAGGTCGATACGAGCAAAACTGAGATCTGCGGTGGCAGCGCCGATGTGCTTCGCAGCAGTGGCTGCTGGCACAGACCCGCGCGCCACGCCGTCCAGCAGCGCAGATAGTTGGGACTGATCCATAATGTCGATGCTGGCCGCGGCACTCTCCGGGCCGGGGGCCGTTTTAGCCGTGGTGGCTGGTCTCGGCAACGAAGCTCAGGGGGTAAGCGATACTTCTTCGCGAGGCCAAGTAGTCCGCGGTGCCACCCGAGGCGGACGGCTGATGCCTGCCAGCAGGTGTTCGCAACCGCGGGCCGCCACCATGGCTGCGTTGTCGGCACACAAAGCGGGTGGTGCAATCAGCAATTCGTGCCCCAATGCTGCGGCTGAAGCGGCCAAAGCTGTCCGCAATGGCCCGTTGCAGGCCACGCCTCCCCCGACGGCCACACGCCGCACTCCGGTCTGTGCGACCGCTCGACGCACTTTCTCCACCAGCACATCCACCACCGCCGCTTGGAAAGAGGCTGCCACATCTTGAGGCAGCACGTTGCTTGGGAGCACGCGGCGAGGACGCCCGTCCTGCTCTTGGCCGAAGCAGGAGTAGAGCACAGCGGTCTTCAGCCCCGAGAATGAAAAATCGAGGGATGTGGACCCTAAAAGCGGCCGCTTGAAGCGAAACGCCGCCGGATTCCCGGAAGCAGCCGCACGCTGCAATGCTGGCCCGCCCGGAAACCCGAGCCCAAGCATCTTCGCCACTTTGTCGAAGGCCTCACCGGCTGCATCGTCGATGGTGGCGCCGAGAAGCTTCAGGTCTGCAGGCCCGCGAGCATGAAAGAGATGCGTATGCCCACCACTCACCACAAAGGCCAGAAAGGGATAGCTAGGCAGTTCGCCGAGCGCGAGGAAGGGCGCACCAAGGTGTGCTTCCACGTGATTGACACCCACGAGAGGAATGCCGTAGGCCAGCGCGATGCCTTCAGCCCCTGCGATTCCTGAGAGTAGGGCGGCTTGCAAGCCAGGGCTGTCCGTCACTGCCACCGCATCTGGGACGACGCCACCAGCGGCTTCGAGTGCGCTCGACAAAACGCTGGCCAAAGTGCGCACATGCTCGCGCGCCGCCAAATTAGGCACGACACCTCCAAAACGTGCGTGCGCCTCCACTTGCGAAAGCACACGCGAGCTCAGGATTTCCTTTCCGTCGCGCACCAGCGCCACGGCGGTTTCGTCGCAAGATGTTTCGACGCCAAGCACGAGCATGGGTCAGAGTTTCCTGTCTGCTGGAGCTTCGCCACACAGAATGGCCAGCGCTGTATCCAACGCAGCGTCCTGCACCGGTCCCTGCGGGCGCAGTTCCGCGCGCACCTCGGGGAGATAGCGCCACGAGGAGCGCAGGATGTCTGCATCCATCTGTGCAGCTGCACCCATAGGCACGGCCACATCGGGAATGAGACCGCCACGCCCGGCGGAAGCCTGATCGACACCGATAGACTTTTCAATGCAACGGCCCGACGGTGCGTAGTGGTGCGCGGCTGTCAGGCGCAAAGCGGCTCCGGGCAGCGAGCGTAGTGCGGTGATGCGTTGCACCACCCCTTTGCCGTACGTGCGAGATCCGATCAAGGGTGCTCGGCCGTGGTCTTGCAACGCCGCGGCCACGACCTCGGCCGAAGACGCCGTTCGTCCGTCGACCAACACCACCAAGGGCAGGTTTCCAAAGGGTGATTCGACTTCAGCATGCAACGCTCGTGAGCCTGCACGACCAACCGTTTGCACGAGCAGTACGCCGCCACCAAGAAAAAGCCGCGCGATGTCGCCACCTGCATCGAGCAACCCGCCGCCATTGTCGCGTAAATCCAGCACGAGGCCTTTGAGCCCGGCCGCTTTCAATTCCGCGAGCGCGACTTGCGCCTGCTCCGCGGTGTTCTTGAAAAAACTCTTCACGACGAGAATCCCAAGTCTGCGCACAGGATCGATCATGGCGCCATAGGCGCTGGGTTGATCCACCGTAGCGCGGTGCAACACGAGGTCCTGCACGGTGACACCGTCCGCGCGTCGCACGCGCAGCACGACCTTGGATCCGGCCTCGCCGGCGAGGCGCCCGCGCACATGCGCAATCGGTTGCACCTCTGGCACCGCGATGCCGTCGATCGCCAGAACGGCATCGAGCGGACGCAAACCCACTTCTGCAGCTGGACCACCAGCAGCAACATCCAAAATCGTGAGACCACGCGCTGTCTCGCCGAGCATCACACCAATGCCGGCGTAATGACCAGCAGTGCGCTGGCTCTGCGCTGAGTTCTCCTCTGCCGTCCACGCTTCAGAATATGGATCCAGCGCCGCTGCCATGCCGTTGGCGGCTGCGATCGCGAGCGCCGCATCATCGCGCCTAACCACAGCTTCTTCGCGGATGAGACGAGCAACTTCTTTGGTGACAGCTTCCGGAGAGCCTTCGTGCGGCAAAAGATCGTTGGTCAGCACCAGCACGGCCACCACGGAGAGACTTGCTGCAACGAACAGCAACACCGCGTCCAATTTGACTTTCATGGTTGCTTCCCTTGCAGCGTGGGCAAAGTGCAGTGCGCACCAGCGCCAAGCCCCAAGCGCGCGAATGTCCCGGCGGGAAGTTCGAGCACGTATCGCGCTGGCATGACAGATCTTGCGGTCGGCAACTTCTCCGCCGTTGTCCCCACCGCCGGTGGCGGCAACGTGACCACATTGAGTACGCGAGCCTGCGCATCAAGAAACACAATGTCGAGCGCTAGCAGGCACCCTTGCATCCAAAACGAGCGCGGTGCTGCTTCGGGATACACGAACAACATGCCTTCATCGGCTGCAAGAACACTGTGGCCCGCAAGCCCGCGCCCACGCGAGGCTTCATCACTTGCGACCAGCACATGCACGAGATGATCTTCAACACGCATCGACACAAAGCCAGCACGCGTCGGCACCACGGGCCGTGGCCCTGGCTGCGCAGGCTGCGAGTTGCTGCAAGCAGCGAAACCAACGACAAGGAGCAGAGGCAACAATCTCATGGCCACCACCCCGCGCCAAGCGCGACTGGGACACCCGAAATGCTGAGCGCTTCAGGCCCGCGACGCACGCGCCGCAGGAGCTGACGCAACAGATCGCCGAGGCTGCGTTGGCGTGCCGCGCCGAACTGCGCTGCCTCCGGCAACAGCACATGAATGGCCGTCGCCTGTTGCGCGTTGCTGCCCAAAGGCGAGCCAGCACGCCCCACGCGTGCTCGCGGAGTGACTTCGATGGCACCCAGCGTGTCAAGCACGACGTGCCACGCGGGCCCCTCTTCTTCGTGCACCGCCGGCGGTGCCGCATCGAGTCCATGCAGCACGACCTTGTCGAAGGTCGGAGCCGCAAGGAGTGCGGGGAGTTGCGCTTCCAAGGCCACAGCAACGCGACTGCGACGGATGTCTTCGGCTGGGCGCAATTCCGGGTCGAGCAGGGACCTTGACGTGGTATCTGCGCTATCGAGACTGCGCCCCACAAGAGGATCACCGAGGCTTGACACTGGCCCCTGCTCCGACCATGAGCACACCAACACCAACAAGGCTGCGAGACCGCCGCCCGCCATCGCGAGTGCGCTGCTCTGAGAGTTCATGGCTGCGCAATCTCCGCGAGCAAGCGGCGCACCAAACGCAGAGGCAAACCCACAACGTTGTCCCAGTCACCTTCGAGACAGGTGACGAAGCGGTCGCCGTGCTCTTGAATCGCGTAGGCGCCGGCCTTGTCGTCCGCTTCGCCGCTGTCGACGTACGCAGCAATCTCTTGTGGATCCAGCGTTCGCATGGTCACGAAGGTGCAAGAATACGCGCTGCAAACTCTGCCCGAAGACGCATCAAGAACGCACACGCCCGTGAGCACACGATGCCTGCGTCCACTCAATGCGCTGAGCATGCGGCGCGCATCGACGCGATCCGTCGGCTTGCCGAGAATGGTGTCTTCAAGTGCCACGAGCGTGTCGGCGCCAAGGACTAACCCTGCGGGAACGTGTTGGGCACCAGCGCGAGCTTTGGCTTCCGCCAAACGACACACCGCAGTTTCGGGAAGTGTGCCCGGCTGCAGACTCTCGTCCACATCACCATCGACACATTCAAACGAGATGCCTGCCTGCGTAAGCAACTCCCGCCTACGCGGCGAGCGCGAGGCGAGGTGCAGCGTGGTCACTTCCGGACTCGCGCTGCCGTCTTACGCACCGCTGCGGGCGCTTTCGCTTTCACAGGTTTCACCGTTTTGCGTCCGACGGCACAACTAGCGGCGACAGGGCACGCGCCACACTCTGGAGTGCGCGCATGGCACACATGCGCAGCAAGTTGTGCGAATCGCCACTGCAAAGCGAGAGGTGGCAGACCTTCACCGTGCGCTAACAACGCCGCACGCGTGGCCACTGCGCCGGTCTTGCCGCGAGTCCAACCAATGCGCTGGATAACGCGCTGCACCAGCGATGAAGTCGCAGGGTCCATTTTGCCACCGCAATAACTGGCGAGCATCAGTTCGATCGCCGGCTGATGATCTTCCAGCCACTGCGAAAACTTGGCGCGCTTGCGCGGCGCATCGGGCTCACTGCTGCCTTCGCGCATGAAGTCCAGCGACAGCTTATTGAAGCGGTTGAACACCGTGGAAAGCAGTTCGCGGATTTGGTCGGCCTTATCGGCACGGACCTCAGGCGCGGCAATGCGGCCTTCCTTGGAGCTGTCTGCGGGTTCAGCCTTGCTGCTGGCAACTGCAGGAGCGGCATGCTCAAGAGTGCGCAGATGCTTGCGCAGCTCGTAGGTCGGCGTCACACGCAATTCGTTCCAATCAACGTATTCCGCTTGCAAGCGCTCCAGCACCTGCGTCGCTTGCCGGACTTTGCTGCCCCGAGCAAGCAAGAGCAAAATCACGCGAGTCAGCGGAACGCCGTCTCCGAGGCTCTCGCGAGACTCGAGGTCGCCGTAATGGTGCTCAAGCACCTCCAACAGGCTGCGGCTGTCGCGTGCGGTCATGAGCTTCAGGACTTCTTCGTGGTCTTCTTAGCGGTCTTCTTCGCGGTCTTCTTCGCAGCGCGCGAAGTCTTACGCTTCTCAGCGTGGGCCTTATTGCGCGTGGTGTTGCGCACGCGCTTCGAAGTGGGCACGCCAGCGCCTTTGAGCAAGCGACCAACTTGATCGGTCACTTCAGCGCCCTTGGCGATCCAAGCCTGCACGCGTTCGATATCGACACGCACGGGTTCAGCGGTGGTGCCGACCGGGTCGTAGTGCCCGACGTACTCCAAAGCCTTGCCGTCGCGCGCCGTGCGCGAGTCGTACACACCGATGCGGTAGAAGGGGCGGTGGATACGCCCGATACGGGTCAATCTGATCTTCACGGACATCGCAAACCCTCTTTCAGCGCTTACGTCGCTTGTTCTTCCTAGCCTTCGCTCGATCCTCCCTCTGGAGGTGAGCGCGGAATGCCTTCACTTGATGCGTGTCGAGCGGGTTGACGCCCAACGCTTGCATCCGTTCTAACTCACGTTGTTTCTCTTTGCGCAGCCCCTTGGAGGGATCCAAAAGGCCGCTCAGCATGCCCATCTTACGCATGGACTGCATCTGCTTCCTGAGGTTGCGGAAGTTGCGCAGCAACCCATCAACCTGCTCCCCGGTGGTCCCAGAACCAGAAGCGATGCGTTGGCGCCGCGAATGGTTGATGATCTCGGGGTGGGTCCGCTCCTGCGATGTCATGGACTGAATCATGGCGCGAGAGCGATCGAACTCCTTCTCGTCCACGTTCATGCCTTCCATCTGGCTGCTCATGCCCGGCAGCATGGCCATGATGTCCTTCAAAGGCCCCATGGAGCGGACTTTCTCGATCATGCCGAGGAAATCCTGCAGCGTGAAGGAACCGAGGAACATCTTCTCGGCCTGCTCTTTAGCCTCGCGATCGTCGATGACTTCCTGGGCGCGCTCCACCAAACTCACCACGTCACCCATGCCAAGGATGCGTTCGGCCATGCGCCCGGGGTGGAACACATCCAAGCGGTCGGCTTTCTCGCCCGTCCCAACAAACTTGATGGGTTTGCCAGTGACCGCACGGATGCTCATGGCTGCTCCGCCACGCGCATCACCATCGAGTTTGGTCAGAATCACGCCCGTCAGAGCCAAGCGCAAATCGAAAGCTTTGGCCGAGTTGACCGCGTCTTGACCTGTCATGGCGTCACAGACCAACAACACTTCTGTCGGCTTCGTGCGCTGAGCGATCTCAACCACTTCACGCATGAGCTCGTCATCGACATGCAAACGGCCTGCTGTGTCGAGGATAACCGTGTCGAAACCCTCACGCCGCGCACGCTCCAGCGCCGCAGCGCAAACTTCGGGCGGACGCTTGCCGCCTTCCGCATGTACAGCGATATCGAGGTCGGCACCGAGCACCTTTAGCTGTTCCACGGCTGCGGGGCGCTGTAAATCCGCAGCCACCAACAGCACCTTGCGATGTTCCTTCTTCAAGCGCAGCGCCAGCTTGGCGCACGTGGTGGTCTTGCCCGCGCCTTGCAATCCGGCCATGAGAATCACGGTCGGGGGGCTGTCGGAGCGCAAGAGCGGCGCGGCTTCCGTCCCCATGAGTGCGGTCAGCTCGTCGCTCAGGATCTTCACCAGCATCTGCCCGGGATTCACTCCCTCAACCACCATCTGCCCCACAGCTTGAGTGCGCACGCGTGCGAGAAAATCGCGTGCCACCTGCAAACTCACGTCGGCGCCAAGCAGGGCCAAGCGCACCTCACGTAACGCCTCTTGGATGTTCTCTTCCGTCAGCTTCGTATCGCCAGTGAAGCGACGAAAGAGGTTCTGGAATCCTTTAGTGAGGGAATCAAACATGAAGGCAGTGAGGACTCGTACGGGTTTGGTGCCAGGGATGCACAGCGCAAGACCTTGCCCCAGCATGAGGATAGGGCGTGCCCCGCCCCGGCGACGGGCCGCGCAGGATACCCGCCACCCCAAAGGCCGACAACGCGCCAAACGAGGGGCTTGAAATGAGCGCCCATGACTTCATCATGGGCAACCCCCGCAGGGTGCTGGTGCAGTGCGATCCACCAAGGCTGCGGCGGGGCATTCAATCGAAATCGCATCACTTCAGGACGAGCCATAGCATGACTACTACGACCGAGGCGTCCACCGTTTGGAATTGGACCGCCGAGAAGAAACTCTCGCTGGATGCCATGCTGGCGGTCAAGCAATCTGTACTTGCTGATCCAATCCTGCGGCGCGCGTTCGCCATGAAGCTGAATGAAATGGGCGACGAAAGCGCAGCCGCACGCATCGCCGGGCTGGCGCGCTGGGTGCTTGGTCACACCCCTCGTGCCTTCGCATTGTTGGCGACATGTGACGCTTCCGAATGCGTCGTTGCCTACGCCAAAGCGGACTGCTGCCTGAAGGGCGCTGTCTCTGAAAAAGGTGCTCATCCCATGCGCCGCCCCGATTTAGCGGCAGCCACTCTCGCCAACCTCGCGGAGCGTCGCACCGATGCTCGCGTTCAGGCGCTCTACTTGGAAGCGCTGCTCTTCGATCACGAGATCGAAACGGTGCGCAAAGCGTTCGCGGATGCCTCCAACGAATTCAAGACGGGTGCCCATGGCCGCTATGTCGAAGGGCGCATCCACTCTGCCGACGGCGAACACGCCGACGCTGAGAATGCCTACCGCTCAGCTCTTGAGATGGATCCGACCCACCGCGCAACGCTGTTGCGCTACGCCTTCGAACTCGATCTCGCCGGTCGCGAAGACGAAGCCGTGACGCTGTACAAGCGCCTGACGGCCATGCGCCCTGCCGACACGCACGCGATCATCAATCTCGGCGTCATTCATGAAGATCGCGGCGAATGGGACGAGGCTGTGCGCTGCTACCGCCGCGTGCTCGACGCGCATCCACTGCACTCACGCGCCAACGCCTATCTCCTAGATGCCCGCGCTTCCATCAACATGACGTTCGATGAAGAAACCGAGCAAAAGAGCGATCGTCGCGCCCAGATGCTGCGGGTTCCCATCGCCGACTTCGACATGTCGGTTCGCTCGCGCAATTGCTTGAGCAACATGGGTGTCGAAACCCTCGGCGACTTGGTGGTGAAGACCGAACCGGAGCTCATGGGTTTCCGCAATTTCGGTGAAACCAGCCTCATCGAGATCAAGAAACTGCTCGGCGATCGCGGGCTGCGTCTCGGCATGGATCTCGCTGTGGATGAACTGCCTGCGGAGTTCAGCGGCGAGCCTGTCGAAGGCCTCCCGGCTGAAGAACAACCGCTCGAGCTGCCACCGGGCGTTGACCCTGCAGTGCTCTCCAAGGTTTTCGCGGACATGGACTTGTCCATCCGTTTGCGCAAGGCTTTGGCCACGCTGCGCATCGTCACGGTGTCGGATGTGTTGCAGCACAACGAGAGCGAATTCCTCGCGCTCAAAAACTGCGGGCAAACCACCACCAATGAATTGAAGCAGCGGCTCGCCGAGTACGGCATCTCGTTGCGCCCCTGAGCTAAGTCGCGTGTACGAACACCTGGATGGTCTGCTGTCACGCAAAGGCGCGACCGACGCCGTGGTGGATGTGCAGGGGCTGGGCTATCGCATCGAGATCTCACTTCACACCGCGCGCCTACTGCCGGCAGAAGGCTCTCGGTGCCATGTGCTCTTGCATCATCGCATCCAAGAAGACAAGGCGCGTCTCTTCGGTTTCGTTGCCGAAGATGAACGCGAGCTCTTTCGCGAACTCATCACAGTGCCCGGCGTCGGCCCGTCCACGGCCATGACTTTGCTGTCTTCGAAGCCACCACAAGAACTGTGGAGCCTCATCGCTGGCGAAGCGCTCAAGGAACTCGCGAAGACGCGCGGCATCGGACCGCGCACGGCGCAACGTGTGTGTGCGGAACTGGCCCACAAAGCCAAGCGTCGCGCTGCTCCGCGACCGTCTGGGCCCGTGCTCTCCGTGGCTGCGGAAGACGCCGTGCGGGCTCTCGAAGTGCTCGGTTCTTCGGAGCAACAAGCAGAAAAGGCCGTAGCTGCGGCACTCGCAGAACTTGGACCTGAAGCTCGTGTCGAAGAACTTGTGCGCAGCGCGCTGAGACATCTGTGACCGAGAACCTCGACACACAAGCGGTGATGCTGATTGCTGGCGGTGCTGGCGCTGCGCTCTTTCTCGTACAGAGCGTGTGCTGGTTTCTCTTGCGTACGAAACGCATCACACCAGTGCGTTGGAAACGCCTCTCGCGCTTGTTCTTGTTGCTCGGCGGTGTGTTGGCACTCGGGGGTTTGCTGACACTGCTTGCGGACACTGCAACCGCAAATCCCGGCGCGATCCTTGCGTTTGGCGCGGGTGCGCTCAACGCTTTCATCGCACTCTTCCACCAGCGCACGATGGCGTGGCTCGAACGCTCGAAGCGCTGAGCCCAACTGCAACGCGCCGCGATCAACCGTCGCGTGCTGGCGGTTTGATCTCTTCGGGTGGCACGACAATGGGAGCCGTACCGGGTGGGGCCATGCCTTCAACGGAGGGTGGCACGGGCTGCTGCATCTCCGACGGACGCTTCTGCAGCATGGTCACGACATACTCAGGCACAACGAACACCCACGCCGCGCCTTCCACGGAGGCATAGCGAGAGAGCGCACCCGGACTGTGCGCAACCCCTTCCTTGGCTTGGACCGCCGCGCCCAAACGCAGCGTACGGCGCGTGCCGTCTTTGCTGACGAGCGTGAATTCCGCCACAGACTTCGCGAGACCAAACACCTCGACGCTGCTGTCTTTACCCGCGACGGATTCGAAACGGCTCGCCACGAGTTGGCGCACCATGCCGTCGATCTGGGCTTCATAAAGATCCAAGTCCTTCGCGCTCTCAGGCTCCTTCACACTCCAACGCCTTTGTTGCTTCGGCGCTTCCGGCGGCTGCGCCGCTGGCTCTGGGCCTTCGCCTGACGCGTTATCAACGGCGGGCATGTCGACCATGTCTGCGACGAGCACAACGCGCATGCGCTGCCCCGTACGCGGTGTCGCTTCTGTACCTGGCTGCGCAGCCATGCTGCCAAGCTCAGCGTCGTCAAACTCGAGGACGAACTCGTTGGCTTCATCGACGAGCTTTTGCACATCTTTCGGATCCACCGTCGGCATCAGGCGCGTGTCCGTCCACAGCGCTGGCGAGGTGTACAGCAGATGCTGCAAGCGTCGTGCATGAGCGAAGGTGTGAGGCTTCGAACGCTCACGCACAAAAGTGCCAGCGTCTTTGATGGCGCGCCCAGAACTGTCTTGCTTCCCGATGACGAGGTCCAAGAGCTCTGTTCCGCCCGCGCCGACAATCCGCACGCGGCGTCCTTTAGCTTCGTCGGTCTCAAACAGGTGCTGCTTCTCGCGATTCGAAGAGCGGATCTCTGCTTTATCGAGATCCGTGAGTGCTTCGAGGAACTGCTGCATGCGTTCTTGATTTGCACGGTACCCCTGCGCTTCCGCAACAACCCAGCCCTCTCCGCTGCGTCGCAGCGTGATGGCTCCGTTGGCGTCGCTGAGTTCGATGCCTTGCACCGCAACAAGGTCGATGCGCGGCATGGCGACCTTTTCGCGCTCCTCTGCTTGCGTTGCAGGCTTGTGTGCGTCGAACAAATCGTCCCAGCGCAGCAACAGCACCACAACGCCAAGCACCAAAGTGATCATCAACAAAATCAGATTGCGTTTCATCGTCAGACCTCCGCACCAGTCCGTCGCCGCGTTCCAGCCGTCCGCAGCATCCACCAAAGCAAAGCCAGCACCAGCAACAGCACTGGGGTCAGGCCCACCGCCTGCCACAGAATCGAGCCACGCTCGTCATCTACAGACTTGCTGTCCACACTGCGGTCCTTGATGTTGGGCCGACGAATCTCGATGAGATCGTCACCGATGAGCATGCCATCCATGACGTTGACAAAACCAGCCATGGCCAACTGCAAGGCCACCATGGAATCTTGCGAAGACAAATTGCGCGCCGTCAACGCGGCGTAGTCGCTGCAGAAGTCAGAATCCGCGAACACCCAGAGCTGCCCCGGTTCCAGCGACTCATCCAGACGCGCAGCAGTGTTCGGCATGGCCGGCAGCGCACTGCCATCCGGGCCCTTACGCGGCGGGCGTTCATCCTCGCCCCACTTGCGACCCACATACGCGGAACGGAAACGCCCGCTCACTTGCACCACCAAAGGGTGCGAGCCCACAGTCGTCTTGTCCGGCGCAACGGACTGTTGTTCACTCCACACCGGAACATTGTCGTCGGTGATCGTGCGCACAAACGCTCCGCGGGAAGTGCTGACAAGCCCTTCCGCGCGCGCATTCGCGGCGCCGTTCGCCGATTTTCCGTGTGCGAGGAGCGCCGCTTCATTGACTTGTAGCGGCACTGCCCACGCCATCCCAAAGCGACCAAGCCCAGCAAGCGCAGGTGATGTTTCGCTGAACTGTCCCGTGACGTTGCGGTCCTTGTCGCGCTCTTGCGGAAGCAGCAGACCCGAAATGCGGCGACGTCTTTCCACAGGCGCAAGCACCATGCGCTGCGTGGCAGGGTCTTGCCGCACTTCCATATTCACGCTCACAGAACTGGCAGAGAATTCCGGATCTTCAATCAATCCCGGAGAAGCCACAACGCCATAATGAGACAACCACTCGCTCATCCCGTGCTGCAAAGGCCTCATCTTCATGGTGCCGCTTTGCAAACCGCTTTGCCATTCACGCACGCGATCCACATCAAAGCTGCTCCAGTTGTCGAGGAGCACGACCACGCGTTTACCCTTGAGTAAGAACTGGTCGATCTCAAAGGTCTCGGCTTCACCAAGAGCGTCTGGCTTGTAGAGCAGCAGCATGTCGATGTCATCAGGGATCTGGCCACCATGGCGCAGATCCACATCGCGCGGCGGTGGCAAGTGCTTGCCGATGATGTCGCGCAGTTGCGCAAGACCATCGGAGGGGTCGCGACCAAGTTGCTGCTGCAACTCAGGCGGCGGCGTTTTCTTTTCCGACACGATGCCAATTTGTGCTTCAGGATTGCGCACCTTCACGAGCTTCGAAGCAATCTGAAACGGCAGCAAACGCAAGAATTCGCCTTCACGTGCCAAGGCCTCGCGCATCTCGAGCAAGTGGTAGGCCGACTCTTGATCGCCGTAGCGGAAGACGAGCCAGAGGTAGTAGCTCCCTGTTGTCTGTCGTCCCTGCACGAAATCAGCGAGCGGATACGGCTTGATTGGTGGCGTGTGTTTTTCGAGTTCCGCAGCAAGGCCTGGCTCATTCTCAGGGGAGCGGAATGAGAATTGAAAGTTGCCGTTGGAGGCTGCGGCGAACTCTTCGAGTCGCGTCTGCAAAGCGCGCGGTACAAACTCGAGATAACTCGGCAGTGGCTCGGAAATGTAGGCCGTGACAGTGAGTGTGTCGTCGAGCCCGGCAGCGATCCGCTTGGCTGCTTCCGGCAAGGTGTAGCGTCCGTCCTCGGTGAGGTCGAACTGCCAGCGCATGCCGCCGAGCGCGAGATTGGCGAGGATCACAATGGCGATCACAAAAAACGCACTCGTGATGTTCACCCAGAAACGGGAGCGTGCATTAGCCATGATCAGGCTCCCTTCCTAGTTTCGAGCACCGTGACATTCAGCATGAGGAACACGGCTGTGACACTCCCGAAATAGAAGGTGTCGGCGACATCCACCACCCCGCGGCCGAGGTAATTGAAGCGCGAAGAAAAGGACAGCGCGTTCGACAACGCATGCAGCCCCTTGGGAATGAACAGGTTGATAAGCGTGTCGCCCATCAGCACGAAGAGCAAACAGATCGCCGCCGTGACGATGAATGCAGTCACTTGTTCGCTACACAGCGCGCCCATGAACAGACCGATCGAGAGAAACGCTCCGCCAAGGAAGAGTGATGCGATGTAGGCACCCCACACCGGGCCCCAGTCAAGGTCGCCGTACGCACCGACCGTCCAAGGCACCGGCAAAGTGAAGAGCAGTCCAAGGGCGATAAGCCAAATGCCCGCCAAGAACTTGCCACAAACCACTTCCCAACTGCGCACTGGGTACGTCATGAGCAATTCCACCGTGCCCGACTTGATTTCATCTGGCCACAAGCGCATGGCCAAAGCGGGAATCAGCAACACGAAGGCCTGCGGTACAAGGCTGAAGTAGACATCCAGCGAAGTGTTGCCCACGCTGAAGAATGTCACGCCCTGTCCCACCTTGCCCCACACGAAGTAACTACCAGCGAGCCAACCGGTGAAAGCAATCAAGAAGATGTACGCGATGGGGCTGTTCAGGAAACTGCGCAGTTCTTTCCAAGCAATCGTGTTCATGCTGAGTGCTCCTTGCGTCGTGTGAGTTTGCGGAACACATCTTCCAGCGAGGCATGCTTCGGTTCGAACGCGACCAAACGCAGGCCGGCGTTATTGAGCGCCGCGATGATGGCTGCTGCTGCATCCGCAGGATCCACAGCCGCAGTCACCGTAATGCTGCTCGTGGCGCCGTCTGAGTGCGGCGCTCCCAGCGTTGGGTTGCCTGGCAAGGTCTGAAGCGCAACTGCGAGGGACGCTGCATCACCCACCACTTCCACGCGAAAGTGGGCCGCGCCTGCGTGCTGTCGTCCGAGTTCTGCTGTCGCACCATCCGCCACGATTTTGCCGTCGTCGATGATGATCACGCGCCCGCACACGGCTTCCACTTCCGGCAAGATGTGGCTGCACAGAATGACAGTGCGATCACGTCCGACTTCGCGCATGATGGCGCGAACATCCACGACTTGGTTCGGATCGAGCCCCACGGTGGGTTCGTCGAGGATGATGATCTCGGGCTCGTGCAACAGCGCCTGCGCAAGGCCAACGCGTTGGCGATAGCCCTTCGAAAGCGTGTGGATCGGTGCGCGATATTTCGGCCCGAGAGCCGTCAGCCCCACGACGATCTTCGTGCGCTCAGCGAGGTGCGCCCCTGACATGCTGCGGAGTCGCCCGCAGGTGTGCAGGTACTCACTCACCGTCATGTCGTCATAGAGCGGCGTGTGCTCTGGCAAGTAGCCGATGCGGCGCCGAACTTCGACCGAGTTCTCCATCACATCGTGGCCCGCAACCGTGGCGCGGCCCGACGTGGGGTACAGAAAGCCTGTCAGGATCTTCATGGTGGTGGTCTTCCCGGCACCGTTCGGGCCGAGGAAACCAAGAATCTCACCGCGATCCAGTTTGAAACTCACTCCGTCAAGGGCACGGAACGAGCCGTAGTCCTTGCGTAGGTCATCGACCTCTATCATCGACATGCGCTTGCATCTCCATAGATACGCCATGGGCCATGCGGCCTGGCTGCATTGTTCGCTGACATCATAGGGCATGCGCGCACCGCTGCGAGCGGCGGCGGTCCACGTCAGTACGGCTACTCGATCGCGTAGAGATGGACACCCATGTCCATGTCCGCTGCGAGGTAGACCACCCCGTCCACAACCACGGGCCCACTCACAAAACCCTCATCGAAGGCCAACTCGAAAGTCACCTTGCCAGTCTTGCGATCGACCACGCGGAACACCTTATCGCGGCAAGCGATGAGGATGTCGTCTCCGTTGATTACAGGCGGGCCGATCTTGTGATTCGTGAGGCACGTCCACAGCACTTCGCCGGTGCGGCCATTCATCGCCTTCAAGTGCTGGCCGAGCGGCATATAGACCGTGCCATCTGCGAACGCGGCACTGGACTGGTCGTCGAGGGCATTGCTGTGAGTCCAAACCATGCGTCCTTCGAGCAAGTCGATGGCCACCGCCAAATCGCTGCCACACATGAGATATGCAAACCCCATGCCAAGCGCTGGCGTCGATGCTGTCGCCTTGGGCAACTCGAACGTGCGCAGAATCGCACCGTCTTTGTAATTCAACTCGTACAAAGCACGCCCGCGCGACGCCACGTACAAATTGTCACCGAGCATGGAGACAGAACTCGCAACTTCGCGCAGAGCCTTGGACTGCCAGCGCACTGCACCTGTGGCTGGGTCGAGGCACCAGACCACGCCATTCATGTCACCAAAAACAATGCCTCGGGCGTCACCCTTGGGCGATGCGTAGACCGCTAGCGAGCCTGTCTTGTGGGTCCAGACGAGAGCACCATCTGCAACACTGCTGCAGATCACGTGCCCGCCACGAGTACCGATGTAAATGCGCCCATCGATGATCAGCGGACTGGATGCGATCACGGCCTCACAAGCGAGCTTCTTTTGCCAGATTCTCGTGCCGTCCTTGACCGCCACGGCCGTCAACCAACCGGCTTCAGTGGCCACAATGACCTTGCCATCCACAACGGCTGGCGTTGATGTGCTCGGGCCACCGAGGAAGTGTTTCCACTTCACGCCCTTGTAGGCAGGACGAGGAGAATGACTGACCCCAGTGCTGGCCGCATCACCGCGGAACTGCGTCCAGAACCCGATGCCAGGCTTGGCCTCCGGTGGAGTCTGCGCAGCGACAATAGGGAGCAGGGCAACGACACAGGCAAATGTTCTCAAGAAACTCATGAGTCTGATGCTCTCCTCAACGGTGTACAGGATACGGCATGCCACGCTGCCTGCCCCGAAACCCCCGGCCCGGGGGAATCAAGGCAACATTGTTGAGGCAAGTTTGAACCATCGGATGGAAGTGCATAGCATCTTCACCCCTAAGGTGGCTTCCCCGCCGTAGGACGGGGCCGAACCATGAAACTCCACATCCGCAACAGCAAGAAAAAGTGGCTCAAGAAGGTGGGATTCCTCCACCGCATGAAGACCAAGGGCGGGCGCAAAATCATCAAGCGTCACCGCCGCATGGGCCGCCAGCTCACGCCCAAGGGCTAAAGCCACTCCTCTGAATGCCAACGGCTCCGGCCACGCAGCGCGCGTGCCGGAGCCGCAGTGTTGTTACAGCGCCCGATTAGAGCCCGGCTGTCGCAGTGAACTGCATCAGGAATTCTGCGTTGGTGCGTGTCTTCTCCAGCTTCTCCACCAACAGGCGCATGGCCTCGTTGGGATTCAGTTGGTTCAGCACGCGCCGCAGCATGTTGATGCGATCGTTCTCCTGAGGGTGCAGCAACTTCTCTTCCTTGCGCGTGCCCGTCATGCTGATGTCAATGGCCGGCCAGATGCGGTTGTTCGCCAACAGGCGCGACAACACGACCTCTGAATTGCCGGTGCCTTTGAACTCCTCAAAGATCACTTGGTCCATGCGCGACCCCGTGTCAATGAGCGCGGTGGCGATGATGGTGAGGCTTCCGGCGCCCTCGATATTGCGGGCCGCCCCGAAAAACGCCTTGGGCTTCAGCAACACTTTGCTGTCGAGTCCGCCGGACAAAATGCGCCCGGAACCCTTCACTTCGTTGTTGTAAGCGCGGCCGAGGCGCGTGATGGAGTCGAGAAGCACAACCATGTGCTGCCCGGCTTCCACGGCACGACGCATCTTTTCCAGCACGAGTTCGGCAACCCGCACGTGATTGCTTGTGCCTTCGTCGAGGCAAGAAGCGATGACTTCTGCCTGCGTGTTGCGCCGGAAATCGGTGACTTCTTCGGGGCGTTCGTCGACCAGCAGTACAAGCAACTGCACGTCGGGATAGTTTTTGTGAATGGCGTTCGCCATCTGCTGCAACAAGATCGTCTTGCCCGAGCGTGGCGGTGCGACGATGACAGCGCGTTGACCGCGGCCGATGGGGGCCAAGAGATCTACGACTCGCATCGAGATGTTCTTGGGGTCATCGGTCTCGAGCACATAGCGCTCACTGGGATCGCAGGCCAGCAGGGTCTTGAACGGCTGTTCCTGAGCGTGCAAATCGGGATCGCGCCCGTTAATGAGGCGGATGGATGTGAGCGATGGCTTTTGCCCAGCACGCCGAGGCGGCTGCACTTCCCCAAGGATCATGGCCGAAGGGCGAATGCGATAGCGCCGCACCAAGTTGGCGGGCACATAAATATCGTCTTCGTCCGGTAGGTAGTTGTTGACAGCGAAACGCAAGAAGCCGAAACCATCCAGCATGATTTCGAGCAGCCCTTCCGTGGCCATAGGCACCGGCGCAGGCATCTCGTACTGCTGTTGATACTGCTGCTGCTGATACTGCTGTTGCCCCATCGGCGCACTTGGCGGCGGCGGCAACATCCCTTCTGGTGCCATGGCAAACCCTTGCCCGCCCCTCGAGTCGCCCT
Organism: Planctomycetota bacterium; assembly: GCA_009691765.1. Taxonomy (GTDB): domain Bacteria; phylum Planctomycetota; genus SXUL01. Next base: position 123,639 of record SIAO01000003.1, on the reverse strand, counting down.
CTTCGCCGACCATGGCTTGCATCGAATTGGGCGCCTGACCTTGCCCTTCTTGAAACACGCCACTCCCAAACTCGTTGCCATTCGGACGCGGACCTCTGCCCCGACGGCGCCCACGGCGCCCGCCGCCACGTCTGTGTGGACCTCTCTCGTTCATGCTCAAGTCTCCCCGATATCGCTATGAGATTTTCCGCGGCAAGTCCGCTGAAAAAGTGCACACGATCACGGAACACCAGCCGGTTATTCGGGCCTTCAAAGCCCTGCTTTCGCCCTGATAAATTCAGGCGATTTGCCAAACCGGCGCGAGTGTCACCGAAAGGGGAACAATCCCCGAGATTGCGGCACACCCGCCGTCCGCCCAAAGTGGTTAGCGGACCAAGTCACGTTCCCGGCCTGCCAAAGGATGGCGCCCCGGAACGGGCATACATATAGCCTATCGACCGCCTCTTACGCAAGCCCCCTGCAAAATATGCTCGAAAACCCACCTATCGGGTCGTAGGCGCGTGGTTCGCGCGGGTTCCGCATGTCCTGAAGGGATTCCGCATTTCGGCTCGGCGGCCTCGAACGGAATGCTCCACCCCCTCAGCCGCGCTCCGCCTGCGCTCACTTTTGCCCATGCGAACGGAATGCGAAACCTGCGCGAATCACCGCGCGAACGGAATCAGTTCGCGAGGCGAAAAGGATAAATGAGCGGGCGCCAAACCGGATCGACAACTTCGATGCGCGCGTTTTCGATGAGTCGCCGAGATCTTTCAGTGAACTCGCCCTGCCACTGCTCGATGAGTTCTTTCAGTTGCGGATGCTTCAGATCCACCTTGCGCATGTTCTTGGCCATAGCAGCGTCGTAGTGAACGAGGATATGGCGCATTTCGCGCTGTTCGGTTTTGGGGTCGGACGCGCCGATGGATTTATCCACGCGCACGATTTGAAAACCCACCAAACCAGCGAACGGTTCCGTCGCTATGCCCACCGACGCACTGAACACACGCTCTTCGAGCACTGGTGGCAACTGCGCAAGGCCCGCATTGGCACGCGTGACAGCGCCATACACGCCACCCGCACGCGCGCTGAGATCATCGCCGGTGTCGAGCGCTACCGCTTCAAAACTGTCGCCACGTGCGATGCGATCGGACGCGGTGCGAATACGCCGACTCATCTCGTCGATGCGCTGCTTGTGCCCTGCGTACAACGCCGCCATCGGCACCACCACTTCCTCGATGGTCTTGCGCCGCACGGTTTCGGCGGACATGCCTGGCGTGCGCTGACGCATCATGGCCTCGAAGCGCACGATGCTCGATTCATCGATAGGAACTCCGTTGACACGCAGCACGACGGGCCCGGTTCCCGGAAAGCAGGGAATCGGCACAACTAACGTCGTAGCGGCCGTTTCCATAGAGACAGGCGTCGTACGCCACGCCACCTTCTCGCTACATGCCAACACGAGCGTCAACAGCAACAACGAGAACACTGTTCGGAAATGCTTGGATTCTTGACGCAACATGGGTGAATGCCTCGTGATGCGCGCGCCGCTCCTTGTGGCGGTTGGTGCGGCTGCATAGCGTACCCCACACATTTTTTGAGGAAACCCGCTCATGACATCCGAACATCTGATCGAAGGTGAAAGCCTGTACGCCGCAGCGCGTGCGCAGTTCCTAAAAGCCGCGCAAGTGATGAATCTCGACCCTGCAGTGCGCACGATCCTTGAGCACCCGAAGAACGAAATCTGCGTCAACTTTCCGGTACTCATGGACAGTGGCGAGTTCCGCATCTTTCGCGGCTACCGCATCCAGCACAACAACATCCTCGGGCCCTACAAAGGTGGCATTCGCTATGCACCCCAAGTGGACCTCGATGAAGTCAAAGCTCTCGCCGCATGGATGACCTTCAAGACGGCACTCGCGGGCCTGCCCTACGGCGGCGCGAAGGGCGGCATCACTTGCAAGCCTGGAGAGCTGTCGCAAAATGAGCAGATGCGCCTCACGCGGCGCTTCACCCACGCGCTCGGTAGCAACATCGGGCCCGAGTCCGACATTCCTGCGCCGGACATGGGCACCAATTCGCAGCACATGGTGTGGATGTTCGACACCTTCGCCAATTCTCACGGCGGCTCCGACCGCAACCGCGCCAAAGCCCTCGTCACGGGCAAGAGCCTTGCCTGCGGCGGTTCAGAAGGACGTGAAAAGGCTACTGGCCAAGGCGTCTGTTACATCATCGAGCGCTGGGCGAAGATGGCCGGCCTCAAGACCTCCGAACTCACGCTCGCAGTGCAAGGCTTCGGCAATGTGGGTTACTTCACCGCGCTCATCGCTCAGCAGATGGGCATGAAAGTGGTTGCTGTTCACGACCACACCGGAGCTGTGGCGAACGTCCAAGGCCTCGATGTTGCAGCACTCAAACTGCATCAAGACACCACGCGCAGCCTGAATGGCTTCGCTGGTGGTGAAACCATCGCGCCAGAAGCCTTCTGGGATCAAAAGTGCGTTGTGCTGGTGCCTGCTGCGATCGAAAACCAGCTCACGAGCGCGCGCGCAAAACGCATCACCGCCAAGGTCGTGGTGGAAGGCGCCAACGGCCCCACCACCCGCGAAGCCGATGTCGTCTTGGGCGAACGCGGCATCACTGCGATCCCCGACATCTTGGCCAACAGCGGCGGCGTCATCGTCTCGTTCTTCGAGTGGGTGCAGAACCGCAACTGCGAACATTGGGAATTAGAAGCCGTGGACCGCAAGCTCCACGAACTCATCATCAAAGCCTTCGAGAACACCGTCGAACGCGCCAAACGCTACAAGACGGACTTGCGCACGGGTGCCTACGTTGTGGCCCTAGAACGCATCGCGAAGGCCTACGCCGAGCGCGGCATCTTTCCGTGAGTTGACGGGCGCGCACTCAGCGCGCGAGGAACGGGGCGCTGCTCAGGAGGCTTCCTGGCGGCGCACCTTCCGGCGATCCCCTTCGCGCAGCAACTGCTTGCGCAAACGAATGCTCTGCGGTGTGAACTCCACCAACTCGTCGTCTTCGATGTATTCGAGCGCGTCTTCAACTCCGAGCACGCGCGGCGGCGGTAGATAGAGCTTGCGATCCGCAGAAGTCGTGCGGATATTCGTCAGCTTCTTTTCACGACAGCAGTTGACCTCGATGTCGTTGAGCTTGGAATGCTCGCCCACAACCATGCCTTCATACACACGATCGCCCGCAGCGACGAAGAAGTAACCGCGGTCCTTGAGCTTCTCGAGGGCGTACATCACGGCTTCGCCCAAATCCACGCTGATCATGACGCCTTGGCCACGAGTGGGCAGCGCGCCAGTCCATGGAGCCCAACCGGCGAAGATGTGCGAGAGCACTGCCTCACCTTGGCTGAGATTCAGGAGACGCGTGCGCAAGCCGATGAGCCCGCGCGCGGGACAACGAAACTCTAGGCGCACGGTGCCACCGGGGCCTGGCTCCAACTTCTCCATCTCAGCGCGACGTTGGCCGAAAAGTTCGATGACCTTTCCTGCGTGCCGCTCCGGCGATTCAACGAGCACAGATTCAAACGGCTCCATCTTGACGCCGTTCTCTTCGTGAGTGAGCACGCGTGGCTTACCTACGCAGAACTCATAGCCTTCACGGCGCATTTCTTCGATAAGAATGCCGAGATGCAACACACCGCGTCCGCTGACTTCGATAGCGTCGGCGCGACCGGTGTCCTTCAGGCGTAGCGCCACATTCTTCAGTGTTTCGCGCTCGAGGCGTTCACGAATCTGGCGGCTAGTGACCAACTTGCCTTCCGTGCCAACAAGCGGCCCGTCGTTGATCTGAAAGACCATCGCAATAGTGGGTTCGTCGACGCTGATGCGTGGCAAAGCCTCCACCAGATCGGGAGAGCACAGAGTGTCGCCAATCTGAATGGAATCGAGCCCTTCGAGAGCGCAGACATCGCCGCACTCGACGGTAGAGACCGTTTCACGGCCCATGCCTTCAAACACCATGACCTTGCGCGGTTGCACGCGCGTCAGCCCGCCGTCGGGACGCTGCACAACAAGTGGCTTTCCAGCTTCAACACGCCCGCGCAGCACGCGCCCAATGGCAATGCGTCCTGCGAATTCATTCCAGTCCAACGCGGCCACCTGCACCATCGTGGGCCCTTCGGAGTCACCACGTGGTTCGGGGACGAACTTGATGATGGTCTCGAACAAAGGCGTGAGTCCGTTTGTGGACGGCTCCGGCAAGGTGTTCGCCCAACCATCGCGCCCAGCGGCGTAGATGACGGGGAAATCGAGCTGATGATCTGTGGCACCGAGGGCGACCATGAGATCAAACACCGCATCGAGCACGGCTGCGGGGCGTGCGCCAGAGCGATCCATCTTGTTAATGACCACGATCGGAGGCAGACCGGCTTCGAGCGCTTTACGCAACACGAAGCGCGTTTGCGGCATAGGGCCGTCGAACGCATCCACCAGCAACAGCACTCCGTCCGCCATCTTGAGCGTGCGTTCCACCTCGCCACCGAAGTCTGCGTGGCCAGGAGTATCGAAGATATTGATCTTGAAACCGCTATAGCGCATGGCGATGTTCTTGGCGAGGATCGTGATGCCACGCTCACGTTCGAGCGCGTTGCTGTCGAGCATGCACTCCTGCATGGCTTGGTTGCTGCGCAGCAGGCCAGCCTGCAGGATCATCTTGTCGACAAGGGTGGTCTTGCCATGGTCGACGTGGGCGATGATGGCCACGTTGCGCAAAGGCCGTACTGATGCAGGGTTAGATGTCATGGGGCTGGTGGCCGCAATGGATTAGGGCCTTACGGACCGCATGCGGGGTGCTGTGATAGCACCAAAACAAGCCACAACCCAAGCGCTACGAGCTACGGCGCAAGCGCAACACAGAACGCATAGGAGCGCGCCGGAGCGTCGGTGGACGCTGGCGCGAACCCCGTTGCACGAGAGTCTCTTGGTGCGCCGCCTGATGGGTCGCGCGCACGTAGGCGACGGCCTCCTCGGCGGTTTCCACCACGGTGAAGAGCTTCATGTCTGACGGTTTGATGGTCTTCTCACGCACAAGAGTCGCTTCGATCCAAGCGCGAAGTGGCTCCCAAAACGCGCGGCCCACGAGCACGACGGGGCAATCGGTGCTCTTCCGAGTCTGAATCAAAGTCAGAGCTTCGAACAGCTCATCGAGAGTTCCAAAGCCACCGGGCAAAACGACGAAACCCTGCGCGTAACGCATGAACATCACTTTGCGCGCAAAGAAGTAATCGAAATCGAGCTTCACTGTGGCGCAATTATTGGATTGCTTTTCCGAGGGCAACTGGATGTTCAAGCCCACCGCCGTACCGCCGACATCCTTGGCGCCACGACACACGGCCTCCATCACACCGGGCCCGCCACCGGTGATCACCGCGTAGCCGCTGCGTGCCAAACGCGCCCCGAGATCACGGCCGACTTCGTAAGTGGGGTGGCCTTCGGGAAAGCGTGCGCCGCCGAACACCGACACCGCAGGACCGATGTCCTTCATGGTCTCGAAGCCGTCCACAAACTCGCCCATGATCTTGAACACCATCCACGGATCTGATCGTGCGAAATCTTTCATCACTATCGGCCCATAGGCGCCCCTCGGCGCCGCTTTGCAACAAGCGGGTCTCTCCACTCCGCTGATCGGCAGCACTGACCAGATGGGTCAAGCGCGACCTGCAAACAGCATCAACTTCATGCAGAACACCGACCCGCCGGCTTTGCGGAATTCCGAGGTGTCCAACGGCACGGGCTCGAAACCCTCCGCAGCGAGCAGCTGACGAGTCGCGCAAGCTGCTGCATCGATCAATACGTTGCGACCATCGGGACTGTGAGCATTCGCGGCCATGACACTTCGCCCTTCGCCTTCAGGCACCGGGAGCAACTTCGGAAACAGCGCTGCGAGCAAGCGCAAATCCTCGGGCAGAAATGCCTCGGGCACGAACAGCGCTGTGCGTGCATTCAGGGGCGCCACGCAGGTGTCCAGGTGGTAGTAGTCGGGCTGTTCCAAGCGAAAAAGCACCAGAGGAGCATCGGCTGCGGCCGCAGCTTCGATCAAACCACTGCGCTCGCTCCGCGGGCCGATGCCGCCCAGCAGCACGTTGCGCCCAGGCACAAAAAGAAGATCGCCATTGCCCTCCTGAGCCGTGGCACCTTCAGCACGAAGCACGACTTGCACCCCCTGCGCCCGCAAGAACTCCCCCATCAAGCCGGGCTCAGCAGCCCGTTCTGCATGGCGCATTGCTGAGAGCAGCACCGTCGAAGCACCGCCCTGCGGTGCGGAGAAAGGAAACGCCGGATTGGCACAGAACACCTGATCGCACAAACCTGCATGCGCAGGCATCACGAGAGTGCGAAAACCAAGGCGCTCGTAGGCCGCACGCAGTGCCGACCACTGTTGGCGGGCGAGCACGCGATCGATCTTCTGCAACGCGCCGTCCGCCGTGCGCATGTGCGCGTTAATCGCCCATTGCACGTCGAAATACTCGGGGTCCACAAGCACAACGCTGCTCCAAGGCGGCAGCGTCGTGGTGACAAGACAGCGCAACGCATCCACGGCCCGATCCACACCAAGTTGAATATCGATGACAGGTTGCATGCTCGTCTGGAGCGCTCAAGCGCGGTCCGTACAATAGCGCCCCTCGCAGGGGACGGAGTCTTCGATGCTGCTTGCCCACCTTGCCGATCTTGCCCGCAGTGCCATCACGTTGGCCTACGGCGTCAGCCCAACCCAAGTTGCCATCGAGTTTCCTGAAGACCGTGCGCGCGGCGACCTCACCGTCAACGCTTTCTTGCTCGCCAAGGAATTGCGCATCGCTCCCCCCAAACTCGCAGCGACTCTGGCAGCCGCGCTGAACGGATGCAGCCCTGTCGACACCGCCGTCGCTGTCAGCGGCTATGTCAACTTGAAACTGCAACCGGAAGCGCTGCTGACAGCCCTGTTGCAAGAAGTGCTGGACGACCCAACAGCCTTCGGCCAAGGCACTGCCCTCGCCGGCCGACGCTTGATGGTGGAGTACTCCGCGCCCAACACCAACAAGCCGCTGCATCTTGGGCACATGCGCAACAACTTCCTTGGGCACAGCACGGCAGCAGTATTAGCCAACGCTGGGGCCACTGTGCTCCGCGCCAACCTGTTTAACGATCGCGGCATTCACATTTGCAAGTCCATGCTCGCGTGGAAGCGCTTCATGAATGGTGTGACGCCCACGGACACCGGCCAGAAGAGCGATCATCTCGTCGGCGACTGCTACGTGCGCTTCGACAAGGAATTCGCACGTGAAGTCGAAACGCATTGTGCTGCTCACCCTGAGGAGTTTGAAGTTTGGAAGACACAGCGTCTCGCCCAGAAGGACGCTCCCAAGGCTGACGACGCGGCCCTCGCTCGCGAGTGGCGCGCGAGTTTCCGTGAAGCGGGATTCGCGCAGATCCCCCTCGGCGCCGAATGCACCGAAATGCTGCGTGCGTGGGAACGCGGCGACACGGAAGTGCACGCGCTCTGGAATCTGATGAATGGCTGGGCCTTCGCCGGTTTTGCCAAGACGTACACCGACCTCGGCGTCAGTTTCGATGTGGTCTATCGCGAGAGCGAGACATGGACACTTGGGCGCGATCTGATCCTCGAAGGGCTTGAGCGCGGTGTGTTCCAGCGCAGAGCCGACGGCGCCGTAGAAATCGATCTCAGTGCCGAAAAGCTCGGACGCAAGGTCGTCCTGCGCAGTGACGGCACCAGTGTCTACATCACCCAAGACATCGGCACGACGGTGTTGAAAGCCGCGCAGAATCAGCTTGATGGCCAGCTCTGGGTCGTCGGCGATGAACAGAAGTATCACTTCGCCGTACTGTTCGCGATTTTGCGACACATGGGCTACGCATGGGCGTCCGACTTGCACCACTTGGCTTATGGTTTGGTGAACTTGCCGGAAGGACGCATGAAGTCCCGCGAAGGCACCGTTGTGGATGCCGACGACCTTCTCGCCGAAACCACCGCTCTCGCGGTTCTGGAAATCCGCGCGCGTGATGAAGAACATCGGCTGGAGGATGCTGAAGTACAGCGCCGCGCCGCAGTGGTGGCCTTGTCAGCGCTGCGCTTCATGCTGCTCAAGGTGAATCCTCTCGCGAGCATGACTTTCGATCCGAAGGAATCCGTGAAGTTCGACGGCGACACAGGCGCACGCGTGCTCTATGCCTACGCGCGTTTGCGCAGCATGTTGGATGCAGCCGGCACACTCAGCCGCGGCAACCCTGCGTTGCTCAACGATCCGGCGGAAATCAATCTCGCACTGACCTTGCTCGCCCTTCCGGCGGCGGCGGCGCGTGCAGCGCGTGAATACAACCCAGGGGTTGTGGCCAACTGGCTACTCGAACTCGTGCGCGATCTGAATCGCTTTTACGACCGCTGTGATGTGCTGCGCGCCACGGACCAAGAGTTGCGCGCTGCACGGTTGCAATTGTGCGCAGCAGCCGTCGCAGGCCTTGAGCGCGGCACCGCCCTGCTCGGGATGCCGCTGCTGCAACGCATGTGACCCTAACGGCGCAGGTAAGTGCCCGAACTCAGCACGCGCAAGAAGCAGTCGCGGTAACGCAAGGTGTCAGCAGAATCGTCGCCGCCGTGGCGGTCATCGAACCGGCTGACGAGCATTTGGCGCTCGTAGCCGAAGGGGTTCATCGCTTCACTCACTGTGCTGCCGCGATACTGATTGACGATGCGAAACTCACCGGGCCCGTCGATCCAGACCGCTGCTTCGTTCGCCGCGCCCATGAGGTTGTGGTAATCGCCCAAAGTGTCTTGATACGCGCCCACGAGAAATATCCCGATAAGAAAGGGATCGTCAATCGTGAGTGAAGGCAGCGGGATGGTCTTGCTGCAAGTCCCCGTCTCGCCAAGAAAATCGTCGATGCGTCCATCAGAGTCGCAGGTGATGTCACCGACAGTGGCCAAGGTCATTTTCTCTTCACACAACCGCGACAGCGGCATGATGGGGAAAACTTGGCGCACGGCCCAAGTGTCCGGTGTGGATTGAAACACCGAAAAATTGCAGACCACCATGGGCGCGACGTGCCCATGCAGTTCGGCCACTTCTTCTGCGTATTCCTCTTTCGCATCCATGACATCGAGGGCCTTGGCGCAGATCTCTGCGAAGAGAGCTTCCCCTGCGGCGCGGTCTTCGAGCGTGATGTAGCCGAGTTTGAATCCGACCAACACTTCTTCGTTCAGCGACTTGCCATCGTTCACGATTTCGCGCCAATTCTTGCGATTGATGTCGCCCAGAGCAGAGCGCAGCTCCACCACTTGGTGGCAAGGATCTGGACCCAGTTCCACCGTGCGCGCTTCAACGCGGCCAATGACCTTCAGCGGCGAAACCACCGTCAGCGCACCGAAAGCTGTGACCGCGCGCCCAGATTCCGTCACGATGATGGGGGGCGTCACTTCTTCTTGCTCACACACGCTGAGCACGTTGTAAACGCAGTCGCGACAATACTCTTCGAGCGTGTAGTTGCGGCTCCAGTCGGTAGCAGTGTTGCTGCCGTCGTAATCGATACCAAGACCACCACCCATGTCGAGATAATCAAGACCCGGAGAGCGGCGCTTGATGTGGCAATAGAGGCGCGTGGCTTCTTTGACCGCTTCCTTGACAGAGAGAATGTCGCTGATCTGCGAACCGATGTGAAAGTGGATCACGCGCAACACTTCTGGACAGCCTGCCTGCTCGAGCAAGCGCAAGCCCGCGAGGATTTCCGAGCTCGACAACCCGAACTTCGCATGGGCTCCGCCAGACTCGATCCACTTGCCCGAGCCACGTGAATTCAAACGCACGCGCATTCCGATCGCTGGTTTGATTCCCAACTCTTGCGAAATGGCGAGCACGTCGTGCACTTCGTGAATGGTCTCGCAGATCAAGATGATCTTGCTACCGGCCTGCGCACCTCGAAGTGCGAGTTCGATGTAGTCGCGGTCCTTGTAGCCGTTACAAATGATGAGTGCGTCTTCGTGCACTGCCTGTGTCAGCGCCAGCACGAGCTCCGCTTTCGAGCCGGCTTCGAGGCCGTAGCGATGATTGCCGCTCTCTTCGACGAGCGCTTCCACCACCACGCGTTGCTGATTCACCTTGACGGGATACACACCCTGAAAGTGCGCCGGATAGTTGAACTCACGAATGGCATCATTAAACGCGGTGTTCAGACGACCCACGCGGTCCTTCAGGATTTGCGGAAAGCGCAGCAAGAAAGGCGAACGAAAACCACGTCGACGCAGTTCTTCAACGACATCAGGAATGCGCACTGTGGCTTTGGATCCGGGCTGCGGAGCGACCGTGGCAAAGCCTTGTTCGTCGATGGAGTAGTAGCCAGCGCCCCACCCATCAACTGCGAAGCGAGCGAGCGCTTGTTCCCGATTGGTCATGGCCGGATGTTACTTCCCCCTCGCGCTGCCTCCATAGGCAGGCACTGGCAATGAGCGCAACACTCGACCACAATAGCGACATGCACGACGCGGGCGAGAAACTTCAGCGCAGGGAAAGCCCAGCTGTTGTTGCCGCGCTGCTCTCTGTTGTGCTCGCACTCCTGAAACTCGGCGCGTGGTTTTTCACGGGTTCAGCCGCCATGCTCGCCGCAGCTCTGGATAGCTTGAGCGATGTGCTGGTTTCCGGACTCAATGCGCTGATCATCCGCGCAGCTGGACAACCTGCCGATGAAGGCCATCCCTTTGGACACGGAAAACTCGAACATCTTGCTGGCATTTTTCAGGCACTGCTGATCGCCACATCCGGTGGCGTTGCTGCGTGGCAAGGGTGGCTGCGTGTGCACGACGATGCGCCGTTGCAACATTCGTGGTTGGGTGTTGGCGTGGCCTTGTTTTCCATCGCTGCCGCATTGGGGATCGCTGCCTATTTACGCCGCGCCGCACGTGCGCTGCGCAGCCCTGCTCTGGACACCGACGCGGCCCACTACGCCTCCGACTGGATCGTGAACGCTGGCGTCTTGGCAGCCTTCGGCGCCGAACTGCTGCTGGATTCGCCTTGGATCGATGCCCTCGTGGCAGGCGCGGTGTCGCTCCTGATCCTGCGCACCGCCCTCACAGTCTTTGTGGACTCCGCACAGTCTTTGATGGACCGCGGACTCACCAAAGAAGAGCTCGCAGAGATTCACAGCACTATGAAGGGCTTCGAAGGACGCATCCACGGCTACCACGACCTCCTCACACGCCGGAGTGGGCCAGATCGCTTTTTGCAGATGCACGTGGAGATGGATGCTGATGTTTCACTGCGCCAGGCTCACGACCTCGCCGAAGAAATCCGCGCAGCTTTAGAACAGGCTTTGCCCGGGGCCAGAGTCATCATCCACTTAGATCCTTGGCCCGAAAACACGACTCAAGATCCGCACAACCAGCACGCTCCCGCCAGGAAACTGTGAAGGCCTTTGAGTCGCAACAACCTGTGTCTATGATGGCGCCCCAAAGCCGGGGTGGCGAAATGGCAGCCGCGGCGGATTCAAAATCCGCTGGTCGCAAGACCTTGAGGGTTCGAGTCCCTCCCTCGGTATCTGAATCTCATGCGGCCGCTTGTCGCAAGAGCACGCGGCGCTGAGCGAGCAAGCGCTGCCATATGGCCTTAACCTGGTGGCCAGCGCAATGTGCGCCCGGCGAGCACATGCAGGTGCAAGTGCATCACCGACTGCCCTGCTCCGGCGCCGCTGTTCGTCACAATGCGGAAGTCTGCGTAGCCTGCAGCCTTGGCCAATACCGCCGCGACAAGTTGCAAATGACCAAGGAGTGCGCCATCTGCAGTTTCAGCGGCGCCGATGTTTGTCAGCGGACGCCGCGGCACGACCAGCACGTGAAACGGAGCTTGCGGCGCGATATCTGCAAAAGCCACGCAATGCTCGTCCTCATGCAGAAAGCGGGTCGGGATCTCGCCGCGCAACATGCGAGCGAAGATGGTTTCAGCCACGACCCACACCTGCGCGTTGCATGACCTGAGCCCAATCCGCCTCAGAAAGCACCTCTGAATCATCGAGAATCATGTCTGGGATGCCCGCTTCGATGCGGTAGCGCCGCCTCGTCGCGCCGTCAGTGCTCACCAACCATGTGCCATCGAGAACCAACGGCGCACGCGATTCAGGACAGCGCAAAAGGTCGAGCAGGGCGGGGTCGATGTCCATAGAAGCCTCCGTCGCAAGCGACACGCGGGTTTATCCCCTTACAGCCGCTCAGCAAAGGGCCGACAGCCGCCATGGTTTCACACAAGTCCCTTGGTACCATGCCGAGCCCCGTCGCGGGTACCAGCAGAAAACCATGAGCCACTCCCTCGCCCGACGCCTCCGCGAGACCGCCGAACGCAACGACCTCAAAGCCTTCGAAGATCTGTGGCTGGAGATGATGGATCAGCATCCCGGCGAAATAGGCGCGTTCATCGGTGGTATCGACACCCTTCACGCCAAAGGGCTGATGGACAAAGCGGCCACCTTCCTTGGGCTCTTGGCGCCCAAACTGCTCGAGTGCAACCTTCATTCTGAAGCGATTACCGCGCTGCGACGCTTGGCCACTTTGAACCCCCGCGAGAAGGGGCTCCGTTCTGGACTGCTCACGGCATACAAGGCGCTCTATGCCAATGACGAACGCTTGCCGGTGCTGCTCGAGAAGAGCGGACTCGACAGTGGCGGCGACATCCGCCCCAGCGTCGACAAGCTCGAGAATTTCCTTGGGTTCAGCGCAGGCCGCTATCTCTTCCATCCGGCTGGATGGGGCGCGGGGCGCGTGGTCTCTGTAGATTTCATCGAGATGCTCGTGGTGATGGACTTCGAGCAATCCCGCGGACGGCGCATGAACCTCGAGATGGCTGCAAAAGTCACGCAGTTCATCGAGAACGATGACTTGCGCGCGCTGCGATTCGATCGTCAGCCCGAAATCCTGCAGTTGGTCGACGGCAATCCTGTCTCGCTGATCCGCTCCGCAGTGAAGAGTCGTGGGGGCAAAGCCACTTTGCGCGAAGTGCGCGACAGGCTTTCGCCGGCCATCATCCCACAGGAAAAGTGGGCCTCCTTCTGGAACAAAGCCAAAGTGCTTGTCAAGGCCGCTCCAGATTTGGTGATGGCGCCCGGAGCGAATCCCCAAATCGAGTTCTCCGCCACTGACCGTGGATATGCCAGCACCTGCCTGCGCGACCTCGCTCTTTTGGACAGCGACGACAAGCGTCTGCGCTATCTAAAAACGCTGCTGGCTGAGGCCCGAAACCAAGAGGAGGGTCCGGATGCAGTGCGCGATGTGGCGCAGCGCATGGTGGATCAGTCCAAACTGTTCAACCGCGGATGCCGCATTTCGCTCGCCTTCCTGCTTGCCGAATGCAAGAGCTTCGTGCCGGACATCGTGATCCCCGCGGAACTCGTTCCCGCCGCGCTTTGCGAAAGTCCCAGCAAAGTGTTGACTGCAATCGGCGAAATCCCTGTCGGTGGGCACCGCCAAGCGGCAGCCCTCGTGTTGCGTCCGAAGCTGGGTGACGACTGGCCTCGTTTCTGCGTGCTGCTCATCGAGAACGGCGAACCAGAAACTGCGGAACTGGGCCTCTCCGATCTCCTGCGCGCCGGTGCTGAAGACAGTGCCCGCGATGTGATGCGCAAGGTCACAGAGCGCTTCCGCGAGCATTCAGCGGCATTCTTGTGGTATTTGCGCGAATCCATCGGCAGCAAACTGCCCAAGCAGATTCCCGGCGAGAGCCTCATCGCTCTCTTCGAGAAGGCGCTGATGTTGCACGAACATCTCACACTCACCGCTGACAAAGACGAGGAGAAAAAACGCCTCGCGCGCAGCCTCACGTCGTTGTTCCAATCTCGCGACTACGAGTTCGTGCGCAGCGCATTCCTCTCTTGCAGCGCCGAGGTCGGCTCAAACGCTGCCAGCATGTTGCGCAATCACCGCAGCATCTTCGGTGAGACGCGCGATCAGATGTTGGCGCGCATGTTCCGCGCGCGCCCAGAACTCGGCCGCATGCAACCTGGTGGCACCCTTGCCACGAGCACACCCAGCAACCTGCTCTTCGACCCGACAGTCCTCTTCTGCACAGAAGCAGGGCTGCTGCGTAAGCGCCAAGAGTTCGAAGATCTCGTCAACCGCCAGATCCCCGAAAACGCTGTCGAAATCGGGCGTGCCGCAAGCTACGGCGACTTGTCCGAAAACTCCGAGTGGACGGCCGCTATCGAGAAGCAGTCACGCTTGACGCACCAATCGGAAGAAATGAGCGGTGAGCTTGCAAGAGCGCGCGTGATCGACCGCAATCAGCAAGACGGCAAGCACGCTGCGCTCGGCAGCTGCGTCGCGCTTCGCAACGAAAACGGCGCGATGGAAACGTACACATTGCTCGGCCCCTGGGAAGTCGATCCCGGCCACGGGCGCATCTCCTACTTGTCCGATCTGGGCAAGGCCATCATCGGCAAGGGTGTTTCCGAGAGCTTCGATCTGGAAAACCGCAGCGGCAAGACGCGCTGGACGGTGCTCAGCATCGCCGACGGCCTCGCGTAAGCTCAGAAGTTTGGCTCAGCCGCGCAAGAAGAAGCCTGCGCTACGCAGCGCTTCAGAAATGCGCGGTGAAGCTGGGTCTTCACCCAACAGCAACGTCGTCGGATTCAAACGGTCCAACACGACGCCGCGCAATTCGCGCACGCGCAGGGCACGATCCACGCAGTCTTCGCTGGCCGCAGAGACCAACACGCCACGACGCACCTGCAGCACCGTCACAGCCTCGGCCCAGCCGCGCATAGACTGCTCAACATTGATAGGCACTGCATGACGCGCGTTGTTGCTCAGGACGGAGAGCATCTCCTCGGAACGCATTCCCGCTGCGGCGGCTTCATGCACCGAGCGCTCAGAAATGCGGTAATGCAAGATGAAATCCGCCTTCTCGCGCCGTGCAAAGCGGGCCAACTCGTGCAGCAAATCCACACCACTAAGCTCGGGATAGACGATCACCTCAAAGTCCGGCGTGACCAGCAATGCACCCGCGCCAGCGTCCGATTCTTCGACGGGCAAACCGAGCACAGCAGCACCCACGCGCGTCAAACGCAGCGCTTCTGGACCGAAATCATCGCAGCGCAGTTCCACGATGCCGGCATTCCACATGCCTTCACCTGAAAACTCCACTAAGTCGCGAGCTAACACCGCAGGAGTTGGCAACGTCGTTACCGGCGTCCGTTTGAACCGCCGCTGGAAGCGCTCCGCTGCGCTTGCACGATCCATGCCCGCCAACCACGCATTGCGCGCAAGCAGCGCTAACGGTTTCAGCGCGATGGCCGGACAGCGCCCGAGGTCCTGCAACTGTGCCACGAGAGCTTTACGCAAACTGGCCATGTGAGCCGGCGTGCGCACTTTGGCATTGTCGTTCGAAACAAATGACAACAACATTTCGGTGCGTTCTATGGGCCCGCGATGCGCGAAGGCCTCCCAAGCTTCAGACGTGCGCATGCGCGACTCGGCATCAGGGCGAATCAGGCCCTCTTCTTCGAGGAAACGAAGGATGAAAGCCAAAGACGCTTCGCTGCCGAAGGGGCGCTCCCCCGGCGACAACGATTCCTCTTCCATCTTGCGCAAAGTGGCGCGGTACAGCGTGCCGTCACGCGTGGTACGCACAGCGTGATGATCAATGTAAGTCTTCGCGGCGCTGATGTCCGCAAGAATGTCGGGAGCGACGGCCGGAACATCTTCGCCGCCATTCGTCGCGCGCACGACAAGCGTTGGGCGGATGACATCGAGAAACAGGATCACGGAGCCGGCACTGAACTGAATGCCGATGTCGGTGAGATCGCCGCGCATGACCGTGCCGAGTAGGCAACGCTCAAGTTCGACACGCACCTTCTCTGTATCGGGACAGCGCACACCCGTGCGTTCGAGATGACGCAGTTCACCGAGGCCGCCGTGATCACGCAACACCAGCTCTGCGACTTCGCGGATCTCCGGATCCGTGATGGCACTGAACAAGCGCGCAACGGTGTCACCATCAGAGATCCGTTCCAGCAGCGCCGCAGGATCTGCCGCAAGCGCTTCAGGAAGGCCAAGATGCGCGAGACGGCTTTCCAGTTCCTTGCGTGGCACAGTCTTCAGGAAGCCGCGCAGCGTGAAGACCGCTTCGAGGCCGCTGCCGACAGAATTGGTGTGCCCTTGAATGAGTGATGCGAGGTCTTCAGGCACCTTGAGCATGGGCTCTTGGAAATGTTTCCAATCGAGATCGCGGATTTCGAGCACAAACCCGCGGCGGCGGAGCGTGGCACGCGCAGATTCAATTTCCGTCAGCGACAGCGGGCAATCCAGACCATCACTCTCAAACCGGCTGAGCGGCAGTTCATGCTGTGGCTGACGCACCAGCCAAAAGAGAAACTCACGGCAGCGCGGTGGCAATTCGCGCACCCGCTGGCGTACGCGCCCCACGTCGCTCATCAAGCGCACGACTTCGCGGCGCAACGCGTCGTGAGCCATGCGCGCGGGTTCTGTGCCGCCATTCCAATGACGCCACAGATCCGAGATTTCCGCTTGGCCTAACGCATTGATGTAGTCGTGCAGACTCACGCGTCGGTGGTCAATTCAGGGTTCGTTGCAAACACTTCAGCGGCATCCATGATCTCGTAAGCATACCCCTGTTCCGCAAGAAACAACTGCCGATGTGCGCTGAACTCTTGGTCGCGCGAGTTTTCTGTCACCACGGCATAGAACAAGGCCCCTGACCCGTCAGACTTGGCCCGCAACACGCGACCAAGGCGCTGCGCCTCCTCTTGGCGTGAACCGAACATGCCGCTCACCTGAATGGCCACGTTGGCATCAGGGAGGTCGATGGCGAAGTTCGCAACCTTGGAAACCACCAGCACGGGCACTAATCCACGACGAAATGCTCCGTAGAGCACTTCACGCTGGTCATTCGGTGTTGCCCCTGTGATCAAAGGCGCTCCGATGGCGCGGCTGATGTCCAAGAGTTGATCGGTGTACTGTCCAATCACCAACACGCGATCGCGCTTGTGCCGTCGCAAGAGTGCGTGAAGCACATCCAGTTTGGCTGGATTCTCCGCCGACTGGCGCACTCGCTCGCGGCGCGTGCTGTCCTCGTAGGTGACTCGCTCATCACGACTGAAAGGCACGCGCACTTCGATACAGCGCGCTTGCGCGATGAACCCGCGTTTCTCGAGATTGCGCCAAGGCAAGTCGTAACGACATGGGCCGATGAGGCTGAAAACCTCATCTTCGCGACCGTCTTCGCGCACCAAAGTCGCGGTGAGCCCGAGGCGACGGCGTGCTTGCAAGTCGGCCGTCACGCGGAACACGGGCGCCGGAAGCAGATGCACTTCGTCGTAAATCACCAAACCCCAGTTGTTGGAACTGAACAGTTCCAAGTGCTCGAAGCTACTCGTCGCGCTGCGCCGCCACGTGAGAATCTGATAGGTGGACACCGTCACTGGACGGATTTCTTTGGTGTCCCCCGTGTACTCGCCCACTTGATCAGCAGTGAGATGGGTGCGCGCCAAGAGTTCGCGTTTCCACTGCGCGACGGCGCTGCGGTTGGTGGTCAAGATGAGCGTCTGCACGCCGTACAACGCCATGGCGCGAATGCCCACGACGGTCTTGCCTGAACCGCATGGCAACACCACGATGCCAGCACCACCGCGTTCACTACGCTCGGCGTAGAACGCCTGAGCTGCTGACTCTTGGTAATCGCGCACCGCAAAAGGGCGGCCTTCCGTATCGGTTGTGCGCAGACGCACCGGCAACGGATCGCCTTCTTCGAAGCCAGCGACATCGTCGACGGGATATCCCACGCGGACGAGTGCGCGTTTCACCAAACCGCGCATCCCATCGCGCAGCGCGAGAAACCCGTCAGCGCACTGTTCCACCAACTCCGACACGCTCGGGACGGCCATGATCGTGGCCAGCGTGTCAGGATCTGTCTCCAGTCCGAAGCGTTCGGCGCGCCGCACTAGGCGAATGCGTCCCGTGCGGGCCAAAGCCTCGCACACCCACACCATCACTTCTTTCGGTACAAGATTGCGCGACCAACGCGCCAATGTCGAACTCACTTCCGGTGCGTCGATACCGCGCGCGGCGCCATTCCACAGCGATAGCGAAGTGATGCGGTACGTATGCAAATGCTCGGGGCTCTTGATGAGCTCAGAAAAACGCGAGATTTCCCCGCGCGCCTCTTCAGCGCCGGGTTCGTGCAGATCGAGCAGCACGGTTCTATCGCGCTGGACGATGAGCGGCTTGCCTATAGGCGTTTCAACAACTGGATCCAAACGCATGCTCCTCGCGCAAGGCGCGCAGCAACGGCTGCAACGCCCGGCCCGTGTCCGACGAACCGCACTCCGCAAGCTGTTCCGGCGTACCACTGGCCAGCAGTTCACCGCCAGCATCTCCGCCCTCGGGCCCCATGTCGATCACGTGGTCGCAATCTGCAACCACCTCCATATTGTGTTCAATCACTACCACACTGTGTCCACGCTCCACCAGTCGATGGAGCACACACAGAAGGCGCCGCACATCTTCGAAGTGCAACCCTGTGGTGGGTTCATCCAACAAAAACAGCTTGTCACTCCCACGGCAGGCCAGCTCTGCAGCCAGCTTGAGGCGCTGCGCCTCGCCTCCAGACAGTGTCGTCGCACTCTGACCAAGCCGTATGTAACCAAGACCGATCTCGACTAACAAGCGCAAAGGCGCCGCAATGCGTTCATGTCCGGCGAAGAACGCGGCGGCTTCTTCAGCCTCCATACCTAACACATCAGCGATGGACTTGCCGCGCCAATGCACATCGAGAGTCTCGCGGTTGTAGCGTTGCCCCTTGCAATGCTCGCAACCCACTTCTACATCTGGTAGAAAGTGCATTTCGACAAGGACGCTACCGCGCCCTTCGCAAGCCTGACAGCGCCCCTCGCGCGTGTTGAAAGAAAAACGACCCGGCCCATAGCCACGCTGCTTGGCCAACAGCGCCTCAGAGAACAAATCGCGGATGCGGTCGAGAATGCCCAGATGGCTCGCCGGATTCGAGCGTGGGCTGCTGCCAAGCGGCGCTTGATCCACAACTTGCGTACCGCCGAGCGCCATGACGCCTTTGACCTTGCCAGCCGTCGCGGCTTGCCCTTTGATCGCTCCGAGCGCAACTGCGAGAGAGCTCATCACGAGGCTGCTCTTGCCCGAACCCGACACTCCCGTGACCGCCGTGAGGCACCCAAGCGGAAACTCAGCACTGACATTTTTGAGATTGTTGGCTCGCGCCCCTTGCAGTCGCAACAGGCCGCGTGGTTTGCGCCGCTCGCGCGCAACGCTCACATGCGCACGACCCGTCAGATATTTGGCCGTCAGCGTGTCCGAATGATTGACGGCGGCAGCAGGACCTTGCCACACCACGCGGCCACCATGGTGTCCGGCTCCTGGCCCGAGATCTACGAGCCAATCTGCAGCAGCGATGGTGTCGCGGTCGTGCTCCACCACCACCAAGGTGTTGCCCAGCGCGCACAAGCTCTTGAGCGTCCCCAGCAAGCGCTGCGTGTCTCGCGGGTGAAGCCCGATGGTGGGTTCGTCGAGCACATACAACACACCGCTGAGCTGATTGCCGATCTGCGTCGCCAAGCGAATGCGCTGCGCCTCTCCACCAGAAAGCGTCGCGGCACTTCGTCCGAGAGACAAGTAGCTCAGGCCCACGCGTGCGAGGAAATTGAGGCGCCTATCGAGCTCCGTCACCAATTGCTCGGCAACACGCCAAACAGCCGCATCAGGTTTGAACTCACTGCGCAACGCAGCAACCCACAGCAACGCTTCGTCTACGGTCATGCGCGTAACGTCGCCAAGAGTGCGTCCGCCCGTGCGGAATGAACGCCAGATCGGTTGCAATCTCTCGCCAGAGCAACTGGCACAAGCATCGTGGCGCAGTAGCGGCTCGAGCTGTTCCACCCACGAAGGGCTGTCAGAAGTGCGCTGCCATTCCTCGACGTAACGACACAGGCCCTTCCAAGTGACTTTCATCTCCCAGTTCTCAATGCGCGATGCTTTCGAGCCTTCGAAGTTGACCCCAAAGTCTTCGCGGCTGCCATACAGCACCGCATCTCGAAATTTCTTCGGGAGCTTGTTCCAAGGCTGCTTCAGATCCACCGCGGATTTCTTGGCCAACGCCGTCAGCGTGGTGCGAAACCAACTGTCGCTGCGCGAGAGAAAATCTCCGGGGCGCTCCACCAAGGCTCCGTCAAACAGCGCTTTCTCAGGATGCGCGATCAACTTCGCAGGGTCGCAAGATTGCGTCTCGCCCAAGCCCTTGCAGGCGGTGCATGCACCGTGATGACTGTTGAAAGAGAAGTGACGAGGCGTCGGTTCCTCAGGCAAGCGAGTGCCGCACGGCATACAAGCGGGAGAACTGGAGAACAACAACGCCGCCCCCTTCTCAGGCATGAACGCAGCGTACGCGCTGCGTGTAAAGGCCACTTCGAAGGCCTCGCGCAAACGCGGCAAAGCGTCGGGCTTCACAGCCACACGATCCAGCACCAACCAAATGTCGCTCACCTTGGACATAGCTGGCAGTGGCTTGTCGAGATCCGTCTCAATGCCATCGAGCAGCACGCGTCGCCAGCCAGCAGCTTTCAGTGACTCCACGCCAGCACTGAGATCTTTGGCTCGCTCCAATCCAGCTTTGATTCCGAGTGATGCCACGAGCAGCGGTGCCAACACACGCCCGCGTTGTCCAGCACACTCACGCAGCAAGCGTTGCGCCGCGGATTCAGGCGTGCTGGCTTGAAGAGGAACACCACATGCTGGGCAGTGCGCAGTGCCCAAACGCGCAAACAGCAAGCGCAAATAATCTTGGATTTCTGTGGCGGTCGCAACCGTCGAGCGCGGACTGCGCCCGGTTGTTTTCTGGTCGATCGCAATCGCAGGCGCGAGCCCGTGAATGGCTTCGACAGGAGGGCGCTCCAATCTCCCAAGGAACTGGCGCGCATAAGTGGAAAGACACTCGACAAAGCGGCGTTGCCCTTCGGCGAAAAGTGTGTCGAAGGCGAGGCTGGTCTTGCCCGAACCAGAGAGTCCTGTGACGACGCTCATCTTCCCCGCAGGGAAGCGCGCCTCCTCCACTTTCAAGTTGTGCAACGTGGCACCGACGACGCGCACATCTCCATCCAGCGAGCGATCGCGAACGAGACTGGCACCGTCGTTGCTCATGGGTTCGGCGAGCAGCGGAGTGCGCCCAAGATGCCGCGCCAACGCAACGCCAGTGTGCGAACCCTTGGCTTGAAGCACTCCTTCAAATGGGCCTTGCCACATCACGCTGCCGCCACCATCGCCACCTTCTGGCCCGAGGTCGATCACCCAATCCGCATTCTGAATCACATCGAGGTTGTGTTCGATCACCACCATGGTGTTGCCTGCCTGAACCAGCGCTTGCAGCACGGTCACAAGCCTCGCCACATCGGCGAAATGCAAACCCGTAGTGGGCTCATCGAGCAAGTAAAGCGTGCGACCCGTCGCGGGCCGTTGCAACTCCGTGGCCAACTTGATGCGCTGCGCTTCACCACCAGAGAGTGTGGTGCTGGGCTGCCCCAGTTGCACATAGCCGAGTCCTGTTTGCTCCAGCGCCTGCAACCCGCGGCGGATGCGTGGTTGCGCGGCAAAAAACTCCAGCGCTTCCGTCACCGTCATGTCGAGCACAGCTGCAATGGTCTTGCCACGCCATTGCAACTCCAACGTGGCATCCGTGAACCGACGTCCATCGCAGCCATTGCACACCACGGCCACATCCGCCAAGAAGTGCATCTCCACGTACTTCACACCGGCGCCTTCGCATTCTTCGCAACGCCCGCCCGCCACGTTGAAACTGAAACGGCCCTTTTTCCAACCGCGCACTTTGGCCTCGGGGAGATCGGCGAACAACGCGCGAATGTCATCGAAAACACCCGTGTAGGTAGCAGGATTGCTCCGCGAGGTGCGACCGATCGGGCTCTGGTCGATCTCGACAACTTTGTCGAAATGCTCCAGGCCTTCGATGGAATCGTGAGCCAGTGGCGCGGCCTTGGCTGCGTGGTAATGCCGCGCCAAAGCGGGGCGCAAGATGTCATCGACAAGCGTGCTCTTGCCTGAACCTGACACACCTGTGACACACACGAACAGCCCCGCAGGGATGGTGACGTCGATCGCCTTCAGATTGTGTGCACGCGCACCAAGGACGCGCAGTGCAGGGCCCGTCGCCACGCGGCGCGATGCCGGTGGGAGCATCCGCTTTTCATGACGCAACCACGCCCCGGTCACAGAGCGTGGATGGTGCGCCACCACGCGCGGTGTGCCAGCAGCAAGCAGTTCACCTCCGGCGCAACCTGCCCCTGGCCCAAGGTCCAGTAGGTAATCGCTACTGGCCATGGTCTCTTCGTCGTGCTCCACCACGAGCACGGTGTTGCCCGCATCACGCAGGTCTTTGAGCGTGCTGATGAGCCGCTGATTGTCGCGCGGATGCAATCCAATGCTGGGCTCGTCGAGCACATAGAGCACACCGCGCAACTGCGAACCAACCTGCGTTGCAAGTCGGATGCGCTGCGATTCACCGCCACTCAGCGTCGCGGCACCACGCGTGAAGCAGAGATACCCGAGCCCCACACGCTCGAGAAACACCAAGCGCGAGCGCAGCTCTTGAAACAAGCGTTGACCAATCAACTGCTCGCGCGAATCCAAGACGAGGCCATCAACGAAAACTGCAAGCTGACTGACGGTGAGTGAAGCCAACTCGTGGATGTTGCGCTCACGAAACTTCACTGAGAGGGCTTCAGGTTTCAAACGCGCGGCGTTGCAATCGGGGCACGGCCCGAGACGCACGTAGTCCACGATGGCCTTGCCGCCCTCTTTCTTGCTGTAGTCACCGAGGATGGGCAGCACGCCACGCCACACGCGCTTTTCTTTGCGACTCCAATGGATGCGCTCACTCTTGAAGCTCAGGTTCAAGGTGATGTTCTTGCCAAGTGCGCCGTGGAACAACTGCTGTTGTTCGCGCTCTTTCAATTCCGCGAAAGGGACCGTGGTGCGGATTTTGAGAGCCTTGCAGACTTGCAACATCAGGTCCGGTTGCAACTGCCAGCGCAGCGAAAACGAACGAGCCCGGCTGGGTGCCACCGCGCCTTCCTCGATGCTCTTCGTTCGATCCGGCACCACGAGATTGAGATCGACGACTCCACTTTCACCGAGGCCATCGCATTGCACACACGCGCCTTGAGGTGAATTGAACGAGAACAAGCGCGGTTCCAATTCCGTCAAGGAAGTATTGCAGTCCGGACAGGCGCGCATGGTCGAGCAACGTTCTTCGCCGGCGGCATCGCAACACACCACGATTTCGCCGAGGCCGAGCGCCAGCCCCGCTTGCACCGCTTCCGCCACACGAGCGCGCTGCTCCGTCGCGACGCGCACACGATCCAACACCACTTCGATGCTGTGCCGTTCGTAACGTGCGAGTTCGATGGGTTCATCGAGGCGACGAATCTCACCGTCGATACGCGCGCGCACATAGCCCTTCGTGCGCAACGCTTCGAGTTCCTTGCGATACTCACCCTTGCGCTCGCGGATCAAGGTGCCCAAGAGAGTCACCTGACGACCGTTGTGCGCGCTGACGATGCGCTCAACGATGCCATCGGCTGTCCAGCTCTGCACCGGTTTCCCGCACTGCACACAATGCGGTGTGCCGAGCCGCGCAAAAAGTAGGCGCAAGTGGTCGTGAACTTCCGTAATGGTCCCAACAGTGGAGCGCGGGTTCGAGTTCACACTCTTCTGGTCGATGGACACCGTCGGTGACAAACCCTCAACATGATCCACGCGCGGTTTCTCACACTGACCAAGAAACTGCCGCGCGTACGCCGAGAGCGATTCCACATAGCGGCGCTGGCCTTCACGCTGGATGGTGTCGAAGGCCAACGATGATTTCCCCGAACCCGAAACACCCGTGACGGTGGTGAGGGAGCCTCGGGGAATCGTGACGTCGATTCCCTTCAAATTGTGCTCTCTGGCACCTCGAACAACGATGTCGCGCTGGCTCATGAGTCGTGGACTCTCGCAGATGAGGCAGCTAAACGCCCTCTGGAAAATCTGGGGATTATAGGCCGCACCACGCCCTTCGCGCGACACACCAACGAGAACACACACCCCTTGACCACGGTGCTTGCGCGTGCAAGAGTGGCCGTTCGCTGCGTGGGTTCACCACGTGGTCGCCCTGAACGACATTCCCCCGGAGAGTTGTCATGCAAGTTCATCGGTTCGCACTTCTGTTGCTGTGTGCGTCAGCCATGCTGCTGCCCGCACAAGCACCCGAGACGCTGGATGTTCTCAACACGGAATACACCAAAGCCCAAGCCACATGGATGGAAGCGGTTACGGCCGCTCGCAAAGCGGGAACCGCGCGCGAGGCGTTGCCGGCGTCGCCTGTGTTCGATTTCTTGCCGCGCTTCCGGGCGCTCGCAGAGAAGGCGCCGGCCTCGGAGGAATCCGGGCGAGCACTTCTGTGGATTTATCAGAACGAACGCGGCCGCGATGCGGCTGAGAACCAGAAGCTAGCAGCTGCGAAAGAGGCGTTGCTGAATCAGCTCCTCGATAATCACGCAGGTGCGGCATTTCTTGCGCCTCTTGCAAGAACGCTAGCGCGCACGATCAGCTACGGCGAGGAGCCCAACCTGCGCATCTTGAAGCTGCTCGCAGCAAAGAACCAAACTGCGCAAGTGCGTACGTGGGTGCTCTTTGGTTTGGGTGCATGGGGTCTCGAATCCGAGAAAGCGAGCCCCGAGGAAAAGGCCGAAGGTCGTCGACTGATCGAGGAGCTCATCGCCCAACACCCAGATTCGGAAGCCGCCAAAGCCAGTAGTGGCATGCTGTTCGCTGCGGATCATCTGAAGCTCGGCGACACGCCTCCCGACTTTGAAACCACCGATGTCGACGGCGTTGCGTTCAAACTTAGCGACTATCGCGGCAAGGTGGTGGTGCTCGATTTTTGGGGCTTCTGGTGAGGCCCCTGCGTCGGGATGATCCCCGACGAGAAGGCGCTCGTGCAGCGCCTCGCAACTGAGCCTTTCGCGCTTATCGGCATCAACACAGACAGCGACAAGGATGTGTACCGCAAGAAGTGCATCGAACATGGCGTCACTTGGCGCTCTTCATGGCAAGGCAGCACCAGAGGACCGATACCGACGCTTTGGAATGTGAGTGGCTACCCCACCATCTTTGTTCTTGATGCCACGGGCAAGATTCGTGCCAAGGATGTGCGTGGCAAGGCCCTCGATGCAGCCGTGGAGAAACTGCTCGCTGAAATGAAGGCCGTCAAGAACTGAACGCGCACTCACACACCTGCTTGGGGCTTGTGCCGCGCGTGGGATGATCCTTGCGGGGATCCACCATGCTGCACTGGTTCAAGTTCCATGCCGGAGTGAGGGCGCCAGTTCCTGCTCAGGACGTGTATCGCAAGCGTCCTCCGGGGCGCGGCCATCCTGAAGAGTGCCCGCCGTTGCGCGCCGCCTGCGGCTACGGCTTCGATGTGCTCACTAGTTTTCCGCTGACCTTCATTCGCGATGACGCCAACGGCGGATGGATTCTCGAGAAGCCCATCTCAGTGAGTGCCGATTGGGCGTGGGCGCCCGACGAAAACGGAGCTGCGCCTCCGCAATCGCAAGTGAATGCGTGGTTCTGGGAGCGAGGACAAACTGTCCCCCATGTGATCACCGATGACGTCTTCGACACGCTGCGCAATCAAGTGAAACTGTGCACATGGCTGTTCTTGAAAACGGATCCGGGAGAACTGCTCTACATCGGCGACATCCCCAACCGCTTTCGCCCATGGCGCGCGTACAGCGCCATCGTTGATGCCGACCTCTACCCCGCGTCGTACGCGTGGCACTGCGTCCTTGAATTGGATCGGCGTGAAGAGCGCATTCACATTCCCGAAGGCGAGCCCATTTGCCGCATCATGACTGTGCCGCGTGGAGAGTTCGTGGCCGCTGAGATGGACGGTGAGGCTTTCGGTGAGTATTTCGCCGCGGGGCAGAAGTGGTTGGCCGACAACGCCAAGCCGGGCGCAGAAGAACTGTCCGACATCACCGGGCGCTACGCTCGCCTCGCCAAACGCTCGAGTTTCAGCGTGCGCCCACAGGGCTGACCGACTGGGTTGGTTGCACCGTGCACACGGACTCAACCACCTCGCACGTGCATTTCCGTGTGCAGTTCACCAGACTCAGCGCGACGATCTGCGAGTCCGAGGCGTTCCATGGCGCCGCGATCCGCACGCTGCGCCCAAGCGCTGCGAATTTTCGCACTGAGTTCTGCGTCGGTAGCGCCGGCGCGCAGTGGGCCGCGCAGATCCACACCTTGCGTGGCATAAAGACAGTGAAACCACATGCCATCCGCTGTCACACGACTACGGTCGCAAGCATCGCAGAAGGGCGCACTCATGCTCGCGATCACACCAAAGCGTTGGCCATCGGCCAATGCGTAAGGCGTTGACGGCGCGCGCCCCTGCCCTCCACTGGACTGCACCGTGCCATGGCTGGCTGCAACGATCGCGAGAATCTCCTGCGCTGGAACCACGCGCTGCGCGTTCCACTCTGTCGCGCCACCGACATCCATGTACTCAATGAAACGGATCTCAGCACCACGACTGCGCGCAAACTCCAGCAAGGCTGGAATCTCGTCATCGTTCGTCCCGCGCATGATCACGGTGTCCAATTTGAGCGAGGCAAAACCCGCGTGAGCCGCGGCTTCAATCCCACGCAAGACTTGAGCGTGCTCGTCGCGTTTCGAAATGGCCAAGAAGCGCGCCGGTTGCAGAGTATCGAGAGACACCGTGAGCCGCGACAATCCGGCCTCTGCGAGGGGTCGAGCGAGGTCTGCGAGGAGCAATCCGTTAGTGGTGAGTGCGAGATCCTTCAGGCCAGGCAAAGCCCGTAGCAAGCGAACCAGCTCCGGTAGATCACGGCGCAACAAGGGTTCGCCACCTGTGAGCCGAATACGGTCAGCGCCCAAAGCCACAAACGCCCCGCTCAGTCGGCGCAATTCCTCGAAACTCAGCAGGTCTTCACGAGGCAACCACGCATAACTCTCCGCTGGCATGCAGTAGGAACAGCGCAAATTGCAGCGGTCCGTCACCGACAAGCGCAGGCTGCCGAGAGGGCGGCCGAGCAGGTCGGCGGGCTGAGGTTGGTGTGGTTGTTCCTGCATGAACGGCCTTAGGCAGTGAGCTTAGCGCACCCCCGCGCCTTGGCGCAGGCGCTCACGGCGATATGTTGCCCAACCGCCCGCATGGGGCTGGTGAGGATCTTGCTCATGATGATCGGAGCATTGGAACTGCGCAAAGGCAATCTCGTGATGAGCGATGGTCGCATCTGCCAAGTGGTCTACTGGAACATTTTGAAGAATGACCGCCGCCAGTTCGTGCAGATGAGACTGAAGGACATCCTGACCGGCCGCATCGCTGAGTTCAAAGAACACGGCGACGCCAAGTGGGACCTCCTCGAGAACGAAGTGGCTGAATTGAACCACTCGTACCGAGACGGCAGCGACGAAGTTTTCTATAGCGCTGATGGTGATGAATACCGCTGCAACACCGAGGCTGCCAAAGATGCCCTGCAGTGGACTTGCGAGACCTACAAGGGCCTCATCGTCGAAGGCCGCCTCATCGCCGTCTCGCCACCCAACTCCGTCATCGCTGTGGTGAAAGAAACGGCGCCGCCCATGCGTGGTGCCGGCAGCGGCATGAAGGACGCAGTTCTCGACAACGGAATCAAAGTGAAAGTGAACCTGCTCACCGACATCGGCGACAAGGTGCGCATCGATTCAGAAACGCTCGAGTTCAAAGAACGCGTTAGCGCTGGCTGAGTTCACAAACGCCGACGCCCGACGGCAGCGCGCGACGAGCGCAGCGCCGCTGTCAGGAGCGAACACTCACTGCGTGCAGGTGGCGAAGTAAGAACCACCAGTGGCGCCGACACCGACTCCATAGAAAGTCAGGGTACGGCCCGTCAGATCGAACGGGTTTGATACGTAAGGGGTTGGAGTGTAGTAGGTCATGCCGACGATCCCGTTCCATTCGTGGAAATTTTCGTTGGCAGCACCTTGAAGCGGATTCGCGTAAAAACCGCTCAGATTTTTTTGCGTGCCCGTGTTGGGTCCGAGACCATTGCCCGCTGTGATTCCCGTGATGCTGTCATAGCTTGCCACCGGCGGACTGCCCGCACCGTGAATAATGTCGATATCGCCAATTTGAGAAAACACTCGCACACTAAACGTGTGAAGGAACCCGTTACTCGCCCACTCCGGCAAGTTCACCCAGTTCACCTGAACTGTTGGCGGCGTAGCGGCCTGATTGATTTGAATATTGACGCTGCCACCTAACTCCGGGTGCAAGTCGGTCCACTTGGCTGCGATGCGTGGATACAGCGAATTGAACTCACTCGTGGTAGGAGTGAAATCATCGTCGGCGCCTGTGAACGAGGCATAGCCATTCCCACTGATGTACATCGTGGAGTAGTTCGCGGCGTAGTATGGAATGCTCATCCCATACGTCGAGAGGTTCAGGGCGTAAGAGTCGTTGTCGCCGAGCGGTGCGTTCACGACAGTCAAGCCGTGCGACACGACCAGCTTGGTGGCCATGGTCAAGCGCGCGCCGGTGGGCGCACTGACATCCGCCATCAGAGTCTGATAACTCTGAGTCATGTTGAGTGCAGTTGTGCCCGAGAGAGTGAACGGCGCGTTCCAAGTGCCCGTGGCGCCAGTATTGAAGATTGCATTCACGAGGCCATTGAACAATGTGTAGTAGCCCACGGGATTGATGTCCACGACGCCCGGGCCGCCGAGATAGATGCCCGCGGTAAGCATGGTGGGCGATCCATACACAATGAAGGGCGACCAAGGCAGGCCTTGGATTGTGACGGTGTGCGGCAGCCCACGAGAACAAGCAAACACCACCGGAACCGGCGGCCCGCTCAATCCATCGAACATCATGGATGCTGTGAAGGTGTTGTATTGCTGCGCCTGTACGGCAGCGACCGCCACGCAGAGAAATGCTGCACAGAAAATCTTAGTCATGACCGCGACTCCATCACCCGGTGCAATGCCAGCAGATGAGGCTTTCTGAGTCGGTAAAAGCCTACCACAGGCCCTCGAAATGGCAGGGGGGATCCCTGCTTATGGGGTTGCGAGGAAATTCTTGCCCGGGAGACGCCGTGGGTCTGCATTTTGAAGCACGGCGCACATGGCCGGATTCAATGTCCAGTTCGCGGCCACGATCTGCCCCCCAGCAAGCCACTGCCCTGCTCCGCGAAAGTCAGTGACCACGGCCCCGGCTTCGCTCGCGACGAGGGCCCCTGCGGCGACATCCCACGGCGCGAGGTGCAGTTCCCAAAACCCGTCGTACCGCCCCGCAGCCGTGTAACAGAGATCGAGAGCCGCTGAACCGAGACGCCGCAAGCCGCGAGTCAGGGGAGCGAAATCGCAGAAGTGTTGCAGATTCGAATCCGCTTTCTGCTCCATACGATAGTGAAACCCAGTGCACAGCACGGCTTCGGAGAGCTGGCTGGTGTCACTGACGCAAAGGCGCTGCCCTTCGAGAAACGAGCCAGCTCCTCGTTCCGCGGTGAAGCACTCTCCCAGTTTCGGACTGAACACGCAGGCAAGGAGCGGCTCGCCATTGTCCACAAGTGCGATGGAAACCGCATAGTGCGGAATGCCATGCACAAAATTGGTGGTGCCGTCGAGCGGATCAACAATCCAAACACGCCCCGTGACAGCAGTCTCGGGGCAAGATTCCTCCGCCAAGATGTGGTCGTGTGGATAGCGCTCTCGAATCCCAGCGAGGATCAATTGCTCTGACGCGCGGTCGGCAGCGGTCACGAGATCGCGCGCACCTTTCTTCTCCACGCTCACTAACCCTGCGTGCTCGAGAACGACGGCCCCTGCTCTGCGCGCCAAACTACTGAGCCATACAAGCTCTGCACTCATGGTGCACTCTCCACGCGTCGCTCCGCAATCAGTTTGCGCCACCACTCGATGCGCTTGTGAATCTCTTTCTCGTAACCGAAAGGCGACGGCTCGTACCAACGCATGCCCTTCAACGCTTCGGGCAGGTAGCTCTGGTCAACCACGGCATCATCGAAGTCGTGAGGATACTGATAGCCCTTGCCCCAGCCGAGCTGTTTCATGAAGGGCGTAGCGGCGTTGCGCAAATGCGGCGGCACAGGATGCACTGCACCGCTGCGCAGCGCCTTCGTGACCGCGCTATAGGCGCTGTACACCGCGTTGCTCTTGGGCGCAGTTGCGAGATAAACGGCAAGCTCTGCCAACAGCAAATCGCCCTCTGGCCGCCCGAGCAGATCAAAGCCCTGCACCGCTGCGGCAGCAAGCGTCAACGCAACCGGATCCGCAAGCCCGATGTCTTCGGCCGCCATGCGCGTCATACGCCGCAACAAATAATGCGGGTCCTCGCCAGCCTCCAACATGCGCGCTAACCAATAGAGAGCGCCGTCGGGATCTCCTCCACGCACCGCTTTGTGCAGCGCACTGATCTGACCGTGGTGTTCATCGCCAGCGCGATCATGCGCCGCTGGTTTCACGGCAGCGAGGCGCTCGACGACATCGACTCCTAACGTGCGCACGCTGGGATTCTCGGCCAGCGCCGCAGCGACCAGCGCCTCAAGCCGGTTGAGGAAAGCACGCGCGTCACCATGCGAGCCAAGCGCCAACAAGGTCATTGCCGCGTCGTCGAGGCGGACGGCGCCAGCAATGCCTCGTTCTGAATCTCGCAACGCACGCTGTCCCAATTCCACGAGCGCCGTGCTTTCGAGCGGACCAAGCACCACTACGAGGCAGCGCGAGAGCAACGCAGCATTCACATGGAAACTCGGATTCTCTGTGGTGGCTCCCACTAGGACGATGGTGCCGTCTTCAACGTGCGGCAAGAACGCATCTTGTTGCGCCTTGTTGAACCGATGGATTTCATCCACGAACAACAATGTTCCGCCGCCGCCCGACGCGCAGAGCTCACGCGCTTGCGCCACCACTTCGCGCACTTCTTTGACACCAGAAAGCACTGCTGAGAACGCCACAAAGTTCAGCTTCGTGCGCTCTGCAAGCAATCGCGCCACGGTGGTCTTGCCGCAACCCGGTGGCCCGACAATCAAGAGCGAGGGCACATGTCCGCCGTCCAATGTGCGCATCAACGGGCTCGTTGCGGCGAGTGCGGGTTGCCCGAGGCACTCCTCGAAACTGCGCGGGCGCATGCGTTCCGCAAGTGGGGCTGTTGGCACGCCTTGTGGGAACAGCGAGCTCATCGCTCGGGGCCGTGGCGTGCGAGAGCACGCACGAAACTGTCTTGCACTTCACGCGCCGAAAGCTTGCCGGCTTTCGCTACCTGCACCAGGACGCTAAAGCACAGCGTGTGCCCGCCCACACCTTGGATGTAACCAGAAAGCGTGGACACACCGTGGAGTGTGCCCGTCTTGGCGCATAGCTTGGTGCCCAAGTCTTGGAAGCGGCTTGCGAGCGTGCCGCCGTCTTCACCGCCATGCGGCAACGCCGCGCAGAACTCAGTGCGCCGTGGTGAAACCCACATTACGCGCAAGACCTCTGTGAGTGCGAACGCGCTTGTGCGGTTGGCGCGCGAAAGGCCGCTCCCGTCGCGAATCACACTCTCGCCAAGCTCAGCGCCGGCACGCTGCAGCACACTGCGCACGACCACACCACCAGCTTCAAAAGATCCGCCACCACCAAGAGCGGCGCCTAGATGCTTGAAGACCATCTCGGCCCGGTGGTTTTGACTTGACTTCAACATGACGGGCAACACATCTGCGATGCGCGTGCGCAAGCGAGCGAGCAATCGTCCGCCCTGCGCGCCAGCACCTGCCATGCGCCGCACTCCACCATCAATGCGAATGCCAGCGCTCTCGAAGGCACAGAGCAGTGCTGCTCCAAAAGACGCGGTCGGATCTTGCACTGCCACAGAGTAATTCTGGCCCTTGGTCCAAGGCGCGACGCTCCCGCTGACGCGCAAGATTTCCGAATCGTTCGCGCGAGTCACCGCCACGAGATGATCACGCGCGCTCTTGCCGGTCGTGAGCACACACTGCAACGGAGCTGCGCCACGCGGAAACAAATCTGCGCCAGCAGCAGCGCCGGGTGCCGCCCCTGCCTTCACGCGCACAGTCACTGTGCCTTGATCCAGCGAGAGCGGCGCTACAGCAGCCATCCACGCTTTCGATGCATCTTCGTGAGGCCACTGCGGCCCTTGCAATTCGCGGTCAAACAAACGATCGTCCAGCAACAACGCGCCGCGCACACGCTGCACTCCGGCCGCCTTGAGGCGCGCCACGAGAAATGGAAGCACGCGGTCACTGTCGAGCGTCGGGTCGCCTTCGCCGCGCAGGCGAAGATCTCCGCCAAGCACGCCCTCGCGCACCTCGCCATGTGCAACGAGATCGGTGAGCATGCGATGCTCAGGCCCGAGAGCTAACAGCGCCGCAGCCGCGGTGAACAGCTTTTCGTTGCTAGCGGGAATCATCAAACGTTGCGCCTGCACGCCGTAAAGCCGAGCCCCACTCGCAGGATCGACGACAGCGCAGCCCACTTCGAGGCCGTTGCGTCCGGCATCAGCAACGATGCGCGCCAAACCTGCTTCGACTCCGGCCCAAGAACTTCCTTGGCCAAGAGCCGCTACACCGATCAAAAGCGACAACGCAAGAATGCGCACAGATGACCCCCCCAGCGGTTTTTGCGCCGCGGACCCCGCCCGGCCACGGCTGCCAAGATTCTATGCTGCAACCTCCGCTGCCGCCACGCTTGCCCCTTGACCTTGCCCCACCGAGAATGGCATGCTTCCCTCACACCTCCGGAGAACACTGATGCGCATCCTCGCGACCCTCGTGCTCGTCACTGCTTGCTGCAGCGTGCTGAGCGCTCAAGCCTGCCCAACAGCGAGCAACACTTTTTGGAAGCGCGACACATTGCCGGCGATCCCGGGCTCGTCGCCGCTCTCACTGTCGGTCATTCAAGGACTGTGTGAAGGTGAAGCCGCCGCTGTGGTGTTCACCTTGCCCGTTGGCATGCCGCCACAAAAACTGTCGCAGGTCGTCGCGCCGTTCGGAGCCGCTGGTGGAGCGAATGGTTTTGTTGCTCAACTCAATGTTGAGGTGTACGACGGAGTGTCGTGGAGTGGTGGCTTACCCAACATGGGAACGCAAGTCTTCGATCTCGCCAACTCCACCGGCAACGCCATGCAGGTGACTTCGACCGGGCTCAACACGCTGGATGTGTCGCAGTACAACATCGTGGTGGGCAACAACCCCGCCAACCGCCGCTTCGCCATTGCCTTCCGTTTGGATTTCAATCCCAACGGCACCTGCGCTGCGGGGTACCCCGCGAATCTGTTCACAGACAACGCCACACAGTTCTCGCTGTTTTGCAATCCGAACATCACGCCGACGCAAACCAGTCTGATGTACATCATCGGACAAGGATGGCGCGATGCGGCCACCGCTTCTGTGAGCGGTTTTCAGCTCTGCCCCATTTATTACGCAGGGATTTGGGCCATCCGTGCTTGCAGTTTCAACGCACCACCACTCAACCCACTGCAAGTGACAAGCCTCAGCGCCATGCCTGTGCAGACGCCTGGCACCGCGATTTTGCAGTTCATCGCTCCTGGCTTTAACGGCTATCCCTACGTGGCGGCGCTCTCCTTCGGGACCACGGGCGGGCTCTTCACGCCCTTCGGTCAGCAAGTTCCGCTCACGCCGGACCCGTTGTTCTTCTGGAGCGTTGATCCCGTGGCGTCCGCGGGCATCTTGCTGAACTTCCAAGGATTGGTGGGTTCCGGCGGTACAGGCACCGCATTGGTCAACATCCCGTTTGGAATCGGAGCTCAGAACCTGAAAGTCGCGTTCATCGCGCTTTCACCAGCTCCGGCACCGTGGGGTGTCTCCGACCCGTTCTCGCTGCTGCTGCAATAAGGCTTCAGTCCGCGAAACCGTCAGGATGAAGTTGATGCCAGCGCCAAGCGCTGCCGATGATGCTGGGCAAATCTGCCCACTGTTGACGCCAACCAAGCACTTGTTCCGCACGGCGGCAATCGCCAACAAGACGCGCTGGATCGCCCGCGCGACGCGGCGCAAACTCGTAGGGCACCTTCAAGCCTGTCACAGCCTCTGCGGCACGAATGACATCCAGCACGCTGTAACCGGCGCCATTGCCGAGATTGAACGCGGTGGATGCGTCACCGCGCCGCAGTGATTCCAACCCGAGCAAGTGTGCTGCGGCGAGATCGAGAATGTGGATGTAGTCGCGGATGCAAGTGCCGTCTGGCGTGTCGTAGTCGTTACCGAACACTTTCAATGCAGCACGACGCCCCACTGCAGCTTGCAGCACCAGCGGGATCAAATGCGTCTCGGTGTTGTGGTCTTCACCGATGCTGCCTTCGGGGTGTGCTCCAGCAGCGTTGAAGTAGCGCAGGCACACAGAGCGCAATCCGTAGGCGCGTTCGTAATCCGCGAGCGCGCGCTCAACCATGAACTTGGTCCAACCGTAGGGGTTGATCGGCCACTGCGGATGCGCTTCATCCATGCGCTCCTGCACCGGATTGCCGTAGGTGGCGCAGGTGGAAGAGAACACGAATTGCTTCACTTCAGCGCGACGCATGGCATCCAACAGAGCGAGCGTCGTCACGACGTTGTTCTTGTAGTACTTGGAAGGATCTGTCACCGACTCACCGACATAGCAGTAGGCGGCAAAGTGAAAGACAGCATCGACTTTGCGTTCGCGCAGCGTGCGCTCGACGAGCGCGCTGTCGGCGAGATCGCCCACCACGAGATCGGCGTCCAGCACCGCTGCGCGATGCCCCTCGCTGAGGTTGTCATAGGCAAAGGCATCGAAGCCCTTTTGGCGCAGCATCCAGAGCGTGTGACTGCCGATGTACCCAGCGCCACCTGCCACCATAATGGATCCCATAGCTCACTCGCTTTCTTTGAACACCCAGATCACTTCTTCGGCTCTTCGTAGCGCGAGTAGCGGTCTTTCTCGGTGGCGTACCAAGCGCGCCATGCATCGCTGATGCGCGTGCGCGCCGCTTCGTCCATGGTGGCGGGCTCAAGGATCTCCACGTAACCAAAGGTGCTGTGATTGAGCGCCCGGTGAATGAGGCGGAAGGCGTACGGGTCTTGCTCCCCCAACGCTGTCATCAGCACGGGCACAGCAGAGGGGTGTTCACCGGAGCCCAAGATGTCCGCGGCCAAGCCACGCACATACGCGCTTCCGTCGCGGAGCAAGAGCGTGAGCAATCGCGTGAGGTCCGGCACATTCTCCTTCGGATACTCACGTGCGATGGACTTGAGCGCTAAAGCCTTCACTTGTTCGTCTTTGTCTTTCAGTGCGTGCAGCATGCACTGTGCAAGAGTCTTGTGACGCCACTCCACACGCCAGAGCACGCGCACCGCATCGCGACGGCGCTCAACTTCGGCCGAGTGCAGCAACAAGTCGATCAACTCTTCCGCGCTCTTTTCACGCGGGTCGGGAATCATCACAGCAGGCAACGAACGCAACCGCGCTGCGTCAGCAGCCAACCTATCGCGATCCGCAGCTGCTGCCGTTGGTAGATGCGCCAAGGCCTTTTCTACGGCGTCAGCGGCAGCATGGTTGCGGCCTTGGCGCTGAAAGATTTCTGCAAGCGCCAACCATGCTTTCCACTCTTCGGGCCGCGTGCGCACAATGCTCTCGTACAAACTCACCGCGCGCTCTGCCTGATCACTGCGTCGGTAGCACAACGCCAAACGCAGGTCGAGATCGGGCAGCTTCGCTTCGACCAACTTGGCTTCTTCAAGGACGGCAGCCGCTTCGCCGTAACGCGCTTGATCGATAAGCACGCTCGCAAGCGCGCTCAAACTGTCCGCGTCGCGCGCATCGTTCTGCAACACACGCCGCAGCACTTTTTCCGCGGCCTCATGCTGCCCGAGCCGCGCTTGGCACAACGCGAGCCCACGCGCCGCCATCGCAAACTTCGGATTCAGCTCCGTCGCGCGCAAATAATGGCGCACAGCCGCTTCATACATGTTCTTGTTGGCAAAGCAGGTTCCGAGGCCATGCGCCGCCCAGAAAAAATATGGGTCACGTTCCAGCGCTTGTTCGAAATGCTTGCGAGCTTCATCGAGACGACCAGCGAGCCCAAGGATGCGGCCTGCGAGGTAGTAGTCCAGCGCGGTGTCGCGCATGCTCGCGTTCAACGCGTAGCTATCGATGCACTGTGCGAGCTTCTCACCGCCAACAGCGCGAGCGGAATCCTGCATTTCGATGGCCTTGGCGATGACGGCCTCGTACTCCGGCCAGCGCAAGCGTGACTTCTTGAGCGCTTCAGGATCGTCCTGATTGCCGCTGCCTAGAGTCTCGCGAAGCGCGTCCAATTCACGGTTCCGAGGGCGCACTTCTTGAGTGAACGCACTGCTGACAAACAAGAGTAGGAAGAGAGCGATGATGCGTGGCATGATGTGAGCCTCCCGCACGGCTCGAGCGTCGGCGGCGTGGACTTTAGCAGGGCTCAAGCGGGCCCCGAATCCACGCGCCGCTCAAGCACTCCGGGAGTTTGACCGAAGAGGGCAAACGGGGCGACGCCGCACGCGCTCCCGAGACAGCATGATCCCCCACGACCGTAGAAGCGCTCGCCGCATCGAAACTGGGCACCTCGTCATCCACTCGGAACTTCCCTCACAAGGGCAGTGCTTGGGCATGGCTGTCACCCTCGACCTCAACGAATTCGGGCTACGGGTGCAGACCAATCAAAAGTTCTCCGTCGGCGAACGATTTCGCTTCAGCATCGCGCTGAAAGAGGAAATCGTCAGCGCCACAGGACGCATCGTGCACTCGGAAGCCGCCCTCAACGGAACTTGGGAAGTCGGTATCGAGTTCTTGCAAATCGCCGCCGAAGACATCGAGCGCATTCGCGAGTTCTCCAAGGCCCGGTCCTGACTCGCGTCAGGCGCGGACCACTGCTAATCTGCGCCACCCGAGTGGTATTGCGCTCCACTCCGCGAGGTGCCTGTATGCAAGCAGTGGCGACAACCGAACTCAGCGGACTCAAACTCCTCAACCGCGGTAAAGTTCGTGACATCTACGAAGTGGATGCCGAGCACTTGCTGCTTGTGGCTACGGATCGCCTGAGCGCTTTCGATGTTGTGCTGCCGGAGCCGATCCCCGGCAAGGGCATCATCCTCAATCAGCTCTCGCTGTTTTGGTTCGAACTGCTCGCAAAAGTGAGCGAGAACCATCTCGTGGAAGCGGATGTGCAGCACATGCCGGCGGCTGTGCGCGCGCACGCAAATATCTTGCATGGGCGCTGCACTCTGGTGAAGCGCGCCAAAGTCCATCCAGCAGAATGCATCGCGCGCGGCTACTTGCTGGGCTCGGGTTGGAAGGACTATCAGCGCAGCGGCAGCGTGTGTGGCATCCCCTTGCCTGCGGGGCTGAAGAAGAACCACCGATTCACACCGGCTTTGTTCACTCCGTCCACCAAAGCCGCTGCGGGCCACGACGAAAACATCTCTTTCGCAGAGCTCACTCTGATTGTCGGCGAACCCCTCGCTCGCGAACTCCGCGACCGCACGCTGGCCGTGTTTGAAAAGGCGCGCGAGCACGCACTCGGTCGTGGGGTCATCATCTGTGACACCAAGTTTGAATGGGGCGAGCGCGACGGGCGCACCATCCTCGTGGACGAAGTGCTCACTCCAGACAGCAGTCGCTTTTGGCGCAAAGAAGAAGCCGATGCTGTGCTGCCCGATGGCGATCCACCGAGCTACGACAAACAAGTCGCGCGCGACTGGCTGGAAACTTGCGGCTGGGACAAGCAAGCACCGGGCCCCAAGCTGCCTCCTGAAATCAGTGCGCTCGCGCGCCAGCGTTACATCGAAATCTATGAGCGCATCGCCGGACATCCGGTGCCGTGTCTCGATGATTGAAAGGAGACTCCCATGAGTGCCTCCATTCTGATTCTGATGGGTTCCGATTCCGACTACAGCGCCATGTCCGCCACCCTCGCGGTGCTGGACCAGTTCAGCGTGCCCTTCGATTGCCACGTGGCCTCGGCACACCGTTCACCGCAGCGCGTAGAACAGCTTGTCAGTGCGGCTGAAGCCTCAGGCGTGAAGCTCGTAATTTGCGCCGCAGGC
This sequence comes from Planctomycetota bacterium, assembly GCA_009691765.1. Taxonomy (GTDB): domain Bacteria; phylum Planctomycetota; genus SXUL01. Next base: position 85,504 of record SIAO01000003.1, on the reverse strand, counting down.
ATGGCAGCGCACCTCGCTGGCGTCGTTGCAGGCAAAACCATCTTGCCGGTGATCGGCGTGCCCATGGAGTCACCGCACCTCGCCGGCATCGACAGCCTCTACTCCACCGTGATGATGCCGCCGGGCATTCCCGTGGCCACCGTGGGCATCGGCACGCCTGGGGCCAAGAATGCGGCATGGTTGGCGTTGGCCATCCTCGCCCTCGGCGACCCCACGTTGAAGACCAAACTCCAAGCGTGGCGTGCCGGACTCAGTTCAGCGGTCGCGGAAGCGGATGCGCGTTTGCAACTCAAACTGGCTGAGCGCCCTTCAAAACCTTGAGCACTCTCCCCTTGCAACCTGTGCGCTGGGAGGGTGACGCCTCTCACGGTTCCTTAATGCTGATCGATCAAACTGCGTTGCCCGCGACGGTGCTCACGCTGCGTATGGACTCGCTTGCTGCGCTGTGTGAGGCCATCGCGACTTTGCGTGTGCGCGGTGCGCCTGCGATCGGATTGGCCGGTGCGTACGGCGTGGTTTTGGCGATGCAGGCTCATGCCATGGACACTCCGGAGTGTTTCGCAACCGCACTGCGCGACGCGGCCAACCAGCTTGCAGCCGTGCGCCCAACTGCGCGCAATCTCGCGTGGGCTGTGCGTCGTGTAGAAGCTCACGGGCTCCAGTGCGCCACGGCAAGTGCGCTCGAATCCCTCAACGCGCTGCTTGCTGAAGCGCGCAATGTTGAGAATGAAAACGCCTCGATGTGCAGCAGCATGAGCCGCCACGGCGCAGCACTGCTGCGTGCGGACGAAGGCATTTTGACGCACTGCAATGCTGGGCCACTCGCTACAGGCGGCCAAGGCAGCGCTCTCGGAGTCATCCTTGAAGCGCACGCTTGGGGTTTACGCCCACGTGTTTACGCCGATGAAACTCGGCCGCTCTTGCAAGGTGCGCGACTCACTGCGTTTGAGCTCGATCGCGCTGGCATCCCAGTGACAGTGCTGTGTGACAGCGCAGCGGCAACCCTGATGGCACGCGGCATGGTGCAGCGCGTGCTCGTTGGCGCAGACCGCATCGCCGCTAACGGTGACACCGCCAACAAGATCGGCACCTATGCACTCGCCGTGTTGGCGCGCACGCATCACATCCCATTCCATGTGGTGGCGCCGTCGTCCACCTTCGACCTTGAGCTCGCTGATGGTTGCGGCATTCCCATCGAAGAACGCAACGGCGACGAGGTGCGCACCATCGCCGGGCAACGCTGCACTCCTGAAGGCATAGCGGTGTTCAATCCCGCTTTCGATGTCACACCGGCTGTGTTGATCACATCCATCATCTGCGAACGTGGCGTCATCACGCCTGTCGCTGAAGACACCATTCGTCGCACGCTCGCTCCAGCATCTTGACGCGTGCGCCGCACACGGAGCGCTGTTGAACACGGGCGCGTGCGTAGCTTTCGCCTGATTCACGCTGCCCCCTATTCTCAGCCGATAGCGACCATAGCGGGTGCTGCTGCACTCCGAGGGATCGTCGATGCCCACCAAGCTGAATGCCAAGCGAACCAAGCCCACAGAGCGTAAGTCGCGCTTTTCTACTCCGGTAAATACAGAAGCCTTGGATTTCATCCAGGCCATTGAGATCTACAAGGCTCGCAAACATCGGCCTTTCCCCTCGTGGACCGAGGTGCTGCTGATCGCGCGCTCGCTCGGATATCGCAAAGTGGCCGAACCCACCGCGCTGCCAACTGGGCCGGACGATGAAGGCGTCGCCTGACGGGCGCTTCAACTTCAGGCGCTAAAGCGCTAATAGTGGGGCATGGCCCCAGACAGCAGTCCAGCCACCAGCTCTGATCCCAGTCGACGCCTGATTCAACTGCGTTGGATGGCCGTCGTCGGCGTCTGCTCGGTGCTCATCGCGACAGGGCCTGTGCTTGCATTGCTTCCCGTGTCCTGGCCGCCCTACGCCATCGTGCTCCTGCTTGCTGCTTGGAACGGCGTACTGACTTGGCGCGCTCAACGCGGCCTCACGCCACAATCCACGGGTTCGCAGTTGGCTTTGGATTTGCTGCTCCTCGGCGCTTTGCTGGCTTCCACAGGTGGTCTGCTCAATCCGTTCGCGATCTTCCTCGTCGTGCAAGTGGTGTTGGCTGCGATCCTCGCACCGACTCTCGCACTCCCTGTGGGCAGTCTCGCGGCACTCTTGTTGTTGCTGCTCGCCGGGCTCGGAGCCACCGACATGTTGCCGGGAGGTACGACGCGAGCAGCCTTGCCGCAAGGTGGCAGCATGCAATGGGGAGTCGCCTTGGCGCTGCTCGTCACCTGCACCATCGCTGTGCCTTTCGCGCTGCGCATCATGGGCGACTTGCGCGCTCGCGAAAGCGACGCTGCGCGCTATCACGCCGACGCGGAACGCGAGCGCGTGCAACTCGAAGCCGCTATCGCAGCAGTCGGAGCTGGTTTGCTGATGACCGACGCGCGCGGACTGCTTGCGTGGCACAACCCGAAGGCAGCGGAGATTTTTCCAGATCTGCGCGTCGGGAAACGCCTTTGCATTGATGGTCAACCTTGGCCACGCGATGAGGATCTCGGAAGCCAAGCGCACATCGAAACGCGCATCGAGCGTCGCGATGCGGACGGGCGTGTGCGCCACCATGCCATCGGAGCCAGCGTCGTGCACGCGCAAGCGGGCCAGACGCAATTGGTCGTAGTGGCCACGGACATCACCGCACAGCGCGCCGCAGAACGCCAACTGCACAGCACTGAAAAACTCTCAGCCCTCGGGCGGCTGGCCGCCGGGATGGCTCACGAAATCAATACGCCGCTGGCCTCCGTGCGCCTCTTGGCGGAAGAATGCAGCGAAGCCGTGGAGCAAGAGCGCACCAGTGGCTGCGCTGCGTTGCAGGATTGCAAAGTGCGGTTGACCGAAATCCGTGGAGAGACCGAACGCATCAGCGGATTGGTGCGTAGGTTTCTCGATCTCGCCCATCCGGGCAGCCCGCGCATCGAGCCCGTGGATGTGCCGGCGTTGGTCCTCGAAGCGGTGGGGCTTGTGTCACTGCGCGATCCAGCGCTGCGTCAACGCATCAGCACACATGCGCCATGCCCTGTACCCGCGCTCAACACATCCCGCGATCAGTTGCTGCAAGTGTTGCTCAACGCCTTGGACAACGCCGTCGATGCCACGCGCGCAACTCAGGGAGCAATCAAGGTGACCGTGACCAGCACCAACGCTCGCATGATCGTGGACATCGAAGACGAAGGCCATGGACTGGATCCTCAACACCTCACCAGACTCTTCGAACCCTTCTTCACCACCAAGGCGCAAGGAGAAGGCACAGGTTTGGGTCTCTATGTCTCCTTCGAAATCGTGCAGAATCTTGGGGGGCGCATCGCGCTCGAACCGCGCCCACGCGGAGCTTGCCTGCACCTCGAGTTCCCCATCACTGTTGCCTCATGAACGAACCGCTCGATGTCCTCTTCGCAGATGACGATGAAGTCTTCCGTCGTACTCTCAGCCGCGCCCTGACGCGGCGAGGATGCAGTGTCCGTGCTGCCGCCGGTGGCGCGGAGGCTCTGCAACTTCTGAACGCTGGGCCTGCTCATGTCGCGCTGCTCGATTTGCGGATGCCTGGCATGGACGGCCTCGAACTCATGCGCGCGCTGCGGCTCCGCGACAAGCATCTTCCGGTCGTGATCCTCACCGGGCACGGCAGCGTGCCGTCAGCCATCGAGGCGATTCGGTCTGGCGCGTTCGACTATTTGCAAAAGCCCTGCGACGCAGAAGAAGTGGCCGCCACGCTCAGACTCGCGGCACGAACCCGCAGCGCTCACGCCACGGGCAGCGCGCGGCTCCTCGGTGATTCGCCAGCCATGACGGAAGTGCGCACGACCATCGCACGCACTGCTGATTCATGGAGCCCAGTGTTGATCCTCGGCGAAAGCGGCAGCGGCAAGAGCCTTGTGGCAGAAGTGCTGCATGGTGCTTCCAGTCGCAGAGACCATCCCTTCATCACTTTGGATTGCGCCAGTCCACGACCCGACCTGCTCGAAGCTGAGCTGTTTGGCACGGCAACGCCGGGTGCTGCGGAAACACGCGGACTCTTGGACAGCGCCGACGGTGGGATGTTGTTCATCGATCAGATCGCCTTGCTCAGCCCGGGCCTGCAAGCCGGCCTCTTGCGTGTGGTGGAGTCCGGTTACTTCAGGCCTTTGGGCAGCAGCACGGAGCGGCATGTGAAGGTGCGCTTCGTCGCAGCGTCTGACAAAGACCTTGTGGCGGAAGGCGCCGCGGGACGATTTCGCAAAGAATTACTGTGGCGTCTCGATGTGGTGCGCATCGTTCTGCCGCCACTGCGCGAACGGCGCGGCGACATCGCGGCCCTCGCTCTCGCTTGGATAGCGGCGTCGCAAGAAGCCGCGGCGCGCGGCGTCACACTCAGCGCGGATGCGCTCGCACTCTTGAGCGGAGCCGCGTGGCCCGGCAATGTGCGCGAACTGCTCCACGCACTGGAACGCTCCGTACTGCTCGCCAACGGCGGTGCACTTGATGCGGCCGGTTTGCGCTCCACTTTGGGCCTGCAACCACAACGCTGGATCTCAAACGAAGCCGTGCCTCATGGCGAGACGCTCGGTGAGACAGAGCGGCGCCACATCGTGGCCATGTTGGAGCGCGAAGGCGGCAACGTCAGCCGCGTCAGTGAAATGCTCGGCATCGACCGACGCACGCTTCAGAGAAAGATGAAACGTCTTGGTCTGCGCTAGCATTGTGCTGTTGAACCTCGGCGCTGCGCTCGCGGCGATCCATTGGCGCCTCGCTCCAAACGCTGCCATTGCCGCGCTCGTGGGGCCCAGCGTCGTCACCTACTTCCTCATGGGGTGGGACAAGCTGTGCGCCTATGCCGGGCGCACGCGCGTTCCCGAAACGGCATTGATCACAGCGACCCTCGCAGGTGGAGCCATCGGCTTCATGCTCTCGGCTCTCTTTCATCGGCACAAACTGCGCAACGCCAAGCTCATGCTGCTTGGCCTCGCTGCGTTGATCGCGCAAAGTGCTCTCGCTGCGGTTCTGCATTGACGGAGATTTCCGATATGCGTCATCACTGGCTTCTCCTCCTCGTGCTCGCGCTACCGCTAGCAGGGCAAGTCACCGCCACGCCTGAAATTCCGCCAACGCCACGCACATTGCACATAGCGGTCCGCTGGGAAGGCGAGCTCCCGCCTGCGCCAACGAAAGTGCGCTTCGATCCGGCATGGGCCAAGCGCAATCCCGACGAAGCGCAGTTGTGCGGACGCTGCGCTGACGAAGGCAAGTTGGTGGATGAGTCTCTGTTGGTGGATGCGAAGAACCGCGGCATCGCCAACGTCGCGTTCAGCCTCGGTGGACTTGAAAGCGCGCCGACTAAGTTCGTGGAACCTTTGCTCGACAACTTGGAATGCCGCTTCACGCCGCGCGTGCAGTTTGCAGCAGCAAGACATGCGCTGCGTGTACGCAACAGCGATCCTTTCGCGCACACAGCGAGGTTGACGAACAGCGGCGGCCATCTGTTGTGGAACGCGCTCATCGCTAACGCCGCAGAAACCAAGACCAGCAAATTGCCTCGCGCCGGGTTGCACACCGTGCTTTGCGACATGCATCCATGGATGCGCGCGCATGTCATCGCTACGAACCATCCCTTCGTAGCTGTGAGCGCCACCGATGGCAGCGCGCAAATCAGCGGCATCCCGCAGAAGGCTGCGAAGCACACTTTGGTCGCATGGCACGAGAAACTCGGCACCGCACGCAGCGACGTGGATTTTGCGGCGCCATCCAGCGGCAGTGACGCGCTTGGCGTCTTTCTCGTCGCGCTGAGACAGCAAGACTTCCGCGCGCGCTGATTGCTTGCGGGGCTGCGGATCCGTGGCTACATTTCGCGTGCTCATCACGGGTTCGGCGCAGTTGGTTTGCGCTCCCCGCGACGCGGGGGGAAAAGCATGCGCAATGCATGGATCGAGAAGCGTTCGCAAGACGCGTGCGTCACCCAGATGCACTACGCACGCCAAGGCGTGATCACCGAAGAGATGCGCTTCGTCGCAGCGCGCGAAGATTTGGATGCGGAGTTCGTCCGCGCCGAAATCGCCCGTGGTCGCATGATCATCCCTGCGAACCGCTGCCACCCTGAACTCGAGCCCATGGCCATCGGCATCGGCTCGCGCTGCAAGATCAACGCCAACATCGGCAACTCAGCGGTGACTTCGGATGTGCATGGCGAATTAGAAAAGCTCCACCGTGCGGTGCACCTCGGCTCCGACACCGTGATGGACCTCTCGACAGGTGGCGACATCGACAACATTCGCGAGACCATCCTGCGCGCTTCGCCCGTGCCCATCGGCACGGTGCCCGTTTACCAAGCGCTGCAAGAAGTGAAGGATGTGGAAGACCTCACCGAAGAAGGCTTGCTTGCGGTGGTGGAACATCAAGCGCGCCAGGGTGTGGATTACATGACCATCCACTGCGGCATCCTGCTCGAGCACTTGCCGCTCGTGGAAGGACGCATCACAGGCATCGTGTCGCGCGGCGGAGCCATCATGGCTCAGTGGATGATGGCGCACCGGCGTCAAAATCCTTTCTACACGCGCTTCGACGACCTCTTGGACATCTGCCGTCGCTATGACGTCACTTTGTCGCTCGGCGACTCTTTGCGGCCCGGCTGTTTGCACGACGCTTCCGACAAAGCGCAATTCGCAGAGCTCGACACCTTGGGCGAACTCACGCGCCGCGCGTGGGCACAAGATGTGCAAGTCATGGTGGAAGGCCCCGGGCACGTGCCGCTGGACCAAATCCGCATGAACGTCGAGCGCCAACAAGAAGTGTGCTCAGAAGCGCCCTTCTATGTGCTCGGGCCCTTGGTCACGGATATCGCTCCCGGCTACGACCACATCACTTCAGCCATCGGCGCAGCAGTTGCTGGTTGGGCCGGCGCGGCAATGCTCTGCTATGTCACACCCAAGGAACACTTGGGGCTGCCCGACGCCAACGATGTCCGCGATGGTGTGATCGCCTACAAGATCGCGGCTCATGCAGCCGATATCGCCCGCAAGCGCAAAGGCGCCCGTGAGCGTGATGATGCCCTCAGCCGCGCACGCTTCGCCTTCGATTGGAACCGCCAGTTTGCTTTGTCGCTCGATCCGGAGCGCGCCCGCGAACTGCACGACGCCACACTGCCTGAGGAGTATTTCAAGTCAGCCGAATTCTGCTCGATGTGCGGGCCAAAGTTTTGCTCCATGCGCATCTCCCAGGCGCTCGGGGTCGGTGAAGGCCTCGCGAACAAGCCCGAAATCAAGATTGAAGCTCTTAGCGCAGAAGCCTGAAGTGGAGCCGGGACCCTCCCGGCGCTATACAGCATTTCGGGTGGCATGACGGCGCCCGCGGAGACTCCTGTGACCGAGGGTACGATCCAGCGTCCAGCAGCGATCCAACGTGCCGGGGGTCTGCGTGTTCCAGCACGCGGCGAGATGCCCCATCTGTTCGCGGTGCTCATGAGCATCGCCGCCACCGAACTTCTGTTGCTGGTATTGGTCCCGTGGCTCTTCGTGCACGGCACAGACAGCCTCTGGGTGAGTTCTGAACGACTCTCCTACCTCGGCTTGAGTGTGCTGAGCGGTCTCGTATTCGGCACCCTTGGTGGCGTGTTCGCGGAGCGCCGCGGTGACTCGCCATGGTGGGCGCTCGCAGGCCAAACCGGAGTGCTCGCCGCTCCGATCTTTGCGGCCACCAACATGGTGGAAAACCAACCGTTTATGGCGCGCGTTCTGGTCGCGGCCCTCGGCACCGCCGGTGCCATCGGTGCTTCTTTGCCCAGCAAAGGCAGCGCGGCATGGACTGCAGGTCGCGTCACGCATGCGCTCGCACGCATGTGCCACGCCATTGGCAACATCTGGCTCGGGATCTCCTGGCTGGTGCTACTCACCGCTTCCATCTTCTGGGGCAGTTGGGTCGAAACGATTTACGGCCACAAGGCGGCCATGGCAACCATCTACGCCAGCGGCTGGATCGGTTTCATCTTCTTCGCCTTCTTGCTTTCGCTGGTGGCCGCCACGCTGCGCAAGTACCCGTGGCGCGTCGACCAAACCGGCTGGATTGTGGTGCACATCGCTTTGGTGCTGATCATCGTGGGCTCGCTCATGAGTTTCTGGGGCAAGCGCGAAGGTGAGCTGATGCTCGCTGAAGGTGAATCCTCCTCGCACTTCCAAGCCGAAGACCAAACACGCTTCATTCTTGAAGAAGCGCGCACGGTGGGTGAAAAAACCGTGTGGCGCAAAGTTGAAGAGGTCATCTGCCGCTTCGATACGAATCCCGCCAACATGGAGCCGGGCGAACACGTGCGCTTCAAAGTCGCTGGCGAAGATGCCTTCGACATCACTGTGGCGCGCTGGTTCGCCGACGCCGACCGCAGTGAAGTTGCGACGGACGATGGCAAGGAACCACGCATCGCGGTGCGCGGCAAGATCGACATGCCCGGCGGCATGGATGGCCCATTCCTCTTGAGTGAAGGCGGCGAAGAGCGTGGCGATCCGACTCTGCTCATGATGGGCATGCGCCGTTTGCCCGACGCTCTCGCAGGAGAACAATTGCGCGCTGCGGCTCCGGGCCAAGGCACGCTGGAAGTGCTCGACGCATCTGGCGCAGTGTTGCTCTCGCACCCTGTCACCTCTGGCGACTACAACGCTGAGAAAGGCAATCGTCCGCTCACCATCGATGCAGAAATCCCCGGCACCGGTGTGCGCTTGAAGGGCAAGGCCATGTATGCGAACTGGCAACTCCTCGGCGCGCAAGGCAGTCGTAAACCGATGGATGCGAGCCCCAATGATCCACGCAATCCTGCCGCAGCCTTCAGTCTCGAAGGCCCGAAAGGCAGCGATCCTCGTTGGGCCTTCACTTGGTATCCCGAGATCCTTGCGCCCGCCCCCGAGCGCAATGTCTACTCAGAGTTCACCGTTCGCTGGCGCTGGTTCCCCGTACCTCGCGGGACACTTTGGTTCCTCGGCGGCGAAGGTGTCGAGAGTTTTTGGGCGTACCAATCGCGCTCCTCAGGATTGCGGCACGGCCAAGTCGTGCCGGGCACGGCTCTCGAACTGGGGATTCCCCTGCAAGTGACGCCGCAGCAGATTTTCACGCACCTGCGCGAAACGGAGAAGTGGGATTTCAAGGGCTTCAGCCCCATGCAGTCGGTGGCTCAACTCAACGTGAATGTCGACGGCATGAACAGCGAAGCCTGGTTGCCTCTCGGCGGCAGCATTCCTTTGGAGCGTGCTGGCGAGCGCTTCCGCCTGCGCTGGCAACGCACGCAACTGCCACTCCCGTTCCAACTCATGCTGCATGATTTCCGCCGCGACTATTACCCCGGCAGCACGCAGGAAAGCACCTTTGAGTCGTATCTGCGTCTGCGCGATCACGATCAATTCAAAGACGGTGCCGACATCAAGATCGACATGAATCACCCATTGCGTCTGAATGGATGGCGCCTGTTCCAAGCGCGCTACAGCACGGAAGGTGGCGAGAGCACCATCTTGCAAGTGAATCGCGATCCGGGGCTCTTCGTCATCTATCCGGCCTGCGCAATCTTGGTGCTCGGCATGGTGTTGGTGTTTTTTCAAAAACCTTTCTTGCGCGCGATCGGACGCAAGCTCGCTCAGCGCACTCCGCTCACCCGCTTCGGCGGCGCGCTGCTGGCGATTGCGTTGGTGACGGCCGCAACGCTTCCCGGCGTGCTGGTGATTGGGTTCTTGCCTTCAGGCCCAGGCAAAGGCGTCGGCGCTTTGCTCGTAGCATTGGGCTTGGTGCTGGAAACTTGGTTAGTGTCATCTGTTCTCACGGCACGCGTTGAACGCGCTGCCAAGGAGGCCGCATGAAGACTCTCTCGCTCTGCTTGCTGCTCTGCTGTGTGATGGCCGCTCAAGAGACACCCTTCGTCAAGGGCGGCATGGAATGCACCGCGTTGCGTCGCCTGCCAGTGCTCGAAGGCGAGCGCTACAAGCCACTCGATTCGCTCGCACAAGAATGGGTCGAGCGCATCACGGGCAAGCGGCGCTTCCAAGACACCGAGCCCATGCTCATGTTCTTGCACTGGCGCTTTGAAGGAGCGGAAGCGCGCAAAGAGCGCGTCATCCAACTCACCGACGGCGAGCTCTCCAAAGAACTCGGACTCGACATCAACTCCATGGCAGGGTCGTACCGCTCGTTCGATGAACTGGCGGAGAACACAAAGTTCAAGAACCTCGTGGATAGTGCGCGCAATGTCGCCGACAAAGACCACACGCACGTGCAGACCGAAGCCCTGCGCCTCGATTCCCGTTTCAGCATGTTCGGATCCATCGCTGGCATCCACGAAGGTTGGGAACAAAGCGTTGAACTCGGAGGCTGGCTGCCTTGTGTGCCGCCACCGGAAGCTCCGAAAGCAGGCACGAAGTACCGCTGGATTTCTCCGGCGCAGATGCGTGCGGCTGGCGTGGATCCGCGTAGGGCCGAAGCATTTGGAGGCGCGCTCGGCGCCGTGAAAACCGCATTTCTTGCCCGCGACTCAGTGGCCCTCGAATCCGCATCCTCCACTCTGTTGCAAGCCGCCACGGCTCTTGGATACCCGCAAGGCGCCATGGGCTTCAGCGGCACGGATGCCATGGACCGCGAGATCCGCCTGAATCAGCGCCGCCCCTTCGAGAGCGCCGTATGGTGGTTCTTCTGCGCGTTCCTGCTTTCGCTAGTTCCACTGGTCGCTCCTCGTGCGCGCTCGCTGCTGTTCCTCGCCGCTGCTCCAGCCGCGTATGCCATCTATCTCATGGCCTTCGGCATGTTCGAACGCACGGCGCTCTCGGGCCGAGCCATGATCGGAACTTTCTACGAGTCCATGCTGTATGTCTCCGCAGCCGCTGGGTTGCTGGGTGTGCTCTTTGAACTCTGGGCGCGTCGCGGTTGGTTCTTGTGCACTGGTTCTCTGGTTGCGTTCGCAGGGCTGTTCGTCGCCACGCACAATCCAGACTTCATGCAGCCGGCCATCAGCACGCTGCGTCCGGTGCTCATCAACAACGACTGGATTCACATCCACGTTCCCACCATCATGACCAGCTACGCCATGCTGGGACTCGCCTTCACGCTCGGCCAAGTTTGGTTGGTGCGTTATCTGTTCGTGGGTGAATCGACGGACTCGCAAAAGCACCTCGCCAAGGCGGCCTGGATTGCGATTCCCGTGGGCCAAGTTTTGCTCTTCGCGGGCATCGTGCTTGGCGGTGTGTGGGCCGACGCTTCGTGGGGACGCTTCTGGGGCTGGGATCCGAAAGAGGTCGGCGCACTAATCATGTGGCTCGTCTTCATGGTGGTCGTCCACGGCCGCTTCGCGGGTTGGCTCAAAGACTTCGGTACGTCGCTCGGCAGCATGGTTGGCGGTTGGTCGCTGCTCTGGTCCTACTACGGCACGAACTTCTTTCAGTCCGGGCAACATTCCTACGCCGCGGCCAATGGCAGCAAGGTCATCCCGCTTTGGCTGTGGGTCTTCACGGTCGCACAACTCAGTTTGTTGGCAGCCGCCGTGCTGAAGCACCGCGCACAAGCCAACTCCGCCAAGGCGGCGTAGGCGTGAGCGGCACGGGCAACTTCGCCTGATAGAGTCGCAGCCACTTTCATGCTGTATGTAAGCAAACGCATTCGGTTTTCGGCAAGCCACCGCCTGCACAATCCCCTGCTCGGTGCCGATGAGAATCGCCGCCTCTTCGGGGAGTGCAATCACATTCACGGGCACGGGCATAACTACGAAGTGGAAGTGCTTGTGAAGGGCCAGCCCGACTCAACCACGGGCATGGTCATGAACCTGCGCGAGCTCAAAGAGGTGCTCGACCGCGAAGTGTTGGCGCGTGCCGATTACAGTTGCCTCGATGCTCCTGAAGGCTTGCTCGGCGGCCGGATCAGCACCACGGAGAATGTGGCCATCGCTGTGTGGGAAGCCGTGGCTCCGCATCTGCCTGTAGGGGCTTTGCATCTCGTGCGCGTGCACGAGAGTGAAAACAACATCGTAGAATACACTGGACCCGACGCCATATGACACCCTCGGAACAAAGCATGGCTCGGTTGGTGCGTGAGCAACTGCAACTCTTGGGCGAAGACCCGACGCGCGAAGGCTTGCTGAAGACACCAGAGCGCGTGGCCAAAGCGCTGCACCATCTCACCAGCGGTGGCGCTGTCGATATTGATGCGCTCGTCAACGACGCCCTGTTCGAAGAGAGTGCCGAGGAGATGATCGTGGTCCGCGACATCGAGGTCTACAGTCTGTGTGAGCACCACATGTTGCCCTTCTTTGGGCGTGCGCATGTCGCCTACATTCCGAACGGTCGCATCATCGGATTGTCCAAACTGCCGCGTCTCGTCGATGCGTTTGCGCGACGCTTGCAAGTGCAAGAGCGCCTCACCACCCAGATTGCCAATGCTGTGCAGACCGCCCTGAATCCCCGCGGCGTGGGCGTGGTCATTGAAGCGCGGCACCTCTGCATGATGATGCGTGGGGTCGAGAAACAGAGTTCATCGGCGGTCACCAGCGCCATGCTCGGGGCCTTCCGCGACGATTCCAAGACCCGTTCAGAGTTTTTGAGTTTGGTGCACTGCCGTAGCGAGCAAACATGGAGCACATGAACACCACCACCGATGTCCTTGATGCGGCGGAAGCCAATCGCCGCTTGGAACTCGTACGCCCTCTGGTGGCCGAAATCATGGCCACGACCCAGCGCTTGAAGGCCCTGTCGAGCAACAAGACACCAGACAGACGTGACGATGTCGAACTCGCGATCGAACGCGCCGCTCTCGAAGATTCCTTCCGCGCGACACTGGCCGCCTTAAACAGCCACGGTGCCATCTTGAAAGACCCACACTCAGGGCTCATCGACTTCTACACATGGCGTGGCGACGACATCGCGTTCCTCTGCTGGCGCCACGGTGAAGGCCCGCTCGCTTGGTGGCACGGCATCCATGAAGGATTCACAGCACGAAAGCCGCTGGATCATGACGAAGTCGAAGGCCCCGCTGCGCCCTGAGCGCGGCCGCGGCACTCAAAGTGCCCGTGCCCTCGCCATCGACGATGTTTTGCAGCGCGCCTACCCCGACGCCGTTTGCGCGCTGGATCACGAAACCCCCTTTCAGTTGTTGATCGCCACCATTCTCTCGGCACAGTGCACCGATGTGCGCGTCAACATCGTCACGCAGGAGCTGTTCCGTCGCGCTCCCGATGCTGTCAGCATGGCTGCATTGGACTTGGGCGAACTCGAAGTGCTCGTGCATTCCACCGGTTTCTTCCGCGCCAAGGCGAAGAACATCCTTGGCACAGCAACGCTGTTGGTTGAACAGCATGGAGGCGAAGTGCCCAGCAACATGGAGGCACTGCTGCGCTTGCCGGGCGTTGCGCGCAAGACGGCGAATGTCGTTCTCGGCACCGCCTTTCAGATTGCCTCTGGTGTCGTCGTGGACACGCATGTGCAGCGAATCTGCAATTTGCTGGGTCTCGTGAAGGACGAAAACCCGACGCGCATCGAACAATCCCTCATGTCACTGTTGCCTGCTGAACGCTGGATCGGCTTCAGCCACCGCATCATCTTGCATGGCCGCGCCGTGTGCATCGCTAATCGCCCACGCTGCGCTGAATGCACTCTTGCCTCGCTGTGCCCTTCGGCCAGCGCACTTCCTGCGCGCAAGACTTGAGCGCCCCTCATCCAGTGCTCAGCATGGCGCGAGACTCGACCGGAGATCGCCATGTTGGTGCTGAATATGTTGCTGCTGCTCCTCCTTCAACCATCCGATGTGCGCCTCGATGGAGTGCGTCTGGATGCGTTTACAGCCAGCCGCGGTCTGAGTGAAGTGGGCCAGCAGGTTCTGCTCACGATTCCAGCGAAGGTCTTTGCCGTGCCTTTAAGCGTGCGCCGTGGTGTCGCTTGCTACACGTGGAAACGCATCGGTTTCATTGTGAGAACGCAAACAGCAGGGCTCGAGGAGGTGCGCCGTCGAGGCGGCAAGGCACGAGTGCGCGGGCGCGTGGTCGCCACAACGGTGGCAGAACAACAACGCGGCGCGCCAGTCTGCGTCGTCGTGCTTCACGAGCTATCGCATTCGCGCTTGTAGTCCATCAGCGCACAGCGGATGCGAGGATTTGAATCCCGAGGATTTGATCATCCTCACTGAGCGCATCCATAACGTCCCAACCCGACTCCACACCACCAAACACGGTGTAGCGGCCATCCAAGTGTGGCGCGTCGGCGAGGCACAAAAACCACTGGCTTCCCCCGGTGTCTTTTCCTGCCAAGGCCATGCCCAAGGTGCCGCGTTTGAAAGTCCGCGCGTTCAGCTCGCAAGGAATGCTGTGTCCTGGGCCACCAGATCCATCACCACGCGGGCAACCGGCCTGCGCCACAAAGCCCGGCACACGACGATGAAACATGATGCCGTCATAAAAACCACGCTGCGTGAGCGCCACAAAGTTGGCCACTGTTGCCGGAGCTTCCTTCTGGAACAGCGTCAGCGTGATCTTGCCGCGCGTCGTCAACAACACAGCTTGGGATTCTGTCGCAACCGCAGTCGCTCCTGCAGCAGGCGTGATCAATTCAGGCGCGCTTGCAACGGGCCGCGAGACTTTGGTCACCAACGTGGCAGTATTGCTGCGCACAGCGACCGCTGTGGGGTTCACTCCAAGCGGGCGTTGCTGTAACAATGCGAGCGCACGTGTGCGTAGCGAAGGCTCCGTGCATGTAGCCCAGTGCTGCAACTCAGCGCGCGCCCCGGCAACTCCAGCAAGATCAACCGCTGCTTGCAGTGCTTCCACTTCATGCTGCGCAACACGTTCACGCAGCGCCGTGAGCAACATCGTGACGCCCGGCGCAGGCCCAAGCTGTTTGGTGCAACGCTCGGCGTGAAGCGCTTCAGTCAAGCGTGCCCACTGCGAGAGCAGCAGTGGATCGGCGCTCATGGGCACCGGAAACTCTCCTGGCACTGTCACCTTCCCTGCAAGGGACATCAAGAAGACCATGTCGGCGGCCGTGAGTTTGCTCGCCGCGAGCAGCCAAGTGGTGCAGCCCTCCACCAACGCCGCACGGACGCGGTCATCGGCGTCCTGCGACGCTCGGCGCACGATTGCAACGGCTGCGGAGTCGGGCAGCAACACAGCGGCCGCGGATGCCGCCACGGCGCGCACCTGCCAAACGCAACGCAAGTGCCACAACTTCGCGTCATGCAGAAAGGCCTTTGCATCGAGCAGCGCCAACGCACCTGCGGCGGCACGAGCCACTTCCACGTGTGGCGAGCCAAGAGCAGCCGCCCTCGCCATGCTGCTGAAAACTGCACGCTGCGCGGCCTCAACCGTGGATGCCCGTGCCGCAAGGGTTTCGTAGGCCGTGCGTTCAAGAGCCACATCCTTACTCAACAATGCTTGTGACAGCGCCGCACACGGCGCAGCGTCGAGAGGCAACGCTGCGAGCGCACGCAGTCGCTCCACTTGGGCGTAGGAACCAACACGCGCGCCTTCAAGGAATGCCGCAGCAATCACGGCAGCATCTCCAGCGTCCGCATCCTCGAGCAGCGCCAACACCCGTGCGACACGCCCTGCGATGCGCTCATCGGCGTGCAGCAACAAAGGTCCGAGGTGCGCACGCCATTGCTTGCCCGGCTTCGTCTTCGAGCGCTGCAAGGCGAACAGCGCCGCATGGAGACGCTCGCAGTGCAAAGCAGGAGACACCGGAACGGCATCCGCTGCGGGTGTCAACACGCTGGCAATCAGTCTAGGCAACTCCGGATCGGCGTAACGCCCTCCGTAGAGCAGGCGCGCCGACAACGCATCCTGCACAGCCCCGTGCCCAGTGACAGAGCGCTCCTCTGTCGCCAATGCCGCAAGCACTGCCTCTCGTGCTTCGCCCTCAGGCAACACACCAACACAACCCGCCGCGAAAGCGAGGGCAGCGCCAGAAACGCTGCGCGAAAGAGGCTCAAGCAAAGCCACATCGCCCATGAGCGCTGTGCCAAGTGCGGCGCCAGCCCGCAAACTCTGCGCATCGCTCGGCGTCAACAAAGTCAATTGCTCGGAGAGCAACGGACGCAAACTCGGGTGACCAACACGCCCCAGCGCCTGCAGCACCGCGCCCCGCAACTCGGCATCGGACGCCTGCTGCACCAGCGTGCGCCACACGGATTCATCCGTGCAGCGCGCATGCTCTTGCGAGCGAACGGATTCCCTAGTCGTCTGTGCTTGAAGAAGCGCACAAAGCAAGAGTGCAAGGATCGCGTTCAGCATGACTCTGTTTCCTCGATCAAAGGCTGCACATCGACTTCCGGGAAACCTGCGAGAGCCTCCACGAGGCGATCGCGATTGCGGAAAAGTGTCACTCGGTCAGGAGATTCCAAGCGCACGGTGAGGTTCGGTGTGGTGTTGCTGCAACGCACCAAGAACCACCCGTCGGGCGTGCGCACACGAGCGCCGTCGAGCGTGAACACATCGAAACTTGCTGCGAAATGCCGCGTGAGGCCCTCCACCACGCGTTCCTTACTCGCATCGGAGCAGGACAGTTTGATCTCGGCGCTGGAGCAGAGCTGCGGGAACGACGCGAACATCTTCGAAGCGGGACCATCAGACTCTTGCAACAGTTGCAAGAAGTACAGCGCATCGAACAACGAGTCGTCGATGGCAGGCCAACCGCGCGCCACAATGATGTGCCCGCTCAGTTCACCACCAAGGATCGCGCCGAGTTGGCGAATGTCGCGTTTGAGCAGCGAGTGTCCTGTCTCGCCCATCACAGGAATGCCGCCATGCGCACGGATATCTGTTTCGAGGAAATCTGAGCACTTCACGTCGTAGCGCACCACGCCGCCGGGGTGCTGGCGCAACAGTGAACGCGCGAACAATGCCAGCACACGATCGGCCGCGTGCTTGCGACCCAACTCATCGAGGACGCCGACGCGATCGCCATCGCCATCGAAACCGATGCCACAGCTCGCGCCCGATTGCACAACACGTCGCCCAAGTTCCGCCATGTATTTCGGTACTTCAGGATCCGGAATGTGATTGGGAAAGGTGCCATCTGGATCGCAGTACAGCGCTTCCACGACACAGCCAAAACTCCGCAGCACTTCCAACACCAGCGGCCCCATCACGCCGTTGCCGCAGTCGACAGCCACCTTCATGCCAGGACGCAGAGAGAATGCAGCAGCGAGCTGTTGCTTGTATGTGGGCAACCAATCCACGGCGTTGACGGTGCCGGCGCCGTGCTCGAAATCCGCAGCGAGAATTTGCGTGCGCAATGAACTCACGGCATCACCCCAGAGTGACTCCGCACCGAGACAACACTTGAGCCCGTTGTCGTAACGCGGATTGTGCGAGCCTGTGACCATGATCCCGCCATGGCGCTCGCGGCTGATGAGGCCGTGCAACCACACCGGCGTAGGCACGATGCCGAAATCCTCCACGGCCAAACCAGCAGCAGCCAAACCAGCAGCAGCGGCCGCTGCAAGACGCGGTGAACTTTCGCGCACATCGCGTCCTACCACTGCCACACTGCCTCCAGCGCGACGGATGCGCGTACCGAGCGCCTGCCCCACGGCACGGGCAAGATCCACGCTGAGTTGGCTGTCCGCCACCCCACGGATGTCGTAACGACGAAAAATCGCTGGGTCTGCCTGCATAGGCAGGAATCGTAGCCGCCTCGTGCTGTTGACTGCACAGCACACCCTCACGAGAATGCGGCACGGAACCACCATGCTCATTGCGCGCGCATTCCTTGGAATCTGTTTGTTTCTGCTGCTGGGGTGGATGCTCGGTGGCTGCAAGCGCAAGCTCGAACTGCGCACGATTCTCGGTGGCATCGCGCTGCAAGTGGTGCTGGCTTGGTTTGTTCTCAAGACCGATGCAGGCGCCGCGTGTTTGGATGGGCTAGGGAGCTGTGCCACGCGCTTCCTCGGTTTCGCCAAGGATGGCTCCCGCATGGTGTTCGGCTCGCTCGCCGACCCTGATGGCGCCTCTGGCTTCATCTTTGCGTTCACCGGGCTCATCACGATTATCTTTTTCGCTGCGGTGATGGGCCTCCTCTATCACTTGGGTGTGATGCAAGTGCTGGTGTGGAGCATCGCTCGCGTGATGCGTTTCACGATGCGCGTGAGCGGTGCAGAAGCTCTGGCCATGGCAGCCAACGTGTTTCTTGGGCCCACGGAAGCGCCTATTGCGATCAAGCCCTACGTGTCCAAGATGACGCGCGCCGAACTCTCCAGTTTGCTTGTGGGCGGCTACGCCACCGTCGCGGGCTCGGTCTATGGTGCCTACATCGGATTCCTCGGCGAGCGCTACGCAGGGCACATCCTCGCGGCCAGCTTTATGTCAGCACCCGCTGCATTCGTCCTCTCGCGCTTGCTCGTGCCCGAAACAGAAGTCGCATCCACAGCAGGCCACATTCCGCTACGCATCGAGCGCACCTCCGTGAATGCCCTCGACGCCATCGCCGACGGCACGACCACAGGCTTGAAACTGTTTTGGAATGTCGCCGCCATGCTCATCGCATTCGTGAGCATCGTCGCTGCGTTGAATTTCTTGCTCAGTGGAATCAGTGTTGGCGCTGAACCCCTCACGCTGCAACGCATGTTTGGCTGGGTGTTCTCGCCCCTGGCATGGGCGATCGGAGCAGAGTGGGCAGATTGCTCCACATTTGGCAGCTTGCTCGGAACCAAACTGGCGCTCAACGAGTTTGTTGCCTTCCAAGCACTCGGCAGCCTTGAAGACGGTGCGCTTTCAAGGCGTGCATCCATCATGGCGTCCTACGCCTTGTGCGGTTTCGCCAACTTCTCGACCGTCGGAATCACCATCGGCGGCATGGTGCTCCTCGCTCCCGAGAGGCGTGTGGATGTCGCCAAACTCGGCATGCGTGCCATGTTTGCTGCCACGCTCGCTAACTGCATGACCGCGACCATTGCTGGTGGATTCCTCGATGAGTGAGCCGACACTCCGAGCCCTGAACGCCGAGATTCTCGGCGACTTTCAGCCAGAAGCAGTTTTTGTGCTGGGCTCAGGATTGGGCGCACTTGCAGAGCGTGTCGAGCAAGCGCAACGCCGCCCTGCCACGCTCATTCCAGGAGTTCCTGGTTCTTCTATCGTCGGCCACAGCGGTGAATTGCTCTGGGGCACTCTCGCCGGAGTGCGCGTCGCAGTGCTGTCAGGCCGCACGCATGTGTACGAAGGCCATTCGATGCAAAGCGTGGTGCGCGCCGTGCGCGTGCTGCTCTGCACTGGACCACGCCTGCTCGTACTCACCAACGCTGCGGGCGCCATTCAACGCGACATGAAACCCGGCGAGCTCATGCTGCTCGCGGATCACTTAAACCTCAGCGGCGCGTCGCCGCTCGAAGGCCCTCACGATGCGGCTCATGGCGAGCGCTTCCCAGATATGAGCCGCGTGTATCCGGCTGCTGTACGAAACGCCGTGCGAACAGTGGCCGATGCGCGGGGGCTGCGCTTGCGCGAGGGCGTCTACGCCATGTTGCGCGGCCCGCAGTATGAAACACCAGCAGAAGTGCGGATGTTGCGCATCCTCGGTGCGGATGCTGTAGGAATGTCCACCGTGCCAGAAGCCATCGTCGCGTCGCAAATGGGCGTGCCCGTGCTTGGGGTTTCCATGCTTACCAACTTGGCAGCAGGCGTGAGCCGCACGCCGCTGTCCCACGCAGAAGTTCTGGAATGCGCTCGCGTTGCCGGACAAACACTCGCAGATCTGCTCAGCGCTAGCCTGCCCGCAGCACTTGCAGCCACACGGAGTAACGCATGACCACAGACAGTGAGCTTGCACATTTCGCGCAGGAGGCGCGTGGCCGAGCATGGGCGCCCTACTCGAACTTTCGCGTAGGGGCGGCGGTGCTCACGCAAGATGGTCGCGTGTTCACGGGCTGCAATGTTGAAAATGCCAGCTACGGCCTGACCGTGTGCGCCGAACGCAACGCTGTCGCCGCGGCTGTTGTCGCTGGAGCTCGACGCTTCAGTGTTCTGGCCGTGAGCTCGGAAAACGGAGTCGCCCCGTGCGGCGCTTGCCGACAGGTGCTCTTCGAGTTTGGCGGCGAATTGCGCGTGTTGCTCTGCGCTGATGACGGCGCGCTGCGTGAGACCAGCTTGGCCGCGCTGTTGCCGCAGCCCTTTGGTCCGAGTTCTCTGCCGTCAGGGCAACACTGAGGCCAGCCCACCGCGAGCGTCCAACGCGCGCAGGATTTGCAGCGCATGCAACGCCGTATCTATGGCCCGCTCTTCGGCCTCATGCTTCGCTGATTCTTTGATGAACTCGTCCGTGACGCGATTGCCGATCACAGCGCACACTGAACCGCTGCGCGCGCCCATCAATCCAGCGAGAGTGAACAGCGCACTGGATTCCATTTCCATGTTCAGCACGCCCTGCGCTGCAAGACGTTGGAGCAGTTGTGCGTCACGCGGCGGAACTGTGCCGAAAGAGCGCCCTTGGGCACCGTAGAAACCTGCAGCCGTGGCGCTCAACCCAACATGATGCGCATGCCCCAAGCGCTTTGCTGCCGCTTCGAGCACCACAACACAATCGCGATGCGCTATGGCAGGATGACCTGGCTCCACATACGCGCCACTCACTGATTCCAAGCGCACCGACGCTGTGCTGATGACGATTTCACCGACGCGAATTTCAGGCCGCAAACCGCCGCACGTTCCAACACGCAGAAACACTGGATTATCGACCAGCGAGGATAGTTCCACGATGGCGATCTCGGTGTTGTCTGGCCCCATCCCCGTGGCCATCACACTCACCTCGGCACCCAAGATCTGCCCTGTGTAAGTCACATACTCGCGGCAGCGACGCGTCACACGCACTGTGCTGAAGCGCGCAGAAATACGCTCCGCGCGCGCGGGATCGCCGACCAGCAGGATCTGCGCCGCCACTTCGCCGCGCGCCAATCCGATGTGGTAAGCACGACCATCGGGCCATTGCGGTGCCGCGGCCTTGTTCATGCGCTTGCTTCCTTCACGATGCGCACCCCAGCGCTGGCGCCGATGCGCGTGGCTCCGGCGGCCACCATGGCTTGCACCGCGGCGAGATCTTTCACGCCACCCGAAGCCTTCACACCCAAGACCGGCCCGACTTCAGCGCGCATCAAAGCCACGTCGTGAGCCGTAGCGCCACCACCAGCAAAACCGGTGGAAGTCTTGACGTAATCTGCGCCCGCCGCAGCCGCAATGCGACACGCTGCACGCTTCTCGTCATCCGTGAGCAAGCAAGTTTCGATGATGACTTTCAACACGTTGCCGGCTGTACACGCCGCAACCACGGCGGCGATGTCTTCGGCCACTAAGTCGTGGCGACCAGATTTCAGCAACCCCACAGGGATCACCATGTCGAGTTCTTCAGCGCCCAGCTCTTGGGCGAGCCGTGCTTCAGCGGCCTTCACGCGCGACAAAGTTGCGCCGAGCGGGAAGCCGATAACCGTGCAAGTTTTCACAGAAGTGTTTGCGAGGTTGCGGCGGCAGCGCTCGATGAAGACCGGATTCACGCACACAGAAGCAAAACCGTGCTGTGCCGCTTCGGCGCACAGTTGATCGACCTCGCGCTCGGTCGCGTCGGCTTTCAGCAAAGTGTGATCGATGAATGCCGCGATGCCGGGCTTCGGCGTGCCTACACCTAACGAAGCTCCAAGACGCGCTGCACCTGCTGCGATGAAATCATCCAGCTTGAAAGCACACTGCTTCACGCAGTTGCCAACGCAATTGCTGCAAACGGTGTTGTTGCGATTTGGAGCAGGCGGCCCTTTGCGCGCCAGCAACTCGCCCACAATGCGCTCCGCGAGAGCGTCGATTTCTGATGGCTGCAAGTTCATATCTTCACCTGCATCGAATCCACCACTGCGACAACGACAGCTTGAACGGGGGAGCGCTCATCTTGCAGCAGCATCCGCGCTGCGCCGCCTTCGCGGTTGACGAGCACCAAATCTCCGGGCCCAGCTTCGACGCGGTCGATGCACACCAAGGGCTTGCCGCTTGGCTTACCGCCAAGATCCACGGGATCTACGAGCAGCAAGCGTTGTCCCTCGAGGTGCGCGTTGCCCAGCGTGGCATGAACGGAACCGGTGACGCGCCCAAGAATCATGCCGCTGGTGCTCCATCGATACGATCGAGCACTGCGACCACAGTGGCATCGACACACACGAGATCGAGCTCGGGATGACGCTCCTTCCAAGGGATCGCGGCTTCATAAGCCGTGGTGTAAATCACAAGCTCACCAAGCCCACTGCCTGCCATGTCGAGCGCGGCCAGAGGATCGCCGCATGGGGCTTTCGATTCGTCTACCGGCTGCAACAGCACGAAGCGTGCGTTCGCGAGCGGCTCGTGGCGCACGGTGGCCCAAATGGAACCAAGCACCCGCGCCATCAGCATTGAGGCGCCTCAATTTTTTTCACGCGTGCGGCATGGCGCCCGCCAGCAAACTTCGTTGCCAAGAACACTGACACCAGAGCCTTCGCTGGCAACTCGCCGAGCATCCGCCCTCCAAGGCA
The DNA here is from genome assembly GCA_009691765.1 of Planctomycetota bacterium. Lineage (GTDB taxonomy): Bacteria > Planctomycetota > SXUL01. Next base: position 62,995 of record SIAO01000003.1, on the reverse strand, counting down.
GAGCACATTGGCGTCGTTGTGTTCGCGCGCGTTGACAGCTTCCAGAACTTCACGACACGTGGCTGCACGAACTCCCGCATGACGATTCGCAGCCATCGCACTCCCGAGTCCCATCCCGTCGATGCAAATACCGAAACGAGCTTCGCCACGCGCCACAGCGCCGGCCACCTTGTGAGCGAAGTCTGGGTAGTCCACGGGATCCGCTGTGAAGGTGCCCAAGTCGAGCACCCGACAGCCAACCTCGGTTTCGAGAAATTTCAGCAGCATTTGCTTCATGGCAAAGCCGCCGTGATCACTGGCGAGAGCCACAACTTCTTGTGTCGAAACCACCGTTGCACGTGACACGTCGGCGGAAGCTGCGCTCACCACGACCACGGCTGACGGCGTCACCGCAGCGGCGGGCGCCATGCATGCAGCGTTGGGCCCCGCCAACACGATCTCGACGCCGTAACGCTGCGCACTCTCACTGGCCAAAGGCGTGATGATGGCATTCGCGGCTGTGGCGATACGCCGATTGCCATTCCTCGCTTGCAGCACTTCGAACTCGGTGATGAGTGGCCGCCCACGCGAAGGCCTGCACGGTTCACTTTGCGTTGAGTCAGGCTTCGCGCTGTATGGCGTTGCCACCAAGTGCTGCTGGATTGCAGCGATCACCATGGCTTTGAGCGCGGCTCGATCCTGAGGTTCAGAAGACATCGCGCACACCGATAGCGTCGAAAGCCTTCCAATCGCGCTGCGCAACCTCGAAGTTATCCACGATGGCCATGACCACGGCATCGACAGGGCGGTTCTTGGTCTGCTCGGTTTGCCGACCACTGGAGCCTTGCGCCACCAGAACACGCTCGCCGACGCCTGCACCCACGGCATCTACCGCCACAACGAAATTGTCTGCAAGCGTTCCGTCAAGCTTGAGTTGGCGCACCACGAGAAACTTCGCGTTGTCCAGCGAAGGGTCGTGGCGTGTCGCCCAGACTGTGCCCACCACGCGCCCCAGCAACATGGACAGCTCCTTTTGACCTTGCAGTCGTGCTTCCGACCTTGCGGCCCAAGCCGCCAAAGGGTACAGGACGAACCACATGGATCAAGTGCAAGCTCTCAACGATTCGTCGTGGTCGGCCATCGCTCGGCGTTGGACTTGGCCTACGCTTGTCAGCGTAACGCTTGCGGACGCGTTCGTGCGCCGCGCCGGAGAATCGCTGCCGCAGTCACCTGCGGCGCTCACTTGGTGGGCCAACCTCGCCGATCATCTTGAAGCGCCCTTCTGGGCCGCGACCGTTGTGCTCGGCGCGGTGCATGCACTGGCGCTGATGGCCAAGCGCGATTTGCCAGATCGTCTGCATCAAGCCGCCGCGGGCACCTGCGCCGTTGCTGCGTTCGTGTGCGGAGCTAGCTTGGTCACCTCGCCTGCTGCGGTGCTCGCTGGTGCCGCCGCGTTCTTAGTACCACTGCTCTTGCTCTTCAGCGCCAAGCCCTTGTTGCGTGTGACGCTCATGTTGTTCGCGCTGCTGGCACTCTGGCGCTTGAGTGCGCACTCAGAATGGCGACTCGTCGGTCCGGGGCTTGTGGAAGACGTGCTGCAAAATGCGTGCCTCTTGCAACTTGGCTGGCTCGCTCTACGCCCTCGTTGGCATCGCGCGCGCCTGCTGATCTTGGTGCTCTCCGCATGCAGCGGGCTCTGCGCTGCGCTTTGGCCACGCGCGGCCGACCTTGCCATGAATGTGTTGCAACTGTCTTCTACGGTTTTCTCGCCTGCGGTGCCCACCGCGTTGGCAACGGTGGTGCTGCTGGCCGCGCTCTCAGGCTGCCTGCGCGCCCAAACTCCGCAATCGGGATGCAGCTTGTTGCTGCTTATGAGCCTCGGCGCCGGCACCCCCCTCGCAGCATGCGTACGCGCCCTCGCTTTGTTGCAATGGAGCGCCATCGACGAGAAGAATCAAAGCAGTGGATTGCCGGGCTCGTTGCTTTCAGGAGCAGCACTTTCGCCCGGTTCGTCTTCGCCAGCGCCCGCTTCCAACTGTTGATCCACTTCGCTGATCATCTGGCTGATGTCCTCGACTTGATCCAGCACGCAACGCGTTACGTGCATCGACACTCCGTGCTTGAGAGCGAGCACGATCGCGTCGGAAGCACGTACATCAAGCCGCACGCGCTCCGTGAGCGCGCCTTGGATGCGTTTGAGTGTGAGCGTGGCGCAATAGGCCCCGTTCACCACGGATGAAATCACGACGCTGTCGACGGTGATCTCAAAGCCCGCCAAGATGTAACCGATGAGCTCGTGGGTGAGTGGACGCTCCGGCTTCTCGGAACGCAGCTCGCGCATCACTGCCGCTGCTTCAGCCGGCCCAATCATGATGAGAAACTGCTTGCCACCACCTGCGAGCACGAGCCCCGCACTATCGCGCGCAGGCAGCAAGCGACGTAGCTCCACCGGCACCAAGGTTGGCGCATCGGACGGATTGGGTTTCTCGGATCCCTGCATGCAGGCCATCCTACTGCTCAGTGGTCGGTGATCACCACCCGTGTTCCTACCGGCAGCACTTCATAGAGCCCGATCAAGTCACCGTTGTCCAAGGCCACGCTTCCATCGGTGAAGCGGCGGCCCACAAAAGCGAACAGGTTGCCCTGCAAGCCCAGCGGCCCTCCGAGTGGTGTGTCTGTCGGTGGCGCGTCGTTCACAGCGTGAGCGCGGAAGATGCGGCTGCAGTCTTCGGGCGAAATGGCCCCCGACGCTACAGCGCGATCCGCATCTTCTTCGTTGGGATAGTCGATGCGCATGAAGCGAGCCCCACGCCCAAACATGTCGGTGCGACGTTCCTTGGACAGAATGCGGTACTCGCCCAACGGCGTGCCACCAACTTCCGCATTCGCGCGCCCGATGGCACCGCGGCCAAAGCCGATGTCAAAGCGCCACAGAACTTCTTCACCGTCCTTGACTTCGCAGACCATGCGCTGCAATGAGATCTCCACCCAAAGGTCTTCAGGCGGCCACGCGCGCTCACGCGCACCAAGGTCTCTGCGCAAATCTGTCTGCGGCCACTCCTCCAAGAAGAAGACAGTGAAAAGCAACCCCAGCACAGCAGCGGTGATGACGCCTCGGAACAACAGGCTTTTAATCAATGGCAACATAGTGAAATGGAATGGCTATCACGTTTTTTCGACATACCGCGCAGATAGGTCAAATGAACCTGCGCTGATCTTGACCTGAGGTCCTCGGCAGCGCCGGTTTCAAGGTGCTGTGAGCATGCCGCGCAGGTGCATCACAGCGCGTTCGATGAAAGTGCAAGCAGCCGCAACCTCAGCGAGCGTGTTGCGCTCCGAGCATGAGATGCGAATGGCGCCAAAGAGGTGGCTGTAGGGCACCTGCATCGCTTCGAGCACATGGCTTCCGCCACCGCTGGACGCAGAACAAGCAGACCCTGAACTGATGGCCACACCATCGCGCGCAACACTCAGCACGATGCCTGCACCTTCAATGCCCGGAAAAGCGATGTTGGAGGTGCCTGGCACCCGTACGGCATTCACGCCTTGCACGCGTGCTTCTGGCAAAACCAACAGACGACGCTCGACTTCGCGAGACAACACTGCGAGATGTTCGCGTCTGCGCTCGATGCCTTGGCCCATGATCTCCGCCGCCAACCCCAGTCCTGCAAGACCTGCGACATTCTCAGTGCCGGGCCGCCTCGATGACTCTTGAGACGCCCCAACCATGAGCGGCACGAAACGCGCGCTGCGGCGCACAAACAGAGCCCCTGTGCCCTTCGGAGCGTGAAACTTGTGGCCCGCGATGGACAAGAAATCGCAGCCCAGAGCTTCCACATCAAGCTCTGCTTTGCCCACAGCCTGCACCGCATCCACATGCACGGGAACACCATGGGCCTTCGCAAGGCGCACGGCTTCACCAAGCGGCAGCGTCACTCCCGTTTCGTTGTTCGAAAACATCAGACTCAAGCAACACGCGCCTTGTTTGAGCTCACGCTCGAGTTGCGCGAGATCGAGGCGTCCTTCTATGTCCACTGCGATCACGGCGACACTTGCGCCATAATGTCGCGCAGCTTCCACGACAGCTTCATGCTCAACGGAGCTACGGATCACGCGGCGTTGCGTTGCCGGCACAGTCGCGGTGCAAGCATGGATCGCCGTGTTGATGGACTCGGTGCCTCCGGAAGTGAACACAACTTCTGTGGACCTCGCGCGCAACAGCATCGCGACTTGCTGACGCGCATGGTTCACCACCGCACGCGCTGCTTGGCCGGGTGCATGAAGAGACGATGGGTTCCCGAAATCGCGAGCAAGGGTGCTGCTCACGAGCTCAAGAACTTCCGGCAACAGCGGCGTCGTGGCGTTGTTATCGAGATAGATGCTGCTCATGCGTGTCTAACTCCTGAAGCGGCGCAGGAGCCGCCTCCAAAATCCGCCGCGTTTCGCTGCAGCCAACGTCAGCAGTTCGTCGATCTCAACGTGACAACTGCGGCAACCGGCACCGGCGCGACAAAGGCGCGTAACGTCGGCCACCGTCTTGCATTCATGCTTGTCAATGACGCGCTGCACCGTGCCATGCATGACACCATGACAGTTGCACAAAAGCGATTTGGGATCGACAGCCATGCTCAGAGTGCGGCTCCGCGTGCGCAGTGTGCCAAGAACCACGCGCCCGTGGAAGCGATGTTGCGACCTAGGCCGTTGGTGGCGGCGCGCCGTCCAAAAGCCAGAGGGCATCTTCAACACCCGCTATTTGCATGGCAGCCACCAGTGCGCTGAACGCGGTTGCTCCTGCAGCGCTGCATGCGAGCGCGACACGCAAGGCGCATGCGGCCGGATGGCCCTGCAGCTCAGTGGCCTCTAACGCCGCTTGAGCAGCGGCAGCGTTGCCTGATTGCAAGAGTGCTTGTGCGCGCAGCAGGCGCTGTGCTGAGCTGTCTTCACTGACGTGTTCCAGAACCCAAGGCGCGTCGTGACACTTGAGATGTGCGAGTGCTTGCAGTTCGGTGCTTTCTGCGAGCAAGTCCGGCAGGGTCGCTCGCAAGAAACTCTGCCACAGTTCATGCCCGTGGTGTGAGCTCGGTGCGGTGTTGTGCCCAGCGACAACCACTCCGACCGACGCATGAGCATGCCGTTGCAGCAGACGCCACGCGAGTTCGCGTTCGCAGTAGATGCCAAACGCAGGATTCGGTGCAGCGCACGCGCGCAATGCAGTCTTCTTCCACAGCGTCGCTTCTGCAGCGAAACGAGTGCTGCTCAACAAATGCGTCGGTCCGTGTTCGGCGGCCTCATGCACGAGGTTCCACTGCCCGTCAACATGTGCTGCACTGCGGCCGAAAACCACGGCACATTTGTCGCTGCGCTCCATGGCCAGACCCAACGTCGTCAGCAAATGGGGCGCGAGACGTGAACCAGCGCGGCACCAATGGACGAATCGGCCTCGCACTCCACCGAGCGCGTCGTGCAGCGCATCCGCAACGGCAACGTCGTGTTTCGGAAATACGGCCAGCGGCACACTGCTACGCTGCGCGAGCCCGAACAAGTCTGCATCTAATGCAGGGCCTCGCCCGAGATCTAGCACAAACACTTCCAGCGGTGGGAAGTGCTGGCGAAGAACCAAATCCACCAGCGTCTCTTCAAGCCCAACTTCCGCACCGTGCGTGAGGACAATCGCTGACACCGGCAAGGCGGGTGGCTGCTCTTCGGCATTTTCGCAGATCACAGCACAACTGCGCACTCCATGGAGAGCGAGCATGTCGGCTGGTGCGCCCGCGACGATGTTCACGTTGCCACCGCAAGCCGCATCCATGAAACGACGCAGACGCGCTTCGGCACCGGAGGTCCGACGCGGCACGAAAAGCCAAACGTCGCCTCCGTCGGCCAACATGGACAGCGCGCGCTCGAGCGCATCTTCTGCGCCACGCTGCGGCAATTCTGAGATCACACAGGTGGCACAAGGCTGGTCGTAGACCGGCAATCCCTCGCCATCTTTGGTGCAACCATGCAGCGCTACAGCAAACGTGTCACGCAGGCCGCTGCGGATCTCACGCAAACGACTTTGCCCACAGTGCATGACCAATTCCGAAGCGCTGGCTGCCACTCCGCGCAACACGGCCTCGTCAGGCACGCCAAAGAGAAACGCCGGGCCCGTCTGCGCGGACAAAGCCAAGTCTGCTTCTCGGCGCGCGAAGAAGCGAGCGCGTGGGCCGTTCATGCGCCGACTTTCGCCGCGCTCGCGAGAAGACGCAAGTTCACATCCACAGGACCACCGACGCTCCCGCGAGCAAACAATACGGCCCAAAGAACCACAACTGCCCGCGTGCCACAAACCGAAGGAGCCAGCGCAGGCTCATCCAACTCACGACAAAGGCCGCGCTGCAGCCAACGAGCGTCGGGCCGAAATTCAGAGCGCCATGTGGACCGAAGGCCTCCGCCAGTTTGGGTAGCTCAAGGAGGTTGGCGCCGACGATGGCAACGAGTCCGAGCAGGAAGGAAAACTCACCGGCCATTTCGCGCCGCAACCCGCAAGCCAGGCCGCCGCTGATCGTGGAGCCGCTACGTGAGATTCCCGGAACCACGGCCAGCGCTTGCACGCAGCCAACCGCGAAGGCGCGTCCAGGCGTCAAGTTGCCTGTAGGCACAGGAAGCGCACGCGTTGCAAGCAAGAAGGCGCCAGTGATGACCAACATCCAACCGATGAACTGAGTCGCGCCAAAAAGCGCTTCGATCTCAGTGCCCCAAACGAGGCCCACGGCACCGGCAGGCACACTGCCAAGCAGCACGAGACTAGCCATCCTGAAACTGGGGTCTGCGGACTTGCTACGCCAGCTCCATGGCATGAAAAACGCCGGAAAAACACGCAGAATCCCTGCGATGCGCGGCCAAAACACGATCATGATGGCCGCAGCGGAACCGAGGTGCAACAAGATCTCGAAGAGCGCGCCGTCTCCTGCGCCCTTGAGCTCGAACAAGGCGCGCATGATGGCCAAATGGCCCGAAGATGAGACTGGCAGAAACTCTGCCAGTCCTTGCAAAATCCCTAGAACCAGCGCTTCGAAATAACCCACGCATACCTCCTCGCGCGCCGCACGTCGAGCGGCCCGTCACTGTTAGCATCCTCGCGGAATTCATTCTCAGGAGTAGCTCAGCATGAACTCGGCCTTGCCTCAGCCGTGCGATTCCATTCTCGACTGCATCGGCAACACGCCGATGGTTCGCCTCAATAAAGTGAGCGCCGGCATCCGCACACAGGTACTCGCCAAGTGCGAGTTCATGAACCCTGGATCCAGCATCAAAGACCGCATTGGCCTCGCCATCATCGAAGAGGCCGAGCGCAGCGGCAAGCTGAAACCAGGTGGCATCATTGTCGAAGGCACGAGCGGCAACACCGGAGTCGGTCTCGCCATCGCTGCTTCTATCCGCGGCTACCGCTGCATCTTCACCATCCCTGACAAGATGTCTACGGAGAAGGTGAAACTGCTGAAAGCCTTCGGCGCGGAAGTGATCGTTACCCCAACTGTGGGGGTGCATCATCCCGAGTACTACGTGAGCGTGGCCAAACGCATCGTCGAAGAAAACGAAACGGCCATCCTCGCGAATCAGTTCTACAACGAAGCCAATCCGCTCGCGCACTATCGCAGCACCGGACCAGAAATCTGGGAGCAAACGGCCGGGAAAATCACTGCGTTGGTTGGTGGCATGGGCACCGGCGGAACGATGACGGGTTGCGCTCGCTTCCTGAAGGAAAAGAACCCCGCTGTGCGCATCGTTGGCGCCGATCCCGTTGGCAGCGTCTTGAAGTCCGCCAAGGAGACCGGCGTAATTCCTGAAGGCCAGCCCTACAAAGTGGAAGGCATCGGCGGCGACAAGGTCCCAGGCGTGCTGGATCTGAAGCTCATCAACGAGATTCGTGAAGTCGGCGACAAAGAGTCGTTCATCATGGCGCGCCGTTTGGCTCGCGAAGAGGGGTTGTTTGTCGGTGGCTCTTCAGGCCTCGCTACTGTGACAGCGCTCGAGATCGCGCGTGAGATCGACGATCCCGACGCCATCGTGGTCGTCATCCTCGCCGACACGGGCGAGCGTTACCTTTCGAAGCTTCACAGCGACGAATGGATGACAGAGAATCGCTTCCTCGATCCGGACACGACGCGAGCGCGCGATGTCCTTGCGCGCAAGCGCACAAATGCTGGTTTGCTGGCCACTACGCCGGACCGCACTGTGAAACAGGTGTTGGCCACGATGAACGAACACGGGATCACCCAGATGCCGGTGCTCGTCGATCAAGAATGCGTGGGGTCGGTTCACGAGTCCGCGTTGATGGCTCGCGCCATCGAAAACCGTGGCGTGCTGGATCAAGCGATCCTGTCCGTGATGGACGTGCCCTACCCCGTTGTCTTTGAATCAGAGCCCATGTCGCATGTGGCCAAGCTCTTCACGCGGCAGAACGAAGCAGTGCTGGTGCGGCGCGCAGGGCGCATCGACGGCATCATCACGCGCTTTGACGTGATCCAGCACCTCAGCGGACGCTGAGAGCAGCGTCCGCCAGAGAGAATTCAGCCTTCCGCGCGCATGCGATGTGCGATACGGATGGTCTTGGTGCGTTCCTTCGCCTTGCGGCGGCGGCGTTCACTGGGCTTCTCGTAAAAGGCTTTCGCTTTGACAGCGCGATCCATGCCTTCTGCGTTGCAGAGGCGTTTGAGGCGACGTAGCGCCTTGTCGATCGGTTCGTTGTCTCGCACTTGAACTCGAATTCCCACTGGCTCTCCTCACTGGGTCGGCCACTGACCGTCCCGGGACGAAGGTTTAGCGCTTTGGCTGCCGCATCCCAAGGCACCTCAGGCCTCTGCTGAGCGTTCCTTCGGCGTCTCGACAGGACGGGCGCCGGGCTGACGCCTCGGCCTTGCTGCCGCTGGGGCGTTGGAATCGGTCAAATCGAAGCGGGACAGCATCTCACGCATGGCTCGACCCGGCTTGAAATACACCACTGTCTTCGAGGGAACATCGACCCGATCACCAGTGCGTGGGTTTCTCGCGCGCCTCGGCGCACGGCGCTTCAGTTCAAACACCCCAAATTCTCGAAACTCCAAGCGATTGCCACGGGACAGTTCGCCGATGATGTCTTCGATGAACTGCTGAATGATCTTGCGGACGATCACCTTCTTATGACCGGAGACTCCGGCGATGCGGTAGGCGAGTTCCTTCTTGGTGACCGTTTGCGACATGCGCGACTCCCGTTGCCAGAAAGAATAAGCGACCCGGTAGTCTTCCGGACCCTACAACCTTCAGGGAGGAAGCATATTAGACGACACCCTTGGATCTGCAAACGCAAGCCCTCATGTCCTAGGAAGAAAGTTGGGCGTGGCCTCGTCTGGGCAGGGCTCCCTGTGGACACTCTGAGCAGACAAGGGAGAATAGCGGCGCTTGGTCCCTCGGGACCGAGCAGAGGCGGTGACTTTGCCGACGGAACCCCGTCGGTTTGTAGCTGTCTGTCTACGCACTAGATCCGGAAAGGTCGAACATGGCGCGTCATCTGGCTCTGGCCAAGGGGTTTGCAATCCCTGCCCTCCTGACCCTGCTCGTGGTTTTCGCTTGGTCGCCAGCCCCTGTTTGGGGCCAGGCCACTACCGAGGACAAAGACAAGGTGGTCTACACGTTCCCGCCAGAAGGGTTGAGCCTCGAAGAGGCCATTCAGATCGCGGGGACGAGCACCGGGCGGCCCTTCAAGTTCAATGACCAAGACTTCAAGAACAAACCCAAAATCATGGTCACGGGGCGCATCGTCGTGCCGCGCGATCGCATCTACGAATTCTGGCAAGCGATTTTTGTAACGCAGGGTTTCGCCATGGTTCCGATGGGACCAGATGCTGGCGACTTCATCCAAGTGGAACTGGTGCAGACTTCGCAACTTATCAAGCAACGCGCCAATTTCGTAAGCGTCGATGAATTGAAGAAATATCAATCGAAGGCTGGTGAAGTCATCATGACCACCATCCCGTTGAAGCATGTCAAAGTGGATTCAGTGCGCAATGCCGTTGCGCAGCTCATGGTGAATCGCACCAGCGAATTCTCGATGGAGGTTCCCTCCGCCAACGCAATGATTATCGTCGGTTTCGCTCCGACGGTGTACGCCGTGTATCAAATCATGATGGCAATGGATGTGCCTTCATCCGCAGCCACTTTGAAGTTCGACATTGTGCCGTTGAAGAACGCCGTGGCTGAGGAATTGGTGGCCATGCTTTCGGAGCTGATCACCACCACGGGCGGTGCTGCAGCACCCGGTCAACCGCGCGCGCCGCGCGCGCCCGGTGAGGGCGTCACCGCCGCAACGGAAATCCCAGAGCCAAAGATCATCGCTGACCCGCGCACAAACGCCATTGTGATTTATGCGGTCGACGCGGACATGTCAGAAGTGAAGCGCCTTATCGCAGCGTTGGACACAGAAGTCACTTCGCTCGACAGCAACATTCGCATCTTCTTCCTCAAGAACACCAACGCCGACGACATGGAAGACACTTTGAAGGATCTCCTGCAACAGCAGACCTCGCGTACGGGACGCGCGTCCAACACACGCTCCGCTGGTGGTGGCCAACCAGCATCTGCGTCTGAGATCGGCCAAGAGGTGACCATCGTCGGCGATGTGCACACCAACTCGCTACTCATCACATGCACGCGCACGCGCTTCGACGAAATTGCGCCCATTATTGAAATGCTCGATAAGCGACGCCCGCAGGTGATGGTGCATGCCGCAATTGCAGAATTGAGTGACAACGCCCTGCGCGCTCTGGGTGTGGAGCTCAGTGGCATTCAAGGCGGCAGCGACCGCTTTCGCTTCGGTGGCTTGACAGGATTCGGGTTGAGCGAAATCACGCCAACCGGCGGCGGCAGTGGCACCGGCACCGGCGGCACAGGCACGGGCGGCGGCAGTGGCGCAGGCACCAGCCCAACACTTCCTACCGGATTTGATTTCAATAACCTCGCGCGTGTGCCCAATGTCGGCTTCAGCGGCCTCCTCGGTGGCATTATCCAAAGCGACGGCACTATCCCGCTGCTGATGTCCATGATGCAGACCAAACAGAAAGTCAACTTGCTTTCGAACGCTAGCGTGCTCACCAACGACAACGAGATGTCCCACATTTCCGTGGGCCGCGAAGTTGCCACAGCACAGAACTCTTTCGACCCTTCAGGCCAAAGTCGCACGGGTTTCCAGGACTATCAAAAGGCTGAACTCAAGCTCGAAATCTCGCCCCACATCTCCACGGACAATTACTTGCGCCTCGAACTTCTGTTGTTGGTGGAAGCGTTCGTCCAGAACTCCGCAACGACGGGGCTGCCGCCGGACAAAACCAGCCGCGAGTTCAAAGGCAGCGTCACGGTTCCGAGTGGCAAGACCGTCGTGATCGGCGGGCTCGTGCAGGACAACGTCTCCGAAGCGGAAACCTCTGTCCCCTTCCTCAGCGAGATTCCGCTTCTCGGCGAACTCTTCAAGAGCCAGACAAGGAACCACGAGCGCTCAACGCTCTACTTGTTCGTTACACCCACCATCCTCTCCGACTTCAAGACGCTCGAAGACATATCCTATGGAACCAAGATGGAAGTGTTGCGCTTGCATGGCAACCTGACCCTCGTGGATCCGAACTTCCGCGCGGTCGGGTTTGACGCTCCGGGTTTGAACGTAGAAGACATTGAAGAATCCGGAGATCTCGACATGCCGCATTACGTGCCCACCGCACCGCTCGAAGCGGACGGCAAACAGGGCGCTGCTACAGCGCAACCGGCGACGCAACCTGCGGCCCCGGTGATTGGCACAGGTTCCACGCCGCCCGCGAGCGGTCGCTGAAAGGGGTTGGCGTGAAGGACCGGTTGCTGGAGCGGTTGGGCGAGCGCATTCCCAAAGACAAACTCGAAGACTGCCTGCGGCTGGAGGGCGAATCGGGGCAAACCCTTGATCGCATTCTGTTGCGCAAGGGCTGTTTGGAAGAGAACGAAATCCTCAGTCTCTACGCTGAGGAACTTGGCTGCGCCTATCGCGCGGATCTTGAAGGCATCAAGGTGCCGCAGGAATTCAGCGAGCGCGTGCCTATCGAGTTTGCGCGCAACTACAGCCTCGTTGGCATCAGCGTGCAGGACGGGGTCATGGATGTGGCCACCTGCGCGCCGTTCGAGGTCTATCCCCTCGACGATTTGGCTGCGATGGTGCGCATGGAAGTGCGCCCAGTGCTCGTGCCACGCGCGCCAATCACCTTGCTGGTGAACAAGGCCTACCGGCACAAGGCGGACATGGTGGACGAGGCCATCGAGACCATCGAGGGCGACAATCTCGAAGACCTGTCGGCCTTCGTCTCTGACTCCGAAGACCTACTCGATGTGGCCAACAAGGCCCCGATCATCAAGCTGGTCAACATGGTGCTGTTCCAGGCCCTGAAGATGCGCGCATCCGACGTGCACTTGCAGCCCTACGAAGATCGCCTCCAAATCCGCTACCGCATTGACGGCGTGCTCTACGAAATGGAGACAGTGCCCAAGAAGGTGCAAGACGCTGTGGTGTCGCGCGTGAAGGTCATGGGCAAGATGGACATCGCCGAACGGCGCGTCCCTCAAGACGGGCGGGCCAGCATCAAGATCGGCGATGCGGAAGTCGATGTGCGCATCTCGTCCGTGCCTACCAACCACGGCGAACGCATCGTCATGCGCCTGCTCGACAAGACGACCAATGTCTACAGGCTGGATGAAATCGGCATGTCGGTCGAGCATCTCGCCGCAATGCGCAGAGTGATCCATCTATCGCACGGCATCATCTTCATCACTGGCCCCACCGGCTCCGGCAAGACGACCACGCTTTACGCCATCCTCAGCGAGGTGGACTCGGCCGAGAAAAACGTCATCACGATTGAAGACCCCATCGAATACCACCTGGCCGGCGTCAGCCAGATCCAGGTGTCGAATAAAAAGGGGCTCACCTTCGCGGCAGGACTTCGTTCACTGCTGCGCCAAGACCCGGACGTGATGATGGTCGGCGAGGTGCGCGACGAAGAAACCGCACGCATCGCTATCCAAGCAGCTCTTACCGGACACCTTGTGTTCTCCACGCTGCACACCAACGACTCCGCAGGCGCCATCTCGCGCATGCTCGACATTGGCGTAGAACCCTACTTGGTGGCGTCTTCGCTCATCGCCGTGGTGGCTCAGCGCCTCGTGCGTGTGATCTGCAAAGAGTGCAAGATCTCTTACGCGCCGGGCGCCGATGATCTCGCCATCCTGAACGATGTGCACCTTGATTTGAAAGACCTCCCGGGAGGCCTGCTGCATAAAGGGCGCGGCTGCGAAAACTGCTTCAACACCGGCTACCTAGGCCGCACGGCTATCTACGAAGTCATGCCCATTGGCGAAAAGGTCCGCGAGTTGATCGTGACTCGCACCAGTGCGTCCGTCATCAAGAAGGCCGCGCTGGAACAAGGCCTCATCACACTTCGTGGTGATGGCCTGCGCAAAGTCCGAGAAGGACACACCACGTTGCAGGAAGTGTTACGTGTGACGCAAATGGATTTCGAATAGCCGATGCCCATCTACGACTACAAAGCCATCGACATCGCTGGCAAACCACGTCGCGGCATCATGGATGCCGATTCACCGCGCGCTGCTCGCACCAAGCTGCGGGCGGATGGCGTGCATGTCATCGACATCGCCACATTAGAAGAGCGCAAGAAGGAAAGCGTGATGCGGCGCTCGCTGTTCACGCCGCGGGGTGATCCGCGCCAGCTTGCCGTGGTAACTCGCCAGTTTGCGACGCTGTTGACTGCTGGCATCTCGGTAGTGGATGCGCTCAAGGCGATGATCGGACAAGTGGAATCGAAAGACTTCGAGCGCGTGCTGCGCGATGTGCGTGAGCGCGTCACTCAAGGCGACATGCTGGCCGATGCGCTGTCGCACCACCCTCAGTGGTTCAACGACTTGTATGTGAACATGGTGCGTGCGGGCGAAGCCTCTGGACAAATGGACGCCATTCTCTCGCGACTCTCCATTTACATCACGCGCCAGAACCGCCTGCGCTCGAAGCTCACTGCGGCTCTCACCTACCCCATGGTGATGATTATCGTCGGTGTGCTGGTCGTCGTGGTGCTCATGACATTCGTGGTGCCCAACCTCACCAGTTTGTTCGCCAAAGTCGGCAAGGCGCTGCCAGCCATCACCCAAGCACTGATCGCAATCTCCAAGTTCTTCCAGTACTACTGGTGGAGTATTCCGCTTGCGGCGTTCCTCGTTTGGTTAGGCCTGAAAAACATGCGCCGCTCTCCGGAAGGCCGCGTTCGCTTCGACCGCTTGCTCATGAAAGTTCCAGTGCTCGGCGATCTTGTGCGCAAGACCGCCATCAGTCGCTTCGCCACCACCATGGCCACACTGCTTAAATCGGGCATTCCTGTGCTGGACGCGCTGAAGATTGTGCAAATGGTGGTGCAGAATGCGGTGCTGGCTCAGACCATTGGCGATGTCCATAAGTCCATCCTTGAAGGGTCTGACATCTCGACGCCTTTGCAGGCGAGCGGTGTGTTTCCTCCCATGGTGGGCTACATGATCGCCACCGGCGAGCAGTCCGGGCAACTTGAAGATCTGCTCGAAAATATTTCCGAGGCGTACGACGAAGAAATCGATCTCGCTACGCAACGGCTCACTTCAGTGCTGGAACCTGTTATTATTATTGCACTTGCGCTCGTCGTGCTCTTTGTGGTCGCGGCCATCATCATGCCCCTCATGCAAATGGGTTCGCTGGTCCGTCGAGGCTGATAGTGCCGAAATAATACGCGGGCAAGACTCGTCAAAGGGCGCACGCGCCCTGGTGTGCGTATACGGAGACACTCCCATGCAATGCAGCAAGAATCGCCAGAAGAGCCGTCGCGGTTTTACCCTTGTCGAGGTGCTCATCGTGCTGGCCATCATCGCGCTGATGGGTGCGCTGGTAGGCACCAATGTCATCGGCGAACTCTTCCGCAGCCAACGCCAGAAGGCTGAGCTCGACATCGAAGTGCTGAAACAGGCCGTCAAGTTGCACCAGACCGTCGAAAACGGAAAGCTGCCACAGGAATCCGATTGGCCCGATTTCCTCTTCGATGGCAGCAAGAACCACTCGCGGTCCTTCATCGACACGGACAAGTATGAGAACCGTCAGGTGAACGATCCGTGGGGCAATCCTTACACCTACCGCAAGCTGAGCAGTTCGGACTTCGAGATCATGTCCTACGGCATGGATGGCCAGCCCGGAGGTGAAGGCGACGACGCCGACATCTCCAGCAAAAAGTCGAGAGAGTAGTCATGCTGGCCCCTCACGTGCATCCTTTCCGAAGGCATCGCGGGGGCTTCACACTCATTGAGACCATGATGGTGCTCGCCGTGCTCGGCCTCTTGGGCGCGTTGATGATGACCAACATGGATGGCGTCACGCAGCATGAGCGCTTGCGAGCTGCAGCCCGCAAGCTCGCGGGCATGAGCGACTATTTGCGCTCGGTCGCTGCTGGCACGAAGCGCGCTTGCTACCTCGACATCGATTTCGAGCGCAGCCGTTACCGCTTCCGCCAAGATCCGCCTCAAGACCCGTATGGCCGCTTCATGGATGTCGATGACGGCCACCTGCTGGAAGACCCCGAAGTCGAGGGCTGGCGCGAAGCGCAGGATTGGGAAAGCCTCCCATCCGGCGTCTACTTTCGGCGTCACTGGATCAATGCCAAGCAGTTCTACGACAAGAAATCCATCAGCGTTGAATACCAGCCCGATGGCACACTCGACAGCTTCATCTTGTGGCTGCAATCGGCCACAGACGAAGACAACAAGGAAGGCGCTTGGTTTAGCGTGCAGGTGAATGGGCTGTCCGGCCAATCCGAAACTCATGATTACGCTGCCAAGTTCCCGGATGCCGATGAATCCGACTTTCATCAGGTGATGGGCAACGATGCTCCGGGAGCCGGGCGATGATGAAGCGCAATCAACGCGGATTCACTCTCGTAGAAGTCGTGGTGAGCCTCGTCATCGTGGCAGGCGCAATGATCCCGCTCCTCACTGTGCTCGGCCAGGCTGGCGAGGACGTGCTGGAAACCACCGAGGAACGCAAACTGCGCTACCTCATGCAGATCATCCTCGCCGATGTCGAACTTGGCCCGCTCACCACAGAAGAAGCTGAAGAGGAAGCTCACGAGGAAGGGGACAGCGGAGATTTCTCGGGCTTCGGCTCACCCGATGCACCGGATGAGTACGCCGGGTTCGAATGGACGATTGATGTGTTCCGCGAGGAGATTGTGCTTGGAGGCGCCGACGACGCGACTCTTGCGGACGCTGGATTCAGCACCGATTCCTCGGGGCGCATGCTCGGACGCCCTGTCAGCGGCGACAGCAGCAGCACGCGTGAGGGCGAAGAAGAGGTTGATCCCGAAGGTGAAATCAAGCGCGTGCTGGTGCTCAGCGTGCGCAAACTCGGCGAGACCACCGATGCCGATCGTGTGCTACGCATCATGACCTACTTGCCTAACCCGGGCGAAGAAGATCGCGATCTTTCTGGAGGCCGCGAAGGCGGAGCTGGCGGAGCAAGTGGCGATCGCGGCGGATCTGCGGCAGGCGGTGGCGATGGTGGCGGTGCTGGTCGCGCGGCACTCGGCGGCGCAGGAGGAGAACGCAAGTGACACAGAGCAAGCAATCGAGCGGATTCACACTGATCGAAGTGCTCTTGGCTATGGCCATCACAGCGTTGCTTTTCACTGGGGCTTTCTGGAGCCTGCATCAAGTGGTGCTCACACGCAACGCTGTGAGCAACCGCGCCACGCCCTACATCATGGGCCCTGCAGTGCTCGATGTGATTTCCGCAGACCTTGCCAATGCAGCGTTCTACGACCTGAAAGACAACAACGCCTTCTACGCCACCAACGCTGAAATCAGCGGACGTGAGGCAGATGCCTTGTCGCTCATCACTTGTTCCAAAGCCTTCGCGCCTGAGGAGTACGACAACAAGGAAGACCTGCGCAACTCTCATGTGAATGAAGTGGCTTATGTGATGCGCCGCGGCACTCAAGGAACCGATTTCCTTGAACTGTGGCGCCGCGAGGACTGGAATGTAGACGACAAGCCCCACAATGAGGGCGACTTCGCCATCCTTTACGACAAAGTGCATTCACTATCGATGCAGTTCGTGCCGCGCACGCCAAGCAGTGGCGAAGGCGCAGAACGCGAAGACAGCAACAAGGACAACTCCGCTCTCGTCGACGGCTGGAATGCCGTCAAGGAACAAGGGCTCCCTCGCGCTGTGCAGATCACACTGTCGATCTGGGCTCGCGACGATGAACAAGAGGTCGACGACAAGGATCGCGCAGGCGACGCACGCATCTACACCTTCAAGCGCTTCGTGGCCTTACCGCAAGTGCACATGTCTTCGGATTCAGAAGGACAAATCGCCACTTGGGACGGCAAGCTCGCTGAGCCTGCAGCGGGGCGCGGAGGATCGTCAGCGGCGGCCGCAGCAGCGGGAGCAGCCGGTGGGCGCGGTGCGACACCACTACCTGGGCCTACGCGTGGCGCTGGCGGTGCAGGTGGCGGTAGTGGCCGTGCCCGCGGCGGCAACCAACAGGGCGGCGCCGGTCAGTTCAACCCTTTCATGCAAGCGCTGCAAGGCCGAGGACGCCCTGCGGGAGGCGGTGGCGGGGCCACTAATCTCGGCGCGCTTTTCGGCGGTCACTGACCCAGCGAGGCTTCAGCCGCGCGGCGTGATGCGTTCACGGCCACCCATGAAAGGCCGCAACGCAAGTGGAATCACGACGCTGCCATCTTCTTGCTGGTGATTCTCCAACAGTGGAATGAGAATGCGCGGGCTCGCAATCACAGTGTTGTTCAAGGTGTGGCAGTAGCGCACCTTGCCCTCTTCATCGCGGTAGCGCAGTTCCAGCCGACGCGCTTGGTACTCGTGAAAACGCGAAGCCGAATGCGTTTCGCCGTAGCCGTTGCGAGAAGGCATCCAAGTTTCGATATCGAACTTGCGTACTTGCGGGCGCCCTAGATCGCCGTCGCAAACATCGACGACGCGATAAGGCAGTTCCATCGCTTGCAACAGTTCTTCAGCGTTGGCGAGAATCACCTCATGCCAGCGTTTCGATTCCCCCTCATCAGCGCGACACACAATGACTTGTTCCACCTTTTGAAACTGATGGATGCGATAAAGCCCACGCGTATCTTTGCCGTATGTGCCAGCTTCGCGCCGATAGCAAGGAGAAATGCCCGCCATTTTGAGCGGTAGCTCGGCATGGTTCAGGATCTCGCCCATGCGGTAGGCCGTTACTGGCACTTCGCTGGTGCCGATAAGCCACATGTCATCGCCCTGCGTGCGATACGCCTGTTCTTCACCGCCTGGCAAATAGGCTGTGCCTTCCATGGCTTCTGAACGCACAAGGTGCGGCACTGACATAGGCGTGAAACCCTTGTCCATCATGCGCTCCAAAGCGAAGCGCAGCACCGCCATCTCGAGCAACACGCCTTCGTTCTTCAAGTAGTACGTGCGACTACCCGCAATGCGCGTCGCGCGTTCAATGTCGAGAATGTCTAGACCAACTCCCAATTCGACATGGTCGCGAGGCTTGAAGCCGAACTCACGCGGGCTGCCGACACGCTTCAGTTCCTTGTTCTCGGAATCATCACGGCCTTCGGGCACCAGAGGATCCAGTACGTTGGGCACCAACAACAACAATGTGCGCAAGGAAGCCTCTGCCTCCGACAGCTGAGCTTCTGCTTGTTTCACATCTTGCGAGAGTTGCTTCAGGCCATCGAGTGCTGCAGCGCGCTCCGTCGGCGCAACCTTGCCCAGTTCCTTCGAACGCCGATTCTGTTCGCCCTTGAGACTGTCGAAGCTCGTCTTGCTCTCGCGACAGACTGCATCCAATGCGAGGACCTTGTCGAGATCGACGTGGATGCGCTTGCGGCGGCACGCTTCGCGCACCTGCTCCGGATTCTGGCGTATGAACTTGATGTCCAGCATGGATGGTTCTCCAGCACTCAAAGGTCGAGTCGGCGCGCCTCTTCGAGAAAACGCCCTAAGCCCTGCGCCTCTTCGAACTCGAGACGGTAGCGGATCCTGTTGGTGAGATAAACCTTGCACAACTCTGGACTGAGCATGAGGCGGCGCGCAGCCTCCGCCGCATGCTCTGCGATATTTGCCATGCCCCGAACGGCCGCGCAGTCCAGCAGTGTGGCCATCGCTGCAAGCCTAGGCGCATCGCGCCGGGCAGCCCAAATCGCGTAGACGAAGGGCAAGCCAGTAGCCGCGAACCACTCCGCGCCGAGATCAAGACAAGGAACGCCTTGTTTCAACGCCAGCAAGGCGCGGTCGCCAATCACCAACGCCGCATCCTCCCCCGCTGCAAAGGGCTCTGCCTGCGCTGCTCGTTCAGTGAGCTTCGGGTTCACGCCGTAGCGCTGTTGCAGCACCCAACGCGCGAGAATCTGACTGGTGCGGGATTCAGGATCCAGCGAAGCACTGCACACAAGGGCGGGAGCTTTGGCCAACAACAGCAAAACAGAATCGACCGCACCTCGTGACGCGATGCACGCACTGCTCACAGGCACGAGCTCTGTATTCACTAGCAACGTCGCTGAAGGCACCAGCCCAACATCGAAGCGGCCCTGCAGCAGACCGTCAGCGATCTGCGCTGGTGGTTGTAACTCCAGCAAAACGCCATCCTGCTGCGCAAGCCCATCGAGAAGCGGAAGCGCGTTCACATAAGAAACCGCGCCAATGCGAAACAGGCTCAGCTCCCTGGAGTCCACGCGGAATTGATCTTGCCCAAGGGCTTGTAGTCCGCCTCGAGCTTGGCTTCGAACCCACCCGAGAAGTCTTTCTTCAGCTCCAGTGTCTTCGGCAAGAAGATCAGATCGGCGCTTTCGCGGCTGTCTTCGTTATCCGGTTTTTTCATCTTGCCTGTAGCCACGACAGGACCGTCTTTCGCTTTGCGCACCGTCACTGTGGGCAGCGGTGGCCCCATCATGAGCGATTCGTACTGTTCGCCGAAAGCGCCGTAAATCTTCACTTCCTTCGCGGGAATCAGAATCGACTCCGTCGCGCCGTCTTTTTTCACGGTTGCCTTAAAAACAAAAGTGAAGCCGTCATCTCCAGCGCCGCCCATCTTCCAAGTGGTCACCACGCTCGGTTGAACATTCAAAACACCAGAGCGCCCGTGTGTGATCCAAATCGTGTTCGCCTTGTCGCCGCGCCCTTCGATGATGTAGCCGTGCTGGAAAGACAGTGCTCCAGGCACAACCCAAATGGCCTTATCCTTGGCCTGCATGAGATCGAAGTAGTAGGTGCTGTCCTCGCCAGAGCCCGCGCAGCTGAGGAACGCGGGCGTCAAGGCACCCTTCCAATCGAGACGCACGGCACCGAGCGGCCCGTCGTACGGCTTGCTGCGCAATGTGCGCCCATTGGCTTCGATTTTGATCTCAAACATATGCCCATCGAGATCGACGTAGCGCGATAACGGCTGCACACGTTGAGTCTTGCCTTTGCCTGTGACAATGCAATCGATGCCGAAGTCGTTGAAGGCCCCGTTGCCGTTCACGTCGTGAACGAGGACATCAGTGCCGCGCAGCTTGCCCTTCGCCACCGTGGCACCACGGAACTTCAGTCCAATCGAATCGGCATTGCCTCCAAAGTTGAACCCCATGAAGTTGAATTGCGTGGGCACCGACATCATCGTCTGCCACACCTTGCCCTTGCTGCCGTCGAGGTAGGTCGCTTCTTTGAATTCCTGGAGCTCTGGCTTGGGCGCAAGTTTGATGCGCGTCCCCCCACCCACGGTTTTCTGCTTTCCTTCGGGATAAAGGAACACCTTGCCGCCATCATTCGTGATCTCGCCGCTGCCCGGCAAGAACGAGGCCTTCTGCATCGTGCCTTTGGCCAGCGGGATAGCAGGCCACCAGTACCAGTGTCCGTTGACCCAACCGAACGGCGTCAGATACGGCGTCTCCCCTGACTTGTCGATCTTGAACTCTGCCGAATCCTCCCACTCGATGGGCACTGCATGGACATTGGGCATGGGCCCCGCAGGCATGTCCGGACTACCGGGAACTTTCGGAGCGTTTCCAGCAGCTACTGCATCTGCGGCGGCCTTCTCCAATGCCTCCTTGTACTTCACCTTGCTGTCGACCAACGGAACGCTGATATCCACCAACTCAGGGCGCAACTTGGCCACTGTCGCGGCTTCGCGCATACCACCATCAAGATTGTTCTTGGCAATCTCCATCTGCGTATGGCCCTTGGCACCAACTTCAGCGGCCTTCTTGTAGTGATAGACAACTTCGTACCAGTTGGGCACCAACTCATGCATCATGGCCATGTAGATGTGCCCTTGAGCGCCCCAGAAGGTGTCCCCTGCTGCTTCAGCCTTCACCACCACCTCTTCAAAGTGCGGCAAGATCTCGTCGAGCTTCTCGACTTTGCGCTGCTTGCGCGCCTGATCGAACTGAGGCCCTCCGCGCCCTACGGCATCCCACATCTCGAGTTTCGATTTCTTCTGCTCTGCGCTCAACGCGCTCAGCCATGCGAACCGCTTGGCAAGGTAGTCGCTCTTCTGACCCACCACTCTGTAGATACTGGCGAGACCTTCGAGGGTCTTCAGCACCGACTCCGAAGCGGCTTTGGAAGCATCGCCTGTGTCGAGGCTGAGCCGACACCACTCGTGTTCGTACAGGTAAAAACCGTCCTTCGAGCCGTCGTAGTTGTTCGACACCAGCTCGCGCTGCTTGATGTAGTCGTCGGCCTTCACGGCCGCAGCGAAATCCTGGATGAAGCGCTGAGGGCCTTGGGCGACGAGAGCAACGAGCCCAAGAAGGATGGCGGCAACGGTACGCAGCAGCATGGGCAAAACCCCTGTCAAGGACACGCGACTGCCCAGAGAAGTCGGACAGCGGCGGGTCGCCGTAAGTCTATACGCAGGCGCTACGCCCACAGCAAGCAGCGCTTCAAACACGATGACTCAATTCCCCGGCGCATAACGAGCGCAAACACTGCTTGCGGCTCGAAGGCCATCAACTGCGGCGGAAACGATGCCCCCTGCGTATCCGGCACCCTCACCAATAGGAAAGAGCCCTGCGACACTGTTGGATTCGAGACTGGCGGCGTCACGCACGAAGCGCACAGGGCTGCTGGAACGCATCTCAGGCCCAACAAGCAAGGCTTCCGGGTGAATGAACCCGCGGAGCTGTCGGTCGAACACAGGCAGCGCCTCACGGATGGCCCTATCCACTTGCGGCGGCAACACGCGAGCGAGGTCGGCCGACACAAGTTCCGTCCGACTCGATGTCGTCGGTAGATCACCGCCCGGCTTGCCTTCCAGCCAGCGCCCGAGCGGCTGCGCAGGAATGCTGAGAGTCTTGCCAGCCGCTTCCACCGCGGCCCTTTCGAAGCGCTCTTGGAGGTCCATACCAGAGAAAAGGCCATCACATCCAAACTCCTCCGGCTCCAAGGTGGTTACGAGACCAGAGTTCGCAAATCCTGAACTCTTGGCAGACCACGACATGCCATTGGTGTTCATCGTAGAGACATCGCTGATCGCCGGGATGATCTCGCCGCCAGGACACATGCAGAACGACCACACACTGCGCCCAGTGGCTCGTGCTGCGATGCGATAGTCTGCGGCAGCAGCACGTTCGCCGCGCGCGCCCGGCACGCAAGAATCAATAAAGCTCTGGGGATGTTCAACGCGCAAACCCAGTTGAAAGGCCTTGCGCTCCATGGCGACTCCATCGGCAGCGAGCGCACGCGTGAGATCGCGAGCAGAATGCCCTGGAGCTAACAGCGCCACAGTGCATGGAATGTCGCCCAGCGTAGTGCGCACTGCCGTCAACCTGCCAAGCGAGTGCCGGATTCCAAGAACGCAACACCGAAAGCGAAACTCGCCGCCGAGTTCTTGGATGCGTCGTCGCATGCGCCCGACGACCGCACGCACACGGTCTGAGCCCAAATGCGGCCTGAAATCGTAGGACACTGAAGCGATGCCCGAGTAGGCCCGCACGATGGAAAGCACTTTCACTGAACGCGGATCTGTTGAGCGCGATGTGAGTTTGCCATCCGAATAGGTGCCTGCGCCACCTTCACCAAACAGGTAGTTGCATTCAGGATCCAGCACTCGGTCGCGAACGAGGCGCACGATGGCGCCGGCGCGCTTGTTCATAGCGTCGCCGCGCTCAAGCACGATAGGCTTGAATCCCATCTCCGCGAGTTCGAGTGCTGCAAACAACCCTGCTGGCCCACTTCCAATCACCACGGGCCGATGCGCCAACGGCGCCTCGCCCTTGCGTTGCTCGAGATTCGTCACGTCCACCCAGTTGATGCCCCGCGGCAGATGCTGCGGCGGGCGCCATTCCGGACGTGTCATCAGGTCCACCGTCCAAGAGATCACGGGCCGTACACGACGACGGTCCACGGAACGCCGCACGATTTCATAGCCGAGAACATCCGCCGCATTCAGGCCGGCCTTGGCCAACGCGAGGGCGTAGATCTCAGCATCAGTGCCTTCATGAGGAAGTCGAAGTTCGTGGACGCGGAGCGGCAAGAGCAGGGGCCTCGCCCCCAAGATACTTCACTCGCGACGGGACGCTTGCGACTTGCGCGACCTGTCCTCAAGAAACCGGCGCTCTGCCGAACTCAGTGAGGGCATGCCGGTTTGAGAGATCTTCGCGAGTATCCGATCCAGTTCGCGCTCCGTACCAAGGGCGGATTCAAGCTGCCTCACTGATTCCCTGCGGCGCTGACGGGATCGGTACCGTGTTAGGCGCGGCTGCAATACACGCGGCCAAACCCAAGCTAGGCAGAAACCACTCATGCCGCCGAACAGATGCGTCCAGTGGGCTTTGCCATCCTCGACACCACGCCCATCACCAAACGCATATGCGATGTCGATCAGCACGAGTATCAGTACCAGCCACTTCATGCGCACATCAATGATGAGAACTCGCACTTCCAAGTTCGGGACCATCACCATGAGAATGACGAGCACTCCCATGATGCTGCCGCTCGCCCCAACGACCGGTGCGTAGCCGCCACGCTCAAAAAAGGCCCCAATCGAGCCACCGACGCCGCACAGCGAGTACATCCAAAGAAAGCGGCGCGCGCCGACCAAGCCTTCAAGCAGGCGGCCTGCAAAGAACAGCATCACGCAGTTCCACAGCAAGTGCCAGATATCAGCGTGCACAACCTGATAGGTGAAGACCTGCCAAAAGTGACCCGCTTGCAAGCCTGCGACAGACACTCCAAGGTGGCGCTCGACCGTGCCTTCCTCGACGAAGTGCATGCCCACCAAGAGCACCTTCAACAGATGCAGACCGACCGTGATCCCAAGAACTAAGAACAGTCCATCCTGCGGCTGGCGCGGGATGAATCCGGATTCTTCGTCGTAGCGGCGGTCGCTCCAAGCCATGCGCGGCGAGACCTCAGGACTGGTAACACTCGGGTTTCAGCACACCGATATACGGGAGATTGCGGTAGCGATCGGCATAATCCAAGCCATACCCCACCACAAAGACATCATCGACCGGGAAGCCCGTGTAATCGGCGCGGATGTCCACACTGCGGCGTGCTTGCTTATCAAGCAAAACACAGGTGCGCACATCCGTGGCTCCGTGTTCTTCGCGGATTCGGCGCACGACGGTATCCAAGGTGCGGCCCGTGTCCAAGATGTCATCGACCACCACCACGGTGCGCCCGCGCAAATCTCCCTCCGGGAAGACCTTGAGATGAATCTGCCCCGAAGAAGTGGTGCCACTGCCATAGCTCGAAGCCCACGCGAAGTCCACCTTCACGGGCGCATCGATAGAGCGCACAAGATCTGAAAAGAACAGCACGCTCCCTTTCAGGAGCGCCAAGACCACAGCTTCACGTCCTGCAAGATCGTTCGAGATCTGGCGGCCGAGGGCCTGAACTCGCTTGTGGATGTCCTGCGCACTGAAAAGAACTTCGGCGATGTCACCGTGCATACTGGCATGTCTCCGCTGGCGAGAACTGTAACGCGAGCACGCAACTGCTGCGCGGCACAACCGGACACAGTCGTACTGCTCGGGCTGGTGTCAAAGCGCTGCGGCGCAATAATCGGCGACCTTGACGCAGATCATCGACGGCAAAACCCTCGCACGGACCCTCGAAGCGGACGTTGCACGTGAAGTCGCGGCTCTCGATTCGATGGGCGCCGCGCCGTTGTTGGCTTCAGTGCAGGTCGGGCCTTCCCCGGCAGTTGAACTCTACATACGGCACCAAGCGCGCGCAGCTGAACGCACCGGCATCGCCTTTCGGCGCATCGAATTTGCAGCGGACATCAGCGAACGCCAACTTCAGCGCGAAGTCGAGCGCTTGTCACAGAGTTCAGAGATCACGGGCGTCATGCTGCAAACGCCGCTCCCGCCACACATCTCCGTGCGCGCCGTGCGTCGTGCGTTGGACCCATGGAAAGATGTGGAGGGTGTGCACCCTGCGAATCTGGGTTGGTTGCTCTCCGATCGGCCGGGGCTTGTGCCTTGCACCGCAGCAGCGGCGCTAGAGTGCATTCTCAGCACAGGCGTGGAACTGCGCGGCAAGGAAGCTGTCGTGGTGGGCCATTCAGAGACCGTTGGAAAACCCATCGCGCTGCTCCTGATGGAGCGTCTTGCAACGGTGACCGTGTGCCACCATGGCACAGCAGACCTGCTCCAACATGTGCGCCGCGCGGAGGTGCTCGTGGTGGCCGTCGGCCGTGCTGGGCTGGTGAAGTGCGCCGACTTGCGGGCAGGCGCCATCGTCATTGATGTGGGCATCAACGAAATCGAATGCGCTGGCCGGCGCAAGTTGGTTGGCGATGTCGAGGCCGATCAAGCGCACGAAGCCGCGTGGATCACGCCAGTGCCGGGAGGCGTAGGCCCTGTGACCGTCGCCCTGTTGATGCGCAACACACTGCGAGCCGCCGCACGCCAGATTCAGACCGGCTGATCAGAGACTGCGTTCGAGCACGTAACGACCCACAGCCGCAAGCGCAGGTGAATCACAACCGCACACGGCACGCACAGCAGCCAGACCTGCTTCAACATGAGCGGCAGCTCGGCGCACAGCCTCGTCCAGTGCCCCAGATTCGCGCACGGCGCGATTGAGTTGTGCTTCGTCGCCAACATCGGCTTCGCCGAGAATGACGCGCCGCAACAACGCGCCAGTGGCCGCGTCTGCGCGCTCGCGCAGTATCAACAACGGCAAGGTCATCTTCCCGTTGCGTAGGTCAGTACCGAGCGATTTGCCCACCTGCTCCTCAACCCCAACAACATCAAGGCAATCGTCGACGATCTGAAATGCGATTCCGAGCTTCAGCCCATAGAACGCAAACGCTTCCACCATGGCTTCGTTCGCACCCGCAAGGTGCGCGGCGAGGCCGGTGGCTCCGGCATACAGCTCCGCGGTCTTGCCACTGATGATGGTGTAGTACGTGGCTTCGTCGAGATCCGGATCTTGACGGTGGCGATTCTGGAGAATCTCGCCCTCGCACACAGTGCTCACAGCTTGAGTGAGTGCCAACAGCGCGCGACGGTTGCCAAGGCGCGCCAGCAAGTGGATGGCCCGCGAGAATATGATGTCGCCGAGCAGCACTGCCTCGTAGTTGCCATGGCGCACATTCACCGTCTCTTGGCGGCGGCGCATGGTGGCCACGTCGATCACATCGTCATGCACAAGGGTGGCGAGATGAATGAGCTCGACCACCGCCCCGAGGCGCGCGTGCCCTTCGCAAACTCCACCAGCCTCACGCGCCACGAGAAAGACCAGCGCAGGACGCATGCGCTTGCCGCCGTAGCGACCGCTCACTTCCAACAAGCTAGCGATGGCAGGGACCGGCGATTCGAGCGTGGCGCGGATCTCCTCCTCCACCTTCAACAGGTCGGGAGCGATGTCGCGATAAAGCAGATCCAGCATGGTTGAAGACATAGATCAAGGCCGCAATGGCTGCCTCGCACCGTACCAGCCGCCCACGGCGCACTCAACGAAGCGCGGCCAACGAAGCCCGCTTGGCGCGATATCAACCCTGCTCAGCAATACGCCGTTCTGCGCGTTGTAGTGCCTCAGGGTCATTCACGCCCGCAAGCCCGATCTCTGGATCGAGTAGCGGATTTACCGCGCGAAAATCCACGACGCTTGCGCCAGCGATTTGTCGCCATGCTCCGGCGCGCCGCTCACCCAGAGACACCAACTGGCGCAACGGATTCAATGCAGCTGGCTTGAGAAGCACTGGAAGTGGCTGCACAACAGCGTTGACGCTGTAGCCCACACAAGCCGCTGTGGCCGCAACACCACTCAACTGCGAAGGCATCGACTCTGGCACGAACGGCATGTCTACCGGCACCACCAAAACACCGTGCGGACATTGTTCAAGCAGAGACAACATGGCCTGCAACGGCCCGCCACCTGGGTCGAGGTCGGTCACTACGGGCAAGCCCAGCGCAGAGCCGGGGCCGAAAGCTCTCGTCGACACCACGACGCGTGCGCATTCAGGAGCGAGGCGTCGCACCATGCGAGCCAACAGCGACTCGCCAGCGAGCAACACAGCAGCTTTATCGCTACCCATGCGGCGCGAGAATCCGCCACAAAGAATGCCGAGATCTGGAAGCGGCTCAGTCACGCTCGACTTCGAGTACGACATGCTGCGGCTCGTTGACGTCCTTCAAGGCTTCGACGAGGCCCATCGCGGCGCCTCCGAGCATGTTGTGGAGAAAGGGCTTCAAGGGGCGCTCCACGCCATCCACGACCAGCTTTACGCGGTAGTTCTGGCGGAGTTCAGCGCCCTCCTCTTCATTCATGGCGCGTTCTTGTGGACCCGATCCTCAACGCGAGTTGCGGCATGAGTCCCATCGGGAAGTTCGGTACGCCCAGCCTCGGGAGTGCCGTCATCCTTCAGCCCCTTCTTGAACTCCACCACGGACTTGCCGAGGTTGCGCATCA
The DNA here is from genome assembly GCA_009691765.1 of Planctomycetota bacterium. Taxonomy (GTDB): domain Bacteria; phylum Planctomycetota; genus SXUL01. Next base: position 35,058 of record SIAO01000003.1, on the reverse strand, counting down.
AGTTGGGCAAACGACCACCGAACAGCAGCAACACCACCAACAGAATGACGACGAGCTCGAGAGGGCCGACACCGAAGGCGAGCTGAAGTTCCGGAAGCACATCAATCAATGGCGCTTGCATGGGTCATCTTTCGGGCCTCCCCAAGGGAGGCCGTGAAACTGTAGCACGAGCACGGTGATTCGCGCGGGCTGCGTGCGGCCGGAGAGGACTACGCATTCTGGCTCGGATGCCTCGAACGAAATGCTTCACCCCCTCAGGACCATGCTCCACCTGCTCTCACGCATGCGCCGCCGAGCGGATTGCACTGCGGGCTAGGTGCGCTTGATGCTGGCGCCGAGGGCGCGAAGGCGTTCTTCGATGCTTTCGTAGCCGCGGTCAATCTGCTGGGCATTCTGGATGACGGAATGACCCTCGGCGCAGAGCGCAGCGGAGAGCAAAGCCATACCGGCGCGAATGTCGGGAGACCCCATCGTCGCCCCGTGCAGGCGACAAGGCCCAACCACGACGGCGCGGTGCGGATCGCAAAGCACCACACGTGCGCCCATGATGAGCAAGCGGTCGACGAAGAACAGCCGACTCTCGAACATCTTTTCGTGGATCACCACCGTGCCACTGGATTGCGTTGCGAGCACGAGCGCAATCGAAGTCAAATCCGCCGGGAAACCTGGCCACGGCGCGTCATCCACTTTGGGGATGGCTCCGTGGAGGTCTTCTTGAATGCGCAGGTCTTGCTTCCCAGGCACAATGAGGTCAGTGCCATCGAAATGCGTTTGCACGCCGAGGCGGCGATACACCATGCAAATCATGCGCAAGTGATCAGGCACGACATCCTTGATGCGCATCTCGCCACCGGTCATGGCTGCAATCGCCATGAACGAACCGATCTCGATGTGATCGGGATCGATGCGGTGCGCCGCGCCGCCGAGTTGTGCGCGCCCAATGACTTCGAGGCAATTGCTGCCGATACCGCTGATCTCTGCACCCATCGTCACCAACAAGCGACAGAGTCCCTGCACGTGCGGTTCAGAGGCCGCATTCATGATGCGCGTGCGCCCGTCCGCCACCGCAGCCGCCATCACCGCGTTCTCGGTGGCCATCACCGAGGCTTCATCGAGAAAAACATCGGCGCCACGGAATCGCTTGTTCAGTGTGAGAACGTAGTGATCCGACTTCACATCCACTTCGGCGCCGAGTGCCCGCAGCGCGAGCAAATGCGTGTCGACGCGACGGCGCCCGATGCGATCGCCACCAGGACGTGGCAGAACAGCCTTGCCCGTGCGGTGCAACAACCCCGGAGCGAAAAGAAAGGAACCTCTGATCGTGCGCGCGATGCGCTCATCTGGATCCCGCGTGGAAAGTTGTGACGCATCGCAGCGCAAGCGCTTTCCGGCCAGCCACTCGGTGCTCACGCCGAGACTATCGAGGATCTCTTGCATGGCCTCGGCATCGCGGATGCGCGGCACATTCTCGAGCAAGCAAGGCTGCTCCGTAAGCAGCGTCGCCGCCAGCACTGGCAGCGCTTCGTTCTTGTTGCCTGAGCACACCACAGTGCCGCTGATAGGCACGCCACCTTCGACCTCAAATCGCTCGCCGACTTCAGTGTCCACGCGAAACTCCAAGGCGCCTCAATTCACGCAACAGAGCCACACCAGCCTTGGCGCGGCCAAATGGAAGTGCCACATGGAAGCCGGCACGATCGCCGACGCGCTCTGCCACTTCGCAGGCGATGGCAACGCCTTCGAGCGCGGGATCCGCTGCTTGACGCAAACGAGCAGCCGCATCCGGCGATCCGCGGAAGGAATTCACCTCTTGATCGAGATAGTGCAGCACCTCGACACTCGGCACAGCAACCAGAGCGATGACGGGGCGCACACCTGCCGCTATGCACGCTTCCGCAACGCGCACCGCTAACTCCGGATCCAGCAATGGCGTCGTGATGGCCACACTCGCGCCTGCACGCACCTTGTCGAGGAAGCGGTCTTGAGAGTCCACGCTGCCCGGACCACCAAGCCGATGCCCAATGACAACGTCGAGTCCTACTTCCTCGGAGGCCATGCGCGTCAAAGAAATGCTGTCTTCATCCCAAGTGCCGCTCACACCGCCGCCCGGCAGCGGATCGCCCGTCACGACTTTCACACCAAAGAGCCCCGCAGCTTTCGCGGCCCACAAAGCGCCCTTGAGCGCCACGCGGTTGCGATCGCGGCAATTGAGGTGCGGGATGCAAGGCACATTGAGTTCACGTTGCAAAAGCGCGGCGGCCATCACGGAATCGAGGCGAGGCTGACCACCGGGCGCATCTGGAATGAACAGCGCCTCAGCGCCAGCATCGACGAGCGACATGCCTTCGATGACTGTTTGACTGATGTCAGCTCCGCGTGGTGGCAGCAGTTCGCTGAAGAGCCGAAACTGCGCGATGCGGCCAGCCATGGCGCTTAGACCGTAGCGCTCTGCAAGCGCAACAACACATCTGCTTCACTGCGTTCAACGCGGCCATCGAGAGCAGGATCCAAGCGGATCAAGTCGGCAGCCACGAGGCGCGATGCAGCCACGATCCAAAGCGAACGACCGCGTCCGCGCAGGCCGTGATCCAGCAAGCGGATGACTCCGAGCAGCGGTTCGGCCACCAACGCCACCGAACCAAGATTGAGGATCAAATCGCCTGTTTCGCGGCGCGCAAAAGCCAGCACTTCACGGAATGCTGCCTTGAACAGGCGCTCGTCGAAGATGTAGCAATTGGGCCCGCACTCGAGGCGCACGGCGCCATAGCTCTCATGTGCGTCGAACGCGAGACGCAGACGCGTTTCAAGCGAGGCCACGAGGAGGTGATGCCCCAGTGGACACTTGTAAGCGTGATGCACAGCGCCGTCCTTGACGACCGTACAGGCCAGTTCAAGAGATTGACCACAGCGATCACAGGTCATCGACAGCCCTCCCGCTTCCCCGAGGAATCTTCGGGCCACCGAGCCCGAAGCACTGTCACTTCCCAAGCAACTTGACGAGCGTCGCAGCCATCTCGGACGGGTTTCGGGCAACAGCCACGCCCGCCCGTTCCAAAGCGGCGATCTTGTCAGCAGCTTTGCCGCTGCCGCCGGAGATAATAGCACCTGCGTGCCCCATGCGTTTTCCTTGTGGCGCTGTCTGTCCTGCGATGAAGCCCACCACGGGCTTGCGCACATTCTTGCTGATGTACTCCGCTGCTTCTTCCTCAGCGGACCCGCCAATTTCACCAATCATGATGATGGCTTCAGTAGCCGGATCATCTTGAAACAAGCGCAGCGCATCCAAGTGCGTGGTGCCGATGAGCGGATCGCCGCCGATGCCGATGCAGGTACTTTGGCCAATGCCACGCTCGGAAAGTTGCCATACCGCTTCGTAGGTGAGCGTGCCGCTGCGCGACACGACGCCGACGGGACCTGGCCTGTGGATGTACCCAGGCATGATTCCGATCTTGCACTCGCCGGGCGTGATGATGCCAGGGCAGTTGGGGCCAATGATGCGCATGGTGCTTCCGCGAGCGCGCAGCACTGCGAAGGCCTTCACCATGTCACTGGTAGGAATGCCTTCGGTGATGACGACGCACAAGCGGAGGCCCGCTGCGTCGGCTTCCAAGATGGAATCGAGACAGCCTGCGGCAGGCACATACACAACGGACGCATCTGCACCTGTGGCTTTCACGGCTTCAGCCACACTGTCGAACGCAGGAACACCATCCACCACAGTGCCACCCTTGCCAGGCGCAACGCCGCCGACAACTTGTGTGCCGTACTGCACCATCTGGGCCATGTGAAACCGACCGGCTTTGCCGAGTCCTTGCACCAAGACTCGCGTGTGCTTGTTCACCAAAACGCTCATGAGTTGCTCCGCCCCGCAGTTGCCTGCGCCGTTGCCTTGACAATCTTCTCAGCCGCATCGGCCATCGTGGACGCCGTGGTGATCGGCAATCCGGAATCGCGCAGGATCTGTCGGCCTTGTTCGACTTCGGTGCCTTCGAGGCGCACCACCAACGGCAGCGAGAGTCCTGTTTCCTTCACGGCAGCAACGATGCCATCCGCGAGCGTCGTGCAGCGCAAGATGCCACCGAAGATGTTGATCAGAATGCCTTTCACCTTGGGATCAGCCAAGATGAGGCGGAACGCTGTGGCCACTTGGTCCTTGGTGGCGCCGCCACCGACGTCAAGGAAGTTCGCAGGCGAAGCCCCATAGAGTTTGATGATGTCCATCGTTGCCATTGCGAGGCCAGCACCATTCACGAGGCAACCGATGTTGCCATCGAGGCTGATGTAAGAGATGCCCGCCGCCTGCCCCGCCACTTCGCTCGCGTCTTCTTCGTCGAGATCGCGCAGCGCAACCACGTCTGGCTGACGATAGAGCGCATTGCTGTCGAAGTTCATCTTGGCGTCGAGGGCGATCAGCTGCCCATCTTTGGTGACAACCAACGGATTGATCTCGGCAAGGCTCAAGTCCTTCTGGATGTAAACGCGGCAGAGGGCCTGTAGGAACTGCGTGGCTTTGTCCCACAGCGTCGCAGGCAATCCCACTTCCTTGGCAAGACGACGAGCTTGGCTTGGCAGCAAACCCACCAGCGGATCAATCGTCTCCTTCAGGATCTTCTCAGGGTGTTTGTGCGCGACTTCTTCGATCTCCACGCCACCCTCGGAAGACACCATCAAAACCGGCAAACGACTGGCGCGATCCAACGCGATGCCGGCGTAAAGCTCGCGCTCGATGGCGCAGCCTTGTTCCACGAGCAGCGTCTTGACGCGCTGACCATTCGGACCGGTCTGATATGTGATCAGCGGTTTGGCCATGATGGCCGCGGCGGCTTGTTCTGCTTCGGCGACAGAACGCACCAGTTTCACGCCACCTCCTTTGCCGCGACCGCCCGCGTGGATCTGGGCCTTGACCACAGCGATGGGCTGCCCGAGCTCTGCGAATGCAGCGCCCGCGCCTTGCGCAGAGTGCACAACGCGCCCCTCGAGAACAGGCACGCCAGCGGCCTTCAAGATGGCCTTGGCTTGGTACTCATGGATCTTCATGCGAGCAGAACTCCATAGTGGCTCCGTGATGGAGCGGAGGATCTTAGGCAGCGAGGCGCAGCAGCCCAACCAGCATCAAAGTGCGTCGCCACCGGCGTTAGAACCCGCGTTGCGGTCGTCCCGAGCGCCCACTTTGTAGATGCGGATGGTGTTGGCGCCAGCGCCATGGCTGCGCGCGCCTGAAAGAAGCACCACCACATCGTCCTTGACCAACGCACCGGCTTTCACCGTGGCGGCGAGGCCCAGCGCGTACAAGTGCGCGATGTCGCGGGCGCTGGGAATGAGGAACGCGCGCGCGCCACGACAGAGCGCGAAACGGTTGAACGCTGACGGGTCATCCGTCAAAGCAAACACGGGACAGTGCGGGCGCCACGCAGCGACACCGTAGGCTGTCCAGCCTGTCGATGAGAACGCCAAGATGGCTTTGGCTTCCACTTCTTCCGCGGCCACACAAGCAGCCTTGATCGCGGCGTGCGCAATGCCGTGATCTTGAGGGCGCTGGAACAGGCGCGCCTGAGCAACAAAAAGATCACTCTGTTCGGCGTTCCATGCAATCTCACGCATGGTGTTGACCGTGATCACGGGGTAGAGCCCCACCGCAGTCTCTTGCGAGAGCATCACGGCATCTGTGCCGTCAAACAACGCGTTCGCCACATCTGTCGCTTCCGCCCTCGTAGGGTGCGGATTGTGAGTCATGCTGTCGAGCATCTGCGTCGCCGTGATCACCAGTTTTCCGCGACTGCGTGCGGCGCGGATGATTTCCTTTTGAACCACGGGCAAGCGTTCTGGCCCGATCTCTACTCCGAGATCACCGCGCGCCACCATGATGCCGTCGCTGACGTCGAGGATCGAGGACAAGTTCTCCACGGCAATGGGGGTCTCGATCTTGGCCACCACAGGTGTGTGGCGACCATGCAAGGCGATGCGGCGTTTCAGATCCACCACGTCACGCGCCGTGCGCACAAAACTCATGGCGAAGAAATCAACGCCCACTTGCATCCCGAAAGCGAGGTCGGCCTCGTCTTTTTCTGTGATGGCCGGAATACTGAGCATCACCCCTGGAATGTTGATGCCCTTGCGCGACGAGAGCTCGCCGCCGTGCACAACCACAGCACGCAGGCAGTCGCCATCGCGCTTCAAGGACTTCAATTCGAAGTTGCCGTCATCGAGCAGGATGCGCGAACCATCCGGCACATCCTTCACTACGGAATAGTGCGACACACCCAATCGGCCGCGCACCACTTCGCGTGAAGAGGGATCCAGCAGGACTTCTTGACCGTCCTCGAGGGTGATCGTGCCTCCACCTGGCACAACGCCAACGCGCAACTTGGGCCCGGCCAAGTCGCCCAAGATGGCAATCGGCGTGCCCAGCTCTTGCGAGACTTGGCGAATGCAATTCACGACGCCGCGCAGAATCTCGACATCGCCGTGCGAGAAATTGAGGCGAAAAGCACTGGTGCCAGCAAGCGCCAAGTCACGAATGGCTGACGGCGTCCACGATGCAGGCCCAAGCGTGGCGATGATTTTGGTGGCCGGGCGCCTGATGGAGGTTTCGTGTTGCTCTGGCATTGGGCCGATTTCCGTCCTGCGCGACTCTATCAAGAGGTCCGCACCATGCCGTGGCTGCAACGGATCGCGCGCATCATGTGCCTGAGAGCACGCGCACCTTGTTGGCTTCCCACCAGGATTCGGCTTCCTTGACGGTGGATTCACGGTCTTTGGGCGACGCCTCCGGATCAAAATTCAAACGCGTGCCTGCGAGTTCTTCAAACGCAGCTTTCGCAGCAGAGCGCACGAACGGATCACCGTCACGCAAGACTTGCAGAATGAGCGGCAAGGACGGTTTGGATCCGAGACGGCGCAGATTCTGAACCACCGCGACGCGCAAGTACTCTTCTGCGTCTTTCAACATGCCTTCCAAGGCCGCTACCACTTTCGTACCGCTGTAGCGCCCCAGCTCGGTCACCGCTGTGTAGCGTTGTCCCGGATCTGAGTCACTGAGCTGCAGCAGCAAAACATTGACTTCGCGCTCCTCCACTGCGTTGCGCGCCAGCGGTGCAGCCACGCCTGCGTCTGTGGGTGCAACAGGCCCGACCACCGGCAACGGCTTCGTTGCAGCAAGTTCGCGCACAACCTCCAAGGCAGCCTTGAGCCCATCGAGACCGGCCTTTTGCCCCGCAAGATCTTCACGCGTACTTTGCGTTTGAGTACGCAAGTCCGTGAGCACGCTCGATGTCTTCGCGTCTAACACACCAATGCGTTCTTCGAGCGCTGCTCGGGCCGCATCAGAATCCGCGCCAAGCCGACGATCGAGATCGGCATAGCGCTGCTGCGAAGAGTCGCGCAGCGCAGCGACGGCACCTTTAAGCTCCGCGAGGCTCGCTTCAGAGTTCTGAAGGCTCACGAGCGCGGCTTCTAAACGCGTCGCCGTCACACCCGCGACATTGCCAACGTCCGCCAAAGAAAACTCTGCGCGGCGCAGGTCGCTACGCAGGTCGTCGATGAGCTGCCAACCCCAAAAACCCATGCCGATCAAAGCCATCACGAGCAACAGCACGGTGGTCACAAGCGCTGCCGGTACGCTACGCTGTTTCTCTTGCACGATCGGTGCACATTTCGGACAGAAGAGCTTGCCCCCCTCAATCGTGATGCGGTGCTGACTGAAGTCTTTGTGCGGAATACTCTCGTTACACGCGTCACAGAAGAAGATCTTCATGCTGTGGACCCACCCGTGAGGTTCGGCCGCGGACCTGCCCGCGCGGCGGCATCGTAGCCGCCCTGCAGCCACTGCTAACCTCACTCACGGCAGGGGCCATGACTCAACTTCCAGCGAACACTCGTGATTGAACGGCCGAGCGGCGCAACTGTGAGGCGGAATTGCCCCTGCACCCCTCAAGGACCGACCTATTCGCTCTAACTCTTCGTGGAACAACGGTAGGAGATGCCCACGATCAAGGCGCTCGCCACCCAAACGACACCCACGACCCAGAGCCAGTTCATGGCAGTTGTCGATTACTTGCTGTCACGGTGCTCACCGTTGTGCTGCGTTCTGCCCACCAAGCCTTGATGCGTTGCAGCGCCGAACCACGCTCGGCCGGAGAGGCATTGAACTCGTAGCCAAAATGCTGACCAGCCACGCCCGCGACGGCTTCGATCGCCTTGAAGCGCACACGCGCATCTCGGTCGTCGAGCAACTTGATCAGCACGGGCAAACCGGACACATCGCCCATCTGTAGCAGCGCCGCCGCAGCTTCGTAACGCACTCCCACGTCGGTGTCGCCCAAGCGCTCGGACACAGCGACGCGCGCTTCAGAACCTCCGATGTACCCCAGCACATAAACGAGACTCGCTCGCATCCGCGGGTCCGGCGAACTCAGGCCTTCAATGACCGGCTTGCGCGCGAGGGCTCCGCACTTGATCAAAGTCTCCATCGAAGTGAGAAGCTGCGCGCCTTGCAGGCTTTGCAGCCCGGCCACGCGAATCCGCACCTGTTGCTCCACATGCCCAACCGGGCTCACGCCGGGTCGAGAAGTTGCTTCCGAACTCTGGGTAATCGTGCAAGCTGCGAAGAATGCTGTGACGAGAAAGAAACCCGGAAGCGCGTATTTCATGAGCGGAGACTCCCCGCTCTCTATCGGTCCGTCCCATCAGCCTGACTGAAACGGAACCCGCCGAGGCATCAAAAAACTTAGAGCGAGCAACACGGCTGCGAGCGCAGCCAGCGGCCACGACGCCCCGCTGTCCTGTGCCGTTTGGGCCAGATTCGGCAGCCGTTGTGGAGCCCAGCCCAATTCCTCATCGGCGCTGCGCACAACGACACCGCGCGCCAAGACATAGCCGAGTTCGTTGACCACCTGAGCCGGTCCCGCTGGTGCCGTAACTGCAGAAACGTACTCGCACGCACGGTTGACTCTGTGCAGGATTCTGCTGCCGTCACTACATTCCAAGAGCACGCTCTCCAGTGCGAACGGCGTTGCGCTCACGATGCGAGTGCCTTCTGGCCCACTCAAGATTCGTGCCATCGGCTGCGGCTGCCGCGCCACGCGCGTCGCTAGTGAAGCCACTGCAGCGCACCATGCGGGTCCGCTTCCATGTGCAGCAAGGGCCGCGACGCTGCCGCGCCCCGCGAGCCGAACGGCGGCGAGGGGTCCGCGTTGCGTATCTACAGCGCAAACTTCGGCTTCTTGAACGGCAACGACGGGATTCCATCCGTCTGCTGCGAATTCGAAAGGGGCAAGACCGTTCCCTGCGCCGCTCACAAGGACAGGTTCTGCTTTCCAACCAGATTGGCGCAGGGCTTCCACCAGTGTCTGCGGGGCCACACCCTGCACGACGCGCACTTCATCAGCAATCGCTGCTGCGACCGCTTCGGCGCCAACCGCTGGATCGAGCACCACCGCCAAGACACGCTCTGCGACTTCATGCGCGCGAGCTCGTGCCAGACCGACAGCCGCTTGCGTGCGCAAATCGGCCATGTCGAAGTCGCTCAAGATCAGCATCACGCGTGATCGACCAAGCGCGCGAGGTACGCGCTGTGCTGCATCCAATGCCGGCAACAAAGCCGTACCGCCAGAAGGCAGCAACGCTGCTAGAGCCGTGGATGATCGCGTCCACTCGGCTGCCGCTACGGGTTCAGACGGCACCGGCGTGCCCGCTGTCGTAGTGAATGGCACCACGATAAGGCGGTCCTCGCGTCCAAGATTGCGAGCCAATTCGCTGCACGCGTGCACGGCTCGCTGCAAACGCTGTTCACGCTCCATGCTTCCTGATGCGTCGAGCAGCACGAGAATGTCCTGAGCCAGACTGCGCCCTGCCACAAGCGGCGAGAGGCCGTCGAGTTGTGTCTCTGCGTAACCACCGGCGGCAAAGGCATGCGGCCCACCGAGGATGAGCAACCCGGCGCCGCCATCTTTCACGGCGCGCTCGATCTGAGCCAACGCTGCACTGTCCAACTCGCCTTCCACGCTGGCGTCATTCAGCACCACGAGGTCGGCATCGCCATCCACGAAAGTGTCCGCTGAAAGCGCCATGCGCACGGCAGCAGGTGCTCCGATCACGCGCACTGTGCGCGCGGTGCCAGTTTCCACAGGCAAACGCAATGTGGAGCGCACTCCCCCCGAATCTCCGACCAAGCACAACTGCACTTCCAGCGCTCCGTGAGGCACTTCAACTTTGAACTGCACATGAGTGCTGCCAGGAAACGCTGTGATGGTCTCGCGATTCGCGCCGGCGACCAGCAAGACATCTTGCGCACTCGATGCGTCAGCGTGAATGAGCAAGGGCAGGCTCACCCACGTGCCGGGCAACAACAACGGCGGCGCTCCATCCAAAGCGAGTGACGGCGCTGACGCATGTTTGCCGGGCAGGCGCCCTGCATGAGTGAAAGCGAGTTTCGTGTGCGCCCGAAGTGCATTCCAGTCCGGCACAGCATGACGGCCATCACCATGGAGCACGCACAGCACATGCTCATTGCCTCGCTGCAACCGCAACGCCGCCGAGAGCGCTTCGGAGAAATGTGTGCGTGCGCTGAAATCCGAGGGCAATGCGGCGATGCTCACGCGCGCCTTGCCTTCGACTTCCGGCCCAACGAACTCATGCGCTGGCATGACAGGGGCCAAGAGCAAGTTCCCTGAAGCAAAGCCCATCAACGCATGCTCGCCTTCCAGCGGAGGTTGTGCGGCTCGAGCGCGCAAGAAGAACGCCGTCAGGATTTCGTCAGCGCTCCCGTGCGACTGAGACAAATCCACGAGATGCACTGTCAGTGGGCGCACACCAAAGCCGAAATCCATTCCTGAGAAGCCGCAAAGCGCTGTTAGTGCGGCCGCGAAGACCATGACAACGCGCAGTGGTACTGCTTTGATGGATGTGCGGTCTGCGAAGGCCATGCGCCTGTAGCGTAGCGGTAGCGAGAGTGCTGCGGTTCAGCGCTGGCTCTCAAACTTGTATTGGTGCAGGGGCGCGTGCGCGCTGCACGCTGCGAATCACGCCTCCCAAGAGAATGCCACCGTTCTCATCGTAAAGCACTGCGGACTGCCCAGGCGTCACGGCCTCAGCGGGTGCGCCGAAAACGATGCGCACTCCTTCTGCCGTCTGCGAGACCTCGGCTGCGACGGCTTCATGGTGCGCACGGATCTGCACCAAACCGGCTACACACTCCCCCAGTGCCAGCGATGCACATCCCGACCACACCACGTTTTCGAGAGTGCAAGCGGATGAGATCAAGGCATCGCGCGTTCCCACGACGACACGCTTGTTGACGGGATCCACTTCGAGCACATGGAGCGGTTGCACTTGGCCACCAGGAAGCCCGCGCCGCTGTCCCACCGTGAATCCGGCAATGCCGTTGTGCAGACCAAGAATGCGCCCAGACTCATCGACGATGTCGCCAGGTTCGAAAGCCTCCGGCCTCCGTGCACGCACGATCGCACGGTAATCCCCGCCTGGCACGAAACAGATGTCCATGCTCTCGGGCTTGTTGGCCACGCGCAAACCGAAACGCTCGGCTTCCGCGCGCACCATGGCTTTGGTCATGCCACCGAGAGGCAATCGCGTGCGCGCCAAAACATGCTGCGTCAAAGGCCACAGCACATAGGACTGATCCTTGTCATGGTCCAAACCACGCGCCACGCAGGTTCGTCCGTTGCGTGATTCCAGCTTGGCGTAGTGCCCTGTCGCGACGGCAACCGCACCAAGGTCCTCGGCCAACCCCAGCAGCGACCCAAACTTGAACGCACGATTGCACTCGATGCAAGGGTTTGGCGTGCGCCCCGTGGCATAAGACTCTGCGAAACCCTCGATGAGTTCCTCAAAGCGGGCTTCCAAATCCACGGCGTAGAAACGGATGCCGAGCGCATCCGCCACCCGCCGCGCGTCGTGAGCATCCTCGATGCCACAGCACCCTTGGCGATGCTGTCGCCCAGCCTCGGCAGGCACCCCGTTGCGCATGAATGCCCCGATGACCTCGTGGCCCGCCTCCTGCAACAGCGCCGCAGCCACAGAGGAATCGACGCCACCACTCATGGCCACAAGAATGCGTTCTCGACTGCTGCTCATGGCTTGCAGTGTAGCGGCAGGCGATTACGCGCCGTTGGCGGCTGTGACGCTACAAATGGCGGCTGGCGGCTGTTGGTCGCGGGCGCGGCCTTGCTAACCTCCCGCACCTTAAGCGGGAGAACTTTCATGCCCTCATTCGACTTCCAACTTGCCTTCGAAGATGCAGCGCCCGGCAGCGGCATCGTGGGCATGCTTGCGCCCATGGCGATCATGTTCGCCATCTTTTACTTCTTGCTCATTCGCCCTCAGCAGAAACAGCGCAAGAAGGAAGCAGAAATGCGCGAGGCGCTGAAGGTTGGCGATGAAGTCGTCACTCAAGCGGGCATCATCGGGAGCATCAAGAAGGTGACCGAGCAGCATTTCGTCCTGGAACTCGAAGAGGGTTCCATGAAGATCTCGAAGGCTGCCGTGGTGCAGGTCATCGAGTCCAGCAAGTCCTGAAGCGCACTTCCTGCGCCCCGCTGCGAGCTGCCTTCACAATGGAGGCATGCTCGAAGAATCGAAGCGCTACGGCCGCAGGTCTGAATCTTTGGCGGTTGCGCTGGTCGAACAGGGTGGACTGACCGTGCTTGCGCGCAATGTGCGCGCAGGCAACGACGAGATCGACATCCTCGCCAGCGATGGCCCAGTGCTCGTGCTCGTAGAAGTCAAAGCACGCAGCCGCGGCTTCGAAACGGCAGATCTCGCCTTCACGCATGGCAAGCGCCAACGCCTCATGCGAGCGTGGCGTCGGCTCGTTGCAGAACGCCGTGTGCGCTGGACACCAGCGGTGCGTTGCGACCTCGTGCTGATCGACGGCAACGGCCAAGCAACACACATCCGCGATGTTTGAAGGGCCGTGCCATCTCTGCTCTACAATCGGGCCATGCGCAGACTCCTCACAGTGCTTGTTGTGGCCGCCTTGAGTCCCATCTGCTGGATGCAAGATGCGCCGATCGCAGAGCGCACCACACGCACCAGCTCGCGTCCCTTCCCTTTCCAACATCGCTTCCATTTGCCGCAGGCCGAAGAACTCAAGGCACGGCGTGAAGCTCTTGCTGCGCGCATTGGTACAGGCGTGGTGTTGCTGCTCTCGCCAGAGCGTCCGTCCGATGTCGGGCTGATGCGTTATCGCCCCGACAGCAATGTCTACTACTTCACGGGCGTGGAGACCGATCCCGTGGCGCTGGTCCTCGTCGCAAAAGACGGCCGCATCATCGACGAGAAACTCTTCGCACCGCCAGACTCGCAGTCCTTCGCACTTTGGAACGGACGGCGCACCACTGCTGGCCCAGAGGCTGCTGCGGCAGCAGGCATGAGCGAGACCCAAGTCGTCAGCCTCACAGCACCGCGCGGGCGGCCGGGCACAGGATTCGTTCCCGTAGAAGAAGCCATCGCCGCCGGATTGAAAACCAGTGGCGGACCCCTCTACTTGGACAACATCAGCCGCGGCTCACGGCCCAAGGCTGGGACCTTTGACCCTCGCGCCACCACACGTGAAGAATCGGTGCGCGAGTTCTTCATCGAGAAGCAGAAAGATCTCAAAGTCCAAGCTCTCGGTTCCGCTGCGGGCACGGTGCGCTCCATCAAGTCGAATTACGAATTGGAGATGTTGCAAGCAGCCGTCGATGCCACTGGCGACGCCGTCAACGTGATGATGGCCAACGCGCGTCCTGGCCTCTATGAATTCGAATTCATGGGCATGGCGCTCGGGGCATTTTTTGAGAATGGGAGCTCAGGAACGGCCTACGCCCCCATCTGCGCTTCCGGTCCGAATGCGTGCGTCTTGCACTATGACGAAAATCGTCGTCGCACGGAGCAAGGCGAATTGATCCTGTGTGATGTGGGCACTGAGTTCGGACGCTACGCCGCAGACATCACACGCACCTTCCCCGTCTCGGGGCGCTTCAGTGACGAGCAAAAACACGTGTACAGCACAGTGCTGGCCGCCCAGGCCGCAGCAGCGGCCATCCTCAAACCTGGCGTCACGTTGAATGACTTGCACAACGCTGCAATCAAGGTGATACGCGAAGCGGGTTTCGACCCCTTGCGCGTCTTGCCTCACGGCGTCAGCCACCACATTGGTCTGGACGTGCACGATCCAGGCGATATGCGCATGGTGCCGGGCATGGTGATCACCATCGAGCCGGGCATCTACATGCGCAAAGAAGGATTCGGCGTACGCATCGAGGACATGTATCTCGTGACGGAAAAAGGGAACCGTTGTCTCAGCGCAGCGATTCCCAAATCCGTGGAGGCCGTCGAAGCGCTATGCGGCCGCGACACCCGCTGACGCGAGCAATGGAAGCGGACGGCCCTCCGCGAGCCGCCACCGCCCGGACCGGAGTCAACGCCAGCAGTTCATGCCGCGAGGACCGGTCTCGACGAAGAGCCGCCCACCTCCGTCCGCACGTTGCGGACATGTGCATGAGGGCCGCAGCATGCGCAATGTCCGGTGCGCAACGGAATCACGCGCAGTGTCTGCAGCGCGCGCTTCAGTTCAGGCTTCGCGATGGTTGCCGATGCGGCCTTCCATCACGAGGTCGGAACCGTGGTCGCCAACGACGCGCACATGCACGTCTTTCAGCCACACCGCAAGATCAAGTGTGGCGAAACCCGGACCAGCAACGGGCCCTGGCGCAGTCATGCCTCCGACCAAGAGCGGCGAGATGTAAACACGCGCCCAGTCTGCAAGGCCTTGCGAAAGCAACGCCCCATGAACAGTCGGCCCGCCTTCTACAAAAATGCGATGCAACCCTTCGCGACGCAGAAGTTGCAGCGCTTCACAGGGATTCAGGCGCCCGTCTTCACCTTTACCCACAGCAAGGGTGCGCACGCCAAAAGCCTCGAGAGTATGACGACGGTCGTCAGCTTCAGGCCCGGCGCAGTGGAACACCCAAGTGGGCACTTCGCTGGCGGTCTGCACGATCTTCGCTGCAGGATCGAGATGGAGACCGCTGTCCAAGACGACGCGCACAGGCTGGCGACGACTGCCACCATTCATACGAGCCGTGAGCAACGGGTCGTCGGACTTCACGGTTGCGCGCCCGACCAAGACCGCGTCTGAGCGCTGGCGCTCGACATGCACTTCTGCGCGGCTTTCCTCACTGCTGATCCAGCGTGCATCGCCACCCGCGGTGGCAACTTTGCCGTCCGCTGTCATAGCCCACTTCAGCAGCACCCAAGGCAGCGTGCCGCGCATGTAGGCTGTGAAGTCTTTCAGCAGATCTTCGGTTGCTGGAGTTACGCCCAGCTCCACGACCTCGATGCCAGCTTCGAGCAGCACTTCTTTCGCGCGGCGCCCGTTCACCGGATTAGGGTCGCTCATGGCGTAGAACACGCGCCTGATGCCCGTCGCGATAATGGCGTCGGTGCAAGGTTCGGTCTTGCCGTGAGTGGAGCACGGCTCAAGCGTCAAATAGAGATCTGCGCCACGAGATTTCACTCCGGCAGCGTTCAGTGCCATCACTTCCGCGTGAGGACCACCGTAGGCACGATGCCAGCCTTCAGCAACGATCTCGCCTTGACGCACGACGAGAGCGCCGACACGCGGGTTCGGTTCCACGAGCCCAGTGCCTCGCTTGGCGAGGATGACAGCGCGTTCGATCAGTGATGCGTGGTTGTGGCTGTTCGGCACCGCAAACTCCTTGACTCAGATTGGCTGCCCGTGAAGGGTTAGCGCAGTTGTTCGCTCGATACGGATCCGCAGCATCCGACCAACGGCTTCCTCGCGCGCGGGGAAGCAAACGATTTCATTCCAGCGCGTGCGCCCCATGCTGCGCTCTGCGTTGCGCTTGCTCGGACCTTCCACAAGCACTTCCAAGTCCAGCCCGATGCGCGCAGTGTGTTGCGCCAATGACATGGCCGACTGCTCCGCGAGCAACACCTGATTACGGGCCTCTTTGGTAGCGCGCGGAACATCGTCTTCGAGCTCTGCTGCCCGCGTGCCCGCACGAGGCGAATATTTGAAGACAAACGAACCGTGGAAGCCGAGCTCGCGCTGCAAGGCCACGCTGGCGGCGAAGTCGTCCTCCGTTTCGCCCGGAAACCCAACGATCCAATCCGTAGCGATTGCAAGATCGGGCACGCGAGCGCGCATACGAGCTACTGCGGCGCGATACTCATCCACGCTGTAACCACGATTCATGGCTTTCAGCGTCCGCTCGCTCCCCGACTGCACTGGGAGATGCAAGTAACGCGAGATGCGGTCGTGATCGGCAATGGTCGCAGCCAATTCGTCGGTCATGAAATTCGGATGCGACGTGATGAAGTTGATGCGCAACAATCCCGGGACTTCTTCGTGAATCCGATGCAACAGCAGCGCGAGATTGGTGCCATCGCGCTGATCTTGGCCGTAGGTGTCGATGCGCTGGCCGAGGAGCGTGATCTCCACCACTCCGTCGTCCACGAGGCGGCGTGCTTCGTCGAGCAACTCGGAAACAGGTCTGCTGCGCTCGCGTCCTTGCGTGTACGGCACGATGCAGAAAGTGCAGTACTTGTTGCACCCGCGCATGGCGGTGATGAAGGCTTGGAAGCGACGCGGCCGCACGCTGATATCACGATCGAATTTCAGCTCGCGGCGGTCCACGGCCAGCACACGTTCACCATGGCGCACTTCTTCGAGCAAGTCCACCACGTCTTCGAAGCGCGAAGTGCCGCAGACGAGATCGACATGCGGAGCACGCTCGAAGATGCGCTCCTTGTGGTTCTGGGCCATGCAGCCCATGACTCCGATCACCAATTCGGGACGGAGCGCCTTGAGACGCTTCAGACTGCCGAGGCGACCGAAGACTTTGTCTTCGGCATGCTCGCGAACGCTGCATGTGTAATAGAGCACCACATCAGCGTCATCCGTGGTTTCGACCCGTTGGAACCCCGCCTGGTGGAGCTTGCCCAGCACGATTTCGGAATCCAGACGATTCATCTGGCAACCCATGTCTTCAAGGAAGACTCTGGGCTTTACGGATGGGATGGCTTCGATGCGTGCTATGTCCATGATGCGGGGGCTTCATGTTAGGAACGAGCTGCCCGCGCTCAAGCGACCAGTGCACGCAATGCTGAACTTGATGTGGCGTGTGTTCGAAGGGTCTTGCGAGCCCCACGCCAAAGGGTAAGGCCCGATTTACGCGTTCAGCAAGGCGACGATGGGCTGGTGACCAGCCTGGACGCGATTGGTCAAAAACCGCTGGATTTCTTCTGCCGCTGTGCCCCGTGGAACGGAATCGGAGCACCCAAAGTGCGGCACGCAAGTTGCTAATCAACCCATGAAACAACGCGCGACCCTTGCAGGCCGCGCTGAAGAATTGGCTGCTCGCGCGGCCAAACAAGTGATGATGGGTGATAGTTCCTGAAGCTGGGAGTTGGCCTTGGAGGCTGGTTCCCGGTTTCTTTTTTGCTCGGTCGAACTCAGTTGCCTTCGTCGACCACGAGCTTTTGGAACTTCTCGAGAGGCGATTCAGGCCCAATGATCGGATAGGAATCGGCTTCTTGCCCTGTGCCGAACTGCGAACTATCGATGTAATCGGTGGCGCCTCCGAGAGTCAGAAAGCAGATGCCCTTGGCCGCATGCGCCAAGGAATCGAGGTGCTCCTTGTCTCCGTTGCCGGCCGGGACCTTGTCGCACATGATGACCTTCTCGTTGGCATTGCGATCCTGAGGTGCAAGGCCTTTGCGCGAACCAAGTTGGTCGGGGCCCGTGTAGCTAATCATCTCCGGCGTGACGTTGCCGAGGTCCGAATCCGGCCCGAGGTTCATCGAGGGGCAGAAGAATATCTCTGCGTCCTTCGCTGTGTGATCGACGATATTGGACCCCCAAACGGCCAACACAAACTCCGCACCCGAAGCTCGGGGGAAGTATTTGTTGTTCATCTGATAAATCATCAGACTTTTGTAAACAGCGTCCAAGTGGCCCTTGCAGGCGGTGACATCCGCCTGGCGCATGATGCGAGGAATCCCCACCATGCCGATACCAGCTAGCGTGGCGATGATTGCCATCACCACCAGCAACTCGATCAGAGTGAAACCACCACGCTGCGAGCGCGAACGCCCTTGCAGGCCCATGCGAAGCTCCTATTAACCATGAGAAGACACCCCCAAAGGTGTCAGGTTCCTATGGGGGGCCAGAACATGTTACTGGTTGGCAGGCCCTATTGTCCAGATTCAGAGCCCAGCTGCAGCGCGCAATGCCTCCGCACGATCGGTGCGTTCCCAAGTGAATCCGTCGCCGGTGCGGCCGAAGTGCCCGCCAGAAGCTGTGACTCGATAGATCGGCCGCAAGAGATTGAGGCCCGTGATGATGGCGCGCGGACGCAGATCGAAGTGTTCGCGCACGAGGGCTGCGATCTTCTCTTCAGGCAGTTTTGCGGTGCCGAAAGTCATCACACGGATGGAGAGCGGTTCAGCCTTGCCGATGGCATAGCTGAGCTGAATCTCGCAACGATCCGCCAAGCCTGCTGCGACCACATTTTTCGCAACGTAGCGCGCTGCGTAGGCCGCGGAGCGATCCACTTTCGACGGATCCTTGCCGGAGAATGCGCCACCACCGTGACGCCCCATACCGCCGTAGGTATCGACGATGATCTTGCGTCCAGTGAGGCCACAATCGCCTTGTGGGCCGCCCGTCACGAAACGCCCTGTGGGATTCACGTGGTAACGGGTGTTCTTGTCCACCAAATTCATCGGCAGCGTGCGCGGCACAAGATCCTTCTCAACATACGCACGAATCTCTTCGTTGCTCACGTCCGGCGCATGCTGCGTGGAGACGAGCACGTTGTCGATGCGCACAGGACGCTCGCCCTCGTACTCCACCGTCACTTGCGACTTGGAATCGGGACGCAGCCACTTCACGTGGTTGGTCTTTCGATCGCTCGTGAGCACATTCACCAAGTTGTGCGCCAGCATGATAGGCATGGGCATCAACTCGGGAGTCTCGCGGCAGGCGTAGCCAAACATGATGCCCTGATCGCCGGCACCCTGTTCTTTGTTGGCACCATCATCAACGCCTTGCGCGATGTCGGGCGATTGCTTGTCGAGAGTCACGATGACCGCGCAGGTGTTGCCATCGATGCCGTAGGTCGCATCGGTGTAGCCGACATCGCAGATCGTCTTGCGCACGAGCGCAGGAATGTCCACGATTGCCTTGGTGGTGATCTCACCGGCCACGAGGCAAAGCCCCGTAGTGACCAGCGTTTCGCAAGCCACGCGGCTGCGCGGATCCAAAGCCAACATGGCATCCAAGACGGAATCCGAAATCTGGTCGGCCAGCTTGTCCGGATGTCCCATCGAAACGGATTCAGAGGTGAACAAAACGCGCTCAGCCATGACAGACGGACTCCTTGGTCAAAGCCGGAAGAATCGCGGCCATGGCCTGCATCGTCCTCGGCAACGATCCGGAGTGCGCCGCGAACACGCGCGCGGCCCCAGCGCGAGCGCGCTGGCCGGAACCTTGCTGTTGAAGGATGCTGTTGATCATATTCTCACACTCGCCCACACTCGAAAGCGTCATGACAGACATGACCCCTTCGTGCACGAGCTCCTCGCCCAGCGCTTGCACGTTGCCGATATGTGGTCCCGTGAAGATAGGCACTCCGAAGGCCGCCGGCTCAAGCAGGTTGTGACCTCCGACTGGAACAAGGGTGCCGCCGACGAAAGCAAGATCGGCCAACGCATACAGCGTGGCCAACTCACCCATCGTGTCAACGACAACCACGACCGCGTCCCGGCATTCCGAAGCGCGAGTGAGCAAGCCTACCCTGCCGTGCGCAGCAGCGGCTGACAGCACCACTGGCAAGCGCTCCAGATGCCGTGGTGCGAGCACAAGGCGCAACTCTGGAAAGACGCGCCGTGCAGCAACAATGGCCCCCAACAAGATCTCTTCTTCACCCGCATGAGTGCTACCAGCCACGACCACGGGTGCTGACTCTGGGAAACCAAGGCGTTCTCGTTGCCGCGCCGCTTCTGCGTCGCGCGATTTCAAAACCACATTGTCGAATTTCAGATTGCCGCAAGTCTGGATGCGTTCAGGAGCAACGCCAAGAGATCTGAAGCGCGCCGCATGTTCTTCGCTTTGCACAGCAAACATGCGCACTGGCCGGAGCAACTTGGGCATGACGCGCACCACACGGCGCCAGCCTCGAAGGCTGCGTTGCGAGAGCTTGCCATTGGCCAACATCACTGGGATGTTCGCCGCGGAACAAGCAAGCAGCGTGTTGGGCCAAAGCTCGAGTTCGAGCAGCACGAGAGCCTGCGGCCGCACCCGCTTCAAGAAACGCCTCACACTGCACGAGAAATCCAACGGGCCCTCGCGCACGTGCTCAGCACCGAAATGCTGCCGCGCGGTCGCGAGTCCTGCGACGGTCGTGCTGCTGATCAACACGTCGTGACCTTGCGCGCGCAGTGCCGCGACGATGCCGCGGGCGGCCAGGACTTCTCCGACGCTCACGCCATGCACCCAAACGCGGCTCGGGGCAGCAGGTAATGGTGCGATCCAACCAAACCGTGCAAGCAACGGTGGCATCGGCCTGCGCCGCCACAGCCTGCGGATGGCCCAGAAGGGCCCCACAACAACCACCAACGCCAAGTAGAACGCGTCGAGAATCCAGCGCATCGGGCTCAGGCTGTCATGCGTTGACACCATGGCAGCGCTTAAATTTCAAACCTGATCCGCAGTAACACACATCGTTACGCCCAGGCTGCGGGCCAGTGTGTTTGAAGGGCTTGGGCGCTTCCGTGGACAAGTTTTGTCCTGAGGCGCGCTCCATTTCGGCACTCGCGGCCCGAGGCATGGATTCATGTTTCGCTTGGCCGCCGGCCCAAACATCCGGAGCCGTTTCGAGGCGCTTGGCCTCCGAAGGTTGAGCTATCTCGATGCGCACGATGCCTTCCACCACTTCATCTTCGATGGTGCGGAGCATGGCCTCGAAAACCTGATATCCCTCGCGCTTGTAAGCCACCTTGGGATCTTCATTGCCATAGGCGCGCAGTCCGATGCCGGACTTGAGCGCATCCATCTGATAGAGCTGCTCTTTCCAGCGCAAATCGAAGGCATTCAGCAGCACGAAACGCGCCACCACCGTGGACAGTTCTTCACCGAAGGCCTCGGCACGCTTGTCATAAATCGCCATGAAGGCCGAGCCGATGACGCCAGGAAGATCGGCCTTGTTGCGCGGCAACTCGCCTTCGAAAGCGAGGCCTGTGCGGCGGCGCCACCACTCAAGGAGCTCCTCGAAATCCCATTCCGACGGCTTCATGCTGTCCGGACAAACGCGCGCAAGGAGCCGGTCCACGCTTTGCGTGACCATGCGTTCTACGAGACCACGCAAATCATCGCCGCGCAGAATCTGTTGACGGTAGTCATAGATCAGCGTGCGCTGTTCGTTCATCACCTCGTCGTATTCGAGCAAGCGTTTGCGAATGTCGAAATTGCGCTCTTCCACTTTCTTCTGCGCGCGCTCAACAGAACGAGTGACCATGGAATGCGTAAGCACTTCGTCATCACGCAAACCCAACTTGTGCAGCATTGCAATGATCTTTGGGCCAGCGAAACGGCGCATCAAGTCGTCTTCGAGAGACAGATAGAAACGCGTGGAACCTGGATCGCCCTGACGGCCAGAGCGGCCGCGTAACTGATTGTCGATGCGTCGTGCCTCGTGGCGTTCTGTGCCAAGC
The DNA here is from genome assembly GCA_009691765.1 of Planctomycetota bacterium. Classification (GTDB taxonomy): domain Bacteria; phylum Planctomycetota; genus SXUL01. The sequence goes on along the minus strand of SIAO01000003.1, from coordinate 13,323 downwards.
ACGTGCAAGCCGCCACGGCCCGTCACTTCGGGCCCGAGCTTGATGTCGGTGCCGCGCCCGGCCATGTTGGTGGCGATGGTCACACGCCCCGCTTGCCCGGCCTTGGCGATGATCTCGGCTTCTCGTGCGTGGTGCTTCGCGTTCAGAACCTCGTGCTGAATGCCCTTGCGCGTGAGCACCTCGGAAAGTTGTTCAGACTTCTCGATAGATGTAGTACCCACAAGCACGGGGCGACCAGCAGTGTGCTTTTCGAGAATGTCCGTGACCACTGCTGTGAACTTCGCGCGCTCTGTGGCGTAAAGCAAATCGTCCATGTCGGCGCGCACCATGGGACGGTTGGTCGGCACCGGCACCACATCCAGCCCATAAATGCGCATGAACTCGGCCGCTTCAGTGATGGCGGTCCCCGTCATGCCCGCGAGCTTGTCGTAGAGCTTGAAGAAGTTCTGGAAGGTGATGGTGGCGAGCGTCTGATTCTCCGCGCGGATGGCGATGCGCTCTTTCGCTTCAACGGCCTGATGCAGACCGTCACCCCAACGCCGTCCGCTCATCAAGCGTCCTGTGAACTCGTCCACGATGACGACTTCCTGCTGGCCGCTCTCTCCGGGTTGAACCACATAATCGACATCGCACTTGTAAATGTGGTGGGCACGCAATGCTTGCTCGATGAGATGCGGCCATTCCATGTTGCGCCCGGAGTAGAAAGAATCCACTCCTGCGATCTTCTGTGCTTCTTCGATGCCATCTTCCGTGAGCGTCGCGTGTTGTTCCTTTTCCTTGACTTCGAAATGGCTGCCAGCGATCAGCCTGCGCGCAATGGAGTCTGCCTTCCCGTACTTCCATGTGTCCCCTTCTGAGGGACCGGAAATAATGAGCGGCGTACGCGCTTCGTCAATGAGGATGTTGTCCACTTCATCGAGGATTGCGAAGTTGCGCCGCTGCACCTGAGACTCCAACGACGACTTCATGTTGTCGCGCAAATAGTCGAAACCGAACTCGTTGTTGGTGCCGAAAGTGATGTCTGCGTCGTAAGCAGGCTTTCGTTCTGCCGGACCCATTTCAGCTTGAATCACGCCCACTTTGAGACCGAGGCGCTCGTAGATAGGCCCCATCCACTCTCGGTCGCGGCGAGCCAAGTAGTCGTTCACTGTGATGACGTGCACCCCACGCCCCGAAAGCGCGTTCAAATATGCCGGGCACGTGGCCACGAGGGTCTTGCCCTCGCCCGTCGTCATTTCCGAAATCTTGCCCTGATGCAACACGATGCCGCCGAGGATTTGCACATCGAAGTGACGCAAGCCCTTCTCAGCCCCAGGTGCCGGTGTACGCGTGCTCATCTCGCGCACCACAGCGAAAGCATCAACAAGAATGTCATCGAGTGTGGCCCCGTCAGCAAGGCGCGCCTTAAGCGTGTCGGTGACGGCGCGCAATTCTGCGTCGCTGAGCGCTGTGTAGAAGTCCGCTCGCGCTGCAACCGCCTGCACCAACGGCATGAGCTTGCGGATCTCCCGCTCGCTGCGCGATCCAAACACGCGTGTGAAGATCTTGAAAAACTTGTCCATCATGAAAGTCGACCACTCCTCTCCCGACGCTCACGCTCTTCCGGTGTGCCCACATGGCGTTCCACAAACTTCAGCAAAACACCGGTCTCAAAGGGCTTCACCAAGAACCCGTCGATGACGGAAAAATTGGTGGACGCGATGCTAGCCGCCGTTGCAAGGATGAAGGGGATTGTGCGCGTGGCATCGTCGCCACGCAACTTCGCGGCCAAGTCCAGGCCACTCATTCCTGCACCCATCTCAAGATCGCTGATGATGAGATCTGGACGGCAATCCGCGATGGCCTCCAGCGCTGCTTCAGCGTGCTGGGCCAAACGCACCCGATAGCCGCGCCGCTGCAACATGCTCTGCACCCCTTGAGCAATGCCCTTGTCGTCATCCACCACGAGGATCAAGGGCGCCGTCACACGAGCGCTTGGGCCCGGCGGCGTTTCGGCTTCGACGCGCGCCACAATTTCGATGAACGTAATCACTCCGGCTGCGCGCCAGGCGCGTTCGATACTTTCTTTGAGCTGTTGATTCCAGCGTTTCAATTCCAGCCACTGGTCGTAGTCAGGAAAACAATCTTTGAGTTCGACTTCGTCGTGAGTGTCCACCGCAAAAAAGAAACGCCCCTTCACGAGGAGCTCTTGAAAAACCAGCTTCATGAAGGGATAGCGCTTGTTGCCGAGGCGCAAAGTCCAGCGACGCATGTTGCCTGCACGCTGATCGCGCTGAAACAACGCGAGTGCGGCATCCACATCTGCGCAAGTATCGAAGCATGGTAGTTCACTGGGACGCGTGTCGAAGGCGTTGCTGACGTACACGTCCATGGCATGCTGAAACGCCGAGACATCTATGCCGCCGGTGTCGATAGCGCTCATCGCCGCAGCACCTGCAGCGTTCCTACCAACTCGCGGAGCGGTGGCAGTGATTCGCGCTGGCATAGAGTGGCCAACTCCTGCGCGATGCGCAGCGGCGCCGCAGGGTCCGTGAAATTGCAGGTGCCGATTTGCACCGCGCTGGCGCCACACACGATGAAGTCCATGACGTCCTCGGCGCACATGATGCCACCGATTCCAATGAGTGGGACATTCACAGCACATTTGACGCGCCACAGCGCAGCGAGTGCGAGGGGCTTGATTGCCGGCCCAGAAAGGCCGCCCATCCCGCTCGGCGAGCCAAGTTCAGGGCGCTTGCGGCGCCAATCCACGGCCATGCCTTGGAAGGTGTTCACCATGGACAGCGCATCGGCGCCGCCAGCAACGGCCGCCTTTGCCAATTCCGTGATGTCTGTGACGTTGGGAGTGAGCTTGATGATCAGCGGCTTGCGTGTGCGCGCGCGACACTCGCGGACAAGCGCCGCAAGCTCTTCAGGACGTGTGCCGAAATCCAAACCTCCCGAGACATTGGGGCAAGACACATTCAGTTCCAGCGCGTCCACGCCCTCTACCGCACCGAAGCGCTGCGTGAGCACAGCGAAATCTTCAACCGATTCACCAGCGATGTTGAGGATGCGCGCGCAAGGCAGTTGCGTGAACTCGGGCAGAACTTTTTCGGCGAAGCCGTCGGCGCCAGGATTCATGAGCCCGATGGAGTTCAGCATCCCAGCAGTGGTTTCGTAGATGCGCGGCGTTGGGTTGCCGCGGCGCGGTTTGGTGGTGACAGATTTGGTGACCACACCACCGATGCCAGCCAGATCGACAAACGGTGCAGCTTCGAGGCCGCTGCCGTACGTGCCGCTCGCTACAAGGATTGGATTGCGCAGCGCCAGCCCTGCGAAACTGCATGCCAGTTCGGCGCTCACGCTGCAGCCGCCTTGTGCGCCTTGCGCGCCTTGCGCGGTTCCAACACCAAAAACCACAACGCCAACATCACCGCACCTACGCTGATCAAGCTGTCAGCGACATTAAATGTCGGAAACTGCCAACCCCAAAAGACCCACGTAACAAAATCGCGCACACGACCGTTGCCCGTCATGTTGTCGACCAGATTTCCCAACGCGCCGCTAAGGACGAACAAAAAGGCAATTCTGACCCACGCGGGATAGACATTCTGGCGCAACACATGCCAGAGCATGAGGCCAAAAACGCCTCCGCGCACGACGACCCAAAACACCGCTGGCAAGCCTTGGAAAAGGCTCCACATCGCGCCGTCGTTTTCAGCGTGCGTGATGTAGAAAAAGCCATCAATCACCACGATAGGTGGCGATGTGAACTCTGGAACGCGGCTGAACGCCAGCGACTTCGTCACGAGATCGATGCCGCACAGCACCAGCAGCGCACCGACAAACAGCAAGCGCTGTTTCATCTCAGCCGCGACCTGACTCCTGCGCCTCCTGGCAATCCAAGCAGAGCCGCGCGAAGGGCAGAGCCTCCAAACGCTCCTTGCGGATGTTGTCGGCGCAGTTCTCGCATTTGCCGTAGAGCCCTTCAGAGATCTTCACCAACGCTTCGTCGATGGACTGAATGATCGCTTGCTCGTTCTCAACCAGCGACAGCGTGATGTCTTGGTCGAACATGTCCGTTCCGTGATCCGCAATGGAATCGTGCGAAACAGCTTCGTCTTTTTCGAGCGCCTCGCTGCGCATGCCGGAAACCGTTCCTTGCAAACGACGTTTCTTCACGATCAGCATGTCGTGCAGGCGGACCACATCCGCGGCCTGAATCGGCGGCACTTTCTTGCGCGGAGCAACCTTCGGTGGCGGAACCACAGAACCGATGAAAGTCTTGGAGAGAATCAAAGGCGGCAGATTCGTCCGGCGCGGCAGACCCTTCACGGGCTTCCCACCTTTGGCTGCGTTGCTTGCAGGTTGAGGAGCTGCAGGCTTCGCAACTGGTGACCCTGGCTTGGCGCCACCTTTCGCCGCTGGCACGGCGGCGCCCTTGACCGCAACGGCGAGTTTCGCGCCGCCCTTGACCGCGGTCACAGCTGCGCCCTTTGCCGCAGGCGCTGGCTTCGCCCTGCCTTTCACGACCGCAACAGATGCGGGTTTCGCTCCGGCCTTCGCGGGCGCTGCTGGGCTATGTTTCCCACTCGCTTTGGCGTTGGGCTTAGCCAGAGACTTGGCTGCTGGCTTGGCTGCTGGCTTGGCTGCTGGCTTGGCTGCTGGCTTGGCTGCTGGCTTGGCTGCTGGCTTGGCTGCTGGCTTGGCTGCAACCTTCACGGCAGGTTTCGAAGCTGGCTTGGCGGGAGGCTTCGCAGCGGCCTTCGACGGTGTCTTCGACGCCGTCTTGCGCTTCGATGCGGCCTTGGTGCTCGGTTTGGCCTTGATTGGCTTTTTGGTTGCCATAGTTCCCGTTCGCAGCAAAGTCCTGTGCTGCATCAGGTTACGCCCAAGCTACAACCCGGAGCGAGGGCCGAAAGTTTACTTGATACCGACACTTCCTTCAAGACGCTGGAGCCTAATCGCCCGTGAACCTAAGCTCACACGCATGGCCGGGGGCAGCAAAAAGGGGCGCATGGTGTCGTCGGGCGCCGCAGTTCTCGTGACGGCATTCTTGGACGCTCTCACGCTCGAGCGTGGCATCTCAGTGCACACACGCACAGCCTATGCACGCGATCTCGAGCTGCTCACACACTCGCTCGCGGCACGCGGCCTCGGCCTGCTGCAAGCCGGACCCGATGATCTCGTCAGCTTTCTGGAGGAATGCTCACGCAGCGGCGCCGCACCGCGCACGCGCGCAAGACGAGCCGCTGCCATCCGCAGTTTCTACCGTCATGTAAGTGCGGAAGGCGCATGTCCAGTTGATCCGGGGCGCCTCCTTTCCAGTCCGCGCCTGCCCAAGCTCTTGCCTAAGGCGCTGACCTACTCGGAAACCGAACGCATGCTGCATGTGGACGCCCAAGGCGATGTGACTCTCGCCGGACGCGACAGCTTGGTGTTGGAATTGCTCTATGGCTGTGGGCTCCGTGCGAGCGAACTCGCAGGGCTACGTTGCACCGATTTCGATCTCGACGGCGGTTTCGTCCGCGTGAGTGGCAAGGGCGGCAAGACGCGTGTCGTGCCAATCAGCACCACTGTTCGAGAAGCGCTCTCGCGATGGATGAAACAAGGGCGACACCGCGTGCTGCTTCCAGCGAGTGGCGACGCACTGCTACTGACCTCTGGCGGACAACCTTTCAGTCGCGCGCACGTGCATGCCGTCGTCACAGCCTGTGCGCGACGCGCTGGAATCACGAGACGCGTCACGCCGCACACGCTGCGTCACACTTTTGCCACGCACCTCGTGAAAGGCGGCGCAGACTTGCGCGCCGTGCAAGAGATGATGGGACACGCCTCGATTGACACCACTCAGGTCTACACAACTCTTGCCGAGGAGCACTTGCATGCCGCGCACAAACGCTTCCACCCGCGAAGCTGAACTGCACGCGCACGCCGAGCGGCTCTGTGACTGCAAGAAATGTCCGCGCCTCGCAGCGTATGTCAGTGGCTTTGCGAAGGACCCCGAGTATTGGGCCAAACCTGTTCCAGGGTTTGGAGATCCTGCAGCGCGCTTGTTGGTGCTGGGCTTGGCGCCTGGAGCACACGGCGCGAACCGCACGGGCCGACCGTTTACGGGCGACGGCGCAGGAGTGCTGCTGTACCAGGCTCTGCACGACCTCGGTTTGGCGACACGGGCAGACGCCATCAATCGCAACGATGGTCTGGAACTGCGCGGCGTTTGGATCACGAATGCTGTGCGTTGTGTGCCACCAGCCAACAAGCCAACACCGCTGGAAGAGCGCACGTGTTCGCCTTGGCTCACTCTGGAACTGACACACCTGAGCGAGGTGCGCGCTGTCGTTGCTTTGGGACGCACAGCCCATGACGCCGCGCTACGTTTGGCTGGCGAGCGGGAACCATTGCGCAGCCGCGATTTCCCATTCGCTCATGCTGCTGAACACTCGCTGCCACGCTTCCCGCGTCTCTACGATTGCTTCCACACCAGCCGCTACAACGTCAACACGCGCCGTGTGAATCAAGCCATGGTGAACGCTGTGTTTCAGCGCGCGGCCACCGCCGCCGGATTGCTCAATCCATCACTCTGAGTTGTTCGAGGATGCGCCCCGCGAGCGCAAGAGATACGCCTTTCACTTGCACCAGCGCTTCAGCGTCGAGCCGTCGAATGGCGGCGACGGACCCAAAGGAACGCAACAACGCACTTGCTTTCGCTGGCCCAACGCCAGGGATGGACTCCAAAACGCTGCCAACTCCCCGTCCGCGTTTCAGCGAGCGACTGTGACGCAATGCGCGCCTGTGCGCTTCGTCGCGCACGCGCATCAGCAACAGCAAAGACGGATCGGTGTGATCAAGAATCAACGGAGCAGCAGCGCCGGGTAACCACACCCTTTCGTGGCCACGTTCGCTCCCGACATCGGCACTGCGGCCTTTCGCGAGCGCCAGCACATCGACCTGCGCTGCGCCTGTGTCGCGCAGCACTTGCAACACGCGAGCGAGTTGCGGCGGGCCCCCATCGATCACCAACAACTCCGGCAAGTCATCAGCGGCCAGCCCGCGAGTGACACGACGGCGCAGCACTTCCTCCATAGCAGCGAAGTCATCGTTGCGCTGCACTTCACGCAAGCGAAAGCTCCGATACCGAGACGGATCGGGTTGAGCGCCCAAGAAGGCCACGCACGAGCCGGTCACGTGACTGCCGAACTGATGCGAAATGTCAAAGCCCTCAATGCGTGTAGGCAGGTGGCGCAGTTGAAAGCGCTGTTGCACAGCCGCAAGGACAGAATCAGAAACCCCCTTTGCCAGATCCAAACTCTCAAGCCTCAAGCGCGCGTTGCGAGTTGCCAGCGTTTGGAGTTTCGCACCAGGTCCGCGCTGGGCATGACGCAGGCTACAAACTGTCCCGCGTTGATCCGAGAGCAGCGCTGCAAACGCCGCCGCGCTCTCCAACAACTCTGGCACTAAGACCCTGCGCGGCGGACGCCGCTCACTGGAATAGTGTTGCAACAAGGTTGCCTCCACGAGCCCAGTGATGTCCTCGCGATCTGGAACCTCATAATGAGAACTACCGCTGAGCACTCCGGCGCGCACTTGCAGCACGCAGATGACGGCACGCCCCGCACCACGCACGACACCGATCGCGTCTTCGTCGCTGTCACCGCGGCGTGAAAGTTGAGGCTGTTGCAGCACAGTCCGCACCGCGGCGATGCGATCTCTCAAATCTGCCGCGCGCTCGTATTCCAAAGCGAGCGCGGCTTCATGCATACGTTGTTCCAAGCCCTGCAAGATCCCTTGCTCTTGGCCGCGCAAGAGTTCGATCAGGTCTTTGACGACGCTGGCATAGGCGGCGCTGGTGCACGCGGCGACACAAGGCGCGAGGCAGCGGCCTATTTCGTGTTCGATGCAAGGGCGCGAGCGGTTGCGCAGGGCTTCATCATCACAGGAGCGCAACGGAAAGACGCTGTTGAGCTCGCGCACAAGACGACGCGCTCCTCGCACACTTGCGTAGGGTCCAAAAAACAGCGACCCAGGCGGGCCTTTGCGTTTTCGCACCACACGCAGCCGCGGCCAGGCTTCACGCGGGTCGAGTTGCAGCGAGAAATACAAACTGTCATCGCGCAGTTTCACATTCAATGCTGGCTTGTGCTGCTTGATGAGGCTGTTTTCGAGAACCAGCGCTTGCTTCTCTCCTGCAGTGACAACCCAATCCAAGCTCTTGGCGCGGCCCTGCAACAGGAGCGTGACTGGGCGGCCATCGCTTGGCCCAAAATAGCTGCGCACGCGCTCGCGCAGGCGCTTGGCCTTGCCGACATAAAGAACTTTTCCGGCCGCATCCCGGAACAAATACACGCCCGATTCCACGGGAACGCGCTCCAAGGACTGAACGGAGAATGCGAGGGCGGACATACGCGTTTCTCAGCCGAGAGACTTCGCTTCCAACTGCCGCAATTCATCGCGCATACGCGCTGCGTCCTCGTAGCGATGCTCGCTTGCAGCCGCGTACATGGCCGCACGCAGTTGCTTCAAATGTTCTGCCAGAGCCTCCATCGTAAATACGGCCGTGTTCGCCGGAACCGGGGCATCATCTTCATCGGGATAGAAACTCTCGGGCAACTCGCCGATGCGCTTCATGATCGTGCGGGGCGTGATGCCGTGCTCCAAATTGTAGGCGCGCTGACGCGTGCGGCGGCGGTCCGTCTCGGCGAGGGCAGCGCGCATCGAATCCGTTTCGCGGTCGGCGTACAGAATCACTCGGCCCAAAGCGTTGCGCGCAGCACGACCGATGGTTTGAATCAAGCTGCCACGACTGCGCAGAAAGCCCTCCTTGTCTGCGTCGAGGATGGCCACCAACGCCACCTCAGGAAGATCGAGCCCTTCACGCAAGAGATTGATGCCGACGAGCACATCAAAGGTGCCAAGACGCAAATCGCGAATGATGGCAGTGCGCTCAAGGGTTTCGATATCTGAATGCAAGTACTTCACTTTCAAGCCAGCTTCGCGAAAAAATGTGCTGAGATCCTCGGACATGCGCTTGGTGAGGCAGGTGATCAGAACGCGGAAGCCACTTGCGATCGTGGTGCGCGCAGCCGCGAGCACATCGTCGACTTGGCCACGAGCTGGACGGACTTCGATTTCTGGATCGAGCAAGCCTGTAGGGCGAATCACCTGTTCGGCGCTGATGCCACCGCTGCGTTCCAACTCGTAGGCACTCGGCGTTGCTGAAACACAGACCATTTGATGCACGCGCTTTTCAAACTCTTCAAAAGTGAGCGGGCGGTTATCGGCTGCGCTGGGCAGACGAAAACCATGATCCACCAGAATCGTCTTTCTGGCGCGATCGCCGCGGTGCATCCCCGCCACTTGAGGAATTGCAATGTGAGACTCGTCAACGAACAACAGGAAATCGTCTGGAAAATAATCGAGCAGTGTTGCCGGCGGTTCACCTGCACCACGACCATCAAGATGACGGCTGTAGTTTTCGATGCCGCTGCAATGGCCTAACTCCGTGAGCAACTCAAGGTCCAGGCGGGTGCGTTGCTCCAAGCGCTGCGCTTCCAGCAGTTTTCCAGAAGCGCGAAAGTGCGCTAGGCGCTCATCCAATTCCACTTCGATAGCTTCAATGGCCGGAATCAAGCGTTCTTTGGGCGTCACATAGTGGGACGATGGAAAGATGACAGCTTCTTCGAGTTCCTCGGTGACTGTGCCATTGAGCGCATCCACGCGATCAATGGATTCAATCGTGTCGCCGAAAAGCTCTACGCGCAGCAGTGTGCCCTCTTCCCAAGCAGGACAGATTTCTACCACATCACCACGCGCACGAAACGTCGCACGCCGAGGCGCAACATCGTTGCGCATGTATTGCATCTGCACGAGGCGGCGCAGCAATTGATCGCGCTCTATTTCCGCACCACGACGCAATTCGAGACGCATGGCGCCGTAGGTCTCAGGCGAGCCAATGCCATAGATGCAAGACACCGAGGCGACGATGATCACATCCTTGCGCAGCATCAGGCTGCTAGTGGCGGCGTGACGCATGCGGTCAATCCGATCGTCGATGCTGGCGTCTTTGGCAATGTAGGTGTCGGAGGAAGCCACATAGGCTTCCGGTTGGTAGTAGTCGTAATACGAAATGAAAAACTCCACGGCATTATGCGGGAACAACTCACGAAACTCGGTGAAGAGCTGTGCCGCGAGTGTCTTGTTCGGCGCTAGGATCAGAGCGGGGCGCTGCACAGCTGCAATCACGCTGGCCACCGTGAAAGTCTTGCCAGAGCCTGTCACCCCCAGCAGCGTTTGCGCGCGCTTGCCCGCATTGAGCCCTCGTACAAGTGCATCGATAGCCTGCGGCTGGTCTCCCTTGGGTTGCAGTGGGCCTACGAGTTGGAATGGATGAGGCTCAGCCATCCGCGGGGCCTTTTTGCAACGCCAACAGCGCGAGAAAATACCCGGCACCGAGAAGCACGCACAGCAAAAGTGGCGCGGCGAGACGGCGCCATGCCAGCAACAGCGGGCTGCCGAAATGGCGCGCTGACAAGACCAAACACATGTGCACCGGAGACAGCATGTAACCAAGGAATGCGGCAGCGTAGGCGACGGCGAACAGCAACACGCGTTCGCGGCCTTCCAACGCTTGCATGCCTGGCAGTGCCGCGACTAACGGGAACGCGATGCAAACTGCTGCGACTGTGTTGCCTGTGGCCAAACCTGCGATGAGAGGCACAACGAGCAACCCGAACGCCATGCTGCCGCTGCTACTCACGAGATCTGCGAGGCTGATTGCGGCTCCGCTCGCGCTAACCATAGTGCCGAACACCTTCACGGTCCAAGCCACGAACACCAATCCCCAAATGCGGCGTGAAGTCAGCGCGCGCCACCAAAACGAGGCGCCGAACTGAAACATCAGGAATGCCATACCGGGCAATGTGGCCAACGCCAAGGCCCACTCCGAGCCTTCGACGCCGAGAGTGCTCAACCAGCGCTCTGCGAGCGGCATGCACAACAGCACCAACGCTAATGGCAAAATCACATTGCTGATCGACCCACCCGAATGCACGCCATCATCCGAAGCAGCAGGAATGGAGCGCAAGAACCACCAGGCGCCCGCCAACACCAACACCAGCATTAAGGGCGCGAGCACCAGCGCCAAGTCAGAGACCGAGCACCCGCTAAAGTCCGCTGCGAGAAGCACTGGCGGATAGAGCGGCCACCAGATTTCCCAGATGTGCCGGAACCAGTAGTTGATGAGATGCTGTGTGTGTTTGTCGCCATGGCCGCATTGCTCGACCATCGGAGCCGACACCATGGCGCCACCTGGCATGGGCAACAAACCGATGAGCGCCGGCAGAGCAGCGATGCGCAAACGCGGATTGCGCAGCGAGCGGTTGGCCGCAAGGGTGAGTTGGCGCAAGGCGCCGCACTCCTGCAATTGCGCGCTCAAAACGAACACTCCCAAGACTGCCACGACGAAAGACAGCGTGCGAGGCGCTGCAAGACAGGAAGCAAGCGCAAGAAACCCTTGCGCGGAACCCGCAGTACTGCCAACAGCGAGGAACGCAGCTCCAAGCAGGAATGCAGCCGCTGACGCGAGGCGCAAGCGTGGCGCTGCGAGCACCAGCGCGAGAGATACACTCAAAGCCAGCAGCGCTGCCATGCGCTCACTCTACCTTTGTGCGCGGGCAGGAGTGGCGTTCAGCGGAGAGGAGCCCCGCTGATCTTCAGCTCACAGTTGTCGATCATGCGTTGCGTGCCGCTGCATGGGTATTGGACTTCTTTTAGCTTCAGCAAGCCTGTGCGCGCGCCCCAGGCGTCGCCCACACAAAGTTGCGCGCAACTCAACACGAAAGCGGCATCGTTGTCTTCCGGAGTGCGCAAGGCTTGGCGCTGCGCCGACGCGAGCACATCGCGCTGAAAAGTCTCTTCGCTTTCAAACGCCGTGATGAGTTCTGGTGCGCGCTCGATCAAGGCGCCCTCGAGCTCCACAGCCTTGGCCAGTGCCATCGCGCTCAGTTGCCAGCGTCCAGATGCCGCAAGCGCGAGTCCGAGTTGCGAAGCAGCCCACCCATCATCCTCATGGAACAACCATGCACGCCGGAAGGCTTCCGCAGCCAACAGATAGCGTCGCGAACGCAGCCAACCTTCACCGCGCGCGAGGCACTCCCCTGCTGAGAGTCCTGCCGGAAAATCTGGATCCAACGGAATGTTGAATGCTGAAGGCACCAGTGACATGCGCGCAGGCACCGTCACCATGCCGGAATCCACGACCACCGTGTCGTACTCGACATAGGGATCAACGGTCTCAAGGTATTCCACCACCGCGCCGCGGTGATACAGAGTGCTGTAGCCCGGGTAGTAGCCAACGGTGTTGTAGTAGCTCCAAGGATAGTAGCCGTAGGTGATGTAGCTGGGCGTTGCGCACGGGTCCCAATAGGAAGTGCTGGAGTAGCCGAAGCCCACGGAGTAACGCCAACTGGGGCGGCACCAACTCACCCACGACCAGCCCGGTGCTCCAAAACACCACGAAGGAGTGCACCACGCGGGTGACGCCACCCACGAGCACGGTGACCAACACGGATCCCAATAACCCATGCTCCAATAGGGCGATGACGAGTAGCTGTAGCACCATGGATAGGAACCGAACGGAAGATTGTTAGCGGGCAAACACACCGGTGTGCCCATGCCAACACCGACAGTGCTGTTGCCTGCGGTGTTCAGTGGTGATGCGACAGGTGCTGGTGCCAAGGGCGGAACAACGGTTTGCACTGGGCGCACGCCACCACTTGGAGTGTTGACCATCGGGGTCACGGCCGAACTCACGGGGCGGCCCGTTGGGATATCGGACACCACAGCACCGCGCGGAGTCGCCGAGCGAGCAGGTTCAGTTGGCCGACCGCTCGGACTGTCCGTCGTTGCTGCGCCACGGGGTGAGTTCTTGCCACTTGAAGTCGCCGCAGGACTACTTGTCGGACGAACAGATGTCCAACCGGCAGACGGACGCGTGCTCGGTGTACTAGAGAGCCCGCGGCTTGGCTGTTCCGTTGTGTGCGAACGCGGCCGGAGGCCCGTGCCAGTGTCGCGCCCACTGGGGCGCACATCATCTGCGAATCCGCGTGTTCGCACTGGCGGGCTGTAGCTCGGCGCAGGACGCGAAGCTGCTGTACCTGTGCTGCTGGTACCGCGTCCACTGCTCGTGCTGGGGCGCGTCGTGGGCGAAGACTGCGGCGTTGAGCGCGGCGAACTCCAATCAGTGCTGGGCCGCGAGACAGGCGCGGGCGCAGGGTTCGTGAATGTGCTGCGTGGCGTATCCACCTGCACAGACCTGCTCGGAGTCACTGGCCGCGAAGGTTG